>CBDAUF010000001.1:0-1966106 GCA_965200535.1 Alphaproteobacteria bacterium | reverse complement strand
GCGCGCCCGGTAGCGCGCCACCGCGCCGATCATCGCCGGCCAGGACGACCCCTCCCGCTCCACCCCGTCGATGGGCGGCCCGACGGGCGCCGGCGGCGCGGCGGGGGCGGCCCCGGCGGCCGGGCCGGCGGCGGCAGGGCGCGCGGCGGCGAGCAGCAGCGCCGCGGCGCAGCCGCCCGCGAATGCCCGCCTCGGGATCGGCGGCCCGCCGCCGCCGCCGCTGTCCGCTCCGCGCACGTTTCCCCGCCTCCAAGAGCCCGGTCTGCGGCGGTTCCCCGGCAGCGTCCTTTTCGCGCCGTCCGCCGTTCGCTAGATTGGCGGCGCGATTATAGCGGATCGCGGCTTCCAGGGGGCGTTCATGGAGCGCATCGTTGTCGGCATCACCGGCGCCACCGGCACCATCTACGGGGTGCGGCTGATGCAGATGCTGCGCGAGGCCGGCGGGCACGAGATCCATCTGGTGATGAGCCGGTCGGCCAAGCTGACCCTCAAGATGGAGCACGACGCCGACATCGGCGAGATCAACCGGCTGGCCCACGAGGTGCACGAGCCGGGCAACATCGGCGCGGCGATCTCGTCCGGCTCGTTCCATTCCCGCGGCATGATCATCGCGCCGTGCTCGATCAAGACCATGTCGAACGTCGCCATGGGCAACACCGGCGACCTGATCAGCCGCGCCGCCGACGTGGCGCTCAAGGAGCGCCGGACGCTGCTGGTGGCGATCCGCGAGACGCCGCTCCATTCCGGCCACCTCGAGAACCTGGCCCGGCTCAGCCGGCTGGGCGCGGTGATCTTCCCGCCGGTGCCGGCGTTCTACAACCGGCCGGTGACGCTGCAGGACGTGGTCGACCAGTCCTGCATGCGGATGCTCGACCAGTTCGACATCCACATCGAATCCGCGCCGCGCTGGGGCGAGGAGGGCGGCGTGCCGGCGGTCGGCCAGAGGATCGTCGGCGGCATGGCGGCGGCCGACTGAGGGATCAGACGACCGGCCGTTCGTCCTCGAAGCGGGCGGCCTGGCGCGCCGCGTTGCGGGCGCGTTCCGCGGCGCAGTCGGCGAACAGCGTCTCCGGATAGACGGCGCGGAAATCGCCGATCACCCGGTCGAAGTCGAAGTCGGACCACACGCCGTGGTCGGCGACATATTCCATGTGGCGCCGGCCGAGGCCGTCGAACTCCTGGAACAGGGCGTGCGCCGTGCCGTCGAACTCGATCGGCAGGACGTCGAACTTGTCGCACAGCTCGCGGTTGAAGGTGGCCGCCGCCTTGACCCAGCGGCCGCCCAGGCGGAGCACCACGTAGCCGTGGTGGATGAACAGGTTGCGCCCGCCCATCAGCCGCAGAAGGCGCTCGGTGCAGAGATGGTTGGTCACGTCCGACAGGCCGAGCCCGGCGTGGATGCCGACCGCCCGCGCGCAGGCGACCAGGAGGATCGCCTTGGGCACGCAGAACGCGGCGCCGGCGGCCAGCACGCGGCTCGCCCGGTAGTCCCCGCTGTCGTCGGAGATGGTGTAGGGGTCGTAGCGGATCTCGTCGCGGACGGCGTAGAACAGCGCCACGGCGCGGGCCGTCGGCGTGTCCGCCCCCTCGCTGCGGGACAGCGCGAAGTCGCGCACCGCCGGATTGTCGTGATCGACATACCGGGTCGGCGCCAGGTAGAGCGGCCCCGGCTCCGGAAATCCTCCCTCGACATGCTCCATCGCATCCTCCCGCGCGGTCTGCGGCCGGCCGCACCTTAGGGGGGCGCCGGTTCTCCCGCAACGGGCGGAAGCTGGTATGATGGCCGCGGCGGATATCCGGCGCACGCTTGGGCGCACAGACGGGCGCACGCACGGGGGAGGAACGGGATGCCGAAGGACGGGGCCAGACACCGCGAGAGCCTGAGGGACGGCCGCGAGGTCTATCTCGACGGCGCCTGCGTCGGCGACGTGACCGTCCACCCGGCCTACCGCAACGCAGTCGACTCGGCCTGCGCCCTCTACGACTTCCAGTGCCGGCCGGAGAATCTCGAGCTGATGACCTTCGTCTCGCCGACCAGCGGCGAGCGGGTCAACCGCGCCTGGCAGCTTCCCGTGAGCTACCAGGAGCTGGTCGAGCGGCGCCGCGCGATCGCCGCCTGGGTGCGGCTTTCCGGCGGCTGGCTCGGCCGGTCGCCCGACCACATCGCCTCCTCGATGGCCGGGCAGGTGATGGGCATCCACCTGTTCCGCCGGCACAGCGAGGCGCGCGCCAGGGCGCTGCTCGACTACTACGCCTGGGCGCGCGACAACGACATCTACATGACCTACGTCATCATCAACCCGCAGGCCGACCGGTCGAAGGACACCGGCGAGCAGGGCGAGGAGTTCCTGACCTGCGGCGTGGTGGACGAGGATTCGCAGGGCATCACGGTGCGCGGGGCGAAGATGCTGGGCACCGGCTCGATCATGGCCAACGAGGTGCTGTGCGCGAACATCCAGCCGCTGCGCCCGGGCGAGGAGAAATACGCCATATCCTTCGCCGTGCCGATGGCGCAGGCGGGCGTCAAGGTGCTGTCCCGGCGGTCCTACGAGGGGGCGGTGACGTCGGAGTACGACTATCCGCTGTCGACCCGTTTCGACGAGAACGACGCGCTGGTCTATTTCGACGACGTCAAGGTGCCGTGGGAGCGGGTCTTCGTCTACCGCGACACCGACATGGCGCGGGCCCAGTTCTCCGACACCTACGCCCACTACATGCAGAACTACCAGGCGCAGATCCGCCTGATGGTGAAGATGCAGTTCCTGGTCGGCGTCGCCCACAAGATCACCGAGACCATCGGCACCGTCTCCATCCCCTCGGTGCGCGAGCAGCTCGGCCACCTCGCGGCCCAGGCGGCGATGGTCAAGGGGCTGGTCTACGGCATGGAGGCGGGCGGCGGCGAATATCACGGCCACTACGTCCCCGACCGCAACCTGATGTACACCGCCCAGGTGCTGACCCAGCAACTCTATCCGGACTTCATCACCAAGCTGCGCGAGCTTGCCGGCGGCGCGCTGATCATGCTGCCCTCCTCGGCGCGGGATTTCGCCAACCCGGCGCTCGCCGAGTATATCGGCCGCACCCAGCAGTCGCCGGCGATGGACCCGGAGGCGCGGGTGAAGTTTCTCAAGCTCGCCTGGGACGCTATCGGCTCGGAGTTCGCCTCGCGCCACGCCCAGTACGAGATGTTCTACGCCGGCGCGCAGTTCGTCACCCGCGGCCACGCCTACCGCACCTACGACTGGCAGGGCGCGACCGGCCTGGTCGACGACATTCTGGAGCGCTACGACCTCGCCGCCTCGATGGGGCCGGGCGCCAGCGCAGCGGCGGAGTAACGCCGGCCGTCCAGCGCCGCGCCGGCCCCGCCGCGCGCAGCGGCGGCCCCTTCCGCGCCGGGCGCAGCGGCAGCGCCCGCCGTCCCCGCCGCGCGCGGCCGCGTCAGCCGAGGCGCTTTTCCATGAACAGGCTGGCCGGGTGGTCGCGGTAGCCGCCGAACGGCCCGCACCGGCGGTAGCCCAGAGATTCGTAGAGCCCGACCGCGGCCGCCAGCCGGTCCCCGGTCTCCAGCCTAACGACGGCGAGCCCGCGCCTGCCGGCCTCGCTCTCGAGGCGCGCCATCAGGGCGCGGGCGACGCCGCGGCCGCGCCGTCCCGGCGGCACGTAGAGCCGCTTGACCTCGCCGTAGCCGCGGCACGGGACGAGGGCGACGCACCCCGCCGCCGCGCCGCCGATCCGGGCGACCAGAAAGACCGCATCCGCGGCCGCCAGCTCGTCCGCCGCGAGCGAGAAACAGGCCTCCGGAGGATAGACCGCCCGCAGCGCCGCCTCGCTCCCGGCGACGAGAGCCGCAGCATCCTCGGTATCGGTCCCCTCGACAGAAATCGTCAGCATCGGACAGTCCGGACGATGGGCGGTCGGGCGGCGCGCAAGGCCGCCGGAAGCGGAATCATGACTGAGAGTAACCAAACAAATTCAGGATTATATCTTCCAATTGCTTCCGGCGCGCGCCCCATAGTCTGCCGTTCCGGTTGTCGCCATCGACATCGTCCCCGTCGCCCCAATCGTCGATCTGATCGTTCTCGACGACTCACTTTCGGCCGACCGCGTCCTCCGCGCCAAGCGCACAGCCTGCGCGTACTCGGGGAGGGGCGAGACCTTGTCCGGTGGTATCCTCGTTCAGCCGCCCATGCCCGTTCTCTCGGTTCGGCGGGGATCCCGTTTCCCTGTCTCGCGTGGCCATTTGTCGCCACCTCTCTTGACGGCCTGTCGCCCCCTTCCTAACCTCTGCGGAGCAGAAGGAAATGACTTGAAACAAGCTCTGATCGTCATCGCATTAGTCGTTCTGGTGACGCCTTTACGTGCAGAACCGGGGCCTATAGGACGCTGGCTGATGAACGAGCCTCTTACGCTGTGGGACCGTGGCATGACGAGAGCCCGGGAAGCCGCCGACGAGGCAGGAGAGGAAGTAACCAAAAATGTCGAAGGTGCACGGCAGTGGACTTGGGTAAGTTACGATTGGGACGACAATGAAATTGAAATCGGCCTTATCGTGTCTCATTTCCGCGACAAAACGTCGCACGAAAACTGCAACAAAATGCGCCAATCTTTTATAAGCGCACTAGCTGGTATATATCCCATAGTCGACCAAGAAATGACAAAGATATTCATGCGCAATAGAATTGATCACTGGTTTTCTCACAGCAGATTCAAAAGCGGGTCTCGTGACGAGAAGCTGGCGGAGAAGCTGGCGCGCATCATATTTGTGAAGGCGAGACTGGATGTCGGCTTTTATGAAAGTGGCGTTGAATGCAGGGCACGCATCATGACAATCGACGCACCTTCAAAACCGTGGGGCGCACGCTAACAAAGCAATACTTGCGCTGTTTTTCAATTTGATTTCTATTGCAAGGAAGGGAAGAATAGGGAGAAGTTAGTTCTGACCGTGAGCCAACGCCCCAAGGCTCATTACCAACGTTGCCTCAAATGCCATCGCGCGGATGTGCGAAGCGGTCATATCAACACCCTTCTTTAATCTTCTGCGCGCGCCGAGCATTCAACTCCGCGCGGGCATCGTCTAATCCACGCATTTCGATTATCGGAATCAAAAATGAAATTCGATTGCGGATAATTCGACTACTCTTAGATCGCTCGGAATTGTCGACATGAAACCCTTCTGATTCTAAATATCTGAGAGTTTCAGAGAGGACCGAGATACGCTCAGGAGATGTGAAGTTTTTCTCAATTGCCTCGAGTTCTTTTATCGCAGTTCTCATATATCCGATTATCTCGTTTTGTTTTTGTAAATCCCGTTTTTCTGCATCTTTTTTTATTCGAGATGGAGTTTTCCATATCCATAACAAGGCTGGCCAACTCAAAAACACCAAGACACTCCCGAAGCTCGCGACCAGACCCCAATACACCGCATGAAGACTTATCACGGAGCCGACCATATCAACAAACAAATCTCGATTATCACGATTTGCCAACTCAATGGCTGTCGACACGATGCCCCCAACAGTCACGGATGCAGCGCCCAAACGCCAAATTTTGGATATCGGTCTTGTCATTTTTCGTTCTATTGACTTCCGTTTCTTGACGTCAACGTTTCTTAGTGATTCCCCTTCGGATCGCGCGCCTCAGGGAAGATGCGCACCCCGAGCCGCAGGATCGTGCCGGCCGCGCGGTCTGTGTCGTGGTCGATGACGGCGTAGCCGATCGATGTGGTACCGATATCGAGGCCGAAGATGATGGGCACCGCACTTATCCCGTTGATTTCCGGTCGCGATCCGCTAATCTGGGGAGTGTAGCAAATCGAGAAGCGGTCGATTTCCCTTTCGCAGCAAATCGACCCTTCGTGCGGGCTCGGTGTCCCACGGTCTTTCACCGCGATAACAGGCCTCCGTCGCAAGACGGAGGCTTTTCGCTGGCGCGGCGGGGGCGGCCCGGTCTGGCGGCGGCGCGGCGAACCGGCCTATAACCCGCGGCAACCGCGCCCCCCGATCGCCGCTGCCTGTCCGGGGGGTCGCCGGCACGGGGGGCGCCTTGGCCGCAGGACACGCATCGGGGACCGCGCCGCGCTCCGCCCGCAGGGGCTGGGTGGTCGTCGGCGCGCTGTTCCTGATGCTCGGCATCGTGATCGCCGCGCGCAATTCGCTCGGCCTGCTGATGCCCTATCTCAAGGACGATCTCGGCTGGAGCTACGGCCTGGTGTCGACCGCCGGCGCGGCGATGCTGACGACGATGGCGCTGGTCGCCCCGGTCGCCGGGATGATGCTCGACCGCCGCGGCGCGCGGCCGGTCTACGCCGTCGGCATGGCGCTCGCCGCGCTGGCGGTCGGGCTCATGGCGGCGATGAGCGAACCGTGGCAGCTGGTGCTGTTCGTCGGCTTCATCGGCGGCGTCGGCTTCGCCGCCATCTCGCCGTCGCTGGTCTCGACCACGGTGGCCGCCTGGTTCGACCGCGGCCTCGGGCTGGCCACCGGCGTTGCGGTCTCCGGCAGCACCGCCGGGCAGATCGCGCTGATGCCGCTGCTGGCGCTGCTGATCGCGGCGTTCGGCTGGCGGACCAGCCTGCTGATCGCAGCAGCCGCCATCGCCGTCGCCGCGGTCGCGGTCTGCCTCCTGATCGGCCCGCCGGCAGGCGCCGCGGGCGGCGGCGGGCAGGGCGCTGGCAGGCGTGGCGATGGCGGGCGGGCCGCTGCCGCCGCGGGTTCCGGCGCCGGTTTCCGCGCCGCCCTCGGCAGCCTCGCGCGGCAGCGGACCTTCTGGCTGCTCGCCGGCGGGTTTGCCATCTGCGGCTTCACCACCGCCGGGGTGATCAAGATCCACCTGATTCCCTACGCCGTTGCCTGCGGTTTCCCGCCGCTCGAGGGCGCCGCCGCCTACGGGGTGATGTCGGCCTTCAGCCTCGCCGGCATGATCGCCTTCGGCCACCTCTCCGACCGCCTCCACCGTCCGGCGCTGCTCGCCGCGATCTACTTCATGCGCGCGCTGACCTTCCTGATCCTGCTGCAGATCGGCGAAAGCTCGACCCTCCTGTTCGCCTTCGCGGTGCTGTTCGGCAGCTTCGACTACGCCACCTTCCCGATCGTCGCCAGCCTCGTCGCCAGCCATATCGGGCGCCACATCATGGGCTTCGCCATGGGGCTGATCTTCGCCGCGCATTCGCTCGGGGCGGCCGCGGGGTCGTTTCTCGGCGGCCGCCTGTTCGAGATGTTCGCGCGCTACGACTGGGTGTGGCTGGTGTCGTTCGCGCTGGCGCTGGCCGCCGCCCTGCTGACCGCGGCGATCCGCGAGAACCGCGCCGGCCGCCCTGTTCCCGCCGTCGTCCAGGCCTGAATGTCGGCCCGTTACCTCGCCGCGCGGCTGCCATTCTACTACGGCTGGGTGGTGGTCGCGGTCGCCTTCACCACCATGTCGATCGGGGTCAGCGCGCGGACCTCGTTCTCGCTCCTCTTCCCGCCGATCCTGGACGAGTTCGGCTGGGACCGCGGGGTGACCGCGGGCGCGTTCTCGATCGGCTTCGCCGCCTCGGTCGCGCTGGTCCCGACGATCGGGCTGGCGATGACGCATTTCGGCCCGCGTCTGGTGATCCCGGTCGGCGCCGCGATGACCGCCGCCGGCCTCGCCTGCGCCACCCTGGCGACCACCCCGCTCGGGTTCTACCTCACCCTCGGGATCATGACGGTGACCTTCGCGGTCTCGATGAGCTATGTCGGCCACGCGATGTTCATCCCCGCCTGGTTCGTCCGCCGCCGCGGGCTGGCCACCGGCATCGCGTTCTCCGGCGTCGGCGTCGGCGCCATCGTCATCCTGCCGTGGATGCAGCGGGTCATCGAGACCGAGGGTTGGCGGCACGCCTGCCTGTCGCTCGCCGTCCTGCTCGTGGCGGTCATCATCCCGCTCAACATCGCCGCCCAGCGCAAGGATCCGGCCGCCGTCGGGCTGCAGCCGGACGGACGCGGCCGCGGCGCCGGCCGACGCGCCGCGCGGCCCGCGGGCGCCATGCCCGACACCGTGGTCGACCGGCGCTGGGCCGACACCGACTGGACGCTCGGCCGGGCGGTGCGGAGGGCCCGCTTCTGGTGGGTGACGGCCGGCTATTTCTCCGGGCTGTTCGCCTGGTATGCGGTACAGGTGCACCAGACCCGCTATCTCCTCGATGTCGGGTTCGCGCCCGACTTCGCGGCGCTCGCCCTGGGGCTGGTCGGGTTCTGCGGCATCTTCGGGCAGATCGGGGTCGGCGGGCTGTCGGACCGCATCGGCCGGGAATGGGCGTGGACCATCGCGCTGTCGGGTTTCGCGCTGTGCTATGCGGCGCTGCTGGCGCTCGGCATTGCCCCCTCGCCCGCCCTAGTCTACGTCATCGTCGCCGCCCAGGGTCTGCTCGGCTACGGGCTGGGCGCGCTCTACGGCACCATCGCCGCCGACATCTATTCCGGCCCGCGCTTCGCGCTGGTGTTCGGCTTCATCAGCGTCGGCGGCAATCTCGGCGCCGGCGCCGGCCCGTGGGTCGCCGGGGCGATCTTCGACCGCGCGGGAAGCTACGCGCCGGCGTTCGCGCTCTGCATCGCGCTGTCGCTGGTCTCGATCGTCTGCATCTGGATGGCGGCGCCGCGCAAGGTCCGGCTCGCCGCCGGCGTCGCCGTCAGCCGCGCGCGGCGGATGCCGCCGGGGGCGTCCTGAGCCCCATCCGCTCGAGCCGCGGCAGGACCTCGTCGCGGAAATACGGGAAATGCTGCAGATAGTTGGGAAAGCCGAGGGCAAGCGCGGTGACCCCGCCCTCCGACAGGCGCCGCATGGTTTCCGCCACCCGGTCGGGATCGCCGACGATGGGGAAACCGCTGTTGCCGCCGGCGGCGCGCAGCCGGAAGAGCTGCCGGCGCTCCTCCGGGATGCCCGGCCGGTCCCAGCCGCGCTCGACCACCATCGTCTCCACCGCTTCGGCGTCGCGGTGCTCGACGGCGTAGTGATGATGGTATTCGTCGGCCTCCCGGAGCGTCGGGCGGCACACCACATAGGCGTTGGTGAAGATCCCGACATCGCGGCCGAGGGCGCGCGCGTCCGCCCGGATCTCGGCCGCCTGCGCCGGCAGCCGGTCGAGGTCCCAGACCACGGTGAACAGCATGTCGGCGTTGCGCAGCGCGAACGCGCGCCCGGTCGGCGACATCGCCGCGCTCACCAGCATCGGGCGGCGCCGGTCGAACGGCTTGGGTTCGAGCACCGTCGAGCGCAGGGTGTAGAACGCGCCGTCGAAGTCGAACGGCGCGTCCTCGGTCCACACCCGGTTGACGATGTCGAGCCACTCCTGCCCGAGATCGTAGCGCCGGTCGTGGGCGCCGAGATCGACGCCCAGCATGTCGAATTCCTTCTGGTACCAGCCGCAGACGATGTTGAGCCCGAACCGTCCGCCGCCGATATGGTGGCAGGTGACCATCTGCTTGGCGGCGAAGACCGGGTTGACAAGGGTCACGTGCAGGGTGCCGAAGGCCATGATGCGCCGGGTTGCGGCGAGGATGCCGGCAGCCCAGGTCAGGGTCTCGAAATTGGAACCGTTGTGGTTGGTCTTGCCGCCGTAGCCGATCCAGCGCCCCAGCGGCAGCATGAAGTCCATGCCCGCATCGTCCGCCATACGGGCCAGCGCCAGGTTGTTCTCCCAGGTCGCGTCCCAGCGGTCTGGAAAGGTGGAGGTGGCGAGCCCGCCGGAGCAGTTGGCGCCGAACAGGCCGAGGCTGAGCACATTGCGGTCGAGGCCGGTCATCGCCGCCCGAGCATAGGATCGTCCGCCGGCGGTGACGAGGGGCGAATCCGGGCAGTGCGTCGCATTAAATTTGCGGCTCGCTTCTTGCGGGGGCTACGCAAACCGGGCTTCGGAACCCGCTCGTCCATGATCCGCAGCAGGTATTCCACGCGCCGGGCGGTCTTGCCCGGGCCGGCGGTCATGGCAAGCGTAACCCTTTGGACGTTTGATTTGACTTCATATGTTGCCCATAATGGACTTTCGAGAATCCAAGGGAACGAGCATGTCAGAGAATCCTCCCCCCAACGGAGGCAACGGCGACGCCGGTCGCCGAGTCTCGTTCGATTATCTGAAGAGTCCTCATTTTCGAGTGATCCGCGCCGACGGGGTCATTGGGTCCATCACCCCCAACAGGCACATACATTTTGCGCTCTACAGCGAAAGACCGTCAATCCCTCGTCACGTTGTTCACGAGATCACGCCAGAAGGCAAATTGGGCAGAGAAATCGGCAATGAGACAGTTTCTCTCGGCGGTTTTGTCCGCGAAATGGAAGTGGACGTTTTTCTGACAATCGAAACCGCGAAAAGTCTAAAGTCGTGGCTCGAAGAGAAAATAAACCAGGCTTCCGCCAGGACAGCGCCATCTTCGAAGAAGGACGACTAGTCCCATGGATGAGGCCTTTAGAGCAATCCCGCCGGTAGCATCATCGTCTTTCGGTGTATACAGCGACGATGCGACCTATCAAACAACGCCATGGGAAGACCAACCAGCGAATTTCTACGAATCTCAAATCGAACAGGATCGGCTTGCGGCGGAAATGCGACGGCTAATGGCGGCATGGCTGGACGACACGTTGGATATGTCTTCGACGCACGATATGGTGACTCATCCAGCTTATTTGCAAATTATTACTAACGGCCGCCGAGCATTGCCATTTATTTTCCGGGAGCTCGAAAGGGAGCCCAATCACTGGTTCACTGCACTACAGGCCATAACCAGAGAAAATCCGGTGCCTGACAACGCCCGCGGGAACATCATTCTAATGCGCGATCATTGGCTTCAATGGGCCGAACGGGAAGGCTATGGCTGATCCTGTGCTCAGAGCGCCCAACTATCCAAACATTGCCTCTCACAATTACTTCAAGACGAGTGAAAGAACGCCGATATATAATTGCATCGCTCATGCGGTCGGTGATTACAGCCGGTGGTGGTGGCCTCATCCAGATGCCTATTGGCCATCCGATTGTCCGCTAACTGCCAGTATCGATGCGTTCGATATCATGTTTTCATCTCTACGGTATACCGAATGCGAAAATGCCAGTTTTGAGGAAGGCGTAGACAAAATTGCCTTGTACGCGTTGCAAGGAACCCCGACGCACGCGGCTCGCCAGGTTGCGGATGGCCGGTGGAGTAGCAAGATAGGAAGATATATTGACGTTGAGCACACACTGAATGCACTCGAGGGGCCACGTTATGGCCATGTTGTGAAATATTACAAGAGAGGCACCGGCAAGGCGGAATCCTCTTTTTCTACCTAGCGTTCGCGGATGTATTATTTCCGTGGTCCGCAAACTCTTTCTCGCTGGTTGCGAACCACATAATCATGACGGCGTTCGAGACGGCAAAGCGGAATCGCGCGTGTTCCCGCCCGAGCGGCAACGGCGCAGGCCGAAATGAGGATGTGCGGCCGGAGCCCCGTCTTCGGGGGCGCCCGCAGGCCGTTTCGATGGCCGACCGGCGCACGCCGGCGGTCTCCGCCGGCGGCTTCGGTCAATATCCGTTTGTCGGCGGGCTGTTTGCGGCGTTATATGCCGGCAACCGGGGAGAACCGAGGGAAGGGGGCCGCGGGTGCGCTATGTGAGCACACGGGGCGAGGCGCCGACGCTGGACTTCGAGGAGGTGCTGCTGTCCGGCCTCGCATCCGACGGCGGCCTCTACCTGCCGGAGGAGTGGCCGCGCTTCGACGCCGCGACGCTGGCCGGTTTCGCCGGCCTGACCTACCCCGAGGTCGCCGCCCGCGTGATGGCGCCGTTCACCGCGCCCGGCATCGACGAGGCGGCGCTGGGCGGCATCGCCGCCGCAGCCTACGCCGATTTCAGCCATGCCGCGGTCGCCCCGCTGGTCCAGATCGACGCCAACGACTGGCTGCTGGAACTGTTCCACGGCCCGACGCTGGCCTTCAAGGACTACGCCCTGCAGCTCGTCGGCCGTCTGTTCGACCACGTGCTCGCCCTGCGCGGCGAAAAGGTGACGATCGTCGCCGCGACCTCGGGCGATACCGGATCCGCCGCCATCGAGGCCTGCCGGGGGCGCTCCGGCATCGAGATCTTCGTGCTGCATCCGAAGGGCCGGGTGTCCGAGGTGCAGCGCCGGCAGATGACGACGGTGGCCGCCGCCAATGTCCACAACATCGCTGTCGAGGGCACCTTCGACGACTGCCAGGACCTGGTGAAGGCGATGTTCGGCGATGTCCGCTTTCGCTCCGAGTGCCGGCTGACCGCCGTCAACTCGATCAACTGGGCGCGGATCGCCGCGCAGAGCGTCTACTACATGACCGCCGCGGTCGCTCTCGGCGCGCCCCACCGGCCGGTCGCGTTCTCGGTTCCGACGGGGAATTTCGGCAACGTGTTCGCGGGTTACGCCGCCCGCCGCATGGGGCTGCCGGTCGACCAGTTCGTCATCGCCACCAACCGCAACGATATCCTCGCGCGCTTCCTCGAGACCGGAGCCATGACCATCGGCGACGTGACCCCGACGATCAGCCCGAGCATGGACATCCAGGTGTCGAGCAATTTCGAGCGCCTGCTCTACGACTTCGTGCGCCGCGACGGCGCCGCCGTGCGCCGCGCCATGGAGCGCTTCCGCCAGTCCGGCCAGATGACGGTCGCCGCGGTGACGATGTCCCGTATCCGCAGCCTGTTCGCGGCCGACCGCTGCGACGACGACGAGACCCGGGAGACGATCGGCGAGGTGTTCCGCCGCGCCGATGTCCTGCTCGATCCGCACGCCGCGGTCGGATACCGCGTCGGCCGCGCCAGGCGGCGGTCGCCCGACATCCCGCTGATCGCGCTGGCGACCGCCCACCCGGCGAAATTCCCCGACGCGGTGGCCGAGGCGGCCGGAACCAGGCCGGCGCTGCCGGCGCGGCTGGCGGCGGTGATGGACCTGCCCGAGCGCATCGAGACGCGGCCCAACGATGTGGCGGAGATCAAGGCCCTAGTGCGCGAGCGGCTTGCCGGCGGAGGCCCGGCGTGAGCGTCGCCGCGGCGCGGCTGGCGAACGGGGTCCGGGTCGTCACCCACCGCATGGCGACGGTGGAGACGGTCTCGCTCGGCGCATGGATCGATGTCGGCACGCGGCATGAGCAGGCCGAGGTCAACGGCATCGCGCACATGGTCGAGCACATGGCGTTCAAGGGCACGCGGCGGCGTTCGGCGCGCGCCATCGCCGAGGAGATCGAATCGGTCGGCGGGCACCTCAACGCCTACACCTCGCGCGAACTCACCGCCTTCCACGCCACCGTGCTCGCCGGCGACGAGGGGCTGGCGCTCGACATCATCGCCGACATCCTGCAGCACGCCACCCTCGACCCGGGCGAACTCGAGCGCGAACGGGCGGTCATCCTGAGCGAGATCGGCCAGAGCAACGATACGCCGGAGGACGTCCTGTTCGACCGCTTCCAGGCGACCGCCTTTCCCGACCAGCCGGTCGGCCGGCCGACGCTGGGCACGCCCGACCTGGTGGATGCGATCGGACGCGCCGCCCTGATCGACTATATGCGCCGCCATTACACCGCCGGCCGGATCGTGGTGGCGGCGGCCGGGAAGGTGGAGCACGACGGGTTCGTGCGCAGCGTCGAGGCTGCCTTCGGCGGGCTCGATGCCGCCCCGGCGGCGGCGCCCGAGCCCGCCGTTTACGCCGGCGGCGACTGCCGCGAGGTCCGGGCGCTCGAACAGCTTCACCTCGTCCTCGGCTTCGAGGGAATCCCGTACGGCGATCCCGACTACTACCCGCTGGCGGTGTTCTCCACCGCGCTCGGCGGCGGCCTGTCCTCGCGCCTGTTCCAGGACATCCGCGAGGAGCGCGGGCTGGCCTATTCGATCTACAGCTTCACCTCGAGCTACGCCGACAGCGGCCTGTTCGGCGTCTATGCCGGAACCGGCGCCGCGGCCGCGGCGGAAGTCGTCGAGCGCATTTGCGCCAACCTGCGGAGCGCGGCCGGCGCGGCCGGGGAGGACGAGATCGCGCGGGCGCGGGCGCAGATCAAGGCCGGGATCCTGATGTCGCTGGAGAGCACCGCGGCGCGGGCGGAACAGATCGCGCGGCATACGCTGATCTTCGGCCGGGTGGTGCCGACGGAGGAAATCGCGGCGGCGGTCGACGGGGTGGACCGCGATGCGATGGTCCGCATCTCCGAACGGCTGCGCCGCGGCCGGCCGACGGTGGCGGCGCTCGGCCCCGCGGCCGCGGCGACGGGTTACGACGAGATCGCCGCGGCGCTCGCCTGAGGCAGCGCGCGTCAGGCCCGGCCGGCGAAACCCGACAGCATGCTCGCGTCGATGCCGAGCTTGCCGATCGCGCGTTCCCAGCGGTCGTCCAGCCCGCCGCCGAAGATCAGCCCGTCGTCGGCCGGGACGCAGAGCCATCCGTTGCGCTGTATTTCGTCGTCCAATTGCCCGGGCCCCCAGCCCGCGTAGCCGAGCGCGAGCAGGCTGTGCCGCGGCCCCTGGCCGGCGGCGATCGCCTTCAGGATATCGATGGTGGCGGTGAGCCCGACGGCGTCGTCGATCACCAGCGTCGCATCCTGCACGAAATCGGCCGAATGCAGCACGAATCCCCGGCCGGTCTCCACCGGGCCGCCGAAATGGACCCTGATTCCGTCGGGCGCTTCCGCCCCCGAAAGGTTGAGCTGGTCGAGCAGGTCGGGAAAGCTGATATTGTCCATCAGCTTGTTGACCACGAGGCCCATCGCGCCCTCGGCGGTGTGGGCGCAGAGATAGACGACCGACCTGGCGAAACGCGGATCCTCCATCTGCGGCATGGCGACCAGGAGCTGGCCCGTCAGATAGCCTTCGCCGCCGTTTTCGCCACTCATGCAACGCCCTCCCGCCAGCACCCGCGCGTCCGCCCCGACACGATCCGCCGCGCACGATAATCCGGATATCCACGGCGCATCGCCGGACTTTTCGCGCCGGCTTCCTATATTACCGCATACGACGCTGTACAACGATGCGGCCGCACCGGCTGCCGCGCGAAGTATAGCCCAGGTTAGGCCCGAGCGGTAACGGTGCAGGTTACGTGACATACGCTTTCCGGGCATGGCTTGCCGCCGTCGGCTTCGCGGCCCTGGCTGCTGCTGCGTGGCCGGCTGACGGGCGCGCGGCGGCGTCCGGCTGGTCGGCCAACGAGCACGGCGCGGTGCGCCTGATCGCCGGGTCGGACGCCGGCGGCGGCCGGACGCTCCGCCTCGGCATCCATTTCCGCATGAATCCGGGCTGGAAGATCTACTGGCGGTCACCCGGGGACGCCGGCTTTCCGCCCAGCCCCGACTGGACGGGATCCGCAAACCTCGACCGGGCGGTGCTGTCGTGGCCGACGCCGGAACGGTATTCGGTCGTCGGCCTCGATACGCTCGGCTACCGCGACGAGGTGGTCCTTCCGGTGGCAGCGACCGTCTCCGAGCCGGGCGGGCCGGTCTCCCTCAAGGTCGGGCTCCGGTATCTCACCTGCGACGATGTCTGCGTTCCCTACTTCGTCCGGCTGGCGCTCGAGGTGCCGGGCGGCGGCGACGGCCTGTCGGCCGAGGAGTCGCTGATCGAGCGCTTCGCCAGCCGGGTTCCCCGCACCGGCGGCGACCGCCCGATCCGAATCGCCGCCGCGACGGCGGTCGGCGCCCCGGTCACCGGAGCGCTCGAGGTCGAGATCGCGGCGGACGCGCCGCTGGTGCGGCCGGATGTCTATGTCGAGGGGCCGGACGGCTGGACCTTCGGCGCGCCCGACTACCGCATCGGCGCCGACGGGAAGACTGCGTTCGCCCGCATCGCCGCCCGCGCGCCGCCCGGGGGCGGGGCCAGCCTCGCCGGGCGCGAACTTCGTTTCATCGCGGTCGACGGCGACCGCGCGTCCGAACAGGTGCTGGCCCTCCTCGCCCCGCAGACCGCGGCGCCGGCCGCCGGCGGCAGCCTATGGGCGGTCCTCCTGCTCGCGGTGGCCGGCGGGCTGATTCTCAACCTGATGCCCTGCGTGCTGCCGGTGCTGTCGCTAAAACTGCTGTCGGCGGTCGGTCACGGCGGCGGCGACCGGCGCACGGTGCGGACCGGCTTTCTCGCCACGGCGGCAGGGATCGTGGTCTCGTTTGCGGTTCTCGCCACCGGCGTCGCCGGCCTCCGCCTCGCCGGCGAGACCGCGGGCTGGGGAATCCAGTTCCAGCAGCCCGTCTTTCTCGCCTTCATGGCGGTGGTCGTCATCCTGTTCGCCGCCAACCTGTTCGGGCTGTTCGAGATTCGCCTGCCCGGCGCGGTGTCGGACGCGGCGGCGGGCGCCGGCAGCCGCAGCCACGGCGTTGCCGGGCATTTCCTCACCGGCGCCTTCGCGACGCTGTTGGCGACCCCGTGCTCGGCGCCGTTCCTCGGCACCGCGGTAAGCTTCGCCCTGTCGCGCGGCGCAGCCGAGATCTATGCGGTGTTCCTGTGCCTCGGGATCGGGCTTGCGCTGCCCTATCTCGCCGCCGCCGGCTTCCCCGGCCTCGCCGCCCGGCTGCCGCGCCCCGGCCCGTGGATGACCACGCTCCGGCGCGGCCTCGCGATCCTCCTGCTGGCAACCGCCGCGTGGCTGGTGACGGTCCTCGCGGTCCAGCTCGGAGTCTGGCGCGCGGTTGCGGTCGGTGCGGCGCTCACGGTGCTGCTGGCCGGCCTCGCCCTCGCCCGCCCCGAGGCGGCGCGGGGCGGCCGCACCGGCCGCGGCCTCGGTGCGGCCGCCGCCGCCGCCGCGCTGGCGCTCGCGCTCTGGTCCGGCCCCGGCGCCGCGCCGGTCGGGGCGCGGACCGCGGACTGGGCCCCGTTCGACCGTCAGGCCATCGCCCGGTCGGTCGCCGGCGGCGCGGTGGTCTTCGTCGACGTGACCGCGGACTGGTGCATCACCTGCCAGGTCAACAAGGCGCTGGTCCTCGACACGGATCCGGTGCGCCAACGGCTGGCGGGCGACGGGGTGGTGGCGATGGTCGCCGACTGGACACGGCCGAGCGACGCCATCGCCGCCTATCTCCGCTCCTTCGGCCGCTACGGCATACCGTTCAACGCCGTCTACGGGCCGGCGCGGCCGGACGGCGAGCCGCTGCCGGAACTGCTGACCCGGCGCGCCGTGCTGGGAGCGCTCGACCGCGCCGCCGGCGCGCCGGCGGACGGCAGGCCGGAAAACGCGGCCCCGACGCGGCAGGCAGATGACACGCGGGCACCGAACGCGTATGACGGCGGATAACCGAACTCTGGAGAGAAGTCTGACATGGCAATCGAGGTTGGCAGCAAGATTCCGTCCGCAACCCTGACCGCGATGGGGCCGGACGGCCCCGAGTCGGTTTCGACCGACGACCTGTTTTCCGGCAAGAAGGTGGTGATCTTCGCGGTGCCGGGCGCGTTCACCCCGACCTGTTCCGCCAAGCACCTGCCGGGCTTCGTCGAGCAGGCCGACGCGATCCGGGCGAAGGGCGTGGATACCATCGCCTGCGTGTCCGTGAACGACGTCTTCGTCATGGACGCCTGGGGCAAGGACCGGGGCGTCGACGACCGGGTACAGATGCTGGCCGACGGCAGCGGCGATTTCGCCCGGGCGCTCGATGTCGAACTGGATCTCGTCGCGCGCGGGCTCGGCGTGCGTTCGCGCCGCTACTCGATGATCGTCGAGGACGGCGTCGTCGCCCGGCTCAACCTCGAGGAGGGCGGCGGCTTCGAGGTCAGCGACGCCGGCACCATTCTCGACCAGCTCTGATCGGGCCGGCGCAGATCGGGTCGGGGCCGGCTACGCCCCGGCCCCGCGGGCCAGCACGAGGCCCTTGCGCGCCAGCCGGTCGGCGCGCTCGTTGTCGGGATGGCCGGCGTGGCCCTTCACCCAGCGCCATTCGATGTCGCGCCCGGCGGCGGCGTCGAGCCGCCGCCACAGATCGACGTTCTTCACCGGCTTTCCGGCCGCGGTTTTCCAGCCGTTGGCCTTCCAGCCGTGGATCCAGCGCGTGATGCCGTCCCGGAGATAGGTGCTGTCGGTGTGGAGCCGCACCTGCGCCGGGCCTTTCAGCGCCTCCAGCGCCTTGATCGCCGCCATCAGTTCCATCCGGTTGTTGGTGGTCCGCTCCTCGCCGCCGCAGAGCTCCTTCTCCGCCGCCCCGCAGCGCAGGAGAACCCCCCACCCGCCGGGTCCCGGGTTTCCGCTGCACGCACCGTCGGTGAAGATGTCGACCGTGTTCATGCGTCGAGCCCGTAGGCGCCGGGGCCGTCGAGGTTCCGGTGGAAGCGCAGCTTGTGCAGGTATTCCAACGGATCCTTGGGGCGCACCAGAACGCTGCCCGCGGGAAACAGCGCATCGTGCAGCCGGGTCAGCAGGAAGCGCAGCGCGGCGCCGCGGGCAAGCAGCGGAAGCGCCGCGGTCTCGTCCGCCCCCAGATCGCGCACCGAACGGTAGGCGGCGATCATCCGGCGCGCCTTGGTGATGTTGAAGCTCAGGTCCGCCTCGAAGCACCAGGCGTTGAGGCAGACCGCGAGGTCGTAGGCGTAGAAGTCGTTGCACGCGAAGTAGAAGTCGATCATCCCCGACAGGGAGTCGCCGAGGAAGAACACGTTGTCCGGGAAGAGGTCGGCGTGGATGACGCCGCGCGCCGCACCGGCCGGCCAGTTCTCGTCGACGAAATCGAGTTCGGCGGCAATATCCCCGGCGAGCCCGGCGGCGATGCGGTCCGCCGAGGCGCGGCAGGTCTCGAACAGCGGCCGCCAGCCGGGCGGACCGAGCGCGTTCTCGCGCCGCACCGGATAGTCCTCGCCGGCGCGGTGCATCTCCGCCATCGCCCGGCCGAGGGCGGCGCAGTGGCCGGGCGTCACCCGGTGCGGACACATTCCCTTCAGGAAGGAGACGACCGCCGCCGGCCGGCCGCAGAGTTCGCGCAGCGCGGCGCCGTCGCGCCCCGGCACCGGCGTCGGGCAGGCGATGCCCCGCCCCGCCAGATGTTCCATCAGCCCGAGAAAGAAGGGCAGGTCGCCGGGCGCCACCCGGCGCTCGTACAGGGTGAGGATAAACATCCCCCGTTCGGTGTGGAGCAGGTAATTGGTGTTCTCCACACCCTCGGCTATTCCCTTGCAGGCAAGGACGCGGCCGATGTCGTAGGCCTCGAGGAAGGCATCGAGCGCTTCGTCGGGAACGTCGGTATAGACCGCCATGCCGCCGTCGGCCGCCGCCTCAGGCGGTCAGCGCGCGCGGCAGGCTGAACGTCATGGTCTCCTCGATCAGCGAAATTTCCTCGATCGTCACCTCGAACCGGGTGCGGCAGCGTTCGATCAGTTCCTGCACCAGGATCTCCGGCGCCGAGGCGCCGGCGGTCAGGCCGAGCGTGGCGACGCCGTCCAGCGAGGCGAGATCGAGTTCGCCCGCCCGCTGGACCATGAACGCCCTCTCGCAGCCTGCATCGCGCGCCACCTCGGCAAGCCGCACCGAGTTCGACGAGTTGGGCGCCCCGACCACGGCAAGCGCGTCGCACCGCCGGGCAATCGCCTTGACCGCCGCCTGCCGGTTGGTGGTGGCGTAGCAGATGTCCTCCTTGCGCGGCGGCTCGATGGCGGGGAAACGGTCTGCGAGAACCCGGACGATGGCCTCGGCCTCGTCGACCGAGAGGGTCGTCTGGGTGACATAGGACAGGCGTTCGGGATCCCTGACTTCCACGGTCCGGGCCTGTTCGACGTTTTCGACCAGCAGCATCTCGCCTTCGCGGAGTTGGCCCATCGTGCCGATAACCTCCGGGTGGCCGGCATGGCCGATCAGGATGACCTGGCGCCCCTCGGTCTCGTGGCGCCGCGCGTCGACATGCACCTTGGTGACCAGCGGGCACGTGGCGTCGAGATAAAACAGTTTGCGTTCGTCCGCCTCGGAGAACACCGCCCGGGCAACGCCGTGGGCGCTGAACACGACGGGGACGCCGCCCGGCACCTCCTCGAGCTCCGAGACGAACACCGCGCCCTTTTTCTCCAGCGTCTCGACCACGAAGCGGTTGTGCACGATCTCGTGGCGCACATAGACCGGCGGACCGTATTTCTCGATCGCCCGCTCGACGATCTCGATCGCCCGTTCGACGCCGGCGCAGAACCCGCGCGGCCCGGCGAGAAGGATTTTCAGCGGAAGCTTCGGCGTTTCCTGCATGGCAGCGGCTCCGTCTCCGGCGGCGCCTTGAGGCCTGGCGGCCGGAACATTAGAGTATTCCCACACGTATCATATCGCATCTGGACAGGAACCTCGACCATGGCGGAACCGGTTATCGCGCAGAAAGAGCCCTACGGCGTCGACGTCGAAGCGGGCAAGGACTACTGGTGGTGCGCCTGCGGGCGCAGCCAGTCGCAGCCGTTCTGCGACGGGTCGCACAAGGGCACCGGCCTTGCGCCGACGCAGTACGAGGCAAAGGCCGACCGGACGGTCTGGTTCTGCGGCTGCAAGAGCACGGCCAACACGCCGGTCTGCGACGGCACGCACAACTCTCTCTGACCGCGATGGCGCGCCCCCGCAGCCGGCGCCGCGCCCCGCTCCTCCGGCGGACCGCGGCCGCGCTGGCGATGGCCGCCACGGCGTTCGCGGTGCATGCCTGCAGCCGCGGCGGCGACGGCCCGGCGCCGCGCATCTGCCCCCGGGTCGATGTCCTCGAATACGCCCGCAGCCTGACCGCGTTCGCCGGCGGGTCCGGGCGCGAGATGACGGACGCCGTCCTGCACGCCCGCATCGCCGATGTCGACGGGGAATGCGATCTCGGCAAGGGCGCGGCCACGCTCGATTTCACGGTCGATTTCTCGCTCCGGCGCGGCCTCGCCGACCGCACCGGCACGGCGCGGTTCGCCTATTTCATCGCGATCCCCGAGCTGCGCCCCGATCCCGGCGCCAAGCGCATCTTCCCGGTGGAGGTCGATTTCCAGGCCGCGCGCGGCCCGCTGCGCCACCGCGAGAAGATCTCCGTCGAACTGCCGCTGGCCGGCGACAGGCGCGCCGCCGACTTCACCGTCCTCGTCGGCTTCCAGCTCGACGGGGAGCAGCTCGACTACAACCGCTCCCTTCGCCGCGCCCGGCCCGGTTCCGCGCCGGGCGGTTGAGCCGGGACGCCGGCACCGGCTTCGGCGCGGTTGACGCGGGTTCCGGCGTCGATAAGATGGAATCCGTTCGGCCGGCAGGCCGATCGCTGCGGTACACAGACGACCCCCGCGGGAGAGTCCGGCCTCGCGCCGGCGCCGAAGGAGCAAGCGCCTCGGAAACTCTCAGGCAAACGGACCGCGGGGCGATGTGTCTCTGGAAAGCGGGCCGCTTCACCGGCGAAGAAGCGGTCCCACCGAAGGGGTAAGCGGGGCCGGCCGGCTTCGTGAATCTCTCAGGTCCACAGACAGAGGGGGCACGCGGCGCTTCATGCGTACGCGCCCTCTGTCGGAGGACCCGATGAGCGATCCCGAGAACGCGGCCGCAAGGCCGACCCCGCTCGCCGGCCTGCACCGCGCGCTTAGCGCCAGGATGGCGCCGTTCGCCGGCTACGACATGCCGATCCAGTACCCTGCCGGCATCGTCGAGGAGCATCTGCACACGCGCCGTGCAGCGTCGCTGTTCGACGTGTCGCACATGGGCCAGCTCGTGATCCGCGGCGACGGACGCGAGCGTGCGCTCGAGGCGCTGGTGCCGGGGAACATCGCGGACCTCGCGCCCGGGCGGATGCGCTACACGATGCTGACCGACGATGCCGGCGGCATCCTCGACGACCTCATCGTCACCAATGTCGGGACCTATCTGTTCGTCGTCGCCAACGCCGCGCGCAGGGACGATGACATCGCCCATATCCGCGCCGCGCTGCCCGCCGGTTGCACGCTCGAGGAACTGGACCGCGGGCTGGTCGCGGTCCAGGGCCCGGGCGCCGCCGCCGCGCTCGCCGCCCTCGCACCCGGCGCGGACGCGCTCCCGTTCATGTCCGCGGCCCCGTTCGAGATCGACGGGGTGAGGCTTGCCGTCACGCGTTCCGGCTACACCGGAGAGGACGGGTTCGAAATCTCGATCCCGGCCGACCGGACCGAGTTTATCGCCCGCCGCCTGCTCGACCTGCCCGGTGTCGCGCCGGCCGGGCTCGGCGCGCGCGACACGCTGCGCCTCGAGGCCGGGCTCTGCCTGCACGGACAGGATATCGGCCCGGACACCACCCCGGTCGAGGCCGGGCTCGGCTGGACCATCGGCAAGCGCCGGCGGGCCGAGGGCGGCTTCCCGGGCGCCGGCCTCATTCTCGAGCAGCTGGCGTCGGGGCCGCCGCGCCGCCGCGTCGGCATCCGGCCGGAAGGCCGCGCCCCGGCGCGCGCCCATTGCGAGATCCGCGGCCCCGGCGGCGCGCGGATCGGCGAGATCACCAGCGGCAGTTTCGGGCCGAGCATCGGCGGGCCGGTCGCGATGGGCTACGTTGCGGCGGCGGCGGCCGGAGACGCGGTCGAGGTCGTCGTCCGCGACCGCCCCCGGCCGGCGCGCATTGCCGCGCTGCCGTTCGTTCCGCACCGCTACTTCAAGGGCAAGGGAGGGTGAGCCCCGTGGCCGATCTCAGATACAGCAAGGATCATGAGTGGGTTCTCGTCGAGGGCGATATCGCGACGGTCGGAATTTCCGACTACGCCCAGGAACAGCTCGGCGATGTGGTGTTCGTCGAACTCCCCGAACCGGGCCGCCAAATCGCCCGGGGGGACGAGGCGGCGGTGGTGGAGTCGGTAAAGGCGGCGAGCGAGATCTACGCCCCGGTAACCGGCGAGGTGGTCGAGGTCAACGAACCGCTGGCCGACGATCCGGGCATCGTCAACCGGGAACCGACAAGCGGCGGCTGGTTCCTCAAGCTGCGGATGTCCGATCCCGGCGAGGTCGAGGCCTTGCTGGACGAGGCCGCATACCAGGCCTTCGTTTCGTCGCTCTGATCCGGGGCGGGCGATGCGCTATCTGCCGCTGACCGACGCCGACCGGCGAGAGATGCTCGCTGCGATCGGCGCACCTTCCGTCGACAGCCTCTTCCGGGACGTGCCTGAGGCGGCCCGCAACCCGGTCTTCGACCTGCCCGACCATGCCGGCGAGATCGAGGTCGAACGGGCGCTCGCCGGGCTCGCCGGGCGCAATGTTTCCGCCGGGTCGGTGCCGTTCTTTCTCGGCGCGGGCGCCTACCGCCACCACGTGCCGGCGAGCGTCGATGCGCTGATCCAGCGGGGCGAGTTCCTCACCTCCTACACCCCGTACCAGCCGGAGATATCGCAGGGTACGCTGCAGGCGCTGTTCGAATTCCAGACCCAGGTCGCCCTGATCACCGGGCTCGATGTCGCCAACGCCTCGATGTACGACGGGGCCACCTCCTGCCTCGAGGCCGTGGGCATGGCGCTCCGGATCACCCGGCGGTGGCGGGTGGTCGTCTCCGGCGCGCTGCATCCCCAGTACCGCGAGGTGGTGGAGACCGGGCTCACCTTCCTCGCCGCCGAACCCGACTGCCTGCCGCCCGATTTCGACGGCGCCGAGGCGGCGGCCGGGGCGATCGACGGGGAAACCGCCTGCGTCGTCGTCCAGTACCCCGACTTCTTCGGCAGAGTGCGCGACCTTGCCCCGCTGGCCGAGGCATGCCGTGCGGCGGGAGCGCTCCTCGTCGTCGCCGTGACCGAGGCGGTGGCGCTCGGCCTGCTGCGGTCGCCGGGCGAGATGGGAGCCGACATCGTCGCCGCCGAGGGAAAGTCGATCGGCAACCCGCTCTCCTTCGGCGGACCCTATGTCGGGCTGTTTGCCTGCCGCGACCGCCATGTCCGGCAGATGCCCGGCCGCCTCGCCGGGGAGGCGCTCGACGCCGACGGCGAGCGCGGCTGGGTGCTGACGCTGGCGACCCGCGAGCAGCATATCCGGCGCGAGAAGTCGACCAGCAACATTTGCACCAATTCCGGCCTGTGCGCGCTCGCCTTCGCCATCCATCTGAGCCTGCTCGGGGGTGCGGGCTTCGCCCGGCTGGCGCGGCTCAACCATGCGCGCGCGGCGGCACTGGCCGACCGGCTCGCCGCGGTGCCGGGCGTTGCGGTGGCGAACGAGACCTTCTTCAACGAGTTCACGCTGCGCCTGCCGCGACCGGCGGCCGATGTCGTCGAGGCGCTCGCCGGGCGCGGCGTGCTGGCCGGCGTCCCGGTCTCCCGCCTGCTGCCCGGCGAGGCGGCGGCGGAGCCGCTGCTCCTAGTGGCGGCAACCGAAACCGTGAGCGAGGACGACATGGCGGCCCTGGAAACCGCGCTCCGCGAGGTCCTGCAATGAGCGGGCGAGCGGGCGGCGGACGGCCGGACCCGGTCCGGCACCGCGGACTCCATTTCGAGGAGCCGCTGATCTTCGAGCAGGGCGCGGAGGGGCGCACCGGGGTCGATCTGCCCGAGCCGCCGCCGGTCGGCGACCGGCTGGGCGGGCTTGCGCGCTCGACGCCGGTCGACCTGCCGGGCCTCTCCGAACCCCAGGTCGTGCGCCATTTCACGCGCCTCAGCCAGAAGAACTACTCGATCGACTCGGGCCTCTACCCGCTCGGTTCGTGCACCATGAAGCACAACCCGCGGCTCAACGAGAAACTCGCACGGCTGCCGGGGTTCGCCGACATTCATCCGTTGCAGCCGGCCTCCACGGTGCAGGGCGCGCTCGCGCTCATGGACCGGCTGGCCGGCTGGCTGCGCGCGCTGACCGGGATGCCGGCGATCGCCCTCTCCCCGGCCGCCGGCGCGCACGGCGAGTGGACCGGGCTGATGACCATCCGCGCGGCGCACGAGGCGGCCGGCGATGCCCGGGCGCGCGTCCTGGTACCGGATTCCGCGCACGGCACCAACCCGGCGAGCGCCGCCGCGTGCGGCTACGAGGTCGCCGCGGTGCCGCTCAATGCGCGCGGCCGCGTCGATCTCGGGGCGCTCAGGTCGGCGCTCGACGGCGGGGTCGCGGCCTTCATGTTGACCAACCCCAACACCTGCGGGCTGTTCGAGGACGAGATCCTGGAACAGGCCGCGGCGGTGCACGAGGCGGGCGCCTACTTCTACTGCGACGGCGCCAACTTCAACGCCATCGTCGGGCGGGTGCGGCCCGGCGACCTCGGCATCGACTGCATGCATCTCAACCTGCACAAGACCTTCTCGACGCCGCACGGCGGCGGCGGGCCGGGCTCGGGTCCGATCGCGCTGTGCGCGGCGCTCGCGCCCTATGCACCGGTCCCCTGGATCGCCGGCGGGCCGGACGGATACCGCCTGGTCGAACACGATGCCGCCGGGTCGGCGATCGGCCGGGTCAAGGGGTTCCACGGCCAGATGGGGATGTTCGTACGCGCCCTCGCCTACATCCTCAGCCACGGCATCGACGGGCTCCGGCAGGCCTCGTCGGATGCGGTGCTGAACGCCAACTACATCTCGGCCGGCCTTTCCGACCTGATGAGCCTGCCCTACGAAGGCCCGTGCATGCACGAGGTGCTGTTCGACGACGGCTTCCTCAAGGACAGCGGGGCGACGACGCTCGACCTCGCCAAGGCGATGATCGACGAGGGTTACCACCCTCCGACGATCTACTTCCCGCTGGTGGTGCACGGCGCCCTCCTGCTCGAGCCGACCGAGACCGAGTCGAAGGAGAGCCTTGACCACCTGATCGCCACGCTGCGGGGCCTGGTCGAACGGGCGCTGGCGGGCGGCGCCGACCGGTTCGGCGCCGCGCCGGAAGAAGCGCCGCGGCGCCGGTTCGACGAGACCGCGGCCGCGCGCCGCCCGGTCCTGCGCTGGCGTCCGCCGGCGCAGGAGGATCAGGCGGCCGAATAGCGGGCGCGGGGGCGCATGCTGGTGCCGGATGACGGGCTCGAACCGCCGACCTGCTGATTACAAATCAGCCGCTCTACCGACTGAGCTAATCCGGCGCCCGGGCGACAGATAGCGCCGCACCGGCGCGGGTTCAAGCATCGGCCGGCACAGCGCCGCCGCCCGGCGGCGATTTTCGGAAGAACCGACCGGCGCGGTTCTGCTAGCCTTCCGGCGACAGGGTCCGGGAATACGGGAGGAGAAAGCATGGCCATTGTCGTATGCAAGGTCCCGATGGAGCACGTGCAGGATACCGCCGGCATCGCGGCGGCGATGGAGCGGGAGGGGTTCGGCGCCGACGACATCGTCGCCCTCGTCGCCAAGACCGAGGGCAACGGCGGGGTCAACGATTTCGGCCGCATCCTGGTCGACCGGGTGCTGCGCGATTTCCTAGTCCGCGAGGGCGCGCGGGGCCGCGATGCGGCAATGCGGGTGCCCATCGCGCTTTCCGGCGGCTGCCCGGGCATCATCGCGCCGCACATCAACGTATTCGCCCGCGTCGACGACCCCGACGCCGATCCGGAGGCCGAACGGCTCGCCGTCGGCATCGCCATGTCGGAAGCCATCGCGCCGGAGGACATCGGCCGCCCGGCCGGCGTCCTCAAGGTCGCCGCGGGGGTCGAGCGTGCCATGCAGGACGCCGGCATCGACGATGCGTCCGACATCCACTACGTGCAGTCGAAATCCCCACTGCTCACCGTCGAAAGCATCGCCGACGCGAAGGCGCGCGGTCATTCCGTCGCCACCGAGGAGACCATCGAATCGATGGCGATCGCCAATGCCACGGCGGCGCTCGGCATCGGCTACGCGGTGGGCGAGATCCCGATGCCGCGCGAGGACCAGATCGGCCGCGACCTCGACCTCTACTCCTCGGTCGCCTCGTGCTCCAGCGGCAACGAGCAGATGGAGGCGCAGATCGTCGTCGTCGGCAACCGCACGGGCGCCGGCGGGCGCTTCCGGATCGGCCACGCGGTGATGAGGGACGCGATCGACGCCGACGGGATCTATGACGCGATCCGCAGCGCCGGTCTGCCGCTGTCCGACCGGCCGCACCCGTCCGACCTCGGCGAGGCGGTCGTCAACTGCTTCGTCAAATGCGAGACCGACCCGCTCGGGCGGCTGCGCGGCAGACGGCTGGTCTCACTCAACGACACCGACGTCCACCACACTCACCAGACCAAGGCGGCGGTGGGCGGCGTGGTCTCCGCTGCGCTCGGCGACCCCGCGGTCTTCGTCTCCGTTGCCGCCCTCCAGCAGGGCCCGGCCGGCGGCGGCATGGTCGCGGCAATCGTGGACATGGACAGGATCCCGGCATAGGCCCGGAATGGCCGTCGACATCCTGCTGCGCCGCGGGCTCTACCGGGACTCGGTGGCGCTGATGCGGCTTGCCGCCGCGCTCGAAGCGCGACCCGGCATCGACCGCGCCTCCGCCGTCATGGCGACGCCGGCCAATCTCCGGATGCTGGCGGAAAACGGCGTGCCGGCGGACGCCGGGCACGCCGGCCCCAACGATCTGCTGGTGGCGGTCGAAGGGCCGGATGCATCGGCCCTCGCCGCCGCGCTCGAGGCGGCGGCGGCGGCGCTCGATGGCGAGGCTCTGCCCGCCGCGGTTGGCGACGGAGCCCCGCCGCGGCCCCGCACCCTTGCCGCGGCCAGGGCCGCCGCGCCCGACGCCGCACTCGCCCTGATCTCGTGCCCCGGACCCTATGCCACGGCGGAAGCGATGAAGGCGCTCGCCCTCGGGCTCGACGCGATGATCTTCTCCGACAACGTGCCGGTCGCCGACGAGGTGGCGCTCAAGCGCGCCGCCGAGGCCGCAGGGCACCTGGTCATGGGCCCCGACTGCGGCACCGCGATCATCGGCGGGGTGCCGCTCGGCTTCGCCAACCGGGTGCGGCGGGGAACGGTGGGTGCGATCGGCGCTTCGGGTACCGGCGTTCAGGAAGTGACCTGCCTGATCGACCGCCTGGGCGCCGGCGTTTCGCACGCGATCGGCGTCGGCGGGCGCGACCTGTCGCCGGAGGTGGGCGGCGCGGCGACCCTGCGGGCGCTGGCGATGCTGGCCGGCGACAGGGCGACCGCGACCGTCGTCCTGGTGTCGAAGCCGCCGGATGCGGCAGTGATGCGCCGCGTGCTCGACGCCGCGGCAGCGATCGGCAAGTCGGTCGTCGCCTGCTTCATCGGCGCGCCGCCGCCGCCCGCGCTGCCCGCCAACGTGCGTTTCGCCGCCACCCTCGAGGAGGCGGCGGCGCTCGCCGCCGGCGCGCCGGTCCCGTCCCGCTCCGCACCGCCCCCCCGTTCCCGGGTGCCGCGCGGGGCGGGACGGAACCGCCTCGTCGGCCTGTTCAGCGGCGGCACCTTCTGTTACGAGGCGCAGACAATCGCTGTGCCCGCGCTCGGCCGGATCCTCTCCAATACGCCGCTCGACCCCGCCGACCGGTTCGACGGGCAGGCGGGCGGGGCGCATGTCATGCTCGATCTCGGCGACGATGCCTTCACCCGCGGGCGGCCGCATCCGATGATCGATTACGGCCCGCGGCTGGAGCGCATGCGGGAGGCGGCCGGGATGCCGGACACCGCGGCGATCCTGATCGACGTCGTGCTGGGCGCCGGCGCGCACGAGGATCCGGCCGCCGCGCTGGCGCCGGCGGTCCGCGCCATCGACGGCCCGGTGGTGGTCGGTTCGATCTGCGGCACCGACGCCGACCCGCAATGCCGATCCCGCCAGGAAGCGGTGCTGCGCGAGGCGGGCATGGCGGTGGCCGCCAGCAACGCGGAGGCCGCGCGCATGGCGGCCGCGCTGGCGAGCGGGGCGACGGGGTGAGCGGCGACCTCCTGAAACGGCCGCCGACGGTGGTCAATCTGGGGCTCGGGGCGTTCGCCGAGGCGATCCGCGCGGCGGGCGGCGCGGTCGTGGACGTCGACTGGCGGCCGCCGGCGGACGGATCGCGCGACGCCGGGCTGGAGCTCGCCGCGCTGCTGAACCATCCGCGGATCGAGGCGGCCAACCGGACCGCGTTCGACAGGTTCCTCGCGGCCGACCCGGCGGTGACCGGGGTCGGCGCCGCGCGCGAGGCGCTGGCCGGCATGGGCGAGCGCACCATCCTGCATGCCGGCCCGCCGGTCGCATGGCCGGAGATGTGCGGGCCGATGCAGGGCGCGGTCCTCGGCGCCATCCTGTTCGAGGGATGGGCGCGCGATCTCGCGGCGGCGCGCGCGCTTGCGGAATCCAGCGAGATTTCGTTCGATTCCTGCCACCATCGCGGGGCGGTCGGGCCGATGGCGGGGGTCGTCTCGCCCTCCATGCCGATGTGGATCGTCGGCAACGCGGAGGCCGGAAACATCGCCTGTTCGGGCCTCAACGAGGGGCTCGGCAAGGTCCTGCGCTTCGGCGCCAACGGCCCCGAGGTGATCGACCGGCTGCGCTGGATGCGGGGCGAACTCGCCGACATCCTGGCGCGCGCGCTCGAGGAACTCGGGCCGGTCGCGCTCAAGCCGCTGATCGCCCGGGCGCTGCACATGGGCGACGAGGGGCACAACCGCAACGTCGCCGCCACCGCGCTGCTCATCAAGCGGCTGGTCCCGGCGGCGCTTGGTTCCGGCGCCGGATCCCGAGAACTCGCCCGGGCCTTCGCGTTCATGGCCGGCAACGACCATTTCTTCATCAACCTGTCGATGGCGGCCTGCAAGGCGATGCTCGACGCCGCGCGCGGCGTGCCCTTCTCCTCGATGGTCACCGCGATGGCGCGCAACGGCGTGCATTTCGGCATCCAGACGAGCGGCACTGGCGACCGCTGGTTCACCGCCCCCGCCCCGACGGTGGACGGCCTCTACTTCCCCGGTTTCGGCAGGGATGACGCGGCGCGCGACATCGGCGACAGCGCGATCACCGAAACCGCCGGCCTGGGCGGGTTTGCGATGGCGGCGGCGCCCGCCATCGTCCAGTTCGTCGGCGGCAGTCCGGGCCGGGCGGTCGCCGCCAGCCGCGAGATGCGGTCGATCACCATCGGCGAAAACCCGGCCTTCACCCTGCCGATCCTCGATTTCGCCGCCGCGCCGGCCGGGATCGACGCGCGCAAGGTCGCCGACAGCGGGGTGCTGCCCATCGTCAACACGGGGATCGCGCACCGCCAGGCGGGTGTCGGGCAGATCGGCGCCGGGATCACCGCCGCGCCGCTGGACTGCTTCGTCCAGGCGGTGCGCGCGCTGCACCGCGACCTCGAGGCCGCGGGCGGGATCGCCGCGGGGCCGGGCTGACCCCGCCCGGAGGCCGCTACGGCCGCGCGTGGGCGTAGAGCGCGATCGCCGCCGCCGCCGCGACGTTGAGGCTCGCCGCGCCTGACGCCGTCGGGATCCGCAGGACCAGGTCGCAGGTCTCCGCCGTCAACCGGCGCAGCCCCTTCCCCTCGGCGCCGAGCACCAGGGCGCAGCGGTCGGGCAGCGCGGCGGGCGACAGCGCGGTTTCCGCACCGGCGTCGAAGCCGACGCACCAGAAGCCGCGCACCTTCATCGCAGCCAGCGCGCGGGCGAGGTTGACCGCCCGGACCACCGGCACCCGTTCGAGCGCGCCCGACGCCGCGCGGGCCAGCGCGCCGGTTTCCGGCGGGGCGCCGCGCCCGGGGACCACCAGGCCGAGCGCGCCGAGCGCCGCGGCGCTCCTGAGGACGGCGCCGGCGTTGCGTGGGTCCTGCACCCGGTCGAGGACGATCACCGCGGCGCGCCGGCGCGCGTCCGCGGCGGCCAGCATCGCATCGATCCCGGCGTCGGCGAGCGGTTCGACGAGGAGGGCGAGCCCCTGGTGAACCGCGCCGTCGGGCAGGACCCGGCGCAGCGCCTCCCGGTCGACGATCTCCGGCGCATGGCGGGCGAACCCCGCTGCCGCCGCGCTCTCGGCAAGGAAGCGAAGGCGCCGCCGCCGCGGGTTGGCGAGCGCCGCCGCGACCGCGTGGCGGCCGTAGAGCCAGACTCCGCTGCCGCCGCTGCGCCCCGACCGCCTGCCCGGTCTTTGTCCCTTGTTTCGCACCATGAAAACGACTATATTCCACCTCGACATCGGTCGAATACTCAATCCTGCATGGCGCGCTTCCCATGGCTCGGGAGTGGTGTTCTTGCCTTTTCTTCGTCATTGACACGGAAGGGCGGATCGCCTAGTTGGGCCAATCCATCGTTGCGCAAGCGTTGCGGCGGGTCCGGAGGGGTGCCCGAGTGGCTAAAGGGGACGGGCTGTAAACCCGTTGGCGTTTGCCTACGTTGGTTCGAATCCAACCCCCTCCACCAGCCGTTCGGAGCGGTGTTCCACCGGGTCCGGGAGCCCCGGAGCGCTTGGCGGAGCGTCCGGGGGTGCCGTGCGGGTGTAGCTCAATGGTAGAGCCCCAGCCTTCCAAGCTGGTTGTGTGGGTTCGATTCCCATCACCCGCTCCAGCCGTCGCCCGCGGAGACCGCTGTCGCCGTAGTTAGTGAGTGTCTAGCGTAGAGGGGGGAGAGGGATGTCGAAGTCGAGGTTTGAGCGGACGAAGCCGCACTGCAATGTGGGGACGATCGGTCATGTGGATCATGGCAAGACGACGTTGACGGCGGCGATCACGAAGGTGTTGGCGGAGGCGGGCGGTGCGGAGTACACGGCGTACGACGAGATCGACAAGGCGCCGGAGGAGAAGGCGCGGGGGATCACGATAGCGACGGCGCATGTGGAGTACGAGACGGGGGAGCGTCATTACGCGCACGTGGATTGTCCGGGTCATGCGGACTATGTGAAGAACATGATCACGGGTGCGGCGCAGATGGACGGAGCGATTCTGGTGGTTTCTGCGGCGGACGGTCCGATGCCCCAGACGCGGGAGCACATATTGCTGGCGCGTCAGGTGGGGGTTCCGGCGATTGTGGTTTACATGAACAAGGTCGATCAGGTGGACGACGAGGAGTTGCTGGATCTTGTTGAGTTGGAGGTTCGCGAGCTGCTGTCGAGTTATGATTTTCCCGGGGATGACATTCCGGTGGTTCGGGGTTCGGCGCTGTCGGCGTTGGAGGGAGTGTCTGATGCGTCCGGGACGGGATCGGTTCTTGAGTTGATGGCGGCGGTTGACGGTTATGTTCCCCAGCCGGACCGTCCGAAGGACATGGCGTTTCTGATGCCGATCGAGGATGTGTTTTCGATTTCGGGTCGCGGGACGGTAGTGACGGGCCGTATTGAGCGCGGGACGATCAAGGTCGGCGAGGAGGTGGAGATTGTCGGTCTGAAGGAGACGTCGAAGACGGTGGTGACGGGTGTCGAGATGTTCCGCAAGCTTCTGGACAGCGGCGAGGCGGGGGACAATGTGGGTTGTCTTCTGCGCGGGGTCGGTCGGACGGAGGTGGAGCGCGGCCAGGTATTGGCGCGGCCGGGTTCGATCACGCCGCACACGCGTTTCAAGGCGGAGGCGTACATTCTGACGAAGGACGAGGGCGGCCGACACACGCCGTTTTTCAGCAACTACCGGCCGCAGTTTTACTTCCGGACGACGGATGTGACGGGCCAGGTGGCGTTGCCGGAGGGGACGGAGATGGTGATGCCGGGCGACAATGTGTCGATGGATGTGGAGTTGATCGTGCCGATCGCGATGGACGAGGGGCTGCGCTTCGCCATCCGCGAAGGCGGCCGAACCGTCGGCGCCGGCGTCGTCGCACAGATCATCGAATGACAGGCAACGCCGGACAGGCGCGGTCTTAGGAGTGTAGCTCAATTGGCAGAGCACCGGTCTCCAAAACCGGGGGTTGGGGGTTCGAATCCCTCCACTCCTGCCAGCCGGTGCGATGCCCGGCGGACGATGGCGCGGACAGTCGAGGCGAAATGGCGAGAATAGGCCCCATGGAATTCGTCCAGCAGGTCAGGCGCGAGGTCGCGAAAGTGACCTGGCCGAGCCGGCGGGAGACGCTTGTGACGACGGTGATGGTGTTCATCTTCGTCGCGCTCGCGGCGCTGTTCTTCTTCGTGGTCGACCAGATCCTCTCAGTCGCCGTCCGCGCGGTGCTCGGTCTCGGGGGCTAGTCGATGACCGCGCGCTGGTACGTGATCCACGTCTACTCGGGGTTCGAGAACAAGGTCGCCCAGTCGATCCGCGAGCAGTCGGCACAGAAGGGCCTCGACGAGATGTTCGAGGAGGTCCTGGTGCCGACCGAGGAGGTGGTGCGGATGCGCCGCGGCGCCAAGGTGCGCGCGGACCGCAAGTTTTTCCCGGGTTATGTCCTGATCAAGATGGACCTGACCGACGAGACGTGGCATCTAGTGAAGAACACGGCCAAGGTCACCGGCTTCCTCGGCGGCGGCGGGGCGCGCGGCCGGCCGTCGCCGATTTCCGACGCCGAGACCCAGCGCATCCTGCGCCAGGTGCAGGACGGGGTCGAACGACCCAAGCCCTCGATCACCTTCGACGTCGGCGAACAGGTCCGGGTCAGCGACGGCCCCTTCACCTCGTTCAACGGCACGGTCGAGGAGATCGACGAGGACCGGGCGCGGCTCAAGGTGGCGGTCTCGATCTTCGGGCGCTCGACCCCGGTCGAACTCGAATACGCCCAGGTCGAGAAACTCTAGCGGCGGGACGGTCAGGCAGTTTTCCGAGGCGGCAGTCGAACCATGGCAAAGAAGATCACGGGCTATATCAAGCTTCAGGTGCCGGCGGGGCAGGCAAACCCGTCGCCGCCGATCGGCCCCGCCCTCGGCCAGCAGGGCGTCAACATCATGGAGTTCTGCAAGGCGTTCAACGCGCACACGCAGAACCTCGAGCAGGGCGTGCCGCTGCCGACGGTGATCACGGTCTACGCCGACCGGTCGTTCTCGTTCGAGACCAAGTCGCCGCTCGCCTCCTACCTGATCAAGCAGGCGGCGCGGCTGGAATCGGGTTCCCAGGAACCCGGCCGCACCGTCGTGGGCGCGGTGCGGATGGCGCAGCTTCGCGAGATCGCCGAGAAGAAGATGGCCGACCTGAACACCGACGATATCGAGGCGGCGTGCAGGATGCTGGCCGGCACCGCCCGGTCGATGGGCGTGCAGGTAATGGAGTGAGCCGATGGCAAGGAAGGGAAAACGCCTGTCCGGGGCCTACGAGGGCATCGACCGCGAGCGGCTTTACGGGCTCGACGAGGCGATCGGCCTCGTCAAGGCGCGGGCCGGCAGCAAGTTCGACGAGACCCTGGAACTGTCGATGAACCTCGGGGTCGACCCGCGCCACGCCGACCAGATGGTGCGCGGCGTCGTCTCCCTGCCCAAGGGGACGGGCAAGACGGTCCGGGTCGCCGTCTTCGCGCGCGGCGACAAGGCGGACGAGGCGCGCGAGGCCGGGGCCGAGGTGGTCGGCGCCGAGGAACTCGCCGAGACCGTCCGCGGCGGGGCCATCGAGTTCGACCGCTGCGTGGCGACGCCCGACATGATGGCGGTGGTCGGCAGGCTGGGCAAGATTCTCGGCCCGCGCGGGCTGATGCCCAACCCCAAGCTCGGCACCGTCACCCAGGATGTCGGCGAGGCGGTGCGCGCCGCCAAGGGCGGGCAGGTCGAGTTCCGGGTCGAGAAGGCCGGTATCATCCACGCCGGGATCGGCAAGGCGAGCTTCGCCGACGACGATCTCAAGGAGAACATCCGTGCGCTGGCCGACGCGGTGGTCAGAGCCAAGCCGAGCGGCGCGAAGGGGACCTACGTCAAGCGCGCTGCGCTGAGTTCCACCATGGGGCCGGGCATCAAGCTCGACGTCCAGAGCGTCATCGGCGGCGCGGCGGGGTAACGCCGGGCCGAGAGTATCCGTCCGGGCCGCAGCCCGGCCGGAGACCTGTCCGAGACTGCAGGCGCCGCCGGGAACCGGCGGGTAAGTCCCGCACAGACGGGGCCGCGAGTTCAACGGTTGCGCCCGTTCCGGGCGCAGGCGGCTCGGGCTTCCGGGGCAGGAAGCCGGATCCCCGGCGGCGGGGATCCAGTCGCAACCCGGCCGGCGGTGCGCGCCGCCGGCCCGAGAGGAGAAACGATCGTTGAACCGGGCGCAGAAGGAACAACAGGTCGCCGCGCTCAACGCGCTGTTCGGCGCGGCGACCCTGGTGGTGGTGACGAGGCCCGTCGGTCTCACGGTGGCACAGGCGACCGTCCTCCGCCGGCAGATGCGCGACGCGGGGGCGCGCTTCAAGGTGACCAAGAACCGGCTGACCAAGCTGGCGCTGAGGGACACCGCATTCGAGGGGCTGGCCGGGCTGTTCGTCGGTCCGACGGCGATCGCCTATTCGGATGATCCGGTGGCGGCGGCACGCGTGGCCGTCGAATTCGCGGAGAAGAACCAGGCCCTCGACGTCACCGGCGGCGGGCTCGCCGGGCAGGTGCTCGATGCGGCCGGGGTTACCGCGCTGGCGAAGCTGCCCTCGCTCGACGAGCTGCGGGCGCGGCTGGTCGGCACGATCCAGACGCCCGCGACCCGGGTCGCCGGGGTGCTGCAGGCGCCGGCGGGGCAGATGGCCCGCGTGCTGGCCGCCTATGCGGAAAAGGATGCGGCCTGACGGCCGATACGGGAATCGGAAAGGAGAAACGCAATGCCTGCCAATCTTGAACAACTGGTCGAGGACCTGTCGCAGCTGACGGTCATCGAGGCCGCCGAACTGTCCAAGCTGCTGGAGGACAAGTGGGGCGTGAGCGCCGCCGCTCCGGTTGCGGTCGCCGCCGCCCCGGCCGAAGCCGCGGCCGCCGAGGAGGAGCAGACCGAGTTCGACCTGATTCTCGTCAGCTTCGGCGAGAAGAAGATCAACGTCATCAAGGAGGTCCGCGCGCTCACCGGGCTCGGGCTCAAGGAGGCGAAGGATCTCGTCGAGGCCGTGCCCAAGGCGGTCAAGGAAGCGGTGAGCAAGGACGAGGCGAACGAGATCAGGGAGAAGCTCGAGGGGGCCGGGGCGACCGTCGAGGTCCGCTAGTTTGGCCGCGAGTCTCCCGCGGGAGAGCGAAGCCGCCGCGCGGCGCGCCGGGAACGGCGCGCCGTCCCGGGGTGTTCGTTCGCCCGGCGGCAATCCGATGGGTTCGACAGACCGTCGCGCACCGGCCGGCTGGCGCCGCCGCGGCCGCGCGCGCTTGAAGAGGTGGGAATGGCACAGTCCTTTACCGGTCGCAAACGCATTCGCAAGGAGTTCGGCCGCCTTCAGTCGGCGGCCGCCATGCCGAACCTCATCGAGGTCCAGAAGGCGTCCTACGACAAGTTCCTGCAGATGGACGTCGCTTCTGGCGACCGCACCGAGACCGGATTGCAGGAGGTGTTCAAGTCGGTCTTCCCGATCACCGACTTCTCGGAAAACGGCACGCTCGACTTCGTCAAGTACGAACTTGAGCCGCCGAAATACGACGTCGAGGAGTGCCAGCAGCGCGACATGACCTATGCCGCGCCGCTCAAGGTCACGCTCAGGCTGGTGGTCTTCGACGTCGACGAGGACACGGGCGCGCGGTCGGTCCGCGACATCAAGGAGCAGGACGTCTACATGGGCGACATGCCGCTGATGACGGACAACGGCACCTTCGTCGTCAACGGCACCGAGCGCGTGATCGTCTCGCAGATGCACCGCTCGCCCGGCGTGTTCTTCGACCACGACAAGGGCAAGACCCATTCGTCGGGCAAGTACCTGTTCGCCGCCCGCATCATCCCCTACCGCGGCTCCTGGCTCGACTTCGAGTTTGACGCCAAGGACATCGTGCATGTCCGCATCGACCGTCGCCGCAAGCTGCCGGTCACGACGCTGCTGTTCGCGCTCGACTCGCAGGAGACCGAGACGCTGAAGGCCGAACGCACGGCGGCCGGCGCGGAGGTCGCGCCGGAGGAAGTGCGCGGCATGACGGTCGAGGAACTGCTCGGCTATTTCTACGACTCCGCCGCATTCGAGCGCACGGAGGGCGGCTGGAAGACCGATTTCGCGCCCGACCGGCTGCTCGGCGGCAAGCTGGATAAGGATCTGATCGACGCCGACGACGGCGCGGTGGTGGCGGACGCCGGCCGGAAGATGACCGCGGCCCTCGCGCGGCGGCTCGGCGATGCCGGGCTCAAGCAGATTCTGGCCGACGGTTCCGATCTGGTCGGCCGCTACCTCGCGGAGGATGTGGTCAACGAGGAGACCGGCGAGATCTATCTCGAGGCGGGCGACGAGCTTACCGAGGAACGGCTCGCCGAGATCGACGAGGCCGGCATAAACGGCCTGAACACGCTGTGGATCGACCGCACCAATGTCGGCCCCTACATCCTCGACACCCTCGCAGTCGACCGCAACAGGTCGCGCGAGGAGGCGCTGATGGACATCTACCGGGTGATGCGCCCGGGCGAGCCGCCGACGCTGGACAGCGCGGAGACGATGTTCCGCGGGCTGTTCTTCGATTCCGAACGCTACGACCTGTCGGCCGTCGGGCGGGTGAAGATGAATGCGCGCCTCGGTTTCGAGACCCAGGACTCGCTGCGCACCCTGCGCAAGCAGGATATCCTCGCCGTCGTCAAGACGCTGGTCGAGCTCAAGGACGGGATCGGCGAGATCGACGACATCGACCATCTCGGCAACCGGCGCGTGCGCTCGGTGGGCGAGTTGATGGAGAACCAGTACCGGATCGGGCTGCTGCGCGTGGAGCGCGCCATCCGTGAACGCATGGGGGCGCTCGAACTCGACTCGGTCATGCCGCACGACCTGATCAACGCCAAGCCGGCGGCCGCGGCGGTGCGCGAGTTCTTCGGCTCCTCGCAGCTCTCCCAGTTCATGGACCAGACCAACCCGCTGTCCGAGATCACCCACAAGCGCCGTCTGTCAGCGCTCGGCCCGGGCGGCCTGACGCGCGAGCGCGCGGGCTTCGAGGTGCGCGACGTCCACCCGACCCACTACGGCCGCATCTGCCCGATCGAGACGCCGGAAGGCCCCAATATCGGCCTGATCAACTCGCTGGCGACCTTCGCCAGGGTCAACCGCTACGGCTTCATCGAGACGCCCTACCGCAAGGTCGTGGACGGCAAGGTCACCGACGCGGTGAAATATCTTTCGGCGATCGACGAAAGCAACCACACGATCGCCCAGGCGAACGCCAACCTCGATCGCGACGGCAGGTTCACCGACGACCTGGTGAGTTGCCGCCGCGGCGGCGAGTTCGTTCTCGCGCTGCCGGAAACCATCGGGTTCATCGACGTCTCGCCTAAGCAGCTTGTCTCGGTCGCGGCGGCGCTGATCCCGTTCCTCGAGAACGACGACGCCAACCGCGCCCTGATGGGGTCGAACATGCAGCGCCAGGCGGTGCCGCTGATCCGCACCGAGGCGCCGCTGGTCGGCACCGGGATGGAGGAAGCCGTGGCGCGTGGCTCCGGCGCCACCATCGTCGCCCGGCGCGGCGGGGTCGTCGACCAGATGGACGGCACCCGCATCGTCGTCCGTGCGACCGAGGAGATCTCGCTGTCGGCCCCCGGCGTCGACATATACAACCTGCGGAAGTTTCAGCGCTCCAACCAGAATACCTGCATCAACCAGCGTCCGCTGGTGAAGGTGGGCGACCGGGTGGACGCCGGCGACACCATCGCCGACGGACCCTCGACCCATTTCGGCGAACTGGCGCTCGGAAGCAACGTGCTGGTCGCGTTCATGCCGTGGCACGGCTACAATTTCGAGGACTCCATCCTGATCTCCGAACGCATCGCGCGCGAGGACGTCTTCACCTCGATCCACATCGAGGAGTTCGATGTCATGGCCCGCGACACCAAGCTGGGCCAGGAGGAGATCACGCGCGACATCCCGAACGTCGGCGAGGAGGCGCTGAAGAACCTCGACGAGGCCGGGATCGTCTATATCGGCGCCGAGGTGAACCCGGGCGACATCCTGGTCGGCAAGGTGACGCCGAAGGGCGAGAGCCCGATGACGCCGGAGGAAAAGCTGCTGCGCGCGATCTTCGGCGAGAAGGCGTCCGATGTCCGCGACACCTCGCTCCGCCTGCCGCCCGGCGTCAACGGCACCGTGGTGGAGGTCCGCGTGTTCTCGCGGCGCGGCGTCGACAAGGACGAGCGTGCGCTGGCCATCGAGCGCGAGGAGATCGAGCGCCTCTCCAAGGACCGCGCCGACGAGCGCGCCATCCTCGAGCGCAGCTATCTGGCGCGGCTCGGCGACCTGCTCGTCAACCATACGATCGTCAGCGGACCCGAGGGTGCGGAACCCGGGCGCCGCATCACCCAGACCGTGCTGGAAAAATATACGGTCCGCCAGCTCACGCAGTTCGTCGTCCGGAACGAGGGCGTGATGTCCGACGTCGAGGCGCTCAGGGCGCAGTTCGAGGAAAGCGAGAGGCGCCTCGAGGAGCGTTTCGACAACAAGGTCGACAAGCTCCAGGCGGGCGACGAGATGCCGCCCGGCGTCATGAAGATGGTCAAGGTCTATGTCGCGGTGAAGCGCAAGCTCCAGCCCGGCGACAAGATGGCCGGCCGCCACGGCAACAAGGGGGTGATTTCCAAGATCGTGCCGATCGAGGACATGCCCTATCTCGACGAAGGGACCCCTGTCGACATCGTGCTCAACCCGCTCGGCGTGCCGTCGCGGATGAATGTCGGACAGATCCTCGAGACCCACTTGGGATGGGCTTCGTCCGGGCTCGGGCGCAAGGTCGGCGAAACCCTCGACACGGTGCTGCGCAGCGGCAAGATAAACACCATCCGCAAGCAGCTCGGGGCGATCTACGGCGGGGGGGCGGTCGCCGGGTTCGACGACGACGCGGTCATCGAGGTCGGCCAGAACCTGCGGTCCGGCGTGCCGATGGCAACGCCCGTGTTCGACGGTGCGCACGAGGCCGACATCGTCGAGGCGCTGGAGATGGCGGGGCTGGATTCGAGCGGCCAGGCCCGGCTCTGGGACGGCAGGACGGGCGAACTGTTCGACCGCATGGTGACCGTCGGCTACATCTACATGATGAAGCTGCATCATCTGGTCGATGACAAGATCCACGCCCGGTCGATCGGCCCGTACAGCCTGGTCACCCAGCAGCCGCTGGGCGGCAAGGCGCAGTTCGGCGGCCAGCGCTTCGGCGAGATGGAGGTCTGGGCGCTCGAAGGGTACGGCGCCGCCTACACGCTGCAGGAGATGCTCACCGTCAAGTCCGACGACGTGTCGGGCCGCACCAAGGTCTACGAGTCGATCGTGCGCGGCGACGACACGTTCGAGGCCGGCATACCCGAATCCTTCAACGTTCTCGTCAAGGAGTTGAAGTCGCTCTGCCTCAACGTCGAACTCAACCAGCGGTCGTGACGGGCCGCCGGACGGACGGCGCGGCAGGGCGGACAATCCAGCATCGCAAAGCCGGCGCCGCGAGGCCGGCATCGCAAGGGATGACACCATGAATGAAATCGTCAACATCTTCGGGCAACAGATCGGCAACGCGCAGAGCTTCGACGAGATCTGCATCTCGATCGCCAGCCCGGAGCGCACCCGTTCATGGTCCTACGGCGAGATCAGGAAGCCGGAAACCATCAACTACCGCACCTTCAAGCCGGAGCGGGACGGGCTGTTCTGCGCCCGTATCTTCGGCCCGATCAAGGACTATGAGTGCCTGTGCGGCAAGTACAAGCGGCTGAAGTTCCGCGGCATCATCTGCGAGAAGTGCGGCGTCGAGGTCACCCTCTCGAAGGTCCGGCGCGAGCGCATGGGCCACATCGAACTGGCCGCCCCGGTCGCCCACATCTGGTTCCTCAAGTCGCTGCCCAGCCGCATCGGGCTGTTGCTCGACATGACGCTCAAGGATATCGAGCGGGTCCTCTATTTCGAGAACTTCATCATCATCGACCCCGGGATAACCGCCCTGGACTACAAGCAGCTGCTCTCGGAGGAGGAGTATCTGCAACTCCAGGACGAGGTCGGCGAACAGAGCTTCACCGCCGGGATCGGCGCCGAGGCGCTGAAGGTGATGCTGTCGGCAATCGACCTCGACGTCGAGCGCGCGCAGCTTCGCGTCGACCTCAAGGAAACCCGGTCGGAGGCCAAGCGCAAGAAGCTGGTCAAGCGGCTCAAGCTGGTCGAGGCGTTCATCGATTCGGGAACCCGGCCGGAATGGATGATCCTCGACATCATCCCCGTCATCCCGCCCGAACTGCGCCCCCTGGTGCCGCTCGACGGCGGGCGCTTCGCCACCTCGGACCTCAACGATCTCTACCGCCGGGTGATTAACCGCAACAACCGGCTCAAGCGGCTGATCGAGCTGCGCGCACCCGACATCATCGTGCGCAACGAGAAGCGCATGCTGCAGGAATCGGTCGACGCGCTGTTCGACAACGGCCGGCGCGGCCGGGTCATCACCGGCGCCAACAAGCGCCCGCTCAAGTCGCTGAGCGACATGCTGAAGGGCAAGCAGGGCCGTTTCCGGCAGAACCTTCTCGGCAAGCGCGTCGACTATTCGGGCCGGTCGGTGATCGTTGTCGGACCCGAACTCAAGCTGCACCAGTGCGGGCTGCCCAAGAAGATGGCCCTCGAACTGTTCAAGCCCTTCATCTACTCGCGGCTCGAACTCTACGGCATGGCGACCACCATCAAGGCCGCCAAGCGCATGGTCGAGAAGGAACGGCCCGAGGTCTGGGACATCCTGGAGGAAGTGATCCGCGAGCATCCGGTGCTGCTCAACCGGGCGCCGACCCTGCACCGGCTCGGCATCCAGGCCTTCGAACCGGTTCTCATCGAGGGCAAGGCGATCCAGCTCCACCCGCTGGTGTGCACCGCCTTCAACGCCGATTTCGACGGCGACCAGATGGCGGTCCATGTGCCGCTCTCGCTCGAGGCGCAGCTCGAGGCCCGGGTCCTGATGATGTCGACCAACAACATCCTCAGCCCGGCCAACGGCAAGCCGATCATCGTGCCGTCGCAGGATATCGTGCTCGGCCTCTACTACCTCACGCTCGAGCGCGAGGGCGAGACCGGGGAAGGCATGGCGTTCTCCAGCATCGGCGAACTCGAACAGGCGCTCGATACCGGCGCGGTCGCCCTGCACGCCAAGATCCGGGTCCGGATCGACTCGGTGGACGCCGAGGGCCGGCCGGAAATGGTCCGGCTCGAGACCACGCCCGGGCGCGCGCTGCTGACCCAGATCCTGCCGCGCCATCCCGACGTGAGCATCGCCCTGCTCAACCAGCTTCTCACTAAGAAAGAGATCACCAACGTCATCGATATCGTCTACCGCCACTGCGGCCAGAAGGAGACCGTGATCTTCGCCGACCGGCTGATGGGGATGGGCTTCGCCCACGCCTGCAAGGCCGGCATCTCCTTCGGCAAGGACGACCTCGTCATCCCGGCGGCGAAGGGATCCCTGGTCGCCACGACGCACGACAGCGTCAAGCAATTCGAGCAGCAGTACCAGGAGGGGCTGATCACCCAGGGCGAGAAGTACAACAAGGTCGTCGACGCCTGGTCGCGCTGCACCGACGAGGTGGCGGAAGAGATGATGGAGGGGATCGCCAACCCCGAACCGGGCCAGCCGGTCAACTCGGTCTACATGATGGCCCATTCGGGCGCCCGCGGCTCCGCCGCCCAGATGAAGCAGCTTGCCGGGATGCGCGGCCTGATGGCCAAGCCGTCGGGCGAGATCATCGAGACGCCGATCATCTCCAACTTCAAGGAGGGGCTGACGGTTCTCGAATACTTCAATTCTTCGCACGGCGCCCGCAAGGGGCTCGCCGACACCGCGCTCAAGACGGCCAATTCCGGCTATCTCACGCGCCGCCTCGTCGACGTGGCGCAGGACTGCACGGTGATCGAGGAAAACTGCGGCACCGAACAGGGGCTCACCGTCCGCGCGGTGGTCGAGAGCGGCGATGTGATCGAGACGCTGGCCGAGCGCGTGCTCGGCCGCTGCGCCGCGACCGCCATCGAGGATCCGCTGAGCGGCGAGACCGTGGTCGCTGCCGGCGCCCTGATCGACGAGGCGGCCGTGGAGGCCATCGATCGGGCCGGAATCGAGTCGGTCAAGATCCGCTCGGTGCTCACCTGCGAGTCCAAGGGCGGCGTCTGCGCGTCCTGCTACGGGCGCGACCTCGCCCGCGGCACCCGCGTCAATCTCGGCGAGGCGGTGGGCATCATGGCCGCCCAGTCGATCGGCGAGCCGGGCACCCAGCTCACCATGCGGACCTTCCATATCGGCGGCGCCGCCCAGCGCGGGGCCGAGCAGTCGAGCATCGAGGCAGCGTTCGACGCGACCGTCCAGATCCGCAACCGCAACGTGGTCGAGGACAGCGAGGACCGCCCGGTCGTCATGGCGCACAACACCGAACTGGTGCTGGTCGACGACCAGGGGCGCGAACGGGCGAGCCACCGCGTACCCTACGGCGCACGGCTGCTCGCCGACGAGGGGACGGAGATCGAGAAGGGCGCAAAGCTTGCCGAATGGGATCCCTACACCCGTCCGATCATCACGGAGCGCCCGGGTATCGCCAACTATGTCGATCTGGTCGATGGAGTCTCGATGCGGGACGTGGTCGACGAGGCGACCGGCATCGCCAGCAAAACCGTCATCGACTGGAAGCAGCACAAGGGCGCGGACCTGCGCCCGCGGATCACCCTGCGCGACGAAAACGGCGAGGTGGTGCAGCTCGCCAACGGCGTCGAGGCGCGCTATTTCCTCTCCGTGGACGCCATCCTGTCGGTCGAGCCGGGGACCGAGGTTCATGCCGGCGACGTGCTCGCGCGCATCCCGCGCGAGACCGCGAAGACCCGTGACATCACCGGCGGCCTGCCGCGCGTCGCCGAGCTGTTCGAGGCGCGCAAGCCCAAGGACTTCGCGGTCATCAGCGAGGGGCCGGGCCGGGTCGAGTTCGGCAAGGACTACAAGGCCAAGCGGCGGATCGTCGTCCGCCCCGACGAGGACGGCGCCGAGCCGGTCGAGTACCTGCTGCCCAAGGGCGCGCACATCAGCGTCCAGGAGGGCGACTATGTCGAACGCGGCGATGCGCTGAAGGACGGCAGCCCGGTGCCGCACGACATCCTGCGCGTCCTCGGCATCGAGAAGCTCGCCTCCTACCTGATCGACGAGATCCAGGACGTCTACCGGCTGCAGGGCGTGAAGATCAACGACAAGCACATCGAGGTGATCGTCCGCCAGATGCTGCAGAAGGTCGAGATCGCCGATCCCGGCGAGACCACCTTCCTGATCGGCGAGCAGGTCGACCGGCTGGAGTTCGAGGATGTCAACGCGGCGGCCAAGGCCGACGCGCTCGCGCCCGCGGTCGCGGAACCCGTGCTCCAGGGCATTACCAAGGCGTCGCTCCAGACCCACTCCTTCATCTCCGCGGCCTCGTTCCAGGAAACCACGCGGGTGCTGACCGAAGCCGCGATTTCCGGGCGCATCGACCGGCTTTCCGGGCTGAAGGAGAACGTCATCGTGGGCCGTCTGATCCCTGCCGGCACCGGCGCGTTCATGAACCGGATGCGCGAACTCGCCGCGGTCAAGGACCGCGACATGGCCGAACTTGCTGCCGCCGCCGAGGAGCAGCCTCTGCTCACCGACGAGAGCGGCGATACGGGCATCCCGGTCGGCGAGTAGCCTCGCCCAAGCGGCCGGAGGCAGCGGCCGGACACCTTGCCGATCCCGGCGGGGCGTCCGCCTCGCCGGGATCGTCCCCCGGCCCCGAATATCGTGAACAGGCGGGCCCGACTCTGGACGCCGCCGGGAAACGCGCGATATAGTGATGGTGCGAGTCTGTAACGGGCCGGGAGCGTAACGGCGGGGGAATGGCGACGGTTTTCGACTTCCGCGCCTACCGGCGGCGATCCGGTTCAGTCTTCTTCGACCGCGGCGACCTCAGCCGCCTTCTCACGCTGTACAGCCGCCGCGTCATCCTGGGCGAATGGAAGGACTACGCCGTCGGGGCGGGCGACGGCATAGCGACCTTCTCGGTCTTCCGCCGCGCCTCGGACCGGCCCGCCTATACCGTCATCAAGGTCGCGGCGGGCGACGGCGGCGAGCTCGAGTATATGGTTTACGACGGTTGCCGCCGGCTGCGGCGCGGCGCCTCGCTCAGCGCCGTCCTCGACCTCTTCGAGCCCCGGCTCAGGCTGGTCTGAGCGGCCTCCCGCCCGGTTCCGCTCGGCCGGGATCATTCGTCGATCAGGACATGCCCTGTTGGGGTCCATTTGAAATAGGGAACCGGGCGGGCGCCATCGCCGTCGCCCGGACGCCCCGCCGCCGCACCGTCGAAAGAGGCGCCGAAATGCGCCAGCACCCGGCGGGTGATCTGGGCGAGTTCGAGCGTCAGCGCCTCTTCCACGCTGAACCAAGCGAGGCCGAGCAGTTCTCCCGACCCCCGCACCTCCCCGGCGACCCGGTCGTGTGCGACGATGAAGAACCGGGCGTTGAACCGCACCGGGCGGATCGGCGGGGTCACCGCGCGGCCGATATAGGAGATCGAGTCCAGCGCCGGCGCGAAGCCGGCGCCGAAGAACCCTTCCCAGCCGCGCGGCGGCGGCCGGTCGGGCGCCGGATCGGGGCCGCCGATGATCAGCCCGGTTTCCTCGAACGTCTCGCGCACCGCGGCGACCGCCGTCGCCCGCGCCCGCGCCGGGCTGAGACGCCGTTCCAGCTGCGCCGCGGTTGCCGGGGCGAGCGGTGCGGCACAGCGCACCCTGCTGTCCCGCGGGTCGATCCGCCCGCCGGGGAAGACATAGCGGTTGGGCATGAACCGGTGCCGGGCGTGGCGTTCGCCCATCAGCACCTCGATCCCGCCGGTCCTCTCGCGGTAGATAATGAGCGTCGCCGCGTCGCGCGGCCGCGAAAGGGGCTCGCCGGATGCGCGCACCGGCGGTGGAGCGGGCCGCCGGCTCATGCCGGGGCGGCGGCCGGGAGTTCGGGCACCGCCTGCCAGTCCGCCGTGCGCAGCAGCACCGCGCGGCGCAGCGCTGCCAGGTCGCCCGCGCCGGCGCAGAAGGCGGCGATCCGCAGTTCCTCGATCATCCGCGCCACGCGGGTTTCTACCGCCTCGGCCGCGTTCTCATTTCGGGCGGCCGGTTCCAGCGCCGGCGCCGCCGCGCCGACCAGCGCGGCGCCGAGCCGCACCGCCTTGGCCGCGTCGATCCCGTCGCGGATGCCGCCGCTGGCAAACACGGGATGGTCCGGCACCGCCCGCACCGCGTCGATCAGCGCCGCCGCCGTCGGGATGCCCCAGCCGGCGAAGCTGCGGGCCACCGCGCGGACCTCCGGGTCGGGCTGGCGGTGGGCCTCGACCTCGCTCCAGCTCGTCCCGCCGACGCCGGCGACATCGACCGCGGCCAGCCCGCAGTCGATCAGCCGCGCGGCGGCGGCGCCCGAGAGTCCGTTGCCGATCTCCTTGCCGACGATCGGAACGTCGAGCGCAGACGCCAGGCGCTCGATCCTGCGATACAGCCCCGACCAGTCGCGATCGCCGCCGGCCTGCACCGCCTCCTGCAGCGGGTTGAAGTGGAGGAACAGCGCGTCGGCGCCGATCGACTCGACGACACGGCGGGCCTCGTCCACGCCGTAGCCCCGGTTGAGCTGGACCGCGCCGAAATTGGCGAACAGCAGGATGGTCGGGCCGGCGTCGCGTACGTCGTAGGACTCGCCCAGAGCCGGGCGTTCGATCATCGCCCGCTGCGAGCCGACGCCCATGGCGATGCCGAGCGCCTCCGCGGCGGCGGCGAGGCTGCGGTTGATATCGCGCGCCCGCGCGGTGCCGCCGGTCATGCTGCTGATCAGCAGCGGCGCGCGCAGGGTTCGGCCGAACAGCGAGGTCGAGAGGTCGACCGCGTCGAGGTCGAGTTCGGGCAGGGCGGCGTGCTCGAAAAAGAAGCGCTCGAAACCCGTCGATACCCCTTTTGCGGCGACATCCGCGCCGAGGACGGTATCGATATGCTCCCTCTTGCGGGCTTCGATGTCGCCGCTCATCCCGCTTTAGCCGGCGACGAGCCGCACCGTCTGCCACGCCTCGTCGACCGCCGCGAGATCGACGTTCGCCGCGCCGCGCCGCGGCGCCAGATAGCGCCCGGCGAAAGAGACCTCGAGCTCGTCGTCGGCGAACGGGAACGGATCGAGCGCGTAGACGGTCTCGCTGCGCGGGGTGAGCGCAATGGTTGCGTCCTCGTCCCGCGACTTCGGGACATGGGTGAAGGTTTCGGGCTTGCGGTCGGCGGCACCGTTGCAGTTGAAGTAGAGCGCCATGGTGTCGAAGAACTGGAGCTGCTTGTAGTTCTGCATCACCTGGTCCTCGTCCACCCATGCGGCGGTGTCGGGATCCGCCGCCAGCGCCTGCTTGAGGCGGGTCTGGCGCTCCAGTTCGCCGCCGAGCATGCCCTCCGCCGTCGCCCGGTTGTCCGCCGCCAGGTTGTCGAGCAGGACATGGTCGGACATGCCGTAACGGCCGTTGTAAAGGCCCCAGCTGTGCATGCTCGACAGCAACCCGCAATAAGCGTGGCGGCGGCTGTTGAAGGCCGGCGAAGCCGCCGAGGTCTTGACGATCTCGTGGAACGGCGTCTGGACAAGGTTGTAGGGCAGGCCGGTGGCCGGATCGAGCCGGCCCTCGGCGTCGAGGTCCGCCCAGCCGGCGTCGTGGTGGTCGACGATATAGAGGACCGCCTCGCGCGGCTCGACGGGTTCGAATTCATCGTTGCCGAAGGCGCGCGCCAACACGCCGGCAAAGCTCATGTGTTGGGCCATCGTGATGACGAAACGCGGCTCTTCGGGGGGTGCGCTCTGTACGATCATCTTGCGGGCCTCCAAGGGTCGGATGCCCGACTATAGCACGCCTCCTCCGCCGCACCGCGCCCTCTCGACACCCCGGAGGCGGGAGCGGACGGGGACCCGCCTATTCCCACTCGATGGTGCCGGGCGGCTTCGAGGTCACGTCGTAGACCACCCGGTTGATACCGCGCACCTCGTTGACGATACGGGTTCCGATGCGCGCGATCAGCGCATGGTCGAACGGGTAGGACTCGGCGGTCATGCCGTCGGTCGAGACCACCGCGCGCAGCGCGCAGACCTGTTCGTAGCTGCGTTCGTCGCCCATCACGCCGACCGTACGGACCGGCAGCAGCACCGCGAAGGCCTGCCAGATCTCGTCGTACAGCCCGGCCGCCCGCAGTTCCTCGAGATAGATCGCGTCGGCCCGGCGCAGGGTTTCCAGGCTCTCCTCTGTCACCTCGCCGGGGATGCGGATCGCGAGGCCCGGCCCCGGGAATGGGTGCCTGCCGACCATGGTCTCGGGCAGACCCAGGGTGCGCCCGAGCACACGCACCTCGTCCTTGAAGAGTTCCCGCAGCGGTTCGACCAACTTCATCGCCATGCGTTCGGGCAGGCCGCCGACATTGTGATGCGACTTGATCACCGCGCTCGGCCCGCCGGTTACCGAAACCGACTCGATGACGTCGGGGTAGAGCGTCCCCTGGGCCAGGAACTCGGCGCCGCCCGCCGCCTCGGCCTCCGCCGCGAAGACGTCGATGAAGGCCGCCCCGATGCGCTTGCGCTTTTCTTCTGGGTCGGTCACTCCGGCGAGTTCGCGCATGAAACGGGCCCTTGCATCGACCGCGCGCAGCGGAATGTTGTAATGGCCGCGGAACAGGTCGATCACCTCCTCGGCCTCGCCGGCGCGCATCAGTCCGGTATCGACAAAGACGCAAAGCAGCCGGTCGCGCACCGCCTCGTGCAGCAGGACGGCGGTGACCGCGCTGTCGACGCCGCCCGACAGCCCGCAGATGACGCGCCCGCCGCCCACCCGGTCGCGCGCCGCCGCGATCGCCCGGTCGCGGTAGGCCTCCATGGTCCATTCTCCGGCGCAGCCGGCAATCCGGTGGGTGAAACTCTTGAGCAGCGCCGCTCCGTCGGGGGTGTGGACGACCTCGGGATGGAACTGGACGCCGTAATACCGGCGGGCGTCGTCGGCGATGACGGCGTAGGGCGCGCCCTCGCTCACCGCGGTGGGCCCGAATCCCTCGGGCAGCCGGGTCACCCGGTCGCCGTGGCTCATCCACACCTGGGCGCGGTCGCCCGGCTTCCAGACCCCGTCGAACAGGCCGCACGCGGCGGTCACCGCGAGTTCCGCGCGCCCGAACTCGCGTTCCGCGGCGCTGTCCACCGCGCCCCCGAGCGCCTTGCACATCGCCTGCTGGCCATAGCAGATGCCGAGCACCGGCACGCCGAGCGCGAACACCGCGTCGGGCACTTGCGGCGCCTCGTCCCTGGTGGCCGAGTCGGGCCCGCCCGACAGCACCACCGCGCGCGGCGCAAACGCGCGGATTGCGGCCTCCTCCATGAAACAGGGGTGGATCTCGCAGTAGACGCCGCTCTCGCGGATGCGGCGCGCGATCAACTGGGTGACCTGGGAGCCGAAGTCCAGGATCAGGACGGCCTCGCCGGCGCCTGTCATCGGCGCAACCGGTCTCCGGCCCTGTCCGGCGAGGCGGCGAGCGCCGCGGCGTCGGGCCAGCCGTAGGCGAACTCCTCGATCGCTGCGCCGCCGAGCGAGCCCGTCTTGCGGCCGACATGGCGCCCGCCGAGCGCCTCGTAGAAGTAACGGGCCGGGTTGCCCTTGAGCACCCAGACGATCAACGACGGCCCGAGCGCCGCGGCGAGCTCGGCGGCAAGGCCCGAGAACAGGAGGCGTCCGACCCCGGCCTCCCGGCGGTCGCCGTCGACATAGAGGGTGTAGATCTCGCCGTCGTAGGCGAAGCCCCGCACCCGCGCCGGGCCACCGCCGGCGAATCCGACCACCGCCCCGTCGGCGGCCTCGGCGACGACGGTCCGCTCGCCCCGCGCGGGATGCCGGATGGCCCGCGCCCAGCGTTCCGCCCGGCCCTCGACGCGGCGCATGCCGACCAGCAGGCGGTCGGGCAGCAGGCCGGGATAGGCGTCCTGCCAGCCGGCGACGTAGATACGAGCGATCGCGCCGGCGTCGCTCGGACGGGCGGATCGGAGCGTCGCGGCCATCGCCCCGGTCACTCCCCGCGCCGGTAGTTGGGTGCCTCGCGGGTGATCGCGACGTCGTGGACATGGCCCTCGCGCACACCTGCGTCGGTCGTCCTGCGGAACCGACAGTTAGCCTGCATCGCCCCGATGGTCGGGTTGCCGGTATAGCCCATCGCGGCGCGCAACCCGCCGACGAGCTGATGCAGCACGCCCGCCGCCGGCCCCTTGTAGGGCACGCGGGCCTCGATCCCTTCGGGGATCAGGTCGAGCGTCTGGCTGACTTCCTGCTGGAAGTAGCGGTCGGCGGAACCGCGCGCCATCGCGCCGATCGAGCCCATGCCGCGATAGGACTTGTAGGATCGTCCCTCGTACAAGAACACCTCGCCCGGGCTTTCGTCGGTGCCGGCCAGCAGCGAGCCGACCATCGCGCAGTCGGCGCCGGCGGCGATCGCCTTGCCGAGATCGCCGGAGAAGCGGATGCCGCCGTCGGCGATCGCCGGCACGCCGGCCTTGCGGCAGGCCTCGGCGCATTCGAGCACGGCGGAGAACTGCGGCACGCCGACGCCGGCGACCACGCGGGTGGTGCAGATCGATCCCGGCCCGATGCCGATCTTGACCGCGTCCGCCCCGGCGTCGACCAGGGCGTGGACCGCTTCCGGCGTCGCCACGTTGCCGGCGATCACCTCGGCACGGTTCGACATCTGCTTGATCCGGCCGACCGCGTCGATCACCCCGCTGGAATGGCCGTGCGCGGTATCGACCACGATGACATCGGCCTCCTCGTCGATCAGCGCCTCTGCCCGCGCCACCCCGTCGTCGCCGACGCCGGTTGCCCCCGCCACCCGGAGCCGCCCCTTCTCGTCCTTGGTGGCGTCGGGGAAACGCTGCGCCTTCTCCATGTCCTTGACGGTAATCAGGCCGACGCAGCGACGGTCCTCGTCGACGACCAGAAGCTTCTCGATGCGATGGGTGTGCAGCAGGCGCTTGGCCTCGTCGCCGCCGACCCGTTCGGTCACGGTGACGAGGTTGTCCGCGGTCATCAGTTCGCGCACCGGCTGGCCCGGATCGCTGGCGAAGCGGACGTCCCGGTTGGTCAGGATGCCGACCAGCCGGCCGCCGTTCTCGACCACCGGGATCCCCGAAATCCTGTGCCCCGCCATGAGCGAAAGCGCGTCGGCAAGGGTCTCGTCGGGTCCGATCGTGACCGGGTTGACGACCATGCCGGACTCGAACTTCTTGACCCGCCGGACCTCGTTCGCCTGTTCCCCGATGTCGAGATTCTTGTGGACGACGCCGATCCCTCCGGCCTGCGCCATGGCGATGGCGAGCACGCTCTCGGTCACGGTGTCCATCGCCGCGGAAACCAGCGGGATGCCGAGCGCAATGCGTTGAGTCAGGCGGGTCGAGGTGTCGGTGTCGTTTGGAACGACGGCGGATTCGGCCGGCACGAGGAGGATATCATCGAAGGAAAAGGCCTCTCGGATGTCCATGCGCGCACCGTCGTGAAGACGGCGCGGATGATACATGGGGCGCACACGAATCCAAAACGCGGGGGTCAGTCGGGCCCGGAACCGCGGTAGCGGCGGGCGACCACGTAGAGTTCCGCCGACTCGGCGCGCGAGGCAGCCGGCTTGACGCTCCGCACCTCGGCGAAGGCGCGCTTCAACGCCGCCATGAGATCGGCCGCCCCGCCGCCGTGGAACGCCTTGACCGCGAACCCGCCGCCCGGCCGGAGGACCCGGCGCGCGATTTCCCAGGCCAGTTCGGCGAGGCGCTGGTTGCGGAGCTGGTCGGTGCCGCGGTGGCCGGTCGCGGCGATCGCCATGTCGGACAGGACGAGGTCGACCCGGCCGGCGAGTTCCTCGATCAGGGCCGCGGCCGCGGCCGCATCGTCGAAATCGACGATGCGGGTCTCGGCGCCCGGAACCGGCTCCATCCCGGCGCGGTCGACGGCGACGATGCGCCCGCCGGGAGCCCGCTCGACGGCGACCTGGGTCCAGCCGCCGGGCGCCGCGCCGAGGTCGAGCACCGCCGCGTTGCGGCGCAGCAGCCCGAACCGGTCGTCGATCTCGACCAGTTTCCAGGCGGCGCGCGAGCGGTAGCCGTGCTGCGCCGCGGCCGCGACATAGGGGTCGTTGAGCTGGCGCTGGAGCCACCGTGTCGAGGACGGCTTGCGCCCCCGGGCGGTCTTGACCCGGACCGTCGCCGGGCGCCGTCCGACGCCCTTCAAGCGCCCGGCCCGACGCCCTTTCCGGTCACGCCCGGCCACGGTCCGGCCGGGAACCGAGCTCGGCGGCGAGCTGGTGCAGGATGCCGTCGCGCACGCCGCGGTCGGCGACCCGCAGCCGCCGCGCCGGCCAGGTGCGGCAGATCGCCTCGAGCACGGCGCAGCCGGCGACCACCAAGTCGGCGCGTCCAGCGCCGATGGACGGGTACGCGGCGCGTTCCGCGTAGGTTGAGCCCGCGAGCCGCTCGCTGATGCGCCGGATGTCGTCGAAGGCAAGCCACGATCCGTCGACCACCGCGCGGTTGTAACGCCGGAGGCCGAGGCTGACCCCGGCGATGGTGGTCACCGTTCCGGCGGTTCCCAGCATCTGCGCCCGCCCCTCCTCGATGGCGCGCCGGATGCCGTGTGCGGCGTCGAACGGCGCCAGCATGGCGGCGATCTCGGCAACCACCGCCTCGTACTCGGCGGCGGAGAACTCGCCCGGGCCGTGCCGTTCGGTCAGCGTTACCACACCGACCGGAAGCGACACCCAGCCGAGGATTTCGGGCGCACCGCGGTCGGCGAGCCCGACCCAGACGATCTCGGCACTGCCGCCGCCGACGTCGAAGATCAGCCCGTAGGGCGCGGCCGGATCGAACAGCGGCAGGCAACCGAGGAGAGTGAGCCTAGCCTCCTCGCGCGAGGAGATGATGTCGAGCTCGATCCCGGTCTCGGCGATGACCCGGGCGAGGAAGCCGGCGCAGTTGGCCGCCCGGCGCGCCGCCTCGGTGGCGACGTAGCGTCCGCGCACCACCCGGTGACGGCGGATCTTGGCGGCGCAGATGGCGAGCGCATCGACGGTGCGCTGCATCGCCGTCTCGCAGAGTTCGCCGCTTGCCTCGAGCCCCTGGCCGAGCCGGACGATGCGCGAGAACCCGTCGATCACCGCGAAACCGTCCGCCGTCGGCCGCGCGATCAGGAGCCGGCAGTTGTTGGTGCCGAGATCGAGGGCGGCGATCGACCGGCCCTGCCGGCGCCGGCCCGCGCCGCTCCGGGAAGCCCGGCGCCAATGCCTCGTGTGCGTCGTGCGGTCCGCCCCGTCCATCGCCGCCCTCGACCCGCGCCCCCCGCGGCGCCGGCGGATTGTACAGATACGGTCGGACAGCGGCCAAACCGGGTTGGCCGTCGCCGCCGTATGCCGCGCGCCGCGGACCATGCCCGCCCGCCCCGGCGCGGCCCGGCGAATCTTGATTGCCTGCCGAATGGCGCTATTCTCTCTCCCGTTGCCCCGCCGGGGCCGCTGGGGGATAGTTTAACGGTAGAACTCTCGGCTCTGACCCGAGCAGTCCTGGTTCGAATCCAGGTCCCCCAGCCATGCGCGGCCCCTGTACCGCCCGTCCGTCGGACCGCCGCGTTCGCCGGCCTGCCGAGGATCCCGAAAGCCCGATGAAGCCGGCCCCGTTCACCCATCATCTGCCGGGGACGGTCGCGGAGGCCGCGGCGCTGCTCGCCGCCCACGCCGCGGACGATGCGCGTGTCCTCGCCGGCGGCCAGAGCCTGGTGCCGACGATGGCGTTCCGCCTCGCGCGCCCGGCCCACCTGATCGACATCAACCGCATTCCCGACCTGGCAACCGTCGCGGTGCGCGACGACGCGCTCGCCATCGGCGCACTCGCCCGCCATGCCGACTTTCACCGCCCGGTGGAGGACGGTGCGCTCGGTGCGCTGCTTGCCGCCGTGGTCGGCCATATCGGCCACTATCCGATCCGCATGCGGGGAACCTTCTGCGGCAGCCTCGCGCATGCCGACCCGGCCTCGGAATGGTGTCTCGTCGCGGCCACCCTCGATGCCCGGCTCGCCGCGCGGAGCGTGCGCGGAGAACGCCGGATCGCGGCGTCCGGATTTTTCGAATGGGCGATGACGACCGCGCTGGCCGACGACGAAATCCTGACCGGGGTCGAGCTTCCCCGGCTGGCGCCCGGTACGCGCTGGGGATTCCGGGAATTCGCCCGCCGGGCGGGCGATTTCGCGCTGGCGATGGCGCTCGCCGTCTATCGGGTGGAAGACGGGGCGATCGTCGAACCGAGACTGGGGGTGGGCGGCGTCGAGGCCTTTCCGAGGCGCGTCGCCGAGGGCGAACAGGTGCTGGCCGGCCGCGCGCCCGGTCCGGCGTTGTTCCGCGACGCCGGTGCGGCCGTCGCCGAAGCCGTCGACGCGGTTTCGGACTCGCATGCGAGCGCCGGATACCGCGCCGATCTCGCCGGCGTCATGGTCGAGCGCGCGCTCGCAGACGCCCACCGGAGGGATGAGGACGCCGGGAGGGCCGGCCGATGACCGCCCCGCGCGAGGTCTCGTTCACCGTCAACGGCAAAGCCCGCACGGTCCGCGTGGAGCCGCGCAAGACCCTGGCCGACACGCTGCGCGAGGATTGCGGCCTGACCGGCACCCATCTCGGCTGCGAGCACGGGGTCTGCGGCGCCTGCACCGTCATCGTCGACGGCGCGCCTGTGCGAAGCTGCCTGATGTTCGGCGCCCAGGCCGGCGGGACGGAGATCCGCACGGTCGAGGGGCTGGCCGACGGCGACCGGCTGCACCCGCTGCAGCAGGCCTTCATCGACCATCACGCCCTGCAATGCGGGTTCTGCACCCCGGGTTTCCTCATGCTGGCCGTCGCCGTGCTGGAGCGCGAGCCCGACATCGACGAGGCAGGGCTGCGCGAGGCGCTGTCGTCGAATCTGTGCCGCTGCACCGGCTACCTCAACATCCTCGAGGCGGTGAATGCGGTCGCGGCAGCGATCAAGGCGGAGCGGGGATGACGCATCCCGGCCGCCAGGAACCCGACCTCGAAGCACTCGCCCCCGAAGCGTCCCGCCGCAGAACCTCCGGCCGCGGGACCTGCATCGGAGAGCGCGTCGCCCGCCTCGAGGATCCGCCGCTGGTCCGCGGCGCCGGCCGGTTCGTCGCCGACATCTCGTTCCCCAACCAGCTTCACATGCGCATCGTGCGCGCCGACCGGGCGCACGCCGAACTGCTCGCCGTGGAGATCGGGGAGGCGCGCACGGCGGCGGGCGTCGCCGCGGTATGGACGGCAGCGGACGTCGCCGACATCGGCCCGATCGCGTTCCGCCCGACCCGGGTCAGGGGCCTCGAACCCTACCGCCAGCCGATCCTCGCCCGCGGCCGGGTGCGCTATGTCGGGGAGCCGGTGGCGGCGGTGTTTGCCGACAGCGCCTACGGCGCCGAAGACGCGGCGGAGCGGGTCGCGGTCTCGTTCCGCGACCTGCCGCCCGTGCTCTCCGCCGAAGACCCGCCCGGCCCGTTCGACGCGGCGCGCTCGACCGAGGCGCATGTGCTGGAAAAGGCGCGCGGAGACGTCGATGCAGCGTTCGCCGGGGCGCACGCGGCGGTGGAGATCGAGCTTGCGGTCGGGCGCCATTCCGCGGCGCCGATGGAGACCCGGGGCGCGGTCGCGCTGCACGATGCCGGACGCGACGTGCTCGAGTTCTACGGCGCCACCAAGCGGCCGCACTTCAACCGCGACCAGATGGCCGCGGCGCTCGGCCGCCCGCCGTCCTCGGTCCAGTTCTACGAGGGGCAGGTCGGCGGCGGGTTCGGCGTGCGCGGCGAGCTCTACCCCGAGGACTATCTGGTCTGCGCCGCCGCGCTCCGCCTCGGCCAGCCGGTCAAGTGGATCGAGGACCGCTGGGAGCATCTCCAGGCGGCCAACCATTCGCGCGAACAGGTGCACCGGGTGCGCGCCGCCGTCGACGCGGACGGCTGTGTCCGCGCCGTCGACTCGACATTCTTCCACGATCAGGGCGCCTATATCCGCACCCACGGGGTCCGCGTCCCCGACATGACCGCCGGCATGATGCCCGGCCCCTACCGGATTCCCGCCTTCCGGTCGCGCGGCCATGTCAGGCTCACCAACAAGACGCCGGCGGCGACCTACCGTTCCCCCGGCCGCTTCGAGGGCACCTTCGTGCGCGAGCGCCTGTTCGACGCCGTCGCCGCACGGCTCGGCTTGGACCCGGTCGCGGTGCGCCGCCGCAATCTGATCGCCGCCCGCGAGATGCCGTTCGCCGGCGGGATCGACACGATCGACCACGAGGTGGTCTACGATTCGGGGGACTATGCGCAGCTCCTCGACGATGCCCTCGAACGCGCCGGATGGGAGGCGCTGCAGGCCGGCATGGCCGCCCGCCGCGCGAACGGCGAACTGGCCGGGGCGGGCCTCGCCCTGTTCGTCGAGAAAAGCGGACCCGGCCCGGCCGACGGGGTGCGCGTCAGGGTCGATCCCTCCGGCGCGGTCGAACTCGTGACCGGCGGCGCCGCGCTCGGCCAGGGTTTCGCGACCGCGATGGCGCAGATCTGCGCCGCTACGCTGGGGGTCGACTATCGCCGCGTCCGCGTGGTGCACGGCCGCACCGATGCAATCGACCACGGTTTCGGCGCGCATTCCTCGCGGGCCACGGTGATGACCGGGGAGGCGGTGCGGATCGCCAGCGAGGCGCTCCGGGCAAGGGCTATCGAGGCGGCGGCGGAACTGCTCCAGGCGCCGCCCGACTCGCTCGACATCGACCGCGGACGCGCCTTCAGGACCGACGGCGCCGGGGCGGCCGCGGACGCCGGCATCGACCTCGGCGAGATCGCCCGCAGGCTGGCGCCGGGGTCCGCGCTGCTCGCCGGCCGCGCGCCCGGCCTGACGGCGGAAGGCTGGCACCGGACCGACCGGATGGCCTATCCCTACGGCGTGCATATCGCCGCGGTGCGCATCGACCGCGGCACCGGCGCGGTCGCGGTGGAACGCTATCTGGTGGCCTACGATGTCGGGCGGGCGGTGAACCCGACAATGGTCGAGGGCCAGCTCTTCGGCGGCTGCGTCCAGGGACTCGGCGGGGCGCTTCTGGAGGAGTTCCGCTACGACGAAACCGGGGCGCCGCTCTCGGTGACCTTCGCCGACTACCTGATGCCGACCCTGGCCGAGACCCCGCCGATCGACCTGCTGGTCACCGAGAACGCGCCGAGCCCCTATAACGGGCTCGGGGTGAAGGGGGCCGGCGAAGGCGGCATCAACGCCGTCGGGGCGGCTGTCGCCTCGGCCATCGACGCGGCCATCGGCATCCCCGGCGCGATCGACCGCCTGCCGGCAACCCCGGAAACAATCCGCGCCATCCTGACAAAGGCGGGGAAGGCGTAGGCGGGCGTTTCCGGCGATAATCCCGGCGCGAGCGGGAACGGAACGGGCGAGGGGGGTGTCATGGCGAACGGATCGAGCGGTTCGGCCGGCGGGTTCGGGGTGGGGGCGCGGATTCCGCGCAAGGAGGATGCGCGTTTCCTGCGCGGGCGGGGGCGTTATGTCGCCGACATCGCGCTTCCCGGGACCCTCGAGGCCGCGTTCTTCCGCAGCCCGCTCGCCCATGCGCGCATCCGCGGGGTGCGGAAGCCGGCGGCCGGCGGCGTCTGGCTCGCCGACGATCTGCCGGCGGTCCGGCCGATCCGGGTGACGCCCGACATTCCGGGTTTCAAACCCGCCGACCACTGGCCGCTGGCCCGCGGCAAGGTGCGCTTCGCCGGCGAACCGATCGCCGTCTGCGCCGCCGCCACCCGGGCCGAAGCGGAAGACCTCGCCGCCGCCGTCGAGGCCGACCTCGATGCGCTGCCCGCCGTCGTCGATCCCGTCGCCGCGCGGACCGCGCCGGCGGCGCTGCTGCACGAGGACTGGGGCGACAACGTCTATGTCGCGGCGACCATCGCCGGCGGAGACATCGAGTCGGTGCGCGGCGCGCCGGTGCGGATCACCCGCGACTACCGCATGAACCGCCAGTCCACCGTGCCGATGGAAGGGCGCGCGGTGCTCGCCCACTGGGACGATCGGGCGGACGAACTCGTGGTCTACATGACCTCGCAGATCCCGCACATCATGCGGGTCGGACTGGCGGAAATCCTCGACCTGCCGATGCATCAGGTCCGCATCGTCTCGCCCGATGTCGGCGGCGGGTTCGGCGGCAAGGCGCGGATGATGCCGGAGGACGTCGCGGTCCCGGCGCTGGCGCTCGCCACCGGCCGCCCGGTGCGCTGGATCGAGGATACGGGCGAGCACCTGACCGCCGCCTGCCAGGCGCGCGAGCATGTCTACCGCGTCACCGCCTATGCCGACGAGCGCGGCATCGTCGCCGGGATCGATGCCGAGGTCACCATCGACGGCGGCGCCTACGCACTCTGGCACACCGGTCCGTTCATGGAGACCGGCATGGCGGCGCGCAACCTGCCCGGCCCCTACCGGATCGAGCATTTCCGCGCCGAGACCTGGACCGTCGCCACCAACAAGCCGCCGCTCGGCGTCTATCGCGGGGTGGCGCGGCCCGGCGCCTGCTTCGCCGTCGAGCGCACCATCGACGAGGTCGCCCGCGCCGTCGGCCGCGATCCCATGGCGGTGCGCATCGACAACATGGTGGCGCCGGACGAGATGCCCTACCGCACCGTCTGCGACATGAAGTTCGACAACGGCGACTACCCGGAGGCGGTGCGCCGCGCCGCGCGGCTCGTCGACTATGACGGGGTGCGGGCGCGCCAGGCCGCGGCCCTGCCGGACGGGCGCGTGCTCGGGGTCGGGCTCGCCAGCTTCACCGAGCAGTCGGCGCACGGAGCGGAGGAATGGGTGCGCCGGCGCACGCCGATCGTCGCCGGCTACGATACCGCGACCGCGCGCATGCACGCCGACGGCACCCTGCACCTCCTGGTCGCCATCCACAGCCACGGCCAGGGGATGGAGACGACGCTCGCCCAGATCGCCTGCGAGGAGCTCGGCATACACCCGGACCGCGTCTCGGTCCGCTTCGGCGACACCGCGGTCTCGCCCTTCGGCATGGGCACCTTCGCCTCGCGGTCCATCGTCATGGGCGGCGGGGCGGTGTCGAACGCCTGCATCGCGCTGCGCGGGAAGCTGGCGCGGATCGCGGCCCATCACCTGCAGTGCGAGGCCGCCGACATCCGTTTCGCCGACGGCGAGGCGGCCGGACCGTCGGGCTCGATATCGCTTGCCGCCGTCGGCCGCATCGCCCATCTCCGCCAGGAGCAGTTGCCGGAGGGGATGGACCCGGTGCTCGACGCGACCGCGACGTGGGAGCCCGCCGAATCCGCGGGCGTCTTCTCCTATGCCACCCATGCCGCCGTGGTCGCGGCCGACCCCGCCACCGGGGCGGTGGAAATCCTCGACTACGCGGTGGTCGAGGACTGCGGCACCGTCGTCAACCCGATGATCGTCGACGGCCAGATCGTCGGTGGCACCGCCCAGGGGATCGGCACCGCGCTCTACGAAGAGGTGACGTTCGACGGCGACGGCCAGCCCCAGGCCACCACCTTCGCCGATTACCTGCTGCCCGGTGCGGCCGAGATTCCGGCCATCGCCATCGGCCACATGGCGACGCCGGCGGCCTCGACGAAATTCGGCATGAAGGGGATGGGGGAAGGCGGCGCCATCGCCCCGCCGGCGGCGGTCGCCAACGCGCTCGCCGACGCCTTCGCCGCGTCCGGCGCGCAGTTCAACGAGACCCCGCTGACCCCGCGGCGGGTGTACGCCGCCATCGCCGCAGCCGGCGGCGGCAGCGCGGGCGGGCCGGGGTAGCTGCGCGTATCGAGCCGACGCCTTCCCCGACGCCGGGCTCGCGCCGCCCTCCGGACAGCGCGGCGCCTACTACCGCTGGCTGTTCTTCGCCGCCGGCCCGCTGGAGGCGGCGGTCACCAACCGCGCCTTCGGGCTGGCGCCGCCGGAGGACAAGGAGGGGATGGTCGGCTACGGCAATTTCCCCACGGTGATGGATGCGCTGGAAACCGCGCTGGCGGGCGGCGGCCATGTCGCCGGAGAAGCCTTCACCGCGGCCGACGTCTATGTCGGATCGCACATCGTCTGGGGCCTCGAGCTCGATCTGATCGAAAGACGGCCGGCCTTCGAGGCCTACTGGTCGCGGCTCGAGAAGCGCGGCGCGTACCGCCGTGCGACCGCCCTCGACGATGCGGCGGCAGGCGCGGCGGAAGGGCCGTGACGACCGACCCCACCCTTTAGAACCGCAGCCGCGCCTTCTGCACCTTGCCGGCCGGGCCCTTGGGGAGGGCGGGTTCTATGCGGATGCGGCGCGGATACTTGTAGCCCGCCAACCGGCCGCGGCAGTAGGCGATGATGTCCTCCGCCGCGGCCGTACCCGGCTGCTTGAGGCTGACGAAGGCGGCGATCTCCTCGCCCAACTCGTCGTCGGGGACGCCGATCACCGCCGCCTCGGCGACCGCCGGGTGGGACATGAGCACCGCCTCCACCTCGCCCGGCGCCACGGTGTAGCCGCCGCGCAGGATCATGTCCTTCTTGCGCCCGACGATGCGCACATGGCCGTCGGGCGAGAGGGTGGCGAGATCGCCGGTCCTGAACCACTCGCCCGCGAGGACGGCTTCGGTATCCCCGGGCCGGCCGAGATAGCAGGTCATCCGTGCCGGGCTGCGGATCCAGAGTTCCCCCGTCTCCCCCGCCGCCAGCGCCGCTCCGCCGTCGTCGACCACCCTGAGGTCCACCCCCGGCACCGCGCGGCCGATGGCGTCCGGCAGGTCGGTCGGGTCGGCCGCCCGGTAGGAGATCGGCCGGAACAGTTCGGTCATGCCGTAGCCGCGCACGATGCGCACGCCGGTCGCCTCGCGCCAGCGGCTCGCGAGCTCCCACGGGCAGGGGGCGGCGCCGGACAGCGCGTAGCGCAGGCTGGACAGGTCGGCGTGCGGGAGCGTCGGGCTGTCGAGAATGCGGCGGAACATGGTGGCGACGCCGGGAAACACGCTCACCCGGCGGCGCGCGATCGCCGCCAGCGCATCCTCCGGCGCGAAGCGCGGCAGGAAGACGACCGCCGCGCCGGAGAGCAGCGGCGCGAGCACCGAGCCGAAGATGCCGAGCGAATGGGCGAGCGGCAGCGCCGACAGGGACACGTCGTCCTCCGACAGGTCCATCACCGGCCCGCGCCAGGAGTCCAGTGCGAAGGCGAGCGCGGCCTGCGACAGCACCACCCCCTTGGGCGCCCCGGTGCTGCCCGAGGTGTAGAGCACGATGCCGGCGTCGCCGGGGCGAGCGCCGAGGGCGGGAAAGTCGGCCTCCGCCCGGTCGATCGCCTCCACCGTCCGGTCGGGGTCGAAGTCAGCGAGGATGCGCGTACGCTCGGCCGCGGTCAGCCTCGGGTTGAGCGGCAGCACCGCCGCGCCGGCCTTGAGCGCGCCGAACAGCGCGATGACGGTCTCCACCGGATCGTCGAGATCGAGCGCCACGCGGCTGCCGCCCGCCGATCCGCCGGCGGCCAGCGCCTCCGCCACCCCGCCCGCCAGACGGTCGAACCGCTGCCAGTCGATCGCCCCGTCCGCAGCCCCGTCCGGCCCGCCGCGGTGCGGCAGCAGCACCGGCTTGTCGGGCCGCAGCCGGCCGGCGTCTTCCAGGGCCCGGGCGAGGTCAGCGCCCATCGCCGGTCACGGCAGCAGCGCCTCGACCTCGATCCCGTCCCACACCTCCTGCGGGAAGCTGTGCCGCGGCGTGAAGGCGTCGAGGCTGGGCTTGGCGGTCGCATCGACGCCCCACTTGGCGGTGAACCCGTCGTTCCCGGCGGTGGACGGGTCGAGGTCGGAGCCGCGCGCGCCGGGGATCACCGTGATGTCGCGGTCGGGCTGGCAGCGCGTGGCGATCGCCCAGTTGACCGCGCGGTCGTCGAACACGTCGATGTCGTGGTCCACCACGACGACCCGCTTCATGTAGAGGTCGGCGCCGAGCACGGCGAGCATGGCGTTCTTCGCCTGGCCCTCGAGCCGCTGTTCGATGGAGACGAAGCAGGTGAACGGGCTCGGCACGCGGACCGCATAGACCGACGGGATCATCGCCCTGACCGCGCGGTAGAGGTTGGCCTCCATCGGGATGGTGGAGAGCAGCATGTGGTCGAGATGGCCCACGGTGATGTCGTGGAACATCGCGCCCTCGCGGTGGGTCACCGCGTTGACCTGCACCACCTCGCGGTCGCGCGCGCCGAGGCTGTAGCCGGTGAATTCGCCGAACGGCCCCTCGGAGACCCGGGCGCGCGGCAGGATCTCGGTCTCGAGGATCATCTCCGCCTGGGCGGGGACCAGCACGTCGGAGGTCTCGCAGCGCACCAGTTCGAGCGGCTCGCCCAGGAGGCCGCCCATGATCCCGCGCTCGTCCTCGTCGATCGAGCCGATGGCGAGACAGCCGAGCGCGATCGCCGGATGGACGCCGATGGCGAAGGCCACGGGCAGCGGCTCGCCGCGCGCTTCGGCGACCTGGTAATACTCCCACAGGTGCTTGCCGAGGGTGAGGTGAATCGATGTCGTGTCCCTGCCGGTGATCATCAGCCGGTTGTAGGCGCAGTTCCACATGTCGCTGTCGGGATCCTTGGCGAACGAGATCGCCGCGGTGATGTAGGCCCCGCCGTCGCCCCGATGGTGTTCGAGCTGCGGCAGCCGGCCGAGGTCGATGTCGGCCCCCCTGAGCACCACGTCCTTGCACGGCCCGGTGTTGACCTCGCGCGGCGCGACCGGCTGGTCCATCGCCGCGAGATAGGCCCTTTGCATCTCGCGCGGCGCCGCGTTCATCGCCATCGCCAGCCGCGACCGGCTGGCGTGCAGGTTGGTCAGCACCGGGTAGTCGCTGCCCTTCACGTTCTTGAACAGGAGGACCGGGCGGCGCCGCGCCTCCTTCTCGATCTTGACCACCGCCGCCGTCACCTCGTGGGCGGGATCCATCTCGCGCGCGACGGTCACGAATTCGTCCGGCCGCTCGCGCTGCACCCGTTCGAGGAAGGAGGGAAGGTCCTGAGCCATGTCTTGCCCTGTATGTCTGTATGCCGTGTCCTGTGCCGCGCCCCGATACCGCGCGTGCGCCGCGCCGGGCGGGCCGCACGCTAGCCGACGGCCCCGGCGCCCACAAGGCGCCGCGGGGCGGGGCCGGGTGCGCCCCGGCGCCGCGGAATGCGGCGGGCCGGAGGCTCAGTCGGGCCGGTAGTGCTCGACGCCGCCGAGCCGCTCCGCGTCTTCGTCGCGGCCGCGCAGTTCGATGGTGTTGAGGTCGGGATCGCGCACGAAGACCGAAACGTTGCCGTCTTCGCCGAACTTGACCGGCCCCTGGCGGATCTCCACTCCGTTGCGGTGCAGCGCTTCCACCGTGTCGGCGATCGAGGCGACGCGCAGCGCCACATGGGTGATGCCGGGGTACTTGGTTCCCTCCACGTCCATCAGCACGTTGCGCCCGCCATGGTCGTCGTTGGCGTTGACTACCAGGTTGATCTCGACGCCCTCCGGGTTGCGGATGATCAGCACCGCATCGAAGGTCACCCGGTGCGCCAGTCGGAAACCGAGGATGCCGTAGAAGGCAAGCGCGCGGTCGGCGTCCGCGACCCGGATGCCGATATGGTCGACCTGCTCGATGCGTATGTCAGCGTCCCCGGTCATCGTCCTTCCTCCTGGTTTCCTAATTTTCCCGTATCGCCGCGCTGTCGTGCCAGTGACGGAGCAGGGCGTGCTGGAGCCAGCCGAGGGCGGCGAAAATCGCGATGCCGGCGAGCGAGATCAGCAGCAGGGCGGCGAACATGCGCGGGATGTTGAGCCGGTAGCCCGATTCCAGGATGCGGTAGGCAAGCCCCGACGCGGCGCCGCCCGACCCGGCGACGAACTCCGCCACCACCGCGCCGATCAGGGCGAGCCCGCCGGCGATCCTGAGCGACGACAGGTAGTAGGGCAGCGCAGCCGGCAGGCGCAGCAGCCACAGCACCTGGCGGCGGCTCGCGCCGTGCAGCGCGAACAGGTTGTGCAGGTTGTGGTCGGCGCTCCTGAGTCCGAGGGTGGTGTTGGCGACCACCGGGAAGAAGGCGACGATCCAGGCGCAGACCAGCAGCGCGATCTCGACATCCCTGACCCAGATGATGATCAGCGGCGCGATCGAGACCACCGGCGTCACCTGGAGGATGACGGCGTAGGGGAACAGGCTCGCCTCGAGCCAGCGCGAACGCGCGAACAGGACGGCGATGGCGAGCCCGCCCGCGGCGGCGAGCAGAAACGCGCCGACCGCCGTCTTCATCGTGTTGAACAGCGACGGCAGCAGGGTGCGCCAGTCGCCGGCCAGCGTCTCGAGAATCAGCAGCGGTCCGGGCAGGACATAGTGTTCGACCTCCCAGAGGCGCACCGCCCCCTCCCACAGCGCCAGGACGGCGATGCCGACGGCAACCGGCGCGGCCAGCCGCGCGGCGCGCCCCGCCCGCTCTCCTGCAGCCCCGGGGTCGACCCGCGGGCCGGGCGGGGCGGCCCCGCTCAGGCCCGGCTGTGGAACCATTTGGCGACGGCGAGCACGGCTGCGTCCGCGCCGCGCGGCGCGACGAGCTGCACCCCGACCGGGAGCCCGCGCGGCCCGGCGGCGACGGGAAGGGTGACGCAGGGCACGTGCAGCAGCGTCCAGGTGGTCTGGAAGATCGGGTCGCCGGTCATGCCGAGCCCCTCCGGCGCCTCGCCCGGCGCGCTCGGGGTGAGCAGCACGTCGCGGTCGCCGAATGCATCCGCCGCCGCCGCACGGCAGGCCCGCGCGTGGGTCTGCGCCGCTTCCAGCGTCGCCTCGTCGTAGCCCAGCCCTTCCTCGATCATGCCGCGCAGCCGCTCGCTCAGCCGGTCGCGGCGGTCGGCGTACTGGCGCGCGAGGCTCTGGGTCAGGCCGGCGTTGAGGATCACGCGGTGGCTGTCGGGGATCGGGGCGAAGTCGTCCGGCAGGTCGAGGTCGGCCACATCGGCGCCGAGGTCGGCGAACCGGGCCGCGGCGCGGGCGACGGCGTCGCGGGTCTCGGGCAGGGCGTGCTCCCAGTGGTGGGTGCGGCACAGCCCGACCCTGGGCGGCCGCCCGAGCCCGTCGGCCGGGACCTGCGGCTCGACCCCGCGCACGGTGTCGTAGAAGAGGCCCACATCGTCCACCGACCGGGCCATGTAGCCGAGCGTGTCGAAGCTCGGTTCGAGCGGCAGGATGCCCGTAAGATCGACCGTGCCGTGGGTCGGTTTGAGCCCCACCGCGCCGCAGAATGCCGCCGGGCGGATCAGCGACCCGGCGGTCTGGTTGCCGAAGGCGATGGGCACCATCGAGGCGGCGACCGCGGCGGCCGATCCGCTCGACGATCCGCCCGGCGTGTGGGCGGGGTTGTGCGGGTTGCGCGTCTTGCCGGGGGAAAAGGTCGCGAACTCGGTGGAGACGGTCTTGCCCATCAGCACCGCGCCGGCCTTTCGCATGGCGGCAACGCAGGCCGCGTCGCGCTCCGGCCGGTGGCCGCCGTGGATCGCCGGCGCGCCGTACTCGGTCGGCAGGCCGCCGGTATCGATCACGTCCTTGACCGCGAACGGCACGCCGTGGAGCAGCCCTCCCGGCCCGGCGTCGTCGGCCGCCCGCGCACCGGCGATGGCGTAGTCGGGGTCGAGATGCGCCCACGCCTCGACCGCGCCGTCGCGCTCCCCGATGCGCTCGAGGCAGGCGCGGACCAGCGCCTCGGACGTGGTTTCGCCGGCGGCGATGCTCCGGCCCGCCTCGGCTGCGGTCAGCTGCCACAATTCGGTCATTTCCGGTCCCTCCTTGGACGTCTGCCCCCGGCCGCTCGCCGCCGGCCCTGGCCGTTGCGCCCCGTACGGCGCCGGACGCAGCGCCGTCCATCTTGGCCGAGACCGGCGGGCGAGGCCAGCGGCGATGCTCCGGCCGCCTTCCCGGAACGCCGCCCTTGTGCGGCGCGCCGATTTACACCCGTCCGGCCTCGCTACCCGCCTCGGATATACGGCGCAATTTATCTTTTAGGAAAAAATCTTTCAGGCCGGTTGCCCCTATCGGGCAAATCGCCCGTCACCGTCCGCCGGTTTCGTCCGGGGCCGGCGGGCGGGCGTCGAGAACCGGAGCGGCCCAGGCCAGCGCGATGTCCTCCATCTCGCGGGCGTTGGTGCTGTAAAGGTTGAACAGGCCCTGCGTGCGGCCCGCCTTCACCCGCTTGACGTAGCGCGGACCCTCGTCGGCGAGCTGCACGATGCACAGGCTCCCGAGGCATTCGGTCGTCACCCCGTCATAGTCGCGGGTGTAGAACAGCAGCCACCCTTCCTCGATCGGCAGCATCGAGTCGCCCTCGACCTCCACCGCCACCGTCTGCTGCGCGTCGAGTCCGACGGGGCAACGGACGAGGCGGAGTCCCTGACCCATCGGATGGTCGTCGATACTGTTGACCTCGGCGCCTGCGCCGACCCGGCCGACCACCGGCACATTGGCCAGCCCCTCGACGAGATCGACCACGTTGCAGTCGAGCGCGGCGGCCACGTCGACCAGCCGGTCGAGGGTGATGGAGACCTTGCCGGTCTCCCACTTGTGCAGGTGTCCGGCCGAGGTGCCGAGGCGGCCGGCCAGCACCTGGAGGGTCAGCCCGCGCCTCTTGCGCCATTGCCGGATGCGGTTGGAGATCGCGGTCCCGTCCGGTCCGCGCAGTTGTACGGCCATGTTTCTCATCCCCCGATTGTAATCTCGGAGACTTTTTCCCTTGACAAAATTTTCATATTATGAAAAATACCCTGATCGGATCGGATCAAGGAATACCGCATATGACCACTCGCCGCAAGCGTCTCTCGCTCTCTCCCGTCGTTTTTCGCCCGGCCGCGCCGGGCTCCCCGCCGTCCCGCTGCCGCGCCGCGCGCCGCCGACCGCCGCACCGGGTGCGGGGCGGCCGCCGCATGGAACGGCGGCTCCGCCTGCTCGCCGCCAGCGGGGTGGAACTGCAGTTCCTCGAAACGACCTTCGGCCGTCCGGCGGCGGAACTCGAGGCGCTGCTCGACGACGCCGCCGCAGCCCCGGGCGATGCGCCCGGCTGTTCTCCCGACGCCCTGCCGCCCGACGGCGCGGACCGCGGCGGCAACCGGGGCCGGGACGCGCCGGCCCCGCCCACGGAACGGGCGCTCGCGGCGCTCGGGAACCGGGTGCGCATCGCCGCCCCCGGCGCCGTTCCCGGGGCCGCCGCCGCGACCCCGTACCGGCTCGACGGCGCACCGGCGTCGGTCCCCGACCTGATCCGGGCGGCGCGGGCGCAAGGGGTCCGCATCTCCTACCCCGGTATCGACCCGCCGCCGCGCGCCTTCGCGGCCGGACCCAGCGCCCGGCCGGCCCGCCGCCGCATCCTCTCGCGCACATACGGATAGGAACCCGCCATGACTGCAAGAACCGCCGCCCGTCCCGCGAACCCGGCCCCTGCTGCCGCCGCCGATGCGTCCTCCGCCGCCCCCGAAACCGCCGCGAAACTCCGCCGCGACATCGTCGAGCGGCTGGCGCGCGAGGGCAGGCTCGGGCCCGAACAGGTGCGCGCGGCGCTCGAAATCCGCCGCGTCTGGGAGGCGTTCGGGCGCGGCCTGTTCCCCAGCGCCCGGCCCATCGCGCCGACCGCCGATCGCCGCCGGCGGGCGATGTTCCGCGACCCGGTCGACCGCCTCACCCCGTCCGAGGAGCGCGCGTGGCGGCTGCATTACCGGCCGTGGGCGCGCGAGATGGCAGTCACCGTTGCCGCCGGCGCGGTGCGCACCACGCGGCTGCAGCTGATCCTCGACGTCGCGGTCGACAATCACGGGCTGCGCGAGGTCGAGGGCTGGTACAGGATGCGCCACGGCAGCGCGCTCGGGCACATCCGCGCGGCCCTTCACCGCTATGCCGAGATCGCCGGCTGGACCGCCGGAGCGCCCGCGGCGACGGCGGAAGCCCGCGCCTGGCGGGCGGATCCCGACAATCCGATCGTCGATCGGTAGGGCCTCGTCTTGAACGGCAACCCCTTGTTTCCATCGGCGCGAAATCTCAAGCTGAGACCCTGTCCGACGGTCGGCCACATCCGGCCGGAAACAACCGGGAAAACGCGTCCGGCGGCGCGGCACCCTCCGCAACCTGGAGCGAAGCATGGAACACGGACGCTTCGATTATTCGCCGATCGTCGACCGCGCACCGCTGCGCTTTCCGAACGGCGCGCGGCTCGCGGTGTGGGTCATCCCCAACATCGAGCATTTCCACTGGGACAAGCCATCGACCTCGGTCACCGCGGTGACCGTGCATCTCAAGCCCGACGTGCTGAATTACTCGTGGCGCGATTTCGGGGTCCGGGTCGGCATCTGGCGCATGATGGAGGTGATGGAACGCCACGGGGTCAAGGGCACGGTCGCGCTCAACTCCGAGGTTTGCGAGCACTATCCGCGCATCGTCGAAGCCGGCAACGAGCTCGGATGGGAATGGATGGGGCACGGCAGCAGCAACTCGGTGCTGTTCAACGACCAGTCGGAGGACGAGGAACGCGAAATCGTCCGCAACGTCGTCTCCACCATCGCCGCCGGCACCGGCAGCGCGCCGAGGGGCTGGCTCAGCCCGGCCCTGAGCGAAAGCTTCAACACGCCCGACATCCTGGCGGAGAACGGCATCGAGTATGTCTGCAACTGGGTCAACGACGAGCAGCCCTACCCGATGAAGGTCAGGACGGGCTCGCTGATCTCGGTCCCCTACTCGATAGAGATCAACGACATCCCTGCCTTCCTCGACCGCGGGCTGGGAGCGGAGACGTTCTACCGGATGATCGTCGACCAGTTCGACGTGCTGTACGAGGACAGCGCCGCCTCGGGCCGGGTGATGGCGATCTGCCTGCATCCGTTCCTGATCGGCCACGCCTTCCGCAGCAAGTATCTGGACAAGGCGCTCGCGTACATCTCGCAGCGCGAGGAGGTCTGGCTGACGAGAGGCGGCGACATCGCCGACTGGTACAAGGCAAACTACCTGCGACCCTGAGTCCGGTTTTGCGGACGCCGTCGCAGGCTGTCGGACTGGCCGAAGGGCTTGCCGCCCGGCGCCTCGAAGATGCGGTCGATCCGGCGCGTCCTGATGAGCCATCGCCCGTCGCCGGTGCGTTCGTAGGTGTCGGTGAAATCGGCGACCAGGCTGGGGGCGACGGTCTGGAACGGCGGGGTTCCGTTGGCCGCGAAGACGAGGCAGGCGCTCGCACCATCGGCCGCATCGGCGGATGTGAAATCGATCCGCAGGCCGGTCTGGAGGTGGCGGGTCACCCGGGGCTCGTCCGCCAGCCGGAGGCGGAAGAGGCGGCGCAGCGCGTCATGCCCCCTCGATTCGCGCGTACCGTGGGTGTAGTAGGCATCGGGCGAGAACAGGCCGACGAGCTCTTCCACACGGTTGCGGTCGATGTAGTGGATATAGTCGGCGTTGAGCCTTTCGATCCGACGCCGCTCCTCGTCTTCCCGCCACCGGCCCATTTCGCCCGCCCCCGCTCAGTCGGCGTGGATGATACCGTAGCCGATCGCATATTCGAGCGTGTCGAGATAGAAATCGACGACCGGCGCGTTGCCGCCGCAGGCCAGGTTCGCCGAAACCGCGGCGATCCAGGTGTGAAGCTCGGTCGATCCGACTCCGGCCCTCTCGAACAGATCCTCGACCCGCCAGTCGTCGAGCGGGGAGAGGTCTCCCGAGGCGACGATGTCGAGGAACGCGCGGTCGGTTTCCGGGTTGAGGCGGACGTCCGCCCTGGTCCGCCGTCCCTCCGCGAGCATGCGCGCCCCCTCGATGTGCATGTCGAGCAGGTTGCGGAACCATTCCTCGTCCGAAAAGGTCCCGCCGGCGCTGCCCTCCATCTGCCAGGCCTCGACTTCCGGAGAGCCCTCGCCGAGGAGCGGGTAGTACCGGGTCGGATGGTGCGAGAGCCCGCCGGAACCGAGGAAGAGCGTCCGTTTCCCGGCCGCCTTCGCGAACCCGCCGACCGCGGCGCCGAATTGCCGCGTCCTCGCAAACGGCAGGAAGGGGGTCGCCATCGCGCCGATAAAGATCGGAACGCACGGGTAGGCGTCGAGGCCGCCCAGCACGTTCTTCATGGTCTGGGAAAAGCCGTGGTCCACGGTCATCTTGAGCGACTGCGCCGGATCGAACCCCTCGCGCCGCAAGTGATGCAGGAGGCCCAGCCCGGCCGCACGGTCGACATCCAGGCCTCCCGGAAAGCCGCCCACATCGTCGACGGCCGCCGCCGCGCCCCGGCCGACGCAGTAGGACGGCATCGCGTTGAGATGAAAGCCCGCATAGTGGTCCGAGCCGAACACGAAAACGATCTCCGGATCGAATTCCCGCACCGCCGCCCGGCGTTCCGCGAGCTTCGCGAACACCTCGCCCTCGTAATCCGGTTTCTGCGGACGCAGATAGAGGATCGGGGAATGCGAGGTGCAGACGAGATGCGATTTCATTTCACGGTCACCGTGCGGATTCGGGCCGGCCGTTCAGCCACCATGCACGATTGCCGCCGCCGCTGACAAATGCGGGAAAACCGTTGCCGGCGCACGCTCGGTGCATCGTGCGCCGTTTCCCGTTTCCGGGCCCGGCTGCCGCGCATCTTCCGGTCCCCTCGACGGCGGTCCCTGAGAGGGCGCATCCGGATCCCTTGCGGGACCGCGGTCGGCCCCGGAGATCCGCGGTCCGGCCCGTAAAACCGCGCCAGATAGTCGAGGACCGCCTGCTCCTCTTCCGCCGCGAGTCTCGGCATCTCGTGTTCGTCGACCATCAGGTCGAGGATTTCCGCCCAGCGGTCGCGGGCGAGGCGCTGCTGGATGACCAGGCGGACGGAATGGCATGCGCCGCACAGACCGGCCACCTCGTCCCGCCCCGCGCCGTTCGCGAGACCGCCGGGGCCTGCCGCCCCGTCCGCCCCGCCGCCGCCCGCGGGAACCGCCAGCGAGAGCGCCAGCGTCAGCCCCGCGAGCGTCCGCCTCATCGGCGGATTCGAACCGAGATTCGGTGCATCGCGTTGTTCAGATAGCCCTTCGGATTCCATGCGATGGCGAACGGCTGGCTGACGCCGCGGTCGTCGGTGGCGCGCGCCCACACCTCGTAATACCCCGCTTCCGGGAACGACAGCGCCGCCCGCCAGTGCTGCCAGGCATAGGGATTGCGCGGCGGGTCGAGCTGCGCCTGCCGCCAGGTCGCGCCGAAATCGATCGACACGTCGACCCGCGCGACCGCGCCGTCGCCCGCCCACGCGTGCCCGCCGGCCTCCACGGATCCGCTTCCGAACTCGAGCCCCGTCTGCGGCCTGGTGATCAGCGACTTGACCGGCATGGCGTGGATGATTTCCATCGCCGCCTTGGGCACTTTCTCGCCCGGAGCGACCGGATAGGCGGGAACGCGGTAGGCGTTTCCGGTCATTTTGGGGCCGTCGTGGACCACCTCTCGCAGCCGGATCCGCCGCAGCCATTTCTGCGAACAGGACCCCGGCCATCCAGGGACAACCAGCCGCAGCGGCGCGCCGTTCATCGGGTGAAGCGGCCCGCCGTTCATGGCGAAGGCGATCAGGTTGTGGGGGTTCATCGCCTTTTCGATCGGCACACCGCGCGAGATCGGCAGCTTGCCGGCCCGGCCGGAGAGATGCGTGTCCGCGCCCTCGTGGGCGGTATAGACGACATCCGGCTTCACGCCCGCGGCCTTGAGGACGTCGGCCAGCCGCACCCCCGTCCATTCGGCGGAGCCGACCGCGCCCACCGTCCACTGGTTGCCGCTCGCCGGCGGGTCGAAGAATGCGCGGCCGTTGCCGCCGCATTCGATCGTCAGTTGCTCGGTCACGACCTCGAAGCGGCTGCGCAGATCGTCGATCCCGAGTGTCATCGGGCGGTCGACCAGCCCGTCGATCCGCAGCCGCCAGGACACCGGATCCATGTCCTCGGGAACGGCCCCGTTGTTGCGGATGAAGTGCCGGGCGGTCGGCGTGACGGCGTCGTCCAGCAGATGCGCCGGCGTCTCGGCGTTCACCGGCCTGTCGTTGAGCACGGTGAGCCCGTCCTTTCCGGCGATGGTGAACGGATTGGCGGCGATTGCCTCGGGGACGAACCCCGACGGCATGGTGCGGTGGAACGGTATCGCGGCGCCGAGCAAGGCGCCCATGGTCGCGAGGCCCGCGCCTTTCAGGAACCCGCGGCGGTCCTGGCGGGAGACCCGGCCGAAAACGATTTCGTCCGCTCTCTCCGGATCGCGGGCATACAGGTCGAACAGGCCGGCCTCGCTGTTCCCGATCCTCTCTCCCGTTCGGTTTTTCCGACGGTCCGGTCTCATCCCGCGATCCTCCGGCTTCCCTGGCCCGTCAAATTGTAGCGAGGGAAACGGGGCGGATCTCGACAATCGCTCAAGCTGAGTTTGGGTGAGTGCATTGACGGGACCCGTCGCCGTACCCGCGGGGGCGAGACGACCGCCGCCGCGCCGCTCAGTACTTCCGGTCGAGGCCGCGCTCGCGGCGGATACGGGCGGACGCCTCCAGCACCTGGCCCAACGTCGCGATGCCGCGGGCTTCGAGCCTCGTCAGCAGCTTGCAGAACACCCGCGCGGTCGTCACCGCGTCGCCGAGCGCGGTGTGACGGCCCTCGACGGCGATCCCCAGCCGTTCGGCGACAGCCTCGAGCGAGTGGTTGCGCGACACCGGGTCGAGGAAGACCGAGATCAGCAGCGTATCGAGCACGACGTTGGCGAACTCGATGCCGGTCTCCTGCTCCTTGAGCCGCAGGAAGGTCATGTCGAAATCGGCATTGTGGGCGACCAGCACCGCGTCCCCGGCATAGGCGCGGAACGATGCCAGGACGTCGGCCACGGGCGCTTCGCCCGCCACCATACCGTCGGTGATACCGTGGAAGCGGATCGAGGCGCGCGGAATCGGCCGGCCCGGGTTGGCCAGCCGGGAGAACGCGCCCGCCTCGTCGATCCCGCCCTCGGCGCAGCGTACCGCGGCGATCGAGATGATCTCGTCGCCGTCGGACGGCCGGAGGCCGGTCGTCTCGGTATCGAACACGACGTAGCGCAGCCCCGCCAGCGTCTGCCCGGCGAGCTCGTCGCCGTGGAACGGGCGCTCGAAGTCCTGCCCGCCGTGGAACTCGGGCCGGGCCGGCAGGCTGCGCCGGTCGTGGCGGCGGGCGAGGACCAGCCGGTCGGCGGCGGCCCAGAGCGCCGCCATGACCGCGGCCAGCACGCCGAGCGCGGCCCAGACGACGGCGACCGGAACCCCCGCCCCGCCGTCCGCCAGCGCCTCCGGCCAGACCAGTGCGGCGAGCCCGAAGGCGAAGGCCGCCGCGAGCATGCCTCCGGCCCACAGGAGACCCATAGCGCGCCGTACGCTCATCCCGGCCAGTCTGCGCACCCGCTTCTCCCGGGCGATATGGCGGCAATCCGCGAGAAAGCGCCGTCTAGCGCCCCAGCAGTTGCATCAGTTCGCGCCATTCGCGGTCGCCGAAGTCGGCTTCCTCCTGGGTAACCGTTTCGCCGGCGATCATCCGCCGGACGACATCGAGCGCTGGCGCCGACAGGCCGGCCGCGTTCAGCCGGTAGTCCAGGAAGGCCCGATAGGTCAGCGGCACCCAGTGCTTGACGATCTGGTCGAGGATGACCTCCGCGTAACGGCGGATTTCGTACTGTGCGTGGGCGTCCGCCCGCAGCGACAGGAAATGCAGAAGGTTGTGCAGATCGGCCTTCCAGTAGAACTGGGTATAGTAGTTGACCGGCAACACAGTGCGGGCGAGTTCCCGCGTCAGCCCGACCTCATCGCGGCGCTTCTTCCTGCCGCGGTCGTCCTCGTTGAGCAGGTTCTCGTAGGCGCCGTAGGCGGTCCTGGATACCGCATATATGCGGGACAGAGCGGTATCGCCCTCCTTGCTCCCCACGGCGCCCGCACGGCCCTGCTTGTTGGCCTCGGACTGCCCGGCGAGCGCCCGGTGTTCGTCCGTGACCGGCTCCGGCTCGAAAAAGTCCTCCATGTCCCTGCGGGCCGCGCGTTGTTTCCTGGCCTGCTGTTCGATGACCGGTTGGAGATGGGCCGGGTCGGGGACGTAGAATTCGCGGTCCAGCCGCGAATAGCGGGCCGAATACTCGTTCACGTTGGCGGTGCGGTGGCGGAGCCACTGGCGGGCCACGAAGATCGGCAGCTTCACATGAAGCTTGATCTCGCACATCTCGAAGGGCGTGGTATGCCGATGGCGCATCAGGTAGCGGATCAGCCCCTCGTCGCTGCGCACCGACTTGGTGCCGTGCCCGTAGGACACCCGCGCCGCCTGCACCACCGCCGAGTCGTCGCCCATATAGTCGACAACGCGCACGAAACCGTGGTCGAGCACGGAAAAGGCGGTGTAAAGGATGTTCTCCAGCGCCGGCACCGTCGCGCGCCGCGTCTCTGCGGTACGGGTGCGGGCCGCTTCGATCTCGACGATCTGCTCCGGCGCGAGGTTGACGTTTTCCGGCGGCGGAGGGTCGGTCTGGGTCGGCGGGTCCGGCGGCACCATGCGCTCCATATGTCGATACCGGAGAGCCAGCATAACAACACCGGAAGCAGCCTGCATTCTGGCGGAGGCGCGCACCGGACTCCGGTTGAAACCGGGGAGAACCGCCCTATATTGAAGGGGCCGGTCCGCCCGCCGCGGGATGGCCGGCTATGGCGATAAACGGCTTGTGCAATAAGCGCAGCGGACCCGGGGGCAGTACCCGGCGCCTCCACCAACTCCTTCCCGCCGCCGCGGCGCGGGCTTCATGGGGGCGAAACAGGATCGACGCGCGTGTAAAGACTCGCTCTTCGCCCGGCATGGTACCGCCGTTATCGGGCCAATTTGATAGATGCCAACGATAACGACTTGGCTCTCGCTGCCTAGCACTGCTCGGTAAGCGCGGCCCGGGGGGCGCCGGGCAACAGAAGCCCCCCAACGCGCGAGCCTGCCCCTGCGCCGCCAGGCCGGAGCGACGCCGATGACCGAAGAGTCTCTCGTCCCCTACGGGGACATGATGGAGGACGCCCTGCGCGGGGTGATGCGGCGTGCGCTCGCCCTCGTCGAGGAGCGCGGCCTGCCCGGCAGCCACCACTACTACATCACCTTCCGCACGCGGGCGGACGGGGTGGCGATGCCGGACGAATTGCGCGCACGCTATCCCGACGCGATGACCATCGTGCTGCAGAACAAGTTCTGGGGCCTCGAGACCGGAGAGGATTCCTTCTCCGTCACCCTTTCCTTCGCCGGTCGGTCGGAACGCCTCACCGTGCCGTTCCGGGCGGTGACGGCGTTCGCGGACCCGGCGGTCGATTTCGGTCTGCGGTTCGGGCCGGAGGCCGCAGGCGAAGGCGGCCAAGAAGACGCGCCGGATGCGGACGAGAGAGAGCGGGACGAGGATGGCGGCGACGGCGGAGACGATGCCGGGCCGGCCATCGTGGTCGCGCTGGACAGGTTCCGCAAGACCTGAGGCGCGGGTGAAACGGGCACACGGACGGGGCGATGGCGGATCTTGAAATCGGCGTGATCGGAGCGGCCGGCCGGATGGGGGCGGCGGTCGTTCAGGAAATTTTCGAAACCGAGGGCTGTACCCTGGTCGCGGCAGCGGACATCCCCGGCCATCCGGCGTCGGGCGAAGACGCCGGCGTGCGGGCCGGCGTCGGCGCACTCGGCGTCGCCATCGGGGACGATCCGGCCGCGGTGTTCGAACGCTCCCAGGCGGTGATCGAGTTTGCGCTGCCGGAGGCGACGGCGCGCCACGCCGCGCTGGCCGGGCAGGCCGGAACGCCCCACGTCATCGGCACCACCGGCTTCGCGAGTGCGCAGGAGGCGGCGGTCGCCGAGGCCGCCCGGCGCGCGCCCATCGTGGTCGCTCCCAACATGAGCCTCGCCGTCAACATCCTGTTCGCCCTCACCCGGCAGGTCGCCGGCATCCTCGACGACCGCTTCGATATCGAGATCGTCGAGATGCACCACAAGCACAAGGTGGACGCACCGTCCGGCACTGCCGTCGGGCTCGGCCGCGCGGCGGCGGAAGGGCGCGGGGTGGCGCTCGACACCGTCTCGCAGATGGTGCGCCAGGGCCATACGGGTGCGCGCCGGCAGGGCGATATCGGGTTCGCGGTGCTGCGCGGCGGCGACGTGGTTGGCGACCACTCGGTGGTGTTCGCTGTCGAGGGCGAGCGCCTCGAACTCACCCACAAGGCCTCCTCGCGGCGCATCTTCTCGCGCGGTGCGGTGCACGCGGCGCGCTGGGCGCCGACCCAGCCGCCCGGCCTCTACACCATGGCCGACGTGCTCGGGCTCTGAGCGGTCACGCGGCGGCTCCCGCGGCCGCGCGGCTGTTGCGGGCGGCCTCCCAGGCGATCAGCGCCCGCTTGCGCGCGCTGCCCCAGCGGTACCCGGTCTCGAAGCGGCCCGACGCCCGGATCACCCGGTGGCAGGGGATCAGCACCGCGACCGGGTTGGCGCCGACCGCCTGCCCCACGGCGCGGCCGGCGCCCGGTCTGCCGATCGTGCGCGCCACCCCGCCGTAACTGGCCAGCCGCCCCGGCGGGATGCGCAGCAGCGCCTCCCAGACCTTGATCTGGAAATTGCTGCCCCGCGCCCAGACCCGGATCGGCGATGCCGCGCTGCCGCGGGCCAGCGCCTCGCCGGCGATCCGCCATGTGTGTGCGGGATCTTCGGTCAGCCGCGCCTCCGGCCATGCGGCGGCCAGCCCGGCGACCAGGTCCTCGCCGTCGGTCTCGAAGGCGACCCGGCAGACGCCGCGCTCGGTCACGGCGACCAGGAAACGCCCGAAGGCGCCGTCGTGGCGCCCGTAGCGGATCTCGAGGCCGCGCCCGCCGGCCCCGACCTCCCCCGGGGTCGCCGCTTCGAGTGTGACAAACAGGTCGTGCAGCCGGCCGGGCCCCGAGAGGCCGACGTCGAGCGCGGCGTCGAGGACCGGGCGTGCATCGGTGAGCGCCTCGCGCGCATGGTCGAGGGTGACGTAGCGCAGAAACAGTTTCGGGCTCACCCCGGCCCAGGCGGTGAATGTGCGCTGAAGATGGAACGGGCTTGTCCCGACACCCGCGGCGACGGTCTCCAGGCTCGGCTGGTGCAGCCGGTTGTCCTCGATGAAGCGGATCGCCCGCTCGATCCGCTCGTAGGTCGAGCCGCTTTCGATATCCTTCATGCCCTCGGCCCTCCCGCCGTATTGCGAGGCCGAGAGTAGGAGCGCCCGGCGGCAGGAACCACCCGGATCTTGCGCCCGATCTAACCTGTCGAGGCGCTTGCGAGGCGCGGCTGCCGGAGCCGCTGCAGCGCTTCCCGAAGCGCCTGTGCAACCTCGAGCCGCTCCTCCGGGGCGAGAAAGGCGCCGATGACCAGCCGCCTGCCGTGCGAGGCGAGGGTCAGCCGGCTTTGGCGGTCGGGCGGAGCGTCCAGTTCCACCCGCAGCCAGTAGGGCTGGAAGCGCCAGGACTGGCGCCGCCGGCCCGGACCGACGCGCTCCACAGTGAGGGTGCTCTCGGTGAGCCGCAGCGTCTCGTACATGCGGGCGCTGCGATAGTTGGCCTTGAACGCGGCATAGATCAGGACCGCATCGAGGCCGAGAAAACCGAACACCGGCCACGCGCCCGCCAGCGCGAAGGCGAGGCCGGCGCAGAAGGCGACCGCGGCGACCGCACCCATGAGCAAGACGAAGCCCCTCGCGCTCAGACTGCGATGCGGTTCGAGCGTGGCGTGGAAGATCGGCGCGGCCCCGGAGCCCATCGTCCGATCATAGGCGGCGGCCTGCCGCCGGCCAAGCAGAGGACCGCCGCGCGCCGATTGACGGCGGCGGCGGCGGCGCTAGGCTTGCCCCATGCCCCGCCCGATGCCGCTCGCCGATGTCGACCGGTTCTACCGCCGTCTGTCCGAGACCATGCCGGCCCCGAAGGGCGAACTCGAGTACCGCAACACATACACCCTTCTCGTCGCGGTGGTCCTGTCGGCGCAGGCGACCGATGTCGGCGTCAACCGGGCGACAGGGCCTCTTTTCGCCGTCGCCGATACGCCGGAGAAAATGATCGCCCTCGGCGAAGCCAGGCTGCGCGACCATATCCGCACCATCGGCCTCTACCGCAACAAGGCGAAGAACGTGATCGCCCTGTCCGAGCGTCTCGTCGCGGACTTCGGCGGCAGGGTGCCGGATGACCGCGAGGCGCTCCAGACCCTGCCCGGGGTGGGGCGCAAGACGGCCAATGTCGTTCTCAACATCGCCTTCGGCCAGCCGACGATCGCCGTCGATACCCATGTCTTCCGGGTCGGCAACAGGACCGCTCTCGCACCCGGCAAGGATGTCGGCGCGGTCGAGGACGCGTTGGTCCGCCGCACTCCGGAGCGCTGGAAACAACACGCCCACCACTGGCTGATCCTGCACGGGCGCTATACCTGCAAGGCGCGCCAGCCCGACTGCCCGGCCTGTGTCGTGGCCGACCTCTGCCGTTACCGGGCGAAGACCGTCTGAGGCTCGGCCCGCGGACTATCCCCGGGCGCGCAGGGCGACGTTTCCGAGGCACGCCGGGGAAGCGGCCTTTCCGCCTCCCGTTTCCCATGCCTCGAAATGGCGGACCCGGGGGCCGCCGCCGTCGCCTTCCGTGGCGGCGTAGAAGAACAGGGCGAGTGCGCAGTTCCCCTGGCGGTAGCGCCAGATCTCCGCCGAGGCTTCGCGGCGGCGGAGGTCCGGCTCGCCCAGCAGCGCCCGGACAGCGCCCCCGTCGAGGCCGAGCAGACTGTCCGGGGCGATCTCGATCGAGGCCGTCCGCGACAGTCCGGTATCCTCCGGCCGGTCGTCCGACAGGGAAACGACCGGCTGCACCGGCTGAGCCGATCCGGATCCGTCGGGCGGCGCGGCGCGTCCGGCCACGGTCGCGCCGTCGATGCGGCACCCGGCGACGGCCGCCGAGAGGACGGCGGCGAGAACAGCTCTGCGAAGCGCGACGATGATCTAGCCTGCCGACAATTCGACGGCGAGGGCCGGCGCCGCCGCGCGCGAATCCTCGGCCGCAATAGGTTGCGCCGAACCGATGAGCGTAGCGCCGCGCTCGATCTCCAGTTGGCCGTAGGCAATCGCACCCTCCACGCGGCCCGACGAGCGTATGATCAGGACACCGCGGGAGGTGAGCGATCCTTCGAAGATGCCGGCGATATCGGCCATCTCCACCTCCGCGTTGCCCTTGTAGGTGCCGGTCCGCGCGACCTCCAGTTCGCGGCAGTCGTCCGAATCGGTTTCGACGAAGCCTTCGACCACGAGTTTTTCGCACGACTTGATGGTGCCGCTGAGCGAGATGCTGCGGCCGACGACGAGGCGCCGGCCGTCCTGGTCGCCCGGGGACGCCGGAGAGATGGGATCGGTGAGCTGGTTGGCGGGCCGGGGCGTCGGCCGGGCGCGACCGGCGGGCAACGAGATGGTGAGCCCGGGCGAACGCTGCTCCGCTCCCTGGGCTTCGGACGGGTCTCCGTCGCCCGGCTCCGGCGCGGGCCGGGCTTGCCCGGACCTGATCCCCACGTTGGCCGTCGCTTCTTCGGTTTCGTTCTTCCTGCTCCCGAACATATCCGTTCCTCCCCGTTCCGTCTGCCGCGAGCGGTTGCCGGCAGCCTGCGTGTCTCAACCGCCCCGGGGGCAGTCCGGCCCGCTTCCCGCCGGCGCCGCAACGCGCCGTTCGATGGCGTCGAACTCGTGCACCATAAACGCTGTCGCGACAATGGGCATCAGCCAATTGACGACGGGTATGCTGAACAGGAGCGTGATGCCGACCCCGCCGAGGAACACCCGCCAAGGCGCTTCGCGGCGCAGCCGCCGCGCCGCACGCTGGCCGATCCGGCGCAGCGCAACCAGTTCGAAATACTCGCGCCCCAGCAGATAGCCGTTGAGCCCGTAGAAGACGAGGGCGTTGACGCCGGGGACGAGATAGAGCGGCGCGACGAGGATGTTGAGGGCCAGGGTCGCCAGGAGAAGCTTCCCGGTGGAGCCGACCGACGAGACGATCGACTGGCCGGGCGCCGCGGGCTTGTCGGGGTAGTGCCGTGCATCGACCGCATCGGCGATCTCCTCGAGGAACAGCCCGACGACCATGACCGCGACGATGGGGAAGAGAAATATCCCGACGACGACCGCGGCAGGCCCGGCAACCGCGCCGATCGCCCACTTGGCCGCCCAGTCGAGCCAGGAGGTCTCGAACAGGGTGAGCGCGTTCAGCCCCCAGACCGCGCCTGCGATGAGCACGGCAAACAACGCCGCCGAAATCGCCGTCGTCTTGAGCGCGACCGTGCGGAACGCCGGGTCGAAGGATTGTCGAACCGCAAGCAGCAGGTTGATCAGCATCGGCGCTCCCTGTGGCGCTCGCGGCGGCGGTGCTCAACGCCGGGCCGGCCTCGCCCGGAGCCGCGCCGCAAGTATACTGGCCCCGCCCCGGCGCCGCGCCCGGTAACCGGCGCCGCCGGCGGCGCGCCGCACGCATTCGGAGACGATCTCATGACTTCCGATCCCGAGCCGTTCGACGCCGTCGGCGTCGGTTGCGCCATCGTCGATGTCCTGGCCCGGATCGGCGACGATGCGCTGGCCGACCTCGGTCTTGCAAAGGGCGCGATGACGCTGGTCGACGCAGACCGTGCGAACGCGCTCTACCGCCGCATGGACGGCGCGGTCCGCATGTCGGGCGGTTCGGCGGCGAACACCATCGTCGGGCTCGCCTCGCTCGGCGGCAGGAGCGCCTTTCTCGGCAAGGTCCGCGACGATGCGCTCGGTCGGGTGTTTCTCGACGACATCCGGGCTGCCGGCGTCGAGTACCGCGCACGGCCCGCGGCGGAGGGGGCGGAGACCGCGCGCTGCCTGATCTTCGTCACCCCCGACGCCAAACGCACGATGCAGACCCTTCTCGGCATCGCGACCGCGTTCGAGCCCGGCGACATCGACGCGGACCTGATCGGCGCCTCCGCGATCACCTATCTCGAGGGCTACCTGTTCGATGCGGAGCCGGCCAAGGCGGCGTTCGCGCGGGCCGCCGAAATCGCCCACGCCGCCGGCCGCAAGGTGGCGCTCTCGCTTTCCGATCCGTTCTGCGTCGAACGGCACCGCGACTCGTTCCGCCATCTCGTGCGCGGTCATATCGACATCCTGTTCGCCAACGAGCCCGAGATCGCGGCGCTCTACGAGGTCGGAAGCTTCGACGAGGCCTGCGCCCGGGTGGGCGAGGACTGCGCCTTCGCGGCGCTCACCAGGGGAGCGGCGGGCTCGCGCATCGTCGCCCTCGGCGAGGCGGCGGATGTCGCGGCCGCACCGGTCGAACGGGTCGTGGACACGACCGGCGCCGGCGACCTCTACGCCGCCGGCGTTCTCTTCGGGCTGACGCGCGGCTACGAGCCCGAGCTGTGCGGGCGCATCGGCGCGATCGCCGCCGGCGAGATCGTCAGCCATTACGGCGCCCGCCCGCAGACGCGGCTCGCCGACCTGCTGCCGGCGGGCTGACGCACGGACGCCGCACGCACCCCTCCCCGACACCCGCGCGGCAGGACGCGATGCCCACCGACCTCCGCAACATCGCCCTGATCGCGCATGTCGATCACGGCAAGACGACCCTCGTGGACTCGATGCTGCGGGCGGCGGGCGCGGTGCGCGCCAACCAGCGCATCGCCGACCGCGCGCTCGATTCCAACGACCAGGAGCGCGAACGCGGCATCACCATCCTCGCCAAGTGCACCGCCGTTCTGTGGCGCGGGACCAAGATCAACATCGTCGATACCCCGGGCCACGCCGATTTCGGCGGCGAGGTCGAGCGCGTCATCTCCATGGTGGACGGGGCGGTGCTTCTCGTCGATGCGGCCGAAGGCCCGATGCCGCAGACCAAGTTCGTGGTCTCCAAGGCGCTGGAGCGCGGGCTCGCCCCCATCGTCGCGATCAACAAGGTGGACCGCCGCGACGGCCGGCCGCACGCGGCGGTGGACGCGGTGTTCGACTTGTTCGCCGCGCTCGGAGCCAACGAGGCGCAGCTCGACTTTCCCACCCTGTACGCCTCCGCCAGGGAAGGGTGGGCGGCGCACGACCCCGATGCGCCCCGGCTCGGCATGGAACCGCTGTTCGATACCATCCTCGCCCATGTCGCCCCGCCCGCGAGCGATCCGGGCGGGCCGTTCGCCATGCTCGCCAGCATCCTCGAATACGACACCCATCTCGGCCGCGTTCTCACCGGGCGGGTCGCGCGCGGCGCAGCCGAGGTCAACATGCCGGTAACCGTGCTGAACCGCGGCGGCGAGGCCGTCGAACAGGCGCGCATGACGAAGCTGCTGACCTTCAACGGGCTCGCCCGCGAACCCGCCCGGCGGGTGTCCGCCGGCGATATCGTCGCCATCGCCGGGCTCAGGACGGCGACCGTCGCCGACACCGTCGCTGCGGCGGGAACGACCGTCCCGCTGGCCGCATCGCCGGTCGATCCGCCGACGCTCGCCATGCGGTTCACCATCAACGACTCGCCGCTCGCCGGGCGCGAGGGCGACAAGGTCACCTCTCGCATGCTGCGCGACCGGCTGTTCCGCGAGGCCGAGAGCAACTTCGCCATCGACCTGCGCCCGATCGAGGGCGAGGACGCGGTCGAGGTGCGCGGCCGCGGCGAACTGCAACTCGGCGTCCTGATCGAGACGCTGCGGCGCGAGGGATACGAACTCTCGGTCTCGCGGCCCAGGGTGCTCTACCGCGCCGATCCCGCGACCGGCGGCCGGCTCGAGCCGCTCGAAGAGGTGATCGTCGACGTCGATGACGACTATGTCGGGGTGGTCGTCGAAGCGCTCGGCCGCCGCCGCGGCGAGATGTCCGACATGCGCCCGTCGGGCGGCGGCAAGACGCGGATCGACTTCATCGCCCCGTCGCGCGGGCTGATCGGTTTCCTCGGCGAGTTGATGAACGACAGCCGCGGGACGGGAACGATGAGCCGGGTCTTCCACGGCTACGGCCCTCACCGCGGTGCGCTCGACGGCCGCCGCCGCGGCGTCCTGATCTCGACCGGCGACGGCGAGGCGGTGGAATACGCGCTCCACAATCTGGAGCAGCGCGGAATTCTCTTCATCGGGCCCGGCGAGCGGGTCTACCGGGGGATGATCGTCGGCGAACACGCCCGCGGCAGCGATCTCGAGGTCAACCCGCTGCGCACCAAGCAACTGACGAATATCCGCGCCGCCGGCAAGGACGATGCGATCCGCCTCACACCCGCGCGCAGGCTGCGGCTGGAGGAGGCGATCTCCTATATCGCCGCGGACGAACTGGTGGAGGTGACTCCGCGGAGCATCCGCCTGCGCAAGGTCCTGCTCGATTCTCACGCCCGCAGACGGGCCGGCCGCGCCGCCGGGTGAAGGCGTGCACGCCCGAAACGGTCAGTCGGCGCGGCCCTGGAGTCCGTAGCCGGCCGATCGTACGGTGCGAATCGGATCGGCCTCCCCGCTGTCGTTGAGCGCCTTGCGCAACCGGCGGATATGGACATCGACCGTCCGCGTGTCGACATAGATGTCGTGGCCCCAGACCGCATCGATCAACTGGTCGCGCGAGAACACCCGGCCGGGATGCTCCATCAGGTGGCGCAACAGCCGGAACTCGATCGGGCCGAGCCTCACGCTTCGCCCGTTCCGGATGACCCGGTGGCCGGCCAGATCCATCTGGATATCGCCGAAGGCGAGGCGTTCTTCCGCCAGCGCCGGCCGCACCCGGCGCAGCACCGCGTGGATGCGGGCGATCAACTCGTCGGTCGAAAACGGCTTCGAGATGTAGTCGTCTGCCCCCGTATTGAGACCCTGTATCCGGTCGGCCTCCCCGCTGCGGGCGGTCAGCAGGATGATCGGGATGTTGCGCGTCTCCTGCCGGCGGCGCAGCTGGCGGCACACCTCGATGCCGCTCACGTGGGGCATCATCCAGTCGAGCAGCACCAGGTCGACCCGGCGCTCGGCGGCGATTGTCAACGCTTCCTCGCCGTCGCGCGCGGTCAGCACATCGAACCCCGCGCGTTCGAGATTGTAGCCCAGCAGCGTCACCAGGTCCGCCTCGTCGTCCACCAGGAGAACGACCGGTTTCATCGCGCCCCGCCCGGTTCGGCCGCGGGCGGGAGGGCGCCGCCTGGCGCGACCGGGCGTCTCATAGGGTGTCGGCGCCGATCTCGTGGTCGGCAGTGCTGCCGCGCGGCCGCGCCCCGCGCATCCGCGTGCCCTCCACCAGGTAGTGGATGATCTCGGCGATGTTGGTCACATGGTCGCCGATGCGCTCGATATGCTTGGCGATGAACAGGAGATGGATGCAGGAGGTGATGCTCCGCGGATCCTCCATCATGTAGGTCAGGAGTTCGCGGAACAGGCTGGTGTACATGTCATCGACCTCGCCGTCCGAGGCCCAGACTGTCAGCGCCTTGTCGACGTTGCGCTCGATATAGGCGTCGAGCACGTCCTTGGTCATCTGCTGCACCAGGCGCCCCATCCGCGGGATCGCGTGGACCGGGCGCACCGGCGCAACCTCGGACAACGCCAGCGACCGCCGCGCGATGTTGGAGGCGTAGTCGGCGATGCGCTCGAGGTCGGCGGCGATCTTGAGGGCGGAGACGATGGTCCGCAGGTCGAGCGCCACCGGCTGGCGCAGGGCGATCAGCAGGGTGGCCTTCTCATCGATCTCGAAGTTCAGGTCGTCGACCAGCTCGTCGTCGGCGACCACGGCCTCGGCGAGGTCGGGGTTGCGGCCGGTCAACGCCTCGATCGCGCGCGCGATCTGCGATTCTGTCAGACCGCCCATGCGCGCGATGGTCTCGTTGAGTTCGCGGAGCTCCTCGTCGAAGGAGGTGACGATGTGTTCGCTTTCCATGGCGGATTTCCCGTCTCCGCCGCTAGCCGAAGCGGCCGGTGATGTAGCCTTGCGTGCGCTCGTCCCGCGGGTTGGTGAAAATCTGCTCGGTGCTGCCGACCTCGACAAGATTGCCGAGATGGAAAAAGGCGGTTTTCTGCGATACCCGGGCGGCCTGCTGCATCGAATGGGTGACGATGACGATGGTGAAATTGTCGCGGAGCTCGTCGATCAGCTCCTCGATTCTGGCGGTGGCAATGGGATCGAGGGCGGAGCACGGCTCGTCCATCAGGATCACCTCGGGGCTGATGGCGATGGCCCGCGCGATGCAGAGCCTCTGCTGCTGCCCCCCGGACAGGCCGGTCCCGGGCTCGTCGATGCGGTCTTTCACCTCGTCGAGCAGCCCGGCGCGCTCGAGGCTCGAATGGACGATGTCGTCGAGTTCGGCGCGGGTCGCCGCGATGCCGTGGATGCGCGGACCGTAGGCGACGTTGTCGTAGATCGACTTGGGGAACGGGTTGGGCTTCTGGAATACCATGCCGACGCGGGCGCGCAGCAGCACCACGTCGAGGGCGGGATCGTAGATGTCGTCGCCGTCGAGCGTCATCCTGCCGACCACGCGGCAACCTTCGATCACGTCGTTCATCCGGTTGAGGCAGCGCAGGAAGGTCGACTTGCCGCAGCCCGAGGGGCCGATGAGGGCCGTCACCTGGTTCGCCGGGATGTCGATATCGACATTTCTCAGCGCGTCCTTGTCGCCGTAGAAGACGCCCACCCCGGTCGCCTCGATCTTGACGTCCGGCTGGCTCCGCCGTTCGGGTTCGGCGTCGGTTCCGATTTCCCGTTCCGCGGCGAGAACCGCCGCCCCCGATGCCCCGTTCATGGTCTCCCCCCGCGCGCGGTTACCAGCGCCGCTCGAATTTCCGCCGCAGATAGATTGCGACAGCGTTCATGATCACCAGAAAACCCAGCAGCACCATGATCGCCGCGCTTGTCTTCTCGACAAAGCTCCGTTCCGGCATATCGCTCCAGAGATAGATCTGCACCGGCAGCACCGTGGCCGGGCTGACCGGGCTGGTCGGAATATCGACGATGAAGGCGACCATGCCGATCATCAGCAGCGGTGCGGTCTCGCCGAGCGCCTGCGCCATGCCGATGATGGTGCCGGTCAGGATGCCGGGCAGCGCCAGCGGCAGGACGTGGTGAGTGATCGTCTGGAGCTTCGACGCCCCGATACCGAGCGCCGCCTCGCGGATCGAGGGCGGCACCGCCTTGAGCGCGGCCCGGGTGGCGATGATGATGGTTGGCAGCGTCATCAGCGCCAGCACCATGCCGCCGGCGAGCGGCGCCGACCGGGGCGCCCCGAAGAAGTTGAGGATGACCGCGAGCCCGAGCAGCCCGAAGACGATCGACGGCACCGCGGCGAGGTTGTTGATGTTGACCTCGATCAGATCGGTCCAGCGGTTCCTGGGCGCGAATTCCTCGAGAAACACCGCCGCCCCGACGCCGACCGGGAAGGACAGCAGCAGCGTCACCATCATGGTGAAGAAGGAGCCCACGATGGCGCCCCAGATGCCGGCAAGCTCCGGTTCGCGCGAGGCGCCGGACGAAAAGAAGCGCATGTTGAACTTGGTCTCGACCCGGTCGTCCGCCGTCAGCGCGTCGATCCAGTCGAGCTGCCGGTCGTTGATCGGGCGTTCGCGTTCCGGGCTGCCGCGGTCGATCTTGCCCTTGACCAGCATGTCCACATGGTCTGACGCGGTGAGCCAGACCTCCCGGCGCGTACCGACGATCGAGGGATCGTCCAGGACCAACCGCCGGAGATCTTCCTCCGCGCCCTGGCTCAGCAGCCCGTAGAGCTTGCGCTGCTCGCGCCGCTTGCGAACGTCGGAAAACCTTTCCCGCAGCGCGTCCTTGTAGAGCGCCCCGTAATTGGCCCGGGCGAGGGCGTCCTGCGTCCGGCCGCCGGCCTCTCCGGCGTCGAAATGCCTGGCGGCGAAATGGACGTCGAGCTTGATATGGGTGTGGACGAACGCCTGATAGCCTTGTGCGACGATGCTGACCAGCAGCCAGACCAGCGCGATCATCGCGATGGCGATGGCGGCGACGCCGCAGGCCTTGAACCGCCGTTCCGCGGCATAGCGGCGGCGCAGGCGGTTCCGGTCGAGCGAAAGGCGGTTCGGCGACGCGCTGCGCCGCCCCGCCTCGAACCCGTCCGCCGCCCCGTCCATCGCCTCAGTCATATTGCTCCCTGTACTTGCGCACCACGTGCAGCGCGATGACGTTCATCGCCAAGGTGATCGCGAACAGCACCAGCCCGAGGGCGAACGCCGCCAGGGTCTTGGCGCTGTCGAACTCCTGGTCGCCGATCAGCAAGGTGACGATCTGCACCGTCACGGTGGTCACCGCCTCGAACGGGTTGGCGGTCAGGTTGGCGGCGAGCCCGGCCGCCATCACCACGATCATCGTCTCGCCGATCGCCCGGCTCACGGCGAGCAGGCAGGCGGCGAAGATGCCGGGCAGCGCGGCCGGCAGAATGACCCGCTTGATGGTCTCCGACTTGGTGGCGCCGAGCGCCAGCGACCCGTTGCGGAGCGACTGCGGAACGGCGTTCATCACGTCGTCCGACAGCGAGGAGATGAACGGGATGATCATGATCCCCATCACCGTGCCTGCGGCGAGCGCGCTTTCGGAGGCAACGTCGAGGCCGACCGATTCGCCGACCCCGCGGAGCAGGGGGGCGACCGTCAGCGCGGCGAAGAAGCCGTACACCACCGTCGGGATGCCGGCCAGGATCTCGACCACCGGCTTGACCGCGGCGCGGACCCGGTGATCGGCGTAGTCGGACAGGTAGATCGCGGACAGGAGGCCCACCGGCACCGCGATCGCCATCGCGATCGCGGTGATCAGCATGGTGCCGGCGAACAGCGGGATCGCGCCGAAGACCCCGGTCGCGCCCACCTGGTCGGCGCGCAGCGCGGTCTGCGGACTCCATACGGTGCCGAGGACGAAATCGAGGAACGGAACCTTGCCGAAGAAGCGGATCGATTCGAACACCAGCGAGAGCACGATCCCGACGGTCGTCAGCACCGCGATCGACGAACACGCGATGAGCAGGATATCGATCGCCTTTTCGACCCGGTTGCGCGCCCGCAGGGCAGGGGACAGCCGCGCCCGGGCGAAGGCGAGGCCGGCGATTGCGGCGGCGAGAGCGACGACCGCGAGCGCCCCGTAGCCGGTCGCATTCAGGCGGTTGAGATGGGCCGCGGCGGCGGCCACGCCCGGGTTCTCCCCCGACGCCGGGATGGTGCCGTCGGCGGCGTTGCGGATGTCGTTGAGCAGCAGCGACATGCGGTCCGGGTCGAGCGCCCGCAGCGCGTCCGGCAGGGCGGCGATTACGATGCTCTCGGTGACCGCGGGCTGGACCGCGAGCCAGACCGTGAAGACGGCCAGCGCCGGGACTGCGCACCACAGGGCGGTGTAGGCGCCGTAATATCCCGGCCGGGAGTGCAGGGAACGGCTGCGCCCCCCGGCCAACGCGAACGCGCGGCGCCGGCCGAACCAGTAGCCGAAGACGGACAGCGCGAGCAGGACGACGATCAGGGACAGCGGCGACATCGCGGGACGGGATCGCTTTCGGCTGCCGCGGGGAGCTGCGGGGAGAACGCGGGGGTGAGCCGGGCGGCCGCCGCCTACATCGCAAGCTTGGCGCCGCTCGCCGCGTCCGCGCGGACCTTCTTGCGCTCCGCGTCGGCCAGCGGGATCAACCCCTTGTCGACGAGATAGCCTTCCGGCCCCCACGCCCGCTCGGCGGTAAACTCGGCCACATACTCCTTGATGCCGGGAATGACGCCGATATGCGCCTGCTTGACGTAGAAGTACATCGAACGTGAAACCGGGTACTCCCCGCTCGCGATGCTCTCGAACTCGGGCGCCGCTCCGTCGATGACCGCGCCCTGGATCCGGTCGGCGTTCGAATCGAGGAAGCCGAAGCCGAAAATCCCGTAGGCGTTCGGGTTGGCAACCAGCTTCTGGATGATCAGAACGTCATTCTCCCCGGCCTCGACGAAGGCGCCGTCCTCGCGGATGCCGTGGCAGATCGCTTTGTAGCGCTTCTTGTCCGTCTTCTTCATCGCCTCGATGTCGGGGAACTGCTCGCAGCCGCCTTCCATCGCGAGTTCGACGAAGGCGTCGCGCGTGCCCGACGTGGGCGGCGGGCCGAGAACCTCGATCTTGCGCTTGGGGAGCGACGGGTCGATGTCGCTCCACATCTTGTAGGGATTCTCTTTCAGTATCGCCCCCTTGTCGTCGGCCGGAACAGTCTTGGCCAGGGCGAGGAACAGTTGCTTGAGGGTGATCTGTGTCGGTTTCGCCTTTTTCGCATTGGCCAGAACGATGCCGTCGTAGCCGATCTTGACCTCGGTCACCGCCTTGACGCCGTTCTTGTTGCAGTGCGCCACCTCGGACTTCTTGATCCGGCGCGAGGCATTGGTGACATCGGCGTGCCGGACGCCGATCCCGGCGCAGAACAGCTTGAGGCCGCCGCCGGATCCGGTGCTTTCGACAACCGGCGTCTTGAACCTGGTCGCTTTGCCGAACTGTTCGGCGACGGCGGTCGAGAAGGGGAAGACCGTCGAGGATCCGACGATGCGGATCTGGTCGCGCGCCTGGACGCCGGTCGCCACCGCAATACCGGCAGCCGCCGCAGCGGCAAGCATGATGTGCCTGTTCATGGTGTCTCCGTTTCGGGTTCGTGCGTCTCGGATCGATGGATGCCGGGGCAATGCGGTTGGGAAGCCGGCTCGGGGAAGCCGGCCCGTCGCGCCCCGGACGCCATCGGTCGTAGCCGCGCCCGATGACCTGGATACGACAATACTGTTACGATTCGATGACAGGGGCGGCGTTGCGCCCCGTTCCCGCCTCTGCCGGCGCGCACGGCAGGCTTACGGTGAAGACGCTGCCCTTCGCAGGTTCGCTCTCGATGTCGAGCGCGCCGCGGTGGCGGTTGACGATATGCTTGACGATGGCGAGCCCGAGCCCGGTGCCCCCCATTTCGCGCGACCGCGCGGTATCGACCCTGTAGAACCGCTCCGTCAGGCGTTGCAGATGCTCCGCCGGGATCCCCTCCCCCTCGTCGCTGACCGCGACGCTGACCGCGTCGGCCCCGTCCAGCCTGCCGCCGCCGATGGCGATGCGCACCGTAGAACCCTCGGCGCCGTATTTGATCGCGTTGTCGATCAGGTTCTGGAACAGCTGCGTCAGCTCGTCGCCGTCGCCGACGACCGCGGACCCGGCGAGGTCGCCGTCCACCGTCACCTCGATCCCGCGCGACCGGGCGGCGAATTGCAGCGCGTCCACGACGGGCGGGATCATCGCGGCCAGCGAGACCCGGGCCGACGGCGGGTTGTGTTCGTTGAGCTCGATCCGCGACAGCGACAGAAGGTCGTCGACCAGCCGGCGCATCCGTTCGGTCTGCTCGCCCATCATCCCCAGGAACCGCTCTGAGGCTTCCGGGTCGTCGCGCGCCGCGCCCCGCAGGGTCTCGATACAGCCCAGCAGAACCGAGATCGGGGTCCCGAGTTCGTGGCTCGCGTTGGCGACGAAGTCCGCCCGCATCCGCCCGTGGCGCCGGGCCTCCGTCACGTCGGTCACCGCGACCACGGCGACGGCGCCATCCGGCGCGGGCTCCGGCAGCGCCGCGATACGGGCGGCAAACTCGCGGCCCGAGCCGGGGAGGAGGAAGTCGACCTCCTCCGCCCCGCCGTCCGCGGCGATCCGCTCGACGGCTTCGAGGACGCCGGGGTCCCGCAGCACGGTGACCAGGTCGGCGCCGGTCGGCTCGACATCCGCAGGGTCGCCGCCGAGGACCGCCGTCGTGCCGCGGGTGGCGCGCACGATGCGCCGCGTGCGGTCGATGGCGATCACCGGGTCGGGGAGGTTGTCGAGCACGCTCTCGGCCGATGCTGCGCGCGCGGCAAGGCCGCGCAGCCGCCCGCGGTACGCGGCCTCGGCGTCGGCGAACGAGGCGGCGAGCCGGCGCGGCACCAGCGGAGATTCGAGCGGCCGCCGCGCCTCTTCGCCCGCCGTCCCCTCGGCGTCCAGGCGGGCGGCGAGGCGCGTTAGCGCCGACAGGTGGCGCCGCACCGGCAGCCAGAGCGCCGCAGCCGCGGCGCCGGCGGCAACCGCCGCCCAGCCCGGCGCGAGCTCGCCCGCCAGCGCGAGAACCAGCAGGATACCGGCGAACGGCGCGGCGAGGACCGCTAGCGCCCGGTACAGTGCGCGTCTGGGTAATGGAAAGTCGTCCATGCCGTCGCCCGGATCCGATTAGCGCGGTCGGGTTTCCGCGATCTGCCGGAGGATCGCCGCGCACAGCGGGCTGTGCGGGTCCATGTAGCCTTCCAGCACCGTGAAATGGTTGGCGCCGGGCAGATCCAGATACGTGCCCTGCAGGCCGGCGCGGGTCCAGGCCGCAAGAAAATCCTGCGACTGGCGGTGGAACTCCGCCGTTTCGTCGCCGCCCAGGGTGACGATGAGCGGCCCGGCCGCCGGCGGGATATGCAGGATCGGGCTGTTGCGCCCGATCTCTTCCGGGTTCAGTCTCAGCTTGGGCTGCAGCCAGCTATGTTCGAACGGCGCAAGATCGAACAGGCCGGAAATCGCGCAGCCCCCTTTCACGACATCCCGCGGCAGCCCGTAGGCCCCGGCCCAGTCGGCGGCCATCAGCATGGCCGTCAGGTGCCCGCCGGCGGAATGGCCGGAGACCGAAATCCGGTCGGGGTCGCAGCCGTAGCGCCGCGCGTTCGCGTGCAGCCATTTCACCGCGGCCCGGCTCTGGCGCACGATCTCGGTGATCGTCACGTTCGGGCACAGGTCGTAGTTGAGGACCGCAACCGCGACGCCGGCTTCGACCAGCCCCTCGGCGACAAAACTGAATTCCTTGCTGCTGAGCGAGTGCCAGTAGCCGCCGTGGATGAACATGTGCAGCGGCGCGTTCGGCGCCCGGGCCGGATAGATATCGATGTGCTCGGCCGCGGTCGCGCCGTAGGGGATATCGAGCAGTGGTTCGAGCTGGCGCCGCACGCGTTCGCTGTTCGACAGGAAGAAATCGACATAGGCGCCGAAATCGTCCACCGACGCCTCGACATCGTACTGCGCGTCGATCTCCGCCCGGGTGCGGAAATTGCGGTAGAGAAAACCGCCCGCCGCAACCGGGGCGGCAACGGAGGAAGCGGCGGGCGAGCGCGCGGTCACGGACCGGTTCGGCGCCGGAGCGGCCGGCGCAGCCGGATCGGCGGTTTCTGCGGCCTGCGGCGCGGCGCCGAGCGTCAGGCGGCGCCTGGGCTCGGAGGGAATGCCGCGCGCCCGCCCGCGCCGGGCCAGCCGGTCGTCGAGCGCCAGTTCAACCACCGCCGCGCCGGAGCCCCAGACCGGCCCGTAGGCGTGAACATAGGCGCCGCGCCATTGAGGGCCGACGCCGCCCAGCAGCCATTCCAGATGTTTCATGCCCATGTCGGCGCGGGCATTGGCGGCATAGTCGGGCAGCAGCGCGCGCAGCCGCGCGGCATCGCCGGCGACCAGGGCGTCGAGCAGGCGTCGGTTCCAGTGATCGTCCGCGTCGCCGGCGAAGCTGTCCTCGGCCGGGTCGATCTCGCGCCGGTGCACGGCGCCCGACAGGCCGCCGACGCCGACCAGCGCCACACGCTTGCCCTGTTCCGCCGCGCACTGCACGGCGAGCGCCGCCAACCGGCCGGTCAGCGCACCGTCGTGGTAGAGGTTGTTGGCCGCGACGACGAGGGGCCAGCGCGAGTCCGGGTTGAGCTGGTTCGCCGCGGCGATGGTTCCGGTGTCGATGGGGAACCGGTCGTAGTTGACCGGTTTCGAGCGGACGCCGGCCTCCCCCGACCGGTCGATGCAGGCCTGCGCCAGTTCGGCGTCGATATCGAAATCGTAGGCCAAGTCGCCGAAGGCGTGCCAGGTCTCGTCGACATGGATGCCGCGCACCCGGGGCCGCGTCTGCCAGAGCTGGTCCAGCACCGCGATCCACTGGGTGGAATAGACCAGCAGCACGTCCGGCCGCGCCCGCTCCAGCGACCGGGCGGCGTCCTTGCAGCCGTCGAACAGGGTCTTCCAGCCGGGCGCTTCTGGCCGCAGCAGGGGCAGCGGCGTGCCGGGAACGAGGAACGCCGCGACGACCGCATTGCCGTTGCCGGCGCTCCGCCGCCGCCGGAGCCGGCCGATCAGGTCGGCGACCGCGGTCGCGTCGAGCAATTCGCGCCACGCCGTGCGCGCGTCGCGCGACCGGCGCAGCACGTCGACCGCGCCGACGACGCCGCGCGGCAGCACCAGGATGACGATGACGGAGGCGAGACCGAGAACCAGCAGCGGCTGTTCGAGCCAGCCGGAGATGAGCCGGTCGATCACAACGAAGATCAGCGCGCCGACGATGGGCCCCGACAGGCTGCCCATGCCCCCGGCGACCGCGACGAAGACGAAGTAGGCCGACCAGAAGACGGTGAAGGCCGACGGCGGCGTGAGCGAGACGGCCTCGACGAAATAGAGGCTCGCGGCGAGCCCGGTGAGGGCTCCGGAAAGCACGAAGGCGAGCAGCTTCACCTTGGCGACGTCGACGCCGACCGTCGCCGCGGCCTCGCTGTCGTCGCGCACGGCGGTGAGTGCGAGACCGATCCGGCTCCTGAGCAGCGAGCGGATGATCCAGGTGGCCGCGACCAGCAGGATCAGGCCGACATAGTACATCTCCTCCAGCGAGACCGAGGAGGGGATGCGCATGCCGCCGCCGGCGCCGACCAGTTTCCATTCGTTGAAGACGGTGCCCACCGCCGCCGCGATCAGCCAGGTGGCCACGGCGAAATAGGCGCCCTCGAGCGCGAGCAGCGGCATGGCGCCCAGGAAAATGAGCAGCAGGATCGTCACCCGGCGGACATAGGGGTCGCCGAAGACGTCCCACCACGGGTCGTGGAAAACCAGAATCTCGTAGCCGATCCAGACCGCGGCCGCGGCGGCGACCGGCTTCAGCACCGCCGGGCCGACCAGGCTGGAACGCACCGGGATCGCCAGGAGATAGGCGAAGGCGGCGCACGCCAGACCGGCGACGGGCATCGCCGCCCAGACATGGACGCCGCCGTAATAGACCAGAATGGCCATGGTGAAACCGGCAATGCCGACATAGACCTGATTGCCGAAGGACAGCAGACCGCAATAGCCGGCGAGCAGGTTCCAGGCATGGCCGAAGACGGCGAACACGAACAGGGTCAGCAGAAGCTGCGTGGCATAGCTGTTCGGACCAAGGGCGGGGGGCAGGAGAACCAGGACGACGAGGCCCGCGACGACCGCCGCCCTGGCGCGCCAGCCGGTAAGCCATCGATCGAGGAAACCGCCCGCCATCGCCCGCGCCTAGCGCCGCCGCGCGAACAGGCCCTGCGGCCGGACCGCCAGCACGAACAGGATCAGGATATATCCCGCGACGAGCTGCGCCGACGGGCCGAAATAGGTGCCCGCCAGCACCTGGGTGATGCCGAGCAAGACGCCGCCGACCAGGCTGCCGACGATCGACCCCAGACCGCCGACGATGACGACGCCGAAGGCGATCAGCAGGAAGACCGGCCCGTCGAACGGCTGGAAGGTGCGCGACATGCCGACCATGACTCCGGCGACCCCGGCGATGGCGATGGCGATGCCGCTGGCCAGCGCGTTGATCTTCGGCGTCGCGATGCCCATCAGCGGCGCGATTTCCGCATCGTCCGCGGCGGCGCGGATCGCGCGGCCGGCATGGGTCCGCTTCAGGAACAGGTGGAGGGCAACGAGGATGGCGAGCGCGACGACGACGAAGATCAGCCGCAGGGTGGAAATGTTGAGGTCCTCTGTCAGGCGCACTGCGGAGTAGGAGAGCGCGTTGCGGATGATGAGGGCGTCGGAGGCAAAACCGCCGAGCAGCGCGTGGGCGATAACGATGGACAGGCCGAAGGTGACGAGGATCGGCGACATCAGGCCGAACCCGGCCGACATGCCCTTGCGCTCCATCGACTGGACGGAGATCGCGTTGAGCAGGAAACGCTGCAACGCGTAGCCGACGCCGAACATGACCGGGATCACCAGGGCCAGCGTGACGAAGGGCGAGATGGGCGCGAACTGGAGGAGCAGGACGGCGAGATAGGCGGCGAGGACCAGCAGGTCGCCGTGCGCCAGGTTGACCATGCGCATGACGCCGAAGGTCAGCGCCAGACCGATGGCGATGATCGCGTAATAGCCGCCCAGCATGACGCCCGACAGCAGCCCGTTGGCGATGTCGATGAACGCCCAGTAGAGATCTTCGTTCATCCGCCCCGCCCCGCTGCCTCGATGCCGAAATAGGCGGCCGAGACCCGTTCGCGCCCCAGCCTGGCGGGATCGCCCTCGAGCACCACGCGGCCTTCCAGCAGCACCGAGACCGCGCTCGCCACGCGCATGGCGCGCTCGGTATCCTGTTCGATGACGATGCAGGTGACGCCGCGCCGGTTGATCGCGGCGATCCGCTCGTAGAGCTGGTCGATGACGATGGGAGCCAGGCCGAGCGACAACTCGTCGAGCAGGATCAACTCCGGCGAGGACATCAACGCCCGGCCGATGGCCACCATCTGCTGCTCGCCGCCGGACATGCGGGACACCGGCTGCTGGCGCCGGTCGGCCAGCCGCGGGAACAGGCTGTAGACCTCCTCCAGGCTCTCCCCGAGCCGCGCCCGGCAGCGCGGCAGAAAGGCGCCGCACACCAGGTTTTCCTCCACTGTCATACTGGCGAACAGCCGCCGCCCCTCCGGCACCATGGTCACGCCGAGGGCAACGATCTCCTCGGTCGGCAGGGCATCGATGCGGCGCCCCCTGAATTCGACGCTGCCGGTGATGTGGGCCGCCTGCCCCCGGTTCATCATGCCGACGATGGCGCGCAGCAGGGTCGACTTGCCGGCGCCGTTGGCGCCGACGATGGAATGGACCGCACCCTTCTCCACCGCGAACCCGACGCCGTAGAGCGCGCGGCTCTCGCCGTAATAGGCCGAGAGGCCCCTGACGGTCAGCAGCGCCGGCTGTTCAGGCGCCGAGATAGACACGGCGCACTTCCGGCGAGTTGATCACCTCTTCCGGCTTGCCCTGGGCGACGATCCGGCCCGAATCGAGCGCCAGCAGGCGGTCCGTCGCGGTCAGCATCGTCTTCATGACATGCTCGATCCACAGCACCGTGACGCCGCCGGCGCGGATGGCGGCAACCAGGTCGATGAACTCGCCGACCTCGTGATCGGTCAGGCCGGCGGCCACCTCATCGACCAGCAGCAGTTTCGGCCGCATGGCCAGCGCCCGCGCCAGTTCGTGGCGCTTGCGCATGAGCAGGGGCAGCCGGCCGGCCAGCGTGGTGCGCGCGGGCGCAAGGCGGGTGTCGGACAATACCTTGTCGATCCAGTCCTCGATTTCGTCCTCGGCCACGCCGCCGCCGAAGATCGCCGCCACCTTTAGATTGCCGGCTACCGTCATGTGGGTGAACGGTTTGGGAATCTGGTAGGTCCGGGCAATGCCGGCGCGGGCGCGGTCCTGCGGCGCCCAGCGGGTGATGTCCGTTCCGCCGAACTCGACGTAGCCCGAGTCCGGCCGGATGTTGCCGGAAATCAGTCCGAACAGCGAGGTCTTGCCGGCGCCGTTGGGGCCGATGACGCCGAGGATCTCGCCCTCCTCGATGGAGAATGTGACGCGGTCCGCAACATGGATCGCGCCGAACGCCCGGGACAGCCTCGTTACGGAAAGCAGCGCCGTCATCGAACCCCGGCCGCGCGGTCCGGCCGGTTCGCGGCGTGGCCCGGCGCGCCGGGGCGGCGCGCCGGGCCGGGCCGGCCCGCCAACCCTCTACTTGGCCTGGTACAGGCGCATCTCCGCGGTCTTGCGGACCGACGGATAGACCGCGTTGTAGACGTTGTCCTTGACCCAGCGTTTGGTCTTGGCGTCGACCCGCCACTGGGCGCCGCCCAGGGGCTGCACGGAATAGTGCTGCGCGTTGAACTTGACCCGGCCGACGACGGTCTCGAGGTCGGTCTTGGCGAGCGCCGCCAGCAGCTTCGCCCGGTCGGTCGAACCGGCGCGCTGGAGCGCGTCGAACAGCACGTCGTAGGACGCATCGGTGTAGGCCAGGGGCGGTGAGTAGTACTTGCCGGCGTTCTGCGTCTCGTAGCGGTCGACCAGGCCCTGTCCGGTATAGCCGCCGTATTTCGACTTGCCCGGATAGGCCGGCGACCAGAAGTTCACGCTCAGGATGTCGATGCCGAACTCGCCGAGCGCCTTCATCGCCTCCGGATAGCCGGTCGCCTTGTCGATGATGTACATGCGCGGCTTGAAGCCGGCCTGCGCCGCCTGCTGCAGGTAGTTCTGCAGATCCGGCGGTGCGAGCACGCCGGTCACCACCTGGACCCGGCCGCGCTTGAACTTGTTGATGATCGCCGAGAAATCGGGCAGGCCCTGCTTGAAGCGGCCGGGATCGACCGGCTCCCAGCCCTCTTTCTTGAAGGTCGGATCGAACAGCGAGGCGAACACCACACCGTCGGGATCGTTCGGGTAGAGATAGCCGATCCGCCCGTTGAAGCCGCCCGGCAGGGCCTTGATCATCCCGACATGGTTGGCCACCAGATCGGGCACGCCGAAGAAGAAGTGGAACGTGTACTTGTATGTCTTCGGCTTGTTGTCGGGCCCGAACAACCAGGCTTCGACCGGCGTGTTCGACGTGATGCACGGCACCTTGTAGCGTTCGCACAGATCGGACGGCGCATTGGTGGTGTCCGGCGTGCCCTGGGCGAAGACCACGTCGACCTTGTCCTTCAGAATCGCGCGGGTCGCCGCCTCGCCGGATCCCGCCATGGTGCCGCGCGAGTCGTAGATCTTGTGGACGATCTTGCACTTCTTGCCGCCCACCGGCAGGCCGCCCGCCTTGTTGATCGGGCCGGTCTTGTTCTCATCGAGCCAGGGCGTTTCCCGCCCCATGTCGAGCAGCGGACCGGTCAGCGGCACGACCCGGCCGACCGTGACGCTGCATTCCTGGGCGTCGGCGGGCGCCGGCGCCGCTGCGGCCGCCGCTGCGGCGACGGCCGCCAGCGCCAGCATCGAAGCGGTTTCCTTGCGCATTTCCTTCCTCCTCTAGAGTCTGAATTCGACAACGGCGGCGCCGGCGCCGTGGGCCGGGCCGTAGCCGTGGACCCGGGCGCCGAAAAACCGGCCGCCCGCCGCTCCTCTGATCCAGGCGAAGTGCTTGAAGCCCATGTCGACCCGTGCTTCGGGCGCATAGTCCTCGATCTCGGTCTCGAGCCGGCCGGTCTCGCCCTTTTCCAGCAACCGCAGCACGCGCCGGTTCCAGACGTCGTCCGCGTCCGCGGCGATGCGGTCCCGGTCGAGGGCTATGGATTCCCGGAACACGGTGCCCGAGAGCCCGCCGACGCCGACCGCCGCCACCTTCTTGTTCTGAGCGCGCGCCGTCGCCGCGGCGATCTCCCCCATGCGCATCGTCGTCGCGGCGTCGTGGTAGAGGTTGTTCGCCGCCATCACGAGCGGGAAGCGGCCCTCAGGGTCGAGCAACCGGGTCGCCACGATGGTACCGCTGTCGATCGGGAACTGATCGTAATCGACGCTCTTCGCGGAAATTCCCGCGGCTCTCGCCGCATCGACGCAGGCGTTGGCGAGGTCGGCATCGATACGAATGTCGAAGGGCATGTCGCCCAGATCGTGCCAGTTTTCGTCGACATGGGTGCCGGTCAGGCGCGGCCGCGCCTGCCACAGCGCATCCAGCACCGCAATCCACTGGGTCGAATAGAGAAGGATCGCATCGGGGCGCGACATCGCCAGCGCCCGCGCCGCCCGTTCGAAGCCGGCGACGATCGGTCTCCAGGGCGGGTTGTCGGGCCGCAGCAGATGCAGGGGCGATCCCGGCACCAGGAAGGCGGAAACCGCCGTCACCGCATCGCACCGGCATGGGCTTCGCGCCCGCCGCCGGCCAGCCCCGCCTTGACCAGGTTCCACTCCATGACCGCGTTGCCGGTGCCGATCACCGTGCCGTAGCCGTGCAGTTCGCCGGGCAGTTCGGGATAGCCCATGGCGGCGAACATCCAGGTGAAGGCACCCGATTTGACCTCGGCGAAGGCCTCGTCGATGAACTGCGGCAGCAGCCGGAACACTTCGGCGGTCTTGCCCTGACGCAGCAGCTCGATGATGCGCATGTCCCACTTGTAGCCGTCGTAGCTCTGCGGGTGTTCGCGCGACATGTCCTCCGGTGTCTCCGGCTCCTCGTGGAAATGCCAGTGGCACAGGGTGTTGGACGCCAGCAGCACGGCGCGCCGCCCGGTGGCCTCGATGGCCTCGCGCGTCGCCTTGCCGAGCGTGTCCATCTCCCCCAGGCCTTCCTCGGTCGTCAGGTAATAGGGCGAGTTGTTCGCCGAAATGCCGACCACCGGGATGTCCCATTGCGGGCGGATCATGTGCAGCGTGGTGATGGTGCCGTAGTCCACCCGGAAGTTCGGGTTGCGCATCATGACGGCGGTCAGCCCGCGCCGCGCCGCCCGTTCGCAGCAGGCCTCGGCGAGTTCCACATCCACCTCCAGTTCGAAGGTGTAGCGGAACAGGTTGGGGAAGATTGGATCGACCGACTTGCCGGACAGGCGGCGGACGCCGAGGAAATGGTGGCCGACCTGGGTGATCCAGTGCGGCGAATGGACCAGGAGCACATCCGGCCGCAGCTCGTCGAGGCTCTGGCGCGCCCGCTCGTAGGCCCAGCGCAGCGGCTCCCACCCGCCTTCGGATCTGGGCTCGTTCTGCGGCGGATTCTCGCCGTACACGAGATGGGGCGGATGCGGCGCCAGGAAACCGGCGACGATCTCTCCGTTCGCCATCGCTCGCCTGCCTTCCTCGCCGGGTTCAGCGCACGCCGTCCATTCTAGCGGCGCCAACCGGCCGGTCAAACGCATGTCCGGGTTCGGGCGATATAAGAGCTCTGTGTCAGAGGGGAAAGGGGGACTCCCGGTGGCGATCCGACAGCGACGGACAGGCGCCCCCGGACACGCCGCGGTCCGCGCTATCCGGCGCGGGGCGGTCGGGGAAGCCGGGTCAGGGTCCCGTTGGTCACCCGCTTGCCGGTCAGGGCGCGGATCACCCCCCAATGGGTGACCACGGCGGTGCGCGGCCATTCGGGGCTGTCCGCCATCCGCCGGGCGAAGCGGGCGCAGCGGGCCGCGAACGCCGCCTCGCTCTCTTCCGAGGCCGGCCACCAGCGCTCATCGAGATGCGCGAAGTCGTACTCGGGCCACGCCCGGGCGAGTTCCGCCCGCCCGCTGCCGCGGTCGCAGGAAAACGCGAAACGCTCGCGAACGTCGGCATCGACCACCACCGGGACGCCGAGCGCCCTCGCCGCCTCGTCCGCGGTCTGCAGCGCCCGCCGGTAGGGGCTGACGACGATCCGGTCCACACCGCGGGCGGCCAGCGCCGCCGCGATGTCGCGCGCCTGGCGGCGGCCGCGGGCGGTCAGCAGCGGGTCGGGGACGCCGGGATCGCGCCGGGTGAGGCTGTAGACGACATTGAAAATCGTCTGGCCGTGGCGGATCAGGATCATTGCCGCCGGCCGCGGCTTGGGAAAGGATGCCGCCGTGCTTGCGCTTTCGCCGCTGCCGGCCTATTTACAGGGCTGCGCCGCAATGCTTCGGCCAACGCCCGGGCGCGGGACGGCACGCGGAACGACACCGGGACGATGCGTCAAAGGACGCGCCTATGGAAGGCTTCCAGTTTCTCGACATCATCTTCTTCGCGATGATCGCGGCGTTCCTGGTATTCAGGCTGCGCAACGTTCTCGGCCGGCGGACCGGCCATCAGGCCCCGCCTCCCGACAACATGTCACAACGACGCCGGGATTCCGAGACCGAAGGCACGGTCATCGAGCTGCCGGACCGCAGCCGGGCCGACCGCGACGCCGGTTTCGAAGAGGAGTTCGACGACGACGAGCGCGAGCCCGAACCCGCCCCCAGGGCCGCCGCCGATCCCGTTGCGCGCGGCCTCGCCCGCATCCGGGCCGCCGATCCGGAATTCGACCGGGACGCCTTCGAGGCCGGGGCGAGGGCTGCCTTCGAGGCGATCGTGCACGCCTTTGCGACCGCCGATACGGGCACCCTCCGCGCCCTCCTCAACGATGAGGTGTTCGAGAATTTCGAGCAGGCGATCCGCGAGCGCCTCAACGCCGCCGAGACGCTGGAGACGACGGTCGTCGGCATTCGGTCGGCCGACATCGTCGAGGCATCGATGAGCGGGCACAACGCTATCGTGACCGTCGCCTTCGTTTCCGAGCAGGTCAACGTGACCCGCGACGCCGACGGAGAGGTGGTCGAGGGCGACCCGGCGCTGGTCGCCGATGTCACCGATGTCTGGACGTTCTCGCGCAACACGCGTTCCCGCGATCCCAACTGGAAGCTGGTCGAGACACGGAGCCCCGGCTGAGCCGCGACGCCGCGCGCCCGCCGGGGCATGACTGCGCCGCAACCGGCGGAAACACCGGCCCTGCCATGCCCCCCGATCCACACCCCCGGCCGGCGGTCGGCTTCCTTGCGACCTGTCTGGTGGACCTGTTCCGCCCCTCGGTCGGGTTCGCCGCGGCGCGGCTGATCGAGCAGGCCGGCTACCGGGTTGTCGTACCGCGGGCGCAGACCTGCTGCGGCCAGCCGGCCTACAACAGCGGCGACCGCGGAACCGCCCGGCGCGCGGCCCGGCGCATCGTCGCCCTGTTCGAGGGGTTCGAACATGTCGTCGCTCCGTCCGGTTCGTGCGCAGCGATGGTAACGCGTCATTTCCCCGGCCTGCTCGCCGACGATGCGGACTGGGCGGCCCGCGCCCGCGCCCTCGCCGGCCGGACATACGAGCTCACCGATTTTCTCCATCGCGTCGCCTGCTGGCGGCCGCCGCCGGCAAGCCGGCCGCCCGGCGTCCTCACCTACCACGACTCCTGTTCCGGCCTGCGCGAGCTCGGCATCCGCGAACAGCCCCGTGCGCTGATCGCCGCGCTCGGCGGGCCGGCGCTGGACGAGATGGCGGACTCCGGCGTCTGCTGCGGTTTCGGCGGCGCGTTCTGCGTCAAGTACCCGGAGATCGCCGAGGCGATGGCGGACGCCAAGATCGAGACCATCGAAGCGACCGGCGCCGATACGGTGGTCGGCGGCGATCTCGGCTGTCTCCTGCATCTCGAAGGCCGCCTCGCACGCCGGGGCACGCCGGTCGGGGTCCGCCATGTCGCGGAGATCCTCGCCGGCGGCGCGGCGCCCGGCGGGCGCCGGGGGTAGCCGTGCAGGCCGACAGCGCCCGCTTCCCGGAAAATGTCAGCGCCGCCCGGCGCGACCCGACGCTGCTCGACGCGCTGCGCCGCCTGCAGCGCGATACGAGCGCGGGGCGCCCGGCCGTGCTCGCCCGGATTCCCGAGTTCGAGGCGCTGCGCGATGCGGCGGCGGAGATACGCGACGCCGCGCTCGCCAACCTGGCCGACAACCTCGAACGCTTCGAGCGCAACACGGTCGCCGCCGGCGGCGTGGTCCACTGGTGCCGCGATGCGGCCGAGGCGCGCGAGACCGTGGTGCGGCTGTGCCGCGAGGCCGGCGCCCGGACCGTCGCCAAGGGCAAGTCGATGGTCTCGGAGGAGATCGCGCTCAACCCGGCGCTCGAACGGGCCGGGTTCGAGACGGTCGAGACCGACCTCGGCGAGTATGTCCTCCAGCTGCGCAGGGAAACCCCGAGCCACATCGTCATTCCGGCGGTCCACCTGACCCGAAACCAGTTTTCCGACACCTTCCGGGAAGCGCACGACGAACTGCCCGCCGACCGGCCGCTGGCCGAACCGCGGGCGATCACCGACGAGGCCCGCGGCGCGCTTCGCCAGGTGTTCCTGCGCGCCGATGTCGGGATCACCGGGGCCAACATCTTGGTTGCCGAGACCGGCAGCGCGGTGATCGTCACCAACGAGGGAAACGGCGACCTGGTGCAGTCGCTGCCGCGCACGCACATCGTGGTGACGGGGATCGAGAAGGCCGTCGGCACGATCGACGAGGCGCTGACCCTGATCCGCGTGCTGGCGCGGTCGGCGACCGGACAGGAGATTTCCGCCTACACCACGTTCGCCACCGGCGCCAGGCGGGCCGACGACGCGGCGGGGCCGGAAACCTTCCATATCGTCCTGGTCGACAACGGGCGCAGCGACCTCCTCGCCGGGTCGAAGCGGGAGATCCTGCGCTGCATCCGCTGCGGCGCCTGCCAGACGGTGTGCCCGGTCTACGGCGCGGTCGGCGGACATGCCTACGGCGCGGTCTATGCCGGGCCCGTGGGCTCGGTGCTCACCCCGGCGCTGGACGGCCTCGCGAAGGCCCGCCACCTGCCGGAGGCTTCATCGTTCTGCGGCGCGTGCGAGGCCGTCTGTCCGGTGCGCATTCCGCTGCCGCGGCTGCTGCGCCTGTGGCGCGAGGACGCCTTCCAGGCCCATCTCGGTCCGGCGACGGCGCGCTGGGCGCTGTTCGCCTGGTCGGCGCTGATCGCCCGGCCCCGGGTCTACCGCGCCGCTGCGGCCGCGGCCGGCCGGGCGCTGCGCCTGCTGGCGCGCGGCCGCGGCCGGCTTTCCCGCGCTCCCTTCGCCGGCAAGTGGACGGCGGGGCGCGACCTGCCCGTCCCCGAGGGCGGGACCTTCGTCGGCCGCTGGCATGCGCGGGGGCGCCGATGACCGGGCCGCGCGGCGCCATCCTCGCCAAGATTCGCGCCGCCAACCGGGGGATGACGGCCGATGCGCCTCCGGGCCCCATCCCGGCCCGCGCGCGCGGCAGTGCGGCGGCGCTGCACCAGCGGTTCCTCGACGGGCTCGACGCGGCGGGGGCGAGCCACGCGGCGGCAGCATCCTGGCCCGCGGTCGGCGAGGAAATCGGCCGCTTTCTTGCAAAGGCCGGCACCGCCGGCGGCATCGCCGCCGCAGCCGACCCGGCGCTCGACCGCTGCGGCCTCGAGCGCCTGCCCGGCCTGCGGCGCGGCGCGCCCGGGGCGGGGGACGCGGTGTCCGTCACCGGCACCGTCGCCGGGATCGCCGAGACCGGCACGCTGATGGTGCGTTCCGGTCCCGACATCGCCAACGCGCTCCACTTTCTGCCCGACATCCATGTCGCCGTGGTCGATGCGGCGCGGATCGTCGGCGCCTACGAGGACGCCTTTGCGCTGCTGCGCAGCGGGGGTGCGGCCATGCCGCGCAACGTGACACTGATCACCGGGCCGTCGCGCAGCAGCGACATCGAGCGCATCCTCCAGATCGGCGTGCACGGGCCGCGGACGCTGCATGTGGTGGTCTGCGATGGCGGCTAGGCGGCGCGGCCGGGAACCGACCGCGGCCGACCGGGCGCTGTTCGAGACGGCGCTCGGCGCGGTCAAGCCGCTCCCCGGCGCTCGCGGGGCGGAGCGCGCCGACGATGCGCGCTCCGCCGCCCGCCTGCGGCGGGGCCGGATGCGCCCCGAGGCCCGACTCGACCTGCACGGACACACCCTCGACAACGCCCTGCGGGCGCTCAACGGCTTCATCGACAGGGCGGCGCACGAGGGCATGCGCTGCGTGCTCGTCATCACCGGCAAGGGCCCCGTCGGCCGGGCCGGCGGCACCATCCGCAGCGAGTTCCCGCGCTGGCTCAACCGGGCCGACCTGCGCCCCCGCATCCTCGCCTTCGCCGAGGCGCAGCCGAGGGACGGCGGCGCCGGCGCGTTCTACGTCCTGCTGAGGAAACGCCGGGGCTAAAGGATGTATTTCGACAGGTCGGCATCCCTGGCGAGGTCGGCGACCCGTTCGCGCACGTAGGCTGCGTCGATGCCGATGGTCTCGCCCGACCGGTCGGTCGCGGTGAAGCTGATCTCGTCCAGAAGACGCTCCATCACCGTCTGCAGCCGGCGTGCGCCGATGTTCTCGACCGAACGGTTGACCTCGGCGGCGACGAGGGCGATCTCGCCGATCGCGTCGTCGGCGAAGTCGAGCGTCACATCCTCGGTCTGCATCAGCGCGACATACTGGCGGATCAGGCTGGTCTCAGGCTCGGTCAGGATGCGCCGGAAATCGTCCTCGGTCAGCGCCTTGAGTTCGACCCGGATCGGCAGGCGGCCCTGCAGTTCGGGCAGCAGGTCGGACGGCTTGGCGAGATGGAACGCGCCCGAGGCAACGAACAGGATGTGGTTGGTCTCGACGGTGCCGTGCTTGGTCGCCACCGTGGTGCCCTCAATCAGCGGCAGCAGGTCGCGCTGCACCCCCTCGCGGCTGACGTCGGCGCCGTAGCGGTCGGAGCGGGCGCAGATCTTGTCGATCTCGTCGAGAAAGACGATGCCGTTCTGCTCGACGCTGTCGATGGCCTCGCGCACCACCGCGTTCTCGTCGAGCAGCTTGTCGGCCTCCTCCTCGACCAGCACGTCGTGCGATTCCTCGACCGACATCTTGCGCGGGGTGGTGCGCCCGCCGAACGCCTTGCCGAAGATGTCGCCGAGATTGACCATCCCCATCTGGGCGCCCGGCATGCCGGGGATCTCGATGGTCGGCAGCGACGAGGCGCCGCTGTCGCTGACATCGATCTCGATCTCGCGGTCGTCGAGTTTGCCCTGGCGCAGCAGCGCGCGGAATTTCTGCCGCGTCTCGGCGCTCGCCTTCTCGCCCACCAAGGCGTCGAGCACGCGCTCCTCGGCGGCCATCTCGGCCTTCGCCTCGACCTCCTTGCGCTGGCGCGAGCGCACCATGTGGATCGCGATCTCGACCAGGTCGCGGACGATCTGCTCGACATCGCGCCCGACATAGCCGACCTCGGTGAACTTGGTCGCCTCCACCTTGATGAAGGGGGCCTGGGCGAGGCGGGCGAGGCGGCGGGCAATCTCGGTCTTGCCGACGCCGGTCGGGCCGATCATCAGGATGTTCTTGGGCAGGACCTCGTCGCGCAGGTCGCCGTCGATCTGCTGCCGCCGCCAGCGGTTGCGCAGCGCGATGGCGACCGCGCGCTTGGCGTCCTCCTGGCCGACGATATAGCGGTCGAGTTCGGAGACGATCTCTCGGGGGCTGAAATTGGTCAAAACGGTCTAGACGCTCTCGATGACGATGTTCTCGTTGGTGTAGATGCAGATGCCGGCGGCGATCCCCATCGCCTTGCGCGCGATGGCCTCGGCGTCGAGGTCGGCGACGTCGATCAGCGCGCGCGCGGCGGCGAGCGCGTAGGTCCCGCCCGAGCCGATGCCGATGACGCCGTCGTCCGGTTCCAGCACATCGCCGGTGCCGGACAGGATGAGGGAAGAGCTCGCGTCCGCCACGGCCATCATGGCTTCCAGCCGGCGCAGATAGCGGTCGGTGCGCCAGTCCTTGGCCAACTCGACGCAGGCGCGCATCAACTGACCCGGATGCTGGTCGAGCTTGGCCTCCAGCCGCTCGAACAGGGTGAAGGCGTCCGCCGTGGCCCCGGCGAAGCCGCCGATGACCGCCCCGCCGCCGAGACGCCGCACCTTGCGCGCGCCCGATTTGAGCACCGTGTTGCCGAGGCTGACCTGGCCGTCGCCGGCGATGACGACGCTGCCTCCCTTGCGGACGGACAGGATGGTCGTGCCGTCGAGCGCATAGCGGTCCCGGGTTCCCGTCACGGCCTTTTCAGCCCCGCTCGCGCAACCGTTCCATCACTGGCCACAATGTGGGGCGGCGGCGGTCGAGGTCAAGGCCGGCCCGCCGTCCCGAAGGCGCGCGGAGAGCCTGCAAACCGCCTTGCCGCGGGGCCGGCGGCCCGGCCGGGCGCTGCCCGGCGCAGTCTATGGTCATGCCGGAGCCTATTTGCTAAATCTCCGCCGTTCCCCGGAACGGGAGCGCCCCGGAACAGGAGCGGCAGGATGCGCACGGCCTCGCTCGCGCGCGAGACGCGCGAAACCCGCATCGAGGTGTCGGTCGATCTCGACGGCAGCGGCGTCTACGACGTCGCCACCGGGATCGGCTTCCTCGACCATATGCTGGAACAGCTTTCGCGGCACAGCCTGATCGATCTCAGGGTGCGCGCCGAAGGCGACCTGCACATCGACTTTCACCACACCACCGAGGACACCGCGCTCGCCATCGGACAGGCGGTCTCGCGCGCGCTCGGCGACCGCGGCGGGATCGTCCGCTACGGCGCGGCCCTGATCCCGATGGACGAAACCCTGTCGCGGGTGGCGGTCGACATCTCGGGCCGCCCCTATCTCGTGTGGCGGGTCTCCTTCAGCCGGCCCAAGCTCGGCGATATGGACACCGAGCTGTTCAAGGAATGGTTCCAGGCCTTCGCGCAGGCCTCCGGCGCGACGCTCCATGTCGAGAACATCTACGGCGAGAACAACCACCACATCGTCGAATCCTGCTTCAAGGGCCTCGCCCGCGCGCTGCGCGAGGCGACGGCGACCGACCCGCGCGCACCCGACGCGATCCCGTCGACCAAGGGCACGCTGGGCGGCGTCTGATGCACATCTACGCCGCCTATCTGGACCCGGCCTCGCTGGAGCGGGACGGGGGCCTGCGGATGGTTAAGGAAGGGATGTGTTGGCCGGCCTTCTTCTTCTCCTTCGTCTGGGCGGCGTGGCACCGCCTGTGGGGCACCGCGCTGGCGCTCCTCGCGGCGGCCGGCGCACTCCTGGCGGCGGCCGCGGCGACCGCCGACGGAATCCTGGCGCCGGTCGCCGCGCTGGCGCTCGCCTCCTTTGTCGGCGGCGAGGCGAATGGCTGGCGCTGCCGCGCGCTCGAACGCTCCGGCCGCCGGCTGGCCGCGCTGGTCGCCGGCCGGAACGCGGAAGAGGCCGCCCGCCGGTTTTTCGAGAACGCGGATTCCGCCGCGGCGCGGCGGGCGGGCGCCCGCGAGGGGCCGCCGCCGTGACCGTCGCCGTGGTCGATTACGGGTCGGGCAACCTGCGCTCCGCCGCCAAGGCGTTCGAACGCGCCGCCGCCGACGCGCCGGGCCGCCCGCGGGTCGCGGTGACCGCCGACCCGGCGGCGGTCGCCCGGGCGGGCCGCATCGTGCTGCCCGGAGTCGGCGCTTTCGTCGACTGCATGACCGGCCTCGCGCGGCTGCCCGGCATGGTGGAGACGCTGCACGCCCGCGTGTCGGCCGGCGTTCCGCTGCTCGGAATCTGCGTCGGCATGCAGCTCATGGCCACGGTCGGCGAGGAGCACGGCGTCCACCCGGGGCTCGACTGGGTGCCGGGGCGGGTGACGCCGATTCCGCGCAGCCCCGGCCTCCGGATCCCGCACATGGGGTGGAACGAAATCGAGCCCCGCGCCGGGCATCCCGTGCTGGCCGGCCTCGAACCCGGCGCGCACGCCTATTTCGTCCACTCCTACATGATGCTGCCCGACGCGGCCGGGGATGTCCTCGCGGTGACCGACTATGGCAGCCCGGTGCCCGCGGTCGTCGGGCGGGGCAATGTGCTGGGGACGCAGTTCCACCCCGAGAAGAGCCAGCGCACGGGCCTCGCCCTGCTCTCGCGCTTCCTGCGATGGCGGCCGTGAGCGCGGACCCGCCCGCCATTGCGGTCGAAAAGGCCGCCCGCTTCTCCGTCCGCGACCTCACCGACCTCTGCGATGCATCGGAGACCGCGATCCTCGAGGGCGGCGGTTTCGGCTGGCTCTCCCCGCCGCCCCGCAAGGTTCTCGAACGCTACTGGTCCGGGGTTCTGCTGGTGCCCGAGCGCGAACTGTTCGTCGGCCGCCACAACGGCGTGATCGCCGGCTCAGCCCAGCTCGTCAAACCGCCGCGCAACAACGAGGCCCAGTCCTTCGCCGCCGCGATGACCACCAACTTCGTCGCCCCCTGGGCGCGCGGGCACGGGCTTGCACGCGAGCTGGCGCTGGCGGTTGAGGAGGCCTCGCGCGACCAGGGCTTCATCGCCCTCAACCTCGATGTCCGGGCGACCCAGACCGCCGCCATCGCGCTCTACGAGTCGCTCGGCTACGTCCGCTGGGGCACCAACCCGGCCTACGCGATCGCCGGCGGCAGGCTGATCGCCGGCCATCATTACACCAAGTATCTCGCGCCGCTCCCCGACGCCGACGGGGACGGGCCGTGATCCTCTACCCCGCGATCGATATCAAGGACGGGCTCTGCGTCCGCCTGCTCCGCGGCGAGATGTCGGAGGCGACCGTGTTCAACCACGACCCGGCCGACCAGGCCCGCACCTTCGCGGCGACCGGCTTCGCGTGGCTGCATGTGGTCGACCTCAACGGCGCGGTGGAGGGGCGGCCGGTCAACGCCGATGCGGTGGCGGCGATCCTCGCCGCCGTCGACCTTCCGGTGCAGCTCGGCGGCGGCATCCGCGACCGGGCGACCCTCGACCACTGGATGGCGGCCGGCGTGGCCCGCGCGGTGCTCGGCACCGCGGCGCTCGCCGATCCCGATTTCGTGCGCGAGGCCTGCGGGCGCTACCCGGGCCGGATCGCGCTCGGGATCGACGCGCGTGGCGGGCGGGTGGCAACCGACGGCTGGTACCGGACCAGCGACGTGAAGCCGCTCGACCTCGCTCTCGGCTTCGAGGGCGCCGGCCTCGCTGCGATCATCTACACCGACATCAGCCGCGACGGCGCGCTCGGCGGGCTCAACGTGGAGGCCACGGTCGATCTCGCTTTCGCGCTGACCACGCCGGTGATCGCGTCGGGCGGCGTTTCCTCGACCCAGGACCTGCTCGAGCTCAAGGCCAACGAACGGGCCGGCATCGACGGGGTGATCTGCGGCCGCGCGCTGTACGACGGGCGGATCGACCCGGCCGAGGCCATCGCCATCCTGTCCGGCTGACCATGCTCAAGGCGCGGGTCATCCCCTGTCTCGACGTCAAGGACGGACGCACCGTCAAGGGCGTCAACTTCGTCGATCTGGTGGACGCCGGGGACCCGGTGGAGCAGGCGCGGATCTACGACGCCCAGGGCGCGGACGAACTCTGCTTCCTCGACATCGCCGCCTCGCACGAGAACCGGGACACGTTGTTCGACGTTGTCGGCCGCACGGCCGAACAGTGCTTCATGCCGCTCACCGTCGGCGGCGGGGTGCGGACGGTGGACGACATCCGCAAACTCCTGGTCGCCGGCGCCGACAAGGTCTCGATCAATACGGCCGCCGTGCAGCGCCCGGAATTCGTCGCCGAGGCGGCGCAGAAATTCGGTTCGCAGTGCATCGTCGTCGCCATCGACGCCAAGGCCGCCGGGCCGGACAGGTTCGAGATCTTCACCCACGGCGGACGGCGCGGCACCGGGATCGATGCGGTGGCCTGGGCGCAGCGCATGACCGAGTACGGGGCGGGGGAAATCCTCCTGACCTCGATGGACCGGGACGGCACGCGGGAGGGGTTCGATATCGCCCTGACGCGGCGGATCGCCGATGCCGTCGCGGTGCCGGTGATCGCCTCCGGCGGGGTCGGCGCCCTCGACCATCTGGTCGCCGGGGTGCGCGAGGGCGGGGCGACCGGCGTGCTTGCCGCCTCGATCTTCCACTTCGGCGCCCACACCATCGCCGAGGCCAAGGCCCACATGGCGCGCGCCGGCGTGCCGGTGCGTCCGTGACTCCCGCCGGGCCATCTGGTATCGCAGGACGCATGGCGGATTCCGACGACAGCGCGGTCCTCGGGCGGCTTTACGCAACGATCGAGGCGCGCAAGGACGCCGATCCCGAGACGTCCTATACCGCGCGCCTGTTCGCGCGCGGGCCGGAGAAGATCGCCCAGAAGCTGGGCGAGGAGGCTGTCGAGGCCGTCATTGCTGCCGCCGCCGGGCGGCGCGGGGAGATCGTCGCCGAGAGCGCCGATCTCCTGTTCCATCTCATGGTTGCCTGGGCCAAGGCCGGCGTTGCGCCGGGCGAGGTCTGGGCGGAACTCGCCCGGCGCGAAGGCGTTTCCGGACTCGCCGAGAAGCGCGGGCGCAAGACCGACGATACCGGCGGCCGGGGGAGCGACGATGGCCTATGACGACGGCAACGTGTTCGCCAGGATCATCCGCGGCGAGCTTCCGTGCAACAAGATCTACGAGGACGAGCACGCGCTCGCCTTCCACGACATCGCGCCGCAGGCGCCGGTGCATGCGCTGGTGATCCCCAAGGGCGCCTATGTCTCGATGGCCGATTTCTCGGCCCGGGCGAGCGTCGAGGAACAGGCCGGGCTGGTCCGCGCCATCGGCCGGACGGCGGAGGCGCTCGGTCTGGTCGAGCCGGGCTACCGCGTACTCTCCAACCACGGACGGGATGCGAACCAGGAGGTGATGCACCTCCACGTCCACATCCTCGCCGGCAAGCCGCTCGGCCCGATGTTGGAAGGCGGCCCGATGCCCCCGTCGTCGAGGCGCTGACCAAAGCCGCGCCGCGGCTTCGGCGCTCTCGACTCCCCGGGGGTTTGGGCGCAGTCTTACAGACTCAGACGCTTCGACAGGGAGACCAAACGATGCGCAAGTTGCTGTGCGCCGCCGGCGCTATCCTCGCCATTGCCGGCCTCGCGGGCGCGGGAGGCGCGGCCGCCAAGACGATCGGCGTCGCGCTCGCCTCCGACACCAACCCGTTCTACATCGCGATGCTCAAGGGCATCGAGGCCCGCGCCAAGGAACTCGGCCACACGGTCAGCGTGGTCAACGCGGAAGAGGACGTCGCCCGCCAGCTCAACGGGATCAACGATCTGATCGCCAAGAAGGTGGACGGTATCCTGATCTCGCCGATCGACGCCAAGGCGCTGTGCAGCGCCTTCGACAAGGCGAAGGCCGCCGGCATTCCGATGATGTCGATCGCCCGCGGATCGGCATGCAAGTCGCAGGTGCTCCACATCGCGGTCGACGAGCGCCGGGTGGGAAGCGAGATCGCCGAATGGACCGCCGCCGCGATCGGCAAGAAGGGCAAGGTCGCGATGCTTGCCGGACCCGCCGGTGCGCAGGCCTTCATGAACTTCGCGCGCGGCTACGAGGAGGCGATGGCGGACCATCCCGGGATCGAGATCGTCTTCCGGCAGGAACTTCTCATGACCCGCGAGAACGGCCTGAAACACGGCGAGGACGCGCTGGTCGCCCACCCCGACCTCAAGGCGATCTACGGCGCCAACGACGAACTCGGCATGGGCGCGGCCCAGGCGGTCGCCGCGGCGGGCAAAAAGAAGGAGGTCGTCGTTACCGGCATGAACGGCATCCCGCCGGCGGTGCGCGCGGTCAAACGCGGCGCCATGGACCTGACCGTGGTGCTCAACCCGGTCAAGTGGGGCATCCTCGGGGCCGACACGATGGACGGTTACTTCAAGGGCCGCAAGCACGACCCGCGCGTCTATGTCGGCCACGTCCTGGTCGACAAGACCAATGTCGACAAGTTCATCCGGCCGAAGAAATAGCCCGGCGGCGTCGGTGACCGGAGCGGCGGCCGGAGCGGGCGCGGCGGCGAGGCGGGCGGATGCGGACCTGATCGAGGCTCTCGAGGCGGCGCGCATCCACCCGCTCTGGGACCGCTACAAGGAGATCACCCCGATCCGGCCCGAGGCGCCCGACCGCGCCGCGGTGTGGCGCTGGTGCGACATCGAGCCGTTTACCGAACGGGCGGCCAGGGAGGTCGCGGTGGAGGATGTCGAGCGCCGCGCACTGATCCTCTGCCACCCCGCGTTCGGCGGCGAAACGGTGACCACAACCAACCTCATTGCCGCCTTCACCGTGCTGGAACCCGGCGACCGGGCGGTGCCGCACCGCCACACCGCGTCGGCGATCCGGTTCGCGACCGCGGCCGACGACGCAGCGACGATCGTCAACGGCCGGCGGTGCGCGATGCACCCCGGCGACCTGATCCTCACTCCGCCGATGTGCTGGCACGGCCACATCAACGAGGGCCCGGGCCGCACGATCTGGTTCGACGCCGCCAACATCCCGCTGGTCAACGCCCTCGACGCCAATTTTTTCGAGCCCGGCTCGCGCGCCGACAACGCGTTCTGGGATGTGGACGAGGGCGACGAGCGGCTCTGGCGGGAGGCCGGGCTCGCGGTCGACGGGCACGGCCACGCCGCCCGCCATTCGCCCAGGTTCCGCTACCCGGGCGCGGCGACGCGCCGGCTGCTCGACGCCGCGCCGCCGGGAACCGACGGGACGAAGACGGTGCGCTACGTCAATCCTCTCACCGGCGGGCCGGTGATGGCCGGCCTCGACTGCTACGCGCGCCGGCTGGTGCGGGGTGCGCCGACCCGGCGGCGGCGGATGCTGTGCAGCCAGATCTGCCTCGCGGTCTCCGGGTCCGGCCGGTCGACGGTGGGCGAGGAGACGTTCGAATGGTCCCGGCACGACGTGTTCACCGTGCCGCAAAGGAACTGGGCGCAGCACGAGGCGCTGGACGGCGATGCAGACCTCTTCGTCGTCACCGACCGCCCGGTGCGCGACAGCCTCGACCTCAACCGCGACGAGTTGGGCTGAGCGACGAGAGGACAACCCGACAGGAAGATGCATGACCGGCTGTTTGCCTTCAGAAACCTGGAGAAGCTGGTGATGGAAATCATCGATCGCGCTATCACCCAGAGACAGGCGTTGTGAAGGGACGGGAGCTTCCGCGATGACACCGGACAGCGGCATCGGCGCATCGGTCCTGCGCCTCGAGGACGCGCGTTTCCTGACCGGCAGGGGGCGTTACGTGGCCGACCGGGCGGTCGCCGGCGCGCTGCAGTGCCGCTTCGTCCGCTCGCCCCACGCGCACGCGGAGATTCTCGCTATCGACACCCCCGCCGCCTGCGCCGTCCCCGGCGCCGCCGCGGTGCTGACCGGCGCCGACATGGCGGCCGACGGGATCGGTTCCATGCCGTGCCTCTGGAAGATCCCGACCGCGGACGGGAGGCCGATGGCCGAGCCCCCGCGCTGGGCGCTCGCCCGCGGCCGGGTGCGCCATGTCGGCGAGCCGGTGGCGGCGGTGTTCGCCGAGACCCAGGCGGCCGCGGAGGACGCGGCGGAGGCGGTGCAGGTCCGCTACCGGCCGCTCCCCGCCGCGGTCGGCGCACGCAATGCGCTCGCGCCCGGCGCCGCCCTTTTGCACGACGAGGCGCCCGGCAATGTCTGCTATGTGTGGGCGCGCGGCGATGCGGCGGCGGTCGAGGACGCCATGCAGGCGGCCGCCCGGACGGTGGAGATCGACATCCGCAACAACCGCCTCGCCGGCGCCGCGATCGAGCCGCGCGCCGCGCTCGCGGTCTGCGATCCGGCGGACGGGACGATCGCGCTCTACGACACGACGCAGGCCGTCCATCTGGTCCGCCGGTCGGTGGCCGCCCAGCTCGGCGAGGCCGACCGCCGGATACGGGTCGTTGCGCCCGACGTTGGCGGCGGCTTCGGCTACAAGGGCAAGCACTATCCGGAGGAGATCGTCGTCTGCTGGGCGGCGCGCCGGCTGGGTCGGCCGGTCAGATGGATCGGCGAGCGCAGCGAGGGCTTCATCACCGATACCCAGGCGCGCGACCACAGCACACGGGCGCGGCTCGCGCTGGACGCCGACGGGCGGTTCCTCGGGCTCAGGGTGGAGACCGCGGCCGATCTCGGCGCCCATCTCTCGACCTTCGGGGCGGCAATTCCGAGCGCGATCTATTCCGCCCTTCTGGCCGGCGTCTACGCCACGCCCGCGGTCTGTGTGGAGGTGACGGGCGTGTTCACCAACACGACGCCGACGGACGCCTACCGCGGCGCCGGCCGCCCCGAGGCGTGCTACATCCTGGAGCGGCTCGCCGACCGCGCCGCCGCCGCCCTCGGCATGGACCGGGCGGAGATCCGCCGCCGCAACCTGGTTCCGGCCGGCGCGATGCCCTACGCAACACCGGTCGGGCCGACCTACGACTGCGGCGATTTCCGGGGGATCATGGACCGGGCCCTCGCCGGCGCCGACTATGACGGCTTCGCCGCCCGCCGCGCCGGGTCGGAGGCAGCCGGCCGGCTGCGCGGCCTTGGCATCGCCTGCTTCGTCGAGTCGTCGGGCGTTGCCCCGTCGCGGCTCGCCGGCGCGATGGGCGCCCGCGTCGGCTTCTTCGAGTCGGCGGAGATCCGCGTCGACCGCGAGGGCGGGGTGCAGGCTCTGCTCGGCACCCACAACCACGGTCAGGGCCACGCGACCAGCTACGCGCAGATCCTCGCCGCACGCTTCGGGGTCGCGCTGGACCGGGTGGAGATCGTCGAGGGCGACACCGGCGCGGTCCCGTTCGGCACCGGCACGTTCGGCTCGCGGTCCATCGCCGTCGGGGGGTCGGCGCTTTGCCGCGCCGCCGACCGGGTGCTGGACAAGGCGGGCGCGATCGCCGCCCACATGCTCGAGGCGCCGCCCGACGACATCGCCTTCGAGGACGGGGCCTTCGCCGTCGCCGGGACCGACCGGCGCGTGAGCTTCGAGGCGGTCGCCGAGCGCGCCCACGTGCCGCACGATTTCCCGCACGAGACGCTGGAACCCGGTCTCGTCGCCTCGGCGTTCTACGACCCGCCCAACTTCGCCTTCTCGAACGGTGTGCATGTCGTCGAGATCGAGATCGACCCGGAGACCGGGGCGGCGGTCATCGTCCGCTACCGCGCGGTCGACGATGTCGGCACGGTCATCAACCCGATGATCGTCGAGGGCCAGATCCACGGCGGCCTCGCCCAGGGCATCGGCCAGGCGATGATGGAGCACGCGGTCTACGACGGGCAGACCGGCCAGCCGCTCGCCGGGTCGTTCATGGACTATGCCGTGCCGCGCGCCGACGACCTCCCGGTCTTCGTTTCCGAACTCGACGAGAGCCAGCCCTGCACCCACAACCCGCTCGGCGCCAAGGGGTGCGGCGAGTCCGGTTCGATCGGCGCACCGGCGGCGCTGGTCGCGGCGGCGCTCGATGCACTCGCACCGCTGGGCGTGACGGATATCGACATGCCGCTCACGCCTGAGCGCGTGTGGCGGGCGATGACGGCTGCGGCGTGCGGCGGGCGGCCGGACTGATGCGCGCATCCGGTTGACGCGCCGGGCCGGGCGTCTGACCATCGCCCGGCGCAGCGAGGGAGACGACGATGTTCCTCCGAAATTGCTGGTATGTCGCCGCCTGGGACCACGAGCTCGACGACGGGTTCCTGGCGCGGACCATCCTGGGCGAGCCGGTGGCGCTGTTCCGCAGCGCCGACGGGGCCGTCCATGCGCTGGAAGACCGTTGCTGCCACCGCTCGATGCCGCTCTCCGCCGGAAGGCTCCTCGACGAGACGGTGCAGTGCGGGTACCACGGTCTCGAATTCGCCTTCGACGGGCGCTGCGTCCGCATCCCCGGACAGTCGGCGGTCCCGCCGGGGGCGCGGGTCCGCGCCTGGCCGGCGGTCGAACGCTGGCGCTGGGTGTGGATCTGGATGGGCGACCCGGCGGCGGCCGACCCCGACCTGATCCCCGACTATCACTGGAACGACGACCCGGGCTGGACGTCCTACGGCGACGTCTACCATGTGGCCGGCGACTACCGCCTGATGAACGACAATCTGCTCGACCTGTCGCACATCCAGTTCCTGCACGCGAGCACCCTCGGCGCGCCGGGCGACCAGGACGCCGACATCGCGGTCGAGCGCGGCCCGGGGGCGGTCCATGTCAGCCGCTGGACGATGGACACGCCGCCGTCGCCGTTCTACGCCCACGCGCTCGGCACCAACGCCAATGTGGACCGCTGGCAGAACATCTGTTTCCGGCCGCCGTCCTATATCGTGATCGACGCCGGCAGCGCGGTCGCCGGCAGCGGCGCGCGCGAGGGCGACCGCAGCCGGGCCGCGGCGGTCTACTCGAACCATACGATGACGCCGGAGACCGCGGCCTCGACCCATTATTTCTGGCACCATGCGCGGAACTTCCGGCGCGGCGACGAGGCGTTCACCGAGGAGTTGCGGACAATGTTTTCGGCCGCCCTGAAGGAGGATGTGGCGGCCATCGAGGCCCAGCAGAAAAGCCTCGACCGCAGCGCGGACCGGCCGCTGATCGACATCAACGTCGATAACGCGGCCTTCCAGGGGCGTCGGCTTCTCGAGGAGAGGTTGGCCGCGGAGGCGTCCTAGGCCGCGCCGGTCCGGAGGCGGACGGCCGCGCCGCGCCGGGCGAGAACCGCGACGACAGCGCCGGCCGCGGCGAACAGCAGGGTGTACGGCGACTCCGCGCCGAGCCAGACGGTCGATCCGCCGACCGCGATCGCCGATGCGAAATAGAAGACGGCAAGCCCCGCGCGGACCAGCCCGCCGGCGCCGTAGGTGATGACCGCCTCGGCGATGAGAAACCCGGCGACCAGGGCGGTGACGCTGACATAGACCACCGCGATCCACGAACCCTCCATCACCAGCGCCGGGTTGAAGGCCCACAGGAAAGGCAGCAGGTAGGCGGCCGCGGCAAGCTGCATGCCGACGACGCCGGTGCGCCACATGTCGGAGCCGGCAATCCCCGCCGCCACCATGCTGGCCACCGCCACCGGCGGGGTCAGCATGCTCAGGAGGCCGAAATAGAACAGGAAGAGGTGGGCGGCCATCGGCTTCAGCCCGATCTCGATCAGCGCCGGCGCGATCACCGTGGCGAGGATGATGTAGACCGCCGCCGTGGGCATCCCCATGCCGAGGATGATGGAGACCAGGGCGGTGACCACCAGCATCCAGAAGATGCCCGCGCTCTGGCCCAGTTCGGCGAGGATGATGGAGAGCTGGAAGGCGAGCCCGCTCGCGTTGAGGACGCCCATGACGACGCCCGCGCCACCGGCGATCAGCATCAACGGCAGCAGGTTCTCGCCCGAGCCGAAGATGAAATCGGCCCACTCCGCGCGGCGCGGCAACCGCCTCGCCTTGACGATGTAGAGGGCGAACAACGCGGCCGCGGCGTACATCGCCGACAGGCCGGGGTTGTAGCCGAGGCCAAACAGGAAATAGAGAAGCACCGCGAGCGGCAGCAGGAACACCCAGCCCGACAGCAGCACCGTCAGCACGCGCGGCAGTTCCGCCTTGGGCAGGCCGCGAAGGTTGAAGCGCGCGGCGATGGCATCGACCTGGAGGAACAGCACCAGATAGTAGAGCGCCGCCGGAACCGCCGCGGCGATCACCACCTCGATATAGGCCACCTCGAGAAACTCGGCGATGATGAAGGCCGTCGCGCCCATCACCGGCGGGGCGATCTGCCCGCCGTTGGACGCCACCGCCTCGATGCCGGCGGCGTAGCGCGGCTCGAACCCCGTGCGCTTCATCATCGGGATGGTGACGATGCCGGTCGACATGATGTTGCCGACCGCCGAGCCCGAGATGGTGCCGAAGGCGCTGGAGGCGACGACGGCGACCTTCGCCGGCCCGCCGCGGCGGTGGCCCATCATCCCCATCGCGAGGTCGGTGAAAAACCGGGTGGCGCCCGAGACCTCGAGCAGCTTGCCGAGGATGATGAAGGCGAGCACGAGTTCGGTGACGACCCGCAGCACCAGCCCCGGGATGCCGTTATTGTCGGCGTAGAGGTAGAGGATCGTCTTGGTCGGCGGGAAGACCTCGGCCTCCAGCGCGCCGGGCAGCGCGTCGCCGAAGAAGGCGTAGGCGATCATCACCCAGACGAGGACGGTGATCACCTTGCCGCAGGCCTTCCTCAGCGCCTCCATCATGGCGAGGATCGCGATCACGCCCGGCACCCACTTGTCGAGCGTGCGGTCGGCCATGCCGACGATCCAGTCCTCGAAGTTCCACGACATCCAGAACCAGGCGGCGACCGAAACGGCGGCAAGCGCGATCTCGACCGCTCCGGCGCGGGCGCCGTAGGGATATTTGAGGTAGGCGCCGGCGACCGACAGTCCGAGGACGACGCCGATCGCCTGCTGGAATGTGAAGGCGAAACCGACCCGGTCGGCGACCGCAAAAATCCACAGGATCCCGATGATCGGCACCGCGCCCAGACAAGCGCGCATCAACAGGAAAGTGCACCGCTCCATCGTGACGGGATCGCCGCGCCGCGCCGGCCTTGCCCTACTTGACCATGTTCATCACCCGGGTCTGCCCGGCCTCGTGCCCGGCCGTCCACAGCCCGGCTTCCTTGTAATACTTGATCGCGCCCGGATGGTACGGCATCGCGGTGTTGGCCGGACCCAGCCCGTCCTGCGGCGTGCCGCGCAGCGGCGGGTAGTCCTTCTGCAGCTTCTTCCAAGCCGTGTGCAGCGACTTGGCCAGCTTGTAGGCGTCCTCGTCGTCGACCTGCGGCCCGGCGTTTAGATAGCTGTCGAACGCGGCAATGGTGAGCGCCTCGCGGACGAAGGGGTAGCGCTTGCTCGGTTTTACCTTCATCGAGTAGAGCCCGGCCATGCCTTTGGCGAGCAGTTCGTCGGTCGCCATCTTGCCGAGTCCGAGGATGCGCAGCCCGCCCGGCACCGTCGCGTGCGCCTTGCGCATCGCCGGCATGGCGAGCGCCACGGTCGTCGCCTCCGCGCGGCCCTCGACCACCATGTTGATGCCGGCGACCACGCCGCCCGAATCCACCGGAACGACGTCTTTCGCCCCGAGCCCCGCGGTCGTAAGAAGCGTCTGGTTGGCCTGGGCCAGCGAGACATTGGTCTTGACGTTGACGATGGTCCGCTTGCCGCGCAGGTCCTCGAGCGTCTTGATACCGGAGCTTTCCTTGACCATGTACGCGTAGGGCAGGATCCAGATGCGGGCCAGCATGCGCACGTTGCGGATCTTCCCCTTGAACGGCGCCTGGCCGGCGACCGCCATGCCGGAGTCGAGGCTCGAGTTGAGGCCGAGCACGATCTCGCCCTTGTTCATCAGCGGCAGGTAGACCGACGAACCTGCGTGCGGCTGCGCGGTCGAGCGGATCTTCAGGTCCTGCTGGAAGTGCTTGGCGAAACCGCCCGCGAGCAGGAAATAGACTGATCCGGCCGGGTTGCTGCCGATGGTGATGCGTTTGAGCTTGGCATCGGCTGCCGTACCCCAGGCGGTAAGCGCGCCGGCGGCGAGTGCGGCAACGGCGAATCTGCGCATTGTCATCTCTTCATCTCTCCCGTGTCCCGACGTGGCGGGCGCCGGTTATGGTTGATCGACAGGGCAAGCGTAGCAGAGCCGACACCCGGCTCAAATCGGCTTTCCCTCGCTCTTCGCCCAGGCCTCCTGCATGAAGATGTTGGAGGGGCGGGTTTCGTCGAGCACCTTGGCGGCGGCTTCCGCACCGGCGATCGGCAGGCCGTCCGCATCGAGCGCGCCGATCTGCCTGAGCGCCGAGCCCTGATCCCAGTAGATGTGCTCGTGGCACACGCGGTCGCCGCGGAAACGGACCACCAGCAGCGTCGGGATCTCCACCATCCTTCCGGTCGGCTCGATGCCGGGGAAATACCGGTCGAGCGTCCGGTCGTGGCGGAAGCGGACCACCATCTCGAGGACGATGCGGTCCGGGCCGATGGTTTCCGAGACCAGCGTGCTCGACCGCTCGCGCGAGTTCTGGTGCACGAAATGGTGCCGGTAGAAGCGCTTCAGCATGTCGTGGCCGACGCCGCCGGCGAGGGTGGGGACGTGGTTGACGTAGGGCTCGTCGATCATCGTCGCCATGGTGGCGTCGACATCGCGGGTCTCGAACTCGTGGTGCACATGCGCCGCGAACAGCGCGGCGAGGTCGTAGTGCGGGCCGAGCACGCGGCGCAGCACGCCGAGCGCCCGGCTGTGCGCGAGGCTGTCGGTCCGCCGGTCGAACGACGTCCGGCCGGGGATCGCGAACCCGGGTGCAGCGTCGGGGTAGACGACGATGCCGCTGCCGTTGCCGCGGTCGAGGCCGCTTTCCATCCGCGCCGCCGTCGCCTCCGCCGCGGCGCTGCCGCCGGTCCCGAACAGGACGAGGACAGGGCACCCCGGGCTCTCCGGCGCGACGGCGCCCGCCGCCGGGTCGAATGCGAGGACGGCGTCGAAAGCGGCGGCGGCCCCGAGCGCGAGCGCGCCGCCCGCACCGTGGCCGAGAGCGGCGATGCCGCCCGCCTGTTTCGGCATCGCACGCAGGGCCCCGGCAGCGGCGCCGACCTCATCCGGACCGCCGAGGCCGGCGACGGCGAGAACCGCATAGCCTTCCTCCCCGAACAGGTCGGCGCGCGCCTTGATCCCGTCATCGAGCCCGGCCTCGTCGGCGAGCAGGAGCAGGCCCGGCCCGCTGCCGCTGCGGTGCACCGCGGCATAGCCCTCGCGCAGCGCGCCGCCGATGACGATGCGCCGCATTTCGCCCGTTGCGTTCGGCATGGTCCAGCCCCCCTGCTGCGGCGGCGCACGGCCGCTCCGGCCGGGCCGCCCTCCGCCGAGTATGACATGCCGCCGCGGACGGTCTATCCTCGGGGCGGAACCGCCGCCGATGAGCAATACCCGACTCTGGCCCGACGACGATGTCTCGCGGGTGCCCTACCGGGTCTACGCCGACCCCGGGCTCTACAACCGCGAGCAGGAGCGCATCTTCCGCGGCCCGACCTGGAACTTCCTCTGCCTCGAGGCCGAGATCCCGGAGCCCGGCGACTACAGGACAAGCGCCGTCGGCGATGCCTCGATCATCGTGGTGCGCAACGCCGGCGGGGGCGTCAACGCATTGGTCAACCGCTGCGCCCACAAGGGCGCGCTGGTCTGCTACAGGCCGCGCGGCAACGTCGCCGAATTCACCTGCGTGTACCACAACTGGACCTACGACCTCGCCGGCCGGCTGACCGGCGTCGCGTTCCGGCGCGGGGTGCGCGGCGAGGGCGGGATGGAGGCGGGCTTCGACCCGGCCGCGCACGGGCTGCGCCGGCTGCGCACCGCGACCCGCAACGGGCTGGTCTTCGGCACCTTCTCGGACGAGACGCCGGACTTCGAGACCTACGCCGGGCCGGCGATGCTGGCGGCGCTCGACCGGGTGTTCGTCAAGCCGGTCAAGGTGCTCGGCTATCACAGCCAGCGGCTTCCCAACAACTGGAAGCTGTACATGGAGAACACCAAGGACAGCTACCACGCGAGCCTGCTCCATGTGTTCCACAACACCTTCGGCGTGGTCCGCTTCACCATGGGCGGCGGCATCTCGCTGAGCGAGAACGGCTGGCATCATCTGAGCGTCACCGAACGCGCCGCCGACGGCAGCGAGCGGGACGGCGCGGAGGCGGTGCGTTCGCTCAAGGAGCGGTACACGCTCGAGGACCCCTCGCTGATGGAGCACCGTCTCGAACTCGGCGACAGGATCACCAACGGCATTCAGACGATCTTTCCCACCCTGGTGGTGCAGCAGATCCTCAACGCGCTCGCCGTCCGGCAGCTCGTTCCCCTCGGCCCCGAGGAAAGCGAACTGAGATGGACCGTGCTGGGATTCGCCGACGACGACCCCGACCTCGAGGCGCTGCGGCTCAAGGTCAACAACCTGGTCGGGCCGGCCGGCTTCGTCTCGATGGAGGACGGCTGCATCGGCGGATTCATCGGCGCGGCGACCAGGAGCGCGCCGGCCGAACGGAGCTTCATGCGGATGGGCGGGACGGCGATCGAACCGGCCGGCGAGTCGCGCGTCACCGAAGCGGCGGTGCGCGGCTTCTGGCGCGCCTGGCGGGACTGCATGGCGCTGTGAGCGGGGCCGGGGAAGCGGACCTTCTGGCACGGATCGGGCGGCTCAACACCGCCTGCGCGCACGCCATCGACGACGACCGGCTGGAAGACTGGCCGGGCTTTTTCACCGACGACGCCCTGTACCGCATCGTCACCCGCGAGAACCACGAGGCCGGGCTGCCCCTCGCCATCGTCCATTGCGCGGGCGGCGGGATGATGCGCGACCGGGTGCGTGCGATGCGCACCGCCAACATCTTCGAGCCCCACACCTATTGCCATACCCTGGGCCTGCCCGAACTAGCCGGGCCGGACGGGGAGGGGCACGCCGTGCGCACCAACTTCACCGTCATCCGCACCATGCATTCGGGCGCGATGTCGGTGTTCGCCTGCGGCCGTTATCTCGACCGCGTCGTCGAGGCGGACGGCGCGCTCAGGTTGGCCCGGCGCATCGTCGTTTGCGACTCGCGCACCGTCGACACCCTGCTGGTGGTGCCGCTGTAGGACGCCGCGGCGCGGCTTGCCGACGGGTTCCGCCCTACACCGCGGCGATCGTCTGGACCTCGATCAGGAACGGCTCCTGCACCAGGCGGTCGACGAGGAGCAGCGTGTTGGGCGGATACTTGCCGTCGGGGAACATCTTCGGAAATTCGCGCAGACGGAAGTTCATGAACTCCGGAATCCACTGCGAATGGACCATGTAGGTGGTGAACTGGACGACGTTCCCCCAGCCCGCGCCTGCCGAGTCGAGGGCGGCGTGGATGTTGGCGAACACCTGCACGCACTGGGCGTCGAAATCGCGCTCTCCGACGATGGCGCCGTCGGGGTCGGCGGACAGCATTCCGGCGATGAACAGGAATTCGGATGCTTTCACCCGAGTCACATGGGTGTACTGGCCGAGCGGCGCGCCGAGCGCGTCCGGGTTGTAGATGTCGATGTCTGCCGTCATGGACGCCTGCCTCCTTGCGAACGATGCGCCGATCAAGCCCGTTCGCCGCCGCCGGATCAAGCGCCCCGCCGCCGGCCGCCGTTGACCGGCGCCGGGCCGGCGTGTTGAGGTCCGGTGCAATGGAACCGCCCGCGGCGACCGAGATCTTCTTCCTGCGCGCCGGCGGCCACGCCCGGCACGCGCCGGCCGGGATGTCCGCCGGCGTGGCCGCCGGCACGCCGCTCCGCGACGTGGTGGGCCGCATGGCGACCGGCAAGCAGTCGGCCGTCGTGATCGTCGACGAAGAGCACCGGCCGGCCGGCATCGTCACCGAACAGGACATCGTCAGGCGCGCGGCCTTCGCCGCCGCCCCCGAACAGCCGGTGAGCGACCTGATGTCGTCCCCGGTGCGCTGCATCCGCGACGACGAGCACCTGTTCATCGCGATCGCCAGGATGCGCCGCCTCGGCCACCGGCACATGCCGATCATCGACGGCGCGGGCAGGCTCGCCGGAATCCTCGACCTGCACGATGCGATGGCCCGGGCGGCGCGCGGCATGATCGCCATGATCGACGACCTGACCCGCGACGACAGCGACGACGGTCTGCGCGAGATCAGGGCCGGCCAGGTGCGGGTCGCCGAGGCCCTGTTCGCCGAGAACGTCGCCGTCGGCGACATCCAGGCGACGCTGAGCCACGTCAACAACGACATCTACGCCCGCCTGCTGGAACGCAACCTGGCGGCGATGGAGGACGAGGGTCTCGGCGCCCCTCCGGCCGCGTTCGCGATGATCGTGATGGGGTCGGGCGGGCGCGGCGAGAACTTCCTCGCCCCCGACCAGGATTACGGCTTCGTCATCGGCGACGCCGCCGTCGCGGAGGCGGACGCCGATGCGTGGTTCGCCGCGCTTGCCGAACGGCTGTCGCGCGACCTCGATGCGGTCGGGCTGCCCTACTGCAAGGGCGGGGTGATGGCGACCAACCGGCAATGGCGCAAGACCGAAACCGGCTGGCGGGAACAGGTCGAGACGTGGTGCCGCCGGGCCCATGCGATGCCGCTGCTCGCGTTCGACATCTTCTTCGACTTTCGCCCGGGCTGGGGCGAGCCGCGGCTGGCGGCGGCGCTGCGCGACCATGTCACCCGCCTGACCGCCGGCAACGAGCCCTTCCTGCGGGCGCTCTACGGCGAGGACCGGGACCACGGCACGGCGCTCGGCTGGTTCGGGCGCTTCGCCGCCGAGCGCGCGGATCCGGTCCATCGCGGCAAGATCAACCTCAAGCTGCACGGCGTCCTGCCGCTGGTCGAGGCGGCGCGGCTGTTCGCCCTGCGCGACGGGGTGCCGGCGACCGGCACCCGCGCCCGGCTCGCCGCCGCACATGCCGCGGGCGCGCTCTTCGACGACGAGCACGACGGCCTCGCCGCTGCCGGGCAGACCGTCGGCCGGCTTTTGCTCGCCCGCCAACTGGCCGATTTCAGGCTGGGGGCGCCGGTGTCGGGCTTCGTCGATCCGGCGGCGCTCACCCGACGCCAGAAGCGCGATCTGCGACAGGCGCTTCGCGCCGTCGAACGGCTTCGCACACGCATGCGCTTCGAGTTCGGCGGCGACCTGTTCTGATCCCCCGGCGGCGCTCTGGCGCCGGGCACCGCCAGAAGGGCGAGAAATGGAAACGGCAGCGGCCAAACATGTTCCAAATGCCTGCCATGCCAAATATTTTGTCTGACCGGGGTCGGATCGGGCGGGCCCGGGGCCGCCAGAGCGCGGTCCGGGACCCTCCGGCGGCAGGCGTTGCGAGCAGGGGTCACGAATGTCCACGACCGATACGGCCGCGGGCCAGGGGCGAGGCGCGCGCGCCGCGGCCGCAAGCCCGATGATGGCGCAGTACTTCGCCGCCCGGGACGCCCATCCCGGCTGCCTCCTGTTCTACCGCATGGGCGACTTCTACGAACTGTTCTTCGACGATGCGGTCGCCGCCGCAGCCGCGCTCGACATCGCGCTGACCCGGCGCGGCCGCCACAACGGCGAGGAAGTCCCGATGTGCGGGGTGCCGGTCCACGCCGCCGAGACCTACCTCGAACGCCTCGTCCGCAAGGGCTTCCGGGTGGCGGTCTGCGAGCAGACGGAAGACCCCGCGGAGGCGAAACGGCGCGGCGGCCGGGCGCTGCTCGCCCGCGAGGTAGTCCGCGTGGTGACGCCGGGAACTCTGACCGAGGAAGCGCTGCTCGAGGCGCGGCGGCACAACTACCTGGCGGCGCTCGCCGAGGCCGAGGGGGTGTTCGGTTTCGCCTGGCTCGACATCTCCACCGGCGGGTTCCGCACCCAGCCGCTCGACGCCGGCATGGTGGCCGAGGCCATGGCGCGCGTCGATCCGGGCGAGCTGATCCTGGCCGACCGGTTGCTGGCGCAGCCCGGGATCGGCGCCGCGCTGGACGGCTGGGACGGGCTGTCGACGCCGCTGCCCGCCGCCCGCTTCGACAGCGTTTCCGCCCGGCGGCGGCTCGAGTCCCATTACGGCGTCCGCGCGCTCGACGCCTTCGGCGCCTTCTCGCGCGCCGAGATCGCCGCCTGCGGCGCCGTGCTCGACTATGTCGCGCTCACCCAGCAGGGCCGGATGCCGCGCCTCGACCCGCCGCGCCGGCTGGGGCCGGGGACGGCGATGGAGATCGACGCCGCGACCCGGCGCAACCTCGAGATAACCCGCTCGCTTGCCGGCGAGCGCGAGGGTTCGCTGCTCGCGGTGGTCGATCTCACGGTCACCGGGGCGGGCGCACGGACGCTCGCCGAACGGCTCGCCGCGCCGCTCACTGACCCCGAAGAGATCGCGCGGCGCCTCGACGCGGTGGAGCATTTCGCCGCCGACACGGCGCTGCGCACGGCCTGCCGCGAGGCGCTGCGCGCCTGCCCCGACCTGGAGCGGGCGATGACCCGGCTCGGGCTCGGCCGCGGCGGGCCGCGCGACCTCGCGGCGGTGAGCGAGGCGCTGTCCCGGGCGGCCAAGCTGTCCGGCCTGCTCGGCGGCGAAACCGAAGCGGCGCCGCAACGGCTGGCGCGGGCGGCAGCCGCGCTCGCCGGGCACGCGGCGCTGGTCGAGACCCTGGAGGCCGCGCTCGCCGCCGACCTGCCGCTGCTCGCCCGCGACGGCGGCTTCGTCGCGGCGGGCTACGATGCGGCGCTCGACGAGCTGCGGGCGCTGCGCGACGGCAGCCGCCGGCTGATCGCCGACCTGCAGAAGCGCTACGCCGACGAGACCGGCATCGCCTCGCTCAAGATCCGCCACAACAACGTGCTCGGCTATTTCATCGAGGTGACGCCGACCCACGAGGAGGCCATCGCCGCCCGCGACGGCTTCGTCCACCGCCAGACCCTGGCGAGCGCGCGGCGCTACACGACCGCCGCCCTCGCCGAACTCGAGGAGAAGCTCGCCTCCGCGTCCGAGAGGGCGCTCGCCCGCGAACTCGAGCTCTTCTCCGCCCTCGCCGGCCGGGCGGCCGCGTCGGGCGAGGCCATCGCGCGCACCGCCGCGGCGCTCGCCGAGATCGACGCCACGGCGGCGCTCGCCGAACTCGCGGTCCGGCGGCGGTACGTGCGCCCAGCGGTGGACGACAGCCTTGCCTTTGCGGTCGCCGGCGGCCGCCATCCGGCAGTGGAGGCGTTTCTCGAACGGGCCGGCGGAGCGGCGTTCGTCCCCAACGACTGCGATCTCGGACCGGACCGGCGGCTGTGGCTGGTGACCGGCCCCAACATGGCGGGCAAATCGACCTTCCTGCGGCAGAACGCGCTGATCGCGATCCTCGCCCAGGCCGGCTCCTTCGTGCCCGCCGAGACGGCGCATATCGGCGTCGTCGACCGGCTGTTCTCCCGCGTCGGCGCGGCCGACGATCTGGCGCGCGGCCGCTCGACCTTCATGGTGGAGATGGTCGAAACGGCGGCAATTCTCAACCAGGCCGGACCCCGGGCGCTGGTCGTCCTCGACGAGATCGGCCGCGGGACCGCCACCTTCGACGGACTCTCCATCGCCTGGGCGACGCTCGAGCATCTTTACGAGATCAACCGCTCGCGCGCCCTGTTCGCGACCCATTTCCACGAACTCACCGCGCTCAACGCCCGCCTCGAGGCGCTCCACTGCGTGACCGTCCGGGTCAAGGAGTGGAAGGACGAGATCGTCTTCCTGCACGAGATCGTCGCCGGCGCCGCCAACCGCTCCTACGGCATCCATGTCGCCCGCCTCGCCGGGCTGCCGGAGCGCGCGCTGGCCCGCGCCGGAGAAGTCCTGGAAACGCTCGAACGGGGCGAGCAGTCGGGCGCGCTCGCCAGGCTCGCCGACGACCTGCCGTTGTTCTCGGCCGCACCCGCGCCGCCCGCCCTCTCGGCGGTGGAGGAAGCCCTCGCCGCGGTCAACCCGGACCAGGTCTCCCCGCGCGAGGCGCTCGACCTGCTCTACCGCCTGCGCGCGATGCTCTGAACGCCGCCCCGTACAGCGGCGCTGCACGAGGCGCTATAGTCGCGGCATGGCCGGACTCAGCCGACAGCGGGCGATCGTCGACCGCGCCGCCCTCAACGCCGAGCTCGCCGCCGCGCTCGACGGCGGCGCCGGGCGGCGCGATGCACTGGCCATCCTGCGGCGCGCGCTCGACGACGGGCGGGCGGAGATCCGCCGCCGCTTCGACGCCGCGCGGGGCGGCGGCCCGCGCGCGCTCGCGGAGCAATCGTTCCTGATCGACCAGCTCATCCGCGCGATCTACGACCTCGCCGCCAACCGCGCCTACCGGGCCTCCAACCCGACCGCCGGCGAGCATCTCTCCGTCGCCGCGGCGGGCGGCTACGGCCGGGGCGAACTCGCCCCCCATTCCGACGTCGACCTGCTGTTCGTTCTCCCCTTCAAGAGCACGCCGAGGAACGAGCAGGTGATCGAGTACGTGCTCTACATGCTGTGGGATCTCGGCCTCAAGGTGGGCCACGCGACGCGGTCGATCCAGGAATGCGTGCGCCTCGCCAGAAGCGATCTCACGATCCGCACCGCGATCCTCGAATCGCGCTTCGTCTGGGGCGAGAAGCGGCTCTTCCGCGAACTCCGCACGCGTTTCCGCAAGGAGGTCGTGGAGGGCTCCGAACGCGCGTTCGTGGAGGCCAAGCTCGCCGAGCGCGACGAACGCCACCGCCGGCTCGGCGACTCGCGCTACGTGCTCGAACCCAACGTCAAGGACGGCAAGGGCGGGCTGCGCGACCTGCACACCCTGTTCTGGATCGCCAGGTACCTGTACCCGGTGCGGGAGGTCTCCGGGCTGGTGGAGCGCGGCGTGCTGCGCGCCGGCGAGGCGGCCCGCTTCGCTAGGGCGCAGCGTTTCCTGTCCACGGTCCGCTGCCATCTCCACTATCTCGCCGGGCGCGGCGACGACCGGCTCGCCTTCGACCGCCAGCCCGAGATCGGCCGCCTCCTCGGCTACAAGGACCATGCCGGGACGCGCGGCGTCGAGCGGTTCATGAAGCACTACTACCTGACCGCGAAGGAGGTCGGCGACCTGACGCGGATCTTCTGCGCCGCGCTCGAGATCGAACATTCGCGGCGCCTGCGCTTCGCCCTGCCGCGCCTCGGCCTGCTGCAACGCACGCCCGAGGGCCTGGCGATCGAGAACGGCCGTCTCGCGCTGGCCGGTCAGGCGAAGTTCGCCGACCGGCCGGTCGATATCATGCGGCTGTTCCACACCGCGCAGGAACGCGGCATCGACATCCACCCGCGGGTGCTGCGGGCGGTCACCCGCAACCTGCGGCTGGTCGACGGGCTGCGCGAGGACGCCGACGCCAACCGGCTGTTCCTCGAGATGCTGACCTCGCCCAAGGATCCCGAGCGGATCCTCCGACAGCTCAACGAAGCCGGCGTCTTCGGCCGCTTCATTCCCGAGTTCGGCCGGGTGGTGGCGCAGATGCAGCACGACATGTACCACGTCTTCACGGTCGATGAGCACACCATCATGGCGATCGGGATCCTGCGCGGGATCGAGGACGGGGCGTTCGCCCGCGAGATGCCGATCGCCACCGAGGTGGTAAAGACGGTGCAGTCGCGCCGCGCCCTCTATATGGCGGTGCTCCTGCACGACATCGGCAAGGGCCGCGGCGGCGACCATCCCGAGATCGGCGAACAGATGGCGCTGCGCCTGTGCCCCAGGGTCGGGCTTGCCCCGGAGGAGACCGAGACCGTGGCCTGGCTGGTGCGCCACCACCTGGCGATGAGCAACACCGCCTTCCGGCGCGACGTGAACGACCCCAAGACCGTCGCCGACTTCGTCGAGACCGTGAAGTCGCTCGAGCGCCTGCGCCTCCTGCTGGTGCTCACCGTCGCCGACATCCGCGCGGTCGGCCCCGGCGTCTGGAACGCCTGGAAGGCGGCGCTCCTGCGCGACCTCTACTACGCGGCGGAAGAAGCGATGACCGGCGGCGTCGCCAGGGGGCGGGAGCACCGGATCGAGGACGCCAAGGCGGACCTCGCCGCCGCGCTCGACGACTTCGCGCCGGCCGAGATCGAGGCGCATCTGGCGAGCGGCTATCCCGCCTACTGGCTCTCCCACCCGACCGAGGCGCTCGCCCGCCACGCGCGGCTGGTGCGCCGGGCGCGAGACGCGCAGACCCCGCTGACCATCGACATACGGACCGACCGCTACCGCCAGGCGATCGAGGTGACGGTCTACGCGCCGGACCATGCCGGCCTGTTCTCCGCCATCGCCGGGGCGCTCGCGGTATCCGGGGCCAACATCGTCGATGCCAAGATCTTCACCACGACCGACGGCATGGCGCTCGACACCTTCTGGGTCCAGGACCGCCGCGGCGCGCCGGTGGGCAGCCGCGACCGCCTCGCCCGCCTGGAGGCCAACATCGAACGCGCGGTGTCGGGGCGAATGCGGCCGATGCACGAACTCGAGGACATGATCCGCCGCCAGCACGGCAAACGCGACAGCGTGTTCACCGTGGCACCGCGGGTGATCGTCGACAACACGGCGAGCGCCACCCATACGGTGATCGAGGTCAACGGGCGCGACCGGCCCGGACTGCTCTACGCGCTGACCCGTGCGCTCGGCTCCGAGGACGTGCGGATCGCCAGCGCCCAGATCGCCACCTACGGCGAATCCGCCGTCGACGTGTTCTACATCAAGGACATCTTCGGGCTGAAGATCACCCACGCGGCGAAGCTCGAACGGATCCGCCGGGCGCTGCTCGACGCCCTGTCCTCCATCGCCGCCGTCGCGGGAGAGGCCGCCGCGCCGCCCGGGCGGAAGGCCGCGGCGGCGGCCGGGCGCTGATCCGGCGCCCCCCGCGCCCGCCCGCCGCATGCGACTCCTGGGCGCGATCGCCACCGTCGGCGGCTACACCATGGCGAGCCGCGCGCTCGGCTTCGTGCGCGACATCCTCATCGCCGCCCTGCTCGGCGCGGGCCCGGTGGCGGACGCCTTTTTCGTCGCCTTCAAGCTGCCCAACTTCTTCCGCCGCCTGTTCGCCGAGGGCGCATTCTCGGCCGCCTTCGTGCCGCTGTTCACCCGCATCCTGGGCGAGGAGGGCGAGGACGCCGCGCGCCGGTTCAGCGAACGGACGCTTTCGGTGCTGGTCGCGGTCCTGCTGTTCTTCTGCACGGCGATGCAGATCGCCATGCCGTGGGCGATGTATCTCTTCGCCCCGGGCTTCGCCGCCGACCCCGCCAAGTTCGACCTCGCGGTCGAGCTCGCCCGCATCGCCTTTCCGTACCTGCTGTTCATCTCGCTGGTCTCGCAGCTCGGCGGGGTGCTCAACGCACTAGACCGGTTCGCGGCCGCCGCCGCCGCGCCGATCCTGCTCAACCTCTGCCTGATCCTCTGTCTGATCGGCCTCGGGCCGGTGCTGGAAACGCCGGGCCACGCGCTTGCCTGGGGGGTGTTCGCGGCCGGGATCGTCCAGTTCCTGTGGCTGATCGAGGCGTGCCGCCGGGCGGGCATGCGTTTCCGCCTGCCGCGCCCGCGCCTGACCCCCTGGGTCCGCCGGCTCATCGCCAGGATCCTGCCGGGCGCGGTCGGCGCCGGGGTGGTGCAGATAAACCTGGTCATCGGCATCGTCCTCGCCTCGCTCCTGCCGACCGGCGCGGTCTCCTTCCTCTACTACGCCGACCGCGTCTATCAGCTTCCGCTCGGGGTCATCGGCATCGCGGTGGGAACCGCCCTGCTGCCGCTGCTGTCGCGCCAGATCCGCGCGGGCGACGAGGCGGGCGGCGCGGAGAGTTTCAACCGGGCGCTCGAATTCTCGCTGCTCCTCACCCTGCCGGCGGCGGCGGCGCTGATGGTCATCCCGGGGCCGATCGTCGCCGTCCTGTTCGAGCGCGGCGCCTTCGACGCCGGGTCCACGGCGGCCACCGCCGCGGCGCTTGCCGCCTTTGCCGGCGGCCTGCCCGCCTTCGTGTTGGTCAAGGTGCTGGCGCCCGGCTTCTTCGCGCGCGAGGACGTGGTGACGCCGGTCAAGATCGCCGGCGTCTCGGTCGCCGCCAACATCGTCCTGAGCGCCGCCCTGCTGGCGCCGTTGCAGCATGTCGGCCTCGCGCTTGCCACCTCGGCTGCATCGTGGCTCAACGCCGCCCTGCTGGCGCTGGCGCTGCGCCGGCGCGGCCGGTTCTCCCCCGACCGCCGCCTGCGGCGCCGGCTGCCGCGCATCGGGCTGGCGACAGGCGCCATGGCGGCGGTGCTGTTCGCCGGCGCCCGGGTCCTCGACCCGCTGATCGCCGGCGACGCGCTCGAGCGGGCGCTCGCGCTGGTCGTCCTGATCGCCGTCGGCAAGGTCGTCTACACGGGCGCCGCGCTGGCTCTCGGCGCTGCCGCGGTCGCCGAGATTCGCGGCGCGCTCGTCCGGCGCAAGGCTTGACCCCTCCAGAAGATGGGTGGATAACCCCGCCTGTCCCGCCGCATGCAGGTCTGGAGTTCCGGCCTTGAAGCGAATCTTTTCGGGCGTCCAGCCGACCGGCAACCTGCATCTCGGCAACTATCTCGGCGCCATCCGCAACTTCGTCCGTCTCCAGGACGGCAACGAGTGCATCTACTGCGTCGTCGACCTGCATGCGATCACGGTGTGGCAGGACCCGGCGGATCTCACCCGGAACATCCGCGAGTGCGCGGCGACGTTCATGGCGGCCGGCATCGATCCCGGGCGCAGCATCATCTTCAACCAGAGCCGGGTCTCCGCCCACGCAAGGCTCGCCTGGATCTTCAACTGCGTCGCCCGCCTCGGCTGGCTCAACCGGATGACCCAGTTCAAGGAGAAGGCGGGCAAGCAGCGCGAGAACGCGAGCGTCGGCCTCTATGTCTATCCCAGCCTGATGGCCGCCGACATCCTCGCCTACAAGGCGACCCACGTGCCGGTCGGCGAGGACCAGAAGCAGCACCTCGAACTGACCCGCGACATCGCGCAAAAGTTCAACCACGACTACGGCACCGCGTTCTTCCCGCCGGTCGAACCGCTGATCTTCGGCGAGGCGACCCGGGTGATGAGCCTGCGCGACGGCGCGGCGAAGATGAGCAAGTCGGACGGTTCGGACGCCGCCCGCATCAACCTGACCGACGATGCGGACGCCATCGCGCGCAAGATCCGCCGCGCGCGAACCGATCCCGAACCCCTCCCCGACACGCCGGAGGAACTCGCCGGCCGCGCCGAGGCGGCCAATCTGGTCGGCATCTTCGCGGCTCTCGCCGACGGCAGCGCAGCCGATGTGCTCGCCGAATACGGCGGGCGCGGCTTCGCCGCGTTCAAGCCGGCGCTCGCCGACCTCGCGGTCGCGGTGCTGTCGCCGATCGCCGACGAACTGCGGCGGCTGACCGCCGATCCCGCCCATGTCGATTCGGTGCTCGCCGCCGGCGCAGAGCGGGCCGCCGCAATCGCCGACCCGGTGATCGACGAGGTGCACGAAATCGTCGGCCTGACGCCCCGCTAGACCGGACGGGCCGGGGCCGGGCGATGCAAATCTACCTGCCGATCGCGGAGGTCTCGGTCAACGTCGCGGTGCTGCTCGGCCTCGGCGGCGGGGTCGGGTTCCTCTCCGGCCTGTTCGGCGTCGGCGGCGGCTTCCTGATGACGCCGCTCCTGATCTTCATCGGCATCCCGCCGGCGATCGCGGTGGCGACCGAGGCCAACCAGGTCGTCGCCGCCTCGGTGTCGGGGGCGCTGGCCCACTGGCGGCGGCGCAATGTCGACGTCAAGATGGGGCTGGTGCTGCTCGCCGGCGGTTTCGTCGGCTCCAGCCTCGGCGTCTGGCTGTTCACCCTGCTGCGCGGGGTCGGCCAGATCGACCTGGTGATTTCGATCTCCTATGTAGTGTTTCTCGGCATCATCGGCGTGCTGATGGTGTTCGAGAGCGTCCGCGCCTGGCGGCGCAGCCGCAACCCGGCGGCGCCGCGCCGCAAGCTGCACCAGCACTACTGGGTGCACGGCCTGCCGCTGAAGATGCGGTTCCGCACCTCCAAGCTCTATATCAGCGCGCTGCTGCCGTTCTCGATCGGCCTGTTCGTCGGCGTGCTGGCCGCCATCATGGGGGTCGGCGGCGGCTTCGTGATGGTGCCGGCGATGATCTACCTGCTCGGCATGCCGACCTCGATCGTGGTCGGGACGTCGCTGTTCCAGATCGTCTTCGTCACCGCCAACGTCACCCTCCTGCAGGCGATCAACAACCAGACCGTCGATATCGTCCTCGCCCTGTTCCTGCTGATCGGCGGGGTCATCGGCGCCCAGATCGGCGCCCGCTTCTCGGCCCGCCTGCGCGGCGAGCAGCTGCGGATCCTGCTCGGGCTGATCGTGCTCGCGGTGTGCGTGCGGGTGGCCTACGGGCTGGTGGCGACGCCCGACGACATGTTCGCCCTCGGTGCGCCGGGAGAGGGCGGATGAACGCACGCCGCCTCGCCGCCGCCCTCCTCGCCGCCCTGTTGTGGGCCGCGCCGCCGGCGCCCGCGCCGGCGGCCGACAGGCTGGCGGTCGATCTGTCCGACGACGAGATCGCCATCACCACCGGCTTCACCGGCGCCGAACTCCTGCTGTTCGGCGCCCGCGACGGGGAGGGCGACGTGGTGGTGGTCCTGCGCGGCCCCCTGCGCGACACGGTGGTGCGCCGGCGCGAACGCGTCGCCGGCATCTGGGTCAACGGCAAGTCGGTTGTCTTCCGCGAGGTGCCGGCCTACTACCATGTCGCCGCGACCCGCCCGCTGGAGAGCATCGCGCCGCCGGAGACGCTGGCCGCGCACGGCATCTTCGCTGGCACGCCCGGTCCGGTCGGGGCCCCCGGCGTCGCGGCGGCGGAGGCGGGGCGGTTCCGCGACGGGATGGTCCGGAACCGCACCCGGCAGGGGCTCTACGGCTACGCCCCGGGCGGGGTGAAGGTCCAGGGCGACCGGCTGTTCAGCACCACCGCGACATTCCCGGCCAACGTACCGATCGGCGCCTACCGCGCGGATGTCTACCTGTTCGACCGTGGTAAGCTGGCGGCGCACCGCGAGTCGGCGCTCGCGGTGCGGAAGGTCGGGCTGGAGGCGGCCGTCTTCAACCTGGCGCACCGGCAGGCCACCCTGTACGGGGTGGCGGCGATCGTCATCGCGGTGACCGCGGGGTGGCTCGCCGGCGTTGTCTTCCGACGTTGACGGGGGCGGAACCATGACCGACGAACGACCCGCAGGCCGGGTTTCCGCCGAACCTGCGCCGGCGCGGGAGCGCGTCTTCCTCTGCGTCGTCGATTCCAGCGAGGAGGTCCATGTCGCGCTGCGTTTCGCGGCGCTGCGCGCCAGGCGCTCGGGCGGGCGGGTGGCGCTGCTCTACGTCATCGAGCCGGGCGACTTCCAGCACTGGATGTCGGTCGCCGAGAAGATGCGCGAGGAACGACGGGAAGAGGCCGAACAGGTGCTCCAGGCGCATGCCGCCGAAGTCGCCGAGATCACCGGCCGCGCCCCGATCTTCTACGTCCGCGAGGGCGTGCCGCGCGACGAGATCGTGCGCCTCATCGAGGAGGAGCCGGCGATTTCCATCCTGGTGCTGGGCGCCGGCGCCGACAAGAAGGGCCCCGGACCGCTGGTCTCCTCGATTGCCGGCAAGCTGTCCGGCAAGTTCCCGATCCCGATCACCGTGGTCCCCGGCACGCTGAGCGACGAACAGCTGGACGGGCTGGCCTGACCGAAAAGTTATCCACAGGCACCCTTGACCGACCGGTGCGTAACTTCAACACTTTATGGTTGTAATCGGCTCCATCGGCCCCGAATGCAGGGCCGGCGGCGCCGGATACCGGTCGGTGACGAAGAGAGACGCGGTGCTTCAGGACTCACTTTTGCGCCTCCCCTCGCCCCGGGGATGGGTATGCGGCCTGCTCGTCGCGCTTGCCCCGCTGGCCGCAGAGGCGCGCGATGCGCGGGTGCTGGATGTCGGCTACCGGTTGCCGTCCGACGCCGCGCAGACGTCCGGCGCGTGGCGCACGGCGCGGCGCGCACCGCCGGTCCCGGAGGTTGCCCTCGAGACACTGGAATCGCTCTTCGCCCAACTCGACTACCATCTCGAACGGGTACGGAAAGAGGGCGTGGTGCCGCGGCTGCTGGTGCGCGAGATGCCGTCCGGCCTGTCCCGCCTGCGCGACATCGACCGGCGCAAGGCGGTGTTCATCCGCATCGCGCTGCCGCTGATCCTCGCGACCAACGAGGAGATCCGGGCCGATCGGGAGCGTATCGAGCGCCTGCGTTCGATGCGTGCCACGGTCAAAAGGCTGCCGGTCAGCGACTCCCTGTGGCTGCACGATATCTTCGTCGCCTACGGCGTCGCGCAGTTCGACTTCGAGGAACTGCTGCTCCGGGTGGACATCATCCCGCCGTCGCTCGCCCTCGCCCAGGCGGCGGAGGAGACCGGCTGGGGCACCTCGCGGTTCGTCCGCCGCGGCAACGCGCTGTTCGGCGAACGGACCTACCGGACCTCCAAAGGCATGGTGCCGCTCCGCAAACGGCCGCACGAGAATTTCCGCGTCCGCAATTTCGGCCGGCTGTTCGACGCGGTGCGCGCCTACGCCGCGAATCTCAACACCCATCCGGCCTATGCGGGGTTCCGGGCGAAACGGTGCGCGATGCGCGCCGGGGCGGGCGGTCTCGACGCCGCTGCGCTGGCCGGCGAGCTCAAGGCCTATTCGGAGCGCCGGCAGGCCTATATCAAGACCATCCGCGCCATCATGCGCGGCAACGCGCTGACCGGGTTCGACCATCTCAAACTGGATCCCCGGCCGCCGGTCTTCCCAGCCGACCCCGCCGCCGCGCGGGCGGAAAACGTCTACTGACGTCTGCCGAGGCGCGCCCGCAGCCTCACACCATGGGCGCGGGCAGATCGGCGTTCCGGCGCAGCGGGTAGGACCGCGCATCGAACAGTTGATAGTGCCACCATTCGTTGCGGTAGAAGTCCCAGCCGGCTGCGGTCATCAGCCCGAGCAGGACGAACCGGTTGCGCTGGGCCGCGGCGTCGATGCCGGTGCTGCCGTGGTGGGAAAGCGGGGTGAAGGCGTCGAACGGCGTCCCCATGTCCAGTTCGGCTCCGGCGCCGTCGACCAGGGTGAGATCGACCGCGACGCCGCGCGAATGCGGCGACCCCTTGCGCGGATCGGCGACGAATTCGGGATCCGGCGTGTGGTCCCAGAGGATCTGCTGGGCTTCGGTCGGGCGGAAGGCGTCGAAGATGCGGAGCCCGAGGCCGATGCCGCGCGCGAGCCGCACCGCCCGGCGGAGCGCCTCGGCCGCGTCGGGGTGGAGATAGCATCCGGGCCGCGTGTAGACCGGGCGTCCGGTGAAGTTGCGGGCGGTCGCGTAGGCAATGTCGAGGGTGACATCGAACGCCGCGGGCGCGATTTCGATCAGGGGCATGGGTCGATCCTCGCGCTCCGGCGTGCGCCTCGACAAGGGCGTTACAATAGGGGCGCATCCGGCCGGTTCAATCGCCCGTCCGACCGCACCGTCGATTGCGTCCGCCGAACGGCCGGCAAGGCCGCCGCCCAACCCGCCCGTCGGAGCGTCCGTTCGAAGATGTCCGCCGCCAGCCGCCCCGGCCGCCCCACGGCCGATCCGAAGCCGCCGCCCGCTCCGGCCGCAGCCCTGCTCGCCATCGACTGTTCGGGCGCCGCCTGTTCCGTCGCCCTCGCCGAGGCCGGGGAGGTGCGCGCCGCGCGGTCGGTCCGCCTCGAGCGCGGGCACGCCGAAATCCTGATGCCGATGGTCGCCGAGACGCTCGCCGAGGCCGGCGCGGACTATCACGGCATCGGCTGCCTCGCGGCGACCGTGGGGCCCGGCTCGTTCACCGGAATCCGCACCGGGCTCGCCGCCGCCCGCGGGCTTGCGCTCGCCCTCTCCCGTCCGCTGGTCGGGGTGACGACGCTGGAGGCCGCGGCCCGCGCCGCACGGCGCACCGCGGACGCCGCCGCCGACTGCCTGGTCGTCCTCGATAGCCGGCGGGCCGATCTCTACGTTCAGCGTTTCGCGCCCGACGGTTCGCCGCGCGGCGAACCGGCCGCGGTCCTGCCGGAGGCCCTTGCGGCATCGCTCGGCGCCGGGCCGCTGATCCTCGCCGGCGATGCGGCGGACGCCGTCGCACCCCTGCTCGCGGCGCGCGGCGCCGCCTTCGCCGGCCCTGCGGGAGACGGCGCCGCAGGACCGGCGGCGGTTGCCGCCGCGGTGGCGGAGATCGCGGCCGAACGCTGGCGGTCGATGCCCGCCGCCGGCCTGCCGCCGCCGCGCCCGCTCTATCTCCGCGCCCCGGATGCGGTCAAGCCGGCGCACGGCGGACGGCTCAGGCCGTGAACCCGGCCGCCGGACCGTCCGTCGAACCCCTGGCGGCGCGCGACATCGGGCGCGTGGCAGCGATCCACAGGGCCAGTTTCGACGAGGCGTGGTCGGCGGACATGATCCGCCGCGTGCTCGAGACCGCGGGCGCGTTCGGCCTCGCGGCGCGCGATTTTCCGGCGCCGGACCGCGGGAGCGAGGCACCGGTCGCGGCGTTTGCGCTCGGCCGCATCGCCGCCGACGAGTGCGAACTGCTCTCGCTCGGCGTCGCACCGGACCGGCGGCGGCGGGGGCTGGGCGCGGCTCTGCTCGACGCCGCGATGATCCGGGCGGCGGCGGCCGGCGCGCGCCGTTTCTTCCTCGAGGTGGGCGAGTTCAACACCCCCGCGCGGCGGCTCTACGAGAGCCGCGGCCTGACCGTCGCGGGCCGCTGTCGGAACTACTACGCGCTGGCCGAAGGCGGGACGATGGATGCGCTGACGATGCGCCGCGCCCTCTCCGCCCCGGGCGCCGGACCGGGGCCGGCCGGGGCGCGGGTTACGTCTTGGCGATCCTGAGCACCATGTCGCCGTCGCGCACCGCCCGGCCGGACGCGATGCCGGCGCGCGCGGGATCGTCGGCGAGCGGCCCCATCGCGGTCACCCGGTGACCGAGTTCGGCGACCGAGGCGGGCACGTTCTCGATCGGCTCGGCGCCGCGCAGGACGATGGTCGCGGTATCGCCGCTTGCCATGCGCTCGATGAGCAGGCGCGTGCGCACGAAGGTCATCGGACAGACGTCCGCCGTGATATCGAGAAAATGATCCATCGCCGATGTGCCGTTGCGCCGCGCCGCACTGCCGGACCGCACTATAGCACCGCCCTCCGGTCGCCGATGCGGCGGACCAACCCCGCGGCAATTGGCGTTTTGACTATTTCCGGCAAACATCCTACTGTCCGGATGCGTGGCGGGGCACAGGATGGAATCGCGGATCGAACAACTCTGCCGTGACAAGGGCATGAAGATGACCGAACAGCGGCGCGCCATCGCCCGCGTCCTGTCGGAGTCGACCGACCATCCCGACGTGGAGGAACTGCACCGCCGGACAGTCGAGATCGACCCGCGCGTAAGCATCGCCACTGTGTACCGCACCGTGCGGCTGTTCGAGGAGCAGCAGATCCTCGAGAAACTCGACTTCGGCGACGGGCGCGCCCGCTACGAGGAGACCGCGGCGCGCCACCACCACCATCACCTGATCAATCTCAAGACCGGCGAGGTGATCGAGTTCGAGAACGAGGAACTCGAACAGCTCAAGCGCAAGATCGCCGGCGATCTCGGCTTCGAACTCGTCGGCGAGCGCCTCGAACTCTACGGCGTCCCCGCCGATCGCGGGTCGAAGGACAACTAGTCCCACAACAGCGGAGCCGGACCGCGGATGCGGCAGAGCGAAACGGCTGGCAAGGCCGAACCGTCCGCCCTTTCGGGAAGGGAGTCGGACCAGGCGGGGGATTTCCTCTCCCTGGTCCAGGGCGGGCTGGAGGCGCGGCTCGCCCGCTCGCCGGACGATGTCGATGCGGCCCAGGCGCTGCGCTACGGCGTGTTCTACGAGGAGATGAAGGCGAGGCCGTCGGCGGAGACCGCGGCGCGCCGCCGCGACGCCGATCCGCTCGATGCGGTCTGCGACCATCTGCTGGTGATCGACCCCGACCGGCGCGACCTGCCGGGCGGCACGGTCGGGACCTACCGCCTGCTGCGCCGGCCGCAGGCGCTGGCCCACGGCGGGTTCTATTCCGCCGACGAGTTCGACATCTCGTGCTTCGACGACTACCCCGGAGAGGTGCTCGAGCTCGGCCGGTCCTGCGTCGCGCGGGATTACCGCACCCGGTCGACGATGCAGCTCCTCTGGCGCGCCATCGCGGTCTATGTCTTTCACTACGACATCTCGGTGATGTTCGGCTGCGCCAGCCTGCCGGGAACCGACCCGGAGGCGGCGGGGCTGCAGCTCTCCTACCTCTACTACAACCACCTCGCGCCGCCCGCGCTGCGTCCGCGGGCGGTGGAGGAACGCTTTGTCGACATGCGGTTCGTGCCGCCGGAAGCGGTCGATCCGCGCGCCGCCCTCGCCGCCATGCCGCCGCTGATCAAGGGCTATCTGCGGCTCGGCGGCCATGTCGGCGACGGCGCGGTGGTCGACCATCAGTTCAACACCACCGACGTGTCGATCGTCGTCGAGACCGATCTGGTGACCGAGAAATACTACCGCCACTACGAGCGCGAGCGGCGCTAGCCGCAAGATGGTCTCGCCGCTGCGCGCCGTCGCCAGGATCCTTGTTTACCTCGCGCTCACCCTGCCGCTGATGCCGCTACAGGCGGTCGCGGTCGCCTTCGGCTGGCGCCTGGCGGCGACCCTGCCGGTCTTCTATCACCGGCTGAGCTGCCGGATTTTCGGCTTCGACGTGCGGGTCCGCGGCGACCGCTCGACGGCGCACCCCGTCCTCTTCGTCGCCAACCACACCTCCTATGCCGACATCGCGGTGCTTGCCTCGGTGATCCCGGTCTCCTTCATCGCCAAGGCGGAGGTCGCCTCATGGCCGCTCTTCGGCAGCCTCGCGCGGCTGCAGCGCTCGGTCTTCATCGAGCGCCGCGGCCGCGCCGCCCGGACCCAGCGCGAGACCATCCGCGGCCGCTTCGAGAAGGGCGACGACCTGGTGCTGTTCGCCGAGGGCACGACGTCGGACGGGATGCGCGTGCTCCCCTTCAAGAGCGCATTGTTCGCCGCCGCGAGGACCGGCGACGGCGATGCGGCGGTGGCCATCCAGCCGGTCTCGATCGCCTACACCCGGCTCGACGGCATGCCACTCGGCCGCGGCCTGAAGCCGTTCGTCGCCTGGTACGGCGACATGTCGATGGCCTCCCACGCCTTCGCCCTGCTCGGGCTCGGCCGGATCACCGTCGAGGTGATCTTTCATCCGGAAGTCGCCTATGAGTCCTTCGCCACGCGCCGGGCGCTTTCCGAGCACTGCCGGGCGGTCGTCGCTGCCGGGGTGTCGCGGGCCAATGCGGGGCGCATCGACGGACCGGGCGCGGGCGCGAGGAGCGGCGCGGGCGGCCAGGCCGCGGACGAGCGCGACGAGGAAGCCCCGGACGGCGTCGACGAACCGGCGCCGGAGGCGGTTTCTTGACTTGCCCGGGCCTCGTGCTAGCTTCCAGACCTGCGGCGCGGGATCGGGGTCGAAGCCTTGGCGAAGCGGCTCTTTATCAAGAGTTACGGATGCCAGATGAACGTCTATGACGCCGGCCGGATGGCCGACGCCATGGCGGTCGACGGCTATGCACGCACCGAGTCCGCCGACGATGCCGAGGTGACGATCCTCAACACCTGTCACATCCGCGAGAAGGCTGCGGAAAAGCTGTTTTCCGATCTTGGCCGGCTGCGCGCCCGCGGCCGGGACTGCGGCGGCGCGCCGGTCGTCGTTGTCGCCGGCTGCGTCGCCCAGGCCGAGGGGGCGGAGATCATGCGCCGCGCGCCGTGGGTCGACGTCGTGGTCGGGCCGCAGACCTACCACCGCCTGCCCGACCTGGTGCGCCGCGCGCGCGCCGGCGAGCGCGGCCTTCTGGACATCGACTTTCCGCCCGATTCCAAGTTCGACCGGCTGCCGGAAGAGGGCGCGGGCCAGGGCCCGGCGGCGTTCCTGACGGTGCAGGAGGGCTGCGACAAGTTCTGCGGGTTCTGCGTCGTCCCCTACACCAGGGGGGCGGAATATTCGCGCCCCGCCGCCGCCGTCCTCGCCGAGGCGCGGCGCCTGGTCGAACGCGGCGCGCGCGAGATCACCCTGCTCGGGCAGAACGTCAACGCCTATCACGGCGCGGCCCCCGCGGGCGGCGGGGAATGGGGGCTCGGCCGGCTGCTCCGCGCGCTCGCCGGCCTCCCCGGGCTGGCACGGCTTCGCTACACCACCTCGCATCCCTGCGACATGGACGACGACCTGATCGCCGCCCACGGCGAGGTGCCGGCGCTGATGCCGTGGCTCCACCTGCCGGTGCAGTCGGGATCTGACAGGGTCCTCGCGGCGATGGGCCGGCGCCACACGGCGGACGCCTATCGCGCCCTGGTGGACCGGCTGCGCGCCGCGCGGCCGGACATCGCCCTGTCGTCCGACTTCATCGTCGGCTATCCGGGCGAGAGCGGGGACGACTTCGAGGCGACGATGGCGCTGGTCCGCGCGGTCGGCTACGCCCAGGCCTATTCGTTCAAGTACAGCCCGCGGCCGGGAACCCCCGCAGCGGCCGCGGCCGGACAGGTCGACGAAGCCTGCAAGGCCGAAAGGCTCGCCCGGCTCCAGGAGCTGCTCGACGCCCAGAAGCGCGGCTTCAACCGGCGCTCCGTCGGACGCACGATGCCGGTGCTGTTCGACCGCCCGGGGCGCAGGCCGCGCCAGGCGGCCGGACGGACGCCGTGGATGCAGGCGGTGCACGCCGCCTGCGCGGATCCGGAGCTGCTGGTCGGCGAGATCCGCGATGTCGTCGTCACCGCGGTGCACGCCAACTCGCTCGCCGGCGCGCTCGCACCGGCGCCGCCCGCCGCCGTCCCCGAAAGGCGCATGACCGCTTGACCGCCGACAGCCCAGACATCGCCGCGGCGGCGCCCGGAGACCTGCGCATCAGCTTCGACGACAACGCGCTGCTGCCCCTGCTCTACGGCGAGTTCGACCGCAACCTCGCCCGGGTCGAGCAGCGGCTCGGCATCTCCCTGTCCTCGCGCGGCAACACCGTGGCGATCAGGGGGCCCGAGGGGCAGGCGCGCATCGCCCGCACCGCGCTCGCCGCCCTCTACGGCCGGCTGGAGCAGGGGCTGGGCGTGGACCAGGCCGAGGTGGACGCAGCGATCCGGCTCGCCGAGGGCGCCGTCGACGGGTGCGCCGGCGCCGCCGATCCCGCCGGGACGGCGGCGATCCACACCCCGCGGCGCCACGTCACCGCGCGCTCCGCCGGCCAGCTTCGCTACATGGCGGCGCTGCGCGAGGCCGATCTCGTCTTCGGCATCGGCCCGGCGGGCACCGGCAAGACCTACCTCGCGGTGGCGCAGGCGGTCGCCATGCTCACCTGCGGCGCGGTCGACCGGATCGTCCTGTCGCGCCCGGCGGTGGAGGCGGGCGAACGGCTCGGCTTCCTTCCCGGCGACATGCGCGACAAGGTGGATCCCTATCTGCGGCCGCTCTACGACGCGCTCTACGACACCATGCACCACGACCAGGTGGCGAGGAGGCTCGACGCCGGCCAGATCGAGATCGCGCCGCTCGCCTTCATGCGCGGCCGCACCCTCGCCAACGCCTTCGTCATTCTCGACGAGGCGCAGAACGCCACCCGGGTGCAGATGAAGATGTTTCTCACCCGGCTCGGCGAGAACGCGCGCATGGCGGTCACCGGCGACCTGAGCCAGGTCGACCTGCCGCCCGGCGTGACCTCCGGCCTCGCGCACGCGGTGGAGACCGTGGGCGGCGTCTCGGGGGTGCAGGTGATCGCGTTCGACGACACCGACGTCGTCCGCCACGGGCTGGTGGTGCACATCGTGCAGGCCTACGACGACCCGGCCCGCAAGGCCGCTCCGGACGGGGGAGGCCGGGGCCGGTGAGCGCCGACACCGGCATACAGGTGCGCTGTCCGGGCTGGCTCGAGACGCTCGACGATGCGCCGCGGCTCTGCCGCCGGGCGGTCGCTGCGGCGTGGACATTCGCCGGCCCCGACGGCGGCGCAGGCCGGCCGGTGGAAATCGGCATCGCGCTCGCCGACGATGCCGAGGCGGCGCGGCTCAACGCCCGCTACCGCGGCATCGACCGGCCGACCGACGTGCTGTCCTTCGCCGGCGGCGAGTCCCCCGCCGCCGGCCCCGGAGCGCCGCCGGCGATGCTGGGCGACATCGTGGTCGCCTACGAGACCAGCGCCCGCGACGCGGCGCAGGCGGGCAGGCCGCTCGCCCACCATCTCCAGCATCTGGTGGTCCACGGGCTGCTGCATCTGCTGGGTTACGACCACGAGACCGACCGCGACGCAGCGCGCATGGAAGCGATGGAGACGGAGATCCTGGAGCGGCTCGGCGTCGCCGACCCCTACTGCGCCGCCGCCGCTCCGCGAGACGATGAACGACCCCTCTGAACCCGGCAGGCCCCGCGGCGGCGGGGCCAACCCCGACCGGGCAGCGCAGCCGCGCGGGCTGCGGCCCTGGCTGAAGCGCCTGCTCGGCAATCGCAACGGCGGCGAGTCGCTGCGCGACACGATCGAGGAACTGATCGAGCAGGAGGACACGGAGAACAGCGAGGCGGGCGAGGAGATCGTCTTCCTGCGCAACGTGCTCAAGCTGCGCGACCTCGCCGCGCGCGACGTGATGGTGCCGCGGGCGGACATCATCGGCGTCGAGATCGACACCCCGCTCGACGAGCTGGTGTCGCTGATGAGCGGCGCCGCCCACTCCCGGATGCCGGTCTACCGCGAGACGCTCGACGACGCCGTCGGCATGGTCCACATCAAGGACGTCGTGGCGTGGCACGGCCGCGGCGAGGCGTTCGCCATCCCCGCCATCCTGCGCCGCATCCTGTTCGTCGCGCCGTCGATGCCGATCCTCGAACTGCTGCTCCAGATGCGGGTCAACCGCATCCACATGGCGCTGGTGGTGGACGAGTTCGGCGGCACCGACGGGCTGGTGACCATCGAGGACCTGGTCGAGGAAATCGTCGGCGAGATCCAGGACGAGCACGACTCCGAGATCGCGCCGATGATGTCCGACCGCGCCGACGGCTCCATCGAGGCCGACGCGCGGGTCGAAATCGCCGACTTCGAATCGCGCATCGGCGCGCCGCTCGCGCCGGCCGACCAGCAGGCCGACATCGACACGCTCGGCGGGCTGGTGTTCTCGCTCGCCGGGCGGGTTCCCTCGCGCGGCGAGGTGATCCGCCATCCCTCGGGCGCCGAGTTCGAGGTCCTCGACGCCGACCCGCGGCGCATAAAGCGACTCCGGGTATGCCGACCGCCGCCGGCGACCGGCTGACCGCGAACCGCCCGCCGCCTTCCCGCCTTGCCCGCGCCGCTGCCGCGGTTGCCGGGCTGCGGGGCTGGCGGCGGCCGCCGGTCGCGTTCCTGTCCGGCCTCGTCTCGGCGCTGGCGCTGCCGCCCGTCGGGCTGTTCCCGGCGCTCTTCGCGGCGCTCCCGGTGCTGGTCTGGCAGATCGACGGGACCGCGACCCGGCGCGCCGCCTTCGCCGTCGGCTGGTGGTTCGGCCTCGGCCACTTCATGGCCGGCACCTACTGGATCTCCAATGCCCTCCTGGTCGAGCCGGACCGCTACGCCTGGCTGATCCCGCCGGCGCTGGTCGCGCCTGCCGCCTATCTCGCGGTGTTTCCCGGGCTGGCCGCCGTCTTCGCCCGCGCGGTGCGGCCGGGCTGGCCGCGCATCGCCGCGCTGGCAGTTGCCTGGACGCTGTTCGAGATGCTGCGCGGAATCGCCTTCACCGGTTTCCCGTGGAACCCGATCGGGTCGATCTGGTCGGACATCCCGGCGATGCTGCAGCCGGCGGCACTCGTCGGCATACACGGGCTCGGATTGGCGACGGTCGCGCTCGCCGCCCTGCCGGCGCTCACCGCCGCCGGCGGGCGCGACGCGCTGGCCGCCGCGGTCGGCGCGCCGGCCGTCCTCGCCCTGCTCTGGGGCGCCGGCGCGCTGCGCCTCGCCGGGGCCGAGACCGCCGCGCATCCCGGAATCAGGCTCGGCATCGTCCAGCCCGCCATCCCGCAGCGGGAAAAGGTCCGGGCCGAGCTGCGCCGCGACCACTTCATCCGGCACCTGGAGATGACGCACGCCGCCCGCGGCGCGGGGATCACCCACTTCCTGTGGCCGGAGACGGCGATCGGGTTTGCCCTCTCCCGCGCCCCCTGGGCGGTGAGGGCGATCTCCGGGGCGGTGCCCGAGGGCGGGCTGGTGCTCGCCGGCGCGCTGCGCGCAACCCCGTCCGGGGTCCTCCCGCTGCAGGTGTGGAACAGCCTGGCCGTGGTCGACCGCGCGGGGAGGATCGTCGCGACCTACGACAAGGTGCATCTGGTGCCGTTCGGCGAATACGTGCCGCTGCGCGCGGTGATCGGCTTTGCCCGGGTGGCCGCGGCGCGTTTCGACTTCAGCCGCGGCACCGGCCCGCGCACCCTGCGCGTGCCGGGACTGCCCGCCTTCAGCCCGCTGATCTGCTACGAGATCATCTTTCCCGGACGGGTCGCCGACCGCGGCGACCGGCCGCAATGGCTCTTCAACGTCACCAACGACGGCTGGTTCGGCGACAGCGCCGGCCCCTACCAGCATCTGGCTGCGGCGCGCGCGCGCGCCGTCGAGCAGGGGCTGCCGGTGGTCAGGGCGGCGAACTCCGGGATTTCCGCGGTGATCGACCCCTACGGGCGGATCGTCGAACGCCTCGGTCTCGGCCGCGCCGGGGTGCTCGAGGCGGCGCTGCCGGCGGCCCTGCCGCGGCCCACGCCGTTCGCGCGCTGGGGCCACGCGCCGCTGCTCGCTGTCCTCGCGCTTGCCGCCGCCGGCCTCGTCCTGGCGCGCCGCGAGAAATCGCGCCGAACCGGGTAGCCGGTTTTCCACCGGCGGGCAGCGAACATGGACTTACGGTTGCAAGTCTTGTATGGACTTTTCCTATTCGTCGCTTGGGCTGGCCGGATTCAAGAGTAGACTTACGACCTGCAAGTGACGGTAGAAGATTTTTTGGTCGTACATTGCAGGCGGTAGTGCACTCAATGCGGCAAGAACCGGATTTCGAGATGACCGTTTTGGAGAATCGTATTTCGGCATCGCGGGGCCGCCGCGGGCGGTCTAACGCGATCGACAGCCACGTCGGCAGCAGGGTCCGCATGCGGCGCACCCTCCTCGGCATGAGCCAGGAACGGCTGGGCGAAGCGCTCGGCCTCACCTTCCAGCAGGTGCAAAAATACGAACGCGGAGCCAACCGGATCAGCGCCAGCCGTCTGTACCAGATCGGCCGCGTTCTCGATGTCCCGGTCTCGTTCTTCTACGAGGAACTGCCGGAAGAATCGGCGGAAGACGGAGTAGGAATCGTGCCGCCCGGTTTCGGCGACTCCTCCGGCCCATTCGTGGATGACCCGTTCTCCCGGCGCGAGACGCTGGAACTGGTCCGCGCTTACTACCGGATTGCCGATCCGCGCGTCCGGCGCCGGCTCTTCGACCTCATCAAAGCGGTCGCCGAGATCGGAAACGGCAACAGTTCCGGACCGGAGAACTGACCGGCCGCCCTCCCCCGGAGCACCGCCCGGTTGACGGCGCGCCCGAGACCCTGCGACAACGGGGCGTACCGGAATCGGAAGGGGCCAACGCGTGCAGAATCAGGACTTCGTCTTCACCAGTGAATCGGTGTCCGAAGGGCATCCGGACAAGGTCAGCGACCGCATTTCCGATGCGGTGGTCGACGCCTATCTGGCGGCCGATCCGGACTCCCGGGTCGCCTGCGAGACGCTGACCACGACCAACCGCATCGTCGTCGCGGGCGAGGTGCGCGGCCCGCTGGACCCCCCGAGCATGGAGGAGGTCGCCCGCGCGGCGGTGCGCGACATCGGCTACGAGCAGGAAGGGTTCCACTGGCGCGACGCCGAGGTCGCGGTCTACCTGCACGCGCAGTCGACCGACATCGCCCAGGGCGTCGACGCCTCGGGCAACAAGGACCAGGGCGCCGGCGACCAGGGCATCATGTTCGGCTTCGCCTGCGACGAGACGCCGTCGTTGATGCCCGCTCCGCTGCATTATGCGCATGCCATCCTGCGGTCGATCGCCGAGGCGCGCCGGGCCGGCGCGGTGGACGGCTTCGGCCCCGATTCCAAGAGCCAGGTCTCCCTGCTCTACCGCGACGGACGCCCGGTGGCGGCAACCTCGGTGGTGGTGTCCACGCAGCACGACGCGGCCCTCGACCAGGACGCGGTGCGCGAACTGGTGCGCCCGCACGTGCTGGCGGTCCTCCCCGACGGCTGGATGTGCCCGGAGGAGGAATTCTACGTCAACCCGACCGGGCGTTTCGTCATCGGCGGGCCCGACGGCGACTGCGGCCTCACCGGACGCAAGATCGTCGTCGACACCTACGGCGGCGCGGCGCCGCACGGCGGCGGCGCGTTCTCCGGCAAGGATCCGAGCAAGGTGGACCGCTCGGCCGCCTACGCCGCGCGCTACGTGGCCAAGAACGTCGTTGCCGCCGGACTCGCGCGGCGCTGCACGATCCAGGTCTCCTATGCCATCGGGGTTGCCAAGCCGCTCTCGGTCTACATCAACACCGAGGGCACCGCGGCGGTGGACGAGGAGAAGATCGCCGGGGCGGTCCAAGAGGTCATCGACCTGTCGCCGCGCGGTATCCGCGAGCGGCTCCGGCTGCTGCGGCCGATTTACGCCCGGACCGCGGCCTACGGCCATTTCGGACGCGATCCCGAACCCGACGGCGGCTTCTCGTGGGAGAAACTCGATCTGGCCGAGGATCTCAAGAGCGCCCTGACGTAGGCGGCGGCGCCCCGCCGCGGCGGCAACGGAGGCGGCGAGGGCAAGGGAGGCTGCCGGGGCGGTGGCGGAAACGCAGCGCATCCTCTACGGCCGCCGCCGCGGGCGCAGGCTCAGGAGCGGGCAGCAGGCCCTGCTCGAGACGATCGTGCCGCGCCTCGAGATCGCGCTCGACGCCGCGCCGCCGGCCGTCGATCCGGCCGCCCTGTTCGGCCGGCCGGTGCGCGAGGTGTGGCTCGAGGTCGGTTTCGGGGCGGGCGAGCACCTGCTGGCGCAGGCGGCGGCCAACCGCGGGGTCGGGATGATCGGCTGCGAGCCCTACGTGACCGGGGCGGTGCAGCTGGCGCGCGGCCTGTGCGACGCCGGGCTCGACAATGTCCGCCTGTGGCGCGACGACGCACGGCTGCTGATCGACCGTCTCGCCCCGGCCTCGATCGCGCGGGTCTTCGTCCTGTTCCCCGATCCGTGGCCCAAGACCCGCCATCACAAGCGCCGCTTCGTCTCCGCCCCGGTGCTGGCGCGCCTCGCCGCGGTCATGCGCGACGGGGCGGAGTTGCGCCTGGCGACCGACGACCGCGACTATCTGGTCTGGATGCTCGCCCGGCTGCGGGCGTCGGGGGCGTTCGCATGGACCGCGCGGAGGCCGTCCGACTGGCGTTCCCGCCCGCCCGACTGGCCGGCGACGCGCTACGAGGCGAAAGCCCTCGAACAGGGCAGGCGGTGCGCCTATCTCCGCTACCGCAGGCTGCCGCGCGGCGCGGATGCAGTCGGGCCGGACGCGGGACCGGGGGGACAGGACGCTTGAAAACCGGGCGGCGAGGCCGTATCTTCCGCCTCGGCTTGTAAGAGCGCGCGGAACGGGAACCGCGGGACAAGAAGAAAGTGGGCTTGCTGCCCGCTTTTTTTGTTCGCGCCGCCGCTCGCAGGCCGGCTGGAGGGAGAGCGCCGCCCTGGACACAATCGCCGAGGTCGAACGGCTGGTCGGGCCGCCCATCGAGGGGCTCGGCTACGATGTCGTGCGGGTGCAGTTGACCGGCGGGGGTACGCCGACCCTGCAGATCATGGCCGAACGCAAGGACCGGGGCGAGATGAGCGTCGACGATTGCGCAGAGATCTCGCGCCTGGTCTCGGCGCTGCTCGATGTGGACGATCCGATCGCCGGGTCGTATACGCTCGAAGTGTCCTCGCCGGGCCTCGACCGGCCGCTGGTGCGGCCCGAGGATTACGAGCGTTTCGCCGGCTGCGAGGCGCGGGTCGAGACGGTTGCGCTGCGATCCGGGCGCCGGCGTTTCCGCGGCCGCCTGGTGGGCCGCCGCGGCGCCGACGTGGTGATCGCCGTGGACGGGGACGAGCATGCGATCCCGTTCGGCGAGGTGCTGCGCGGCAAGCTGGTTCTGACCGAGGCGTCGATCGCCGACGCGATGAAGGGACGGGGTAGGTAATCGGAATGGATATGGATGTCCTATCGGCCGCCGGGTCGGACCGGCTCGAACTGCTGCAGGTCGCGGACGCGGTCGCGCGCGAGAAGTCGATCGAGCGCGACGAGGTGCTGGACGCCATGGAGCAGGCGATCCAGAAGGCGGCGCGGTCGAAATACGGCCTCGAGCACGACGTGCGCGCCCATATCGACCGCAAGAGCGGGACCATCAAGCTCGCGCGCATCCTCGAGGTCGTGGACGAGGTCGAGAACGAGATCACCCAGCTGACGGTCGAGCAGGCGCGGCAGAGGAAGCCGGACGCCGCGGTCGGCGATTTCCTGGTCGATCCGCTGCCGCCGATCGACTTCAGCCGCATCGCCGCGCAGACCGCCAAGCAGGTCATCGTCCAACAGGTGCGCGACGCCGAGCGCCAGCAGCAGTACGAGGAGTACAAGGACCGCGCCGGCGAGGTGGTCAACGGCATCGTCAAACGGGTGGAGTTCGGCAATCTGACCGTCGATCTCGGCCGCGCCGAGGCGGTGATGCGGCGCGACGAGACGATCCCGCGCGAATCCTTCCGCGCCGGCGACCGGGTGCGCGCCTACATCTACGACGTGCGCTCGGAGTCGCGCGGCCCGCAGATCTTCCTGTCGCGCACCCGGCCCGAATTCATGGGCAAGCTGTTCGCCCAGGAAGTGCCGGAAGTCTACGACAAGATCATCGAGATCAAGTCGATCGCCCGCGACCCCGGCAGCCGGGCCAAGATCGCGGTGCTGTCGAACGATTCCAGCATCGATCCGGTCGGCGCCTGCGTCGGCATGCGGGGCAGCCGCGTCCAGGCGGTGGTCGGCGAACTGCAGGGCGAGAAGATCGACATCATCCAGTGGAACCCCGACGCCGCGACCTTCATCGTCAACGCGCTGGCCCCGGCCGAGGTCTCCAAGGTGGTGCTCGACGAAGACCAGCGGCGCATCGAGGTGGTGGTGCCCGACGACCAGCTCAGCCTCGCCATCGGCCGGCGCGGGCAGAACGTCCGCCTCGCCTCGCATCTCACCCAGTGGGAGATCGCGATCCTCACCGAGGACGAGGAATCCGAGCGCCGGCAGGAGGAATTCCGCGCCCGGTCGCAGATGTTCATAGACGCCCTCGATGTGGACGATGTGCTCGCCCACCTGATCGTCGCCGAAGGCTTCTCGACGGTCGAGGAGGTGGCCTATGTGCCGATGACCGACCTCCTGTCGATCGACGGGTTCGACCAGGAACTGGCCGACGAACTCAGCAGCCGCGCGCGCCAGTATCTCGCCGAGGAGGAGCGGCGCCTGGACGAACGCCGGCGCGAACTCGGCGTCGCCGACGATCTCGCCGCCATTCCCGGCCTCACCCCGGCGATGGCGGTCACCCTGGGCGAGGCCGGCATCCGGGAGCGCGACGATTTCGCCGATCTGGCGACCGACGAGGTGATCGATCCGGGCGAGGGGGTGCTGCGCGAACACGCCCTGACCGAGGAGGAGGCGAACCAGTTGATCATGGCGGCGCGCGCCCACTGGTTCGACGATGACGAGGACACCGACGAGGACGGGGGCGCCGACGGGGCCGATGCCGGGGACGCCGCAACGGAGAGCCGCGGGGATGCGGGCGAAGAGACGGCGGCCGACCCCATGGCCTGACCCGCGCGACAGCGGCGCCGGCGGCGGGCGCGCGGCGGCCGACGCCGGCAATACGCGGCGCTGCCTGGTGAGCCGCGAGACCCTGCCGCGCGAGCGGCTGGTGCGCTTCGTCGTCGGCCCGGAACGGGAAATCGTGCCCGATGTCGCCGGCCGCCTGCCGGGACGCGGATTGTGGCTCCAGTCGCGGCGGGATATAGTCGAGCGCGCAGTGGCGGCCAACGCCTTCGCGCGGGCCGCCCGTGGTCCGGTGGCAGTGCCGGACGGGCTTGCCGACCGGGTCGAGAGTCTGCTGGCGGCGCGTTGTATCGACCTTATCGGGTTCGCGCGGCGGGCGGGCGGCGCCCTCGCCGGATTCGAGGCGGTGCGCCGTGCGCTGGAGCGGGGCGGAGCGGCGCTCCTCTTGGTGGCGGCCGACGGGTCGGTGCGCCAGCGCGGCCGTCTGCCGCTGCCGCGCACGGGCGGGCGCATCGTGGATGTGTTAGCCGCGGCCGAGCTCGGCAGTGCGTTCGGGCGAGGCGCGGTGACCTACGCCGCCCTGGGGCCCGGGCGGATCGGGGAACGGGTGCGGACGGAGGCAGCGCGCCTCGCGGGATTCCGGGCGGCGCAGAAGAGTCGAGGATCATGACCGAGCAAACGGAACAGACGACGCCGAAGAAGAAGCTCAGCCTGTCGCGGGGCGGCCGGCTGGAGATCAAGAAGACGGTGGACGGCGGACAGGTCCGTCAGAGCTTCTCGCACGGCCGCACCAAGGCGGTCGCGGTCGAGGTGCGGCGCAAGCGGACCTTCGCCCAGTCCGCCGACGGCCGGATGACCGAGGTCAAGGAGATTCCGCAGACGCCCGAGCCGGAGCCGGTGAAGGCCGCCCCGGAACCCGTCGACACCCCGGAGGCCGCCGGTCAGCGCATCCAGCCGCACACGCTGACCGATCAGGAGAAGGCAGCGCGGGCGCGCGCGCTCGACGGGCTCAAGCAGGCCGAAATCGCCCACCGGGAGGCGGAACGGCTGCGCCGCGAGGCGGAACGCACGGCCGAGGAAGAACGCCGGCGCAGGGAAGCGGAAGAGGCCGAGCGGGCGCGCGTCGAGGCCGAGGCCCGGGCGGCCGAAGAGGCGGCCGCGGCGGCGGCGGAAGAGGCCAGAAAGACGCAAGAGACGGCCTCTCCGAAAACCGCGGCGCCCGCCAAGCCGGAGAAACCCGAGCCGGCCCGCCCGGCGGCCAACCAGGCCGAGGAGGGCGAGCCCGAACGGGCGCGCGGGCGGCGGGCCGGCCGCCCGGAGCCGAGGCGGCTCGCGCCCAAGCGCGGCGAACAGCGCCGGCGCAGCGGCCGGCTGACCGTCGCCCAGGCGCTCGACGACGAGGAACGCCAGCGCAGCCTCGCCTCGCTGCGCCGCCTGCGCGAGCGCGAGAAGCGGGCGCAGCGGCGGTCCGACGAGCCGATCGCCAAGGTGGTGCGCGATGTCGTCGTTCCGGAGACCATCATCGTCCAGGATCTGGCCGGCCGCATGGCGCAGCGCGCGCCGGACGTCATCAAGACGCTGATGGGCATGGGCATCATGGCGACCATCAACCAGTCGCTGGACGCCGACGTCGCCGAGCTGGTGGTCGCCGAATACGGCCACAACGCCAAACGGGTCAGCGACGCCGACGTCGAGATCGGCATCCGAGGCAGGGACGATTCCGAGACCGAACTCGTGCCGCGGCCGCCGGTGGTCACCGTCATGGGCCATGTCGACCACGGCAAGACGTCGCTGCTGGACGCGCTGCGCAAGTCCGACGTGGCGGCGGGCGAGGCCGGCGGCATCACCCAGCATATCGGCGCCTACCAGGTCGCCCTGCCGGAGGACGGCCGCAAGATCACCTTCATCGACACGCCGGGCCACGCCGCGTTCACCGCGATGCGCGCACGCGGCGCCAACGTCACCGACATCGTGATCCTCGTCGTCGCCGCCGACGACGGGGTGATGCCGCAGACCGTCGAGGCGATCGACCACGCCAGGGCGGCGGAGGCGCCGATCCTGGTTGCGGTCAACAAGATCGACCGCCCCGACGCCGATCCCGAACGCGTGCGCAACGACCTGCTGCGCCACGAGCTGGTGGTCGAGGAGTTCGGCGGAGACGTGCTTTCGGTCGACGTCTCGGCGGTCCAGGGCACCAACCTCGACAAGCTGCTCGAGACCATCGTCCTCCAGGCGGAGGTTCTCGAGTTGCAGGCGAACCCCGACCGGATGGCGGACGGGGTGGTGATCGAGTCCAAGCTGGAGCGCGGCCGCGGTCCGGTGGCGACGCTGCTGGTCCAGCGCGGCACGCTGAAGGCCGGCGACATCGTGGTCGCGGGCAGCGAGTGGGGCCGGGTGCGGGTGATCCTGGACGACGGCGGCGCGCAGGTCGCCGCCGCCGGCCCGTCGGTGCCGGTGGAAATCCTCGGCCTCAACGGGACCCCGGCGGCGGGCGACGAGTTCAGCGTCGTCGAGAACGAGACCCGCGCCCGCGAGATCACCGAGTTCCGCAACCGCCGCGCCCGCGACGCGCGCGTCGCCCAGGCCCGGCGCGGCAGCGTCGAGCAGATGTTCTCCAACATCGGCCGCGAGGAAAAGAAGGAATTCGTCCTGGTCATCAAGGCCGACGTGCAGGGCTCGGTCGAGGCGATCCAGGCCAATGCGGAGGGCTTTTCCAACGAGGAGGTGGGCGTCCGAGTGCTCCACGCCGGGGTCGGCGGGATCAACGAGTCCGACGTGACGCTCGCCGCCGCGTCGGACGCCGTCATCATCGGTTTCAACGTCCGCGCCGGGCCGCAGGCGCGCCAGCTCGCCGCCCAGGATCATGTCGAGATCCGCTACTACTCGATGATCTACGACGTGCTGGACGATATCAAGGGGGTGCTGACCGGGATGCTGGCGCCGGCGGCGCGCGAGCATTTCCTCGGCAACGCCGAGATCCTCCAGATCTTCAACATCTCCCGCCTCGGCCGCGTCGCGGGCTGCCGGATCTCCGAGGGGCTGGTCCGGCGGGGGTCGCGGGTGCGGCTCCTGCGCGACAACGTGGTGGTACACGAGGGGACGCTTTCCAGCCTGCGGCGCTTCAAGGACGAGGTGCGCGAGGTGCGCGAAGGGTTCGAATGCGGCATGGCGTTCGAGAACTACCAGGATCTCAAGCAAGGCGACGTCATCGAGTGTTTCGATGTCGAGGAGGTCGCCCGCACGCTGTAGCCCGGCCGCGGACGCCTCTCCGTATCCCGGCGGCATCCCGTGACGCGGCGGCGCTCCGCCCGCGAACCCTCGCAGCGCCAGCTTCGGGTGGGCGAGGCGGTGCGCCACGCCCTCTGCCGCCTGCTCGAGCGCGGGCCGGTCAGGGATCCGGAACTCGCCGGAACCCCGGTCACCGTGGCCGAGGTGGCGATGAGCCCAGACCTCCGGGTCGCCACCGTCTACGTCCTGCCGCTCGCCGCCGGAGACGCCGATCCGGCGCCGGTCGTGGCCGCGCTCAACCGGGCGGCGCCGGCGCTGCGCCGCATGCTGGGGCCGACGGTTTCGCTCAGGTTCCTGCCCGAACTGCGGTTCGCCGCCGACACGCGTTTCGACCGGGCGGGGCGCATCGAGTCGCTGCTGCGCGAGGCGCGGGCGGGCGGCGCTGCGGTCGAACCGGGCGGGACGGAGCCCGATGGCGCGTAGGCGCCGGGGCCGGCCGATCCACGGCTGGATCGCCCTCGACAAGCCCGAGGGCATGAGTTCGGCGCACGCGGTAGCCCGCGTCCGGCGCATCACCGGCGCCGCCAAGGCCGGCCACGGCGGAACGCTCGACCCGCTGGCCACCGGGGTGCTTCCGGTGGCGCTCGGCGAGGCGACCAAGACCGCGGCGTGGGCGATGGACGGGGCCAAGACATACCGCTTCACCGTGCGCTGGGGCGAACGGCGGGACACCGACGACGCCGAGGGGGCGGTGGTCGAGACCAGCGCGGCCCGCCCCGACCGGGCGGCGGTGCGGGCCGTCCTCGACCGCTTCACCGGCACCATCGTGCAGCGCCCGCCGCGCTATTCGGCGGTCCGGATGGACGGGCGGCGGTCCTACGAACTGGCCCGCGCGGCGGTCGATTTCGAGCCGCCCGAGCGCACCGTCGCCGTCGAGGCGCTCGAACTCCTCGCCATGCCCGACGCCGACCACGCGGTGTTCCGGATGCGCTGCGGCAAGGGCGCCTATGTGCGCAGCCTCGCCCGCGACCTCGCGGCGGCGCTGGGGACGGCGGGCCACGCAGCGGACATCCGCCGCCTCGCGGTCGGTCCGTTCGCGGAGGAGAACGCGATTCCGCTGGATATCCTAGAGAGCTTGGTGCATAGTGCGCCGCAGTGGAACTACCTGCTGCCGGTCGAGGCCGTGCTGGACGACATCCCGGCCGTGCCCGTATCGGACCTGCAGGCTTCCCTGCTGAGGCGCGGCCAGCCCGTCCGCCTTGCCGCAGGCGACGCCGCTGCCGGAACCCTCGTCGAGGGCGGCGCGGTGGCTGCGACAGCCGGCGGGGCGCTGGTTGCGCTCGCGCGTATCGAGGACGGAGCGATCCGCCCGACGCGCGTCATCAATCGGTAACCGGGGTCACCCCGCAGCCGGAGTCAACCCGCAACCGGAGTCCACGATGTCGATCACGTCCGCTCGCAAGGCCGAGCTCGTCGGCGAGTACGGTGCCGGCCCGTCCGATACCGGCTCGCCGGAGGTGCAGGTGGCGATCCTTTCCGAACGGATCTTCAACCTGACCGAACACCTCAAGCTGCACAAGAAGGATCACCACTCGCGCCGCGGCCTGCTGGTCATGGTGGGACAGCGGCGCCGTCTGCTCGACTACCTCAAGCGCAAGGACCAGTCCCGCTACACTACGCTGATCGGGCGTCTGGGACTGCGGCGCTGAGCCGTTGCCCCCCGCCGGGCGCGAAGCCCGCGGCAGCCGCGCGCGGCAGCCGCGCCGCCGTGCCCGGCCGCAACCCGAATCCGCGGCGGGGCCGCCGGGCGGCCCCGCCCTGAACACGCACGCATGGCGCGCCGCACGGAGCGGCGCGCCGTTGGGAAGGATGGAAGAATGTTTGCAATTCACCGGAAGGAACTGACCTGGGGCGGCCGTCCGCTGGTCATCGAGACGGGCCGGCTCGCCCGCCAGGCCGACGGGGCCGTGCTGGTCACCTACGGCGAGACCGCGGTGCTGTGCACCGCGGTGGCGCAGAAGGAGCCGAAGCCCGGGATCGATTTCTTTCCGCTCACCGTCAACTACCAAGAGAAGGCCTTCGCTGCCGGGCGCATCCCGGGCGGCTTCTTCAAGCGCGAAGGCCGCCCGTCGGAGAAGGAAACCCTGACCTCGCGGCTGATCGACCGGCCGATCCGGCCGCTGTTCGCGGGCGGCTTCCGCAACGAGACCCAGGTCATCTGCACGGTCCTCAGCCACGATCTCGAGAACGACCCCGACATCCCGGCGCTGGTCGGCGCCTCCGCCGCGCTGACGATCTCCGGCATCCCCTTCCTCGGGCCGATCTTCGGCGCGCGGGTCGGCTATGTCGCCGGCGAGTATGCGCTCAACCCGAGGCTCGACCAGATGGAGTCCTCGACCCTCGACATGGTGGTCGCCGGCACGGCGGACGCGGTGCTGATGGTCGAGTCGGAGGCGCAGTCGCTGTCCGAGGAGGAGATGCTGGGCGCGGTGATGTTCGCCCAGCGGGAGAGCCGGCCGGTGATCGAGGCGATCGTCGCCCTGGCCGAGGAGTGCGCGAAGGATCCGTGGACGCTGCCGCCGCCCGACCCGGCCCGCGCCGAGCTCGAGGAGAAGGTGCGCGGCCTCGCCGAGGCGCCGCTGCGCGAGGCCTATTCCGAACGGGTCAAGCAGGCCCGCGTCGAAAAGATCGCCGGCGCCAAAGGGACGGTGCAGCAGGCCCTCGCCGAAGAGTACGCGCCGGACGCGGTGGCCGGCGCTCTCAAGACCGTCGAGAAGGACATCGTCCGCAACAGCATCCTCGATACCGGCGAACGGATCGACGGCCGCGACACTCGGACCGTGCGGCCGATCGCCGCCGAGGTCGGCGTCCTGCCGCGCCTGCACGGCAGCGCCCTGTTCACCCGCGGCGAGACCCAGGCCCTGGTGGTGGCGACGCTCGGCACCGGCCAGGACGAACAGATCATCGACGCCCTCGAGGGCGAGTACCGCGAGCATTTCCTGCTGCACTACAACTTCCCGCCCTATTCGGTCGGCGAGGCGTCGTTCCTGCGCTCGCCGGGGCGGCGCGAGATCGGCCACGGCAAGCTCGCCTGGCGGGCCGTGCGGGCGATGATGCCGTCGAAGGACGAGTTCCCCTACACCGTCCGCGTGGTCTCGGAGATCACCGAGTCCAACGGTTCGTCGTCGATGGCCACCGTGTGCGGCGCCTCGCTGGCGATGATGGATGCCGGCGTGCCGGTGCGCGCGCCGGTCGCCGGGATCGCCATGGGGCTGATCAAGGAGGGCGAGCGCTTCGCCGTCCTCTCCGACATCCTCGGCGACGAGGACCATCTCGGCGACATGGACTTCAAGGTCGCGGGCACCCGCGAGGGCGTCACCGCGCTGCAGATGGACATCAAGATCACCGGCATCACCGAGGAGATCATGCGCTCGGCGCTCGAACAGGCGCGCGCGGGCCGGGTGCACATCCTCGACAACATGGACCAGGCGCTCGCCGGCGCGCGCGAGGGGATCAGCGAGCACGCGCCCAGGATCACCGCCTTCTCCATCCCGCGCGACAAGATCCGCGAAGTCATCGGCACCGGCGGCAAGGTCATCCGCGAGATCTGCGAGACCACCGGCGCCAAGATCGACATCGAGGACGACGGCACGATCAAGGTCGCGGCGGTCGATTCCGAGGCGGCCGACAGGGCGATCGACTGGATCCGCGGCATCGTCGCCGAGCCCGAGGTCGGCGTGATCTATTCCGGCAAGGTGGTCAAGACGGTCGATTTCGGCGCCTTCGTCAATTTCCTCGGCGCCCGCGACGGCCTCGTCCACATCAGCGAACTCGCCCCCCGCCGCGTCGGCAAGGTGACCGACATCGTCAACGAGGGCGACCAGGTGAAGGTCAAGGTGCTGGGCATCGACGACCGCGGCAAGGTCCGCCTGTCGATGAAGGTCGTCGACCAGGAAACCGGGGAGGACATCGCCGGCCGGCGCGGCGAACAGCCCAGGGAAGCCGTCCCCGGCAACGCCTGAACCGGCCGGCCGGAGCGCAGCTGGACAACTGCCGGGAGCGCGCCGCCCGCCGCCCGCCGTCTCCCCCGGGATGTCCGCCATCCGGCGACGATCCGGAACGCGGGCGGATGCGCCGCCGGCGCCGGTTTCCGGAGCCGCCGGCAAGTTTGCGTTGGCCGTATGGGATTCCGCTTGTATATCGGGTTAAATGGCTCGCGGCGCTGCGTGGGAGGCAGGGCGGAAAGCGTGCGGCGGAGACCGCGCCGCCCGACGGCCCGGGGAGACCGGAACTGAGAGACCTCAAGCCCGTGACCATCTCCGGCATGGAGGTTCCGCCCCTCGTGGAGGGCGGCAAGGGCATCGCCGTCACCAACGGCGAGAGCGCCGGCGCGTGGGCGTCGGCCGGCGGGGTCGGCACCTTCTCCGGCGTCAACGCGGACGCCTTCGACGCCGCCGGCAGGCTGATCCCGGTGCGCTACAGCGGGCGGACCCGGCGCGAACGCCACGAGGAACTCGTCGCCTACGCGATCCAGGGCGGCATCACCCAGGCGCGCATCGCCCACGAGATCGCCGGCGGCAACGGCCGCATCCACATGAACGTGCTGTGGGAGATGGGCGGGGCGGAGCGCGTCCTGCGCGGCGTGCTGACCGGCGCGAAGGGGCTGATCCACGGCGTCACCTGCGGCGCCGGCATGCCCTACCGGATCGCCCAGATCGCCGCCGAGCACCGGGTCCACTACTACCCGATCGTCTCCTCGGCGCGCGCCTTCCGGGCGCTGTGGAAACGCGCCTATCACAGGTTCTCGCGCTGGCTCGGCGGCGTGGTCTACGAGGATCCGTGGCGCGCCGGCGGGCATAACGGGCTGTCGAACAGCGAGGATCCCAACGAATCGCAGGAACCCCTCCCCCGGGTCAGCGAACTGCGCCGGACGATGGCCGGGATCGGCTTGTCCGAGATGCCGATCTTCATGGCCGGCGGCGTATGGTACCTGCGCGAGTGGAACGACTGGCTCGACAACCCGGAGGTCGGCCCCATCGCCTTCCAGTTCGGCACCCGCCCCCTGCTCACCCAGGAGAGCCCGATCTCGCCGCAGTGGAAACGCCGTCTGCTCGAGCTCAGGGACGGCGATGTGGCGCTCAACAAGTTCAGCCCGACCGGCTTCTACTCCTCGGCGGTGTACAACTCCTTCCTCGACGAGCTCAGGGAGCGGTCGGAGCGCCAGATCGCCTTCGCGACCGCGCCAGTGGGCGCGCTTGCCTGCGAACTCGCCGTCGGGCCCCGCGCGCGGCGCATCTTCGTCGCCGCCAACGACAGGGCGCGCGCCGAATCGTGGATGCGGGAGGGCTACACCGAGGGGCTGCGCACGCCGGACTCGACGATCGTCTTCGTCACGCCCGGCAAGGCGCGCAAGATCCGCGCCGACCAGGCCGCCTGCATGGGCTGCCTGTCGGCCTGCCATTTCTCCAACTGGTCGCAGGGAGAGAACGGCAGCACCGGGCGCAAGGCCGACCCGCGGTCCTACTGCATCCAGAAGACTCTGCAGGACATCGCTCACGGCGGCCAGGTCGACGAACAGCTCATGTTCGCCGGGCACAACGCCTACCGGTTCCGCGACGACCCGTTCTATTCCAACGGTTTCGTACCCACCGTCCGCCAGCTCGTCGAACGGCTGCAGACCGGCGATTGAGCCACGCCCGCCACATTGGACTTGTTCCAGTTTGCAACTTCGGCTACCCTGCCGGGGTGCGACCGGCGAGGACGAGACGGCGATGAAGCACCCCGGCGCGGCCGCGGACGCATCCCTGGTCGAGATGCTCAAGGCGCACGGGCTGCGGCCGACGCGCCAGCGCACGGCGCTCGCCGAACTCCTGTTCGTCGGCGGCAACCGCCACGTGACCGCCGAGCAGCTGCACCGCGAGGCGCGCGAGGCGGGCGCGCGGGTCTCGCTCGCCACCGTCTACAACGCGCTCAACCAGTTCGCCGCGGCGGGCCTGCTGCGCGAGGTCGTGGTGGAGAGCAACCGGTCCTACTTCGACACCAACACCGCCGACCACCACCACATGTATTTCGAGGACACGGGCCGGCTCGAGGACGTGGCGCTCGCCGATGTCGCGGTCGCCGCCCTGCCCGCCCCGCCGGCGGGCACCCGCATCGACCGGGTGGACATCGTCATCAGGCTGGCCTTCGGGGAGGGCTAGCGGGGTCGCCGTCCGCCCCGGCGGCGGGCTCCGGCGCGCCGTCGAAATCCTCGTAGCGCATGTCGGTGCGCTCCTCGATCAGCCGCAGCATGCCGTCCGCGTCCTTCGCCTCGACCAGGATTCGGGCGGCGCGCCGGAACTCCCCGCCGAAGATCCCGCGGCTGTTGAGCGGGCACACCATCAGGCAGATCTTGCAGCCGTAGAGCCTGTGGAAATAGGGCTCGCAGGCCGGGGTGTCGACGTGCCAGCGCTCGATCCCGTTGACCGTCTGCTTGTCCGGCTTGATGGCGTCGCCCGGGCAGAAGCGGGTGCAGACCCCGCAGCTGGCGCACACCTCGTCGATGCCGAAATCCTGCGGCCCGTCGGGCGCCAGCGGCATGTCGGTGGTCACCGCGCCGAGACGGAACGAGGAGCCGAGTTCGGGCGAGATCAGCGAACCGTGCTTGCCGAGTTCGCCCAGCCCGGCCAGCCAGGCCAGCGCCGGGAGCGGGATGTCGCCCTCGTTGGGCTGCATCGCGGCGCTGTAGCCGAAGGCGGCGATCTGGTGCGCCAGCCGCACCCCGATATCGTCGAGCCGGTGGTAGACGCGGTGCACCTCGTCCTGCGAGCGCGGGCCGATGTCGGCCATGTTGTCGTAGGACATGGCGATGCCGAAGACGACCGCCGCGGTGTGGGTCGGCGTCCCCGCCTGGGTGAAGGCGAAGCGGTGGTCGTAGTCGGCGACGCCGACCGCATCCGCCCCCATCTCGCGCGCCATCGCGCGGATTTCCTCGGCCGCCGCCGCCGGGTCGGCGATCGGGGTGCGCTCGGGGTTGACCGGCGGCTCGCGCGCCGGCAGCAGGATCCTGTCGCGGATGTAGAGGCTGCGCTTGGCGGACGGCGGAAAGCGGGCGCGGAAGCGCGCGGCGCGGTCGCGGTCGGTGCCGCCGACGCGCCCCCGGGTCGGCCGTTCCGCCCGACCGATGTCGATGGTGCCCATGCCGGTCCGCTTCCCGGGGACGCCGCGTCAGGCCACCGGGTGCGGGTCGCGCACCGTCACCCGGCGCATCATGCGGCGCTTGTCGGGCGGGAACCAAGTGCGCGCATGGGCCGAGGAGCGGTTGTCCCACATCATCAGTTCGCCCGCCGTCCAGACATGTTCGTAGACGAATTCCGGCTTCTCGATATGGTCGAACAGGTAATCGAGGATCGCATCGCTCTCGGCCCGGTCGATGCCCTCGATCCACAGCGTCATCAGCCGGTTGACGAACAGCGCCCGGCGGCCGGTCTCCGGGTGGGTGCGGACCACCGGATGGGCCCATTGCGGCGCCGCCGGGTTGATCTCCGACGGGCGCAGCGTCGGGTCGCGGCCGTAGTCGTAGTAATGCAGCGCGCGCAGCCCCTCGAGGCGCGCCTTCCAGCCGTCGTCGAGCGCCTCGTAGGCGGCGGCGCAGTTGGCGAACAGCGTGTTGCCGCCCTCGTCCGGAACCTCCATCGCGTACAGGGTGGAGCCGAGGCAGGGGTTCTCGTAATAGCACTGGTCGTGGTGGAACATCATCTCGCCGTCCTCGAGGACGGTCGGCCGGCCGGTGTCGCGGACGTTGGAGATCATCATCACCGCCGGGTGGTCGCTGCCGATGGCGGTGCTCGAGCGGACCATCTCGAGCTCGCCGAAATAGCGGCAGAACCGCTCCTGGTCGGTCTCGTCGAGGGTCTGGCCGGGGATCACGACGATGATGTCGTCGCACAGCGCCCGGCGGATCGCGGCGACCGTCCCGGCGTCGAGCGGGCGGCTCAGATCGACCCCCTCGATCCGGGCCCCGATGGCCCCGGAAAGCGGGCTGACGGCGATGGGCATGGCAACCTCCCGGCGCTGGCGCGCCTCCCCCGGACGGCCGGGCGATCATACGCCGCCGGAAAGGCGAGCGCAAAATGCACCCGGAGGGACGGAAATCTCCGAGCGCTTCCACCTTGCCTTGCAAGACGCCGGACGGGCCGCCAGAATATCCGCAATCGGGACATCGCGGACGGACGACCGGGCCGGACGGACGGCGGCGATGCGGCGCAGCCGAGGGAGACCCTGAGATGCCGGATCCGCTGGCCAGGGAGAAAGCGTTCCTGAAGCACAACCAGGCAGGGCTCGCCGAGCGGCACCCGGGCAGGTATCTGCTCATCAAGGATGACGAAGTGCACGGCGCTTTCGAGACCTACGAGCAAGGCGTCAGCGCCGGCGTCCGGCGGTTCGGCGCCGGACCGTTTCTGGTGCGTTCCGTCCTCCACCCCGACGATGCGGCGGCGCCGGATATCCCCGCCCTGTCGATAGGCGTGCCTTTCGTTGGCCATACTTAATGCCCGGCTGCGGGGCGAAGCGCGGGACCGGAACGGCAACCCCGTATCCGTTTCGCCCTCCACCGCCCTCAGAGAGGCCGGCCCCAGGGTCCATGTCGTTCTGACGCCGCTTGAGGATCAGATCGAACGGCTCTCCGATACTGGCTGGACACGGCGCTGCCGCCCGTCCGCAGGAACTGACCAACGAATTGCACGACGCGATATAAGCAGCCCGTCGTCGGAGGGACAGACCGGCGGTCCATCGGCTCTGGCGCGGGAGCGTGCCCATGAAGGATACAGACGAGTATCGGTTCGTCATCGATGCCTACAGCCCCGAGACCCTGCCCATGTCGCGTCTGGCCGAGTACATGACCGATCTGGCGCGGCTGTTCGGCACGGCGGAACGAGTGCATTTCGTGCGCCTCGAAGCGGGCAGCACCGTGCTGGTACAAAGGGTCGAGCCCGAGGCCCGCTTGACGTCAGAAGGCGGCTATGCGGGCTCGTGGACAACACCGCCCCGGCGGATGCGGTCAAGGCGTTCAGGGCGCTCGACCGGCGTCTGGCCGACGACGATGCGACCGGCAGCCTGCGGCAAGGCGACGGCGCCGAGGTAATCCGGTTTCCGGGCCGCGGCCAAACGCCGCCGTTGATGTTCAGCGCCTTCAATCAGGCCGGCACCCTCGACGGCGTGCTCATCCGCATCGGCGGCCGGGACGACATTGTGCCGGCGCATTTGCGGGACGGTGAAACCGTTCACATCTGCAGCGCCGCCCGCGGCATGGCCAGGCGGCTCGCGATCCATCTCTACGGTCCTGTCCTGCGCGTTCGGGGAGAAGGGCGCTGGGAGCGCGATGCCGGCGGCGCCTGGTCGATGAAGCGCTTTACCATCACCGGATTCGAGGAACTCGACGATGTTCCGCTCCCCGAGATCGTCGAACGATTGCGCCGCGTCGAAGGCAGCGGCTGGGACGTTGTCGATGCCCCTTCGGCGGAGCTTCGGAGGCTGCGCGGCACCGACGAGACTCACTGATGGCGGTCTTCGACGCCGCGGCGCTTCTGTATTTTTCGAACCGGACGCACGGGCATCGCGAGTTACGAGGCTGATTCTGTAACTGCCTCCCACGGCCAATGCTCTTCATTTGTATTCGGATCCCGCAGTCCGCGATCGGTTTCGACTTCGACGGTCGGGACCGCGTTCCTTGCCCTTGCGAACCAGAGCAACCGTCTGCGTAAACTAAGAGTCGTGTACACAGCCACACGCGGCGAATTTCCTACGCTTTCGAAGTACCGGGGAACAGCGGTTCCGGGCTCGAGCCGGCGGGCGGTTTCCTTCCGGAGATCGTCGCCGGCAAGTGGTGAGTTCAACTGTCCGAGGATGTCGTCATATCCGCTCTCGTCTTTGCCCTCAAACAGTGCCGAAGCAACTGCAATTTGGGCTTGTTTACCGGAACGCTCGTACCGCCAAGGCAGGTCGGGGCCTGCACGCCACCGAAAATGCCACCGACGTCGGGGACCATCGGATTCCGGTTTGGAGTCCCGGGCCTCATCTTCGGTCGGGGCTGCGTCCGTCTGTATTGGTTCTCCCTGGTCTTCATCTCTCATTCCGCCGCGCAAGCGACGCGAGGCTTCGTTCAGTTGCGCCGACTCCATCGCTCTTAATGTGGCTTTCCAAGCTGCTGCTGCGCGCTCAAGCATGGGTGCGTTGGCACGGTGTCCGTAGGTGTTCAACAAGAGCTTCAAGAAGGCTTCCGGCGGATTATCACGCGCTTCCTCATACCAAGCCGAAAAGGAACTCTGCAGGCTTTCTTCGTCTGCAATTCGTGCAATATCGTCAGCGTTCCAAGCGGAGTTGTGTATGCCGGCAAGCCATCGAATCTCGCGGTCTTCAGGTTCGATAACATCGTGTTCGAGGAACGGTTGCTCCTCGAGCATCGGGGAGCCCGCATTCTTTCGAAACCAGCGCCAGTAGCGACCGTTGGTATACGCCACATACTGCACATCGGCAGCCATCGCGTAGCGCCGAATCTGCTTGGTCGGAGCGCTGTCTCCCAAGGGGGCCGAAGCTTTCTTCGCTTCGACAACCATCCACGGCTCGCCTTCCCGGAGGATAGCGTAGTCGACCTTTTCGTTCCCGGTATGGATATCGGCGCGAACCTCAAGACGCACATGGCGCGGATCTCGAACATCGTACCCGAGCATTTCAAGATACGGATTGATGAGAGAGACCTTGGTCTGCTCCTCGTTATCGCAGAAATCCACAATGGCGCCTGTGCGAACAGCGAACGTCTCCATGCGCTGTCTGAGTTCTTGGTTTGCGCCTTTCATGAGCATGGGCCCTCCAAAGCGGCCGGAAAATGGACGACTGATTCCTATACAGGCCAAATGATTCTTGTACAGGCAGAGCCGAGCGTCGGCCTCGCCGCACTCTACCGCAAGCCGCGCCGCCAACGCGACAAGGTTTCCGACACTCCCCGCCGCGGCCGCCTTACCCCGCCGCGAGGTCCGACCCCCGGGAGAGGAAGCCGCACCGGCTGTCGCGCAGGAGCGGTACTTGCGTCTTCGCAAGCCATGCGCCAATCGGCGACGATGTTGGTGGGACTGCCGCCTGGCCGTTCTCCGGCGGCGGCGCCGTCCCCCCGCCAGGGGGCAAGGGCGCCGTGCTCGCGGCGTTGGCTGCGATGGGCCGTTCAGTCGGACGACAGCGCCCGCTTTACCGCCTCCGGCTCGTTCTGGATCACCCGCAGCAGGGTTGCCGCCGGGCCGCTGACCCGCCGCGCGCCCTGCTCCCACTTCCGGTAGCCGGACAGGCTCATGCCCATCAGCGGCGCCATCTGCGCCTGGGTGAGCCGCGCCTGCCTGCGCACTTCGCGCGGCGTCACCGGCGCATGTACGAGGGCCGCGCCGCCGCCCTTCGCATGGGCGAGAGCCTCGTTGAGGGGCTGGATCAACTCGTCTCCGAAGGTGCCCATCGTCTCTCCTTTCCGGCGCTCCCGACCGCTTCGCCGCGCCCGCCTCACCCCGCCTCGAGTTCCGAATCCCAGTAGAGGAAGTCGCGCCAGCTGTCGTGCAGATAGTTGGGCGGGAAGGCCCTGCCGTGCTGGCGCAGCAGCGCGTTGGACGGCTCCACCGGCGCGCGCCGCGGCGGCAGGCCGCATTCGTGCGGCAGCCGGTCGCCCTTGCGCAGGTTGCAGGCGGTGCAGGCGCTGACCACGTTGATCCAGCTCGTCCGCCCGCCGCGCGAGCGCGGCACCACGTGGTCGAAGGTGAGCTCGTGGGTGCCCGGCGAGGCGCCGCAATACTGGCACTCGAAACGGTCGCGCAGGAACACGTTGAAGCGGGTGAAGGCCGGGCGGCGCGACATCGGGATGTAGCGCTTGAGGGCGATCACACTCGGCAGGTGCATCGAGAAACCCGGCGAATGCACCTCGCGGTCGTATTCCGAGACGATGTTGACGCGCCCGAGAAAGACCGCCTTGACCGCATCCTGCCACGACCAGAGCGACAGCGGGAAATAGCTGAGCGGGCGGAAATCCGCATTCAGCACCAAGGCCGGGCAATCGTTCACCGCAACCACCGCTCGGCCCCCGTCCGACAGCACCGGTGCGCGGCGCAAGACACCATCGCGGCAGTGTAGACAAGGCGGCCGGGAGCGGCAACGCGGCGTCCCCCGGCCGCAAACCGCCGCGCACGGCCCGGCGCGCTGCCCCGTACACGGCCCGGCCCCCGCGCCGCGCCGGGAATTGCGTTGACCCGCCGCGGCCGCGCCCCCATAAGACCGGCATGGCCGCCGCCGAACCGTCCTTCACCTTCGGGATCGAGGAGGAGTATCTCCTCGTCGACCGCGCCAGCCGCGACCTCGCCGCCGAGCGCCCGGCCGGGCTGATGGAGGCCTTCGTCGACCGGCTCGGCGGCTCGGTGGCGCCGGAGTTCCTGCGCTCCCAGATCGAGGTGGCGACGCCGGTCTGCCGCGGCCCGGCGGAGGCGCGCGGCCACATCGCGCGGCTGCGCGGCGCCCTCGGCGAGATCGCCGCCGAATACGGGCTGGCGCCGATCGCCGCCGCCACCCATCCGTTCGCCGACTGGCTCGCCCAGAAGCCGAGCGAGGGCGAACGCTATGTGCAGATCGACGAGGACCTCCAGCTCGTCGCGCGGCGGCTGGTCACCTGCGGCATGCACGTCCATGTCGGCATCGAGGATGCGGAGACGCGGATCGACCTGATGAACCAGGCGGTCTATTTCCTGCCCCATCTGCTGGCGCTGTCGACCTCCTCGCCGTTCTGGGGCGGGGCGGAGACCGGGCTGATGTCCTACCGGCTCGCGGTGATCGACGAGCTGCCGCGCTCGGGCCTGCCCGACCGCTTCCAGAGCGCCGGGGAATACGACCGCACGGTCGGCATCCTGACCGGCGCCGGGCTGATCGAGGACGCCACCAGGCTGTGGTGGGACATCCGCCCGAGCGCGCGCTATCCGACGATCGAGATGCGCATCGCCGATGTCTGCCCGTTCGCCGCGGACGGGCTGGCGATCGCCGCCATCTTCCGCTGCCTGTGCCGGATGCTGTGGCGCCTGCGCCGCGACAACCAGCGCTGGCGCATCTATTCCCGCACCTTGATCAACGAGAACCGCTGGCGGGCGCAGCGCTACGGCATCGACCGCGGGCTGGTCGATTTCGGCCGCGGCGAGATCGTCCCCTACGCCGGCCTGCTGGAGGAACTGCTGGACCTGATCGCCGAGGACGCGGCGCATTTCGGCTGCACCGGGGAGGTCGCCCATGCGCGCACCATCCTCGCCCGCGGCACCGGGGCGCACCGCCAGCGCGCCGTCCGCCGCGCCGCGCTGGATGCCGGCGATGACGAGGCCGGCGCCCTCCGCACCGTGGTCGACCGCCTGATCGAGGAAACGCTGACCCCGCCCTGACCGTGCCGGGCGGCGGCGACGGCACCGCGGACGGCGTATCGGACCCCGGCGAAGTCCGGTCGAAACGCGCCGGCAGAAGGGCGGGAACCCGAGGACCGGGCGAGCAACCCTTGCTAGGGGTTCAGGCCCTTTACATCCTGCCGCTTGATGAACTCATGCATCAACGGCACGGCGAACGAGTATTTCCCGTGTCTGTTCCGATACACAAGCCCTTTCTCTAGAAGTGCGGACAGGATCTGGGTCGCGTGACTCGGAGAAAATCCTTTCTTCAATACTTTTCGCGAGGCCGCGACGATCTCCTGGATGGTAAATTCGCCCGCCGCTGTTTCCAGCGTGGCTATGACCTTCATGAATTCCTGCTGCCGGTCGGTCGCCCGATCCCATCTCGCAGCGAAAAAATCCTGGTCGAGCTTTGCTACAATTTCTTCGTTGGCGACACTTGGAATCTCTCCGTCCGAAATCTGCGCAATCCATGCATCGAAGACTTCCTTGCAAATATATTGAATGAAATAAGGATATCCGGCCGACATTTTCGCTATATCTTCGACTGCTGTTGCGGAGAACGACAGCGGACTCCGGGATATCTCGATCGGTTTTAGGATTGCTTGCCTCGAATCTTCACTCGAAAGCTTGTCCAACTGCATGACGTCGAACATTCTTTCGGTATATGTGCGAGCCTGGTTGAGACGCGGAAAGAGGGTCGGAAGCCCTGTCAATACCAGCAGGAAGCCGATCTCGTGATGATTGCGTTGAATGAAGGCGAACGTATCCAATAGTATGGAGAGGGGAAATTCGTGTTTTTCGGCGTTATCGGCCAAGTTTTGCGCTTCGTCGTAGGCAAATATGATGCCCTTCGCCCTGCTGCCTTTCAACATATTTCTTACAGACAATAGGACTGCCCTGATCTTGTCCTCGTGCAAACCGGGCGTATTTTCGAATATTGTCCACAAATCGTCAGAACCGACAGGCGTTTCCGACTGCTCGGCCGGTCTGGCAAAACCGAACGGAATTGTCTCCACTCTTCTGATCAACAGGGGTTTGAGTATGGCGGACAAATCGGTGACGATCCTCTTGCATATTTTTTCCTCGGTCAGGCTCGCGCTTTCCGTCAGATCGGTTCCCGTCCAGAGCCATCCGGCCCGCTGGGCCCGAGGCTTCAGGCTGTCGAGCAGGACGGTTTTTCCCACCCCCCTCAGTCCGGTTATGATCACGTTCCTCAAGACCGGTTTTTGTTCTATTATCTTGTTGAATGCGTCCTGTTCCCTGGATCGGCCGGCCAGGTAGAGCGGTGCGTGCCCCGCCCCGGGGCGGAACGGGTTCGTTGCGAGCATCGCAGATCTCCGCGGATGAAATTTACAGTCAGTTAGGCCTTCGACTAAATTTAGTCAATGGTATTAATTTAGCGGAAGGCATGCCCGACATCCGGAAGACGGGGGCGCTTCCGGCTGTTGTCCCGCCCTCCGCTCTGGACATGCCGGGCGGATTGGCCCATATCCCGGGGCGACAACCGACAGCGGAGGACGCGATGGACGACCGCACGCGGACCGAACTCGAGGCGGCGGCCTTCAGGGCGCTGGTGGCGCACCTGCGCGAGCGCACCGATGTGCAGAACATCGACCTGATGAACCTGTCCGGCTTCTGCCGCAACTGCCTGAGCAAGTGGTACCAGGCGGCGGCCGAGGAGCACGGCGTCGAGATGGACTACGAGGCCGCGCGCGAGATCGTCTACGGCATGCCCTACGGCGAGTGGAAGGCGCAGCACCAGAAGGAGGCGACGCGCGACCAGCTGCGGGCGATGGAGGCCGCGCAGGCCGCATCCGGGCATTGACCGCCGGCCTGCGGGGCAGGCCGCGCGCTCGCGCCTTCGCCCGGTCTCTCTGAGCAGCCGGGCGCTACAGATCGGTGCCGAGATAGTACTGCTTGACGAGTTCGTTCTCGCGCAGCGCGTCGGCGCTCTCGCCGGCCAGCGCCATCTCGCCGTGGACGATGACGTAGCCGCGGTCGGCGATCTTGATCGCCTGGTTGAAGTTCTGCTCGGCCATCAGCACGGTCAGCCCGTGCTCGTCCTTGAGCTCCTTGATCTTGGCGATCATCCGGCTGACCAAGATCGGCGCCAGCCCGACCGAGGGCTCGTCGATCAGCAGCAGCCGGGGCGAGGACATCAGGGCGCGGGCGATGGCCAGCATCTGCTGCTCGCCGCCCGACATCGACCCGGCAAGCTGGCGCCGGCGCTGGGCGAGGACCGGGAAGGCCTCGAAGCAGAAGGAGAGATTGTCCGAGAGCAGCGCCCGCGCGGCGCCGCGGAAGGCGCCCAGGGTGAGGTTCTCCTCCACCGTTAGGCGCGGGAACAGGCGGCGCCCCTCCGGCACCATGCCGATGCCGCGCTCGACCACCTCGCGCGGGGCGAGGCCCACGAGGTCGATGCGCTCGCCGTCCATCGCGATCTCGACCCGCCCGCTCTCCGGCGTCACGATGCCCATGATGCACTTGAGCAGGGTGGACTTGCCGTTGCCGTTGGTGCCGAGCAGCGCCACCGTCTCGCCCTCGCGCACGCTGAGCGACACGCCGTGCAGCACGCGCACCGTGCCGTAGCCGGCCTCCAGCCCCTCGACGGTCAGTTCAAGCGCCAAGATACGCCCTTTCGACATCGGGGTCGGCGACGACGGCCGCCGGCTCGCCGTCGGCGATCTTCTTGCCCGCATCGAGCACCACGATGCGCTGCGAGAACCGCATGACGGCGCGCATGATGTGCTCGATCATGATGATGGTCACCCCGTCGCCGTTGAGGCGGAACAGGATCTCCAGCAGTTCGTCGACCTCGGCGGAGGAGAGGCCGGCCATCGCCTCGTCGGAGATCAGCAACTGCGGGCGGGCGGCGAGCGCGCGGGCGAGCTCGAGCTTGCGCATCTCGATCTGGGTGAGCCCGGCCGAGACCGCATCGGCGCGCGCGGCGAGCCCCATCGATTCGAGGATCGCCGCGGCGCGGTCGCCGATTTCGCCGCTCGACGCCGCGGTCGCATACTCGATGGTGACCGAGAGGTTCTCGCGCACCGTCATGCTGCGGAACGGGCGCGGGATCTGGAAGCTGCGGGCGATGCCGAGCCGGGTGCGCTGGTGCGGCTTGAGGCGGCCGAGGTCGCGGCCGCGGAAACGGACGGTGCCGGCGTAGCCCGAGAGCGCGCCGGAGACGCAGTTGATCATCGTCGTCTTGCCGGAGCCGTTGGGGCCGATCAGCCCGAGCCGCTCGCCCTCGGCGATCTCGACATCGACGGAGTCGAGCGCGACGAAGCCGCCGAAGCGCATCGTCAGCCCGGAGACCGAGAGGATCGCCCCGCCCGCCTGCTCCATGCCCGCCTGCGCTGGGCCCGCCTGCACCGCGGCGCTCATTTTCCGCGCCCGAAATACTTGCGCACGAGGCCGACGATGCCCTCCGGTGCCAGGGTGACGAACAGCACCAGCACCACGCCGACGATCAGCAGGTTGAGCTCGGACGAGATGGTGACGTTGGCGATCTGCTGCGCGGTCCCCAGCAGCAGCGCGCCGATCACCGGCCCGGCCCACATCGTCGTGCCGCCGATCATCGGCATGGCGATGGCGTTGACCGCGTAGGCGAGGTTGAAGGCCGAGGCGGGTTCGACGAAGCCGACATAGAGCGCGAAGGGGGCGCCGGCGACGCCCATCAGGAAGCCGGAAACGGTGGTCGCGATCAGCTTGAGCCGCAGCGTCGGGACGCCGGCGCATTCGGCGGCGATCTCGTCGTCGCGGATCGCCTGCAGCCCGCGCCCGAACTTCGCCCGTTCGATCCAGCGCGCGGCGGCGACCGCGATCACGGAGAGCGCCAGCATGACGAAGAACAGGTATTTCACATAGTCGCCGAACGGCTCGATGGTGCGCGGGCGGATGACATAGGCGCCCGACGCGCCGCCGACATAGTCCCAGTTGACCATCAGGGTCTCGAGCACCACGGCGAGCGCCAGCGTGCCGATGGCGAAATAGACGCCGCGCAGGCGGAGCGTCAGATAGCCCATGCCGAGGCCGATCAGCCCGCAGACGATGCCGGAGACCGGAATCATCAGGAGCAGCGGCGCCTTCATCAGGTTGTAGAGCACCACCGAGGAGTAGGCACCGATGGCGAAGAACCCGGCGCTACCGAAGTTCACATAGCCCATATAGCCGCCCATGATGTTCCACGCGGTGGCCAGCACCACGTATTGCAGCACCACATAGGCGGCGAAGAACCAGAAGCTGTTGGCAACGATGTCGGTCAGGGCCAGCACCAGCCCGACCAGCAGCACCCCCCCGGCGCCGAGCCAGAAACGCGGCACACCGGCCACCGGTCAGCGCCCGAACAGGCCCTGCGGGCGCACCGCGAGCGCCAGCAGGAGGACGGAAAAGGCGACCGCGGGCGCCCAGGACGGCCCGTAGAAGGTCGAGACCAGGCTCTCGGCGATGCCGAGGATCAGGGCGGCGACCAAGGTGCCGGTGATCGAGCCCAGCCCGCCCAGCACGACGATGGCGAAGACCTGGCCGATATAGAGCCGTCCGACCGACGGCTCGATCGGGATGATGATGATCAGCAGCGCGCCGGCGACCGCGGCGGTGCCGATGCCGAGGCCGAAGCCGACCTGCTTGACCTTCACCGGGTCGGCGGCCATCAGCTCGAGCGCCAGCCGGTCCTGCGACACCGCGAGGATCGCCCGGCCGGTGAAGGTGCGCGAGAGATAGAAGTAGACGGCGAGGAACATCACCACCGAGACCAGGAAGGGCACGAACATCCGGGTCGGGATGCCGATGGCGCCGATCTCCCAGTTGCCGCCGATATAGGCCGCCTGGACCGAGCGGAAGTCGACCCCGTAGACGATGATCAGCGCGACCTCGATGACGAACATCACGCCGAAGAAGAAGGCGAGGCCGCGCAGCGCCTCGTCGTCTCGTCGTTCGAACGCCTCGTAGTAGAATCGGTAGACCCCGACCCCGATGGCGTAGAACACCGGCGCGGCGACGAGCCCGGTGAGGATCGGGTCGAACCCCCACCATTCGTTGCCCATGTAGGCGATGTAGGCGCCGAGGATGACGAACGCCGGGTGGGCGATGTTGACGATGTCGAGCTGGCCGAAGGTGATCGACAGCCCGAGGCTCACCGCCGCGTAGAACCCTCCGAGGAGTACGCCCGCGACGAGCGCGTTCCACAACAAGTCAAACGTGAACACAGGCGGTCCGGCCCCCTACCGCCCCGCCCGGCGTTCCGGTCGGGGCTTCAGCGCAACGATACGCGAGCCGGCGCGGCGGCCGCGGCGGGAACGGAGGCCCGCCGCGGGCCGGCCGGCTTGCGGTTCTGTCCTACCTAGCTTCGGTGTAGGGGTAACGGAGTTTCCCCGACACCCAGTCCTTGGGATAGAGGACGACGCGGGTCCCCTGCTTGGCGAACGTCTCGAGCTTGTTGTCCTTGATCCCCTGGTACTGGACCATCAGCGTCCGGGTCTTGGCCCATTCGCCGTTCGGGGCGAATTTCACCTTGCCGACCACCGTGTCGTAGGTCGTCTCGCGCATGTGGGCGGCGAGCTTGGCGTGGTCGAGACTCATGGTCCCGGTCACCGCCTGGCCGAGGATCTCCAGATAGGCGTGCGCGTAGGTCGGCAGGTAGTAGCCGAGCGGATCGACGCCCTTGCCCTTGGCTTCCGTCTGGTACTTCTCCAGGAACGCCTCGACGCCCTTGAAGTTGAGGGTCGGCTCCGGCACCCAGAAGTCGTAGTTGACGATGCCGTTCAGCTTGGGCCCGAGCGCGGTCATGATGCTCGCGTACTGCAGGCCGACCATGCCGCCGCCGAACATCTTGGTCTTGAGCCCGATCTCGGTGGCTGCCTTGACCAGACCGACCGAATCCGGCGGGTAGGAGCCGGCATAGACGATGTCCGGGTTGCGCGCCTGGATGGCGCGGACGATCGGCGTGTAGTCGGCGGTGCGCGGCGGATAGCTGCCGTCGTAGACGATCTTGAGCCCGTAGTTCTTGGCGTGGGTGCGCGCGCCCCTGACCGCGTTGCGCGCGAACTCGGCGTCCGCCCCGACCAGCGCGATGGTCTTCGGCTTGGGATCCTGGGCCATCGCCAGTTCGAAGAAGCCGCGCGACCAGTCAGTCACCGGCTCCGGCCCCGCCGGCAGGATTTGGAAGTAGCGGTCGTACTTGAACTTGTCGTTGACCGCGAGGCCGAACAGGGCGATGAACGTCAGACCGCGCTGCATCATGATCGGCATCGCCGGGGCGATCAGGTTGGTGCCGTAGCCGGAGACCACGAGGTCGACCTTGTCGACGTCGAGCAGCTTGGTGTAGATGCCGGGCACCGTCGCCGGGTTGGTCTGGTCGTCGTAATAGACGAGCTTGACTTGGCGGCCCAGCAGTCCGCCGGCGGCGTTGGTGTCCTTCTCCCAGATCAGCATGGCGATCAGGGCCGACTTGCCGGCCCCGGCGAGCCCGCCGGTGAGCGCCATCGAGAAGCCGATCTTGATCGGCTCGGCGGCCTGCGCCGTGCCGGCGGCGAACGGCGAGACGGCGACCATCGCCGCCGCCCCCGCGGCCGCGATGCCGGCGATAAGGCTGCGCTTGCTTACGGAAACCATTCTTTTCCCTCCGGTTTGGCCCCCCTGTCGCGGCAATCTTACGCGACAAGGGCAAACCGCCACAAGCGGGACGAAACAAGACGCCATCGCGGCTTCGAATCGAGGGGGCGCGGCGCGGCCGGCAGGGTCCGGGGGCGGCCCCGCCGCCGCCGGGGGCCGGTGCCGCGGGCGCAGCCGGGGGATCGCGACCCGCCCGACCCCGAGCGCCTCGAACGCCGGTGCCGCGCGCGGCCGGGGGTTGCACCGGCCTTGCCCGGCGGGTCGAAAAGGCCTATCTATACAACCTGGCGGGGTATCGGGGCCGGCATGTTCTCCCGAAAATCCCGCGGCGGCGGGTTTCGGTCCGCGCCGACAGTCGAGACAGCGACCGGCCGCGGCGGGGGATGAGCAGCGACCGAATTACCGGACTGGAACGGGACCTTGCCGTCCTGGACGAACGCATGAACACGCACCAGGCGAACTACGAGGCGGCGATCGAGCGCCTGAACGCGCACCAGGCAGGCACCATGACCATCCTCGAGCGCATGGAAACCCGCATGGCCCAACGCGACGCCGCGATTGCGGACCGGATTTCCCGGATGGCCGAACGCGACTCCAACCTCACCTGGCGCATGGTGGCGATCGTCTTCACCGCCGCCGGCCTGCTGTTCGCCGCCGTCAGGCTGCTCCCGTAGAGCTGCGGGCGGGTTTGCCGGCGGACAGTCAGGCGTTGCGCCGGCCTTGCCCAGCGGGTCGAAAAGGCCTATCTATACGACCTGACGGGGTATCGGGGTCGGCCTGTTCTCCCGAAGATCCCGCGGCGGCGGGTTTCGGTCCGCGCCGACAGTCGAGACAGCGACCGGCCGCGGCGGGGGATGAGCAGCGACCGAATTACCGGACTGGAACGGGACCTTGCCGTCCTAGACGAACGCATGAACACGCACCAGGCGAACTACGACGCAGCGATTGAGCGCCTGAATGCGCACCAGGCGGGCACCATGACCATCCTCGAGCGCATGGAAACCCGTATGGCCCAACGCGACGCCGCGCTTGCGGACCGGATTTCCCGGATGGCCGAACGCGATTCCAACCTCACCTGGCGCATGGTGGCGATCGTCTTTACCGCCGCCGGCCTCCTGTTCGCCGCCATCAGGCTGTTCCCGTAGGGCTGCGGACGGCGTCGCGGGCGAACCCCGCCCCGATATCGAGGCGGCGTGACGGGGCGGGGCGGCGGATGCCCGCAGGGACCGCCGGCCGGCGCGGCCGGGACAAAATCGCCATCGCGCCGGCGCACGCGGCGGCCGGAGGCATCGCGGGGCCTCGTGCTACGCGGCGGTTTCGTCCTGGCCAGACAGTGACGCCAAAATCGCTTCCAGCCGTTCCTGCTGATCTCTGATCCACCACGCGGCATCCGGCCACTCGCCTTCGTCGTAGAGATTCCAGCGTCTTACGGCTTTGATTGTTCTCCCTTCCACGCTCTCCCTGTCCGGGTTCCCTCCAAGCTCCTGATCGCCCATCCGGTCTATGATAGTCCCCGATAGCCGTTGCATGCGCGCCGTTCTGGCGGACGAGTGCTTGTTCTGGCCTGACCGGATGCACAGCCAGCACTCGTCCTCACCGACATGGATCCCGATGCAGTCGCCCGAGGCGTTCGCGGGACGTGTCCGCTGGCCCGCTCCGCGCCAAGTATCCTTCTGCCCCGGCAGGCCGCCCGTGCAGTCCTGGGGAAACTTCCAGAACTCCTGTGTCGCGGTCACGGATCCCTCGCTGAATTCGACATCGATCCGGACGTTGCACCGCTCGCCCATTTTCCGGCATCGCTCTGCGCTATGCGGGTAGCCCCGCTCGTACGGGTACAGAACGTAGGCCTCGCGTCCGGGCACGGCGCGCAAGTTGAGCGAGCCGGCGCTGCCTTCCGGATGGCTGCTCGCCAAGTGCACGTTCGATGCGATCGCCGGGCCCGAGAGTTTTCGCGCATTCCCCGGATCTCGATCCAGAAGCGCTCCCGCCACGTTCAGCACCATCTGGCTCGCTGCCCGCTCATCGTTCCAGTCGCCGCCGTCGATACGCCACCGCAGTTGGGATCTACCGTTTTGCGGCTTCCGTTCGGTGATTTCGGGCGCCGACCATGACCAAAGACCGATTGCCCGGCGAGCGAGGTCCTCTGCACGCCGTTCAAAGGCGGCCGGACCCCAGTCGTCTTCATCTGCAAGGCGCCGCGTCAATCCGATCGCGCTTCGCCGGTATACCTCCCGCTTCTTGTCGAAAGTATCCGTTCCCATCGCCGCGTTCGTGACGTCGCCGCTCAGCGTCAGGTTCGGCAGCCGGTCCCGGTATCGCCCATGAATTTCATCCGCATCGTTTCCCAGTGCGCGTTTCCAGTCATCGGTCAGCTTCTGCGGCATGACGTGTTCGATCGTGAGATGCCCGCGCGCCGGGGCTTCCTCCCTGTGTTCGGCTTCCATCATGGCGCAGAGGATGGCCCGGGAGGAACGAGTGGCGCTGCCGCCGTAGGCCTTTCTGGTCCGGATACCCTCCCGCACCGCCTCGTCATCCGGCACCCCGACCCGGGTGTTCCGGAGACTCCGGATACGGCCGAACCAGTGTTCGGCAAAGTCCTCACCCTCTCCCGGTCCGGGTCCATGGGCGAGTTCCGCCACCGCCGTATTCATTCCGGCCAGGCGACAATCGGCAAGCCATAACCTGGTAATCCACGTCCCGAGCGCGGCAAACGTTTTTGCCAACGCATCATCGGTCGCCCCGGCTCTCCCGTTGTCGGCGTCGTCGAGCAGCCGCAACGTGAGCGGCCGGTGAATGTCGCTGCCCATCTCTCGCAGGTGCCGGAGTTCTTGTTCAACCTTTCGGTCGGGATGCGGTTCTCCCGTTCCGGTCAGAGCCCCGTAGAACTGCGCAAGGCGTGCGAAATCACGGCACAGGGCAGGTCGGTCCCGTTGGTTCCCTGTTTGCATTGCCCATCGCCTGATGCCCTCGTAGGCCCGGTTGGCACCTTGAATATGTCCGGTGCGCCAGCGCAGGAAATCCCGCAGAAACATGTCGACCGGCTCGGTTGTATGCTCCGCTCCGAGGGAAGTCTCGATCCGGCGCCAGTAGGTGTCGTGGAGTTGCTGCTGCTCGGCGTCCGGCAATCCCATCAGGAGCCAGTTCTTGACCTTTTCGCTTTCGGTAAGGGGCCGGCCGGTAGCGTTGAGACTCTCGAAGATTTGCTGAGGGTCTTCTCCATCGACGAGGCCGATGCTGATCACCCGGAGCCGCTGCAGTCCCTCGAGGAGACTGCCAACGCGCTTCCGGGTGACCAGCCGCCGGACGATTTTCCACGCCTGTGCGACCGCTCCGGTGCCCGTCGGATTGCCTTCGAGACCGCTGCGGTATTCTTCCTCGTCTCCGTTTTGCAGCCGCAGCTTCCGGTATTTTTCCGGTGTCTTGCCGGCGTTCGTCAACCGATCGTCGCGGATGACCTGCGCCGTCCAGTCGCCGTATCCGCCGTCCGGACCGAGTTCGTCGGCGATGCAGGCGAGCAATATGCTGACCGTCGTCAACCTCTGCTGGCCGTCGACCACCCGGATCGTTTTCACCACCCCTGCGGCGCCGGGCTCCGGAAAGGTGAGCAGGGTTCCGCCGTAGTGCGACGTATCGGATTTCGCCTTCGATACGGTTAACAGATCGTAAACCAGCCTCTCTATATCGGACTGGCCCCAGCAATATCGGCGTTGCCAGCGTGGTACGACGTACTGGATTTGCCCGTTCAGAAGGTCCAGAAAATCGACTTGATGAGCGTCCATAAGGCTGCGGTCCTGCCAACCTGTTTCCGGGGCTCGCGTTGTATAAGGCCGTGTCGGACGCTTTCAAGCTTCCCGCGGCCGAAGCGAGGATATCGTCGACCTGTCCGGTCCCGCTTTTCGGTCGCCGGTCTCGATGCAACCGGCGGTGCGTTTTCCCCGCCGCCCCCTACCCCATCCCCGCCCGCTCCAGGTTCAGCAGGTAGCGCTTGGTTTCCGGGCCGGCGCCGCCGGAATAGCCGCCGAGGGCGCCGCCGGCGGCGACGATGCGGTGGCACGGGATGACGATGGGGAGCGGGTTGCGGCGGCAGGCCTGGCCGACCGCCTGGGCGCAGGAGCCGAGGGCGCGCGCGACCTCGCCGTAGGTGCGGGTCTCGCCCGGCGGGATCGCCTGCATCGCCCGCCACACCGCGCGGTCGTGCGCGGTGCCGGCCGGGGCGACCGGAAGATCGGGGCCCGGCCGCACGCCGGCGAAATAGGCCGCGAGCCAGGCCGCCGCCCGGTCGAGCAGCGCGCTCTCCGCCTCGCGCTCGGCCCGCCCCCAGCGGATGCGCACCAGCGCCTCGCCGGCGGGCGGCCGGGCGGCGGCGAGCGCGAGCGCCCCGACCGGCGTGGCCACGGTGCGCGCGGCGGCCCGGTCCATCACGCCCTCCGGTCCGCGGCCGCCCGCACCGGAGGGCGCCGATCCGATATCGGCCGGTCCGCAGTCACCCGGCGCACGGGCTCCCGCGCCGTCCGGCGCCGGCCCGATATGGACGGCGGCGCGGCGGTCGTTCGCACCAACCCCCGCCCCGGCCGGCGCTGATCGGATATCGACCGGGGCGCGGCCCCCCGCACCGCTGGACGCCCCGCGGCGGCGAGCGCTGCCGGCTCCACCGCCCGGCGCTGATCCGATACCGACCGGGGCGCGGCGCCCCGCACCGCTGGAAGTCCCGCGCCGGCGGGCGCTGCGCGTTCCGCCGCGCGGCCCGGCAAACGTCTCGGCGCCAGGCCGGGTGGAGGCATCGCGGGCGCGGCCCGGCGTCCGCCTACGCCCCGGCGCCGGGCCGGCCGCCCGGCCCGTCCGGCGCACCGTCCGGCGGGCCGCCGAGCGCATCCCGCAGCGCCGCCGCCTCGGTGACCGGGAGCGAGCAGGTCTGGCCGACGCAGACATAGGCCGCCGCCCGGCCGCCGTCCGCCCCCTTGCCGTGCGCCGGGTGGGCGGCGGGGAGCGCCGCGCCGTCCGCCACCACCGAGACCACCCGCGCGGTGGCCGGCGCGCGCACCGCGGCCTCGAACAGCGCCTGCACATCGGCCGCCCCCGGCGCGCCGGCGATCACCGCCTGCGCGCCCCGCTGCAGCATCTCGCTCGCGTTCAGCAGGGTCGCCAGCGGGAAGAAGTTGCGCTCCACCCCGCCGGAGAAGGCGGCGATCGTCTCCTCCGCCCGGTCGCGGTAGCGCGCCTCGCCGGTCAGCAGCGCCAGCCGGGCGAGCACGTCGGCGGCCAGCCCGTTGCCCGACGGGGTGGCGTCGTCGTCGGCCGACTTGGTGCGCACGATCAGCGCCTCGGCATCGTCGGCGGTGAGGAAGTAGCCGCCGCCGGCCGGGTCCCGGTAGTGCGCATCGAGCACCGCCATCCACGCCTCGGCCTGGGCCAGGCATGCGGCGTCGCCCGCCGCCTCGTGCAGCGCCAGCGCGGCCCGCGCCATCGCCGCGTAGTCGTCGAGGGTGGCGGCGTGGCGGCTGCGCCCGCTGCGGTGCGCGTGGAACAGCCTGCCGCCCTCCTGCATCGCGCCGGCGACGAAGCGGTAGGCGGCCTCGGCGGCGGCGAGCCAGGCGGGCTCGCCGAACACCGAGGCGGCGTTGGCGAGCGCCGCGATGGCGAGCCCGTTCCAGTCGGCCAGCACCTTGTCGTCCCAGCCCGGCCGCACCCGCCGCCCGCGCACCGCGAGCAGCGCCGCCCGGCAGCGCGCGAGCCGCTCCTCCTGCGCCCCGTCCTCCTCCGCCGCTGCCGCCCCCGCCTCTTCCGCCGCGGCGGCGGCGGACCGGCCGGCCTCGTGGTTGCGGTGGAGGATGGTCCGGCCTTCCCAGTTGCCGCCGGGGCGCACGTCGTAGACCGCCTTGAACAGCGCCGCGTCGCCGCCGAGGCCGGCGGCGCCGAGCGCGGCGTCGATCTCCGCCTCCGACCAGACGTAGAACTTGCCCTCCTCGCCCTCGCTGTCGGCGTCGAGGGTCGCCGCGAACCCGCCGCCGTCGGCGATCATCTCGCGCAGCAGCCAGGCCGCGGTCTCGCGCACCCGGGCCGCGTAGAGCGGCCGGCCGGTCGCCTTCCACGCCGCGGTCAGCAGGTCGATGAGCTGGGCGTTGTCGTAGAGCATCTTCTCGAAGTGGGGGACCAGCCAGCGCGCGTCGGTGGAATAGCGCGCGTAGCCGCCGCCGAGATGGTCGTAGATGCCGCCGAGGCTCATCCGGTCGAGGGTGAGTAGCACCGCAGCGCGCGCCTTCGCATCGCCGCCGCGCAGCCACGCCCGCCACAGCAGTTCGAGCGCCGGCGGGTTGGGGAACTTGGGCGCCTGGCCGAGCCCGCCCTCGACCATGTCGAAATGGCCGGCAAGGCTGCGCGCCGCGCCGTCGTTGAGCGCCAGCGGGATCGCCGCGCCGGCGTCCGACCGCCCGAGCCCGCCGATGCGTTCGCGCAGCGCGCCGGCCGCCGCATCCGCCTTCTCCGGCGTCTCGCTCCATACCTTGGCCAGCCCGCGCAGCACGTCGGAGAAGCCCGGCCGTCCCCAGCGCCCCTCGGGCGGGAAGTAGGTGCCGCCCCAGAACGGCTCGCCGTCGGGGGTGAGGAACATGGTCAGCGGCCAACCGCCCTGTTCGCCCATCATGTGCAGCGCGCGCATGTAGATGGTGTCGATGTCGGGCCGTTCCTCGCGGTCCACCTTGACGTTGACGAAATGCGCGTTCATCAGCGCCGCGACCGCCTCGTCCTCGAAACTCTCGTGCGCCATCACGTGGCACCAGTGGCAGGCGGCGTAGCCGACCGAGAGCAGGATCGGCTTGTTCTCCGCCTTCGCCCGGGCCAGCGCCGCCGCCCCCCACGGGTGCCAGTCGACGGGGTTGTCCGCGTGCTGGAGGAGATAGGGGCTGGTTTCGTCGGCAAGGCGGTTCATGGCGGGCTCGCGGGGCGGTGGGGCCGGACGCGCAGGCGGGGAACGGCGGGGCCGCAGTGTGCCGGGGCGGGCGGAACCCGCGCAAGGGCCCCGGGAGCGGGCGGCGCGGCGGGCGGCGCCGCGGGCGGCGCGGGCGCGGGCCTCGGGGGGCGCGAGAACCGGCGGAGGACGGCCGCCCGGCGGCCTCCGGGAGAGCGCCGGCGGCAACCGTGCTGCGGCGGCAACCGGGCGGCGGCAGTGCGGCGGCGGGCGGGCGGCGCCTCAGACCTCGGCGAAATCGGGGCACCATTTCAGGATGCCCTCGCGGTAGCTCTCCCTCTCCTGCAGCGCCGCCGCCCAGCGCTCGATGTTGGGGTAGTCGTCGAACCGATAGCCGCACCCGACGAGCACGAAGTGCACCGGGATCCACGAGATATCGGCGAGGGTGAAGCGTTCGCCCATGATCCAGTCGCGGCCCTCGAGGGCGCTCTCGAGCCTGGCGAAACACGCCTCCAGGATCCCGCGCGCGCCGGCAGCGTCCCGCTCGTCGAACGCGCTGCCGCCGGCGTGGCGGGCGTGAAAGCCCTTCAGCTCCTCGTTCTTCTGCAGCGCGTCGTACCTTTGCTGCTCCTCGGCGGTCTTTTTCAGCTTCTTCTGCATCTTGGTCGCGTAGACATAGGGCTTGAGCGCCGGCACATGGATGGAGGCGGCAAGGCGGAGCCAGTCGCGCATCCCGTCCTCGCCGCCGCCGCCGGCCGCGCGCAGCGCGGGGTCCGGGTAGGCCTCGTCGAGATAGTCGATGATGTCGTTGGACTCGATATGGACGACGCCGTTGTCGATCAGGGTCGGCACCAGACCGTTCGGATTGATCGCGAAATAGGCGTCCGAGATGTTTTCCTTGCGCTTCAGGTCGAGATGGTGGCTGGTCCACGGCAGCCCCTTCTCTGCCAGCGTCATGCGCACCCGCATCGAGCAGTTCGAGATATCGCCGTGGTAAAGGTGGATCCCCTCCAGCGCTTCCACGGACTTGTCGGTCGGAACGATCACAGCCATCGGGGCCTCCAGGTTGTTTGCGCGGCACGGTCTTGCGCGGCGGCGGAGGTCGCGCCCGACGATAGCCGCCCCCCGCCCGATCCGCCAGCCGGCGGCGGGAAACGACGGGAACGCCGTGCGCCGGCACGGGCCGGATGCCGAGCAAGGCGTTGCGGCGAGGCGATGGAGGATCGAGAACGAAAAAAGAACACTTGACGATATTCCAAAGACACAATAAGCAGGAAAGGAGATGGGCGTCCGGACAAGCTCGGGGGAAGGGACCGGTTGCATGAGCGAACAGCGCCCCGGCGGCGGGAGATTGTCGGCCAAGCCTCGGGGGCGGGCAGTGTCATCGCCGACCTCCCCGGCACCGGGCAAGGACACCGCAGGCAGGGCCGGGGCAGCAGCCCAATGATCGATCACGCTCCTGCGTTCGGCGGCCCCTGGACACAGGAGAAACTCGGCATACTGGAGAGATATCTCGACGCCTATACGACGGCGTTGAAGAACCAGCCGTTCAGGCTTATGTACATTGACGCTTTCGCGGGCACCGGCCAGATAGCGCCTGCCGAAGACGCCGAACTGATCGAAGCCCGAGCGTTTATCGACGGTTCCGCGGCGCGCGCAGCCCGGATCGACGACAAACCCTTCGACAGGCTGCTCCTTATAGAGAAGAATCGCGGCCGGAGCGTAGAACTGGGCAAGCTGAAAGCGCAATATCCCGGCAGGAATATTGTGGTGGAGAATGCCGAGGCAAACGCGTTCCTGTCGAATTTGAACGAGGACTGGCGACGGTGGCGTGGCGTGCTGTTTCTCGATCCGTTCGGCACGCAGGTCAAATGGTCGACTATCGAGAAAATTGCCGGTTACGAGGCCATCGATACCTGGATACTGTTTCCGGTTTCCGCCATCTTGCGGATGCTCCCGACAACAAAACGGCCCGACGATATTGACGACAGTTGGGTCTGCCGCCTGACAGAGGTATTCGGCGACGAAAGCTGGAGGAATCTGTATCGCGAAAGCGCGCAGCAATCCCTGTTCGGCGGGGAGATTTCTTACGAGAAAATGCAGGGTGTCGATGGTCTTCGCGAAATCTACAAGAGCAAACTTCGCGGCCTGTTCGGCGACAGGTATCTCGAACAATCGCGGCTTCTGATGAATTCCACGAATTCCCCGCTCTTCGAGTTCCTGTTCTGCGTCGGAAGCTCGAAAAGCACGGCGATTGGCGCGGCCAAGCGGATCGCTGCGCACATCCTGGACAACCTCTGACCGTGGCCGCAGGGTCTGCCATCGAATGGACCGAGGCGACGTGGAACCCGGTCACCGGATGCACGAAGATCAGCCACGGGTGCAAGCATTGCTACGCCGAGCGCCTGTCCCGCAGGCTGCAGCGCATGGGCGTCGGCAAATACGAGAACGGGTTCTCTGTGGCCGTCCACGAAGCGGCCCTCGAGGCGCCGCTCGGCTGGCGGCGGCCGCGGCTGGTCTTCGTGAACTCCATGTCCGACCTGTTTCACAAATCGGTGCCGGCAGCGTTCATCGACGCCGTGTTCGACGTCATGAACCGCGCCCCCCAGCACACCTTTCAGGTGCTGACCAAGCGTCCGGCGCGCGCTGTCCGGCTGGACCGGCGGCTGCGCTGGGCGCCGAACATCTGGCTCGGCGCGAGCATCGAATCCGGGCGGTGGCTGGGACGGCTCGATGCGCTCCGGCAAACCGGCGCGCAGACCAAATTCCTGTCTCTCGAACCCCTGCTGGGGCCGCTGCCGGACCTTTGCCTCGACGGGATCGACTGGGTGATCGCCGGCGGCGAGTCGGGGCCGGGCGCGCGGCCGATGGATACGGCCTGGGTGCGGGATATCCGCGACAACTGCGTGAACGACGGGACGCCGTTCTTCTTCAAGCAGTGGGGCGGCGCGGTCAAGAAACGGACCGGCCGGACGCTGGACGGCAGAACATGGGACCAGATGCCGCCGCGCCCGGCGGGGGCGTGAGCGGCGGGCGGGCTGGCCGGACGGCGAGGCCGCCGACAGGCTTGCCGCCTCGGCGGCGCGCGGACGAGGCCTTGCCGCGCTGCTCCACCCCGACACGCCCATCCTCGGCGTCACGCAGGGCTCGCTGCGACCGGAAGCCACCGCCGTCGCGGTTGTTCTTTAACTTGATCGTTTTCGCCCTGTTACTATGGGATACACAATATGGCTGATCGTATCTTTAATATATTCATCTATGAAAATGACGAGCATGTCCATTCCATAGGATATTATATGCACGAACGAAGCGAGGACTACGAAGAATCAACCAGATTTCTTCGATCCAAGGTTTATGAAGATTATAAACTAGCCACAATACTTACTCTGCCAAAAGAAATTGCAAGAGAAGAATTTTATGGATGCTTCGACTCGACGCCGTGCTCCAAACCTTGATAAGCCGCGGCATTATGGCGCACAAAGACATATATTGCATAACATATATCGTGAATGGCCGTGTGGTGATTGATGAGGTTCTTGACACGCACATGACCGAAATCCCTGATTACGTGAAAACTTACATGACAGAAGATAAATTTGATTTTGTGAAACTTATAAACGATGATTATTTTGATGCCATTCGAATTCTTTGGAATGCAAAAAAATATATCTCGTGTACAAAACTGCTATTCTCGGCGATCGAAACTTTTGGTTTTATTGATTTTGGACCGGTGAGAAATTGCTTTATCAGTTGGCTGGACCGCTACTGCGATTTGACATCGATTGGGGTGACATCGCAGGAGATATGGGAGTTGCGCAATTCTTTAGTTCATATGACAAACCTCGATTCTCATAAAGTTAGGCAAGGAACTGTACAGAGACTTCTTCCTTCAGTTGCAAATCCTCAGAATGAGTTACTTCCGGATGTCGATGGCATGAAGCTATTTCATATTGCGCGATTTCTGTTGGTTATTGTTCCAAAAGGAGTTGAAAGATGGCTAATGACATATAATGACGATAGAAGTAAATTTTTCAGTTTTTCTCCAGATATGACACTGTGGTTTCGGAAGCCAGAATGTTCGATAAGGGTTTTGACAGAAAAAACACTTTTACATAATCCGGGGCACCGCGGACCCGGAGGCCACCCTGTACACCGACGAGATCGAGTCGTTTTGGTCAGCGCCAGCGGGCGCTGATGTTTTCTCCTAATTGGGCTAGGCCGTCGGACGGAGACCCGTCAACCGTCCACAGGGCGGGGAATTCAGAAAGTCCTGTTGTATTTCTGGCACAGGGCGGCAGAGATTTTGACTCAAGAAGATCGAACCCACTATAGTACTGGTCACAAGGTGAAAACGCATACTTGGCGCAATTATGGCCGATCAGAAAAATCAGGAATCCTCCGCGTCGTCGGACATGTCCGGCGACTTCACCAAGAAGCCGGGCTGGCTAACTGACGACGAGGGAAACAAATCGGTTATGCGGGTGCTGGTGGTCCTCGCCTTCTTAGTCGCAGCTGCGCTCGCGGCGACGCTTGTGTTTGGAGTCGCAAAGTGCGAGGGACCAGTGGAGAATCTCGCCCTCTACTTCCTGTTGGCTGCCTTAGGTGGCAAGGCCGGGCAGAAGTACGCGGAGACTAAGAAAAGGATGGGCTAGGTCCAACCGAGGATCGCCGCGCCGGTATTCCGACCGGGAGCAGCGCTCGCGGGTTTCTGACGCCGCGGTCATGACCGGCCGGGATCAAGACGGCGCAGCCGCCGAGTTGTAGCTGTAGGTCGGCCAGTCCGGGCGGTAGTCGGCGTCCGCCTGGTTGCCCCAGACGGTCCAGTTTTCGCGCGCGCCGCGGCCGAACAGTTCGAGGTACAGCCCCCGGCTGCACGCCTCGATGACGGCGTATTGCTCGTCCGGCTTGCGCGAGTGTTCGCGTTTGCGGCTGGCGATCAGGTTGACCTGCCGCCGCCCGGCATCGAGCGTGCGGGCATGGCGGCCGCGCACGCCGAACAGGATCATCTCGGTCACATTGCGGAAGTAGAAGCCGACGCCGCGCCCGTCCGACCCGCCGTCCTTGCGCACCTTGTGCCAGATCAGGTTGGTCTTGTAGTCGAAGCCCCAGGAGGCGAGGACGCGGAGGCCGCAGGGGAGCAACGCGTTCGGCACCCACAGATAGCAGTGCGCGACCTCGCACAGGTGATCGGCCACCGGCAGGCCGGCGATCTCCTCGTCGGCGAGGGTGCCGTAGCGCGACAGCCGGCGGTGTTCCGGCGCGACCTTGCCGGTCCGGTTGTGGAAGCGCCACGGCGGATCGGCGAGCACCGTGCCGAACCGCCGCCCGTCGAGATACGCCGCCAGGTCGTCCGCCGGCGAGCCCGTCACCGGATTTCCCCTCTCGATCCGGCCATGGCGCCGTTCCCGCCCCCGATGCAAGTCTCACCGATTGCCGCCATGCAGAAGATATAGCGCCGTACCGCCGCGCGGCCAAGTTTTTGTTTTGTTCCTGTCCATGGGCCTCTCTGCGTCAAGGAGTGGCGCGTACGAGCCGTCCTTGCCATGCAGGAGATTGACCCGATCGGTCTTCTGCCGGCAGATTGGGCGCGCGAAGGCACCCAACGGCAGCCCCTGAGCGTTCGAAATCAGCCGATATAATCGACCCGCCGTGAATAAATCGGATTAGAGACTCTCGATAGCGTCTCGTTGAAACGGCCCGCGTCTTCGTCGCATTCGAGTTCGCGAGCCGTCTCGATGAAGCGGTCAAGCTGAGGTTTTTGGTTCTTGCTGTCCGTCATGGAGCTTTCCCGTGAAGGCTGCGCAGCATTTGCTCGGATTGTGAGAAAGGAACGATGGTCGCCGCCGTCTGAAGAAGACTGAGATCGGACGCCGGCCAGTCGTGCCTGTCATCGTAGACAAGACGCTGGAGAGTGTTGACATCTTCAAGGCGCCCGACATCCAAATGCGCCACCGCTCGGGCGTTGATCGAGCCTTGATCCGGCGTAACCGGGTCCATGAGAAGGCGACGTTCTCCGCCGAGGTCGATCACCGCCTCAAAGCGATAGTACCGCGTCGTGTGCCCTCGCAGACGCACATCTCTCCGAACGCGCTGGGCGGGCAACGTTCGCCCCAGCAAATCGCTAAGTTCCTTTCGCAGGTTTGGCGACATGCGAAGTCGAAGAGTCTCTAAGCCTCGGGTGACAGCATTGGCTGAAGCGGTCGCCACGAACGAGACGGCGGAGGCCAAACCATCCATCGGAACGCGGGGTGAGTGGATTTTGCCGTCCTTCACCGACAAACCTTCCCGTCGGCAGAACCGGAGCAGGAATCGATCCGGGTTGTGGATTTCTCTGTTGTAGGCCGTCAATTCGTCAATTGCACGTCCTTCGTCGGAGACCACGAAGCCGTATTCGGGGCCACCTTTTACCCATACCGTCACAACCGTATTGTCTGGATAGAGACAATGCGTGTGAACCGCCACCGAACCCTGCTTTTCCTCAAACGAGGAAAACAACGCGAGGGCTTCCGCAACGGCCGTCGCCATGCTCATAGGAACCTCTCCCTTTTGGGCCATGGGGGTATCTCGCTGGCCTCCGGCTGTTCGATTCCGGTTTGGCCCAAGAAGAAGCGAAAAGCGTTCTCCCACACTTGGGGGCCGACCTTTGTTCCGTCGTATTGTACACGAAACGGCAACCCCGATGGGATCGCATCGCGCGTCGCGAAACGGCGGTTGTCTTCCCATCGGTGGCAATGCGGTCCTCGGATTTCCAGCCCGCTTCGTGGATGCCCTGGATCGAGCGGGTTCCGCTCAATCCGGTCCTCCGATTCGAAATCCAAGCGCCAGATGTTCAGACCGCGAAACAGGAGGCAGATGGTGAACCGGAGTTCGTCAGCATTGGGATAAAGCGTCCACGCCAGAGAACACTCTGCCGACTGGCCGTTCACCAGCACAGGCCATTCGGCTCGGACCTGTTCCGCTTCCCGGTTCGCCCGGCGCGGCCAAATGCTGCCGGTCAGTTCCTTCCGTGCCGCAAGCAATTCGTCGACGAGCTCAACAATGGGGCGACTATCCGGCATAGTCGGAGCAGTCCTATCAGAGACCAGCCCGCCGGTAGGTCAGCCGCTTGCCTTTGACGCACTGCAAGGCGATGTTCGCCCGCAGGATTGGCACCAAGGTCTTCGCCTTGAGATCGTCCACGACCATCGATCGGGCTTTGCCGGTGTTCCTGTCCACCAGTGCAAGCACCTTGTGCTTGTGGGCATATCCGCGCTGGATGGGCTTCTCCCTGTCCTGCCCGATGAACCTCTCATCCACCTCGACCACGCCTCCGTCGGCTCCGAAGTTGACCGTTCGGTCGTCGTGCATGGCCTCGCGGATACGGTGGGACAGGTGCCACGCCGACGGTCCCGCAATGTCGGCAGACCGGGCCGCCAGGCCAAGGCATCGCCTCGACATGGGCGAAGGCGGCAGCTTCATCGTGCATGTACTTCGCTGAAAGGACAGACATGGCAGGCTCCCTGTCCCTACAGACTGACTCTAGGGAGTCTACGTTGGTTTGTTAAGTATGGCATTGCCCCAAATAGACGCCGGTCGACATTCAAGAGGTCGGCAATCCCGTGTCGTTGCCGGATGCAGGGCGAGGGACGCGGCTGGGCAAGAGCGGCCGGCGGTGCGGCGACGCGGAGACGGGGCATCACGGAAAAATTTCCTATGATGAAAAATTTCTCTTGAAATCGCCCGTTGGAAGCGCCATATTCCCTGTGATGGAACGGGAATGGAGCAAGGGGCTGTGATACGGCGGCGGGCAGGGCCTTGCGCGGGCGGCGGGTGACAGGATGACCGGCGGGACCACGGTGTTTGCGTTGTCCACCGCGCCGGGGCGGGGGGCGATTGCGGTGTGGCGGATCTCCGGGCCGGCGGCGGGGCGGGCGCTCGGGCTGCTCACCGGGCTCGCGGCGCCGCCGCGCCGCGCGGTGCGGGTCGAGGTGCGCGACCCGGCGACCGGCGAGGGGATCGACGACGGGCTCGCCCTCTGGTTCCCCGGCCCGGCGAGCTACACCGGCGAGGACATGGCGGAACTCCAGGTCCACGGCGGGCGGGCGGTCGGCGAGGCGGTGGGCCTGGCGCTCGGGCGCATCGCCGGGCTGCGTCCGGCCGAGCCCGGCGCCTTCACCCGCCGCGCCTTCGAGGCCGGCAAGCTCGACCTCACCCGGGTCGAGGCGGTGGCCGACCTGATCGACGCCGAAACCGAGGCGCAGCGCCGCCAGGCGCGACGGCAGGCGGGCGGGGCGCTGGCCGCCCTCTACGACGGCTGGCGCGCCGACCTGGTGCGGGCGCTGGCGCATCTCGAGGCGTGGATCGACTTCCCCGACGAGGACCTGCCGCCCGGCACCGCGGCGGCGGCCGACGAGGGTATCCGCGCGCTCGCCGGCGCGGTGGACGCCCACCTGGCGCTCGCGTCGCACGGCGAACGGCTGCGCGGCGGGGTCGCGGTCGCCGTCGTCGGCCCGCCCAATGTCGGCAAGTCCAGCCTGGTCAACGCGCTCGCCCGGCGCGAGGCCGCCATCGTCGCGCCCGAGGCCGGCACCACCCGCGACGCCATCGAGGTCCGCCTCGACCTCGGCGGCTGGCCGGCGACGCTGGTCGATACCGCCGGGCTGCGCGCCGCCGCCGACGCCATCGAGGCGGAGGGGGTGCGCCGCGCGCTCGACCGGGCGGAGGACGCCGACCTCTGCCTGGTCATGCTGGATGCGCGCGATCCGGCGCCGGCGCGCACCGACCCCGCGCTCGCCCGGCTGATCGAGGGCGGCGCGCTGGTCGCCCTCAACAAGACGGATCTCTGCGCCGGCGGCCCGGCGCCGGACCCGGCGGGTGGGCGCGGGGCGCTCGCCCTCTCGGTCCGCACCGGCGCGGGGATGGAGCGGCTGATCGAGCGCCTCGCCGCCGCCGTCGAGGAATGCGCCGGCGGGGCGGCGGACGGGCCGGTGCCGACGCGGGTGCGCCACCGGCTCGCGCTCGACTCCTGCCTCGCCGCGCTTGAACGGGCGGCCGGCCAGCCGGCGCCGGAGCTCAAGGCCGAGGATCTGCGGGCGGCGGCGGCGGCGCTCGGGCGGATCACCGGGCGGGTCGGGGTCGAGGACGTGCTCGATGCGGTGTTCCGCGACTTCTGCATCGGCAAGTGAGGCGGTGTGCGGCGGTCGGCGGCGGTCTGGGCCGGCGTTTTCGACGGCTGGGGCGGCCGAAAAGGGGATAGGACAGCATTGTTGACGTATGTTTCACGTGAAACATTGGTCAACAATGCTGTCCTATGTTTCACGTGAAACATACTTCAGCGATGCTGACCCAATCGTCGGGGGCCGGGCGGCGCGGCGGGCCGGACGGCGGGCGGGTGACAAGCGCCGCCGCCCGCCCTAGTGTCCGCCCCATGACGCACCCCGCCGCCTCCCGCAGCGCCCGTCCCGCCCGTCCCGCCGGCAGCGCCGGCTACGATGTCGTCGTGGTCGGCGGCGGCCATGCCGGCTGCGAGGCGGCGGCGGCGGCGGCCCGCATGGGGGCGCGCACCGCCCTGGTCACCCAGCGCCTCGACCGCATCGGCGAGATGTCGTGCAACCCGGCCATCGGCGGGCTCGGCAAGGGCCATCTGGTGCGCGAGATCGACGCGCTCGACGGGCTGATGGGCCGGGCCATCGACCGGGCCGGCATCCAGTTCCGCATCCTCAACCGGCGCAAAGGGCCGGCGGTGCAGGGGCCGCGCGCCCAGGCCGACCGGGCGCTCTACCGCGCGGCGATGCGCGACCTGGTCGGCGCCCAGCCCGGGCTCGACCTGGTCGCCGCCACGGTCGAGGACATCGTGCGCGGCCCCGGCGGGCGGGCGGCGGGCGTGACGACCGGCGCCGGCGAAACCCTCGCCGCCGGCGCCGTGGTGCTGGCCGCCGGGACCTTCCTGCGCGGCGTCATCCATGTCGGCGAGGAGAGCTGGCCCGCCGGGCGGGCGGGCGATGCGCCGTCGATCGGGCTCGCCGCGACGCTGGAGCGCGCCGGCTTCGCCCCCGGCCGGCTCAAGACCGGCACCCCGCCGCGCATCGACGGGCGCACCATCGACCTCGCCGGCCTCGAGCGCCAGACCGGCGACGACCCGCCGGTGCCCTTTTCGACCCTGACCGGGCGCATCGAAACGCCGCAGATCGACTGCCGCATCGCCTGGACCAACCCGCAGGTGCACGCGGCGATCCGGGAGAACCTGCACCGCTCGCCGATCCATTCCGGGCGGATCGCCGGGACCGGGCCGCGCTACTGCCCCTCGATCGAGGACAAGGTGGTGCGCTTTGCCGACCGCGACCGGCACCAGATCTTCCTCGAGCCCGAGGGGCTGGAGGACTGCACGGTCTATCCCAACGGCATCTCGACCTCGCTGCCGGCCGCGGTGCAGGAGCGTTTCGTGCGGCTGATCCCCGGGCTCGAACGCTGCACCATCCTGCGGCCCGGCTACGCCATCGAGTACGACTTCGTCGATCCGCGCGAACTCGGCCCGGCGCTGGAGACCCGGCGCATCCCCGGCCTGTTCCACGCCGGGCAGATCAACGGCACCACCGGCTACGAAGAGGCGGCGGCGCAGGGGCTGGTCGCCGGGGTCAACGCGGCGCTGGCCGCCGGCGGCGGGGCGGCGGATTTCGTCCTCGACCGGGCGGAAGCCTATGCCGGGGTGATGATCGACGACCTGGTGACCCAGGGGGCGCGCGAGCCCTACCGCATGTTCACCTCGCGCGCCGAGTACCGGCTGCTGCTGCGCGCCGACAACGCGGACCAGCGCCTCACCCCGCGCGGCATCGCGGCCGGCTGCGTCGGCGGCGAACGGGCGCGGCGGTTCCGCGACAAGGCGCGCCGGCTGGCGGAGGCGCGGCGGCTGGTCGCCTCGCTCGCCGCCGCGCCGGCGGCCCTCGCGCGGTGCGGCATCGCGGCCGCCCGCGACGGCGGACGGCGGACCGCGGCGCAACTGCTCGCCCGGCCCGGCATCGACCTCGCCCGGCTGGCGGCGGTGTGGCCGGCGCTGGCGCGCATCGACCCGGTGTGCGCCGCGCAGATCGAGGTCGAGTGCCGCTACGCCGCCTATCTCGAACGGCAGCAGGCCGACATCGAGATGTTCCGCCGCGACGAGCGGCTCGCCCTGCCGCCGGCGCTCGATTACGGCGCGGTCGGCGGGCTGTCGGGCGAGGCGCTGGAGAAGCTGGAGCGCGCCCGCCCGGCCACCGTGGGGCAGGCGGCGCGCATCCCGGGCGTCACCCCGGCGGCGGTCACCGCGCTGCTGCGCCACGTCCGCCGCCCCGCACCGCCGGACGCCCCCCTGCCGGATGCCATGCCGGCGGAGGCCGCGCCATAGGAGCGGCCGCGCGGGAGGGGGCGCCGCTGACCGCCGCCGCCTGCGCGGAGGCGCTCGACATCCCGCCCCGGACGCTGGCGCGGCTCGAGGCCTATGTCGATCTCCTGCGCCACTGGCAGCGGCGGCGCAACCTGGTCGGGCGGAGGACGGCGGGCGACATCTGGCGCCGCCACATCCTCGACTCGGGCCAGCTCGCCGCGCACCTGCCGGCCGGCGCGCGGCGCATCGTCGATCTCGGCTCCGGCGCCGGCCTGCCGGGGCTGGTGCTCGCCGTCGTCGCCGGGGTGGAGGCGGTGCTGGTCGAGTCCGACGCCGCCAAGGCCGCCTTTCTCCTCGAGGCCGCGCGCGCGGCCGATGCGCCGTGCGACGTCCGCCGCGCCCGCATCGAGGACCTCGCCCCCGTCCCCTGCGATGCGGTCGCCGCCCGCGCGCTCGCCCCGCTCTCCCGCCTGCTCGCCTACGCCGCCCCCTTCGCCGCCCGGGCGGCCGCGCCGGCCCCGGGCCAACCGCCGGCAGGGCGGCCGGTCTGCCTGTTCCCCAAGGGCGCGCGCTGGCGGCAGGAATTGACCGACGCGGCCGCGGCGTGGCATATCGTGGCGCGGACCGCGCCGAGCGCCACCGAACCCGCCGCGCGCATCCTGATTGTGGACAGCTTCTCGCGAATCGACCGCACAGTGGACGAAAGACCGCAGGGAAACGCGCCATGACGCAGGGCCGGGCCAGCGTCGTCGCGGTCGCCAACCAGAAGGGCGGCGTCGGCAAGACGACGACCGCGATCAACCTCGCCGCCGCCCTCGCCGCCGTCGGCAAGCGGGTGCTGGTCCTCGACCTCGACCCGCAGGGCAACGCCTCCACCGGGCTCGGCATCGCCCGGGCGGACCGCAGCACCGGCACCTACGATGCGCTCGCCGGCGGCGCCGGCATCGAGGCGGTGGCGCGCCAGACCGAGATCCCGGGGCTCCGCATCGCCGTCTCGACCGACGCGCTGGCCGGCGCCGAGATCGAGCTCGCCGCCGCGCCGCGCCGGGCCTACCGGCTGCGCGATGCGCTGGCCGCGGGGGCGGCCGAGGCCGGCGATAGCATTGATAGCACTGACAGCGATGCAGGCAGCGCGCTCGCCGCCCACGACTATATCCTCATCGACTGCCCGCCGGCGCTCGGCCTCCTAACGCTGAATGCGCTGGCGGCGGCGGACCGGGTGCTGGTGCCGCTGCAGTGCGAGTTCCTCGCCCTCGAGGGGCTGAGCCAGCTGGTGCGCACGGTCGAGCGCGTGCGCAGCCACCACAACCCCCGCTTGCAGATCCAGGGCATCGTGCTGACCATGTACGATGCCCGCAACCGGCTCAGCGCGCTGGTCGCCGACGATGTGCGCGGCTTCTTCCGCAACAAGGTCTACGACACCGTGATCCCGCGCAACGTCCGGGTGTCGGAGGCGCCGTCGCACGGCAAGCCGGTCCTGCTCTACGACCACCGCTGTTCCGGGGCCAGGGCCTATATGCATCTGGCGGGGGAAATCCTGAGGCGCGAACGGGGGGCCGCGGCATGACCGAAGATCCGGCGGGGCCTGGAGTCCCGGGCCCGCAAGGCGGCGGGCGGGGGGGTGCGCGGCCCGGCGCGGCGCGGTCGAAGCTCGGCCGCGGCCTCTCCGCCCTGTTCGAGGACGAGCCCGACCGGGACCCCGCCGGCGGCGGGGCGGACAGCGGTGCGGGCGCGGGCGGCGGGGCGGCGATGCTGCCGGTCGCGTTCCTCTCCCCCGGCCCGTTCCAGCCGCGCCGCGCCTTCGACGGCGATGCGCACACCGAGCTGGTCGCCTCGATCCGCCAGCGCGGCGTCCTGCAACCCCTGCTTGTGCGGCCCGACCCGGGCGATCCGGATCGCTACCAGATCGTCGCCGGCGAGCGCCGCTGGCGCGCCGCCCAGGCGGCCGGGCTGCACGAGGTGCCGGCGGTGGTGCGCACCCTCGGCGACCGCGAGGCGCTCGAGGCGGCGCTGGTCGAGAACATCCAGCGCGAGAATCTCACCCCGCTCGAGGAGGCCGAGGGCTACCGCCGGCTGACCGACGATTTCGACCGCACCCAGGAGGAGCTCGCCCGCGTCCTCGGCAAGAGCCGCAGCCACATCACCAACACGCTGCGCCTCCTGTTCCTGCCGGAGGGGGTGAAGGCGCTGCTGCAGGCCGGCAAGCTGTCGGCCGGGCACGGCCGCGCGCTGATGAACGCCATCGACCCCCTCGGCATCGCCGCCGTGGCGATGCGCCGCAACCTCACGGTGCGCGAGACCGAACGCCTGATCCGCAGGGAGAAACAGCCCGCCCGCAGCGCGGAGCTCGCGGCGCCGGCAGCATGGGCCATGGGCGGCACAGGCGACGCAGACGGCACAGACGGCGCGCCCGGCGCCAGCGATGCGGCGCCCCCGGCGGCTGCGGGCGGCGCGGCCCCGCAGGACGAATGGGGCGCCGCCCCGGCCAAGAGCCCGGACATCGCCGCCTTCGAGCGCGACCTCTCCCTCCTCCTCGGCCTCCAGGTCACCATAACCCCGCACGCCCTCGACGCCGGCGAACTGACCTTGCGCTACACCACCCTGGAACAGTTCGACGACATCCTCCGCCGCCTCGGCGACGGCGAGTTTTAGGAGGCGGCGGGGGGCGCCAATGACACATCCGCCGCCTGTCCCATATATGTTTTCAATCATTGAAGACTAGCAAAATCGCGCGCTTTTTCCATCTCCGAGGAATATGATGACACCCTTGGAGGAAGGGTGATCGATTGCCACCGAGGGAACGAAAGGATTTCATGCGTTGTTTCCGGGGAACGGGTGCAGCTTCTGTCCTATCTGAACGACAGGTTCGACGAAAAGGTTTTTGAGCTGATCGAGAAGGAAAAGCCGTCGCTGTTCGAGTATCTGGACTCTCTTCCGTGCGGCAAAATGAAGGAATAATATTCTTCGGTGACCGGTGCACGGCGCGGGGGAACGGTGGTCGCAGCCCCGGCCAAGCGCCCGGACACCGCCGCCTTGGCGGCGGACCGAAAGCAGCCAGGAGATAGCGCCGTGAACCGGCTGATGCTGAAGGATTTCCGCTGCTTCCACGAGGAACAGACGGCCCGCCTCGCACCGCTGACCTTGCTCGTCGGCGAGAACAGCACCGGCAAGACCTCGTTCATGGCCATGATTCGCGCGCTCTGGGATGTCGCCTACGCTCATCGGGCGCCCGATTTCAAGGAAGAGCCGTACGACCTCGGCAGTTTTGACGAGATTGCCCACCACCGCGGCAAAAGCGGGCGGGCAGATATGTTCGAGGCCGGCTTCAGTTTCTTTCCAGGACGATCTGATGCCGCCCGCGGAAAAGAACCTGTTCTCTTTTCCACAAGGTTCGAAAAGAGGGGAACGGCACCCTTTCCGGTGCAGCGCAATCTCGCCCACGGAAAGTCCTGGATTGAAGAATACACGGGAGATCAAACTCGCAAGACCCGTATCGGGACTTCCAGAGGAACGTGGATGTATTCGGATGACTCACGAATTCCACGGTCTGTTTTTGATCGACGATATGAAATGCTGCCTCCTTTTCCCTTATTCCGGCGGCTTGCTTCAACTCGGGGCGAAGACTTCGTCAACAGGATTGTGTCCTGCGACGGTTCGCCCGACATCATTCAAGAAGATTTGGACCAGATCAGCGAACTCGTATCTCCGGTCAGCCGCTATAACCAACCTTGGACAAGACGGCGTCCGTATGCGAGCGCGCCCGTGCGCTCAAGACCGCGCCGCACTTACGATCCCGCCCGATTGGAAACCGACCCCGAAGGCGACTACATTCCGATGTATCTGGCGAATATCTATTTTCAAAACAAAACGGAATGGGCTTTCCTGAAAGCCGCCCTGGAGAACTTTGGAAGGGCTTCGGGGTTGTTCGACGAAATTGCCATAAGACAACTCGGCAAGAGGGAAAGCGAACCTTTTCAGGTCCAGATAAGGAAATTCAGCAAAAGACTGAAGGGTCCGCACCGCAACGTGATCGATGTCGGTTACGGGGTCAGTCAGGTGCTATCTCTTATCACCGAACTGTTCCGACGAAATGCCCCCGACATATTTCTTTTGCAGCAGCCCGAGGTGCATCTGCATCCAAGCGCCCAGGCCGCTCTGGGAAGCCTGCTCTGCGAAATTGCCGCCGGGAACCGTCAATTGGTGATCGAAACGCACAGCGATCATTTGCTCGACCGGATCAGAATGGACGTCCGCGACGGAGAGGCGGGGAGTCTGAAACCCGGCGACGTATCGATCCTGTACTTCGAACACGGCAACCTGGATGTTCGCATCCACTCGCTCCGGCTGGACGAGCAGGGCAACATACAGGACGCACCGGAGAGCTACCGACGGTTTTTCATGGAAGAAACACAACGGTCTCTCGGGCTTTTCTGATGTGCGCGATTGTCGATGCCAACGTCGCCGGCGAGGTGTTTCGTCCCGACGCATCGGAAGCGGGGGCGAAGTTTTTCAACTGGCTCAATTCGGGAAAGGGAATCCTGATCTCGGGAGGCCGGGTGCATGAAGAACTGATGCATTCATCCGATGTGCAGCGATGGGCACAACAGGCTGTTCTCGCGGGAAAAATGAAAATCGTGGACGGCAAGAGGGTAACTGAACGGGCGGCCCAATTGGAAAAAACCGGATCGCTCGAATCGGACGACCCTCACGTTCTGGCGCTGGCGCAGATCAGCGGGGCGCGGCTGTTGTATTCCAACGACAGGAAATTGCAGGCGGATTTTGGAAACAAGACATTGATCGACAATCCGCGCGGGAAGATTTATTCCACACTTGTGAATTCGTCCTGCCGGGCCAGCCATAAACGGTTGCTTGCAAACAGGAATTTGTGCCGACCCTTGAATACAGGGCATGAAACCTAGTTGGTAAGCATTTTTCCTTACGACATCAGCTTGTCATCATCTTTTCGGCTATGACAGCTATGACAGGTCGGAAAACCCATCCGACAAGCCCGATTACCGCAGTTATACCTCCGACGGCGATCCAAACCGTCATTTGAAGGCGTTGGAGGCGATTCTCCATCTTTCCAATGTCTTCTCTGAGGCGGTTATCCAGTTTTTCAATGTCGTTCCTGATGTCTGCAAAGGCTCGTAGAGCCCACTGGCTATCTCCTGAAGGGGAAGAAGCTTTATCCGGTTGAGGCGACTTTTCATTGGTCGTCGCCACATCAGGCTCCGTTTTTCTCGAGCCACTCCCAAAGGGAACGAAAGGTATATCCGGCATGATGGCCAACCCGAAGAACGACACCTTCGCCGCTGCCATCCGAGTCCCCTAAGCCCAATTCAGAACTTAGGTCCGTTGCTGTGCCATGATACGCCAAGAAGTAAACGTGGGGATAGGTGTCATCATAGACCGTTTGAGACACCTCTTGGATGCGCTCACGCAAGCGTTCATTCATCCCAAGCGGGATCACCGCATACAGCATCATCATCCATTATTCACGCGGCCGCCCTTCGCCTTGTTCGGCCGGCGGGTTTCGAATGCGCCCTCGATCTCTCCCGTTGCGATCTTCATGACATGGACGGCGCAGCCAACCACGTCGGCGGGGTGCTTCTCACCCTTGGGTCCTCTAGGCATAGGGTATATGCCTTCGTTCGTTCTCCATTGCGCCGCTCGCCCGCCCGCTCCGTTACCTTGCTGTCCCTTGCATTTGGCTGGCAGGCGAGGCCATGCAAGGGTTACCTCTTTAAATTTCTGGGTCAAGGGCGATTCGCCGACCGTCAATCGAGCCCCGACGGTCATCTCTGCCGCAGGGCGGCCTGGATGCCTTTGCCGGCGCCGGCCCGCTGCGGACCCTCGATGCCCTGCATCCGGCGTCCTGCGCCCGACCTCCCGCCCCTCAGCCCGGGCGGCCGCTTGCGTCTGCGCCGGCGGGCGGGCGGACCGCCTCTCGGAAGGCGTCGCGCAGCCCGGCGCTGTGCAGCAGCGGGTAGTCGTAGTCCGGCGGCTCGCCCGGCTCGACCTTGAGGCAGCCGAACACCGGGCCGCGCGCGGCGAGCAGGCCGGGCAGCATCGCCGCGAAGCGGTTGAGCCCGTCGAAGGCGTGGACCTCGCGGTAGCCCGCATCGCGCGCGAAGCCGGCGAAATCGACGCGGCCGCGGCCCGGGATCGGGTGGCTGCCGTTGGCCTCGTAGGTGCCGTTCTCGACCACGAAATGGACCAGGTTCTCCGGCGCCGCCTCGGCCACGGTCACCAGGCTGCCGAGATTCATCAGCAGGCTGCCGTCGCCGTCGAGCACGACGATCCGCCGGTCGGGAAGCCCGATCGCGAAGCCGAGCGCGTAGGACGACGCCTGGCCCATGGCGCCGACGCCGACGAAGTTGAGCGGGCTCGGGTCGATCGCCATCCACTCGAAGGCGGAGGTGTAGGCGGCGACCACGACGGCGCCGCCGCGGCACCCGGCGAGCGCCCGGAAACATTCGTCGCGGCGCATCACCGCTCGATCCTCCTGCCGATCAGCGCCGCCATCGGGCGCGAGGCGGCGTAGGCCCGGTCGATCGCCGGCGCCAGCCCGGCGACGTCGGCCGCGGTCTCGATCGACAGCCGGTCGATGCCCAGCGCGTCGAGCACCGGTTCGACGATGCGGACCCCGAGATTGGCCGACTGCGCCGCCGGCCGGTCCGGCTCCTTGCCGAGCAGGCCGACGATCATGCAGACCGGCAGGCCGTACTCGACGGCGGAGGCGCGCACCGCGTTGAGCGAATCCATCAGCCCGGTCTGCTGCATCAGGAGCACCGCCCGCCGGCCGCAATAGGAGAGGGCGGCGCAGATCGCCACCCCCTCGTCCTCCTTGCACAGCCGGATGAGGCGGAAATCGGGGTCGCGCGACAGCGGCCACAGGATGCCGGCGCTGGTGGTGATGTCGGGCAGGGCGGCGACGTGGCCCACCCCGGCGGCCTTGAGGGCGGCGATGACCGCGGCGCCGCGCGGGGTGTCGTCCACAGCGCCGCCGTTCACGGCCCGGCCGCCTCGATCAGCAGCGCCGCGGTCTCCTCCGGCATGGTCACCATCGCGTCGTGGCCGGTCGGCAGTTCGCGGCAGCGCCAGCTCGGGTCGCCGCGCAGGCGCCGCGCCAGCACCATGAACGGGGTCTCGCCCTCGGAACCGGCGCACAGGATGTAGGTGCGCGGCAGGCCGTCGGAGCCGCCGTTCGGCAGCCGCATCGGCTCGATCCGCGTGCGCGCCGGGTGCAGGGTGATGCGCCGTTCGACCCAGCGGTAGCGCTCGGCCGGCTCGGGCGGCACATCGAACATGTTGGTGTAGTGGGTGGCGATGCCGCCGCGCTCGTCCACGGCGCTCCGGCGGCGCGCGATCTCGGCCGCGGTCTCGGCGGCGATCTCGGCCGCCGCGGCGCCGGGGTTGGCGAGGGCGGCCGTCAGCGACGCCGGGCTGTCCCCGTCGGCCGGCACGAACGCATCGAGATAGACCGCGTGGCGCAGCCTCTCCTTCATGCGGTCGGCGACGCCGGTGATCACGTAGCCGCCTTAGGAGTGGCCGACCAGGACCACGTCGTCGAGCTCCTCCCAGACGATCACGTTGGCGACGTCGGCAATATGGGTGTCCATGTCGATGTCGGGCGAGAGCAGGTGCGAGCGCTCGCCGAGGCCGGTCAGCGTCGGCGTGAACACCTCGTGCCCGCGCGCCCTGAGCGCGGTGCGCACATCGCGCCAACACCAGCCGCCGTGCCATGCGCCGTGCACCAGAACGAACGTCGCCACCGTTTCCTCCCCCGACCGGCCGCCGCCGGCGCATTATTGGACGCCGCATCATTGGACCATGCGCGGGCGTTTGGCTAGCCTTTCCGTGCGCCGCCGTTCCCGGAAGGCCCCGACCGGCGGGGCCCGACCGGCGAGGCCCAACCGGCGAGGAAGGAAAACGATGTTCGAGCCAGCGACGATCGACCGCGCCAGCTTCGACGGAGTCTTTCGCGCCGTCGAGGAGGCGGAGACCCTGCCTCCCTGGTGCTATACCTCGGAGGCCTATTACCGCCTCGAGGTGCAGAACCTGTTTTCCCGCACCTGGAATTTCTTCGGCCACACCGACCAGGTCGCGGCGCCGGGCGATTTCATCGCCGTCGAGTATGTCGGCGTGCCCGTCCTCATCGTCCGCGGCGCGGACGGCGAGATCCGGGCGTTCGCCAACAACTGCCGCCACCGGGGAACGCCGGTGGCCGAGGGCGAGGGCAGCTGCCGCGCCTTCACCTGCCCCTATCACGGCTGGGTGTACGATCTCGACGGCGGGCTGCACAGCGCGCCGGGGATGGAGCGGGCGCGCAACTTCGACGCCGCCGGCTACGGGCTGCGCCGGCTGCGGCTCGAGACCTGCGGCTGTTTCATGTTCGTCAACTTCGACGACGACGCGCCGCCGCTCGCCGATTATCTCGGCGATTTCCCCGAGCTCATGGGATCCTACCGGCTCGACGACCTGGCGCTGGTGCGCCGGCGGGTGCACGAGGTCGATTGCAACTGGAAGGTCCATATCGAGAACGCGATGGAGGAGTACCACCTGCCGATGGTGCACGGGGCGACGCTCAACCCGAAGGAGATGGAGCATTCGGCGGCGCCGACCCGGGGCGCATGGCTCGACATCCGCGAGCACCACGACGCGCACACCCGCTCGCTCCTGATGGAGGATCTGGCGCACGAACTGCCGCACATCGAGGGGCTGGAAGGCCGCGCGGCGGGCGGCACCAACTATGTCTGCCTCAACCCGTCGACCATGCTCGGCATGACCCTCGATTCGGTCTGGTATCTCGAACTGCGGCCGCAGGGGCCGGGGCGGACGCAGGTCGTCCACGGCGCCTGCTTCCCGCGCGCCACCGCCGCCAGAGCGGATTTCGCGGCCAAGGCGCGCTACTATTACAAGCGCTGGGACACCACCCTGGCGGAGGACAACGCGGTCGCGGCAAAGCAGCAGCGCGGGCTCAACTCGCCGCTCGCCCCGCGCGGCCGGTTCTCGCATCTCGAGCCGCTGGTCCCGCAGCTCGCCCAGTGGTGGGTCGAGCGCACCCTGGGGCCGAGCCTTGGGTGACGGGGCGCCGCCGATGCCGCCGGACGCAATCCGCCTGCACGTCGAGAACGATTCCGGCCTCGGCGCGGTCTTCGAGGTCACCCGCGAGCGCCTCGATGCGGCGTTCGCGCGCTTCCCCGACCTCGCCGGCCGGGTCGATTGCAGCATCGGCTACGACGGCGCCGATTTCGACCGCCAGATCGCCGACGCCGACGCGCTGGTGTGCTGGACGATCGATCACCGCAACATCGCGGCGCGGGCGCCCCGGCTGCGCTGGATCCACGCGACCGGCGCCGGCGTCGAGCAGTTCGCGCCCTTCGACTGGCTGCCCGCCGGCGCGACGTTCACCAACAACCGCGGCGTCCACGGCGCCCGCGCGCACGAATACGCGATCATGTCGGTGCTGATGCTCAACAACCGGGTGCCGGAGATGGTCACCCACCAGCGCGCCGGGCGCTGGGAGCAGACCTTCAACACCGGCATCGCGGGCAAGACCCTGCTGGTGGTCGGCGTCGGCAGCGTCGGCGGCGGCGTCGCCGAATGGGCGAAACGCTTCGGGATGCGGGTCCTCGGCGTGCGGCGGACCGCGCAGCCGCACCCGGCGGTGGACGAGATGCACGGGCCGGAGGCGATCGGCGGCCTGATCCCGCGCGCCGACTTCATCATCGCCACCGCGCCGGCGACCGCGCAGACCCGCCACCTGATCGGCGCGGCGGAAATCGACGCGATCCGGCCGGGCGGCGGCATCGTCAACTACGGCCGCGCCCGGGTGGTCGATTACGAGGCGCTGCGCCGGCGGCTGGAACGGCGCGAGATCAGCGCCGTCCTCGACGTGTTCGACCCCGAGCCGCTGCCCGCCTCGTCGCCGCTCTGGCGGACCCCGAACCTGATCATCACCCCGCACTGCTCGTCCGACGACACCGAGGCGTACATTCCGCGCACCCTCGATCTGGTGTGCGCCAACCTGCGCCGGTTTCTCGCCGGGCAGCCACTGGAGAACCGCGTCGATCCGGCGCTCGAATACTGACGGGCGGCGGCGCGCCTCGACCGGCGATCCGCCGTTCTGCAAAATGGGGCAAGCGCGGGAGCGAGCACGGCGGGGCGGGCGCGGCGGCAGCGCGGCGGCCGTGCGGGCGGCAACGGACGCGGAAGGGAAGGGCGGGCGCAGATGACGACGACGATGATCATGGGAGCCTCCTACGGCTCCCTGCTGGCGATCAAGCTGCTGCTCGCCGGCCACGACGCCAGGCTGGTGTGCCTGCCGGACGAGGCGGCGCTGATCAACGACGAGGGGCAGACGGTCCGCATGCCGGCGAAGGCGCGCGACGGGCTGGTCGAGGTCCATTCGCGGGCGCTCCCCGGGCGGCTCACGGCGGCGACGCCGGAGGAGGCCGACCCGGCCGACCACGACCTGGTGGTGCTCGCCATGCAGGAGCCGCAATACCGCGCTCCCGGGGTCCGCGCCCTGCTCGACCGGGTCGCCGCCTCGGGCCGGCCGGTGATGTCGATCATGAACATGCCGCCGCTGTCCTACATCCGGCGCATCCCCGGGATCGACGCGGGCGCGGTCGCCGACTGCTACACCGACGCCTCGGTGTGGGACGGGATCGACCCCGCGTCGATCACGCTGTGCAGCCCCGACCCGCAGGCCTTCCGGCCGCCGGGCGAGAAGACCAACGTGCTGCAGGTCAGCCTGCCGACCAACTTCAAGGCGGCGCGGTTCGAAGCGGACGCGGCGACCGCCCTGCTGCGGTCGCTGCAGGCCGATATCGAGGCCGCCGCGTTCGACGACGGCGGCGGCGCCATCGCCCTGCCGGTGAAGCTCAAGGTGCACGAGTCGATCTTCGTGCCGCTCGCCAAGTGGGCGATGCTGCTGACCGGCAACTACCGCTGCGTCCAGGAGGACGGGATGCGGTCGATCCGCGAGGCGGTGCACAGCGACCCCGCGCTCTCGCAGGGGGTCTACGAATGGGTGTGCGAGGTCTGCCGGGCGCTCGGCGCGGCGGCCGGCGACCTGGTGCCGTTCGCGAAGTACGCGGCCGCCGCGGACGGGCTGGTGCGGCCGTCCTCGGCGGCCCGCGCGCTCGACGGCGGCGCGGTCAATATCGAGCGCGCCGACCGCCTGGTGCAGGCGCTCGCGGCCCAGAAGGGGATGCGGAACGACACCGTCGACGAGACCGTCCGCCGCGTCGATGGCTGGCTCGAAGCCAACCGCAGGAAGGCGTGACCGCGGTGCCGGAACGGGCCGACAGGACCCGCCGCCTCTGGCTCGAGACCCTCGAGCGCCACCGGCGCGACGCCGACGCCCCGGCCGGCGAGGCGCACTGGTCGCCGGCGCTCGAGACCTGCTCGCGCGACGAGCTCGCGGCGATACAGAACGACAAGCTGCAGGCGCTGACGCCGTTCCTCTACGAGAACAGCGGTTTCTACCGGCGCCGCTTCGACCGGCTCGGGCTCGCCCCGACCGACATCCGCACGATCGACGACCTCGGCCGATGGCCGGTGGTCGACAAGGCGGAAATGATGGAGGACGCGGCCGCCAACCCGCCCTACGGCACCTATTCGACGATCGGCGAGGCGGAATGGGCGGACCGCGGCTGGATGCTCTTCTCCTCGTCGGGCAGCACCGGGGCCCCGCGCGTGTTCCGCTACACCCACATCGACCGCGGCTACTGGGAATGGGCCAATGCGCGGGCGCTCCATTCGATGGGGATCAGGCGCGGCGACACGGTGTTCCCGATGGTCGGGTTCGGCCCGCATGTGTGGATCTGGGGCGCGATGTACGCCTTCGCCCGCATGGGCATCGCCGTCATTCCCGGCGGCGGCATGGACGCCGAGGCGCGGGCGCGCGCGATCGACCGCTTCCGGCCGACGGTGATCGCCGGCACCCCGTCCTACGCGCTCTATCTCGGCCGCACGATGGAGCGGCTCGGCCTCGACCCGCGCACGAGCTCGGTCAGGACCCTGTTCACCGGGGGCGAGCCGGCGATGGGGATCGACCGCACCCGCGAACGGCTGGGGGAGCTCTGGGGCTGCCGAACGGTGGAGTTCTACGGCTGCACCGAGGCTTCGCCCCATGTCGGCGGCTATTCCTGCGCCGCCTCGGTGCGGCCGGGCGAGACCACCTTCACCCACCTGATGGAGGACGTGCAGATCTGGGAGCTCGTCGACCCGGACGACCGCGCGCCGGTCGCGGAGGGCGAGCGCGGCCTCACCGTCTGCACCTCGCTCAACTCGGAGAGCTCGCCCCAGCTGCGCTTCCTGGTCGGCGACTACACGGTCTACGACACCGGCCGCTGCGCCTGCGGGCGCAGCCACGTGCGCGCCATGGGGTCGTTCACCGGGCGCGCCGACGACCTCATCAACCTGCGCGGCGTCAAGTTCTTCCCGAGCCAGATCGAACAGGCGGTGCGCTCGATCGACGGCGTCGGCGACGAGTTCGAGATCGTGCTGCGCACCAACGCCGACGGGCTCGACGTGATGGACCTCAGGGTCGAGCACCCGTCGGCCGGGATCGCCGGGGAGATCGCGCAGGCCGTCCGCAGCCGCTGCGAGGTTCGGGTCGGCGTCGAGGTGCTGGCACCCGACACCCTGCCCAAGACCGAATTCAAGGCCAAGCGCGTGCGCGACGAACGGAGATGAAACCGGCACCGGGGGCGATACCGTGAAAGACACCGACTTCCCGCCCGGCGACCATACGCGGATCGCCGGCTACCACGCCCATATCTACTACGACGAGGAAACGCGCGAGACCGCGGCGCGGCTGCGCGGCCGGATCTGGCAGAAATGGGGCTTCGACATCGTCATGGGCCGTTTCCGCGACCGGCCGGTCGGGCCGCACCCGGAACCGATGTTCCAGGTCGCCTTCGACAAGGCGCTGTTCGCCGAGTTCGTGCCGTGGCTGATGTACAACCGCGACGGGCTGGTCGTCCTGGTCCATCCGGAGGGCGATGACGCGCACGACGACCACGTCTACTACCCGCTCTGGCTCGGCGGCTATTACCAGGTCAGGCGCGCGTTCCTGCGCTCCGGCCAACGCTCGGCGTGAGCCGCCCCAGCGCCAGCGCGCCCAGCAGCCCGGCCGCCGCCATCGCCGCCATCGCGTAGAACGCCCCGGCGCCGACATCGTCGTACAGCGCGCCGGCGAGGATCGTCGCCCCGCCCATGACCAGCCCCATCGCCACCCCGGCGTAGAGCGCCTGGGCGCTCGCCGAATATTCCGCCGGAACCGCGCGGACGAGATAGAGCATGGCGCCCAGATGCGTCGCCCCGAAGGTCAGCGCGTGCAGCGCCTGGAGGACGACGAGCGCCGCGAGCCCGGGCTCGGCCGCGAACGCGAGCCAGCGGACCACCGCCGCCGCGGCGCCGACGGCGAGCAGCCGGGCCGGACCCAGCCGGGCGGCCAGGCCGCCGCCGAGCGCGAACAGCACGATCTCGGCCAACACCCCCTCGGCCCACAGGAGGCCGATCACCTCGTCGTCGATGCCGGCGGCGCGCCAGGCCAGCGTGGCGAAGCCGTAGGCCGCCGCGTGGCTCGCCTGGATCAGCGAGGCGGCGGCGAGAAACACCGCCATCGGCGGATCGGCGAGGAGGGCGGCGGCCGGCAGGCGGTGGCGCGACGGCGGCGGCCGCGCCTCCGGCATCGCCGCGGCCGCCAGCACGGTGAGCGCCAGCGTGCCGAGAACCAGCCAGAGGATCGCATCGCTGCCCGCCGCGCCGACCAGGCGGCCGCCGGCGACCGCGCCGACGATGAAGGCGAACGAGCCCCACAGCCGGACCCGGCCGTAGTCGAGCCCGCGGGCGCGCGCCGCGAGCAGCGTCATGTTCTCGCCCATCGGCAGGATCGGCGTGAAGGCGATGGCGGCGAGGATGCTGACCGCGAGCAGGGCCGCGAAACCCTCCGCCGCGAGAAAGAGAAGATGGACCGCGAACGCGGCGGCGGCGAGCAGGACCAGCACCGGCCGCCGCCGCCCGCTGCGGTCGGCGAAATGGGCGGCCATCGGCGGGGCGGCGATCCGCACCCAGGTGCCGGCGGTAATCAGGAACCCGATCTCGGTCGCGCTCAGCCCCCTGGCGCTGAGCCATACCGGCCAGAAGGGCAGGGAGACGCCGACGAACAGGAAGGCCGCGGCGTAGAACAGCGCCAGACGGACAGCCATCGCCGACCTCGCTCCCCCGAATGCGGCCGCCGCGAATTCACGCACCGGCCTCGACATCCTATAGTGCGCCGGCGCGCCGCCGCGAAGGGAGACCCCCCATGCCGCAGCAACAGATCCAGGTCGACAGCCTCGCCGAAGCCTATCTCGCCCTCCTGAAGGACCGCGGCGTCGATTACCTGTTCGGCAACGCCGGGACCGATTTCGCCTCGGTCATCGAGGCGCTGTCCAAGTCGATGATCGACGGCACCGGGGCGCCGACGCCGGTCACGGTGCCGCACGAGAACCTCGCGGTGTCGATGGCGCACGGCTATTTCCTCGCCACCGGCAAGCCGCAGGCGGTGATGGTCCATGTCAATGTCGGCACGGCGAACGCGATCTGCGGCATCACCAACGCGGCGCGCGAGAACGTGCCGATCATCTTCACCTCCGGGCGGACGCCGTTGACCGAGGCCGGTGCGCCGGGCGCGCGGTCGATCTACATCCACTGGGGCCAGGAGATGTTCGACCAGGCGGGCATGCTGCGCGAAATGGTCAAGTGGGACTACGAACTGCGCAACGCCCGCCAGCTCGAAACCATCGTCGACCGCGCGGTCAACGTCGCGATGAACCAGCCGCGCGGGCCGGTCTATCTCACCCTGCCGCGCGAGGTGCTGGCCGAACGGCCGGGCTCGTTCTCCTTCGACAGCCCGTCGCGCCGGCATGCCGCCTCGAGCCCTGCGCCCGACCCCGCCGCCATCGACCGGGCCGCGGACTGGATCCGGGCCGCCGACAACCCGCTGATCGTCACCGCGAGCGCCGGCCAGAACCCGGCCTCGGCGGAGGCGCTCACCGCGCTCGCGGACCGCTTCGCCCTGCCGGTGGTGACCTACCGCCCGCGCTATGTCTCGCTGCCCACCGATCACGACATGCACATGGGGTTCGAGCCGGGCCCGGCGGTCGGCGAAGCCGACCTGATCCTGGTGGTGGACTGCGACGTCCCCTGGATCCCCAGTCTGCACAGCCCGCCCGACGACGCCCGGGTAATCCACATGGGCGTCGATCCGCTGTTCAGCACCTATCCGGTGCGCGGCTTTCCCTGCGACCTGGCGATCACCGCGGACTCGGGCCTCGGGCTGACGGCGCTGGCCGAGGCGCTGGAGGGCGAGTCGGACGCGCGCATCGGCGCGCGGCGGACACGCGCCGCCGAACGCCGGGCGGCGCTGGCCGAGGCCCGGGCGGCGCGCCTCCGGGCGGCGCGGACGGCGGGCGTCACCGACGCCGCCTGGGTCGCCCACTGCATCGACGAGATCAAGGGCGACGACGACGCGATGGTGAGCGAGTCGCAGCTCGCGCTCGGCAACATCGATTTCCGCAAGCCCGGCACGTTCTTCGCCACCAGCCCGGCGGGCGGGCTGGGCTGGGGGCTGGGCGCCTCGCTCGGGGTCAAGCTGGGCGGCGGCGGGCGGCGGGTGTTCTGCGTCGTCGGCGACGGCTCCTACATGTTCGGCAACCCGACGCCGGCGCATTTCGTCTCCGCCGCCAACGACCTGCCGGTGCTCACCGTCATCCTCAACAACCGCATGTGGGGGTCGGTCCGCAAGGCGACGCTGGGCCTCCACCCGGACGGCGCCGCCGCGCGCGCCAACCGGGCGCCGCTCACCTATCTCGAACCCGCGCCGGCCTACCACAGGATCGTCGAGGCCTCGGACGGCTACGGCGAGGAGGTGGAGACGCCCGACGCCCTCATGGGCGCGCTCGAACGGGCGCTCGACGCGGTGGAGACGGACAAGCGCCAGGCGGTGCTCAACGTCCATACGGCCTACGACGACACGGCGGCGCTCGCCGACTCCAGGCGTTGACGGGCTTTCCCGCAGACGCGGTCAACCGGGCGCTCGAGCGGCTCGGCTCCCATCCGTTCTACCGCGGCCGCCTGCCCCGGGCGGTCGCCGGCGCGGACGAGTTCGCCGCCGCCGTCCCGCCGATGACGCGCGCCGATCTGGTCGCCGAGATGCAGCGGCCGGGCTACGGCCGGTTCGGCGGCGCCCGGCCGGTGCGCATCAACCTGTCGCCGATGGGGCCGGCCCTGGTGCCGGTTCTGCAGACCGCCGGCGACCTCGAGCGCCTGATCGCCGCGGCGGGAACCCACCTTGCCGCCTGCGGCATCGGCGAGGGCGATGTCTGCGCCGTCGCCTTCGGTTACCACCTGTTCGTCGCCGGGCTGTTCTACCAGTCGCAGATGGAGGCGCACGGCGTCGCCTGCATCCCGCTCGGCCCCGGCGAGGCGGCGCGCGCGGCGGAGATCTGCAACGGCAACGGGGTCACCGTGCTCGCCGGCAACCCGAGCTTCGCGCTGCGGCTGGTCGAGGCGGGGCTGGCGCCGCCCCGGGTGTTCTTCGCCGGCGGCGAGGCGTTCACCGGGAATGCCGCGCTGTACGCGGCGGTGCGGGCGGCGATGCCGGGAACCATGCTGGTCGACTCGTTTTCCCTGTCCGAGTTCCTGCCGGTGGCGCGCACCTTCCCCGGCGGCGAGGGCGTGCACGTGTTCGACGAGCTGGTGTACGCCGAGACGATCGACCCCGAGACCCTGGCGCCGGCCGCGGACGGGGAGCGCGGCGAGCTGGTGCTGACCCATCTGCGCAAGGAGGCGCAGCCGCTGGTCCGCTACCGCACCGGCGACCTGACGATCCGGCAGACGACCGCGCCGGTGCACGGCCGCACGGTGTGCCTGCCGCGCGTGGTGTTCGGGCGCACCGACGAGATGGTCAAGGTCAAGGGGGTCAAGATCTATCCGTCGGAGATACGCCCGGTGCTCCTCGGCATCGCCGGGCTGACCGGCCGCTACCGGCTCACGGTGGAGAGCGAACGCGGCCGCGACCGGCTCGGCCTGACCCTTGAGGGGACGGCGGATGCGGACGCGCTCGCCGCGGTCGACGCGCGGTTCAGAAGCCAGACCCTGATCGGCGCCGACCGGATCGAGGTGGTGCAGGCGCTCGACGACGGCCCGGCGGCGGTCGACCGCAGGAGCCGCGGATGAGCGCCTGGCGCCTGGTCGTCGACCGCGGCTCCTACGCCGACTTTTCCGTCTCGGTCTCGCCCGCCGTCGAAAAGGCGGTGATGCGGGGCGAGGCGCCGCCGACGGTCTTCCTCAACGTCTTCGATTCCGACTCGATCACCATCGGCGTCAACGAGGATCCGGAACAGGTGCTCGACCTGGCGTTCTGCCGCGGCCGCGGCATCGACTTCCGCCGGCGGGTCAACGGCGGCGGGCCGATCTATGCCGGGGCGGGGTCGGCGTTCCTGATCTATTTCCTGCCGGTCTCCCATCCCCGGGTGCCGGCAACCACCGAGGAGGCGTTTCCGCAGATCCTCGCCGCGGTCGCCGCGACCTTCCGCGACCGCTACGGCTTTCCCGCGGCGTACCGCCCGCTCAACGACATCCAGGTCGAGGGGCGAAAGCTGGTGCCGTCGTCGCTCAAGATCGAGGACGGGGTGATGACGATGCGCATCGTCGTCAACGTCAAGCCGATCGACACGGCGCTCGCCGGCCGGGCCATGCCGATGCCGCCGGAAAAGGTGCGCGACAAGGCGCTGAAGACGCTGGAGGCGCGCTTCACCTGGCTGGAAAGGGAAGCCGGGCGGACCATCGACGAGGACGAGCTGGCCGCGCTGGCCGCCGCCTGCACCGAACGGGCCTTCGGCGAGGCCGGGCTGCGGCGCGGGGCGCTGACCCCGACCGAGAAGACCTACGCCGACGCCTTCCGGGCGGAACTCGACACCGAGGCGTGGCTGTTCGGCAAGTCGGAGCGCTTCCGCCTCGCCGGCAGGCTGCGCGCGGGCGACCGGCTGGGCCGGGGCCGGGAAAAGGCGATGGGCGGGATGATCCGCGCGACGCTGGCGCTGCGCGGCGGCCGCATCGCCGCGGCGATCGTCAACGGCGACTGGCACCCCCGGCCGCTCGAGAGCGTCGCCTGGCTCGAAGACGCGCTGACCGGCGCGGCGGCCGATCCGGCATCCCTGCGGCGCGTCGTCGAAGGGTTCCTCGCGCGCGGCGATGTCGAGTTCGCGGGCATCTCGGTCGACGACCTGACAGCGGCGCTGGACGCCGCCCTCGCCAATGCCGCCCTTGTCGACGCCGCACCGTGGACCGGCGAGCCCTGAGCCCCGACCGCCTCCCCGCCGCGCGCGGGGCCTACGCGCTGGTCCTGCGGCTCGAGCGCGAGACAGCGCTCGACATCGCGGCGCTCGGCCGGCCGGTCCTGCCCGCCGGCCTCTACCTCTACGCCGGGAGCGCCTGGGGGAGGGGCGGCATCCGTGCCCGCGCCGCCCGCCATCTGCGTCTTCCCAAGGCGCGCGTGTGGCATGTCGACCGGCTGACCGAGGCCGCCGCGGTGGACCGGGTTCTCGCCTTCCCCGGCGGCGACGAATGCGCCCTCGCCGCCCGCGCCGTCGCGCTGGGCGCCGGGGTTCCGGTCCCCGGCTTCGGCGCCTCCGACTGCCGGCGCTGCCCCGCCCACCTGTTCGCCGTCGACCCCGTCCTTGTCGCAGCCTTCGCGAAACGGGATAGTCCGGCGGACGCGGCGACCGGGGCCATGACATGAGCGGCGAGGAGACCGTGCTGACCATCGACCGGCCGGACGGGGGGATCGTGCGCATCGGCCTCAACCGGCCGGAGAAGCGCAACGCCCTCGACCCCGGGCTCAGGCTGGCGCTGATCGACGTCATCGATGCGGCGCTGGCCGATCCGACGGTGCGCGCCTTGGTGCTCGCCGGCAACGGCGGGCATTTCTGCGCCGGCGGCGACATCGCATCGATGGACGGCCTCGACGCGGCGGCCGGGCGGGCGCGGATGAAGTCGAACCACCGCATGGTGCGGCTGATCGCCGAAGCCGAGAAACCGGTGATCGCCGCGGTGGAAGGCTACGCGGTGGGCGCCGGCGCGGGGATCGCCCTGCTCGCCGACACCATCGTCCTGGCGGAGACCGGCGCCATCGGCTTCCCGTTCTTCAGGGTCGGGCTGATCCCCGACTACGGGATTCTGCACACCCTGCCGGGCCGCGTGGGGACGGCGCGGGCGCGGCAGATCCTGCTGTATGCGCGCATGCTGCGGGGGGCGGAGGCGGTCGAGGCCGGGCTCGCCGACGAACTCGCGCCGGCGGGCGGGGCGGACGCCCGCGCGCTCGACCGCGCGCGCGAGCTCGCGGCCATGCCGGGCTTCGCCTTCGCCCAGGCCAAGCGGCAGGTGGCGCTCGCCCCGCTGAGCCTGGAGGCGGCGCTCGAGATGGAGGCGCTCGGCCAGGCCGCCAACTTCACCACCGCGGACTTCGCCGAGGGCCGAGCGGCGTTCCGCGAGAAACGCGCGCCCGACTTCCGCCGCTGACCGCCCGACCGATGGAGAACAGACGATGACGATCGACCCGCACTCGCCCGGGCTCGCGCTCGGCGTCGTCGGCGCCGGGACGATGGGCCGCGGCATCGCCCAGATCGCGGCGGCGGGCGGCATCGCCGTCCGGCTGTTCGACACACGCGGCGGGGCGGTCGACGAGGCAGCGGCGTTCATCGCCCGCATGCTGCGCCGGGCGGTCGAGAAGGGCAGCATGGCCGGGGCGGACGCGGAGGCGGCGATCGGCCGGGTGGCGGTCGTCGGCGGACTCGACGAACTGGCCGGCGTCGATATCGCGGTGGAGGCCATCGTCGAGGATCTGGACGCCAAGAAACGGCTGTTCGCCGAACTGGAGGCCGTCATTTCCGACGACAGCATCCTCGCCTCCAACACCTCGTCGCTGTCGGTGACGGCGATCGCCGCCGGCTGCCGGCTGCCGGCGCGCGTCGCCGGTTTCCATTTCTTCAATCCGGTGCCGCTGCTCAAGGTGGTGGAGGTGGTCGATGGCCTCCTCACCGCGCCGTGGGTCGGCGAGGCGCTCGATGCGGTGGCGCGGCGCTGCGGCCACCGTCCGGTGCGGGCCAAGGATTCGCCGGGCTTCCTGGTCAATCACGCGGGCCGCGGGCTGGGCACCGAAGGGCTGCGGATCGTCCAGGAAGGCATCGCCCGCCCGGAGGACGTGGACGACGTGCTGCGCGAGGGGGGCACCGGGTTCCGCATGGGCCCGTTCGAGCTGCTGGATACCACCGGGCTCGATGTCTCCGGGGTGGTGATGGAGTCCATCTACCGCCAGTTCTACGAGGAGCCCCGCTTCCGGCCGGTGCCGATCGCGCGCCAGCGCATGGCCGCCGGCCTGTACGGGCGCAAGACCGGGCGCGGGTTCTACGTCTACGAGGACGGCAGGAAGGCGGCGGCGGCGCGGCCGGCGGTTCCCGATGCGGCCCCCGCGCCGGTCTGGATAAGCCCGGCGGATCCGGACGGCCAGGCCGCGGTGCTCGCGGCCATCGCCGACGCGGCGGAGATCGAGGGCGGCGCGCGCCCCGGGCCCGGGACGCTCTGCCTCGTCACGCCGACGGGAAGCGACGCGACCGCGGCCGCGCTCGACCAGGGGCTGCCGCCCGAGCGGACGGTGGCGGTGGACACCGCGTTCGGGCTTGCCGGCCGGCGCACCGCGATGACGACCCCGGTGACCGAGCCGCGCTGGCGCGACCTCGCCCACGCGCTTCTCGCCGCCGACGGCACGCCGGTCACGGTGATCGGCGACAGCCCCGGCTTCATCGCCCAGCGGGTGGTCGCGACCATCGTCAATATCGGCTGCGACATCGCCCAGCAGGGAATCGCGACCCCGGCCGACATCGACGCGGCGGTCGAACTCGGCCTCGCCTATCCGCACGGGCCGATCGCCTGGGGCGACCGCCTCGGGCCGGCCAGGGTGCTCGCCATCCTCGACGCGCTGCACGATTTCTACCGCGATCCGCGCTATCGCCCGAGCCCGTGGCTGATCCGGCGCGCGAAACTCGGCATGCCGCTGGCGGCGGCGGCGCGCTGAGCGGCGCCAGCCGGCGAAAATTGCCCGAAAACGCTTGCATCGCCGGGGCGCCGCATACACATTGCGGTCATCCCGGCGGGTCTCGATTCGATCACGTGTGACCGCGCGAAATCGCGCTCGCGGGCCTGCCTGTGTGAGACCGTCATGCCAACCAGGACCGACTCCGCACCAACCGCCGGCGCGCATGCCGGCATCGCTCCGCGACGCATGGCCAACGCCGTCCGGGCGCTGGCGATGGACGCGGTGGAGGCGGCGAAATCGGGCCATCCCGGGATGCCGATGGGGATGGCGGACGCGGCCACCGTCCTGTTCTCGCGCTACCTGAAATTCGATCCCCTGGCGCCCGGCTGGCCGGACCGCGACCGCTTCGTCCTGTCGGCCGGCCACGGCTCGATGCTGCTCTACGCGATCCTGCACCTGACGGGCTATCCGGACATGACGATGGCGGAGCTGCGCCGCTTCCGCCAGCTCGGCAGCCGCACCCCCGGACATCCGGAATACGGCCACGCAGCCGGGATCGAGACCACCACCGGCCCGCTCGGCCAGGGGCTCGCGACGGCGGTCGGCATGGCCCTCGCCGAACGCATGCTGGCGGCCCGTTTCGGGTCCGGCCTGGTCGATCACCGCACCTACGTGATCGCCTCCGACGGCGACCTGATGGAGGGGATCAGCCACGAGGCGGCATCGCTCGCCGGCCATTTCGGCCTGGCCAGGCTGATCGTCCTGTTCGACGACAACGGGATCTCGATCGACGGGTCGACCGCGCTCGCCGTCGGCGACGATGCGCCGGCGCGGTTCGCCGCCTACGGCTGGCACACGGTTTCGGTGGACGGCCACGACGACGACGCGGTGGCCGCGGCGATCGAGGCGGCGCAGGCCGACGAACGGCCGTCGCTGATCGCCTGCCGGACGACCATCGGCTACGGCGCACCCGGCAAGGCGGGCACCGCCGCCGCCCACGGCGCGCCGCTCGGCGGGGACGAGATCGCCGGCGCCCGCAAGACCCTCGGCTGGGACCATCCGCCGTTCGCGGTTCCGGACGACGTGCTCGCCGCCTGGCGCGCCGCCGGGGCGCGCGGGCGCGCCGCGCGCGACGCCTGGCGCGCCCGGCTCGACGGGCTGGCGGCGGACCGCCGGGATGCGTTCGAGCGCGCCGTGTCGGGCCGCCTGCCGGACGGCTGGGACGCGGATCTCGAAGCCCATATCGCCGAGCTGGTCGAGACCGCGCCGCGCCGCGCGACGCGGCAGTCGTCGGGCGAGGCGCTGAACGCCCTGGCGCCGCGGGTGCCGGAGCTGGTCGGCGGATCGGCCGATCTCACCGGGTCGAACAACACCCTGTTCCGCGACGCGGGAGTCGTGGCGCGCGGCGATTTCTCCGGGCGCTACATCCATTACGGCGTGCGCGAACACGGCATGGCCGCGGCGATGAACGGAATGGCGCTGCACGGCGGGATCGTTCCCTACGCCGGGACCTTCCTGATCTTTTCCGACTATCTGAAGCCGGCGCTGCGCCTGGCCGCGCTGATGGGGCAGCGGACGATCCATGTGCTGACCCACGATTCCATCGGGCTCGGCGAGGACGGGCCGACCCACCAGCCGGTCGAACATCTCGCCGGCCTGCGCGCGATCCCCAACCTCCACGTCTTCCGCCCGGCCGATGCGGTCGAGACGGCCGAGTGCTGGGCGGCGGCGCTGGCCCGGCGGGACGGGCCGTCGGTGCTCGCCCTGACCCGCCAGGCCCTGCCGGCGCTGCGCCGCCCGGAGCACGGGCGCGGCCTCGCCGCGCGGGGGGGCTACATCCTCGCCGCGGCCGGCGACGGCGCGCCCCACGTCGCGCTCCTCGCCACCGGATCGGAGGTCGCCGTCGCCGTCGACGCCCGGGCGATCCTCGAGGCGCGGGGCATTCCGACCCAGGTCGCCTCGCTCCCGTGCTGGGAGATCTTCGATCAACAGCCCGCGGACTACCGCGAGGCGGTGCTCGGCGGCAATGCCGTCCGGGTCGGCGTCGAGGCGGCCTGCCGGCTCGGCTGGGAACGCTATCTCGGCGCCGGCGGCGCGTTCGTCGGCATGACCGGGTTCGGCGCGTCGGCGCCCGCGGGCGAACTCTACCGGCATTTCGGGGTGACCGCCGAAGCGGTCGCCGAGGCGGCGCTGGCGCGCCTCGCGGGATAATTCTGGAGGAGACGACATGGCTGTTCGGGTCGCGATCAACGGGTTCGGGCGGATCGGCCGCCTGGTGCTGCGGGCGCTGCACGAGTCCGGGCGGGACGATGTCGAGATCGCCGCGGTCAACGATCTCGGCTCGCCCGATGTGAACGCCCATCTGCTCGAATACGATTCGAGCCACGGGCGGTTCGATGCGCGCATCAGGGTCACCCGCACCGGCTTCAACGTGAACGGCAGCGCCATCAAGGTGTTCGCCGAACGCGATCCGTCCGACCTCCCCTGGGGCAGGCTCGGCATCGACGTGGCGCTGGAATGCACCGGCCTGTTCACCCGGCGCGCGGACGCCGAGAAGCACCTCGCGGCCGGCGCCAAGCGGGTCCTGATCTCGGCGCCGGCGACCGACGAGGACATCACCGTGGTCTACGGCGTCAACGACAACCGGCTGCGCAAGTCGCACCGGATCGTTTCCAACGCCTCGTGCACCACCAACTGCCTCGCCCCGGTCGCCGCCGTCCTCGACAAGGCGGTGGGCGTCTCCCGCGGCTACATGACCACCGTCCACGCCTACACCGGCGACCAGCGCATTCTCGATACCCTGCACGGCGACCTGCGGCGCGCCCGCGCGGCGACGCAGTCGATGATCCCGACCTCGACCGGCGCGGCGAAGGCGGTCGGCCGCGTCCTGCCGGAACTCGACGGCAGGCTCGACGGCACCGCCATCCGGGTCCCGACCCAGAACGTCTCGATGATCGATTTCAAGTTCGTGGCCGGGCGCGAGACCACCGCCGGGGAGATCAACGCGGCGATCGCCAAGGCGGCGAAAACCCGGCGGCTGAAGGGCGTGCTCGCGACCAACGATGCGCCGCTGGTCTCGACGGACTTCAACCACAACGCCGCGAGTTCGGTGTTCGACCTGACCCAGACCCAGGTGATCGACGGCACCCTGGTCCGCGTCCTCAGCTGGTACGACAACGAGTGGGGCTTTTCCAACCGGATGATCGACGTGGCGGCGGCGCTCGGCCGGCTGGGCTGAGCCGGCGCCGCCGATGCCGCGGCCGCTCGACGCGCTGCCGCTCGCCGGAAAGCGGGTGCTGCTGCGCGGCGATCTCAACGTGCCGATGGCCGGCGGCGCGGTCGCCGACACCGCCCGCATCGACCGCCTCGCCCCCACCATCGAGGAGATCTGCGCGCAGGGCGCCTCGGTCGTCGTCCTGTCGCATTTCGGGCGGCCCGGCGGAGAGCGGACCGCCCCGCTGTCGCTGCGCCCGCTCGTCGAACCGTTGAGCCGGGCGCTCGGCGGGCGCCGGGTGGCGTTCGCCGACGACTGCATCGGCGCGGCCGCGCAAAGCGCCGCCGCGGCGCTCGCGCCGGGCGCGGTGCTGCTGCTCGAGAACCTCCGCTTTCACCCCGGCGAAGAGGCCAACGATCCTGCTTTCGCGCGGGCGCTCGCCGCGCTCGGCGACCTCTATGTCAACGACGCCTTTTCCGCCGCCCACCGCGCCCATGCCTCGACCGAGTCCCTCGCGCGCCTGCTGCCGGCGGCGGCCGGGCGCCTGATGCAGGCCGAGCTGGACGCCCTGGCCGGCGCCCTGGAAACCCCGGCGCGGCCGCTCGCGGCGATCGTCGGCGGCGCCAAGATCTCCACCAAGCTCGACCTGCTCGGCAATCTCGCGGGCAAGGTCGATGCGCTGGCTATCGGCGGCGCGATGGCCAACACCTTCCTGCACGCGCTCGGCGTCGATGTCGGGGCCTCGCTGTGCGAACGCGGCATGGCGGAGACCGCGCGCGGCATCCTGGCCGAAGCGGACCGGGCGGGCTGCGAGATCGTGCTGCCGTCCGATGTCACGGTCGCGCGCGCGCTCGAGGCCGACGCGGCGGCGGACTGCGTTCCGGTCGCCGCGGTTCCGCGCGACGCGATGATCCTCGACCTCGGGCGGGGGGCGGCGGCGGCGCTGGCCGGGCGCCTCGCAGCGTGCCGGACGCTGGTCTGGAACGGCCCGCTCGGCGCCTTCGAGGTCCCGCCCTTCGATATGGCGACGGTGACGGTCGCGCGGGCGGCGGCGGCGCTCACCCGGGACGGGGCCCTGCGCAGCGTTGCCGGCGGGGGAGACACCGCCGCGGCGCTGGCGCACGCCGGCGTCGCGGACGATTTCAGCTATCTCTCGACCGCCGGCGGCGCCTTCCTCGAATGGCTGCAGGGCAAGACCCTGCCCGGCGTCGCCGCCCTCGAAGACGGCTAGCGCCGGTCGGGGTTTCCCCGGAAGCCCGCGCCGAAACCCGCCTCCTCCGCGGCCCAGCCGCCGGCCACCCGGCCGCTGAAGATCGCCGGGCCCAGCATCGTTCCTTCGAGGCCGGCCGCGCCGTTGATGTGCCCGCCGGCCATACCCGCGAGTTCGCCGGCGGCGTAGAGGCCGGGGATGGGCTCGAAATGCCGGTCGAGGACGCGGCACCGGAGGTCGGTCTTGACGCCGCCGAAGTTCTTGCGCGCGAGCGGGAAGAGCTGGATCGCGGTATAGGGCGGGGTATCGAACCGCTTCGAGGCGTGCAGCGGCTTGCCGAACCCGGGTTCAGCGTCGAGCCCGTCGTCGAAGGCGCGGTTGTAGCGCTCCACTGTGTCGAGAAAGGCGGCCTCGTCGACGCCGGTCGCCCGCGCCAGCCCGGCGAGCGTGTCGGCATTGGCGATGCAGGGCGAGTCGGCGATCAGCGCGGCGATCTTGGCGCGCGACACCTCGCCGCCCTCGCGGTACTGGGGGTCGGCGACCTCCATCGTGTCCAGCATCGCTGCGTCGAGGATCGCCCAGGCGTGGCAGGGGTCCTGCGCGAGCAGCGCCGGCGTCGCCGAGTTGCCGCCGGACTGCGCCTCGTTGTGGAAGCGCCGCCCCTGCTGGTTGACCCAGATGTATCCGGGGGTGCCGCGAAAGACCAGGCCGCGGCGCGCGCGGGGATCGCCGGGGTCGGGCGTCGCATAGACGTAGAGCCAGATATGACCGAGATGGGTGAGATAGCCGCCGGCCTCGCGGACCAGCGCGTGCCCCGACCCGGTGGCGTTGGGGCCGGAACCTTCCAGGATGCGGCGGCGGGCGAGGTCCGGCCGCACCTCGAGGATCATGTCGAGATTGGAGTTGAAGCCGCCGGTGGCCATCAGGACGGTCTTGCAATCCACCGCGACGGCGCCGCCGGTCTCCGCGTCCCGGCCCTCCAGCCCGGCGGCGCTGCCGCCGTCGAGGCGGATGCGGGTGATCTCGACATTGGGCACGATCTCGCCGCCGCGCGCGCGGAAGGCCTCGATCAGGCGGACGGTCAGTTCCCGGCCGTTGCCGGCGGGGCGAGTCCAGCGCATGACCGAGTTGCCTTCCTGGGGCAGCATGAAGGACCAGCCGACCCCGAGTTCCTCGGCCCAGTGGTAGAGGTCGTTGAGCGAATGTTCGATGTAGTAGCGCGCCCAGACCGCATCGACCGACGGCCCGCCCCACCGGATCCAGTCGTCGAAGGCGAGGTCGGGGCTGTCCTCGATCCCCCTTTCCCGCTGCAGCGGCGAGCCGACGATCAGGCAGCCGCCGCCGGAGATGATCGACGCCCCGCCGGGCTCGGCGGCCATCTCGAACGCGGTCGCGCGGGCCCCGGCGCCGAGCGCCTCGATCCCGGCGGCCATCCCAGCACCGCCCGCCCCGACGATGGCGACATCCGTCTCGAAACGCCTGACATCCATAGCCGCAGCCTCCATCGACGCCCCCCGGGCGGCGGAGCATTAGCATGCCGCCGCCGCGGGAAACAGCGGCGCCGGCGGGAGGCGCGGCCGCATTGTCGCCCGTCCGCCGCCCGCATAGGATCGCGCGGCTCTCGCAACAGCGAAGGACGGCAGGCATGAAATACCGCTACCTAGACTGGTCCATCGAATCCTCGCCCGGAAACCCCGGGGACGGGGCGGTCGGCATCCTCACCCTCGACCGGCCGGACCACGCCAACGCCATCGGCCCCCGCATGACCATGGAACTGCACCAGATGATGGACGAGATCCGCCAGTCCACGGCCCGGGTGGTGATCGTGACCGGGGCCGGCGGCAACTTCTCGGGCGGCGGCGACCTGCAGATCGAGACCATGCCGCTGGAGGACCAGAGAGACGAGTGGACCGACTACGGCGTCAAGGGCGAGTACGGCGAGATGCTGGTCTGGTTCGCCAACGACTACTATCACATCGTCGCCCAGCGCATGTGCCGCAAGCTGGAGGACCTGCCCCAGGTGACCATCGCGGCGGTCGACGGGATCGCCGTCGGCATCGGGCTCGAAATGGCGGTCTCGTGCGATCTCCGGATCGCCTCGGACCGCGTGCGCTTCGCCGAGATCGCGGTGCCGGCGGGGTTCATGAGCGAATGGAGCGCGCCGCGCAGCCTGCCCGGCCTGATCGGCCAGACCCGGGCCAACGAGATGATCCTGACCGGCCGTTTCGTCTTCGCCGAGGAGGCCGAGCGGATCGGTCTGGTGAACAAGGCGGTGCCGGCCGACACCCTGCTCGACGAGGCGCGCGCGTGGGCCGGGCGGATGTGCACCTACCCGGCGCTCGGCCTCAAATACGCCAAGGAGACCATCCGGCTCTATCAGAACCAGAACCGGCTCAAGGAGCACGGCGAGGTCGAGATGGAGCGCATCTTCGAGATCACCCGCACGGCCGACTGCGCCGAGGGCATCGCGGCTTTCCTCGAGAAACGGGCGCCGGTCTACCGGCCGGGCGCCCCGGTGGACAAGCAGGCGCGCTGGCACGACGACTGACCGCCCCGGCCGCCCGGCTCCCCGGGCGGCGCGGTCAGACGCTCATGCCGGCGCCGGCGTCGAGGTCGGCGCCGCCGGCGGCGAAGGCCCGTTCGGCGGCGGCGACGAAGGCATCCGTCTCCTCTTCCGTCATCGCGCCGCGGAACATCTCCCGGCGCATGCGCACCCGCTGGGCGCTGATCGCCCGGATCGCCCCCGTCATCCTTTCGAGATCGGCCTCGCCGCCGATCAGCGACACCGCCTCGCGCGCCATTTCCTTGTAGTGGTCGCGCTCGTCGTCGTAGATCGTCTGCATGGCGCTCGCGGTCATCTCGTTCAACGGGCTGCCGGCGAGCTTGGCGCCCTCGCGGAACAACCTCGCGCCGCCGCCCTCGGTGAAGCCCACCGCGGCGCGCTCGACCGGCGAGCCGGAGCGCACGTAGGACCGCCGCAGGTCGCCCAGTTTCTTCTCCTCGGGGAGCTGCACCGTGTCTTCGGGTGCGATCGGCCGGCCCACCAGGTGTTCGTAGACATCGGCGAGCAGCAGGTAGTGGTTGAACTCGTCGGCGATCTGGGTGAGGCGGAAGTGGAACTCGCGCCGCGGGATCGTCCGGTCGACCTCGGGGAAGCTATCGACCAGCGCCGCGAGCTCGCGGTGGAGCCCGTTGAAATAGCCGTCCACCGGGTTGAGCTCCTTCCAGAGCTGCGCCCTGAGATAGAAAATGTGATCGTCCTCGCTGGCGGCGGCGTAGAACCGCCGGGCGATCTCCCCCTCCGCCTCCCAGTAGGGCCAGGCGGCCGCGAGCAGCGCACGCTCCGTCTCCGTCATACCGTCCTCCCGGATGCCGCACGGCGATGATAACGCCCGCCCCGGCGCCGGCAAGCGGCGGGGGGATCGGCCTGTGGGTCCTGTGTCGAACCCGCTCGTGCGTCATATATCGTTGACAATGAACGAAAGGTTAATAATTTTCTGACGAAATGTCAGATATATACTGAATATGAACCATGCTGTTCACCTATGGTTCCCTGGACGATGAAGAGAAACGGGTCGAGGACGCGATCGCCCGGTTACGGGACGAACTCAACCTCTTCGTCGTGACGGAGCCGCGCCGCTGGACAGGATTTCTCGCCCGGATGACGCGGGCGCGGGCCTTGGCCGGGTCCAACAGCGTGGAAGGCATCGATGTCTCCGATGACGACGCCATCGCAGCGATCGACCGCGAAGATCCGGCGAACACCGACCGCGAGACATGGCAGGCGGTCATCGGCTACCGCGAAGCGATGGACTATATCCTCCAGCGCCGCCGCAGCCCGGCCCTCAGACTCTCGGAGGACGTCCTCCTGGCCGTCCACTTCATGATCTGCCAATCGGATCCGAAGGCGAACCCGGGTCAGTACCGCTCCGGCTGGGTCGGGGTCAGAAACTCCCGGTCCGGAGAGCTGGTTCACGAGGGGGTGGACCGCGATCGCCTGGAGCCTCTGGTCCGGGACCTTCTGACATATGTGAATTCCGCCAAGGTGGAGTCGGTCCTCCTGCGGGCGGCCATGACGCATCTCAACCTGGCGCTTCTTCATCCGTTTTCCGACGGAAACGGGCGCACGGCCCGGTGCATTCAAACCGCGGTCCTGATGAGCGAGGGGCTCGTCGCTCCCATTTTTTCCTCAATCGAGGAATACATCGGACACCGCCAGCAGGAATACTACGACGTGTTGGCTGAGGTCGGCGGCGGTGGATGGCACCCGGAACGCAGCGCAAAGCCGTGGGTTCGTTTCTGCCTGCGGGGTCATTACTTTCAAGCGCAGACCCACCTTCGCAGAACGAGAGAACTGGAAAGGCTCTATACCGACCTCGCCGACCTCGTAAAGTCTCGCAAGCTTCCCGAGCGCACGGTCATGGCGCTGCTGCAGACCGCCTTCGGCACCAGGCTTCGGCATTCGTCCTACCGGGTCAGCGCGGAATTACCCAGGCATCTCGCCAGCCGCGACCTGAAGGCGCTCGTGGACGCCGGCCTTCTCGTCCCGCACGGCGAAAGACGGGGCCGCCACTACGAAGCGGCCCCCGTTGTGACAGACCTTCGCCGGAAGTCGCGTCTCTCCGGGACGATTGTCGATCCTTTCTCCAGGGACGGGCCGGTCCAGTCTGATGAGTCCCGGGAGACCCTGATTTCCTGAGTTCGGTCGAACCGAAACGCAGGAAACGAAATTCGCGCTGGCCCGCTCCCCGCCTTTCTCGATGACAGGCGCACCGAGCGGTGCATTTCCGAACGTTGCGGCCCGGTCAGGGCTTTGGGACAATGCGCCGATGCCGCATCTCGAAACCGATGTCCTGGTCGTCGGCGCCGGCGGCGCCGGCATGTATGCCGCGGTCGCCGCCGCGCGCGCGGGCGCGCGCGTCGTGCTGGTCGACAAGAGCCTGGTCAGCCGCGGCGGGGCGACGATCATGGCCCAGATGACGGTCGCCGCCGCGGTCGGCGAATGGGAGCCCGACCACTGGACCCACCATCTCGCCGACACCGTCGAGGCGGGCCGCGGCCTGTGCGACGAGCGCCTGGCGGCGATCCTGTGCGAGGAAGCGCCGGTGCGCATCCGCGAGATGGACGGCTGGCGGGTCGGCTGGGCGCGGGACGGCGGGCGCATGCGGGCGGTGATGGCGCCGGGCCACCGGATTCCGCGCTGCGTCTATGTCGATTTCCTCAACACCGGACCGGCCGTCGCCAAGACGCTGCGCACCCGGGTCGCGCAGGCGGCGGAGATCGCCCGGGTGAGCGGGCTCGCGATCGCCGAACTGGTGGTCCACGACGGCCGGGCCGCCGGCGCGGTCGGCATCAATCTCGAGGACGGCGCGCCGGTCGGCATCGCCGCGGCGGCGGTGATCCTCGCGGCCGGCGGGCTCACCCGCCTGTTCCGCCGCAACAGCGCCTCGGCCAACATGGGCGGCGACGCCTACGCGCTGGCACTCGAGGCGGGCGCCGAACTGCTCGACATGGAGTTCCCCCAGTTCTTCCCCATCGGCCACCTCGCGCCGCGGCTGGTCGGCATGGACCCGATCATGTGGGATCCGTTCCGCTACAAGCTGGGCGGGCGGCTGCTCAACGGCGACATGGAAGAGTTCATCGAAAACTACGGCGAGCAGGATTCGGGGGTCTATACCGCCCCCCGCGACATCACCTCCTACGCCATCACCAAGGAGTGCGAGGCCGGGCGCGGTTCGCCCGGCGGCGGGGCGTTCCTGAGTTTCCAGCACATCCCGGAGCCGGAGCTCCGGCTCGCCTTCGGGCCGGTCATCGACCGGCTGGCGAAAAACGGCATCGATCTGACCAAGCGCCCCATCGAGGTCGCGCCGATCGCCCACTACCACATGGGCGGGATCCGGGTCGACGAACGCATGGAGACCCGCATCGAGGGTCTGTTCGCCGCCGGCGAGGCGGTGGGCGGAGCCAACGGCGCCAACCGGCTGTCGGGCAACGCCATCCCGGAAGCCTTCGTGTTCGGCGAACGAGCGGGGCGGTTCGCGGCCCGCTACGCGGGCGCCGCGGCGGCGTGGCGGGCGCCGGACGACGGCCGGGCCGCCGCGCTCGCCGATGCGGCAGAGGGCGGTGCGGACAGGCCGGGGGCCGGGCTAGGCGCGCTCCTGCGCGAGCTTCAGACGCTGATGTGGGCGGATGTCGGCCTGCTCAGGACCGAGGCCGGGCTGGTGCGCGCGCTCGCCCGCATCCGCGAGATGCGCACCGGCGACCTGCCGGCGCTCGCGCCGGCGCGCAAGACGCGCTTCGACCACGCCCTGCTCGACTGGCTCGACCTCCGGGCCTCGCTGCTTGCCGCGGAATCGGTGGCGCTGGCCGCCCTCAACCGCAGGGAGAGTCGGGGGGCGCACCAGCGCGAGGATTTCACGGAGACCGATCCGGCCTTCGCGCGCAACCAGGTGCTGCATCTGTCGGACGACGGCGCGCTGGCGTGCGGCTGGGCCGATGTCGTCGCCGCGCCGCACGCGCGGGCCCCGCTGGCGGCGGCGGAATGAGCGGCAGCGTCACCATCCGGGTGCGCCGGGGAACGCCGGACGAACCGTCCCGCATCGAGTCCTTCACCGTCCCCTGGTCGGAAGGCATGTCGGTGCTGGACGCGGTGATGTGGGTGCGCGCCCACGTCGATTCCTCGCTCGCCATCCGCTACGCCTGCATCAACGCCAACGCCTGCAAGGAATGCATGGTCCGGGTGGACGGCAGGACCGGCTATGCCTGCACCGAGCGCCTGACGGCCGCCGGCGCGCTGATCGAACCGCTCGGCAACAAGGCGCTGGTCCGCGACCTGGTGACCGACATCGTGCCGCCGAAGGAGCGGCTCGCCGCCCACCTCGCGGGCGGCGCCTGAGCGCGGCCGGACCGTCAGCCCTCTTCCGCGATCAGCCGGTCGAGCACGCGGCGGGCGGCCAGCACCCCGGCATCGGCGTTGATATCGACCCGCGGCAGACCGTCGGGCATGGTATCCATGCTCCGCTGCTGCGCCTCGATCAGGCCGACATCCTCGGCAAAGGTCGTCTCCGCCGCCTCGGCGAGATAGGCGGTGATCGAGTCGTCCTCGAGGTTGAAGCCGCGCGCGTGGTGCCAGAAATAGTGCGCCGTGGTTTCGCTCTCCGGCGTGATGGTGTGGTTGGAATAGAGTTCGATGCCGCCGCTGCGGTCGCCGTCGCGCGCCCCGCCGCCCGCCGGCGCGCAGCCGGCGTCGATCACCACATGGCTCGGCGGCGTCCAGGTGATGAGCTGCCAGCGGTCGACATCGTGGTCGATGCCGCCGGCGCGCGCGAACATCGCCGGCGGCCTGCCCCCCATGATCCAGCGGTCGATGCGCACCCGGTCGCCGTCGCGGCGGACCTCGACCGGGAAATCGGCGACCCGGTCGGTGCCGAGGGTGGCGCCGTGCACGAACTGGACGTGCGACAGGTCGAGCAGGTTGTCGACGATCAGGCGGTAGCTTCCGGCGACGTGGAAGCGCCCGTGCACCGACCTCCAGCCGGGATCGTCGTTCCAGTGATAGTCGGGGACCAGCGCGGGGTCGGCGCGGTCGGCGTCGCCCATCCAGATCCAGACGAAACCGTCGCGCTCCACCGTCGGGTAGCGGTCCACCCGGCCGCCCGGCGGCACTTTGGTCTGGCCCGGCACCTCGATGCAGCGCCCGTCCGCGGCGAACAGCAGCCCGTGGTAGCCGCAGCGGATCCCGCCGCGCTCCACCCGGCCGAGCGAGAGCGGCGCGTGGCGGTGGACGCAGCGGTCGGCGAGCGCCGCCGCCCGGCCGTCGCCGCCGCGGAACAGGACCACCGGCCGGTCGAGGATGCGCCGCGCCAGCGGGGCTTCGCCGATCTCGTCGTCCCAGGCGGCGGCGTACCAGCAGTTTTCGAGAAAGGCCATCATGTGCTCCGTCGGCGCGCGGCGGCGACCGCCGCGGCGATCCGGTCGGGGACGATCGGCACATCGTCGATGAGGACGCCGAACGGCGCAAGCGCGTCCTCGACGGCGGCCGCGATCGCCGCCGGCGCCGGGATCGTTCCGCCCTCGCCGGCGCCCTTGGCGCCGAGCGGGTTGAGCGGGGTCGGCGACTCGCTGTGGATCAGGGCGAGGCGCGGCGCCTCGCACGCGCCGGGCATCGGGTAGTCGCCGAAATTGACCGTCATCGGCTGGCCGCTGTCGTCGAACACCATGCGCTCGTAGAGCGCGCTGCCGACGCCGTGCACCGCCCCGCCGATCACCTGCCCCTCGACGATGACCGGGTTGATCATCCGCCCGCAGTCGTGGACCACGGTGTAGCGCAGGATGTCCACCGCGCCGGTCTCGATATCGACCTCGGCCTCGACCACATGGCATCCGTTGCAGTAGGTCACGGTCTCCGGCGTGAAGGTGCCGAGCGCCTCCATGCCGGGCTCCATGCCGCCGGGGATGGCGTAGCCTGGCTGCCCGGCGAGGGCGCGGGCGATCTCGCCGAGACCGACGGCCATGCCGGGCACGCCGCGCACGCGCACCTGCCCGCCGGCGAGCTCGAGATCGGCGGGCGCCGCCTCCAGCATGTGGGCCGCCGCGCGCACCGCCTTGTCGGCGAGCGCGGAGGCGGCGACATGGACCGACGAGCCGGCAGTCACCGCCTGGCGGCTGGCGAAGGCGCCGAGACCGAGGGTGACCGCGTCGGTATCCCCGGCCGTGACCTCGACCGCGGCGGGGTCGAGGCCGAGCGCCTCTGCGCACACCTGGGCGAGCGCGGTGCAGAGCCCCTGGCCCTGCGCGGTCGCGCCGGTGGCGACGCGCACCCGGCCCGACGGCGCGATCCTGATCCGCGCCGATTCGAACGGGCCGCGCCCGGTGCCCTCGACATAGTTGCCGACGCCGATGCCGATGTGGCGCCCGACCCGGCGCAGCGCCGCCTGCCGGCTGCGGAAGGCGTCGTACCCGGCGGCCTCGAGCGCGCCGGCGAGCGTTGCCGGATAGTCGCCGCTGTCGTAGGTCATCGCGGTGCCGTCGCGGTTCCTGACCGGGGTCTGGTACGGCATGGCCTGCGGCTGGATCAGGTTGCGGCGGCGGATTTCGGCGCGGTCGATCCCGAGCCTCTGCGCCGCCCGGTCGAGCAGCCGCTCCATGACGAACGTGCCCTGCGGCCGGCCGGCGCCGCGCACCGGCGTCGCCGGCACCTTGTTGGTCGCGGCCAGCCTGATATCGAGCGAGAAGGCGGGGACGACATAGGGGCCGAGCAGGTTGGTGGCCGCGTTGTAGGGCAGGTTGACGCCGTAGGGGGTATAGGCCCCGTGGTCGTGGACCAGCGCGCCGCGCACCCCGAGCATCCGCCCGTCGGCGTCGAGCGCCATCTCCATGTCCCAGAACTGGTCGCGCTCCTGGGTGGTGGCGGTGAAATGCTCGCGCCGGTCCTCGATCCACTTGACGGGGGCGCCGAGGATGCGGGCGGCGACGGGGATCGCCGCCTCCTCGGGGTAGAAGACGAACTTGGGTCCGAACCCGCCGCCCACGTCGGGGGCGATGACGCGGAGCTCGTCCTCGCTGCAGCCGAGCAGGTCGGCGAGCACCGCGTGCGCGCGGTGCGGCATCTGGGTGCCGCTCCACACGGTGAGCCTGCCGTCGTGCGGGTCGGGCCGGGCGAGCACGCCGCGGCACTCGATGGCGTGGCCGAGCCCCTTGTTCTGATGCATCGACGCGCGGACGACATGCGCCGCCGCGGCAAACGCCCGGCCGCAGTCGCCGTAGGCCAGCGCGAGGCTGGCGACGAGGTTGTCGGGCAGCCCGCAATGGGCGGCGGGCGCATCCTCGGCCAGCGCCCGGCGGCAATCGACGGCGGCGGGAAGCGGCTCGTACTCGACGGCGACCAGGGCCGCGGCGTCCTCCGCCCGGTAGGGGCTGTCGGCGAGCGCCACCGCCACCGGCTCGCCGACATAGCGGACCTCGCCGTCGGCGAGGATCGGCGGGTCGAGCACATGCCGGATCGCCGCCGAGGGCTGGGCGAGCGGCATCGTCGTGCGGGTCACGTGCGGGCGCAGGTCGTCGAGCGCCAGCACCGCGCGGACCCCCGGCGCAGCCAGCGCCGCCGCCGCATCGATGCCGCGGATGCGGGCGTGCGCCTCGCCGCTGCGGACGAACGAGGCGTGCAGCAGCCCGGGAAAGCGCAGGTCGTCGACGAACCTGCCGCGCCCGCGCAGCAGCGCCGGATCCTCGATCCGCGGGACCGGCCGGCCGACCGGGCCGGGCGGCGCGGCGCGGGTTGCCGCCTCGCTGTCGAGCGGCGTCACTGCCTCACCCATCCGCCGTCGACATAGAGGGTCTGGCCGGTGATGAATGCGGCATCGTCGCTCGCCAGGAACGACAGCGCGCCGACCAGATCGCCGGGCATCTGGGTGCGCTTGATCGCCTGCAGCGAGGCAACCGCGGCAAAACGGTCGTCCGGCCTCGGGTTGGTGACCTGTGAGCCCGGCGTGCGGGTCAGGCTGGGCGCGATCGCGTTGACGGTGATCCCGCGGTCGGCGAGATCGCTGGCGAGCGCCCGGGTGAACCCGATCACGCCCCCCTTGCTCGCGATGTAGTGGCTGTAGCCGGTCACCGGCGTGTTGAAGGTGTTGGACGCCATGTTGACGATCCGGCCCCAGCCGCGCCCGCCCATCCCGGGGGCGAAGGCGCGCGCCATCAGGAACATGGAATCGAGGTTGATCGCCATGACCTGCCGCCAGCGGGCGAAATCGATCGCCTCGAACGGCTCGTTGGGAAAGATGCCGACATTGTTGACCAGGATATCGCAGCGCCCGAAACGCTCGCCGATCTCGGCGGCGAGCCGGGCCGCCTCGTCCTCGCGGGAGACGTCGCCACGGAATCCCGCCGCCTCCGCCCCGGCGGCCTGCAGCATCGCCAGCGTCTCGTCCGCCGGCTGCAGATCGACGACCGCGACCGCCGCACCCTCTTCCGCCAGCCGGCGCGCGTAGGCCTGGCCGATCCCGTTGGCGCCCCCGGTCACCACCGCGACCCGCCCCGCATGGCGATTCGACATCGTGAAGCTCCCCTCGCTGCGATTCCCGAACTATCATCGCCATCGGCCTCCGGATTGGTAAGGGGGAAACCTTGGCTGCGCGCGACGATACCGACGACCTCCGCCCGCTGGTGCTCGGCCGGGGCCGCTTCTTCGACGACCTCGCCCCGCCGGGCTGCCTGCATGTCCATTTCCTGCGCAGCCCGTTCGCGCGGGCGCGCATCGCCGGCATCGACACCGCGGCGGCGCGCGGCGCGGACGGGGTGGTGGACGTCCTCACCGGCGCCGACCTCGCCGGCGCGACGGCCCCCGTCGAGGCGCGCATGGACGAGGCCGATTGGTACCGCTACCGCCCCGCCGCCTGGCCGCTGATCGCCGCGGCGGAAGCGCGTTTCGCGGGCGAGATCGTGGCCGCGGTTATCGCCCGCGACCCGTACGCGGCGGAAGATGCGGCGGCGCTGGTGGCGGTCGATTACCAGCCCGCCGACCCGGTCGCCGGCATCGCCGCGGCGCTCGCCGACGACGCCCCCCAGGTGCACGAGGCGGTCGCCGGGAACATCCTGTTCGAGAGCCGGTTCGTCAGCGACGCCGACGCCGATCCGTTTCCCGGCGCCGCGGTTGTCGTCTCGGGCCGCTTCCGCCACCCCCGGGTCGCGCCCTCGCCGATCGAATGCTGCGGCTGCCTCGCGGTTCACGACCGCCGCGACGGCGTGACCGAACTCCTCTCGCCGACCCAGGTGCCGCATATCCTGAGGGACGGGATCGCCAAGGTCCTGCGCCTTCCCGAATCGGCGGTCAGGGTGCGGCCGACCGACATCGGCGGCGGGTTCGGGGTCAAGATGGCGCTCTACCCGGAGGAGGCCGTCGCCGTCTTCGCCGCCCGGCGGCTGGGCGGCGCCGTCAAGTGGACCCAGGACCGCCTGCAGCATCTGGAACGCGGCTACCACGCCCGGGATGCGGTCATCGAGGCCGCGCTCGCCGCCGACGGGGATGGCCGGATTCTCGGCCTCAGGGCGGAGGTGTGGTGCGATTCGGGCGCCTATACCCCCTATCCGCTCGGCCCGTCGCTGGAACCGCACACCGCGCTGGTCGGGCTGCCGGGGCCCTACGCGATCCCCTTCGTCGATTACACGGCGCGCGCGGTGGCCACCAACAAGTGCCCCACGGGACCCTACCGGGGGGTCGGGTTCGGCCTCGCGCCGCTGGTGACGGAGAGCCTGGTCGATGCGCTCGCCCGCCGGATCGGCGGCGACCGTATCGCGGTGCGCCGCCGCAACCTGGTGCCGGCGGACGCCTTCCCGTACCGCAGCGCATCGGGCGGGATCATCGACAGCGGCGACTATCACGGCCTCCTGTCCAGGCTGGTCGCAGCGGCGGGGCCGGAGGGGCGGCGGGAGGAGGACGGGCGCAGGATCGGCGTCGGCGTTTCCTGCTTTATCGAACCTACCGGGATGGGCTGCGCGGTGTTCCGCGGGCGCGGGATGACCGACGTGCCGGGCTACGATTCGGCGGTGCTGAGGGTCGCCCGGTCGGGCGCGGTGGAGGCCTATGTGACCGCCCCCTCGATGGGCCAGCAACCCTTCCTGGCGATGCGCCGGATCGTTGCCGACACATTCGGCATCGAGCCTGCGCGGGTCCATGTGGCCTGCGCCGACACCGAGACCATGGCGCACGGCTCCGGCGCGTTCGCGAGCCGCGGCCTGGTGTCGGGCGGCGGTGCGCTGCAGCGCGCGGCGCGCCGGACGCTCGAGCGGATGAAGCGCTTCGCCGCGGTCAGGCTCGACCTCGACCCGGCCGATATCGTCTTCGCCGACGGGCGTTTCGCGGACGGGGAGAACTCGAACCGCTTCGCCACCTTCGAGGAAATCGCCGACTTCGCCCACTCGCCCGCCGCCGGCCTGCCGGAGGGGCTGCCGCACGGGCTGCAGGAGGCGGCGACATTCGACGTTCCCGGCGCGGCGACCTCGGCGGCGATGCACATCGCCGTGGTCGCCGTCGATACCGAGACCGGCGCGGTGGAAATCCTCAGATACATCGTCGCCGAGGATTGCGGCGTGATCGCCGATGCGGCGGTGGTCGAGGAGCAGACCCGGGGCGGCGTGGTGCAGGGCATCGGCGCGGCGCTGCTCGAGGAAATCAGGTACGACGGGGCGGGGCAGCTCCTGTCGGCCAATTTCGCCGACTATACGATCCCGGGCGCGTTCGAGACGCCGCGGATCGAGATCGTCCACCAAGAAACCCCGTCGCCGATCACCGAGGGGGGCTACAAGGGGGTGGGCGAGAGCGGCACCATCGGCGCCCCGGCGGCGATCGCCGGCGCGGTGCTGGACGCGCTCGGCCTCGGCTGCGGCGATGTGCGGCTGCCGCTCACCCCGGACCGGATCCGCGCCCTGATCGCCGGAGCGCCGGGCTCAGCCGCCTGAGCCGCCGCCGAAGAGGCGCCGGAGCCAGCGCACGAAGCCCTTCCACATCACCGCGGCGCCGAGCGAGAAACCGGAGATCGGCGCAGCCGGCTGCGCCGCCGACCCGGCGGCGCCCCCGCCGGGGGGCGCACCGTCGGCATCCTCCCCGGAGACCGCGTCCGCCGCATCCCGTTCCGCCGCGATCTGTTGGTGCAGCGCTTCGGCGAACCGGTCGATCAGCTGCGCCGCCACGTCCTTGATCATGCCGACGCCGCGGCCGTACTGGGCGACCGAGCCGGAAAGCTGCAGATCGGTGCGGATCTCGACGGTGGTGGTGCCGTCGTCGGCGGGGAGCAGCCGGAAATCGACGTTGGCGTTGGCACCGCCGCGGCCCCTGGCGTCGCGCCCCTGGGCCTTGACCCGCGCCGAATAGCCCGCGTCGTCGCGGTCCTCGAACCCGGCGGTGCCGGCGAAGGTCAGCGCCACCGGGCCGAGCCGGACCGCCACCTTGCCCTTGAAGTTGTTCTCGTCGATCACCTCGGTGAGCTCCGCCCCCGGCATGCAGGGGGCGATCCGCTCGACATCGGTCAGGATCGCCCAAGCCTCGTCGACCGGAACCTCGACCTTGAATGAGTTCTCGAACTCCAAGCCTGCCTCCCTTGCGCCTGCGCCGGCTTCAGCCCGCGGCCCCGTCGATGGCGCGCCACACCGTTTCCGGGCGCGCCGGCATGTCGATGGAGGCGATGCCGAGCGGGCTCAACGCATCGACGATCGCGTTCATCAGCGCCGGCATCGCGCCGACGCACCCCGCTTCGCCGGCACCCTTGACGCCGAGCGGATTGGTCGGCGTGGGCACCTCGTTGATCTCCATCTCGAAGTTCGGCAGGTCGTCGGCGCGCGGCATCGTGTAATCCATGAACGAGCCGGCGAGCAGCTGACCCGACTCGCCGTCCCAGATCACGTTCTCCATCAGGATCTGGCCCACCCCCTGGACGATCCCGCCGTGCAGCTGGCCCTCCATCAGGAGCGGGTTGAGCACCGTGCCGACATCGTCCACCGCGGCATAGCGCAGAATTTCCACAACCCCGGTCTCCCGGTCGATCTCCACCTCGCAGACATGGCAGCCGTTGGGGAAGGTGGGCGCCGGCGGCGTCCACGCGGCCCATTCGTTGATCCCCGGCTCGAGCCCCGGCGGCACCGCCGCGAAGGACTGGGCGAGTTTCGCCGCCTCCTCGAGGCCCAGCGTCCGGTCGGTGCCGGCGACCGTGAAGGCGCCGTCGGCGAACTCGACATCCTCCTCCGCCGCCTCCAGCCGGTGGGCGGCCACCCTGCGGCACTTGTCGATCACCCTGTCGGCGGCCAGCGCGATCGAGGCGCCGCCGACGCCCGAGGACCGCGAGCCGAAGGTGCCGGTGCCGGCCATCGACTCGTCGGAGTCTCCCTGGGCGATCCGGATGCGCTCGAAGTCGAGGCCGAGCCTGTCCGACAGCAGCTGGCGGAACACCGTCTCGTGCCCCTGGCCGTGGTTGTGCGTGCCCATGGTCAGGGTCAGCGAACCCGACGGATCGACGCGGATCTGCGCCCATTCGGGCGGGCCGCCGGCCGACTGCTCGATGACGTTGGAGATGCCGACCCCGTAGAGCCTGCCGCGCGCCCCGGCGGCGGCCCGGCGGGCCTCGCGCCCGGCATAGTCGACGAGGTCCAGCGCCCGGTCCATGTTGGTCTCGAAATCGCCCGAGTCGTAGGTGAAGACGAGGCCGGTGCGGTAGGGGAAGGCGTCGCGGGCGATGTAGTTGCGCCGCCTGAGTTCGGCCGGGTCGATGCCGAGCTCGTCGGCCGCGGTGTCGATCACCCGCTCGATCGCATAGGCCGCTTCCGGCCGGCCGGCGCCGCGGTAGGGGCCGGTCGAGGCGGTGTTGGTGAACACCCCGGTCACATGGGTGTAGATCGCGGGCGTCCGGTAGGGGCCGGCCAGCGACCCCAGATTGTTGGTCGAGGAATGGGGGCCGAGCATGGTCAGGTAGGCGCCGAGATTGGCGGTCGTGCGGACCCGCAAAGCGAGAAACGCGCCGTCGCCGGAGAGCGCGAGCTCCGCCGTCGAGACATTGTCGCGCGCCTGGTCGTCGGTCATGAAACCCTCGGCCCGGTCGCCGGTCCACTTGACCGGGCGGCCCAGCATCCGCGAGGCGAAGAGACACATCGTGTATTCGCAGTAGGGGCCGGAGCGCATCCCGAACGCGCCGCCCATGTCGCGGCTGACGACGCGCAGCTCCCCCTCCGGCACCCCGAGGATCGGGCCCGCGGTCGCCGCGCGCACCCCGTGCGGGCCCTGGGTTCCGGTATAGAGGGTGTAGCGCCCGGTGAAGCGGTCGAACTCGCCGATGCAGGCGCGCGGCTCCATCGGCGCGACGGCGACCCGGGTGACAACGAAGTCGAGCCGGGTGACATGGCCGGCCCTGGCAAACGCCTGCTCGACCGCCTCCCGGTCGCCCTGCTCGAAGACGAAACAGACATTGTCCGGCGCCTCGGGCCAGACGGCGGGCGCCCCGTCGGCCAGCGCCTCGGCGGTCTCGGTGACCGGCGGCAGCGGCGCGTAGTCGACGGCGATCGCCTCCGCGGCGTCGCGCGCCTGCTCGTGGCTCTCTGCGACCGCGAAGGCCACGTAGTCGCCCACCAGCCGCACCCGGTCCTTGCGCAGCGGCAGGTTGGGCGGGGTGAACATCGGCGAGCCGTCGGCCCGGTTGCGCGGCACCGCGCAGGGAATGCTGCCGAGCCCGGCGGCCTCCACGTCGGCGTGGGTGTAGACCGCGAGCACGCCCGGAGCGGCGGCGGCCGCAGCGGTGTCGATCGAGCGGATCTCGGCGTGGGCGTGCGGCGAGCGCAGCACATAACCGTAGGCCTGCCCGGGGCGGTCGAGATCGTCGCTGTAGCACCCGCCGCCGCGCAACAGGCGCGGATCTTCCCAGCGGGGCACGCCCTGGCCGATACCGAACTTGCTCATGACGCCTTTCCTGTCTCGCCGATGCGCCGCACGCCGCCGGCCGGGCTCCTCCGGCGCGGCGACGGGATGGATCGGCGCCGGATTCCGCGCTGTTATCCGCGGACGCCGGATGATAGGGGAAGGGCGGGGCGGCAACAATGCTCGCCCCGGTCCGGGATCCGGCGGCGGCTCCGCACGGGGAGACGGGATGGAAGAGACGCTGAACGCCATTGCCGCTTTTGCCGGGGGCGCCGGCGACGCCCTGCAGCCGGAGGCGGCCGGCCGGTTGATCGGCGCCGTCCTCGGCGCGGCGTTCGCCTTCGCGGTCTGCGTGGCGCTGCGCGGCGCCTTCGCGCGCATCGCCGTCCGGCGCCTCGGGCGCTGGGCGGCGCGCACCGAAAACAAGATCGACGATGCCTCGGCGGAGACGCTGGAGAGGCCGCTCCGCTTCCTGCCCGTCGTCGCCGGCCTGTTTCTCGCCAAGGCGATCCTGCCGCTTGCCGGGCTGGCCGAGCGCGTTGCCGACGACCTGCTGCGCTCGCTTCTGGTCTTCGTCCTGTTCTGGGCCCTCTACCGCCTTGTCGAGCCCCTGCGCGGGCTGGCCGCGCGGTTCGAGGCGACCGTGGGCGCGGAGGTGATCGACTGGGCGATCCGCGGGCTCAAGATCCTCTTCGCCGCGGTGGGCGCGATCACCGTGCTCGAGATCTGGGGGATCGAGGTCGCGCCGGTGCTGGCCGGGCTGGGGCTGATCGGGGTCGCCGTCGCGCTCGGGGCGCAGGACCTGTTCCGCAACCTGATCGCCGGCCTCCTGATCATCGGCGAGCGCCGCCTCGCGCACGGCGACTGGATCAGGGTGGACGGCGGCATCGAGGGAACGGTGGAGGCCATCGGCTTCCGCTCGACCCGGGTCCGGCAGTTCGACAAGGCGCCGATCTACGTCCCCAACTCCCGCCTCTCGGACAGCGCGCTGGTCAACTACACGCGGATGACCCACCGGCGCATCTACTGGATGATCGGGGTCGAGTACCGCACCACCGTCGAACAGTTGCGCCGGATTCGCGACGGGATCGAGGCGTTCCTGCTGGCGGACGACGCCTTTGCCCATCCGCCGGAGGTCCCGACCTTCGTGCGCATCGACAGGTTCTCCGATTCCTCGATCGACATCATGGTCTACTGCTTCACGGCGACGACGGGGTGGGGCGAGTGGCTGGCGGTCAAGGAGCGGCTCGCCTACCGCATCAAGGCGATCGTCGAGGAGGCCGGCACCGATTTCGCCTTCCCGTCGCGCACGCTCTACATCGCCGCCGGCGGCGACGCACCGGAGGTCTTCGTTCCGCCGGAAACCGGCGGCGGCTGACGGGCGCCCGCGCCCGCCCCAGCGTTGACGCGGGCGCGGGCGATCAACATATATTCGCGTCCCGCGGCAACCGCGCCCCGCAAAGTCCGCCCAGAACCGGGGAAAGATCCATGATTCCGGCCGTCATGCCGAACTACGCGCGTTCGGACATCGCCTTCGAACGCGGCGACGGACCCTATCTGCACGCCGCCGACGGCCGACGATTCCTCGACTTCGGCGCCGGCATCGCGGTGACGGTGGCGGGCCATTGCCATCCCCACCTGGTGGAGGCGCTGACCGAGCAGGCGCAGCGGCTGTGGCACACGTCGAACCTGTACCGGATCCCGGGGCAGACGCGGCTCGCCGAACGGCTGACGGCTGCGAGCTTCGCCGACACCGTGTTCTTCTGCAATTCGGGCGCCGAGGCGGTCGAGGCTTCGCTCAAGACCGCGCTCAAGTACCAGTTCGAGTCGGGGCGGGAAGAGCGCCACCGGTTTGTCGTCTTCGAGGGCAGCTTCCACGGCCGCACGCTGGCGCTGATCGCGGCCGGCGACAACGATGCGCACCGCCGCGGTTTCGGCCCGCTGCCGGACTCCTTCGACCGCGCGCCGTGGGGCGACCTCGACGCGGTCGAGGCCGCGGTCGGACCGCGCACCGCCGGCATCCTGGTCGAGCCGGTGCAGGGCGAAGGCGGCATCCGCCCGGCCGACCCCGCCTTCCTGCGCGGCCTGCGGGCGCTCGCCGACCGGGAGGGGCTGGCGCTGATCTACGACGAGGTGCAGTGCGGCATCGGCCGGACCGGCTACCTGTTCGCCCATCAGGCCTCGGGCGCGGCGCCCGACATCATGGCGGTCGCCAAGGGGCTCGGCGGCGGATTCCCGATCGGCGCCTGCCTGGTCGACGAGGAAGCCGCCGTCGGCATGGTGCCCGGCACGCACGGCAGCACCTTCGGCGGCAATCCGCTGGCCAGCGCGGCGGCCAACGCGGTGCTCGACATCGTGCTGGAGGACGGGTTTCTCGACGGCGTGCGCCGGCGCGGCGCCGCTCTCGGCGCGGCGCTCGAGGGGCTTGCGCAGCGCTACCAGGGCGTCATCGGCGAGGTGCGCGGCGTCGGTTTCATGTGGGGCATGAAATGCGTCGGCGCCAACGCCGAACTCGGCAACCTGATGTTCGAGAAAGGCCTTCTCAGCGTGCTCGCCGGCGACAACATGGTGCGTCTGCTGCCGCCCCTGATCGCCGGAGACGCGCACATCAAGGAGGCGCTCGACATCCTCGCCGCCTGCTGCGCCGAGATCGCGCGATGAGCCGTCCCTGGCATTTCCTCGATCTCGTCGGACACGACCCGGCGCTTCTCCGCCGGTTGATCGACCGGGCGCTCGCCCTGAAGGCGGACCCGGGTTCGCTGGACGACCCGGCGCCGCTCGCCGGCCGCGTCCTGGCGATGATCTTCGAGAAGCCCTCGACGCGGACGCGGGTGTCCTTCGAGGTGGCGATGACGAGCCTCGGCGGCAGCGCCGTCGTGCTCAACCCCAACGACATGCAGATCGGCCGGGGCGAAACCATCGAGGACACCGCGCGGGTGCTGTCGCGCTATGTCGATGCGATCATGATCCGCACCTTCGAGGCCGAAACCCTGGCGACGCTGGCGCAATACGCGGCGGTGCCGGTGATCAACGGGCTCTCCGGCCGTTCGCACCCGTGCCAGCTGATGGCCGACGTGATGACCTTCGAGGAACATCGCGGCCCGATCGCGGGGCGCACGGTCGCCTGGTCCGGGGACGGCAACAATGTCGCCTGCACGTGGATCGAGGCGGCGGCGGCGTTCGGTTTCGAGCTGCGCCTCGCCTGCCCGCCCGCGCTCGCCCCGCCGGCCGAGGCCGTCGCCCGGGCCAAGGGCGCCGGCGCGCGCATCGTGCAGACCGACGATCCGCTGGCAGCCGTCGCCGGCGCCGACTGCGTCGTCACCGATACCTGGGTATCGATGGGCGACGAGGCCGCCGCCCAGCGCCGCGCCGCACTCGCCCCGTACCGGGTGGACGAGCGGTTGATGTCGCACGCCGGGGCGGACGCGGTCTTCATGCATTGCCTGCCGGCGCACCGCGGCGAGGAGGTGACCGACGGCGTCATCGACGGCGAACGGTCGATCGTCTGGGACGAGGCGGAGAACCGGCTGCACGCGCAGAAGGCGATCCTCCTCTGGTGTCTCGAATGACCGATCCCGACGAGCCGGTGCCGCTGGTCGACAACGACATCGTCCTGCCGTTCCAGATCGAGAAGCAGGCGGCGCGCGGCAAGCTGGTCCGGCTCGGCAGCACGGTGGACGCCATCGTCACGCGGCGCAGCTATCCGGCGCCGGTGGCGACCCTGCTGGGCGAACTCGCGGTGCTCGCGGCGCTGGTCTCCTCGGCGCTCAAGGAAGAGGGCGTGCTGACCGCCCAGATCAAGGGCGACGGCCCGGTCGGCATGCTGGTGGCCGACGCAACCGCCGCGGGCGCGATCCGCGCCTATGCCGCCTTCGACTCGGAGACCCTCGACCGGGCGACGGCGGACGGGGGCGGCGGGGACTGGCGGAACGATCCGGTGCCGCGGCTGGTCGGCGCCGGCTATCTTGCCTTCACCGTCGACCGCGGACCGGCGACGCGGCGCCATCAGGGGATCGTCGAACTCGCCGGCGGATCGCTCGCCGACTGCGCGCGCCGCCATTTCCGCGACTCGGACCAGAACCGGGCGGCGTTCAAGCTCGCGGCGGCGCCGGACGGCCCCGACGGGGTCTGGCGCGCCGGCGGCATGATGATCCAGCGCCTGCCCGACGGCGGGCGGACGCGGCTTTCCGGCGAGGCGCCGGACGACGATCTCGAGGAAAGCTGGCGGCGCGCGCTGGCGCTGATGGGCGCGTGCACCCATGCCGAGCTGGTCGACGGCCGGCTGCACCCGCACGACCTTCTCTACCGCCTGTTCCACGAGGACGGGGTGCGGGTGTTCGAACCGCGGGCGCTGGCGCACGGCTGCCGCTGCTCGCGCGCCCGGGTGGAAACCACGCTGCGCTCCTTCCCGCGCGGCGAGATCGAAGACCTGGAGGTCGATGGAGTGGTCGCGGTGACCTGCGAGTTCTGCGGCACCCGCTATGCGTTCGACGCCGCCGATATCGCGCGGCTCTACCGGCCCCACTTAGCGGGGCGGCCGGACCGTGCGTTGTTCGGCGCGCACCGCAGGGCGGCTGGGGGCGCTGCTGGCCGCGGCCGCCCTCGCCGCGTGCCTCGCCCCGCCGCCGATCCCGTCCTTCTCCGAGATCCGTTTCGCCGACAGCCCGCCGATCCGCCTCTCGGAGAAGGATCGACATCGTCGACGCCTACCGGCCGGCGACCGCCCGCCGGTCGCACACGGTGCCGGAGGACATCACGTTCAACGACCGCGAGCGGGAATGGTATCGCATGACCGAGGCGATGATGCGGGCCATCGACCGGGTTCTCGAACGCCAGATGAAAAAGAGCCTGGCGGCGTTCCTCCGGTAATCCCGCCGCCGCGCGCCCGGTTCAGGCGCCGGCCGCGGCGACCAGGCGTTCGAGAAAGGCGCTGCACGCAGCGATCTCCTCCAGCCTCACGAACTCGTCCGGCTGGTGCGCCTGGGCGACCCTGCCGGGGCCGCAGACGATGGACGGCACGCCGGCTTCGGCGAACAGCCCGGCCTCGCAGACATAGGGCGCGGTCGACGCCTCGTTCTGGCCGGTGAGGCGGAGCGCGAACGCCTCGGCTTCGGAACCCGGCAGCGGCCCGAGCGTCGGCGCGGTGATATCGACCGTGGTCTCGATGCGGGCCGCCGGATCGACGGCCCGCATGCGCGGCACCAGCGCGTCGTTCGCGAACCCGTCCAGACGGGCGAGAACCTCGGCGGGATCGACGTCGGGCGTCGGGCGCATCTCCCAGCGGAAATCGCAGTGCCGGGCGATGATGTTGACCGCCGAGCCGCCGCCGATCCTGCCGACGTTGAATGTCGTGCCCGGCGGGTCGAAGGATCCGGCGATCCCGCCGCGCGGCAGCGAGTCGATGACCGCCTCGATCCGGCGGATATATTCCGCGGCGAACAGGATCGCGTTGACCCCGGCGGCCGGGCGGCTCGAATGGCCGTCGCGGCCGAACACCTCGGTATGCTGCTGCGAGATTCCCTTGTGGGCGTTGACCACCCGCATTCCGGTGGGCTCGCCGACGATGGCGAAGGCGGGCCTCGGCAGTTCGCTGCCGATCAGCGCGATCAGGGAGCGCACCCCGATGCAGCCAACCTCCTCGTCGTGGGACAGCACGATGTGGATCGGGCGGGCCAGGGCGGCGGCGCCCAGGTCGGGCGCAAGCGCCAGCACGCAGCCGATGAACCCCTTCATATCGGCGGTGCCGCGGCCGTAAAGCCTGCCGTCGCGCCGGACCAAGGAGAACGGGTCGCTGGTCCACGGCTGGCCGTCCACGGGGACGACGTCGGAATGGCCCGACAGCACGATCCCGCCGGGCCCGGGCGGGCCGAAGGTTGCGAACAGGTTGGCCTTATCGCCGGTCTCGTCGGGTATCGGGCGGACCACGGCGCCGTGGCGGGAGAGATAGTCCGCCACCGCGTCGATCAGGGGCCTGTTGGGCTTGGCGGAGGTGGTATCGAAGCCGACCAGCCAGTCGATGGCCTCGACCGCGGTCATCCCGTCCCGACCGGCGCGGCGTGTGGCGGGCACGCTCTACCCCCTCCAGAAGGACGGCGTGAACAGCACCAGGATGGTAAACAGCTCCAGGCGGCCGAGCAACATTCCGGCCGCAAGGACCCACTTGGCGGCGTCGGGAAGCGGCGCGAACGTCCCCGCCGGACCGATGGTCTCGCCGAGCGCCGGGCCGACATTGCAGATCGCCGTGGCCGCGCCGGAGACCGCGGTGAGAAAATCGAGGCCGAGCGCGCCGAGGGCCAGCGCCAGCGCCCCGTAGGTGGCGACGAACAGGAAGAAGAAGCTCATCACCGAACTGGCCACGTCCTGGTCGATCGGGCGCCGGTTGAAGTGCGGCACGAACACCCCGTGCGGCTGTATCAGCCGGCGCATCTGCGCCTGGGCGGTGACGTAGAGCACCTGGAAGCGGAACACCTTGATCCCGCACGTGGTGGAGCCGGCGCAGCCGCCGATGAACATGATGAAGAAGAACGTCGCCACCGCGAACGCGCCCCAGCCGTCGTAGGCAGCGGTGCTGTAGCCGGTCCCGGTGATCACCGAGACGACGTTGAAGGCGGCGCTCCGCAGCGCGTCGAGAAACGCCACCCCGCCCCAGTGGGCGCGCCAGAACGCCACCACCGCGACGATGATCAGGACGATGGCGAGAAATGCGCGCACCTGGATGTCGCGGAACAGCGCCCCCGGCCGGCCGGTCATCGCCCGCAGGTAGAGGACGAAAGGCAGAGAACCCACGATCATGAACAGGATGATGATGCTTTCGGCGGCGGCGTTGCCGAACCCGGCGATCGAGGAGTCGGAGGTCGAGAACCCGCCGGTGGCGATCGTCGTCATGGCGTGCACGATGGCGTCGAACGCGCCGACGCCGACCGCGATGAGCAGCACCGCGCAGGCGATCGTCAGGCCGAGATAGGTGAGGCCGATGCCGGATGCGATCTGGGTCATCCGCGGCATCACCTTGTCGGAGCGGTCGGAGGACTCGGTGTGGAAGAGCTGCATGCCGCCGATCTGGAGCATCGGCAGGATGGCGACCGCCATGACGATGATGCCGATCCCCCCGAGCCACTGGAGGAGGGCGCGCCACAGCAGGATCCCCGACGGGGTATCGTCGAGCCCGACGATCACCGTCGAACCCGTGGTGGTGATCCCCGACATCGCCTCGAAGAAGGCGTCGGTGTAGCTGAGGGCGATCTCGGCGAAGCTGAAAGGGATTGCGGCGAAGGCCGTGAGCACCAGCCAGCTTCCGGCGGTGAGCAGGAATGCTTGGCGGATATTGAGCGTGAAGCGCGGCGCGCGCGATGTCAGCACCATGGCGACGCCGATGAACAGGGTGAAGCCGCCCGAGGCGCCGAAGACCTTCCAGTCGTCGTGCCCGTCGACGAGGTCGGCGGCCATCGGCACCAGCATGGCGATGGCGAGCGTGGTCAGCAGGAGCCCGACAACGAAGGAGATGGGGCGGAAATCGACCACGTCATCGTCCCTGTTTGCGGCGTGCCCCCGGCGCGCCGCGTTGCCGGCGGGTCGGGCCGGCGCGCCGCCGGTCTATGCCGACCAGGCCTGCCCGGCCTTGGGGTTGCCGATGGCGGACAGGAACTCGCGCCGGGTCGAGGCGTCGCTGCGGAACGCGCCGGTCATGTGGCTGGTGATCAACGACGAGCCGGGCTTGTCGACGCCGCGCGTCGTCATGCACTGGTGGGTCGCCTCGATCACCACGGCGGCGCCCTCGGGCTGCAGGATGTCGTTGATCGTATTGGCGATCTGCGCGGTCATCTTCTCCTGGATCTGCAGCCGTCTGGCATAGACCTCGACCAGCCGGGCGAGTTTGGAGATGCCGACCACCCGCCGCACCGGCAGGTAGCCGATATGGGCGCGGCCGATGATCGGCGCAATATGGTGTTCGCAATGGGAGGTGAAGCGGATGTCGCGCAGCACCACCATCTCGTCGTAACCGTCGGTCTCCTCGAACGTCTTGGCAAGGATCTCCGCCGGATTCTCGCGGTAGCCGGCGAACCATTCGCCGAACGCGCGCGCCACCCGGGCCGGGGTCTCGGTCAGCCCCTCGCGCCCAGGATCGTCGCCGGCCCAGCGGATCAGGGTGCGGACCGCCTCCTCGGCCTCGTCGGAGGTCGGGCTGCGGAACTCCGGTTCGACCGGGGTGAGCGGACTTCGGTATGTGGACACTGCCATGCGCTTTCCGTTGATGCCGGTCGCTCCGGGTCCGCACGCGCGCCGCGCCGCGCGGCCTAGTTGACCTGCTTGATCTCGTGGGGGCTGTCGAGCGAGAAGGCCGGAATCTCGATGTCGAAGCGCTCCCCGTCCTCGCGCCGCATGCCGTAGCTGCCGAGCATGATCCCGGACGGCGTGGGCAGCGGCGTGCCCGAGGTGTATTCGTAGGTTTCGCCCGGCGCAAGCACCGGCTGCTCGCCGACGACGCCGGCGCCGCGCACCTCCTGCAACCGGCCGAGCCCGTCGGTAATCCGCCAGTGGCGGGTCAGAAGCTGCACCGTCGCCGACCCCTCGTTGCTGATCTTGACGTGATAGGCCCAGACATAGCGGTCCTCGGCGGGCGAGGACTGCTGGTCGAGATAGACGGGCTCGACGGAAACGCGGATCGCCTTGGTGATGGCTGTGTACATGGGTTCTCCCTCGCCGTCCGGGGCCCGTCCGCCCCCGGCCCCGGCGCGGTGCGGCCGGGCCAGTGTAAGGCGATCGGTCGGGGGGTCAATCTTGCGCCGGCGACGGCGCCGGGCCGGTCATGCACCGTCGAGGGCGCGGACGATATCGTCGAGCAGATCCCGTTCGTCCTCGAGGCCGACGGAAACCCGCACCAGCCCGTCGGTGATGCCGAGGCACCCGCGCTCCTCGGGGGACAAGCGCTGGTGGGTGGTGGTCGCCGGATGGGTCGCGAGGCTCTTGGTGTCGCCGAGGTTGTTGGAGATATCGATCAGCCGGAGCGCATCCATGAAGCGGAAGGCGCGCTCCTTGCCGCCGGCGATGTCGATGGCGACGACGCTGCCGAAATCCGCCATCTGCGCCTTGGCCAGCGCGTGCTGCGGATGGCTTTCGAGGCCGGGATAGAGCACCCGCTCGAGGTCGCCGCGTTGCGCCAGCGCGGAGGCGATCAGGTGCGCCGACCGGCAGTGCTGGCGGATACGGAGGTCCAGCGTCTCCAGCCCCTTGAGCAGCACCCAGGCGTTGAACGCGCTCATCGTCGGCCCGGTATGGCGCATGAATGTCTTGAGCGGCCCCGAACAGTAGGCGTCGCTGCCGAGAACGGCGCCGCCGAGGCAGCGGCCCTGACCGTCGATGTGTTTGGTCGCCGAATAGACGACGATATCGGCGCCGAGTTCAAGCGGGCGCTGCAGCAGGGGCGTGGCGAAGACGTTATCGACGATCACCTCCGCCCCGACATCGTGCGCCAGCGCCGAGATCGCCCGGATGTCGAAGATGTCGAGGCCGGGATTGGACGGCGATTCGAGGAACACCGCCCGGGTCGGCCGGTCCAGAGCGGCCCGCCACGCGGCGAGATCGGGGCTGTCGACGATGGCCGTTTCCACCCCCAGCCGGGGCAGGATGTCGGTCAGGATGTAGAGGCACGAGCCGAACAGAGCGCGCGCGCCGACGACGCGCTCGCCTGCCTGCACCATGCAGGCGAGCGCAGCGAAGACCGCCGCCATACCGGAGGCCGTCGCGCGGCACGCCTCGGCGCCCTCGATCAGCCGCAGCCGCTCCTCGAAGGTGGCGACCGTCGGGTTGTCGTAGCGCGAGTATATGTACCGGTCGACCCGGTTGGCGAACGCATCCTCGGCCTCCCGGGCGTCGGCGTAGACGAAACCGGAGGTGGCGTAGATCGCCTCCGACGTCTCGCGGAACGGCGACCGTTCCAGCCCGCCGCGCACCAGCCTGGTCCGCGGCCTCCAGCCTGCCTGTTCCCGGGCGCGACCGTCCATCGTGCTCTCTCCCGCGCACAAGACAAAACCCCCGACCGGGCAGTCGGGGGTTTCGCGCCTCCGACCTTTTAGCTGATTGTTTCACGTGGCCGCAAGCCGGTCGGGCCAAATCACCACGGTGTCCGATGCTATCGATCCGCAGGGTTCAGTCAAGCCTGCTCGAATGCCCGGCTAGCGCTGGATCGCGGCCACCATCTCGACCTCGACCAGAAGGTCCGGCCGGGCGAGGCCGGCGACGATCAGCAGCGTCGAGGCCGGCCGTTCCTCGCCGAGATACTTGCTGCGCACGGCGTGGTAGGCGGGCAGGTTGGCCGGGTCGGTCAGGAAATGGGTGATCTTGACCGCATCCTTCATCCGCATGCCGTTGAATTCGAGGATCGCCACGAGGTTCTGCCAGGCGAGCTCCGCCTGCGCAGTGAAATCGGCGGGAACGTTGCCGTCGATGTCGATCCCGACCTGGCCGGCGATGAACATCACCTTGGCGGAATCGGCAACCTCGATGGCGTGTGCGTAGGCGCCGATCGGCGGGTGTATGGTTTCGGGGTACATCGCGCGGTTCTGCATGGCGCTGTCCTTTCCGGTTCCGGCTTGGTCGCTCGCTCCGACTATAGCCGGGCGCCCCGCGGTCTCCAGCCGGGAACTTGTACGGGTCGGACATCCGTGCTAGAGCGCGCCCTGCGATCCGCGGGCCCCGGTCCGCCAAACCCGAGCGGCGCCGCGGGGCGGGGAGAAGTGCATGGCCGACGATTCCGCAGTACCGCAGCCGCAGGAAAACGGCAGCGCCGCAGCCCCCCGGCCGCCCCTCGCCATCGGGGCGCAGTACATCAAGGACCTGTCGTTCGAGAACCCGCTCGGCCCCGAGGGGCTGGCGCGGCTGACCGAGAACCCCAAGGTCGAGGTCGAGGTCAACACCAGCGCCCGGTCCCTCGCCGAGGACGCCTACGAGGTATCGCTGTTCATCCGCGCCGAGGCGCAGAGCGGCGACAACACCGCATTCATCGTCGAGCTGACCTACGCCGGCATCGTCATCGTCGGCGACGTTGCGGAGGACGACGTCCAGCCCCTGGTGATGATCGAGGGGCCGCGCCACCTGTTCCCGTTCGCCCGGTCCGTGGTTGCAAACGTGACCCGCGACGGCGGCTTCCCGCCGATGATGATCGACCCGATCAACTTCGCCGCGCTCTACATGGAGAACAACGCTGCGGGAGAGGAGGCGGGCACCGCCTGACCGGCGGTCACCGCAACCAGATCGGGTTCTCGATCTTCCCGAGAAAGGCCTCGTGCGCGGCGCTTTCCTCGTCCGTGGGCACGAAGCGGCGCGGTGCGAGCGCCGGCCGCGCCTCCCGCACCTCTTCCCGCTCTTCCCTGGCGGCGGCCAGCACCAGCGAGGGCTGGCGTCCGCCGACCAATTCGAGGTAGACGGCGGCCAGGAGTTCGGCGTCGTAGAGCGCGCTGTGTTTGGTCCGCGCCGCGTTGTCGATCCCGAAACGCCGACACAGGGCGTCGAGGTTCGCGGGCGCGCCGGGAAACTTCCGCCGCGCCAGACCGACGGTGTCGATTGCACGGGCTTCCTCGAGCGGCGCGCGGCCGAGGCGGCCCAGCTCGGCGTTGAGAAAACCGAGATCGAACCGGGCGTTGTGGATCACCAGCCGCGAATCGCCGAGAAACCGGAGAAGACCGTCGACCACGGCCCCGAACAGCGGCTTGTCGGCGAGAAACTCCTTGGAAAGGCCGTGAATCTCGAACGCCCCGGCCGGCATGTCGCGCTCCGGGTTGACGTAGCTGTGGAACGTCTCTCCCGACGGGATGTGGTTGACCAGTTCGAGGCAGCCGATCTCGACAATCCGGTCGCCGCTGTCAGGATCGAGGCCCGTGGTCTCGGTATCGAGGGCGATTTCGCGCATGGCGGCCCGGCTTCGGTATGTGGCGGCGCGGCGGCCAGAACCGGCCGCGGCGCCGGGACAGGAGTCTGACGATCGATTTCAGGCGGCGCAAGGTGCGGGCGCGCCCGAGGCCTGTCTGTACCACGAAGGACGCCCGCCGGCGTTTACCGCCGTCGGAAAGCTGGTTGGCGAGGATGCCGGCCAGCGTCTCCGCGGTCATGCCGGGGCGGGCGAGGACGCGCGACCGCTGGAGAAAGGCGGGGGCGGTGACGACGACCACGGCGTCGCACCGGTCCGCCATCCCGACCTCGAACAGCAGCGGTATATCGAGGACGACGAGCCTCTCCCCGCGCGCCGCGGCGCGGCGCAGGAACGTCTGCTGCACCCGCCGCACGCGCGGGTGGACGATCGCCTCGAGACGGCGCAGTGCGGCGGCGTCCGAGAAGACCCGCCGGCGCAGCGCCGCCCGGTCCACCGCGCCGTCCGCGACGACGCCGGGAAACGCCGCTTCCACATCGGCGACCGCGGCGCCGCCCCTGGCGAGCAGGCCGTGCACCGCAGCATCGGAATCGTAGACCGCCACGCCGAGCCGGCGGAACATCCCGGCGGCGGTGGTCTTGCCCATGCCGATGGAGCCGGTCAGCCCGACGATCATCATGCCGGCGGCGCCGTGACATCGGCGGCGATGCGCCGGCGCAGGGCATCGTCGACCGAGGGCTCGACTCCGTACCAGCCGGCGAAGCCCGGCCGCGCCTGGTGGAGCAGCATCTCCAGACCGTCGACGGCACGGCAGCCGCGCTTGCGGGCGGCCGCCAGCAGCGGCGTTTCGAGCGGCGTGTAGACGATGTCGTTGACGACCGCCCCGACGGGCAGGGAGTCGAGGGCGATGTCGAGCGGCTCCCCGCCGTTCATACCGAGCGCGGTGGTGTTGACGAGCAGCCCGGCGCCGTCGAGCGCCGCCTCCCGCTCCGCCCAGTCGAGCGCGGCGACCGGCGCGCCGAAGCCAGCGGCGAGCGCATCGGCCCGCGGCCGGGTCCGGTTGACCAGCCGGATTTCTCCCGCCCCTTCGTCCTGCAGCGCCGCGACCACCGCCCGGGCGGCGCCGCCGGCGCCCAGCACCACCGCCGCTGCGCCCGCGCCCGACCAGCCGCCGAGCCGGCTGCGCAGGGCCTCGATGAAACCGAACACGTCGGTATTGGTCCCCGCCAGCGCCCCGTCGCGGCGCACGAAGACCGTATTGACCGCACCGATGCGCCGGGCGATGGAGTCGGCCTCGTCGACGGCGGCGAAGACGGCTTCCTTGTGCGGGATGGTGACATTCACCCCGGCGAAACCGAGCGCCGGCAACGCGCGCAGCGCCGACTCGATACGGTCCGGCGGAACCGCCAGCGGGACGTAGACGCCGTCGATCCCGGCGCGTTCAAGCCAGAAATTGTGCAGCATCGGCGAACGCGAGTGGCCGACGGGCCAGCCCATCACCCCGGCGACAACGGCCTTTCCGGTTATCGTCATGCCCCTATTCCGCGATCACGCCCCGGCGGCGGAGATACGCCAGCAACGCCAGCAGCGGCAAGCCGAGAATGACCGCGTGTTCGCCCTCGACCGCGTCGAACAGCTGGATCCCGAGTCCCTCGACCCGGTAGGCGCCCGGTCCGGCGAAAGCAGCATCGCCGATGCGGTCGAGATAGTCGTCGGCGAACCGATCGCCGAACCGGCGCATCGTGAGCCTCGCCTCCCCGGTCGACTGCCAGACCGCCTCGCCGTCCTCGGCAATGCAGGCCGCGCTCACCAAACGGTGGGTCCGGCCGCGCAGCAGGGCGAGCTGCTCCGCCGCCGCCGCGCGGTCCGCCGGCTTGTCGAACACGCGCGAACCCTGGATCAGCACCTGATCCGCGCCGAGCACGAGGCGCCCCGGTTCGCAGAGGCTGAGCGCCTTCCCGGCGGCGAGGCGTTCGGCGAGCGCGGCGCCGTCGATCCCGTCCGCCCGCAGCCGGCGCTTCGCAGCTTCCTCGTCGATGCGGGGCGGGACGATCTCCACCGGAACCCCGGCCGCCCGGAGGAGGCCCGCGCGGGACGGGCTCGACGATGTGAGTACGAGGGGAGCGCGCTGCGTCACGATCCGGCGGTCTCGCCGCCGTCCCTGGCCCCCTTGTAGAGCTGGTAGATGGCGGTTGCCGTCTCCTCGATCGAGCGCCGGGTCACGTCGATCTGGGGCCAGCCCTGGCGGGCGAAGAGGCGTCTGGCGGTCAGGACCTCGCTCTTGACGGCCTCGATGTCGGCATACTCGCCAAGCGAATCCTGCTGCCGCATCAACAGGCGGTTGCGCCGCACCTGGACCAGCCGTTCGGATGCCGCCGTCAGCCCGACGCAGAACGGTTTCTTCAGACGGAACAGTTCATCGGGCAGGTCGATCCCGGGGACGATGGGCACGTTCGCCGCCTTTATTCCCCAGTGGTTGGCGAGATAGATGGAGGTGGGCGTCTTCGATGTGCGCGACACCCCGACCAGGACGATATCGGCCTCCTCAAGGCTCCAGGCGTGCTGCCCGTCGTCGTGGGCGAGGACGAAGTTCATCGCCTCGATACGGTCGAAATACTCGGCGTTGAGGAGATGCTGGCCGCCGGGCCGGCCGCTCTGCTTGCGGTGGAAATGGCGCGCCATCGCCTCGATCACCGGGTCGATGACCGACACGCAGGGGACGTCGAGCGTGCGGCACTCCTCCTGGAGGGCGCTGCGGGTGATCTCGTTGACCAGAGTGAAGATGACCACCCCGGGGGCCCTGCGGATACCCTCGATGACCGTGTTCAACTCCTCCGCCGTGCGCACCATCGGCCAGAGATGCTGCTCGACGTCGACACCCTCGAACTGCGCCATGCAGGCGCGCACGACGCCCTGGGTGGTCTCTCCGGTCGAATCCGAAACCAGATGGAGTGTGTATTCGGCCATGATGCCCTGGGTTCCGTCGGCCTATGGATTTTGCCCCTGCCGCGGGTGAGTTCAAGCCGGCGACGGACCTTTCCTCCGGTTTGTACGAAGGCGGCCGATGACGGGACGTGCACTGTCGGTGCGTTCACGCGTGAATCGCCGGGACAAGTCCGCCCGTGGGGCCGCGGGGGCAATTTCCATTCCCGGACGCCCCGTTTCGCGCGCCCGGTTACCCGCCTGTGGGCGGTTTTGTTGCACGCCCGGGACAGGACCGCCGAAACCCCGATCGGGATTTTCCATCCACTGTTCCATCCCTTGGAGCGAGCGTCCCGATATCGTTGGAATCCATGCCTATTTTCCGGTTATCCCGGAAAACGAGACGCGAAAATGCGATTTTTCCTCGAAGGGAAGTTCGCTGTGGACAACCGGCTGGCTGGCCGATAATCCCCGTCATTGGACGGTCCTACAAATACCACAACCAGATTCTGATCTTTTGGTAGAGTAAAAGACCAGACAGTTCCCTCACCGGACCCTTCCCTCGTGCCGTCTGCTGCCAAACCCCTTCTTGCTACCCTTTCCGGCGCTGCCGCCGAGGCGCCGCCCGTCTGGTTGATGCGCCAGGCCGGCCGCCACTTGCCCGAATACCGCGATCTCCGCCGCCGCGCCGGTTCCTTTCTCGATTTCTGCTACACGCCGGAATTGACCGTTGAAGCCACGCTGCAGCCGCTGCGGCGCTACGAGCTCGATGCGGCGATCATCTTCTCCGACATCCTGGTGATTCCGCACGCCCTCGGGCAACGCGTCTGGTTCGAGGAGGGGAAGGGTCCGAGGCTGGAACCCGTCGACGGGATGGCCGACATCGAACGCTTGGAGATCTCCGGCATCGCCGCACGGCTCGCCGCGGTCTACGAGGCGATCGCCGGCGTGCGCGCCGTCATCCCCGACGGCGTCTCCCTCATCGGTTTCGCGGGAGCCCCGTGGACCATCGCGACCTACATGATCGAGGGCGGCGCCAGTCGCGGTCACGAACGGGCGCGCATGCTCGCCTACACCGCACCGGAGCTTGTCGACCGGCTGATCGCGATACTGGTGGCGGCGGTCTCGCAGCATCTGATCGCCCAGATCCGCGCCGGCGCCGAAGCCGTGCAGATCTTCGACAGCTGGGCCGGATCCCTGCCCGCCCCGCTGCGCGGCCGGTATTCGCTGCGCCCGATCGCCGAGATTGCTGCCAGGGTGCGAAAGGCTTGCCCCGATACGCCGGTGATCGCGTTTCCGCGCGGCGTCGGCAGCGCCTGCGTCGACTACGCGGCGCTCCCCGATATCGCCGCCGTCTCGATAGACCAGAGTGTGGATCCGGCGTGGGCGGCGCGTGCGGTGCAGCCCTCCGCGGCGGTCCAGGGCAACCTCGATCCGCTGGCTCTTGCGGCGGGCGGGACGGCGATGGAGGAAGCGGTCGAGGCCATCCTGTCCGCGCTCTCCGGCGGCCCGTTCGTCTTCAACCTCGGGCACGGGGTGGTGCCGGAGACCCGGCCCGAGCATGTCTCCGCGCTGGTTACCCGCGTGAAAAGGGGCAGGCGTTGACCCTCAGGACCGCGGTCGTGCTGTTCAATCTGGGCAGCCCGGACAGTCTCGAGGCGGTCCGGCCGTTCCTGTTCAATCTCTTCAACGATCCGGCCATCGTGCGCCGGCCGCAACCGCTGCGGCGGATGCTGGCGCGGCTCATCGCCTGGCGGCGGGCGCCCGAGACGCGGCGGATCTACGCGCGGCTGGGCGGCCGGTCGCCGCTTCTCGAGCAGACCGAAGCGCAGGCCCGTGCGCTCGAGCGCGAACTGGCCGACCCCGCGATCCGGGTTTTCGTCGCAATGCGTTACTGGCATCCGGACACGGCAACCGCGCTGCAGCAGGTCGTGCGTTTCGGGCCGGACAAGGTCGTGCTTCTGCCCCTCTATCCGCAGTTCTCTTCGGCGACGACCGCTTCGTCGTTCGCGGAGTGGGAGCGGGCGGCCGGCGGCCGGCTCCCGGCGAGGACGGTCCGGATCTGCTGCTACTCGGACGATGCCGGTTTTGCCGCCGCGTCCGCGGCGCGGATCGCGGCCGTGCTGGAAGGCTGGACAGGCGCCCCGCCGCGCATCCTCTATTCGGCGCACGGGGTGCCGAAGGCCTTTATCGAGGCCGGCGATCCCTACCGGTCCCAGGTCGAGCGCAGCGTCGCCGCCATCCGCCGGGCGCTCGCGCGGGAGGATCTCGATCATGCGATCTGCTACCAGAGCCGGGTCGGCCCGCTCGAATGGATCGGGCCCTACACCGACTGGGAGATCGAGCGCGCCGGAGCTGAGGGGAGATCGGTGATCGTCGCTCCGGTCGCATTCGTTTCCGAGCATTCGGAAACCCTGATCGAGCTCGACGAGGACTATCGCGAGGTTGCGCACGCCGCCGGGGTGCCGGTCTATGAACGCGCCGCCGCCGTCGGCACCCATCCGGCATTTGTCGAGGGGCTCGCCGCCCTTGTCCGCCGCGCGGTCGCCGCGCCCGATGCGGTGCTGTCGGGATCGCAGTCGCCCGCCTGCGCCGCCGGGCAGACCGATTGCCCCCTCGCCGCCCGGTGCGCGGCATGACCTGGCTTGCCGATGCCTATCCTTGGCTTCTCGCCCTCCACATCGTTTGCGTGATCGCTTGGATGGCGGGTCTGCTCTACCTCCCTCGTCTCTATGTCTATCACTGCGGGCGCCCGCCCGGCGGCGAGGCCGATGCCATGCTGAAGACGATGGAACGGCGTCTGCTGCGGGGGATCGTCAATCCGGCGATGATTGCATCCTTGGTAACCGGCGGGCTGCTGCTCGCCACCCCGGGCGTCGTCGTCGCGGCGGGCGGCTGGATCCACGCCAAGCTCGCGCTGGTCGCGGGTCTTCTCGCCATTCACGCCGCGCTGGCGATGTGGCGGCGGGCCTTCGAGGAGGACCGCAATCTCCGGTCGGCGCGGTTCTACCGGATCGTCAACGAACTTCCGGCCGTGCTCATGGTCGGCATCGTGATCCTGGCTGTCGTGAAACCCTTCTGACGCGCCGGCGCGGGCTGCGCGGCCGGCGCACAGCCGCAAACAGGGTTTGACTTCCCGCACGCCATTCGCTAATTGGATTGGGCGCGGCCAGCCCGAAGCACGCACCGCCCCAGCAGAAATCAACAAACAGGCCCTCTGGGGCGGCGGGCATCCCGCTGCGATCCGTTTCCGAGTGCGTCCCCGCGCGAAAATCCCGGATGCCTCTCCCCTCGTAACCGACCGGTGCTCGCATGAACCTGCAGGAACTGAAGCAGAAATCACCAGCCGACCTGCTCACCTATGCGGAAGAGCTGGAGATCGAGAATGCATCGACCCTGCGCAAGCAGGACATGATGTTCGCGATCCTCAAGCAGCTTGCCGAGAACGACATCGCGATCTCCGGCAACGGCGTGCTCGAAGTGCTGCAGGACGGTTTCGGTTTCCTGCGCTCGCCGGAGGCGAACTACCTCCCGGGCCCGGACGACATCTATGTGTCTCCGAGCCAGATCCGGCGTTTCGGGCTGCGCACCGGGGACACCGTCGAGGGGCAGATCCGCTCGCCCAAGGACGGCGAGCGCTATTTCGCCCTGCTCAAGGTCAACCTGATCAATTTCGAGGAACCGGAACGCATCCGCCACCGGATCAACTTCGACAACCTCACCCCGCTTTACCCGGAGGAGAAGATCGGGCTCGAGGTCGACGATCCGACCAGGAAGGATCTGACCACCCGCATCATCGACCTGATCACGCCGCTGGGGAAGGGGCAGCGGGCGCTGATCGTCGCTCCGCCGCGCACCGGCAAGACGATGATGCTGCAGGGAATCGCGCACTCCATCAGCGCCAACCATCCGGACGCCTATCTCATCGTCCTCCTGATCGACGAGCGGCCGGAGGAAGTCACCGACATGCAGCGGTCGGTGAAGGGAGAGGTCATCAGCTCGACTTTCGACGAGCCGGCGTCGCGCCACGTACAGGTCGCCGAAATGGTGATCGAGAAGGCCAAGCGACTCGTCGAGCACAAGCGCGACGTGGTGATCCTGCTGGATTCGATCACCCGGCTCGCGCGCGCCTACAACACGGTGGTCCCGAGTTCGGGCAAGGTGCTGACCGGCGGCGTCGATGCCAATGCGCTGCAGCGGCCGAAACGGTTTTTCGGAGCGGCGCGCAATATCGAAGAAGGCGGCTCGCTCACCATCATTTCGTCAGCGCTGATCGATACCGGCTCGCGCATGGACGAAGTGATCTTCGAGGAGTTCAAGGGCACCGGCAATTCGGAGATCGTCCTCGACCGCAAGCTCGCCGACAAGCGCACCTTCCCGGCGATGGACATCACCAAGTCCGGCACGCGCAAGGAGGAGCTTCTGGTCGACCGGGGAACCCTGTCCAAGATGTGGGTGCTGCGCCGCATCCTGACCCCGATGGGGGTGACCGACTCGATGGAGTTCCTGATCGACAAGATCAAGCACACCAAGAACAACCCCGATTTCTTCGAGGCGATGAACCAGTAGCCGGCGCAGGCGTGGTTCCCGCGGAGCCGCGCGCGGCGGCGGCTACGGGAGCAGGACCGTCGAGCCGGTGGTCTTGCGCTCCTCGAGGTCGCTGTGCGCCTCTGCGGCGTCCTTCAGCGCGTAGGTCTGGTTGACCTCGATCTTCACCGCGCCGTTTCTCACCACCCGGAAGAGATCGTTCGCCGTCGCCGTCAGGTCCTTGCGCGAGGCCGTGTAGTGGGGCAGCGACGGCCGCGTCAGGTAGAGCGACCCCTTGGCGGCGAGCAATCCCGTCTCGAAGGCATCGACGGGACCCGAGGCATTGCCGAAGCTGACCATCACCCCGCGCGGGCGGAGACAGTCGAGCGAGCCCTCGAAGGTATCCTTGCCGACCGAATCGTAGACCACCGGCAGGCCCTCCCGCCGGGTGATCCTGCGCACCCGGTCGACGAAATCCTGTTCGGTGTAGACGATCGCGTGATCGCAGCCGTGGTCGCGGGCGAGCTTCGCCTTGCGCCGGCTGCCCACCGTGCCGATCACCGTCGCGCCGAGATGCTTGGCCCACTGGCAGAGGATCAGCCCGACCCCGCCGGCCGCGGCGTGGATCAGGATGGTGTCGCCCTTCTTGACCCGGTAGGTCTCGCGGAGGAGGTAGCGGACGGTCATGCCCTGGAGCATCATCGCCGCCGCGGTCTCGTCGGCGATGCCGCGCGGAATCTTGACCAGCCGGTCGGCCGGCATCAGCCGTTCCTCCGAATAGGCGCCGAGCGGCATGCTCGCATAGGCGACGCGGTCGCCCGCCCGGAGGTCCTCGACGCCGCGGCCCACCGCTTCCACCACGCCGGCCCCCTCCATCCCGAGGGTCAGCGGCAGCGGCAGCTTGTACAGGCCGGTCCGGTGGTAGACGTCGATGTAGTTGAGGCCGACGGCGGTGTGGCGGATGCGCACCTCGCCCTTGCCCGGCTTGCCGACCTCGATCTCCCGCCATTTCATTGCCGAGGCCGGGCCGGGTTGATCGATCTGGATGGCGTGGGGCATGGGGCGCTCCTATCCGAGATGGGTTTCGAAGAATGCCGCCGTGCGTCCGTTGGCGAGGTCCGCCGCGGCCTGGTCGAAATGCGCGCCGCCGATGCGGGCGAAGGCATGGTCCACCCCGGGATAGACGTGGACGGCGAACAGCGGGTTGTCGGCGAGCGCCTCCTGGATGGTCTTCTGGGCTTCCGGCGGGCAGTACTCGTCCTCCGCCGCGAGGTGGAGCATGGCGGGTTTCGAGGCGCCGGCTGCCTTGTCCATGTTGCCCTCGATCTGCACCGGGTAGTAGCCGACCGAGGCGTCCGAGTCGGTGAAACAGGCGGACATGTAGGCGAGGCTGCCGCCCATGCAGTAGCCGACGGCGCCCACCTTGCCGGTGCACCCGTCGAGCCCGCGCACATGCGCGATGGTTGCGGCGATGTCGGCGACCCCGGTCTCGAAATCGAAACCCTGGAGGTAGCCGAAGGCCCTGTTCCACTCTTCCTCGGTCTTGTCGGTGAGCTGGACGCCCGGTTCCTGGCGCCAGAACAGATCGGGCGAACAGGCGATATAGCCCGCGGCGGCGAACCCGTCGCAGAGGTCGCGCATCACCTGGTTGACGCCGAAGATCTCCTGGATGACCACCACACCGGCGCCGCTGCCCGACGCCGGGGTTGCGAGATAGGCGCCGAAGGCGCCGCCGTCCGCAGCCTGGATAACGATGTCTCTCATATCGCGGTCTCCTGCAAGCCGTATTTCAGTATCCGGCGGGCAAGATAGCGGTGCGGCGGCGGCGAGTCATCGGCCGGCCCCGCGGATGGCGCGCCACACCGTTTCCGGCGAGGCCGGCATCGCGATGGACTCGATCCCGAGCGGGGCGAGCGCGTCGAGCACCGCGCTGGTGACCGCCGGCAGCGCCCCCACCGTTCCCGCCTCGCCCGCGCCCTTGACGCCGAGCGGGTTGGTCGCGGTCGGCACCGGGTTGGCTTCCACCCGGAACGAACACATGTCGTCCGCCCGCGGCATCGCATAGTCCATGAACGATCCCGACAGGTTCTGCCCCGATCCGGGCTCGAAGACGATCCGTTCCATCACCGCCTGGCCGAGTCCCTGGGCGACGCCGCCGTGGATCTGGCCCTTCAGCAGGAGCGGGTTGAGAACCGTGCCGACATCGTCGACCACGCTGTAATCGACGACTTCGACGATCCCGGTATCGGGATCGATCTCGACCTCGCAGACATGGCAGCCGTTGGGAAAGTTCTCCACCCTGGCGACATAGCCGGCGCCGGCCTCGAGGCCGGGCTCGTGCCCCGGGGGCAGGCGCGACGGGAGGTAGGCGGCCCGGGCCGCCTCGACAAGCGGCACCGAGCGGTCGGTTCCGGCGATGCAAAAGGCGCCGTCGGCGAATTCGAGGTCGCTCTCGGCGGCTTCGAGGAGATGGGCGGCGATCGGCCTCGCCCGGTCGACGATCCTTTCGGCGGCGCGCAGCACCGCCGAGCCGCCGAGTGTCGCCGAGCGCGACCCGCCGGTGCCCCCGCCGATCGCGAGCGCGTCCGAGTCGCCTTCCTCCACCCTGAGGGTCGCCGGGTCGATGCCGAGCGTCTGGGCGACGATCTGCTTGTAGATCGTCTCGTGGCCCTGACCGTGGCTGATGGTGCCGACGAACAGCGTCGCGGTGCCGGACGGGTCGAAGCGCAGCAGGGCGCGCTCCTGGCTCGGCGCGCCGGCGCGCTCGATGGTGTTGGAAATCCCGATCCCGCGCAGCCTGCCGTCCGCCCGCGCCGCGGCCCGCCGCGCCTCGAACCCGCTGCGGTCGGCGATCTCGAGCGCCCGGTCGAGATTCTTCTCGAACGCGCCGCAGTCGTATTCGAAGATGAGCCCCGTCCGGTACGGCATCGCGTCCTCGGGGATGGTGTTCTGGCGCCGGAGATCGACCGGATCGCGGCCGAGCGCGCGGGAAGCGGCGTCTATCAGCTGCTCGATCACGTAGGCGGCTTCCGGCCGGCCGGCGCCGCGGTAGGGGCAGGTCGGGTTGGTGTTGGTGAAGACGCCTGCGGTCTCGACATGGATCGCCGGGGTGACGTAGGTGCCGGCGAGGGTTCCGAGGTTGGCCGTCGCCGGCCCGCCCGCCATGGTCGCGACATAGGCGCCGATATTGACCCGTGTGCGCACCCGCATCGCGAGGAAGTTGCCTTCCCGGTCGAGGGCCAGCGCGGCGTCGGTGACGTTGTCGCGGCCCTGGTGGTCGCTGATCAGCCCCTCCGAGCGTTCGCAGGTCCATTTCACCGGCCGGCCGGTCTCGCGCGAGGCCCAGAGGACGAGTATCTGTTCCGGATACATGCCGCCGCGCAGCCCGAAGCTGCCGCCCACATCGCCGGCGATCACGCGGACCCGGTTTTCCGGCAGGCGGAAGATGTCCCGCGCCAGCGCGCTCCTCAGGCGGTGCGGATAGTGGACCGCGGCGTGCAGCGTATAGCGCCCGCCGCTGTCGACGCAGCCGACGAAGGCGCGCGGCTCCATCGTGTTGGAGGTGACCCGCGAGATGACGAAACGGCGTTCGACGACGTGCGCGGCGCCGGCGAAACCGGCGTCCACAGCCGCACGGTCGCCGAGGAAATGGACGAAGCTCTCGTTGTTCTCCGCTGCTGGCCAGAGCGCCGGGGTCGCCTCCGCATCGGCCAGCGCGGTATCGACGTTGGCCGCCAGCGGCTCGTAGTCGACGATGACGGTCTCGGCGGCGTCTCTGGCGTGGGCCAGGGTGTCGGCGACGACGACCGCGACTCCCTCGCCGACATGGACCGTCCGGTCGATGGCGAGCGGGGCGAAGGGCGGGCGCGCCATCGGCGCGCCGTCCCGCTGCCTGAGGACGAGCTGGGCCTGGATGGTGCCGAGGCCCGACGCCGCGTAGTCGGCGCCGGTGAGGACGGCATGGACGCCCGGCATCGCTCGGGCGGCCCCGGTGTCGATCGCGCGGATCGCGGCGTGGGCGTGCGGAGACCGCAGGACATAGGCGCGGCAGAGGCCCGGCAGGTCGATGTCGTCGACATACCGCCCGCCGCCGGAAAGAAGCCGCGGATCCTCGGTCCGCGGCACCGAATTGCCGATGTCGAATTCGCCCATGCCCTTCCTTCTCCCCGTTCCGGAAAGCGGCCGGCGCCGATTTCACGGCCCCGATGCCCGCGTTACTATGCGGCGCGAAACTAGCACAGGCGGGGGACGGTCCGGTGAAACTGGAGGGGCAGGTCGCGATTGTCACGGGCGCGGGCCGCAACATCGGCGAACGCATCGCCGAAGTTCTGGCCGAGGACGGGGCGCGGATCGCCGTCGTCGATCTCGATCCGGCGCGCGCCGATCAGGCGGCGCGCAAGATCGCCGACGCCGGGCGCACGGCCGAGGCCTTCGTCGCCGATGTTTCCGACAACGAGGCCGTCCGCTCGCTGGTCGCCTCGGTGGCCGAACGCTTCGGGCGCATCGACATCCTGGTCAACAACGTCGCCATCTCGGACAACCGGCACGTGCTCGAGATCACCGAGAAGGAATGGGACGACACCATCCGGGTGACCCTCAAGGCGCCGTTCCTGATGGCCAAACATGTCGCCCACCACATGGTCGATAACGGCATCGCCGGCAAGATCGTCAACATCGGCTCGACGTCGGGCTATCGCGGGCGCGGCAGCGCCTGCGCCTATTCGGCGGCCAAGGGCGGGATTGCCAACCTCACCCGTTCGCTTGCTTTCCAGCTCGCGCCGCACGGCATCCGGGTCAATTCGGTCTCGCCCAACCGCACCGGCTCGCCGGTCGGCAGGCAGGAGGTCGATCCCGACCGCTACTTCAAGAATCTGCTCAACCGCCCCGGCGTGCCCGACGATACCGCGCAGGTCGTGGCGTTCCTGTGCAGCGACGGGGCGAGCTTCATCTGCGGCGAGAACATCTTTGCCGACGGCGGGGTGATGGCGATGGAGGCCATCTGACCGCCGCGCCCGCGGTCATCCCGGCCGTCGGTCCAGCGGCACCGCGCCCTCGCCCGACCAGTCGGGCGGGTCCGACGCCTTGATGCGCCGCGCCTCCTTGACCATCTCGCGGATCTGGCCGGCGAGCGGCATCGATTCCCCGGCCGCATCCGCCATCTGCGAGACGATCTGCATGTCCTTCAGCGCCCAGGTGAAGGTCATGCGGTCCCAGTCCTCGAGCGTCGCCGAGCGCGCCGAACTGATCAGCAGCGCCTCGCGCAGCTTGACGAGATCGGCGCCGAAGGCCTCGGCAAGCCGCCCCGCCTCGATCAGTCCGACGCCGGCGATCCACATCAGGAAGTTGTTCATTGCCTTGCCGAACTGGCCGTGTCCGACCGGGCCGAGATGGGCGATGTCCGAGCAGAACGTCGAGAAGACCGGGCGCGACCGCTCGACCGCCGCATCGGTGCCGCCGACCAGCGCCAGCAGCGTTCCTTCGTCGGCCGCCCAGCGGCCGCGGCAGATCGGGGCGTCGAAAACATCGATCCCGCGCTCCGCCGCCCTGTCGGCGACCGACCGCACGGTCTCCGGCGAGGAGGTGGAACAGACCGCGATGCAGGAACCCGGCGCCATCGCGTCGATCAGCCCGTCTTCGCCCACCGTGACCGCGAGCGTTTCCGCATCGAACCCGACGGCGACGATGGCGTAGTCGCAGCCGCGGCCGAGTGCGGCGGCCGAGGGTTCGGCGCGCGCCCCCTCCGCTTCCGCCATCGCCAGCCGGCCGGGGTCGATGTCGGTCGCCGAAACGGTGAACCCGGCCCCGACCAGGTGTTTGATCATGGCGAGCCCCATCCGGCCCGGCCCGACGATACCGACGCGATCCATCGTTTCCGCCCCTGTTGCGCCAATCCCGGACAGTGTCCGGCGTTTTCGCGGGCCCCGAGGACGAACGCTCTCCGACCCGCTCTCCGAACATACCCCGTCGTCCGGGCCGCTGTCCGCCCGATTGTCGGCGGCCCCGCCGTCCCGGATTACCGGAACAATCCGCAAACCGGGTCCGGCCGGGCCCCGACGCGTTCTGCTTGCGGCGTTCACCGCTCCCGGGGCCCCTTCCGTGTCATCGCTGTTACCGCGATCTAAGATTGAATAGAATAGAAGGAAATACATCTTCAAATTGTAAGTCCTTATTGGATGTGCCCGTAAGACTGCCGGATGTTGAGCGTTTTTCGGGCATGATGGCGGGTCGGCGTTGAAGAGGGGGCGCCGGGTGCTAAAGTCCGTCCGCCGGATGTGCGCGGCCATGGACCGGGAGGGGACATGCGGGGGAGATTGTGCGCCGTTGCCGGGCTGGTTTTTCTGTGTTTCGCCGTTGCGGTCCGCGCGCAGCCTGCGGCGGTCGATCTGGAGCTTGCCTTCGTCGTGGATGCGTCGGGCAGCATCGACGAGGCGGAGACGCAGCTTCAACGCCACGGCTATGCCGACGCGCTCGTTAACCCGCGTGTGCTCCGGGCGATCGGCAGCGGCTTCCTGCGCTCGATCGCGGTGGCCTATATCGAGTTCGCCGGTCCGGCATGCGAGCGCGTCAGCGTGGACTGGATGCGCATCGGCGGTCTCGAGAGCGCCCGGTCGTTCGGCGGGAAGATCCTCACCCTGCCCCACATGTACTGCCCCGGAGGGAACGCGATCGGCGATGCCGTGGCCCTCGCGGCCGCCTCGATCGCCGGCAACGGGTTCGAGGGCACTCGTCGGGTTATCGACGTCTCCGGCGATGGCCCGAATACGACGGGACAGCCGGTCGAACTCGTCCGCGATCGCGCAGTTGCCGCCGGCATGACGGTCAACGGCCTGGCGATCGCGCGCCCGGGCATGCCCGATCTGGACGCCTATTACCGCGCGGCGGTTACCGGGGGTCCGGCCTCGTTCGTGATCGCGGCGAAGGACCGCCGGTCGTTCGCCGATGCGATCCTCAGGAAGATGATCCTCGAGATCGCCGGGCGGCCAACCCCGGTACGGCACGCGGCGAGAAAAAGCCGCACGCCATAGGGGAAGACCGTCGGGCGGCCGGCATGGCCGAGGGACAGCCGATGCATCTGTATCCGGATCGGACCGGCCGACAGCCGCTCGTCGGCGTCCCCGGCGACGGGGCTGCGGCGGCGACGGACAGCAGCGCGCGGGCGGTCTCTCGCGAGCAGCTCATCGACCGCGCGCGGGCGCTTCTGCCGGCGATTGCCGGGCGGGCGGCGGAAGCGGATCTGATCCGGCGGCTGCCCGATGCGACCCAGGCCGAGCTTGTGGAGGCCGGCCTCTACCGGATTTATCAGCCCGAGCGATACGGCGGCTACGAGCTCGATTACATGCTGCAGGTCGATCTCGCCGCGGAACTCGGCATGGCCTGCGGTTCGACCGCCTGGGTCCATTCGGTGGTCGCGAGCCATAGCTGGATGCACGGCATGTTCGACGTCGGCGCTCAGGACGCGGTCTGGGGAGAGGATCCCGATGCGCTGATCTCCGGCTCGACCCCGACCGCGGATTCCCGGGTCGCTCCGGTCGATGGCGGGTTCTTGCTGGACGGCACGTGGACGCTGGCGAGCGGGGTCGATGTCTGCCGGTGGAATCATTTCAACATGATGACGCCGAGGCTCGATCGCGACGGTATGGAGCACCGGTACGGCCTCGCTCCGGTGAGTGCGGTCGAACTGGTCGACGACTGGAACGCCGCGGGTCTGCGCGGCACCGGCTCGAGGTCGATGATCTGCCGCGATCTGTTCATCCCAGAAGACTGGACGATCCGCTCGGAGTCCTGCCGCGGCGAGCCCACGCGCGGCAGCACGGCGAATCCGGGCCCGCTCTACCGCATGCCGCTATTCTCGCTGTTCGGCAAGGGAATCGTGGCGCCCGCGGTAGGCATTGCCCGCGGCGCGCTGGCGCTGACGGTCGAGAGGCTCGGCGCCCAGCACATGCAGAGCGGCTCCAGGCTCGCCGAAGAGCCGACGGCGCAGCTTCGCGTGGGCGAGGCGGCAGCCGAAATCGATGCCGCCTGGACGCTGCTGCGGCGCGATTGCCGGGAAGTTCACGCCAGGGCGGAGGCGGGAGAAGCGCCGAGCCTGGAGGAACGCCACCGATGGCGGCGCAATGACAGTTACGCGGGCAGGCTCCTGGTGCAGGCGGTCGACCGGCTGATGGCGCTGAGCGGAGCGATCGGCAACGCGGCGGGATCGCCGCTGCAGCGTCACTGGCGCGACATGCACACGCTCGCTTCCCACATCGCGCTCGCCTGGGATGCGCAGGGCGCGAATTACGGCCGCATCCTACTCGGCCTGCCGAGCAGGGACGGCAAATTGTGAGGCGGCGGTGATGCGGACCCGCAATCTGCCGGTCGGGGAGCGTCCCCAGCGCCGCTCCGTCGACCAGCCGGCGCGGCCCGGTGGCGGCATCGAAACCGGACCGGCCGACGGGAGCCGATCGGTGACGATCCGGCTCGTCCGCAGTCTTCGCGCCGCAACACCGGTTGTGATGCGGGCGTCCCTAAAGCAGTTTCACCAGGGCGACGATCAGGCCGCCTTGGGCGATCAACGCGCCGAACAACCATTTCAGGAGGTCGGCTTTGACCGCCTCGATCTTGACCTCGACTGCGGCCATGCCGACTCTGGTTTCCTGGCGCAGGGTTTCAATATTCGCGCTGGTTTCCTGGCGCAAGGCATCGATGTCGGCCTTCACCCGGGCGATGTCGGCCCTGGTTTCCTGGCGCAAGGCGTCCACGCTGGCCTCAACCCGAGCGATGTCAGCTTTGGTTTCTTGGCGCAAGGCATCGATGTTGGCCTCCACCCGGGCGATGTCGGCCTTGGTTTCCTGGCGCAAGGCATCGATGTCGGCCTTGGTTTCCTGGCGCAAGGCATCGATGTTGGCCTCCACCCGGGCGATGTCGGCCTTGGTTTCCTGACGCAAGGCATCGACACCGGCCTCCACCCGAGCGATGTCGGCCTTGGTCGCGAGGTTGGCGTTGAGCAGGGCGACATGCTCCTCGGCCAGCGTCTCGGCCTGCCTCTCGGTGAAGCCGCTCTCCGTCAAGCGTTTGACGAAGCGGTGAGTGTCGAACGCGATCGCCTCGGTCATGGTTCGATTATAGAACCCCGCCGGTGCCGGACAAGGATCGGCGCGGGAACGAGGGGACGATCCGGAAGGCATCCTGGCGGGTGCCGTTGCCGGCCCGCGAGACGGGTTGTTGCGCCCCCGTCCGGTGAGTATTGAGGCACGCAAGTCGGTGCGAATACGAGCTCGCTCCGCACTGCCGGTTGCGACCGGTCGGGTAACGTCGGTCGAGCGGTCGCGAGAGGAGATGGCAATGACGAGACGACGCATTTCGAGCGGCACGCCGTTCGAGGCTCTGGCGAGCTTTTCCCGGGCGGTCGTCGATGGCGATATGGTCTATGTCTCGGGAACCACCGGTATGGACCGGGAAACCGGCACTTTCCCGCTCGATGCGGCCGAGCAGACCCGGCTTGCACTCGGTCATGTAGAGGCTGCGCTCGATGAGGCCGGCGCCGCACTGGCCGATGTGCTGCGCGTGGCGGTCTACATCGCCGACCGCGCCGATCTGATGCCGGTGTGCGAGGCGATCGGCGAGGCATTTGCCGGCATCCGCCCAGCCAACACCACCGTGATCGCGGCGCTGGCGCTGCCCGAGATGAAGGTCGAGATCGAGGTTACCGCTCGCATCGGAAGCGCCGGATAAGCGGAGAAACGGTACGCGGCGGCTGGGGCCAAGCTGCCTGCCTGTGCGGCGACCGGCAGGCGCCGCTCTGCCAGGCCGCGGTCAGTCCCGACGCGTCGGGCGTTGGACCCCCGGTTTGTCCGCGTGCCTATTCCGGCGCCCGGCGTCCGCCGCCGTAGTCGCGCTTCGCAGCCTCTTCGCTGACATAGCCCTCCGCAACGTCGCGCGCCACCGCTTCCGCATCGCGCGCCGCCGGGTCGCCGTAGCCGCCGCCGGCTGCGGTCTCGAGCAGAAGCCGGTCCCCGGCGGCGAGCTCGAAGCGTCCGGACGGCGCGGTCACCTCCGCTTCCGGCGTTCCGTGGCGGATCACGAAACGGCTGGCCTGTCCCTCCCTGCCCCCGGCGAGTCCGGCGGGCGGGAAGCGCGCCCGGTCGTAACGCCGGACGACCACCGCGTCCTGCAGCAGTTCGTATTCGCGGCGGAGCCCGAGTCCGCCGCGCCAAGTGCCGGCGCCGCCGGAATCGGCCATCAGTTCGAAGCGCGGAATGCGGCAAGGAAACTCGGATTCGATGATCTCGATGGGCGTGATGTGGAGGTTCGACAGGTGGGTGGCGACGGCCGAAGCCCCATCGTGCCCGTTTCCGCCGCCGTAGGCCGAGCCGATGATCTCGTATTGCAGGCTGGCCTGGCCGGCGCGCCCGCCCGCGAGCCACTGGATCATCAGCGCGCCGCTCGATGCCGCGTTGGCGACCGCACGGTCCGGCTTGAAGGCGGACAGCGCCTCGAGGATCACGTCGACCAGCTTGAGGTTCGCCATCTGGTAGCTCGATACCGGCGCCGGTGCGGCCGCGTTGGTGACGGTTTCCGGCGCATAGATGAAGCGAACCGCATCCCGCATCCCGTCGTTGAACTGGAGATCGGGGCCGAGGCAGCCGATGAGCGCGTAGAAACAGCAGGCCTCGACCATCGAGGGACGAAGGTTGATAGGTCCCTTGGCCTGCCGGTCGGCGGCGCTGAAATCGAAGGTCGCGGTCTCGCCCTCGATCGTCACGGTGCAGGCGAAGCGCACCGGACGATCGCGCTCGACCCCGTCCGAATCCATGAACCCCTCGGCCGAGGCGGCGCCGTCGGGCAAGGCGGCGATCGCCGCCCGGAGCGCGGCGGCGGCGCCCGAGAGGATCGCGGCGAAGGCCTCTTTCACGGCGCCGCCGCCGAAGCGGGCGCAGATGTCCGCGATCCGCCCGGCGCCGAGTTGCGTCGCCGCAATCTGGGCCCGCATGTCGCCGCGGACCAGTTCGGGCTGACGGCTGTTGGCCAGGATCAGGCGTTCGAGATCGTCCTTGTAGTGCCCCGCCGCCGCGATGCGCACCGGCGGCAGGAGCAGGCCCTCGTGGTAGATCTCGGTGGCGTTGGCCGAGGTGCTGCCCGGGTTGGTCCCGCCGATGTCCGCCTTGTGGGCGATCGAGCCGGCGAAGCCGATCAGGTCTCCGCCGGCAAAGATCGGCGCGACGAAGGCCATGTCCGAGACGTGCGGCAGCCCGCCCTCGTAGGGATGGTTGCAGACGAAGATGTCGCCCTCGGCGAGTCCGTCCGCGCCGTAAATCCCGATGATGCGTTTGACCAGGTGCTTGTAGACCGGGGCGTGGAAGAACATCGGCGGGGCGACGATCAGCCCGCCGCTTTCGTCGAGGATGACGCAGCTGAAGTCGCGGGACTCGCGGATGATGGTGGAGTAGCCCGACCGGTAGAAGTGGTAGTGCATCTCCTCCACCAGGCTCGCCACCTTGTTACGCAGGACCTGGACGGTTACCGGGTCAACCATCGCCCCGCTCCATGACCAGGTTGCGGCAACTGTCGACGGCAGCCGTCCAGCCGGCAGGAACCACGGTCGTCGCGTCGAACTGCTCGACGATTGCAGGGCCGGCGAAGCGGACGCCGGGTGCGAGGGCGGCGCGGCTGCAGACCGCGGTGTCGACCGGTGGTCCGGCGTCGAAATGGACCGCCCGGCGGCCGGTCACCGCCGCTTCCGGCAGTCCTGTCTCGACCCCGGCTGTCCGGGCGGGGCGGTATTTCGGAACGGCGACGGTGACGCGGAGCCGGTAGCTCACGATCTCGACCTCCTTTTCGCGCGCCGCGTGTCCGTGGATACGCGCATGCAGGGCATCGAAGCGCGCGCGGGCCTCCGCCATGCCGGCGTCGTCGAGGGCGCCTGCCCCGCCGCCATCCGCCCCGGCGGGCAGCCCGTCGAGAGGCACCCGGAGTTCGTAACCCTGTCCGACATAGCGCAGGTCGAGCTCGCGCCGGCGGTGTGCGCCGTCCGGGTCGAGGCCTTCGGCCCGCAGCTCCGCCGCGGCGCGCGCCTCGAGTTCGGCAAATGCCGCCTCGGCGTGGGCCGGGCTCACCCGGATCAGCGGGCGAAGCTCCGAACGCACATAGTCGTGCACCACGTCCGAGCACAGGAGGCCCAGCGCCGAGAATGCGCCCGGCCGTTCCGGCACTAGGATCCGCCGCATGCCGAGTTCCTCGGCGACAGCGGCCGCGTGTACTGCCCCCGCCCCGCCGAACGGCAGCAAGGTGAAGTCGTGCGGATCGACGCCGCGCTTGGCGGCGACGACGCGGATCTCGTCGGCCATCCGCATGTCGACAATGCGCCTGACCCCGCGCGCCGCCTCGCCGACGTCCATGCCGAGCGGCCGTGCGACGACGCGCTCGAGCGCGTTGAGCGCCGCGGCTGCATCGAGTGTCTGCGCCCCGCCGAGCAGATGGCCGGGGTTGAGATAACCGCAGGCCACATCGGCGTCGGTCACCGTCGGATCGGCGCCGCCCTTGCCGTAGCAGGCGGGGCCGGGCTGGGCGCCGGCGCTGCGCGGCCCGACGGCGAGCAGCCCGCCGCCGTCGATCCAGGCGATGGATCCGCCGCCGGCCGAGATGGTGGTGAGGTCGAGCGTCGGCACCGCGATCGGGCGCCGCCCGATCTCGCTCTCGGTGACCTCGAGCGGCGCGCCGCCCTTGATGAAGGCGATGTCGCAACTCGTCCCCCCCATGTCGAGGGTGACCAGCCCGGCCCCGGCGTCGTCCGCGGCGAGCCAGGCGCTCGCCCGCGCACCGGCGGCCGGGCCGGAGAGCATGGTGTGCACCGTCTTGCCGCCGGCAACGGCGGCCGAGAACGGCATCACCCCGCCGTTGGACTGCATGAGGAAGCGCTGCTGCGTGCCGACGCCCGCGGCATCGAGGCCGGCGGCGAGATCGCGGATGTAGCGCACCAGGACCGGCTCCAGATAGGCGTTCAGCAGCGTCGTGGACATGCGCGGCCATTCGCGAAGCCGCGGCAGGACGACGCTGGAGAGCGAGACCGCCGCCTCGGGTAACTCTTCGCGCAGGATCCGTCCCGTCGCCGCCTCATGCGCCGGGTTCATGAACGAGAAGAGGTAGCACACGGCAATCGACTCGACGCCCGCCGCGCGCAGCGACCGCGCGGCGCGGCGAACCGCCTCCTCGTCGAGCGGCGCGAGTTCGTTGCCGTCGCGGTCCATCCGGCCCGGGATCTCGCGGGTCAGGCTCTGCGGTGCGATCGGTTCCGGACGCCGGAAGAAATAGTCGAAGGGGTTGCCGTCGCGCGCCTGCGACTGGACTTCCTGGACGGCGCGGAACCCCTCGGCGATCAGCATGCCCACCCTGGCGCCCCGCATCTCCAGCAGTGCGTTGGTGGTGATCGTGGTGCCGTGGGCGAAGAACCCGACCGCCTCCGGAGCGACGCCGCGGGCGAGGAAGCGCGCCAGCCCGTCGAGCACCGCGGCCGCAGGGTTGGCGGGGGTGCTCGGCACCTTCTCGATCAGGACATCGCCGCCGGCCGGGTCGAGCAGCACCAGATCGGTATGGGTCCCGCCGACATCGACGCCGATGCGCCAGGCGCCTGTGCGACCCTCATTATCCGTTTGTTCGTCAACGATCTGTGTCATGATCGGGGTCCGGTGAGCGCATCGGGAACGGGCCGGCGCAAGCCCGCCGCAAGCGGATTGGTTCCGATCCCTGCGCGTCCGTACCGACCGTAACGGGCGGGGACCGGGCGCCCCGGGAGAAACCGCATCGAGCGCCCGCTCGGGTCGGCAATCGCGCCGGCAAGTTCTTCGGCAACCTGCTAAGCCAGCCCGTACAGCGCCCGGGCGTTATCGTCGAGGATCTTGTCCACCGTCTGCGCCGCGACCCGCCCGTCGTGCTTGAGAATGCGCAGCGCCTCGATCTCTGTCGCCGTGTCGGCGTGGCCGTAATCGGTGCCGATGACCAGATGGTCCTCGCCGGCATAGCCGAGGATGTAGGGGAGGTCGTCGGTCACCTGGCAGGCAACGTAGATGCGGTTGCGCCTGAGCACGTCTTCGCCGAGCTCCTGGCCCCGCCGCCGGAAGCGGATGGCGAGGTCGTTGAGGACGTAGGGCACCCACTGGCTCGACACCTCGATGAAACCCCAGCGGACGCCGGGAAAGCGGTCCGGGATTCCGCGGTAGACCAGGGTGTGGAAGGCGCCGATCGTGGCGAGCTTGAACTTGCTGAAGCCCGAGTCGTCGAGAAAAAACCGGTGCATGGTCGGGCTGTTGGTCGCCGAATGGATGCAGATCGCGAGATTGCGCCGCTGCGCCGCCTCGTAGAGCGGGAAGAAATACGGATCGTCGAGGGTGCGGTCGCATTCGAGCCCGCGCAGGAAGATGCCGACCGCTCCGTTGTCCTGGGCAAAGTCGAGTTCCTCGTCGAGCCGGTCCATCGACAACAGCGGCGGCGCCATCACCCAGCGCAGCCGTTCCGGCGCCTGGCGCCAGATGTCGGCAAGCCAGCGGTTATAGCTGCGGGCGAGCGCCGCCTCGACCCCGGCCTTCATCGTGACCGGGCGCAGGAACAACGTCGGATAGAGCACCTGGATATCGACCCCGAGCGCGTCCATGTGGGCGATCCTGCCCGGGATGTCGCGCATCTCGCGGGTGTCGGCCGTGGTGTCGCTGCCGACATTGTCCTCCTTGGGCAGCAGCGCGCCGTCGATCACCCAGTACTCCTCCACCGGTGCGCCGGCGAGGCTCCGTTGCTGCGCGCCCGACGACCGGCCGACGACCATCGGTGCAAGGCCCGCCTCGTCCGGGCGCAGATAGCGCCAGGTTTCCGGGGTCTCCAGAACATGGGCGTCGGCATCGATCGTCGTCATCGTGGTCCTCGCTTCCCGCCGCCGCCGCGGTCCGCATCGTTGTCCGCGCCGCCGGGCACGCCTGCCATCTTGCTGCCCCGGCCGCGGTCTGGCAACGCGGCGCGGCGCACGCCACAATCGCCTCCCGCGCCATCGGAACCGGACAGGACATGAAGCCGGCCGCCTACGGCCCCTACCCCTACGAGCCGATCGTCGACCGGCCGCCGCTCCGCTGGCCGGACGGCGCGCGAATGGCGTTCTGGGTGATCCCCAACATCGAGACCTTCGCGCTCGACGAGCGCATGCCCGAGGGGCCGGGACTGATTCCGGACGTGTCCGCCTGGGGCAGGCGGGATTACGGCAACCGGGTCGGCGTGTTCCGCATGATGGAAGTCATGGCGCGCCACGGCGTGCCGGGGACGGCCGCCCTCAACAGCGAGGTGTGCGACGCCGCCCCGCGCATCGTCGAGGAATGCGTCGGGCTCGGCTGGGAGTTGATGGGCCATTGCGAGAGCAACACGCGGCGTCTCAACGAGGCGGGTTCGGAGGCGGCGGCCGGCGCCATCGTCGCACGGACGCTCGCCCGCATCGAGCGGGCGGCCGGACGGCGGCCTGCGGGCTGGCTCGGCGCCGGGCGTCAGGAAACCTGGGGCACGCTGGACCGGCTGGTCGCCGCGGGCTGCCGTTACGTCGCCGACTGGGACAGCGACGACCAGCCGCTGCTCATGGAGGTCCCCGGCGGGTCGATCGTCTCGATGCCCTACGGCGCCGGCGTGTCCGACAAGCAGGCCTTCGAGGGCAACGGTTTCTCCGCCGACGATTTCGAACGCATGGTCCGCAGCGCCTTCGACGTGCTCTACGCCGAGAGCGCCGCCTCGGGGCGGGTCGGCGCGATCTCGCTCCACCCCTACATCATCGGTCTCCCGCACCGCATCGGCGCTCTCGACCGCGCCCTCGCCCATATCCGCGGCCACGACGATGTCTGGTTCGCGACGGGAGAGGAGATCGTCGATCATTTCCTCGCCTGGAAGGCGGGCGGGACGGAGTGAGGCGCCGGCTGGGGGTTTTGGGGCCGGGCCGGGTCTGTCGGCGGGCCGGTGCGGCTCCTGCGGTGCGGCCGGCTGCCCCGGGGCCCGGCGGGGTGCGGGTGTGTTTATTGCGCCGTGGCGGCGATGCCGTTGATGTGTTGCATGGGGTCCTGCTTCTGTCTCGGGCGTTGTCTGGTTCTGGTGTTTCTTTGCGGGGCGTGGTTTTCGAATGCGTTTCTGGCGTCGTCGAGGAGTGCGTTGCCGGCGTCTGCGGCGGCGTCTGCGAGGGTGTCGATCCAGCGTTGTCCGCGGTAGACGGCGCGGTGGACGAGGCCGATGCGTCTTGCCGGTTCGGGTTCCGGGAAGCGCAGGAAGCCGAGGCCGGGGGCGGCGGCGCGTTCGCACAGGGCGGCGGTTTCGGAGAGCAGGGTGAGGCCGGCGCCGCCGGCGACCAGGCGGGCCAGGGTGGCGAGCGAGGCGGCGCCGCGGCGCACCTCGTGGATGCGCCACATGGCGCAGGCGCCGAGCACCTGGTCTGCCAGGCAGTGTCCTTCCCCGAGGGTGATGAGGGGTCCGCTGTCGGCCTTTGCCAGGTCGGCCGGCGCGAGTGTCTTGCCGCGGGCGCGCACGGCGTCGAGGCGGTGGGTTCGCCCGGCGAGCAGGAAGCGGTCCTGGAAGAGGTCGCGTTCGGGCAGTTCGAGCATCCCCAGGGGCAGGGAGACGATGGCGGCGTCGAGGCGTCCGGCGAGGAGTTCATCGACCAGCTGCTGCCCGGGCGCCTCGGAGACCGTGAGTTCGACCCGCGGGGTGGCGCCGCGCAGGCGCTCCAGGAGGCCGGGCAGGAGGTAGGGGGCGAGGGTCGACAGGATGCCGACGGCGAAGCGCAGCGGCCCCTCCTCGAAGCGTTTTCCCATGGTCTCGAGGAGCAGGGTCTCGTCGAGGATGCGCCTTGTCTGTTCGTGCGCCTCGCGCCCCAGGCGGGTGAGCAGGATGCCGCGGCTTTCGCGTTCGACGAGGGGCCCGCCGAGGGTGGTTTCGAGTTCCCTGATCTGGATCGAGAGGGCGGGCTGGGAGACGTGGACGCTGCGTGCGGCGCGGCTGAAGGAGCCGTGTTCGACGAGGGCGTGGAAGTATCGCAGCTGACGCAGGGTGACGGGCATGACATGGCCTCCAGTGTGCGGGTCCGCCCCGGCGGCGGCCCGACCGGCCGGGGAGCGCCGGCCGACAGGAGGAAGATGGAGCCTGGCATCTATAATAACCAATACTATCTATTCCACCAATCGATAGGAAAAGATTATTCATCCGGGGCCGCATCGACCCCCGACAGACCCGGCCCGGCCCCGGCCACAAAACCCGCAGCCGGCGCCCCACTCCGCGCTACAGCGCGCAGGTCGCCAGCAGACCGAGCAGGCAGAAGAGGAGAAAGACGATCAGGTGCGGCACCGGCGCCGCCCTGCAAGCGCAATCGCCGACAGTGCCCGGCCGTAGTCGGCCTCGCCGCCGAGGACGGCGCGGCGGTAGCTGAAGAAGCGCTCCTCCTCCGCGCAGGTGTCGGCCCCGGTCACCGTGACGCGGGCGAGGCCGAGCGCGGCGAGCTCGGCCGCGACATAGCCCTCGAGATCGAAATGCGGCCGCGCCCCCGGCGCCGGCGCCGCGAACCAGCGCGCATTCCCCTCGTCCGCGGCCTCGAACCGGGCGCGGAACTCGGGCCCGACCTCGTAGGAAGCACGACCGATGCACGGGCCGACCGCGGCGACGATGCGCCCGCGCACCGCTCCCTGCCCCTCCATCGCGGCGACCGCGCGGGCCAGCACCCCGGCGAGCGCACCGCGCCAGCCGGCGTGGGCCGCGCCGACGACGCCGGCCTCCGCATCGGCGAGCAGCACCGGCGCGCAATCCGCGGTCAGGATGCCGAGCGCGACTCCCGGCGCCGCCGAGACCACGGCATCGGCCCTCCGGGGCGGCCTGCCGGGAGCGCGGGCGACGACCGCCTCGACGCCGTGCACCTGATAGAGCGTGGTGAGCGACGCCGCCGGCAGCCCGAGCGCGGCCATCGCGCGGGCCCGGTTCTCGGCCACGTCCCCGGCATCGTCGGCCGAGCCCGCGCCGCAGTTGAGCGAGGCGTAGACACCGCCGGACACCCCGCCGGCGCGGCCGAAGAAACCGTGGCGGATACCGTCCAGCGCCGCCAGCGCGGGGCTCGCGACGAAGGGCGCCGGCGTCGGCATTCCCGTCTCGCCCGTCATTGCGGTCCGTCCTCGAAGCCGGCCGGGACCGGGGCTGCCCGATCGGTGATCGCCAGCGCCTTGAACAGGCTCCCCATCGCCCCGGGGTCGGTCAGCCGGCGGCAGGCGGCGCGCAGCGCGGCGCGGTCGGCAGGGTTCGCGGCGGCGGCCAGCCGTTGGCGGCGGAGGCCGATCCCGAGGCGGCGGAGGAACGCCCCCTGGGTCACCGGGCCGTGGCAGCGCGCGCCGGCCGCCCGCGCCGCTCCGGCGCAGGCCGCGAAATCGACATGGGCGCTGAGGTCGGCCTCGCCGGGCGCGGCCAGCGGATCGGCGTAGCGGTGCCGGGCCACCGCCTGCAGCGTCTCCCCCGCTGCGGAGACAGTGTGGCCGTAATCGACGATCAGCGCCGCGCCGCGGCCCGCCGCGAGCCGGCGCGCGATCTCGCCGACGACGGAGACGGCCTGCGGGTTGGCCTCCCGGATCTCCCCCTCGCACGCCGGCTTCCCCCACGCCAGCCCGGCGGCGGGCGGACCGTCGACAAAGCGGAAGCCATCGGCGCCGATATCGACGGCGCGGCGGTGCCAGCAGCCGCCGCGCGCGACATACTGTTCGACCGGGAGGGCGTCGAGAAATTCGTTGGCGACCAGCAGCAGCGGACCGTCCGGCGCCTCCGACAGGGTCCGGCGCCAGGCCGCGGCAACGCCCGCCCCGGCGAGCGTCTCCCTCTGGCGGCGGGCGAGCGCCGGGCTGGTCTCGATCAGGCAGATATCGAGCGCCTCGTGGAAGCCCGCAACGCGCCGCGTCGCGCGCAGGAGGTCGGCCATCAGGGTGCCGCGGCCGGGGCCGAGTTCGACCAGCACGACCCGGCCGGGCGCGTTCATCCCGCGCCAGGCGCCGGCGCACCAGGCGCCGATCAGTTCGCCGAACATCTGGCTGATCTCCGGCGCGGTGACAAAGTCGCCCTGCCGGCCCAGCGGGTCGCGCCGCGCGTAGTAGCCGTGTTCGGGATCGCCGTTCGCCGCCGCCATGAACTCGGCGACCGGGATCGGCCCGCAGCGCGCGATCCGCTCCCTGAGCCGCGCCGCGAGCGGCGTCATCCCGCCCCCGTCGGCGCCGGCCTCCGCGCCCGCAGGATAAGCCACAGCCCGGCCGCCAGAAGCGGAAGCGAGAGGAGCTGCCCCATCGTCAGCCCGCCGGCGAGGAAGCCGAGATGGGCGTCGGGCTCGCGGAACAGTTCGGCGATGCTGCGCGCGAGCGCGTAGCCGGCGAGGAAGACGCCGGAAAGGAGGCCCGGCCGCTCCAGCCCGCGCAGGGCAAAGACCGCGGCGGCGCAGACCGCGAACAGCACAACCCCCTCGAGCGCCGCCTCGTAGAGCTGGCTCGGATGGCGCGGCTCGGGGCCGGCGCCGGGGAAGACCATGCCCCAAGCGGCAGTCGTCGGCCGGCCCCACAGTTCGCCGTTGACGAAGTTGGCGAGCCGGCCGAGGAACAGCGCCGCCGGCGCCGCGGCGCAGGCCAGATCGCCCAGCCTCAGGAAGGGGATCCGGCGCCGCCAGGCGAAGAGTGCGGCGGCGGCGGCGACCCCGCACAGCCCGCCGTGGAAGGACATCCCGCCCTGCCACAGGGCGAAGGCGGAGAGCGGGTCCTGCAGGTAGTCGCCGGGCCGGTAGAAGAGGACGTAGCCGAGGCGTCCGCCGGCGATGATGCCGAGCGTCCCCCACAGCGGGGCGAAGTCGTCGACGTCGCGCACCGCGACCCCGCCCGGCCAGCGCCGGGCAAGGAATGCCATGTAACGCCAGCAGAACAGGATCCCCGCGACGTAGGAGAGCGCGTACCAGCGAATGACGAGCGGTCCGATCTCCACGGCGACGGGATCGATGGCGGGAAAGGCGATCGCGTACATCGACGGGCAGAATGTCTTTCGGCGGCCTGTCCGGTGCGGCGGCAGCCGATCCCGCCCCCGGCCGGGAGGAAGGGTGCATCGTATCCGCGGGCGCCCGGCCGGTCGAGGCGGCGCCCGGCGGCGCCGTCAGCCGCGCGCGCCGCCCGCGATCCGGGCCCCTTCGGCCAGCGCCGCCAGCTTCGCCCAGACGATCGACGGGTAGACCCGGATCATGCCGGCGACGGTGGAAAAGCCGCAGTCGGTGCCGGCGATCACCCGGTCGCGGCCGACGATCGCGGCGTAGCGCCGGATCCGCTGTGCGACGAGGCGCGGATGCTCGACGAAGTTGTTGGTCGAATCGATGACGCCGGGAACGAGGATCGTGTCGTCGGGGATCGGGGCGTCCTGCCAGTCCCGCCACTCGTGGTCGTGGCGCGGGTTGGCTCCCTCGAAGAGGATCGCCTGCGGCCGTCCCCTGAACAGGGTATCGAAAATCTTCGAGACCGCGATGTCGTGCGTGTGCGGGCCGGGATAGTTGCCCCAGCAGACGTGTATGCGCATCGCCTCGCGCGGGATATTGGCGGTCGCGGCGTTGAGCGCCTCGATATTGCGTTCGACGATCCTGAGGAACCCTGCGTCCGACAGGTGCCGGTAGCGGATGTGCCGGCCCATCGCGAGGTCGGGGCAATCGATCTGGAGGATGAAGCCGGCGGCGTGGATCGCCTCGTACTCGCTGCGCATGGCCTCCGCGAGGTCGGCCACGAACCGGTCCTCGTCGCCGTAATGCGCGTCCTCGATGAACAGCGGCAGGACCCCGGGAGACGCCGCGTTCATGAAGCATTCCGCGGGACCGCAGGCCTCCGCCGCCGCGCGCAGGTTGGCGAGATCGACGGCCAGCGGCGCCGGGTCCCCGTAGGACACCGGGCCGACGCAGCGCGGCGGCTGGAAGCGGGTCATCGGCATGTCGCGCAGTTCCTGCCGCCACGCCGCGTAGCCCGGATGATCGTCCATATCGGCGGGGCCGCCGGCGGCGGCCGCACGTTCCCCGCCGTCGTCGCCGCCGACCACACCGTCGAGCCGGTGCTTCACGTACACCGTATAGGAGTACTTGCTCATCTCTCCGTCGCTGACGATGTCGATCCCGGCATCGACCTGCGCGCGGACGGCTTCTGCAACCGCGCCGGACGTCTCGCGGTCGAGGTCGTCGGTGCGGAAGTCGAACCCCTTGTCCCGGGCCTCGAGGATGTCCATGAGCGGCGCCGGCCGCGGCAGGCTCCCGACGTGGGTGGTCAGTATCCGTTCGCCGCCGGTCCTCACGGCGCCGCCCCTGCGGGGGATCCGGGCGCCGGCGTCGCCCCGGGGGTGCCTGTGCGGAACGCCGCCTCCGGTCCGCCGAAACGCGCGACCAGCGCGTTCTGGTCGTCCTTGGCCATCCGGTCGACCCGCTCCGGATCGCAGATGGCGCGAAGGATCGCCTCGTACTCGGCGGCGGCTGCGCGGCGGGAGTCGAGGGAGGCGAGGTTGACGGTCTCTTCCGGATCGGCGGCGAGATCGAACAGCTCCGCCTCGTAGCCGACATAGTAGATCAGCTTGTGCGCCCCCCGGCGGACCATGAACGCACCGCTCGGCGACGCCGCGGCATGATATTCGCTGAACGCCACGCGGCGCGGGTCGTACGGCGCGGCGGCGATGTCGAACCACGAGCGCCCCGGCAGCCCCGTCTCCTCTTCCGTCGGCGCGAGGCCGGTTGCCGCGAGAATGGTGGGGTAGGCGTCGAGCAGGGTGACCGGCGTCTCGCACACTTGGCCGGCGGCGATGTCCGCGCCGGCGAAGATCAGCGGAATCCCGGCCGATTCCTCGTACATGTTGGACTTTCCCCAGAGCCCGCGCGCGCCGACATTGTCGCCGTGGTCGCTGGTGTAGACGACGCGGGTGGTCGCGGCCAATCCGGTTGCCTCGAGCGTGTCGAGCACCTCGCCGATGAGCGAATCGAGCCAGGTGCACAGGCCGAAATAGGCCGCCACCGCTTTCCGCCGGTCTTCCGGAGTCAGGTTGCGGTCGACCTGCTGGAAGTCGTCCATGCGCTGCACCCAGGGATGGCGGAGATGGCCCTTTGCCGGATCGAGCTTGCGCTCCGGCAGGCGGTCCAGCGGATAGAGGTCGTACCATGCCGGCGGCACCACCAGCGGGAAATGGGGCGCGACGAACCCGACATAGAGCACCCAGGGTGTGTCCCCGCCGCGCCGCGCCGCATCGACGAGCCACGCCTTCGCGCGGTCGGCGATGGTCCGGTCGTAGCGGTTGTAGCTCGATTCTCCCGGCCCGATGCGGTCCAGCATCCGCGCCGGGCGGGCCGGCGGCAGCGGGTCGCGGACCGAGCCCCACACCTGGCCGACGCCGTCCATGACATGCATCGGCTCGATCTGCCGGTCAAAGCCGGAATCGATGTCGGCGCCGCGGTAGTGGAGCTTGCCGATCGCCTCGACGCGGCGGCCCTCGCGCTGCAACCGGTGGCCCCAGCCCGGGACGGCGCCGTCGTAGGGCATGGCGTTGTCCCAGTAACGGGTCTCGTGGACCCGCCGGCCGGTGGCGAAGGCGGCGCGCGCCGGTATGCAGATCGGCGAATCGGTGTAGGCAGCGGAAAACCGGGTGCCCCGTTCCGCCAGCCGGTCGAGGTTGGGGGTCCGCACGATGCCGTGCCCGCAGCAGCCGAGCATCTTCGGGTTGTGCTCGTCGGACATGATGAACAGGAGATTGCGACCGTCAGGCGCCACGCCGGCCTCCTTGCGATGGGCGCCCGCCGCGGCCGCGGGCAAAGAAGACGACGACCAGGGCCGCGAGAACCATGAAGGCAATCGAGATCGGGCTCGACAGCAGGAACCAGGGATCGGCGCCGGTCGCCGAAAACGCCTGGCGGACCGCCTCCTCGAGATTGTTGGCGAGGATGAAGCCGATCACGAAGGGCAGGACCGAGAAGCGGAACTTCCGCATCAGGTAGCCGACGAGGCCGAAGAACAGGGTGATGTAGATCGCCAGCATCTCCGGGCGCTGCGCGTAGATCGCGGTCAGCGTCAGCAACAGCACGATCGGCAGCAGGCGCTGCTTGGGGATCCGCACCATGATCCCCATGGAACGCATGAACACACCGCCCACCGTCCAGTTGAGCAGGTTGGCGAAGACCATCGTCGTGAACAGGCCGAAGGCGATGACCATCTCGCTGTTGATCTCGCCCGGGGTCAGGCGGAACACCGAGGGGCCGGGGTTGAAGCCGCTGATGGTCTCCGTCGCCAGGATGATGAAGACGGCGGCGACGTTGCCCGGGATGCCGAGCGACAGGACGGGGATCAGGTTGGCGCCGGAGACCGCGCTGTTGGCCGCCTCGGTCGCCGCCACCCCCTGGGGCGCGCCCTCGCCGAACGGCACGCCGCCCCGGTGCAGCCTGCGGCCGGTGGCGTAGCCGAGGGTCGCCGCCAGGGTCGATCCGATTCCGGGCAGGGCGCCGATCGCGGTGCCGATGCAGGCCGACATGCCGACGAAGGGCATGATGCGCCGCAGGTCGGCGAGGCGCAGCCGGTTTTCGCCGGCGGCCGGCGGCGCGGCGATCGCATCGGTCGCGCGCTTCTCGCGCCACATGTCCTCGAGCGCCGCGAAGACCTCGCCGACGATCAGCACGCCGAGGACGACGCCGATCAGCGGCAGCCCGCCGGCCAGCGCATCGGTGCCGAGCGAGAGGCGCGGATGGTGGTCCTCCCCGGTGCCGACGAAGGCGACGAACATGCCGAACAGCGCGGCGAGGACGCCCTTCCACACCGAGTCTCCCACCACCGCGGAGACGAAGGCGAGCGACAGGACGATCAGCGCGGCCTTTTCCGGGAAGTCCAGATAGGCTTCGACGGCGATCGCCAGGAACGGCGCGCAGGTGAAGAGGACCAGATCGGAAAACGTGTCCCCCGAGGCGGACGAGAAATGGGCGATCCTGAGCGCCTTGCCGGCCTCGCCCTTCCGCGTCATCGGGAAACCGTCGAGCGTGGTCATCAGCGAGTCCGGCGTTCCGGGGGTGTTGAACAGGATCGCCGGCACCGCGCCGCCCACCGTCGCGCCCTTCATGATCCCGATCATGAAGCCGAGCACCGGCAGGAGGGCATCGGCATTGAAGCCGAAGACGGAGATCAGGATCGGCAGCGAGATCGCCATGGCGAACGGCCCGCCGAGGCCGGGCGTGGCGCCCACCACGATCCCGCCGAGAAAGCCGAGGACCACCATGACCACGGTGATCGAGATCGGCAGGCCGAAGACGCTGGCGACCGGGGGCCCGGCGAACACCGCGGCGACCCCGAGCCAGACATGGTCGAGCATCCCGGTCACTGGTCGCCGTTGGGCGGCAGCAGCAGATCGTCGAACGGCAGGTCGTAAAGGATGATGAGGATCGCCGTCGCCAGCACCGAAACGGCCGCTGCGCCGCGCGTCAGCCGCTGCTCCACCACCGCGATCATGCCGCCCGCCATGACCACGCCGCCGAGGAGGTAGCCGAGATACTTGTAGGGAACCGTGTCGCGCAGCGTGCGGTAGCTGCCGATATCGCCGCCGGCCGCGTTGACAGCGTCGACCGCGAGCGGACCGGTGTATCTCATCAGGGCGAGCCCGAAGATGATCGCCGCCGCCGTGCGGACGACGAACAGGATACTGTGCCGGTCGAACGGCGCCGCGGTCCGGCGCGGGCGCAGGATCTCGGAAGCGGCGAGAAGCCCCGCCGCCGCGACCATGCCGACCGCCGCAGCGGTCGGCGCTAGGGCGTCGCCGATGACGGTGCGCCGCCGGAAGGTCTCGACGACGCCGCTTTCGATGTCGGCGGGGATCCAGACGCCCAAGGTCGCCAGCGCGACCGCCGCGACCGCCGCCGCCGCGCCCAGCGACCAGGGGTCGGCGCGCATACCCGCGCCGCGGCCGCCGGCCGGTTTCCGCCGGGGCCGGGCCCGCCTACTGGGTGGCAGCCATCAGCTTCTTCGAGCCCGAGATGCCGTCGGCAATCAGCTTTTCGAGCGCCGCGCCGGAGATCAGCACCGGCCCGCCGAAGGCGCGCTGGACGAACTGGGCCGCCTTGGTCGATTTGTCGGTCAGGACCCCGGCGACGGCGGCGGCGATGCCCTTGCGGGCCTCGGCCGGAATACCCTTCGGCGCGACGATCAAGAACTTCGCACCCGCCTCATAGGGAATGCCCAGTTCGCGAAGGGTCGGGGCGTCGGGGGAGATCTTGAGCCGGGAAGCCTCGCCCGACACCAGATTGACCAGATCGCCGGCCCGGACGGCCTTGTTCTGGATGCCGGCGGCCCAGCCGATATCGACGTCGCCTGCGGTGACTGCGTTGACCACCGCGCGGCCGCCCCGGAACATCACGGTGTTGAACTTCACGCCGAACTTCTGCTGGACGATCCAGGCGACGTCGGCCAGCTTGGCGCTCATCGCACCGAGCTTGATCTCGGCGCCCCCCTTCGCCGCCGCGGCGACGTCGGCGATCGTTTTCCACCCGCGGCCGGTCTTGGCGACGATGCCCATCTGCGACCCCGCCGTGGTCGTGACGAAGGTGAAATCGTCGGTCGCGTATCCCGCCTTCTTGTGGGCGAGCATGTTGTAGCCGAAGGTCTCGGTGACGGCGATGCCGACGGTCAAGCCGTCGTTGGGTTGGGTCTTCAGCTTGCGCGCCATCACCGCTCCGCCCTTGCCGGTGACGTTCTGCGGGATGATCTTCCAGCCCTTGCCCTTCTCCAGCGCGGCGGCGATCAGGCGCGCCTGGGTATCGGCGCCGCCGCCCGCGGTGAATGCGATCATCAGGTTGACCGGACCCGCGGGTTTCCATTCCGCCGCCGCCGGCGCGGCGGCGAGGACCGCGGCGACGCCGAACGCGGCTGCGGATGCTCCCAACGACTTGAATTTCATCTTCCGTCTCCTGCCAGTGCGACGTTCGTTTAGTTGTTTCCGCAACCTTATCACTCATGCGCGGACCGCGGCAATCGACGCGTCGGCCTCAGCCGGTATGACGCTGCGCGGCGGGCGGCTCGACAGGAACCCGCATCAGGTCCTCGCCCCACACGATGTTGCCGCCGTAGACCCCGGCCATCTCCGCGATCAGACGTTCGCGGACGCCCGGCGCATCCATCTGGCCGGAGAGATGGCTCACCACCAGGGTCCGCGCCCCGGCGTCGGCCGCGGCGCGGGCCGCTTCCAGATGCCCGGCCGCGCCGCGGGTCCATTCGGGGCCGGGCGCGGTGCCGGAGATCTGGTAGGCCATGTGGACCAGAATGTCCGCCCCCGCGGCGAGCCGGGCGAAGGCCCGCGACGGGCCGGCATCGCCCGAATAGGCGAACGAGCCGGCCGGCGCGTCGAGGCGGAAACCGAGGCATTCGAGGACCGGCTGGGCGTGCGGGACGCCGACCGCCCTCAGCGTCCAGCCGTTCCCCTCGACGGTATCGCCGCTGCCGATCTCGCGCACCGCCGGGGCGGGGCGGAGGCGCGGGCGGACGCCGCCGCGCGATTCGAACACCTGCAGGCTCGGTTCGTGGGTGGTCCGCGCCTCGATGTCGGGGCCGAACACGCCGTCGGCGGCGAACAGGAGGCGGGTCATCCGGGCGGTATGCGCCGGGCCGTAGACGTTGAGTTCCGGGATCTGCCCGGCGCCCTGGTCCCAGCGCGTCATCACCAGCCGCGCGTAGTCGAGGCAGTGGTCGTAATGAAGGTGCGAGAACGCGAGGTCCGTGATGTCGGTGGCGCGGTATCCCGCCTCCATCATCCGGTGATAGGCGCCGGGGCCGAAGTCGAACGCGACGACGCTCGTCCCGAGATCGACCAGGTAGCTGGCGCTCGCTCGCTTCAGCGACGGCGCCGGGGTCCCGGTGCCGAGGAGAACCACCTTCACGGTGCGTCCGTCCCGCCGTCGGCCTCGAGCAGGTCGCGGGCGCGTTCGTCCAGCCGGCCGAGGGACGCCGCGAAGCGCCTGCGTTCGGCTCCGGTGAAGTCGCGGAACAGGGCTTCCTCGCGCGCGCGGGAGCGCGCGGCGATCTTCCGGTGCAGCGCCCTGCCTTTGCGGGTCAGTGTCAGGATCCTGGCCCGGCGGTCGCCGGGATGGTCGGCCTGCCCGATCAGCCCGCGCGCCGCCAGACGCCCGACGGCGCGGCTGACGTTGCTCTTGTCGAGGACCGCGAATTCGGCGACATCCCGCGCCGTCGCCGGCCCCAGCGCCGCCAGGCTGGCGAGCACGCGCCATTCCAGCACGGCGATGCCGAACTCCCGGCGATAGGTTCGCGCGGCCCACAGGCTCAGGCGGTTGGACAGCGCCGACAGCCTGAAGGCCGTCACAAGGTTGAGGTCGTAACCGGCGGCGCCGGCGCCGCCGGCGCGCCCGTCAGGCCTGCGCGTCGGCACGGCCGGTCATTCCCGGTGTTCGGGGAACACGGAAAGGATCGGGCCGGGGCGGGCGTGCACCAGGTCCATCAGATCGCCGCGCAACCCGCGCCGGGCCGGGTTGTCGAACAGATTTTCCATCTCGTCCGGATCATTGGCGAGATCGTACATTTCTCCCGCGCCGGACAGAAGGTCCACGGTCAACTTCGCGCCCGCCGTGCGGACGGTGCGGAGCTGCAGCTCCACGCCGGCGCGGCTGGGGTGCAGGTTCCACTCGCTGTAGGCCGCATCGCGGCTTTCCGTGCCCGCGATCAACGGCCTGAGCGACCGGCTTTGGGCGCCCTCCGGGGCGGCGATGCCGGCGTAGTCGCAGAATGTCGCGGCGAGATCGACGGTCGAGACCGGGTCGTGGACCACGCGCCCGGCGGCGACCCCGGGTCCGGCCGCGATCAGCCCGACGCGCAACAGCCCCTCGTAGGGCGTCGGCCCCTTGAGATAGAGGCCGTGGTCGCCCAGCAGGTCGCCGTGGTCGGCGGTAAACACCGTGAGCGTGTCGTCGGCGAGGCCGAGATCCTCGAGGCGGGCGAGGATGCGGCCGACCCCGTGGTCGATGAACGCGATCTCGCCATAGTAGTTGGCCGTCATCTCGGCGAGTTGCCGGTCGGACTGCGGCTCGATGCGGCTGTATTCTCGGCGCAGGATGCGGGATCGCTCGCTGCGGCCGCGCGGCTCGTTCTCGAGCGCTGCGCGGTGCCACCACGGCCGGCGGTCGAGGTCGCGCGCGTGGGTCCGCGAGATATCGACCGTGTCCGCGTCGTGCAGCCGGCTCCACGGCTCCGGACAGTCGAACGGGTGGTGGGGATCGGGGTAGGAGACCCAAAGGCAGAACGGCGTATCGCGGCCGCGCTCGTCGAGGAATGCGACCGCGCGGTCGGTGACCCAGGCCGTCGAATGCCAGAGGTCGGGGAGCGCGGAATACCAGGTCTGCGCGGCCTCGCACGGCGGCCCCAGGTCGCGCGACCACAGCGACCACGCCTCGCCGCCGCCGCGGCCCCAGAACCAGCGCTCGAAATGATGGCCGCGCGGCGGTTTCTCGCACGGCAGGAACGTGTGCCAGTGGCCGAGGATCATCAGTTCGACATCGTCGAAACCCATGTAGGGCCCCGACCAGTCCGCGGGAAAGCTGGCCGACTGCTCGCGGCTCTCCGGCGCCCCGTAGGGGGTCGCCTTCGGATCCTCGCCGAAATGGCCCTTGCCGATGAACTTGCTGGCGTAGCCGGCGTCCGCCAGCAGCCGCGCCCAGCCCCGTTCCGCGGTGCCTGCGTCGAGGTCCACGAAGTTGTCGTAGGCGCCGTGGCTCAACGGCAGAAGCCCGGTGAGGATCGACGCGCGCGCCGGCTGGCACACCAGGTTGGGGGTGATCGCGGCGGAAAAGCGGGTTCCGGCCGCCGCCATCCGGTCGAGATACGGTGTCCTGATCCGCCGCCCCTCGAACCCGAAGCAGTCCCAGCGGTGCTGGTCAGAGGTAATCAGCAGGATATTGGGCGGTCGCGGCATGATGCGGGGCTCCGGCGGGAGCGCGCAAGGTGCACCGATCCGGTTGCGGCCGCAACCATCGACCCCGCCTGGGCGCGGCCGGCTATTCGACGGCGAAGAGCGAGATGCGGACCGACGATTTCTGTCGTGCGCCGGTGCCGACGAAGAGCGTCCGGTTGACCCAGCGGTACTCCGGATCGCCAGTCTCGAGCCGCGCCTGGGTGCGCATGTAATAGGCGTCGGGCGGGACGTCCTCCCCGGCCGTCAGGCGTTCGATGACGTCCGCGGGTCCGTGGCGGAAGCCGTAGTTGACGACCTCGATCGTCGCCCCGTCGTCGGTCTCGATGACGTAGCGGGTATCAAGTTCGGCCAGCCCGCCGGCGAAGACCGTCTGCCAGTCGGCGCCGAGATTGAGGATGCGCCCGGATATGTCCGGCCCCGTCACCCGCCCCCCGACGATGGGAATGATCCTGCGCCGGCCGCCGCGTCCGGCGCCCATCTCGCGGACCGGCCCCAGTTCGGCGGCAATGTCGCAGACACGGCGGAGGGTCGGGGCGGGCAACATGCTTTTGCCTTTCTCTCGGCGGTCAGACGCCGCGTCGTTCCGCGCCGGTCAGCCGGATGACCGCCGGGTCGCCGTCGTCGTACAGGCGGGCCACGATGTCGGTCCTGCGCGACACCACCGCCCGGACGTTGAGGCTGCCCTTCGGGGTGATCTCCCCGTCGGCGACGGACGGCGGTTCGGCGAGCACGATCGCACGCGCGATGCGCATCGAGGAGCCCGTCGCTTCCGCCGCGAGCCTTCCGAGGACGGCGCGCAGTTGGGCGGTGTAGGCCTCGTCCGGCCACGCCCCACCGGCGTCGGCAGCCGGCCCGGCGGGCAGGCGCTCCGGCGGCGGGAACACCAGCAGACCGATCTCGTCCCGTCCTTCGCCGACGACGACGATATCCCGGACCAGGGTCGACAGCGCCGCCGGGGTCTCCACCCGGAGCACGCTCGCGCGCACCCAGGTGCCGGTCGTCAGCTTGAAGTCCTCGGTGAGCCGGCCGTCGAACAGCACCCCCCGCGCATCGTCGCCGGGGTCTGCGAAGCGGAGCGCATCGCCGGTGAGGAAATACCCCTCGCCGTCGAAACTCCCGGCCGTCCGTTCGGGGTCCTCGAAATACCCGTCGATCACGTTGGGGCCGCGGACCCGCAGTTCGTAGCGTCCGTCGCCGCGGGGGATCAGCTTGGCCTCCAGTTCCGGGACCGGCACCCCGACCATGCCGGCCGCGCCGCCCGGTTCGTGATAGAGGATCGCGCACGGAGCGGTTTCCGTCATGCCCCACCCGGTGATCATCATCGGCGCCGCACCGCGCTCTTCGGCCGCCATCGCCTCGATCCCGCACCACACATCGGAAGGCAGCGAAGCGCCGGCGTAGAAAAAGAGGTCGAGATCGTCGAAATAGGCGCGGCGCAACCCGGCGTCCGTCCGCATGGCCTGGACGGTGAGGGCATGGGCGACCGGCAGGTTGAAGGACAGTGTTCCGGGCCGCATCCGCAGGTTCTCGAGCAAGCGGGCGAACAGCTTGCCGGCCGGCTTGCCGTCGTCGAGATAGAGGCTGCCGCCGTTCGACAGCATCATGTTGAAGTCGGAATTGCCGCCGAATACGTGGTTCCAGGGCGCCCAGCTCAGGAGTCTGTGAGCCCGGCGGCCGAGCAGCGGCAGGCAGGCGAGATACTGCGCCTGGTTCACGGTGAGCATGCGCTGGGTCTGCGGCACCCCCTTGGGATCCGACGTCGAGCCGGAGGTAAACAGGATCTTGGCGAGCGTGTCGGGGCCGACCGCGGCGAACGCCGCATCGACATCCGCCGCCGCATCGCCCTTCAGCAAATCGGAGAACGGGGCGGCCGCCCCGCCGGCGCCCCGGCCCGCCACCTTGCATGCGCCGTCGAAGACATCGAGCGCGAGCGCCGGTCCGTAGGCCTCCGCATCCGCGGCGTAGACCATTGCCGGGCGCACCTTGGCCGCGCAAAAGCGGAGCCGGGAGCGCGCCTCGGGGATCAGGGAATACTGCTCGGCAAGCGGCACAACGACGGCGCCCACCGTCTGGGCCCCGAGGGTCAGCACCGCATGCTCGATCGAGGGCCCCGAGAGCACGACAACGGATCGTCCGGGCCCGATCCCGCGCGCCAGAAGCTCCTCGGCGGCGGCCCGCACCATCTGCGCCGTCTCGCGGTAGGCGACTTCCCGCCAGCCGCCGCCGCTGCGCTCCCCGATGAAGACGCGGCCGGGCGCCTCAGCGGCCCAGCGGCGCAGCCAGTCCAGCGTCGTCCGGGCGACCGGGCCCAGTTCGCGGCCGGACCGCAGCACGACCGCCCCGTCGGGGCGATCTTCCCGGACGACCCTGTGGGCCGCATAATCCGCCGATGGAGCCAAGCCCCGCTTCTCCCGGCCGCGACGACGGCCCGGAGGGTACATGCGGCCGGATGCACCGGAAAGGATGGACAGATGGCGGAGACGGAGTTTCGCGGGCCGGATGCGGCCTTCGCGGCCGGGCTGGCAGAGGGCGCGTTCATGATCCAGCGCTGCGGCGGCTGCGGCGTGTACATCCACTATCCGCGCGCACTCTGCCCGCGATGCGGTTCGCCGGATCTCGACACCGTCCGGGCGTCGGGCCGCGGAACGGTCTATGCCACCTCGGTGGTCCGCGTCCGGCCGGAGCACGGGGAGAACTACAACATCGCGCTGGTCGATCTCGCCGAAGGCCCCCGGATGATGACGCGGGTCGTCGATATCGCCCCCGAGGAGGTGCGGATCGGCGATGCGGTGGATGCTTTCGTGGGCGAGATCGACGGCGATCCGGTGGTGTTGTTCCGGCCGGCGGCCGGCGGAGACCGGGCGTGAGCGGCGGTCTGCGGGGCGCGGCGGCGGTCGTCGGCATCGGCCTCACCGAGTTCGGCGAACTGCCCGGCAGGTCGCAGATGGAAATCATGGCGGAGGCGGCGCAGCGGGCGCTCGCCGACGCCGGTATCGGCAAGGACCGCGTCGACGGGGTGTTCGGCGCCGATTTCACCGACTCGATGATCGGCCTGTCGATGGCCGAGTATCTGGGGCTGGACCCCGGGGTCATCGACGGCACCAATATCGGCGGTTCCTCCTACGTCAACTTCCTGCAATCGGCGGCGCTCGCCCTGCAGGCGGGGTTGTGCGAGGTCGCGCTGATCGCCTACGGCAGCAACGCCCGCAGCGCCGGACGCGCGGGCCGCGGACCGGGGCCGGTCCCCTACGAGACGGTCTACCGCCCGCGCCAGCCGATCAACGCCTATGCGCTCGCCGCCTCGCGCCACATGTACGAATACGGCACCACGCGCGAGCAGCTTGCCGAGGTCGCGGTGGCGGCGCGGGGCTGGGCGACGCGCAACCAGGCCGCCTTCATGCGCGGCCCGCTGACGGTGCAAGATGTGCTGGACGCCCGCCCGGTGGTCGATCCCTTCACTGTGCGCGATTGCTGCCTGGTCACCGACGCCGGCGCGGCGATGGTCATGGTCGGGGCCGAGCGCGCGGGGGATTTTCCGCAGCCGCCGGCCTACGTCCTGGGTGTGGCGACGGCGACGACGCACAGCCAGATCGCCTGCATGCCGGATCTCACCGTGACCGCGGCGGCGCGGTCGGCCCCCCGTGCGCTCGCCATGGCCGGCGTCTCGCTCGCCGAGGTGGACGTGGTCGAGCTTTACGACGCGTTCACCATCAACACGATCCTGTTTCTCGAGGATCTGGGTTTTTGCGCCAAGGGCGAGGGCGGCGCTTTCGTCGAGGACGGCCGGATCGCGCCAGGCGGCGCGCTCCCGGTCAACACCAACGGCGGCGGGCTGAGCTGCGTCCATCCTGGGATGTACGGCATGTTCCTCGTCGTCGAGGCGGTCGAGCAGTTGCGCGGCGGGGCCGGCGGCCGGCAGGTCCCGGGCGCCGCGGTGGCGCTGTGCAACGGCAACGGCGGGCTGCTGTCGAGCCAGGTCACCGCGGTTCTGGGCGCCGCGGAGACGCTCTGACCGGCGCTTGCCCCGTGTCGCGCGTCACCCGGCGGCGGTATCGGAGGGGTCTCCCGGGAGAGCGTCCAGGGGGTCGAAATCGGCCGTCGGCGCGCGGCAGTCGGGGCAGCGCCAGCTGTCCGGCAGGCGTTCGAACGGGGTGCCCGGCGGGGTGCCGCGCTGCGCCTCCCCCGCGGCCGGATCGTAGACATAGCCGCACCAGCGGCAGCGGTAGCGCGTCATCGGGGCCGCCGTCGCCGAACCGGCGGCGGGGAACGGGGGCCGGGGAGACGCGCAGCCGGTTCGTGCAGCCGCGCGGTCCGGTCCGGCCGGCCCCGCCCGGCGCCCCTCAGTGGATGCCGAGCCTCTCTGCCGCCATCTGCGTTCCCTTGACGCGGGCCTCGATCTTCTGAAACGCCACGTCGCGGGCGTAGTCGGGCGAGCCGTGGTTGGGCTTCACGTCGATGCTGAAGGGCGAGAAGCCGCAATCGTCGGTCGAACCGATCTGCTCCTTCGGCAGGTGGTTGGCGGCCGCGACCAGCTGGGCGCACACCTCCTCGGGCGTCTCCACCCGCGGGTTCTGCGGATTGGTGACCCCGATATAGGCCATCTGCGCAACCCCGTTGGCGTCGCTGCGGAGGCTGGCGGCGATGTCCCCGTAGACCTGCTCCTGGTTGCGTTCGCTCTTGAACTGGATCAGGAAGTAGCCGGCGTTGAGCCGGAACATGCTCGGCAGCAGGTCGTTGTAGGGCACATCGGCGCTGTGCACCGAGTCGCAGTCGCCGCCGGGGCAGGTGTGGACGCCGATACTCGCCCTTTCCTCCGCCGTGAAGCGGTCGAGCACCCCGTTGATCAGGTCGATGAAACGGGGAAGCATCTGGCGTCCGGTCCACGGGTTGCGCGGATCGTTGCGGCACGAGAGCCGACCCTCCGTGAAGTCGATCGAGACTCTGGCGGCGCCGGCGTCGAAGGCGGCGCGCACGTCCTTCTCGCATTCGTCGATCAGGTCGGCCTCGAAGGCGGCGCGCGAATAGCCCTCGATCTCCCCGTCGAGCGGGTAGAGCAGCGCCAGCATCGACGGCGCGATGACCGCCTGCTTCATCGGCCGGGTCGCGGACCCGATCGACAGCCGGAGGGAATCGGCGGCGAAGCTCTTGTAGCGGAACGGGCCGCCGGTCAGGCGGGGCAGCTGGCGGTGATGGCCGTCGGCGAAGATGGCGAAATACTGTCCGTCGCCGCCAGATGGTCGGCGAGGCCGGTGCCCGCGAGGGTGTCGGTAACCGGGTAGGTCGCGAAGCTCGACCAGCGCTGTTCGCCGTCGGAAACGATGGGTGAGCCGGTCGCCTCCATGCGCGCGATCGAGTCGCGCACCGCTTCCTCCTGCGCGGCCTCGAGGCCGGCCTTGTCGATCGCGCCGTCATCGTAGGCGGCATAGGCGGCCTGCAGTGTCGACGGACGCGGAAGGGATCCCACGGGTTCGGTGGGAATGCCGGTTGCGGCGCGGGGATCGTAGGGCATGGGTACCCCCTGTTCTGAAAGCCTGTCCCGAAAGTCCGGGCGGTTTCAGCCGGTTGCACACCCCTTGCGCACCGGGTCCGAGCGCATCGGGCGAACCGCTAGCGCGCCCCGAAGACCGAAACCGTCCGACCGCATCCTGCGCGCAGGATGCGCGATCTTGCAAGCGGATAATGGGTATTTTCCCATCCGTTTTTGGGCATTTACCCACAACGTCCGCGGGACCCCTCCATGCCCCGCCGCCGGCGGCTGCGGTCAGTTCCACAGGGTTCGCGTGGTGATTTCGGCGCCCTCGGCCAGCGCGCGCAGCTTGGCCCACATGATCGAGGGGTGAACGCGCCGGTACAGCGGGCTCTGCGCGAAACCGCAGTCGGTGCCCGCCATCACGCGCTCGCGCCCGATCAGCCGGGCCAGGCGGACGATGCGTTCGGCGACCAGTTCGGGGTGCTCGACGACGTTGGTCGCGTGGCTGACGACGCCGGTGATCAGCACCTTGTCGTCGGGCAGGCGGGCCTCGCCCCACACCGTCCATTCGTGCGCGTGGCGCGGGTTCGCGCCCTCGATCACATAGGCGCCGGCGTTCACCCGGAGAACCAGATCGACGATGTCCTTCAGCGGCACGTCCGAGGTGTGCGGGCCGGGCCAGCTCCCCCAGCAGACGTGGTAGCGCACCTTCTCCGGCGGGATGCCCTGCAGCGCGCGGTTGAGCACCTCGACCTGGCGGGCGAGCCATTCGCGGTATTCGGCGAACGTCGCCGGCGGGACCATGCGGTCGAAGGTGACGGCCGCACGGGCGTCGTCGATCTGCACCAGGAGGCCGGCGTCGACGATCGTCCGGTACTCCACGTTCATCGCCCGGCCGATCGCCTCCAGACAGTCGTCGTCCGAGGCGTAATATTCGTTGCGCCGGTCGGGGATGACCGAGGCCGGTGCGGCGACCGGGAGGAAGCCTTCCTCCGCATCGACGGCGGCCAGCGCGGCCCTGAAATTTGCGATGTCGCGCTCGAGCGCCGCCGCCCCGATATAGTCGATGGGCCCGATGCAGACCGATTCCATCGTGTTGGCGAACGCCTGGCGGCCGTCGAGTTCGGCGTAGAAGTCGGCGAAGCGCGTCCGGTCGGCGCCGCGGGCGAAAGGATGGCCGCCGGTCACCGGCCGGTCCTCGAACCCCGACAGGCGTTCGAGCAGGTACTGCGACCACGAGATCGACTTGCCGAACTCGCCGTCGCTGACCACGTCGATGCCGGCCTCGGCCTGGCGGGCGACGATGTCGGCGACCGAGTCCGCGAGGCAGCGCTCGTAACCCTCGCGGTCGTACGCTTCGCCCGCCTGCATCGGGCGGATGTACTCGACCAGTTCCGGCGGCCGGATCAGGCTTCCCGCATGGGTGGCAAGGATGCGCTCGGTGCTGCGTTTCACGACCGTGCCCTTTCGGCGGGAAATCGCGGAGGCGGGCAATATAATCCGCCGCACCACCGACTGCGCCGGGGAGGAACGGAATGGCGTCCAGCGGCTCCGGGGAAGATGCGCTCGCCAACTTCCCCTATTACGAGGAAGGCAGGGTTCCCCAGTACCAGAGATACCATGCCGAGGTGTCCTATCTCGACGAGATCGAACTGATCTGGGGCAAGCGGTGGGGCGCCCAGGGGATCGGGCGGCTGCGCGAGGTCGCCATGGTCAGGCCGACCGAGACGGAGGTGAGGAAGCTCTACGAGCAGGCCGCGTCCTACTTCGTCTTCAACGGTATCGCGCCGGATCTGGAAACCATGCAGGCCCAGCACAGCGCGCTCGCCGAGACCTACCGCAGCCTCGGCATCGAGGTTCATTACATAAGCTGGGCGGAAGACCCGCCGCGCTCGGCCTACGGCCCGCTAAAGCGGAGCATTTCGGCCGCGGCCGGTTTCGTGATCAACGGCGGTGCGATCATCCCGCGCGAGGCCACCCCGTACTGGCGCGGCCGGTCGCGCTATGTCGCGAAGTTCCTGATGAGCATCGACTGTCCGATCCTCTACACGGTGCACGGCAAGGGGGTGTGCGAGATCGGCGCGGCGACGCGGATGAGCGACGACTTCATCGTCCTCATGCTGTCCACCGATGCGAACCCGGAGGGCGTCGAACAGGTCATCCCCATCCTGCGCAACGCCGGCTACCGCGAGGTGCACGTGGCGCACAGCCCCGGCCCGCTGCACGACTTTCACGAGGACGTGCCGGGCTGGATGCACAGCGACATGTGGATCACGCCGCTGGATGCGCGCCTCGCGATGATCTACCCGCCCTGGTGCGACTACGGCACCATCCGCCGGCTGCTCGAGATCGGCTACGAACTGATCGAATGCCCGGCCGATGAGATCGGCAAGTATCCGACCAACGCGATAACCGTCGAGCCGCGCAGGGTGATCATGAACGCATCGGCCGTCCGCACCCGCGCGCTGCTGGAGCGCCACGGGGTGGAAACCATCCCGATCGCCTACGACGAGGTTCACAAGTACGGCGGCGGCATCCGCTGCAACACGATGCAGCTGGTCCGCGACCCCGGGCCGGCCACCTTCGCGGCGTAACCCCGGGAGACCCGCGTGCGCCCCGCCGGGCGCGGGGCGGCGCGCCTACGAGAGCACCGGCTTGCGCCCCTGCACCGGGTAGCGGGGCCACGTGTAGCCCGGGGTTGCGGGATGGCCCGGCGCCACCAGCCGGTCGGCAAACGCCTCGTCGCCGGCGGTGAAGGGGGCGTCGAGAGCACCGAGATAGGCGCGCCACTGGCCGACGGTGCGGGGGCCCGCGATGACGCTGGAGACCAGCCGGTTGTTGAGCAGCCAGCGCACCGCGAAATCGGCCGCCGTCATGTCGCGTCCGGCGAGCCGGCGCTCGATCCTGGCGACCGCCCGGAAGGCCTCCTTCTGCATGTCTCGGGCGAGGATGCTGGCGTCGCCCCGCCCCGCCCGGCTGTCCGCCGGATGATCGGTTCCCGGGCGGTATTTCCCGGTGAGCACGCCGCGGGCGAGCGGGGAATAGGGCGCGACGCCGATGCCGTAATACGCGCACGCCGGCAGGAGGTCGGACTCCGGCTGCCGGTTGACCAGGTTGTAGAGCGGCTGCGCGATAACCGGACGGGGGGCGCCGAGCTTGTCGCACAGGCGGACGATCTCGCCCACCTGCCAGGCGCGGTGGTTGGAAAACCCCCAGTACGAGGCCTTGCCGGCGGCGACGATGTCGCCCATCGCCGCGACGCTCTCCTCGAGCGGCGTTTCCCAGTCGACATGGTGCATGTAGTAGATGTCGACATAGTCGGTGCCGAGCCGGTCCAGCGACCGGTCGATTGCCTCCAGCATCCATTTCCGCGACAGCCCGCGCTTGCGCTTGGGCGGGCCGTCCTGCTGGCCGACCTTGGTCGCGAGAACCCAGTCGGCGCGGTCGCGGTCGAGCAGCGCGCCGACGATCTCCTCCGACCGGCCGTCGTTGTAGGCATCGGCGGTGTCGATGAAGTTGACGCCGCGCTCGCGCGCGATGTCGACGATCTCGCGCGCCTCCCCCTCGTCCGTCGTCGCCCCGAAATTCATCGTGCCGAGACAGAGCGTGGACACCCTGAGCCCGCTTCTGCCGAGATAGCGATAATCCATGCGGTTCCTCCTTGCCGCCGACCGCCGGCCGCGGCCGACCGTTCGAATGCGGTTCTGCCGCGCCCCGGCGGCGCGGGTCTACGCCGCGTCGGCCTTGATCATGTCGGCCGCCTTTTCGCCGATCATGATGGCCGGCGCGTTGGTGTTGCCGCCGACGATGGTCGGCATGATCGAACAGTCGACGACGCGCAGCCCGTCGAGGCCGCGCACCCGCAGGCGGGTGTCGACCACCGCGCCGTCGTCGCTGCCCATCCTGCAGGTGCCGACGGGGTGGAAGATCGTCGCCCCGGTGCGCCGCACATAGGCGGCGAGCTCCTCGTCGGTATCGACCCGGTCGCCCGGCTCGATCTCGCGCGGCCGGTACTTCCCGAAAGCGTCGGCGCGGACGATGCGGCGGCATTCTCGAACCCCCCTGAGCAGCACCGCGAGGTCCTCCCCCCCGGGGTCGGAGAAGAAGCGTGGGTCGATGACCGGCGCCGCGTCGGGATCGGCGGACGCGAGGGTCACCGTGCCGCGGCTCTTCGGCCGGAGCAGCACCGCGAAGGCGGAATAGCCGTGGCCGTATTCGATCATCTTCGGCGGCGGCGCGCGGTGGCCGGGGATAAAGACAAGCTGGATGTCGGGCCGGTCGATCCCGGGTTCGGTGCGGATGAAACCGCCCGACTCGATCAGCTGCGACGAATAGATGCCGCGCCTGGCGAATGCGTAGCGCAGGGCGTCGAACGCGAGCGCCGGCACCCTCGGCCATGAGAACCCCCACGGGATGCGCGACTCGGTGCGCATCATCGTGCCGGCGGCGATGTGGTCCTGCAGTTCCCGGCCGACGCCGGGCAGGGGATGGACGGTTTCGATGCCGTGTTCCGCCAGTTCCGCCGGGTCGCCGATGCCGGACAGCATGAGCAGCTTGGGCGAGGCAATCGCGCCGGCCGAGACGATGACCTCGCGCCGCGCCCGCACCACGCCGCGCCGCAGTTCGACACCCGCCGCGCGGCCCGCCTCGAGCACGATGCGGCTGGCCGCGGCGTCGGTCTTGACCGCGACGTTGGGCCGTTTCCGCGCCGGGCGGACATAGGCCATCGCGGTCGACCAGCGCCGGCCGTTCTTCTGCGTCACCTGGTGGCGGCCGACCCCGTCCTGGCTGTCGCCGTTGAAGTCCGGGTTGTGCCGGTGCTGCAGCGATTCGCAGGCGGCGACGAAATCCCGCTCCAGCGGGCTCGCGGTGTTGCAGAAGGTGACGTTGAGCGGCCCGCCGGCGCCGTGGTGCTCGCTGTCGCCGTACTGCTCGTTGTTCTCGGCCTTGAGGAAGTACGGCTTCACGTCGGACCACGACCAGCCCGTATTGCCGAGCGCCGCCCATTCGTCATAGTCCAGCCGGTTGCCGCGCATGTAGACTTGGGCGTTGATCGAACTCGTCCCGCCCAGCGTCTTGCCGCGCGGGATGAAGATCGGCCGTCCGTCCATCGTCTCCTGCGGGCTGGAGTAGAACCGCCAGTTCACCTTGCGGTGGAAGGGCAGCACCATCACCCCCATCGGGATGTGGATGGCGGGGCTGCGGTCGGGCGGCCCGGCCTCGAGCAGGCAGACCGAGACGGACGGATCCTCGCTCAGCCGGTTGGCGACCACCGCGCCGGCCGACCCGGCCCCGACGACGACATAATCGAACACCTGCGAAGCGTTCATTGCGATGCTCCCGACCGGTCTCCGCTCGCTGCCCGCGCCCGGAACGCTGGCCCGGAAGACCGGAGGCGCGCCGGCGAGGCGGGCCGAGAATACGCGCCCGGCGGCCGTATGGGGAGACGCCCGGCGGCGGGAAGGGGGCTAACGGGACGGCGCCTGGCTGAACTCCGGGCGTCCGGTCGCCTTGGCGGCGTAGATCGAGACGATGCAGACCAGCGTGATCGCCCCGCTCAGCCAGAAGATCAGGTCCGGCCGTCCGGCGTCGGCGACTAGGCCGAACAGCGGCGGGCCGAGCGCCCCGCCGATGGAGAACCCGGTGGTGACGAAGCCGAAGACGGTGCCGATCGTCCCCGGCGGGCAGATCTTGCGGACCAGCAGATCGCGCGACGGGCTCATCATCGCCACCGTGAAGGCGCTGCAGAGCATGGGAACGATCACGTATTCGACCGGCAGCAGCTTGAGCGCGATGACGGCGAGGAAGGCGGCCGAACTGGCGAAGCAGAACGCGGCCAGCCCCTCGTGATTGCGGACGCGGTCGGCCACCACCCCGCCGACCAGGACGCCGACGGCGGCGGACGCGAAGTAGCCGGTGAGCTGGGCGTTGGCCATCGCGAGGGAGGCGTCGTACAGCTCGATCAGGGCGACCACGGCGAAGGATTGAATCCCCGCGGTGCCGGCAGCCAGCGCGACGAAGAACAGGAAAAACATGAGGACCGCCGGCGAGGCGAGGAAGCGGACCGTCGACCGCAGGTCGCCGCCGGCCTTGCCGGCGCCCTTCCGCGGCGCCGACCGCACCGCATCGTCGTTCAGCGCGTCGCGGAACAGCGCCGCGAAGGCGGTGAACAGAAGCCCCGCCAGTCCGGCCGCCGAGATCGCTGCCGGCCAGTCCAACAGCGCTGCGAGCCCGAGCATCGCCGGCGGCGCGACCACCCAGCCGGCATAGCCCGAGAAGATGTGGATGCCGAAGGCGCGGCCCTGGCGCTCCGCCCCGATCTGGGCGGCGAGGATCGCGTAGTCGGCCGGGTGGAACACCGCATTGCCCACCCCGGCCAGCAGCATCAGCGCCATGATCCCCCAGTAGGTCGGGAACAGCGCGACCAGGGAGAACGCGGCCGCCTGGAGAAACAGCCCGGCGAACAGGACCGGCCGCGCGCCGATCCGATCGACCAGGATGCCGGCCGGCAGCTGGGCGGCGCCGGTGGCGGCGGCGTGAACCGCGACGAGAACGCCGAGGTCGGTCCAGCTTACCCCGAGATCGGCGCGGATGACGGTGAACAACGGCGGCAGGACCAGCATGTAGAAATGGCTGAACCCGTGGCCGACCGAGATCAGCCCGACCGATTTCAGTTCGCGCCGGGGAAGTGTGAGAACACCGGCCATCGAATGCGGACTCCGGTTTGCCGAGGGGGCTGCGCAGCGCCGGCCGCCGGCGCGTGCGGCCCGGCGAGACCGTACACCGCCGCGCCCGACAACGCACTATCGTGCGCCGCCTCGACTCCGCACGGTTTCTTGTGCCCGCCGGCCCGCGCCGCTAGCCTGCGCGCGTGCATCCAGACATCAGGCGAACCCAGCGCATCCGCGACCCGGTGCACGGGCTGATCGTCTTCGGCGGCAGCGGCGACGGCGACCGTGACGAGACCGACCGGATCGCGTGGCGGCTGCTCGATGCGCCCGAGGTGCAGCGGCTGCGCCGCGTCCGCCAGCTCGGTTTTGCCGACTTGGTGTTTCCGGGCGCCACCCACACGCGGTTCGCGCACAGCCTCGGCGTCTACCATATGGCGCGCCGCCTCGCCGACGTGGTCGCCCGCCAGCACCGCCGGGACCGCGAGCGCGAGCGCGTCGCCCTGCTCGCCGCGCTGCTGCACGATGCCGGGCACGGCCCGTTCAGCCACGCTTTCGAAGCCGCCGCCAGGGTGGGCGCGGGCGGCGCGAAGCGGCACGAGGAGTGGAGCGCGGAGATCGCCGCGGGCGACACCGCGGTCAACCGCATCCTGCGCGAGGCCGACGCGAGCCTGCCCGAGCGGATCGCCGCGCTGCTCCGGGGCGAGGGCGCGCCGGACATCTACAGCGCCATCGTTTCCAGCCAGTTCGACGCCGACCGGCTCGACTACATCCAGCGCGACCGGCTGATGACCGGCGTCGAGTTCGGCCATATCGACCTCGACTGGCTGCTCGATTCGCTCGAGGTGGCGGAGGCGCCGCCCGCGCCCGGCATTGCCGCCCCGGCGGAAACACCGTGTCTCTGCCTCGGCGCCAAGGGGGTGCAGGTGGCGGAGGAGTATCTCGAGGCGCGCTTCCGCCTCTACCGCATGGTCTACATGCACAAGACCAGCCGCGCCGCCGACAAGATGCTGGAAGCGCTGCTGTGCGCCGCGGCGGACGCGCCCGGCGGCGCCGGCGGGGCGGCCGGGCCGGTGCACGCCTTCCTGGCGGCGGAGAGGCCGACGCTGGGCGCCTATCTCGCGCTCGACGACGCGGCGGTATGGGCGGCTCTCGCCGGCTGGGCAGAGGGAAGCGCCGGGAAACCCGCGGCCCGCCTCGCCCGGCGGCTGCGCGAACGCGCCCTCTACAAGTGCGTCGATATCGGCGAGCGCGTCCGCACCGGCGACGGTCAAACGGAAGGCGGGCCGGAGGACAGGCTGTTCGCCTGCTTCCGGCGCGCGCTGGAGGCCATGCCGGCGGAGCGGCGGGCCGACATCCTGCTCGACGACGCCTCGGTCGCGCTCTACCGCTGGTACGATTTCGACGACGCCTCGGCGTCCCCGCTCGACCGGGTGCTGGTGCGCGCCGGCGGCGGCGCCGGCGAGCCCGTAGACATCGCCGGCGTCTCCGACATCGTGCAGACCCGCCGCGCCGAGAGCCGCATCCAGCGCGCCTACGCCCCCGGTGCGGAAGAGGCGGCGGAACTCGAGCGCATCCTCGCCGGCCTGGCCGGGTGAGCCGGCGGCCGGCGCGATTGACACGGTGCGCTGCGGTGGCGAATAATCCACTTTCCGACAATGGGACTATGTGCGAACGGAAGGGGCCCCCAATGTTCATGAAAAACTGTTGGTACGTGGCTGCCGAGCCGCACGAGATCACGCGCCAACCCTTTGGCCGCACGATCTGCAACGAAAACATCGTCTTCTGGCGCAGCGAGGACGGCGACCCGGTGGCATTCGAGGACCGCTGCTGCCACCGCCGCATGCCGCTGCGGAAGGGCAGCGTCCAGGGCAATATCCTGTCCTGCCACTATCACGGCCTCCAGTTCGACGTCACCGGCAAGTGCGTCCACGTGCCGGGGCAGACGACGATCCCGCCGGGCGCGCAGGTCCGCACCTATCCGGTGGTCCAGAAATACAACTGGATCTGGATCTGGATGGGCGAACCGGCGCTCGCCGACGAGAGCCTGATCGTGCCCTACCCGTGGAAGACCGCCGAGGACTGGGGCGACAAGGGCACCTATTTCCACGTCAACGGCAACTACCGGCTGGTCATCGACAATCTGCTCGACCTGTCGCATCTGGCCTTCGTGCACCGGTCGACGATCGGCAACGCGGCGGTGGCCGAGCACGCGGTTCTCAAGACCCTCAAGGACGAGGATTCGGTGACGGTGGCGCGCTGGACCATCGGCCAGAACCCGCCGCCGACCTACCAGAGGATGTGCAACTGGCCGGAAGCGACGATCGTCGACCGCTGGCAGATCATCGAGTTCCGGATGCCCGGCGCGGTGCGTCTGTTCACCGGTGCGGCCCCCGGTGCGGCCGAGGGCAGGGAGTTCGGCCATACCGAGCTCGAGCGCGACGTGCCGGAGGACGGGTTCGGCTTCCACAATCTCAACTTCGTCACGCCGGAGACCGAGAGCTCGACGCATTATTTCTGGTCCAACGCCTACCAGGTTCCCGGCAAGCCGATCGAGCCCGATTTCGTCGAGATGCAGTACAAGCAGATCTGGCAGGCCTTCCACCAGGACTGGGAGGTCTTCGACCTGCAGGAGGAAAACTGGGACGACCGGCCGACGGTCGACACCAACCAGGACGCGGGCGGCATCGCGGCGCGCGCCATGATCGACCGCAAGCTCGCCGCCGAGCAGGCGGGCGCCGGCGCGGCGATCGCTGCCGAATAGCCCCCGGGCGGGGGCGCGGCGGCAATACGGCGGCGTTCGGGAGGCCTCCCGGCGCCGCCTTTGCTTTCCGGCCCCCGCACGGCGCGGGGCCGACGGCCCGGCAACCGCGGGGAGAGGACGATGTTCATCGAGAATGCATGGTATGTCGCCGCCTGGGACCGCGAGGTCGGCCGCCAGAACATGATGCGGCGGACGCTGCTCGACATCCCGGTGGTGCTCTACCGCCGGGAGGACGGAACGCCGGTCGCGCTCGAGGACCGCTGCTGCCACCGCCACGCGCCGCTGTCGCGGGGCAAGCTCCGCGGCGACAATATCGAGTGCCCCTATCACGGCCTGCTCTACGACCCCTCCGGCCAGTGCATCCGGGTTCCCGGCCAGACGGCGATCCCGCCGGGCGCGCGGGTCCGGGGCTTCCCCACGGTCGAGCGCTACCACTGGATCTGGATCTGGATGGGCGACCCGGCGCTGGCCGACCCCGGCCTGATCGAGGATTTCCACTGGCTCGACGACCCTGGCTGGCGCGCCCGCGGCGAACGGCTGGACCTCGAGGGCAACTACGTGCTGCTGGTCGAGAACCTGCTCGATCTGTCCCATCTCAGCTACATCCATCCGACCACGCTCGGCACCGACGCGGTGGCCGAGACGCCGATGAAGGCGGAACGCGACGGCGAACTCGTGCGCGTCACCCGCTGGGTTCTCGACAGCCCGCCGCCGCCCTTTTTCCAGAAGGCCGGCGGGTTCGCGCCCGATCAGCTCATCGACCGCTGGCAGATCATCGAGTTCACGCCGCCCGCCTTCGTCCGGCTCGACGTCGGCGGCGCCGTCGCCGGGACCGGCGCACCGGACGGCGACCGCAGCCAGGGTTTCACCATGCGGAATCTGAACGCGATCACCCCGGAGACCGCAACGACAACGCATTACTTCTGGGCCCAGGCGCACGATTTCCGGATCGACGAGCCGTGGGTGACCGACCTTCTGTACGAGAATGTGCACACCGCCTTCCTCGAGGATCTGGAGATCATCCAGCTCCAGCAGGAGAACATCGCTACCGCTCCCGGCGCGGCGCGGATCGATATCAACCACGACGGCGGCGGCATCCAGGCGCGGCGCATCATCGAGAACCGGATCGCCGCCGAACGGGGCGCGGCGCCGCTGGCGGCCGCGGGCGAATAGGTTCGCCGGCCAGCGGGTCTTGAACCGGCGGGGCGCTTCGGCAATCTTCGCCGCCCGAAGACACCGGGAGGGCGCGCGCAATGGCTGAAAAGCTGGTCATCAGGAATATCGGCCTGCTCCTGTCCGGGGCGCTCGAGACGCCGATCCTCGACGGCGACACCGTGGTCGCGGCGGACGGGCGGATCGCCGCGGTCGGCCGGGAGGCGGACTGCGACACCGGCGGGGCCGACGTCACCATCGACGCCCGCGGCGCCGCGCTTTGCCCCGGGCTGGTGGACAGCCACGTCCACCCGGTGTTCGGCGACTGGACGCCGCGCCAGAGCCAACTCAACTGGATCGATTCCTCGATGCACGGCGGGGTGACGACGATGATCTCCGCCGGCGAGGTCCATCTGCCGGGGCGGCCGCGCGATCCCAAGGGGGTGGTTGCGCTCGGCATCACCGCACAGCGTGCCTTCTCCTCCTTTCCCGCCGGCGGGGTCAAGGTGCACGCCGGCGCGCCGATCCTCGAAACCGGGATGGAGGAGGAGGATTTCCGGCAGCTCGCCGAGGCCGGCGTCAAACTGCTGGGCGAGGTCGGCCTCGGCGGCGTCAAGACCGGCGAGGAAGCGCAGAAGATGGTCGGCTGGGCGCGCAAGTACGGCATCCAGTCGACCATCCACACCGGCGGCCCGTCGATCCCCGGTTCCGGGCTGATCGACGCCGACATCGTGCTCGAGACCGGGCCCGACATCATCGGCCACATCAACGGCGGCCACACGTCGCTGCCGCGCGACCAGATCGCGTGCCTCTGCGAGCAGTGCCGGGCGGGCATCGAGATCGTCCACAACGGCAACGAGGCCTCGGCCCTGTTCGCGCTGCGCACCGCCCGCGAACTCGACCAGCTCGAACGCGTGATTCTGGGGACCGACGGCCCGGCGGGCTCGGGGGTTCAGCCGCTCGGCATCCTGCGCATGGTTGCGATGCTGTCGGCGCTCGGCGACGTTGCGGCGGAGACTGCGTTCTGTTTCGCCACCGGCAACACCGCGCGGATGCGCGATCTCGACTGCGGGCTGATCGAGGAGGGGCGCGCCGCCGATTTCGTTCTGCTCGACCGCGCCCAGCACAGCGCCGGCAGGGACCTGCTCGACTCGGTCGGCATGGGCGACATTCCGGGCGTCGGCATGGTGATCATCGACGGCAAGGTCGCCTCGGGGCGGAGCCGCAACACCCCGCCGGCGGAGCGCCTGCCGGAAATCGTCGGCTGACGCCGCGCAGCCCCGCCGCGGCGCCTAGCGCAGTCCGTCCTCGCCCTTCGCATCGCCGGCCGCGAGGCCGCCGACGCGCGGGAACGGGCGCCCCGAGTCGGTCACCGCGACGGCCACCAGGATCTCGTCGGCGCGCGGCGCGTCGGCTAGCCTGACCTCGATCCCGTCGAAATGGCTGCGCACATAGGCGGCATCCTTGTGGCCCAGCGGGATGTCGATCGGCGTGCCCGGCCCGCCCATCTTCTTGACCGACGGGACCAGCGCCGCGCCCTTCTCGACCGCCTTGCGCAGCGGCGCGCCGAGTTTCGGATGCAGGATCGCCGCTGCGTGCTCCCACTCGCCCCGTTCGCCGACGATCGCCGCCTTGCCGTAGCTTTCGGCCTCCTCCGGGCGGATGCCGAGCGCCTGCACGCACATATCGCCCAGCATCCCGCCGAGCTCCGCGCCGATATCCATCAGCGGTCCGAGGTCCTCCTCGTAGCGGCCGGCGAACGGGTTGGCGATGACCGCGACCGCCGCTGCCTTGCGGGTCGGCGGATCGACCGGCCGCCCGATCTCGCAGCGGATCTCCTCGACGATAACGCTGGTCTTCCTGATCTCGGCGCTCATTGCGGCCTCCTCACGCTGCTTCCGCCCTGATCCGGCGGACGATTTTGCGGCGGAACAGCGCCGCCGGGGCGTCGATGTCGAGGCCGACGCGGGGGCCGCCCTCGTAGGCTTCCTCCTCGTGCTGGATCGCCTCCAGCACCTCCTTGTCCTCGGCGAAGGCGATGCGGAACTGTTCGGAAATCCCCTCCCCCACGGCGGGGTCCCCGGCGCCGAAATTGCGCACGTGCAGCCAGTAGTCGAAGCAGGTCGTCTCGGTCTCCGGCGCCATGAAATGGCAGGAAAACACCCGGATGCAGTTGTCCAGGTTCCCCTCCTTCGCGCCGGCGCCGGACGGCGCGGTGCCGAAGTCGATGACAGCGGTCGACGGCATATGCATGTGGTAGTACTGCCAGCGGTCCACCGGACCGTCGAAATTGCCGAACGCCCGGGCGAAGCCGATGGGCTCGGAGCCGAGCGACCAGCGCCGCGTGGTCACGCCCCAGTCCTCTTCCTCGAACTCGACGCCGACGCCTTCCGAACTCGGGCTGCCAAGCGTTGTCGGGTGGACGTATTCGACGTGCGACGGGTCGCTGAGATTGTCGCACAGCAGCAGGTAGTCGGCCTCGACATGGAGGGCATCGCCGTGGGCGACGCCCCAGTCTTCCCGATGGTATTCGGGCAGGTCGTAAATCTCCGCCTCGTCGGCCAGCGCCGGATCGCCCATCCAGATCCAGACCAGGCCCAGCCGTTCGGCCGCCGGATAGCTGCGCACGCGGGCGTTGGGGGGGATCGCCTCCTGCCCCGGCACGTGGACGCAGGCGCCCGTCCGGTCGAAGACGAGGCCGTGATAGCCGCACTGTATCCGGTCTCCGAGAAGCCGCCCGCGCGACAGCGGCAGCAGCCGGTGTGGACAGCGGTCGCGCAGCGCCGCCGGCGCACCGTCCGGGGTCCGGTAGAGAACCACCTCCTCGCCCAGGATAGTCCGGCGCTCGAGCGCATGGGTGAGTTCGCTCGCCCACCACGCCGGGTACCACGCGTTCCTCATGAAGGCCATGATCTTTCCCCTCCGGCCGCACCCGTCCGCCGGTGCCAGCTTAGGCGGAAATTTGTATGTACACAAACAATATTAGCCCACCCGCGCGGTCCGGAATCAGGCGAGAACGGCGTTCAACAGGGTCAGGACGACGATCCCGAGCGCCGCGACCGTCGCGCAATAGGACAGGCTGGGGCCGTAGGCGAGGCGCCGGACGCGAACCTTGAAGAACGATGCCGCCGTCACCGTCGAGATCGCCGACAGGCCGATCATCGAGCTCAGCGACCACGAGATCAACGCCGCTTGGAACAGGATCAGGTCCGCGACGTCGGTGGGGATTTCGATGAACAGGGCGAGCAGCGCGGCGATGGTCGCGATCTGGTGGATCCCGACCAGCGCCAGCGCCGCCGGGAGAACGATGACGACGGCGATCACCGCGGCCGCCGGGAGCGCCTCCCCGTCCGACAGAAGCACCGGGTCGAGGGCATCCAGACCGCTCGCCAGCGTAGAGCCGAACATCATCGCGTAGGCGACGACGGCGGTTTCGTCGAACACCGACACGGTGCGCTCGTAGGAGCGGCGGACAATCTGTTTCAGTGTGTATTTCAGGAAGCGCGGGCCGGGCCGGATCTGGGCGGCGACCGCGAGCGCCGGTATGCCGAGAAGCAGCGCCTCGATCGGTCGCAGCGCGGTGAAGCTCGCCAGCGCGACGACGACGGCGGTCGCCAGCGCCACCGGCGGCATCACCGGCTGCAACGCCCGGAGCGCTGCACCGGTATCGCCCGGGCGCGCGCCGGTCATGACATGCGCGAGAAACAGTGCGGCGGCGGCGAGGCCGAAGCCGAGCATCATCACCGACCACAACGGCACGTCGGGCAGATACTGGAAACAGAGCGCCATCGCGACCCAGAACGGCGACCAGAAACCGGCGAGCCCCATGCCGCGGAGGGCGATCGCGGCGATCCGCTCGCGTTGCGCCTCCGGCGCGTTGGGGTCGTGCACCGGGGCAAGGACCGCGTGCGCGCCGACGATCAGGACGGCCCCCATGATGTTGGCTCCGAACAGCGTCGCCCCGATCCTCTGGCGCGGTTCGAGCGTCTCCATCCGGCGCCGCGCCCGGTTGGTTTCGGGCCGGCGCTCCGCCGTCGTTCGCAGGATGACGAGGGTGACGAAAAAGGCGGCAAGGGTTGTGCCGTCGACGAATCCCCGCCACACCGGGCCCCAGTCGTCCAGCGCCACGGCGATCAACGCGGCGCCGACGCCCAGCGGAAGGACGAGGATGCGGGTCTGCCACCGCAGCAGCGGGAAGCAGAGCGAATAGAGGAGCGCCAGCGCCGCCGCCGCCGGCGCCTCCACCCATACCGCCTCCACGCCGCCGGGCCACAGGATGCGGACCAGCACGAGCAGCCAGACGGCGGCGAGCAAGCGCGGGATCAGGGTTTCCGGGATGAGCTGTATTCCATCTACGATTGCAGAGCGGCGCGGCGGAGAATACAGGACGCGCGCGTAGCCGGCGAGGCGAGAGGGCGGCGCGCGGCCGCCGTTTCCCGGCCGCGGCGCCGCCCGCCGGCGGACGAGCCGCCCGGTTCTCCACATACTGGAGCCGTGCTGGCCCGGAATCAGGAGAAAGTGCGAACCAAAGCGATGGTCAGGCTGGCAACGGCGGCGATCAGGCCGACCGAGACGGTGACCAGGACACCGATCAGCCAGCGCTGCATCGAGGCCTCGCGTTGAGCGATCAGGGTCTCGAGTCTTTGGATGTCCTCTTTGGTCGCGAGATTCTGGATCTGCGCTTCGAGCACTGAGACCCGCGCATGGAGGTCATGCCCGTTTCCGCCTCCATGTCCCGACTCATGGTCAGAAGACCGAATGGGGCGGATATCCGCAGTCATGGCCGCGCCTTCTGCACCTGGCGCAACCATTCCCACAGGCTTCCGCTGTTGAATCCGTAATGGGCCTCCCACTCGAAAACGATCCCGACGACCCCGTGATCGTCGTTCATGCCGACGGCTTCGCCAACGTCTGAAGTCGTGGTGATGCGTTCCGGGGCTACAAACGCCAGGTTGTCGGTCAGAATGAAATGGCGGTCGTCCGGCCAGCGTTCGATCAGCTTGGCCCACGCTTCATCGTTTTCCTCGTTGAGGAAGACCGCATAGACGGCCATGTTCCGACCTTTCCGAACCGTTGTCCTCTGACACAAAGAATGTGGATCGATGTCGGTCCAGTCAACGCTCCGGCACTAAAATTTACCAATTATGAATAAAAACTTGACACGGGACGCGATTCAAGGTAGATTTTTTACGTTGGCGGAATTGGGGAAACGGCGCAGCGGCCGGTTTCCCGTTCCGGAAAGGCCGGGAGAATACGATGGCCAGCACAGTGGCCAGTACAATGGCCGACACGGCGGCCGACGCCGGGAACAGCGCCCCGGTCGCCCGCGAACTCGCCGCGCGGGCACGGCGGCGGGGCGGCGGCGGGGCGGCCGCGGCGCGCTTTTACGCCCGGTTCTGCGAAAGCGTTTCCGACCGCGGCTTGGCGGCCGCCGACGACCGCCGGCTCGCGGGCGGCGCCATGTCCGCCTGGGCTCTGCTGCAGGAACGCGCGCCCGGAACGCCGAAGGTCCGGGTCTTCAATCCCGACCGGAAGGCCGACGGCTGGACCTCGCCGCACACGGTCGTCGACATCGTCACCGACGACATGCCGTTCCTAGTCGATTCCGTAACCGCGGAGATCAACCGGCAGAACCTGTCGATCCATCTCGCGGTTCACCCGGTCGTCGCGGTGGCGCGGGACGGCGCCGGGCGGATCGAACGGCTGGACGGCGCAGGCAGGGGCCGCGCGGCGGCGGCGGCCGAGTCTGTGATGCATTTCGAGGTGACGGAACTGCGCCGGCCGGAAACCCTCCGGCGGCTCTGCGCCGGGATCGAGGCGGTGCTGGCCGATGTCCGGGCTGCGGTCGAGGACCTGGAGGCCATGCGCCGGCGTCTCGCCGAGGCCGCTGCCGATCTCGTCGATCGGCCGCCGCCGGCCGCGGCGGACAGTGCGGAAATCGGCGATTTCCTCCGCTGGCTCGACGACGGCGCGTTCACCTTCGTCGGCTGCCGCGAGTACGATTTCGCGAGGCGCGGCGGGCGGACCCGGCTGAAGCTCGCCCCGGCGCCCGGGCTCGGCATCCTGCGCGACCCGGCGCGGGTCGTCCTGGCCGGGTGGGAGGACGGCGCCGTCCTGCCCGAGATCGAGTCCTATTGCGACCGGGCGCGGCCGTTGACCGTTGCCAAGGCGAACGGCCGTTCGCCGGTGCACCGCGCCGTCCATCTCGACACCGTGATGATCGGCAGGTTCAACCGGGGCGGCCGGCTCGTCGGGGTGCGCATCTTCGTCGGCGTCTTCGCGCCCGCCGTCCACCGCCAGCGGCTCCGCGACATCCCGGTGCTCGCCCGCAAGGCGGAAACCGCACTCCGCCGCGCCGGTTTCCCGCCGGACAGCCACGACGGGGCGGCGCTGCTGCAAATCCTCGAATCGCTGCCGCGCAGCGACCTGTTCCAGTATTCCGACGACGACCTGCTGGAGACCGCGCTCGGGGTGCTGCGCATCCGGGGAAGCCAGCGGGTGGCGCTGTTCGCCCGGCGCGATGCGTTCAACCGGTTCGTCTCCTGCCTGATCTACGTGCCGCGCGACCGCTATACGGCGCAGATGCGCGGACTGATGCGGGAGATCGTCGAGGAAGGGTTCGGCGGCCGGGTCTCGGTGTTCTATCTCGAGGTCTCCGACGACGCCCATGCACGGCTCCAGTTCATCCTCCCCACACCGCCGGACGGGCCGTCCCGGTTCGACCCGAAGGCGGTCGAAGCCCGGCTCGCCGAGGCCGCGCGCGACTGGCGCGACGATCTCCGCGAGGCGCTGGCCGAGGCGCACGGCGAGGCGGACGGGCTCGACATCTACCGCCTCTACGAGCACGCCTTCCCGGCAAGCTACCGCGAGGGCGCCGATGCCGGAGAGGCGCTCGCCGACATCGCCGCGGTCGAGGCGGCCATCGCCGGCGGCGGCATCCGCACCCGGCTTTGCCGTCCGCCGGGCCTCGACGCCTCGCGGGTGCATTTCCGGATTTATCACCCGGACGAGCGGCTGCCGCTGTCCGACGTGCTGCCGATGCTGGAGAACATGGGGCTTCGCGTTCTCAGCGAGGTCTCCCACCGCATCGTCCGCAAGGGCGCCGGACGGGACGTCTGGCTGCACGATTTCGGCATGCAGGCGAAGGATGCGCGCGCCGTCGACCTCGACCGCGCCGGGGCGAACTTCGAGGCCCAGTTCGTCGGCGTCTGGCGCGGCGATATCGAGGACGACGGCTTCAATGCGCTGGTCCTCGCCACCGGGCTCGACTGGCGGCGGATCGTCATCCTCCGCGCCTGCTGCAAGTACCTGCTCCAGGCCGCGATCCCGTTCAGCCAGTCCTATATGGAGGCGACCCTTCTCGCCAACGCGGAGATCGCGGAAGGGATCGTCGACCTGTTCGCGGCGCTCTTCGATCCCGACGGGGCCGGGAGCGCTGCTGCGCGGGACCGCCGGGCGGCGCGCATCCGCCGCCGCCTCGACGCCGCGCTCGATGCGGTGGAGGATCCGGATCGGGACCGCATCCTCAGACGCTACCGCAATCTGGTCGAGGCGACGCTCAGGACCAATTTCTACCAGACCGGGCCGGATGGCGCCGCCAGGTCCTGGCTGTCCCTCAAGATCGACTCGCGCGCCGTCGACGACCTGCCGCAGCCCCGGCCGGCGGTCGAGATCTTCGTCTATTCCGCGCGCATGGAGGCGGTTCACCTGCGCGGCGGCAGGATCGCGCGCGGCGGCATCCGTTGGTCGGACCGGCGCGAGGATTTCCGCACCGAGATCCTCGGGCTGATGAAGGCCCAGATGACCAAGAACGCGGTCATCGTGCCGGTCGGCGCGAAGGGCGGATTCGTCGTCAAGCGTCCGCCGCCGGCCGCCGCCGGCCGCGAGGCTCTGGTGGAGGAGGGCATCGCCTGCTACCGGACGATGATCTCCGGGCTGCTCGATCTCACCGACAATATCGGCCCGGACGGGCCGGTCCATCCGGACCGCACCGTCCGGCGCGACGCCGCCGACCCCTACCTGGTGGTTGCCGCCGACAAGGGAACCGCGACCTTCTCCGACATCGCCAACGATGTCGCCCGCGGCTACGGGTTCTGGCTCGACGACGCCTTCGCCTCCGGCGGGTCGGTCGGTTACGACCACAAGGGCATGGGCATCACCGCCCGCGGCGCCTGGGAATCGGTCAAGCGCCACTTCCGCGAGACCGGCGTCGATATCCAGACGACCGACTTCACCTGCGTCGGCGTCGGCGACATGAGCGGCGACGTATTCGGCAACGGCATGCAGCTCTCGCCGCATATCGGTCTGGTCGGCGCCTTCAACCACGCGCACATCTTCGTCGATCCCGACCCCGACCCGGCGGCGGGCCTGGCCGAGCGCCGCCGGCTGTTCCGCATGCCGCGCAGCGCCTGGACCGATTACGACCCGGAGAAGATCTCGCCGGGCGGCGGTGTGTTCGACCGCCGCGCCAAGTCGATCGCGGTGACGCCCGAAATGCGCCGCGCCCTCGACCTGCCGGCGCGCGCGGCGGCAACCCCCGACGAGCTCATCCGGGCGATGCTGCGGGCGCCGGTGGACCTGCTCTGGTTCGGCGGGATCGGCACCTACGTCAAGGCGCGGGCGGAAACCCACCAGGAGGTCGGCGACCGGGTCAACGACCCGCTCCGGGTCGATGCCGAGGACCTCCGCTGCCGCGTCGTCGGCGAGGGCGCCAATCTCGGCTTCACCCAGCGCGGACGCGTTGCCTATGCGCTCGCGGGCGGGCGGATCAACGCCGACTTCATCGACAACTCGGGCGGGGTCTCGACCTCGGACCGCGAGGTCAACATCAAGATCCTGCTCGGCGAAGCGCTCGCCGCCGGCCGGCTGACCCGGGGCGCGCGCGACCGGCTGCTGCTCGACATGACCGACGAGGTGGCGGTCGGGGTGCTCGGGGACAACTACCGCCAGGGCATGGCGCTGACCCATCTCGAGGCGGCGGGCAGCTGGCTGGTCGGCGGGGCGGGGCGTCTGATCCGCGCGCTGGAGCGCACCGGCGACCTCGACCGCGGGTTCGAGTTCCTGCCCGACGAGGAGGCGCTGGCCGAACGGCGGGCGGCGGGGCTGGGCCTCACCCGGCCCGAATTCGCCGTCCTCCTGTGCTACGCCAAGATCGCGCTCTACGACGACATCCTGGAGAGCGACATCCCCGACGATCCGTCGCTGGTCCACGATGCCGGCTTCTATTTCCCGCGTCCGATCCGCGAACGTTTCGCCGACCTGATCGCCGGCCACCGGCTGCGCCGCGAGATCATCTCCACCTATGTCGCCAACAGCCTGATCAACCGCGCTGGCCCGACCTTCGTCCACGAGACCGCCGACAAGACCGGCGCCGCGCCGGCGGAAATCGTCAAGGCGTACCTGATCGGCCGGCGCATCTTCGGCGTGTCCGGCCTGTGGCGGGAGATCGAGGCGCTCGACAACAGGGCGGACGCCGCGGTGCAGACCCGGCTCAACCTCGACATCCTGCGCCTGGTCGAGCGCAGCACGATCTGGCTGTTGCGGCACGAGCCCCTCCCGCTCGGGATCGAGGGGACGATCGGGCGCTTCGCGGAGGGAATCGGACGCATCGCCAAGGCGCTGGACCGTCTCGTCCCGGACGATACGCGGGCCGGCATCGACGGTGCGGCGCAGCGCGCAGCGGAGGCGGGCGTGCCGGAGACGCTGGCCCGCAGGGTGGCGGGGCTCGGTTCGCTCTACGCCGGCTGCGACATCGTCCGCATCGCCGGCGCCGCCGACCGCCGGGTCGAGGATGCCGCGCGCATCTACTTTGCCGTCGGGGGCATGTTCGGGCTCGACTGGCTGCGCCGGTGCGCCGCCGCGCTGCCGACGGAGACCGAGTGGCAGGCAATGGCGGCGGCGGCGGTCATCGACGACCTCGACAGCCGCCAGGCCGCCCTCGCCGCCCTGGTTGCCGACGGCGCCGGGCGGTCCCCCGCCGCCGCCGCGCTGCGGCGCTGGCGGGCGGCGAACGAGGCGCGCGCCGGCCGCGTCGAGCGGCTGATCGCCGATCTCCGCAGCGCCGCTTCCGTGGACCTGTCGATGCTGACTGTCGCCGGCCGCGAGATACAGGCGCTGGCGGCCGGCTGACGGGTCAGCTGGCGATCTGCGGACCCATCTGCTTGATCGCGCCGGTCTCGCGGTTGAAGGCGATCCGGTCGATCCGGTCCAGGTTGGTCCCGGTCACCCGGACGAAGCGCGCATCGTCGGGGTAGTCGATCGAGTGAATCTTGCCGTCGGCGTAGATTCCGGCATGCCCCGGCATCAGACGGTAGCTCTTCTCGACCCTCACCTCGCCGCGGCCGGGGTCGCCCCCGTCGTCGATCCGCTCCCACTCGGTCATGTCGGTGTATTTCGTCGCCTGGCCGTAGATCGCCCACGACGCGCCGTGGTCGTGCGGCGGCGAGACCCGCGCCTCGGCATTGATGTGGGCGAGCACCTGGAAGCCCAGATCGGGATCGTCATAGAGCACATGGACGCCGCGCTCGGCCTCCGGCCCGCAATAGCACGCGACGAATTCGGGGACCCGCAGCAGCCGTTCGAGATCGCGGCGCACCTTCTCCCTGCCTTCCGGGCCCGGGTCGTCGCCGAGATTCCGGCGGCAGTCGCGGCAGAATTCCTCGAGTGTGTAAGCCATTCCCTGTTCTCCCGTCTTGCGGCACCGTCTGCAACTATCCTGCCACACGCGGCCGAAGGGGTGCTAGTCTCCGCCGATGACGGACGATGCCGCAGCCGCCGCCCCGGCGCCCCGGCGGGCGCAATTCGCCTGGTGCGTCTACGACTGGGCCAACTCGGCCTTCCCCACCGTCATCGTCACCTTCGTCTTCGCGGCCTACTTCTCGCGCGCCGTGGCCGAGAGCCCGATCCAGGGGACGGCGGACTGGGGCCGGGCGCTGGCAATCTCGGGCGTGCTGATCGCCGTGCTCAGCCCCGTCCTCGGCTCCATCGCCGACCGCACCGGACGGCGCAAGCCGTGGCTCGGTGCCTTCGCCGCGATCACCGTTGTGGCGACCGCGCTGCTCTGGTACACGCGCCCCGATCCGGCCGACGTGCTGTGGGCGCTGCTCTTCTTCGTCATCGCCAACACCGCCTTCGAGATCGGCAACGTCTTCTACAACGCGATGATTCCGGGGCTGGTTCCGAAGGAGCGGATCGGGCGGCTGTCGGGCTGGGGCTGGGGCCTCGGCTATCTCGGCGGGCTGGTCAGCCTCGGCCTGCTGCTGGTGCTGTTCGTCCAGGCCGAAAACCCGCTGTTCGGCCTCGACAAGGAGCAGGCCGAGCATATCCGCGTCGTCGGTCCGGTGGTGGCGCTGTGGTTCGCGGTCTTTGCCCTGCCCACCTTCCTCTGGGTCCCCGACGAGGCGGGCAGGAGGATCGCCCCTGTCGAGGCGGTCCGCGCCGGCATCGCCCAGCTCGCCGCCACGGTGCGCGAGATCAGGCGGCACGCCAACATCGCACGCTTCTTGGCGGCCCGGCTGTTCTACGTCGACGGCATGAACACCATGTTCGCGTTCGGCGGAATCTACGCCGCCGGCACGTTCGGGATGTCGATCGAGGAGATCATCCAGTTCGGCATCGCCCTCAACGTCACCGCCGGGCTGGGGGCCGCCGGCTTCGCCTGGGTGGACGACCGGATCGGCGCCAAGCGCACGGTGCAGATCGCCATTCTCGGGCTGATCGCCTTCGGCGTCCCGCTGCTGCTGGTCGAGAACAAGACCGCCTTCTGGCTGCTCGCCCTGCCGCTCGGGATCTTCATGGGGCCGGCCCAGGCGGCGAGCCGGTCGCTGATGGCCCATCTGGCCCCGGCCGACCTGCGGACCGAGATGTTCGGGCTGTACGCCCTGTCGGGCAAGGTCACGTCCTTCGCCGGGCCGGCCGTGCTGGCCTGGGCCACGCTCGCGTTCGAATCGCAGCGCGCCGGGATGGCGACGATCATCGGCTTCTTTATCGCCGGCTTCATCCTGCTCGCGCTGGTGGCTGCGCCGAAGCGGTAGGGCGCCGGCCGGGTGGGCGGCCCGGTTCAGTGGCGGAAGTGCCGCCGGCCGGTGAACACCATGGCGAGGCCGCGTTCGTCGGCGGCGGCGATCACCTCTTCGTCGCGGATCGATCCGCCAGGCTGGATCATCGCCGTCGCGCCGGCGTCGGCTGCCGCGACCAGGCCGTCGGCGAACGGCAGGAACGCATCGGAGGCGGCGACCGATCCCCGCGTCGCGGGTTCCCCCGCGCCTGCCGCGCGCGCCGCGTCGGCCGCCTTGGCCGCGGCGACGCGCGTCGAATCGACCCGGCTCATCTGCCCCGCCCCGATGCCGGCGGTCGCCCCGCCGCGGGCGAAGACGATGGCGTTCGACTTCACGTGCTTGGCGACGGCGGCGGCGAACATCAGATCGCTGCGCTCGCGGTCGGTCGGTGCCCGGCGGGTCACCGCCCTGGGTTCGCCGGCGGCGGGGCCGGCGGCATCCCGGTCCTGGACCAGCAGCCCGCCGGCGATGGAGCGCACCGCGAGGCCCGGTTCGGCGGGGTCGGGCATCGCGCCGGCGGCGAGCACGCGGATGTTCGGCTTTTCGGCGAACACCGCGCGCGCGCCTTCGTCCACCGCGGGCGCGATGACGACCTCGACGAAGATCGCCGAGATCGCCGCCGCCGCCGCCGCATCGACGGTGCGGTTGGCGGCCACCACCCCGCCGAAGGCGCTCACCGGGTCGCAGGCGAGCGCCCGCGCGTGGGCGGCGGCGAGCGTGTCGGCGACGGCCGCCCCGCACGGGTTGGCGTGCTTGACGATCGCGACGGCGGGGCGTTCGAATTCGGCGACCAGTTCGAACGCCGCATCGGCGTCGCCGAGATTGTTGTAGCTGAGGGGCTTGCCTTGCACCCGCTCGGCGCCGACGGCGCCCGGACGGGCGGGGAACGCACGGTAGAGCGCCGCCTCCTGGTGCGGGTTCTCGCCGTAGCGGAGGGCGCCGGCCAGCGCGCCGCCGAATGCGATATGGCGGGCGAACGGGACGTCGACGGCGCGCGCCAGCCATTGCGAGATCGCCGCGTCGTAGGCCGCGGTGCGGGCATAGGCGGCCGCCGCGAGGCGCTTGCGGAAGTCGTGCGTGGTCGCGCCGTCGTTCTCCGCCAGCTCGCGCAGCACGCCTTCGTAGTCCGCCGGGTCGGTGACCACGGCGACGAAGGCGTGGTTCTTGGCCGCCGCGCGGATCAGCGCCGGCCCGCCGATATCGATCTGTTCCACCGCCTCGTCGTGGCCGGCGCCGTCCGCCACCGTGTCCTCGAACGGGTAGAGGTTGACGACGACGAGGTCGATGGGCGCGATGCCGTTGGCCTCCATCGCCGCGCGGTGGGCGGCGAGGTCGCGCCGCGCGAGGATGCCGCCGTGCACCGCCGGGTGCAGGGTCTTGACCCGCCCGTCCATCATCTCCGGGTAGCCGGTGAGCGCCGATACGTCGCGCACCGCGAGGCCGGCGTCGGTCAGCGCCCGCCCGGTGCCGCCGCTCGCCACCAGCGCGACCCCGCGCGCCGCGAGCGCGCCGGCGAACTCGGCCAGGCCTGTCTTGTCGGAGACCGAAAGCAGGGCCCGCGTCACCCGAATCCCGTCGCTGCCGCTCATTGTCGCCCCTTGTCCGATGTCCGGCCGGCCAGCAGCCATTCGGCGAATTCGCGCACCGCGCCTTGGCCGCCGCCGCGCCGCGTGGTGTAGCGGGCGGCCGCCAGCACGTCGGGGACCGCGTTGGCGACCGTCGCCGGCAGCCCGACCGCCTCCAGCACCGGCAGGTCGTTGAGATCGTCCCCCATGTGGGCCACCGCCTCGAAGCCGATGCCGAGGCGCCGGCACAGGCCGGCGAGCGCTTCTCGCTTGTCGTCGACTCCGACCAGACAGTGGGCGACGCCGAGGACCTCCGCCCGGCGTTCGATGGCAGCGGTGCGGCTCGCGGTGACAAAAGCGACCGCGAGCCCGGCCTCCAGCAGCATGCGGATGCCGACCCCGTCATGGACGTGGAAGGCGCGCCACTGCCGTCCGTCCTCGCCGTAGTAGAGCGTGCCGTCGGTCATCACCCCGTCGCAGTCGAGGCTGACCAGCCGGATGCCGTCGAGGACCGCTGGGTCGACGCTCATCGTTCCCCCCGGGCCGCCAGCGCCGCCTCGACCAGGGCGACATCGTCCGGCCGGTCGACGCCGATGGACCCCGGCGGCACGGGGACGCAGGCGATGCGCTCGCCGTGCTCGATCACCCGGATCAGCTCGATGCTCTCGGCGCGCTCCACCGGTCCGCGGTCCCACGCCTGGAACCGCGCCAGCGCGGCGGCGGTGAAGGCGAACATGCCGACATGGACCGCGCGCGCGGCGGGCTCCGCGAAGTCGAGCGGCACCGGCAGGCGGGTGAACATCATCGCGCAGCCGTCGAGGCCGGGCACCAGGTGGACGACCGACCGGTCGGCGCACTGGTCCGGCGCGGCATCCTCGAGATAGCAGGTCGAGACGCCGATCCCGCGCGTCCGCGCAGAGCGGAGCGCGGCGACCACGGCATCGATGCTGGCGGGATCGATCAGGGGTTCGTCGCCCTGGACATTGACGTAGATCTCCGCCTCCCGCCGGTCGGCGACCTCGGCCAGCCGGTCGGTTCCGGTGGCGTGGGCGGCGGACGTCATTTCGCAGTCGATGCCGCGGGCGTTGCAGACCGCGGCGATGCGTTCGTCATCGGTCGCCACCACGACGCGGTCCACCGTTTGCGCCCGCCGCGCCCGCTCCCACACCCGGACCACCATCGGCACGCCGGCGATCGGCGCCAGCGGCTTGCCCGGAAACCGGGTCGAGGCGTAGCGCGCCGGAATGACGGCGAGCACGGACGCGCGCCCGGCCATCAGCGAGGCCCCGTCGGAGCGGCAGCGCAAACGCTATGCGAAACGCGCATCCGGCGAATTCACCTCGATTGCCCCGGGCCCGCGTCCGGCAGCCGGATTGCCGAACCGGTCAGCGGGCCGATGAAATTCCGCTCTGCGGACGGCGCGGCGGCGGTTTCGTCTCCGTGAATTACCGGATCGGCGAACGCGAGGCGGCGGCTCATGACCCGGACCGCCTCCGGGTTGTTGTCCACCAGGACGGCGTCGCGGCCGGCGCGCACCGCAGCCTCGCCGGTCGTTCCGCTGCCGGCGAAGAAGTCCAGCACCCGGTCGCCCGGATTGGAATGAACCCGGACGATCCGGTTCAGCACGGCGACCGGTTTCTGCGTCGGGTAGCCGGTCTTCTCCCTGCCGTTCGGGCTGACGATCGTCTGCCACCACACGTCGGTCGGCGTCTTTCCCCTGGCGGCTTTCTCCGGCCCCACCAGCCCGGGGGCCATGTAGGGGATACGGTCTATGTCGTCGTAGCGGTAGGTGTAGTTGCCGGGATCCTTGGCGTACCAAAATATGGTGTCGTGCTTGGCGGACCAGCGTTTCTTCGACCGCGCGCCGTAGTCGTAGGCCCACACGATCTCGTTCATGAACGACTCCCGGCCGAATATCCCGTCCAGCATCACCTTGCAGTAATGGGCTTCGCGGCAATCGATATGAAGGAAAAACGACCCGTGCGGCGACAGGAGACGAAAGGCCTCCCCGAGTCGAGGTTCGATGAAGGCCATGAAATCGTCGAAACTGTCGTCGAATGACGATTCGCCGACAACCCGAGTCCGGTACCGCAACCCCTTGAACCCGGTGCGGTCGCCCCGCTCGTCCCGGACCGTTTTCAGGCGTTTGCGGGATTGCACTTTGCCGGTGTTGAACGGCGGGTCGATGTATATCAGATCGAACGACCCGGCCGCGAAATCCGACACGACCTCAAGACAGTCGCCGAAGTGAATCTCCAGACCCATCGCCCCACCGGACCTCCGCCCATTCGAGGGCACGATTTATCATATATGATTCGAAATATCAAGAAATCCCGCGACCGCGCGCCGTCGGACGGGCCGCACGGGAGCAAGCCCTTGCGGGATCGGCCGCGAGCGAGAATAGTCGGCGCCGCGTTCCCGAAATCTCCGGCCGGACATCCTTGCGCGCCATGATCGAGACCGTTGTCTTCGACCTCGACGGGACGCTCGTCGACACCCTGCCCGACATCGAAGCGGCGGCCAACGCGGCGCTTGCCGCCGAGGGCAGGCGTGCGCTGGCCCGCGAGGAGGTGCGGCTCCTGATCGGCAGCGGCGGCCGGGCGCTGATCGAAAACGCCTTCCGCGCGACGGGAGAGCCGGCGTCGAAGGCGCGCGCCGATGCCGCCTACGCCGCCTTCCTCGCGGCCTACGAGACCGCGCCGGCCGCCGGCAGCACCGTCTTCCCCGGCGTGCGCGAGGCCCTCGAATCCCTCTCCGCCGCCGGGGCGAGGCTCGCGGTCTGCACCAACAAGCCCGGCCATCTCGCCGCAATCGTGCTGGACTCGCTCGATCTCGCCGGTTTCTTCGCCGCGGTCGTCGCCGGCGACACGCTGCCGGTCAGGAAACCGTCTCCCGCCCCGCTCATCGAGGCGGTGACGCGCGCCGGCGGCGCCGGGCGCCCGGCCGCGATGGTGGGCGACAGCACGATCGACGCGGACGCGGCGCGCGCGGCCGCCGTCCCCTTCGTCGCGGTGAGCTACGGATACAGCCCGGTGCCGGCAGCGGCGCTCGGGGCCGATGCGACGATCGACGGTTTCGATGCGCTTGTCGATGCGCTCGATACCCTTGTCCCGGGCGGGAAGCGCCTCCCGTAGGGCATTCCCGCCGCCGATGTTGGTCGCACGCCGCCCCGCCCCTATGGTCCGGGGGCGGTCCTGCAGGGAGGGTAATGCCATGTCCGACTTCGTCCATCATGCGCTGTTTCCGCTCGCCGACGACGCGACCCCGTACCGCAAGCTTGCGTCGGACCAGGTCGGGATCGAGCGCTTCCGCGGCGAGGAGATCCTGACCGTCGGGACCGGGGCGCTCGCCCTCCTGTCGGAGCAGGCCTTCTTCGACATCGCCCATTTCCTGCGGCCCGGCCATCTCGCCCAGCTCCGCGCCATCCTCGAGGACGGCGAGGCGTCGGACAACGACCGCTTCGTCGCCTACGACCTCCTCAAGAACGCCAACATCGCTGCCGGCGGGGTGCTGCCGATGTGCCAGGACACCGGCACCGCCATCGTCATGGCGAAGAAGGGCGAGCGCGTCTGGACCGGAGGCGGCGACGAGGCGGCGCTCGCCGCCGGGGTCCACAAGACTTACACCGAGCGCAACCTGCGTTACTCCAACCTGGCGCCCATCGGCATGTACGAGGAGGTCAACACGCGGAACAACCTGCCGGCGCAGATCGAGATCCAGGCCGCCGAGGGCGGGGAGTACGGGTTCCTGTTCATCGCCAAGGGCGGCGGGTCGGCCAACAAGTCCTTCCTGTTCCAGGAGACCCCGGCGCGGCTCAACCCGGAGGCGATGCTCAGCTTCCTCGACGAGAAGATCCGCACGCTCGGCACCGCGGCGTGCCCGCCCTACCATCTCGCGATCTGCATCGGCGGCCTGTCGGCGGAACTCAACCTGAAAACCGTCAAGCTCGCCAGCACCCGCTATCTCGACGGGCTGCCGACCGCGGGGTCGGCCAGCGGGCATGCCTTCCGCGATGTCGAAATGGAGGAGCAGGTCCTCGAACTCACCCGCAAGATGGGCATCGGCGCGCAGTTCGGCGGCAAGTATTTCTGCCACGACGTGCGGGTCGTCCGCCTGCCGCGGCACGGCGCGTCGCTGCCCATCGGGCTCGGCGTGTCGTGTTCCGCCGACCGCCAGGCGCTCGGCAAGATCACCCGGGACGGCGTCTTTCTCGAACGGCTCGAGACCAATCCGGCGCAGTACCTGCCCGATATCGACGAATCGAGCCTCGGCGGCGAGGTCGTCGAGATCGACCTCGACCGGCCGATGGACGAGATCCGGCGGACCCTCGGCCGCTATCCGATCAAGACCCGGCTGTCGCTGACCGGGTCCATGGTGGTCGCACGCGACGCCGCCCATGCCCGGATCAAGGCGCGGCTCGACGCCGGCGAGGCGATGCCGGACTACCTGCGCGACCACATGGTCTATTACGCCGGGCCGGCGAAGACGCCGGAAGGGTACGCATCCGGCTCGTTCGGCCCGACCACCGCCGGGCGCATGGATTCGTACGTCGCGCAGTTCCAGCGGGCCGGCGGCAGCCATGTCATGCTCGCCAAGGGCAACCGGTCGCCCCAGGTCACCGCGGCCTGCAAGGAGTACGGCGGATTCTATCTCGGCTCGATCGGCGGCCCGGCGGCCCGGCTCGCGCAGGACTGCATCACCCGGGTCGACTGTATCGAGTACCCCGAACTCGGGATGGAGGCGGTCTGGCGCATCGAGGTGCGGGACTTTCCCGCCTTCATCGTGGTCGACGACAAGGGCAACGACTTCTTCCGCGCCCTCTGATCCGGCGGCCGGCGGGACGGCGAACCGCGCGGGGCGGGAAGGAATGGCGGCGCCCGTCCTCCCCGACGTGATCGAACCGGGCGTCGTCACCCTGCTTTGCGGCAGCGCCGCGGGCGCGGTCTCGGCGCGCGTCGGCCTGCCCTACGCCGGGCCCGGGAACAGGTTCTGGCCGATCCTCGCGGAGGCCGGGCTGACCCCCCGCCTGTTCGCCCCGGCGTCGTTCCGCGAACTGCCCGGCTACGGGCTCGGCCTGACCGACATCAACAAGACCGAATGGGGCGCCGATTCCGGACTCACCGAAGAGGGCGACGATGCCGATGCGCTCCGCGCCAAGGTCGAGGCGTTCCGGCCGGCGATTCTCGCCTTTACCGCCAAGCGCCCGGCGCAGGTCTTCTTCCGCGCGGCGCTGGGCCGCCGCGGCGTCGAATACGGCCTCCAGGAGATGCGCCTGGGCGAGACCCGGATTTACGTGCTGCCGTCGCCGTCCGGCCTCGCGGTCCGCTGGTGGAACCCGTCCTTCTGGCATGACCTGGGCGCGCGGCACCGCGCCTGCATGGCGGAGCGGGCCCGGCGCTGACCCGCGCTGCGGCGTTTCCTCCCGGGGGCGGGCTAATGCCGCCTGGCGCTGACGATCAGGGCGGCGACCGTCTCCTCGCCGAGGGCGCGGACGGCCTCCAGACGGTGCAGCCCCTCGACCAGGACGTAGCGGTTTTCGTCCCGGCGCACGAGGATCGGATGCCTGAGGCCGTTTTCCAGGATGTCGAGGGCCAGTGCATCGACCCTGGCGTCGTCCCGCGTCCGGCGCCGCTTGGCGGGGACGTAGATCTCATCGAGAGCGATCGGCACCGAATCGAGCACCGGGGTTCCTTTTCGCGCCCCGGCCGCGCGCGAAACGGTGTAGAGTCGCGACCGCCCGCGGAGGGGGAAGGCGGCGCGCGGCCCCGCACGCGGTCGGCCGGGCGAGGCGTCGCGCCCATCTTCGGCGAACGGGGGGCGCAGGTCAAACGGGGGCCGCTCGACAGGCCGAACGGGGTGGACAGGATGGAGCCGGTCAAGGTCACACTGTATCGCTGGGCGGGTGCATGGGGTCCGTTCAAGGTGAAGATCCCGTGCGGCGAGTGCTCGCTCACCCGCGACGTCATCGCCGACGTGGTGGAGCACGAACTCGGCGGCGTGCCGGTCGAGGTCGACACCCGCGACTGGCTGTCGGAATGGTGGAAGCCGCTGCCGAGAGGCGGCTGGCATGCCCCCATCGTCCTCGTCGAGGGGCGCATCGTCAGCCAGGGCGCGGCGCTCAACCGGGGGGTCCTGACCCAGGCGATCATCGAGGCGCACGCGAAGCGCGCACCGATTGCCGGCAACCGGGTCTTCGGCAAGGCGACGTGCCCGCACTGCAACCGCGCCAAGACCTATCTCGACGAGGCGGGGATCGCCTACGACTACCATGACGTGGTGCGCGAGCCGGCGGCGCTCTACGAGATGCTGGCCCGGGTCAAACCGATCGTCGGCCCCAAGACGCCGATCACGGTGCCGCAGATCTGGATCGACGGACACTATGTCGGCGGCGCCGATGCGCTGGCCGAGATCGTCGCGCGCGAGGTCGAACCGAACCCCGACCGCGGCCGCTGCTCGATCTCGCCTGGCCGGCACGGGCCGGCGAAGCAGGCGGCGTAGGGCGAACCGGCGGCGGGAGGACGGTCCGCGTTGCGCTGCGAGGTTGTCGCCATCGGCACCGAGCTGCTGCTCGGCCAGATCGTCGATACCAACTCGTCGTGGATCGGCGAGCGGCTCGCCCTGATCGGCGTCGATTCGCACTTCCAGGTCAAGGTCGGCGACAACGCGGAGCGCATGGAGTTCTGCATCCGCCAGGCGCTCGCCCGCAGCGACGCGGTGATCTGCTGCGGCGGGCTCGGCCCGACCCAGGACGACATCACGCGGGAGGTCATCGCGCGGGTGATGGGGGTGGCGCTGCGCCGCGACCCGGAGGTCGAGCAACGGATCGTCGACCTGTTCCGCGCCCGCGGACGCGCCATGACCGAGAACAACCGCCGCCAGGCCGACATCCCGGAAGGCGGCCGGCCGATCGCGCAGATGCCGGGCACCGCGCCGGGCCTGGTCTGCCCGGTGGGCGGCAAGGTGATCTACGCGGTCCCCGGGGTGCCGCACGAAATGCGCGAGATGATGGCGGGCACCGTGCTCGCCGATCTCCAACAACGTTCCGGCGCGGCGTCGGTGATCCGCAGCCGGGTGCTGCGCACCTGGGGGCAGAGCGAGTCGGGGCTCGCCGAGATCCTCGCCGACCGCATCGACGCCCTCGACGATATCGGCAACCCGACGCTCGCCTTCCAGGCCTCCGGCATCGAGGGAATCAAGGTGCGGATCACGGCCAAGGCGCGCGACGAGGCGGCGGCCGCCGGCATTCTCGCCGACGAGGAGAAACTGGTTCGCGGCCTGCTCGGCGATGCGGTCTTCGGCGTCGACGACGAAACGATGGAATCGGTGGTTCTCGCCGCCCTCCGCCGCGCCGGCGGGACCCTCGCCGCGGCGGAAGCCTTCACCGGCGGGCTCGCCGCCGCCAGGCTGACCGCGTTCGACCCCGGCATGGAGATCTTTCTCGGCGGCACGGTCGGCCGGTGGCCCGGGGCGGAACCGGGCGCCGCCGGCGGGGACGGGGGCGCCGCGGGGGACGCCCGCGCGGCGGCGGCGGCGCGCGAGGTCCGCGAAGGGTTCGGCGCCTCGGTCGGCATCGCCGCGCTCGGCCCCGACCCCGGCGAGGACGCCCCGCCGGGCCTGGTGCGCATGGCGGTCGTCATGGCCGGCGAGGGGGGCCGGGCGGAGGAGACGCACACCCAGAGCGTCGCCCTGCCCGGCGACCGGCGGCAGGTGCGCGAATATGCGGTCATCCATCTGCTGAGCTTCCTGCGGCGCGCCCTTGCCGGCTGACCGATCGGGAGGTGCGGTTCGCCTTCGCCCGGCGAATGCGCTAGCCTTGGGTGCAGGCCGGCGGCCGCGGCCGGCCGCGAACCGGGGAGGCTGCGCGATGGCGTGTCTTTCGATTGGCCATGTCGGGCTTCATGTCCGCGATCTCGAGGAGGAGATCGCGTTCCTCGAACTGATCGGCGGCGAACTCACGTCGATCGACCGGGCGCCGGCGGGGCGGGTCGCCTTCGTCTCGCTCGACGGCGAGCGCCACCACTCGCTCGCCCTGTTCGAGGACGGCAGGCGGTTGCCGAGTGGCAATTCCAAGACCGAACCGGCGGGGCTGCACCACATCGCCCTGCCGGCGGAAAGCCGCGAGGCGGTTGCCGCCTGGGAGGGGAGGCTCGCCGCCGCCGGGGTCGAGATCGACGGCCCCTATGTCCAGGGCCCCGACGGGGGCGGGCTCGACGGCGGCAGCGGCAGCTACGCGATTTTCTTCAACGATCCCAACGGCGTCTGTTTCGAGATCTATGCCGGGGCCATGACCCTGCCCGAGTTCCGCCGCGCGCAGGCATCCCGGCCCGCCGCCCGGGCGGGCCGGCAGACAGTTGCGGCCGCGGAGTGAGGCCGCTCCGCCGCACAATGTCCGCCGGGCGATGAACGGGGCCGCCGGCACGACGGGCACGGCACCGGGGGCGACGGTCTTTTCCGGGCAGCGCACCATCGAGGCGCCGCCCCTCAGCCTGCCCGAGGCGCTGGTGTCCGACGCCCGGCTCAGGATGGACGGGCTCGTGTTTCTCTCCCTGCTGCCCGAGGCGGCGGTCCCGGTCGCCTTCTTCGATCCGCAATACCGCGGCGTGCTCGAAAAGCTCAAGTACGGCAACGAGGGAGAACTGCGCGGCCGGCGCCGCGCCGCGCTGGTGCAGATGTCGGAAGAGACCATCGTCCGTTTCATCCGGGGCATCGACCGTACGCTGATCCCGTCCGGCCACCTGTTCCTCTGGATCGACAAGTTCCACCTCTGCCAGGATTTTCGTTGCTGGTTCGACGGCACGGACCTCGATGTCGTCGACCTCGTGACCTGGGACAAGGGGACGTTCGGCATGGGGTACCGCACGCGGCGGCGGGCCGAATACTGTATCGTCCTGCAAAAGAAGCCGCGCCGCGCCAAGGGCGTCTGGAGAGTCCATACCATTCCGGACATCGTCGACGAGAAGGTCGACCGGAAGGCGCATCCGCACGCCAAACCGGTGGGGCTCCAGGGCGCGCTCATGGCGGCGGTGAGCAACGCCGGCGATATTGTCATCGATCCGGCCGCCGGTTCCTTTTCGGTGCTCGACGCGGCGCGCCAGCAGGGCCGGACGTTCCTCGGCTGCGATGTGGAAGGGTGAGATGCTGAAGACGGGAAGCGAGCATCTGGAAAGTCTGCGCGACGGGCGCAAGGTCTATATCGGCGGCGCCCCGGTCGACGACGTGACGACCCATCCGGCGTTCCGCAACGGCGCCCGGTCGTTCGCCATGCTGTACGACAGGAAGCGCGATCCCGAGAACATCGACACGATGTCATTCGAGGAGGACGGCGAACGCTACAGCGCCTGGTTCCTGATGCCGCGTACCCGCGACGACCTGCGCAAGCGGATGGAGACCCACCGCCGGATCGCCTCGTGGACGCACGGCCTGCTCGGCCGTTCGCCGGACCACGTCGCGAGTTTTGTCACCGGGCTCGCCATGCGCCCGGATATCTTCGATGCCATCGGACCCGGTTTCGGCGACAACATGGTCGGCTACTACCGGCACATGCGCGAAAACGACGTGTGCGCGACCTACACCGTCCTGCCGCCCCAGGGCGCCCGCAAGCCCGAGATGTACGAGCGCGAGGGCATGACGGTGCCGACGCTGCGGGTCACCGACGAGGACGATGCGGGCGTCACCCTCAACGGGATGAAAATGCTCGGGACCTCGGCGATCTTCGCCAACGAGACCTGGGTCGGCAACCTGCTGCCGCTCGGCCCGAGCCAGGTCAAGGAGTCGATCACCTGCGGCGTGCCGCTCGGCGCCGAGGGCGTCTCCATATGGTCGCGCAAACCGTTCGAGCAGCACGCCGTCACCGAGTTCGACAACCCGCTCGCCTACCGCTTCGACGAGACCGACTCGATGGTCATCTTCCGCGACGTGAAGGTGCCGTGGGAGCGCGTCGTCGTCCACGACAACGCCGAGATGTCGCGCGAGATCTACGTGCGCTCGCCGAGCCACGTGATGGGTAACCATCAGTCGAACGTGCGTTTCCTGGAGAAGATGAAGCTGATCCTCGCGGTCGCCCGGCGGGTGACCGACATGAACAACGTGGGCCACATCCCGGCGGTGCAGACCACGCTCGGCGACCTTGCCGCGCAACTGTCGGGGCTCGAGGCGATGATCCAGGGCCAGATCGAGAATTGCGAGGCGTACGCGCCGGGCTACGTCAACGTGAACCGGCGCTACATGTACGCGGCGCTCCATTTCTGCACCATGACCTACAGCCAGATCTGCGACACCGTGCGCGAACTGCTGGGCGGCGGGCCGTTCCAGATGCCGGCCGACATCTCGGTGGTCAGGGATCCGGCGATGCGCGAGATTTTCGAGGCCTACTGGTCGGTGCCCGGCCAGAGCGCGGTCGATCGGATGAAGGTGCTCAAGCTCGCCTGGGACCTGCTCGGCTCGGAATTCGCCGGCCGCCATGCGCAATACGAAAAATTCTACGCCGGGCCGGGCTTCCTGGTCTCGGGCTACAGCTACCGCCACCTGCCGTGGGACGAGTACGAGGCGGGCCTGGACGAGACGATGAGCCGCTACGACATCCCCGAAGGCTGGCTCGACGAGGGGCGCGGGGACGGCGATTGAGCGGCCGCGCGGTCGCGCTTTCCGTCGACGGCGCGCGCCTCTACGGCGAATGGTGCGCCGAACCGGCGCCCGGCCGGCCGACGCTGGTCTTTCTCCACGACGGACTCGGATCGGTCGAGGCCTGGCGCGGCCTGCCGGCGCGGCTGGGCACACGGCTCGGCGCCGGCGCTTTCGCCTACGACCGGCGCGGCTACGGACGGTCGGACGGTTGCACGCCTTTCCCCGCCGATTTCATCCAGCGCGAGGCGGCGCGGCTGACGGAAATCCTCCGCCTCGCCGGGATCGGCGACCATGCGACGGTCGGGCACAGCGACGGGGGCACGATCGCGCTGCTCCACGCGGCGCGCAACCCGGCCGGGCTCCGGGCCACGGTGAGCCTCGCCTCCCATGTCCACCGCGACGCGCTTGCCGAGGCGCAGCTGCGGCGTTTCCGCGACGATGCGGCGAGGGGAACGCTGCCCGCATGGATGGCGCGGTTCCACGGCGCGAAGGCGGTCGATGTCGCCTCCTCATGGTCGGCCGCATGGCTCGAACTCTTCGCGGCCGGCTGGGATATCACGCCTGAGATCGCGGCGATCGCCGGCCCGCTGCTCGCGCTGCACGGGGAGGACGATTCCTATGGAATCGCCGGACAACTCGACAGCATCGCCCGCGCCGCGCCGCACGCCGATGCCCGCCTGCTCCCCGGCATCGGCCATTTCCCCCATCTCGACGATCCGGCGGGGACGGAGGCGGCCGTCGCGGCGTTTCTTGCCGAGACGCTGGGCCTGCGCGAGGCCGCAACCGGGGAGGCGGTCAGCCGCTTCCCTCGACCGCGCGCCGGACAGCCTCCGAGTCCTCTTTCTTGACGATCCGCGGGCGTTCGGTCTTGGCGTAGGTCTGTTTCTCGACCAGCCTGCCGTCGCGGAAATGCAGCAGGTCGAGGCCGCGCCAGCCGCCGGCGTGGGCGCCGGTCTCCAGCGTCAGCAGCCAACTGATCATCGCCTTGCCGGCCTCGGCGTCGAGGAACATGTCCTCGGTGTGGAAACGCATCCTGCCGTACTTGCCGGCGAACTGCGGTTCGAAGGCGGCGCGGATCGCCGCCTTGCCGACATGGCGCCCGCCGTGGAACTCGTCGTAGACCGCATCGTCGGCGAAATAGGCCATCACCTCGTCGATGTTCTCGCGGTTGAAGGCCTCGGTGAAATCCTCGACCCAGGCTTTCAGTTGCTCGCGGCTCGCCGTCATCTTTCCCTCCCGGACCGGGCTAGCGCCCGGTTGTCAGCACCAGCTTCCCCTGCACGCGGTGTTCCTGGAACATCGCGACCGCGGACTGGAAATCCTCGAGTGGCCGGACGCCGGTGACCTGCGGGTTCACCTCGCCGCGCTCGCACATCGCCATCACATCGGCCACGACATCGGCCATCAGCGCCGGCCGGTTGCGGAAATGGAGGTCGAGGGCGACCCCCATCATCGTCAGGTTGCGGACGTTGAAATACCCGGCCTTCGCCTCCGGGATGCGGCCGGCGGCGAAGCCGACGGCGAGGATGCGGCCGGAAAAGGCGAGCGCCCGGATCGCGGCGTCGAAGAAATCGCCGCCGATCGGATCGAGCACGATGTCGACGCCCCGCCGGTCGGTCACCGCGTAGACCTGCTCGCGCAGCGAGTCGCGGACATTGTCCCCGGACAGGTCGATGACATGATCGGCGCCGTGCGCCTCGATCAGTGCCACCCGCTCCGGCGTCATGGTCGAGGAGCCGGCGACGACCACGGCTCCCTTGGCCTTGGCGATCTCGATCGCCGCGAGTCCGACGCCGCCCGACGCACCGAGGACCAGAACCGCGTCGCCGGCGGCGATCTGCGCGCGGACGACCAGCGCCACATAGGCGGTCAGATAGGTCGTCATCATCCCGGCGCCGGTGACGAAATCGACCTTGTCGGGCAGCGGCCAGCAGCGTTCCTTCGGCACCACGCGCCGTTCGGCGTAGGCGCCGAAGGTATAGACCGAGGCGACCCGGTCGCCGGGGCGGACATGGGTCACGTTGGCGCCGACGGCGGCGACCGTGCCGGCGGCGTCGCGGCCGGGCACGAACGGCGTCTCCGGCTTCACCTGGTAGCGGCCCTGCATCATCAGCGTGTCGGGATAGTTGAGGCCGACCGCGTGGATGTCGATCAGCACCTCGTCCGGCCCGGGGGCCGGATCGGCGACCTCTTCCAGCCGGTGCGTATCCAGCGGTCCGAATTCGCGCACAACGACACCGCGCATCACGCCCTCTCCGTCTCGATTCGGGGCCGGGACCCTACCACCCGGCCCCGCCCGGCGAAACCATGCCGGCGGGCGCGTCTATTGCTCCTCTTCGCCGTCCCCGCCGGCGCGGAGCATGCGGACGAGGGCGTTCTGCAATTCCTGCGGATCGCCGGAGGAAAAGCCGGCATCCTTCAGCAGCTGGTCGAGGACCGGTGCGTGGGCGCGGTAGCGCAGCGCGCTGCTGACAATCTGGTCGGACAGGCCGGCCTCGCTTGCCGCGCCCCCGCCGTCCCCGCCGCCGCCCTGGGGTGCGAGGCCGTCGACATGGACGATCTTGATGCCGTCGATGCGTTCCAGCGGTTTCACGCTCTCGGCGATCATGCCCTGCAGGTGCTCGACGATGGCGAGGCGGAGCTTCAGGTCCATCAGCTCCGGGCTCAGGCTGGAATCGGCGTCGTTCATCGCGCGCCTGGCCGCCGCCTCGATGGTGCTGCGCAGTTCCGCGGCAGCGGCGTGCAGCTTCTCGCCCTCGGCTTCCGCCTCGGCGATCGCGCGGATGCGGCGGCTCTCGCTCGCCGTCTGGAGCCGGTCGGCCTCGGCCAGCTCCCCGGCGGCCGCGCGTTTGGCGGCGGCGGCGGCAACGGTGCCGATGGAGTCCTTTTCGGCTTCCCTCTGCGCCTCGATGAGTTCGATCCGCTTGCGGCGTTCGGCGCGCTCGACCTCGCGCACCGTCTCGACGGCTTCCGCCGCGCGTTCGGCCTCGGCCCGCGCGGTTTCCGCCTCGGTCCGGACCCGGCTCTGTTCCTGCGCCTTGTTGTCGATCTCGATGCTGCGGTTGTGGCGGGCCAGTTCGACGGCGATGTCGCGCAGGATGTCGCGCTCGCGCACCTCCTGTTCGGCGGCGATGCGCCGGGCCTCGATTTCCTGGTCGCTGGCCACCTTCGCCAGGTCGATGGCCTTGGCGGATGCGATCCTGGCCTCTTCCGTCTCGCGCTCCTTTTCCGCCTCGCGGGCGGCGACTTCGCTGCGCTGTTCCGCGCGCCGGGTGGCGACCGCGCGCTCCTGTTCGAGGCGGGCAAACTCCTCGTCCCGCGCGATTTCGAGTTTTTCCTCCTCCGCCTTCAGATTGCGCTTCTGGATCTCGACCTCGGTGTCCTGCTCGATCTCGTTGCGCTGGCGCCGACGGCTTTCGATCGCCTGGGTCAGCCGGGTCAGGCCCTCGGCGTCGAAGGCGTTCTGCGGGTTGAAATGCTCGCGGTCGGTCTGGTCGAGGCTGGTGAGCGACACCGACTGCAGTTCGAGGCCGACGGAGGCGAGATCGTCGGCCAGGGTGTCCCGGACGCGGCGCACGAACTCGATGCGCTTTTCGTGCAGCTCCTCCATCGTCATTTCCGCCGCGACCGACCGCAGGGCGTCGGTGAGGCGCCCCTCGATGAGCTCCTTGAGAAGCTCCACCCGCAGCGTCTTGGTGCCGAGGCTCTGCGCCGCCGTGGCGATGGCGTCGCGGCCGGCGCCGACCCGGACCAGGAAATCGGCGGAGACATCGACCCGCAGCCGGTCGCGGGTGATCAGGGCGTTGCGCGCCGCCCGCGCCACATCGATGCGCAGCGCGTTCATGTTCACTTGGATGATGTCGTGCAGCACCGGCAGGACCAGCGCACCGCCGTTCATGACGACCTTCTGGCCGCCGAAGCCGGTGCGGACGAACGACAACTCCTTCGTCGCGCGCCGGTAGAGCCACCAGAACAGCAGCCACAGCACGACGACCGCGGCAAGCGCGATGCCGAGGGCGGCGAGGATCGACCCGAATGTCATCGGCGGTCTCCCGTTTCCCGACGGTGTCCCGCTTTTCGTCGCGGCCGCTGCCGCGACGGGACCCCGCGGCATGATGGCCGCATATCCCCCGCTTCGCCAAGACCTCGCGCGGGCCCGGTCTGCCGCCGGGCGGACGGGCGGGGCCCGGTTGCGAGGTTGACGGGTGCGCCCGCCGAACCTAGAGTGCGCCGCTCCGGTGTCCGGGTGAAACGGCCAGCGCCCCAGGGTGTCCGCCAGTCCGCGCGATGCGCGCACTGGCGCAAAGTGCGTTGGGCGGTGCGCCGGGCGGAATTTCGGGAGAGCGCACGGTGTTCGACGGTCTGAGGACTAGGTTCGAGGACGTATTCGACCGGCTCAAGCGGCGCGGCGCCCTGTCGGAGCGCGACGTCGCCGACGCCATGCGCGAGATCCGCGTCGCCCTGCTCGAGGCCGATGTCGCCCTCCCCGTGGTCAAGGAGTTCGTCGAGACGGTGGGCGCCGAGGCGGTCGGCCAGGAGGTGCTGCGCTCGATCAACCCCGGCCAGATGGTGGTCAAGATCGTCAACGACCGGCTGGTCGAGATGCTGGGCGCGGAGTCCGCCGACATCGACCTCGCCGCCGCCCCGCCCGTCGCGGTGATGATGGTGGGGCTGCAGGGCTCGGGCAAGACGACGACCACCGCGAAAATCGGCCAGCGCATCCAGCGTCAGCAGCGCAAGCGGGTGCTGATGGCCTCGCTCGATGTCCGCCGTCCGGCCGCGCAGGAACAGCTTGCCGTGCTCGGCACGCAGGCCGGCGTCGCCACCCTTCCCGTCGTCCCGCTGCAGACCCCGCGGATGATCGCCGGCCGCGCGATGGAGGCCGCGCGCAAGGACGGCTACGACGTCGTCCTGCTCGATACCGCCGGCCGGCTCACCGTGGACTCCGAGATGATGGACGAGGCGGAAGCCATCGCCGGGGCGGCGCGGCCGAAGGAGACCTTGCTGGTCGCCGATGCAATGACCGGCCAGGACGCGGTCGCCACCGCGGCGGCGTTCCACGAACGGCTCCGCCTCACCGGCATCGTGCTGACCCGGATCGACGGCGATGCGCGCGGCGGCGCGGCGCTCTCGATGCGGGCGGTCACCGGCTGTCCGATCAAGCTGCTTGGCACCGGCGAGGGGCTGGATGCCCTGGAGGCATTCCACCCCGACCGGATCGCATCCCGCATCCTCGGCATGGGCGATGTCGTCAGCCTCGTCGAGAAGGCGCAGGAGACGATCGCCGAGGAGGAAGCGGAGACCCTCGCCCGCAAGATGCAGAAGGGGCAGTTCGACCTCGACGACCTCGCCCGGCAACTGCGCCAGATCCGCACCATGGGCGGGCTCGGCGGCATCGCCCGGCTGCTGCCCGGGGTCGGCAAGGTGCAGAAGCAGCTCGCGAGCGCCAATGTCGACGAGAGGGTGCTGGTGCGCCAGGAGGCGATCATCTCCTCGATGACGCCGGGGGAACGGCGCCGGCCGGAGATCATCAAGGCCTCGCGCAAGCGGCGCATCGCCGCCGGATCCGGCGTCACCGTGCAGGATGTCAACCGGCTGATGAAGCAGTTCCAGGAAATGAACCGCATGATGAAGAGAATGAACAAGCTCGGCCGCAAGGGCCTGGCGGGCGGCGGGCTGCCGGCGATGATGCCGGGCGCGATGCCGCCGACGATACCGCCCCGTTAGACCGGGGCGGCGGCCGGAAAGGAGAGAGATGTCCCTGAAGATCAGACTGGCGCGCGGCGGCGCCAAGAAGCGCCCGTTCTACCGTATCGTGGTCGCCGACTCGCGGAGCCCGCGCGACGGCCGCTTCATCGAGCGGCTCGGCACCTACAACCCCATCCTCGGCAGCGATCACCCCGACCGGGTGGTGCTCAAGGAGGACCGCATCCGCCACTGGCTCGACCGGGGCGCGCGGCCGAGCGACCGGGTGGCGAAGTTTCTCGGCCAGGCCGAGATCGCGCCGATGCCGCCGCAGCGCGACAACCCGCTGAAGAGCCGCCCGAAGAAGAAGGCGCAGGAGCGGATGAAGGCGGCCGCCGAGGCCGCCGACGGCGCGGCGGAGGCGTAAGACGGCCGGCCGGGGCCGCGCCGGCGCGGTCTCCGCGCTCGCCGTCGAGGGCGCGGCGCGGCCCGGGCGCGTCTGCGTCGGCGCCATCGCCGGGGCGCACGGGACCCGCGGCGAGGTGCGCATCCGGAGCTTCACCGAACGGCCGGAGGACATCGCATCCTACGGCCCGCTCGAGGACGAGGCGGGGGAGCGGAGCTTCGTATTGGGGCTGCGCGGCCGGCGGCCGGGGGGTGCAGGACACCTGATCGGCGCGGTCGAGGGCATCACCGGGCGGGCGGCGGCGGAGACGCTGCGCGGCGTCCGGCTCTACGCCGACCGGGCGCGGCTTCCGCCGCCCGGGGAGGACGAATTCTACCATGCCGACCTGCTCGGGCTGGCCGCGGTCGACGGCGCGGGGGCGTCGCGCGGGCGCATCGTCGCCATCCTGCCGTCCGGCGGCGGCGCGGTGCTGGAGATCGATCCGGGCGGCGGCGAAGAGGCGCTCCTGGTGCCGTTCGCTAGGGCACACGTGCCGGTTGTCGATATCGCGGCGGGGCGCGTCGTGATCGAGCCCCCGGAGGAGCCCGGGGATGACGGGCAGCGCGGAGCGGACGATGGACGCCGGTGACAGGGCGCCGTTCGCGGTGCGCGTGCTCACCATCTTCCCCGAGATGTTTCCCGGTCCGGTCGGGTACTCGCTCGCCGGCCGGGCGCTCGAGAACCGCATCTGGAGTCTCGAAACGGTGGACATCCGCGGCTTTGCGCGCGATAAACACGGTTCCGTCGACGACGCTCCCTTCGGCGGGGGCGCAGGGATGGTGATGCGGCCCGATGTGGTGGGGGATGCGCTCGCGTCCGTCGCCGATGCCGGCGGGCCGTCGATCTATCTCGGCCCGCGCGGGCGTCCGCTCGACCAGGGGCGGGTCCGCGCGCTCGCCTCCGGGCCCGGAATGAGCCTGCTCTGCGGCCGTTTCGAGGGCGTCGACGAACGGGTGCTCGAGGCACACGAAATCGAGGAGATCAGCCTCGGCGATTTCGTGCTGTCCGGGGGCGAGCCGGCGGCGCTTGCGCTGATCGACGCTTGCGTGCGGCTGTTGCCGGGCGTCGTCGGGCAGGCGGAGTCGGTTGCGGACGAGAGTTTCGCCTGCGGGCTGCTCGAGTACCCGCACTACACCCGCCCGCAGGAGTGGCGCGGGCGCGAAGTGCCCGGAGTACTGCTGAGCGGTCATCACCGGCGGGTGCGGGAATGGCGCCGCGCCGCCGCCGAACGCGCGACGCGGGAACGCCGGCCAGACCTGTGGCGGCGCTACCTGCGTAGGGAAGGGGACGACGATGAACGTGATTGAGACCATCGAAGCCGGCGAGATCGACCGGCTGACCGCCGAACGCCCGATCCCGGTCTTCGCACCGGGCGATACGGTCCGCGTCCACTTCAAGGTGGTCGAGGGCGCCCGCGAGCGCATCCAGGTCTACGAGGGGGTGGTGATCGCGCGCAGTTCGAAGGGGCTCAACTCCGCCTTCACGGTGCGCAAGATTTCCTACGGCGAGGGGGTCGAGCGCGTCTTCCCGCTGTACTCGCCGCGCATCGACAGGATCGAGGTGGTGCGCCGGGGCAAGGTGCGGCGCGCCAAGCTCTACTATCTCCGGAGCAGGCGCGGCAAACGCGCCCGCATCGCCGAAAAGGTGGACCGCAGGCCGGCGGCCGGCACGGCGGACGACGGACCGGGCGCGGACTAGGGCTGAGGCGCGGGCTCGCCCGCGCGCGGAAGGATCGCGGACAAGGAAACGAGGGAGGCGCTTGGATGGCGCGACCGAAGACGCTGTTCGACAAGATCTGGGAGAGCCACGTGGTCGACGTCCAGGAGGACGGCACGTGCCTGCTCTATATCGACCGGCAGATCATCCATGAGATCACCAGCGCGCAGGCCTTCGAGGGGCTGCGTGCGTCGGGGCGGGGCGTGCGCCGGCCCGAGGCGCAGCTCCTGGTCCCCGATCACAACGTGCCGACCACCGACCGCTCGCTCCCCATCGAGAACGAGGAATCGCGCATCCAGATCGATCTCCTGAAGGAGAACGCGGAGGCGTTCGGCCTGCCCTATATCGAGCTCGACGACATCCGCCAGGGCATCGTGCACGTGATCGGCCCCGAACAGGGCTTCACCCTGCCCGGGCTGACGATGGCCTGCGGCGACTCCCACACCTCGACGCACGGCGCGTTCGGCTGCCTCGCCTTCGGGATCGGCACCTCCGAGGTCGAACATGTGCTCGCCACCCAGTCGCTGATCCAGCGGCCCGCCCGCAACATGCGGATCACCGTCGACGGCGCCCTGCCGCCGGGGGTGGTCGCCAAGGACCTCGCGCTCGCCATCATCGGCGCCATCGGCACCGCCGGCGGCACCGGCTGCGTCATCGAATACGCTGGCAAGGCGGTGGAGGATCTCTCGATGGAAGGGCGCATGACGCTCTGCAACATGACCATCGAGGGGGGCGCGCGGGCCGGCCTCGTCGCCCCCGACCAGACCACGCTCGACTATGTGCGCGGCCGCCCGATGGCACCGAAGGGCGCCGAATGGGAACAGGCGGAGGCCTACTGGCGGACCCTGCCCTCCGATCCGGGAGCGGAATACGACAAGGAGGTCACCGTCGCGGTCGACAGCATCGAGCCCCAGGTCACCTGGGGGACCAGCCCCGAGATGGTGCTGCCGATCTCCGGCGCGGTGCCCGACCCGGCGGCAATCGAGGACGGCAACCGCCGCCGGTCGCTCGAACGCGCGATCGCCTACATGGGGCTCGCCGCCGGCCAGGCGCTGACCGATATCCGCATCGACAGGGTGTTTATCGGCTCGTGCACCAACTCGCGGATCGAGGACCTGCGCGCCGCCGCGGCCGTCGCCAGGGGCCGTCGCGTCGCCGACGGGGTCCATGCGATGGTGGTGCCGGGCTCCGGCCTGGTGAAGCACCAGGCCGAGGAGGAGGGGCTGGACGCGGTCTTCCGCGAGGCCGGATTCGACTGGCGCGAGCCCGGCTGTTCGATGTGCATCGCGATGAACGGCGACATGCTGCAGCCCGGCGAGCGGTCGGCGTCCACATCCAACCGCAATTTCGAGGGCCGCCAGGGGCCGGGCGGACGCACCCACCTGATGAGCCCGGCGATGGCCGCGGCCGCGGCGGTCAGCGGTCATCTGAACGATCATCGCGAGCTGCTGTAGAGGGGCGCAGAGATGGAAAAGTTCACCACGCTCGAGGGCGTCGCCGCCCCGTTTCCGATGGTCAACGTGGATACCGACCGGATCATCCCGGCGCGCTTCCTCAAGACCATCAAGAAGACCGGGCTGGGCCGCAACCTGTTCAACGAGCTCCGCTACAACGAGGACGGAACGGAAAGGCCCGACTTCGTGCTCAACCGCGCGGCCTACCGTGAGGCGAAAATCTTGGTCGCCGGCGACAATTTCGGCTGCGGTTCGTCGCGCGAGCACGCGCCCTGGGCGCTGGTCGATTTCGGCATCCGCTGCGTCATCGCCCCCAGCTTCGCCGACATCTTCAACAACAACGCCTCGAAGAACGGGATGCTGCTCATCGCCCTGCCGCAGGAGACGGTGGACCGGCTGATGGAGGATGCCGAGAAGGGCGGCAACGCGCGCCTCTCGGTCGATCTCGAGAACCAGCGGATCGTCCGCCCCGACGGCGAGGCCATCGCGTTCGACATCGACCCGTTCAAGAAGCACTGCCTGCTCAACGGGCTCGACGACATCGCGCTGACACTGCAGAAGGAGGACCGGATCGCCGCCTTCGAAGCCTCGCGCACTGCCGCCCAGCCGTGGGCCTGACGCCCCGATGGCCGCCAACAAGAAGCTGCTGATCCTCGCCGGGGACGGTATCGGGCCCGAGGTGATGGGCGAGGTCCGCCGGGTCATCGACTGGATGGACCGGCGCCGGCACGTGAGCTTCGAGGTGGACGAGGCGCTGGTCGGCGGGGCCGCGATCGACGCCGAGGGCGGACCGATCTCGGACGCGACCATGGATATGGCGATGGGCGCGGACGCGGTCCTGCTCGGCGCCTGCGGCGGCCCCCGATGGGCCGATGTGGCGTTCGAGATACGCCCCGAGGCGGGGCTCCTGCGCCTGCGCAAGGATCTCGAACTGTTCGCCAACCTCCGGCCGGCGCTGGTGTTCGACGCGCTGGCCGAGGCCTCAACATTGAAGACCGATCTGGTCGCCGGGCTCGATATCCTGATCGTCCGCGAACTCACCGGCGGGGTCTATTTCGGCGAGCCGCGCGGCATCGAGACCCTCGGGAACGGCGAGCGCCGGGGCGTCAACACGCAGGTCTACACCACCTCCGAAATCGTCCGCGTCGCCCGCGTCGCCTTCGATCTCGCGCGCAAGCGGGGCCGCCGGGTCTGTTCGGTGGAGAAGGCGAACGTGATGGAGAGCGGCCTCCTGTGGCGCGAGGAGGTGAGCCGCCTGCACGCCGCCGAATACGCCGATGTCGAGCTTTCCCACATGCTGGCCGACAATTGCGGGATGCAGCTGGTGCGCGCGCCGGGGCAGTTCGACGTGATCGTCACCGACAACCTGTTCGGCGACATGCTGTCGGACGTGGCCTCGATGCTGACCGGCTCGCTCGGCATGCTGCCCTCGGCCTCGCTCGGCCCCGCCGATTCCTCGGGCCGGCGGCGTGCGCTGTACGAACCGATCCACGGCTCCGCGCCCGATATCGCCGGCGAGAACAAGGCCAACCCGCTGGCCACCTTGCTGAGCTTCGCGATGATGCTGCGCTACTCCTTCGACATGGAGGAGGACGCGGCCCTGATCGAGAAGGCGGTCGAGGATACGCTCGCCCGGGGCCTGCGCACCGGCGACATCATGCAGCCCGGCAAGACGCTGGTCTCGACGGCGGAAATGGGCGAGGCGGTGACCGACGCGCTCGATGCGCGCGCCGCCTGAACCGGGATTGCCCGCCGGGGCCGGGAACCGCGTCCAGACTCTTCCCGGCCGGCAGCGGAGTTTCTGCCGATGCGGCCCGAACTGAACGTCCTCGCCTGCAAGCCGGAGAGCCGGAGCGACGGCGTCGTCCTGCTGACCGTCGGCCGATCGACGCGCGCGATCCGCAAGACGAGCGATTACGAGGCCATCATCGCCATCGACCGGACCGGCGGAATCGCGTGGCGGAGGGCGTTCGATTTCTCCCTCATGGACGTGCGCCGGTCGCGGCGCGGCACAATCCTTGTCATGGGGTCCGGCGGCGTCGCGGTCGAGATCGACACGGCCGGGACCATCCTGCACAAGTGGCTCTGCAAGGGTCTCCACCCCGGCGGTGCGGACGGGATCCCGGTGGACACCATGAAATTCCACCATTCGATCTGCGAGATCGAGAGCGGGCATCTGTGCTCGCTCTCGATCGAACAGCACCCCCTCGCCGAGCCCGACGAGGAGGCCGACCATGTGATGCTCGACACCATCGTCATCTGGGGCCGCGACGGGACGGTGGTCAGGGAAATGAGCCTGGCCGAGGTCTGCGATGCCGAGCGCTACGGCCACGATTTCGCGCCCTTCTACTACGCCCACCAGGGCTGGCCGCGCACCCGCGACCTGAGCCATGGCAATTGCATCGTCCAGGATCCCGCGGACAGCGGATTCCTGATCTCGTTCCGCCACCAGGACAGCATCGTCAAGGTGTCGGAGGGCGGCGAACTCGTGTGGATCATGGGCCACGACCGGGGCTACCGGCCGCAGTTCCGCGACAAGCTTCTGAAAATGGACTGGCGGCGACCCTTCTACCACCAGCACGACATCACGATCACCGCGAACGGCGATCTGATGCTGTTCGACAACGGCACCGCGGGCGCCTTCCCACCGGATCCGCGCCAGCCTCTCGACGAACAGGAAAGCTACGCCCTCTGCTTCCGGGTCGACGAAACGGCGATGACGGCGACCGAGACCTGGCGCTACGGCGGGGCGGGCAACCTGCCGTTCTCCGTCTATGTCAGCGGCGTCTGCGAGATGCCCAACGGGAACCGGTTCATCGCCTGCACCGGGCTGAAGCACGACCGGGACGGCAACCGGGTCGAGCTGCCGCCCCACGGCGTGGGCTCGATCGAACTGGTCGAGGTGACCCAGGACGGCGAACGCGTCTTCCACGCCAGGATCGAGGCCCCCGACGATCCGGTCGAAAAGGGCTGGAACGGCTTCCGCCCCGAATATCTGGCCCCCGACATGGCGGACCGCCTGACCGCGCAGGATTGAACCGGCGGGGAACGCGGCCCGTCCCCGGCGCAGCGCACCTCAGTTCGCCGTCATCTGCCCGGGCAGCCAGGTTGCGATCTCGGGGAAGACGACCAGCAGGACGACGCCCACCTGCAGCAGCAGGAAGAAGGGGAAGGCGGCGCGCGCGATCTGAAATATGTTGCGTCCGGTCAACCCCTGCAGCACGAACAGGTTGAACCCGACCGGCGGGGTGACCTGCGACATCTCCACCACCAGCACCAGATAGATGCCGAACCACATCAGGTCGATCCCGGCGGCCTGGATCATCGGCAGGATGATCGATGTCGTCAGCAACACCACCGAGATGCCGTCGAGGAAGCAGCCGAGGACGATGAAGAACAGCGTCAGCGCCGCGATCAGCCCGTAACGGCCGAGTTCCATCTCGGCGATCCACTGTGCGAGGGAGCGCGGGATGCCGGTGAAACCCATGGCGACGGTGAGGAACGACGCGCCGACGAAGATGAAGCTGATCATGCAGGTGGTCCGCGTCGCCCCCATCAGACTGTCGGCCAGCACCCGCCGGGTGAGCCCGCCGGTACCCCAGGCGAGGGCCAGCGCGCCGAGGACGCCGACCACCGCGGCCTCGACCGGCGTGGCGATCCCGGCGTAGATCGAACCCAGCACGGCGACGATCAGGAGAATGGTGGGGAGCAGCCGGCGGGATTCGTGGATCTTGCGCCAGAATGACATGCGGGCGTCGCTCTTCGGGATCCTCGATGGGTTGACGAGCGCCCACAGCATGATGAAGCCCATGAACAGCACGATCAGCATCGCGCCGGGCAGGATGCCGGCGATGAACAGTCGTGCGATCGAGAGTTCCGCTGCGACGCCGTAGACGATGAGGATGATCGAGGGCGGGATCAGGAAGCCCAGCGTGCCCGAACCGGCGAGGGTGCCGATCGACATGCGCTCGTCGTAGCCGCGCCGCCGGAGTTCGGGGATCGACATGCGCCCGATCGTCACGGCGGTCGCCGCCGAGGATCCCGATATCGCGGCGAAGATACCGCAGGCGACCACGTTGACGTGCAGGAGCCGGCCGGGCAGCCGCGTCACCCAAGGCGCGATGCCGCGGAACATGTCCTCCGACAGGCGGGTGCGGAACAGGATCTCGCCCATCCACACGAACAGCGGCAGCGCGATCAGCGAGAACGGGGTGGTCGATCCCCACGTCGTCGTCGCCAGCACCGAACCCACGGGGGCGGTGGTGAACGCCGCCATCGCGAACACCGCGACCCCGATCAGCGACAGCGCCACCCACAGCCCGGCGCCCAGCAGCAGGAGGAGCGCGAAGGTGAGGATGAGAGCGATCGAAAGAATGTCCATCGCCCGCGCCTACGCGCCGCCCGCCCCGGGCGTCCGCCCGGCTTCGCCGTCTTCTCCCCCGGCGTATTGCGGGGTCCGTCCGGAGAGCGCTGTCGTCAGTTCGTCGGCAAACGCGATCGCGAGTACCACGAGGCCGAGCGCGACGCCCGACTGCGGTATCCACAGCGGCGTCTTGATCAGTCCCTGGCCGACCTCGCCGAACGCCCAAGTCTCGTAGGCGAAGGCGCAGAAATGCCACGCAAAATAGGCGCTGAGCGCGGTGCCTGCCCCGAGGCAGAGGAGTTCGAGGCCGCGCCGCACCCGCGCCGGCGCCCGATGCAGGAGAATCGAGACGCGGATATGCTCGCCCGCCGTGAGCGTGTAAGCGAGGCCGAGAAAGATGGCGGAAGCCAGGCAGTAACCGGCGAACTCGGTGGCGGCGGGGATCAGGACGCCCGCCATGCGGCCGACGATCTCAGCCAGGATGGCGAGCGCGATGCAGACGATGAAGCCGGCCGAAAGGACGCCGCAGCCCCTATAGAGGCGGTCGAGCAGGCGTCTCATGCCGCACCCGGCTCACGACCGCGCCCGGGCCGGCGGACAGCGGGGCCGAGGGGCGCGGCCGCTCCGCCGCGGCCTCACTTCGCTGCGCGGTAGGCGTCGAGGATCTTCTTGCCGTCCGGTCCCGCATGGGCCAGCCAGTCCTCGACCATGCGGGCGCCGGCCGCGCGCAGCCCCTTCATCAGCGCCGGCTTGGGCGGCACCACTGTGAGGTTCTGGCCGAGTTTCGCGGTCATCTGCGCGGTCTCGTTGGCGCTCATCTCCCAGCCGCGCGGTTCGGCGCGGGCGGCGGCGTCGAGCACCGCCTGGCGGGTCGCCTTGCCGAGCCGTTTGAGGGCGCGGGCGTTGACGATGACCATGTTCTTGCCGAGGCCGGCGCGGGTGTCGTGGTAATGGGTGAGATAGTCCCACGACTTGGTCAGCACGCCGGTGGTGGCCGACGTGATCATGGCGTCGACGATCCCGGTGGAGAAGGCCTGCGGGATGTCGACGAGCTGAACCGTCGTCGGAACCGCGCCGACGGCGGCGGCGTAGCGCGAGATGGTGGCGTTGTAGGCGCGGAACTTGAGGCCCTTGAAATCGGCCGCGCTCTTCAGTTCCTTCTTGGCGTAAAAGCCCTGCGGCGGCCACGGTACCGAATAGAGAAGGGTGAGCCCCTTCTTCGCCAGCCGGCTGGCGATGAACGGCCGCGAGACCTGCCACAGGAGCTTCGCCTGATCGTAGGTCTCGGCGAAGAACAGGAGCGAGTCGACCTCATAGACCCCATCCTCGTTGGCCAGCAGCGAGACGATGGTCTCGCCCATCTGGATCTGGCCGGTCTGCACGGCGCGGTGGATCTCCGGCAGCTTGAACAGCGACTGCGCGCTGTGGACGGTGATCTTGAGGTCGTTGTTGCTGCCGGCCGCGATCTCCTTGACGAACTGGTTGATGTTGCGGGTGTGGAAGAACGGGTCGGGATAGGCCGTCGCCATGTTCCACTGCTCGGCGGCAAAGGCGCCCCCCGCAACGGGAAGCCCGGCGAGCAGCCCTGCGAGCCCGGCCGCAACTGCCGAAGTCCTGCGTCCCATCGTCGATCCTCCCGTTTCGGTGCGCACCGCCGGGATTGTTTCACCGCGGTGCTGGAGGGTCAATCGAGGGTATGCCGCCGGATCGCCGCGCGCGGCGGGTCTGCGCCGCCTCCGCGCGGGGTACGGGTAGCGCGGGGTGGCGCGCCCGGCACGATTCGAACGTGCGACTTCTGGCTTCGGAGGCCAGCGCTCTATCCACTGAGCTACGGGCGCCCCTGCGAGGACTGCTCCCGGCAGGGCTTCCTCGCGTGTCGCTTCCCGAACCGCGACCTTAGCGGCAAGATGGCGCCTGCGCAATTTGCTCGCAGCGTGCGCGCGGCGCGTTCGGCGAGGCGGTGCAGACCCGGGAGCCCGGTATCATGGATTGGACGGCCGAGACCGCCGGCTCCCCGCCCACCCGCGCGGCCGCGCCGTGACGCTGCGGGTCGGCGGCGGGCGGGCGGTGTGGCGCGGCCGCGCCCTCCGCTGCGCGGTGGGGCGGGGCGGTATCGCCGCGCACAAGAGAGAGGGCGACGGGGCGACGCCGGCCGGCCGCTTCGCGCTGCGCCGCGTACTGTACCGCGCCGACCGGATCGACCCGCCGGAGACCGCACTCCCGTGCGCCCCGATCGGGCCGGACGACGGCTGGTGCGACGCGCCGGAGGACGGGTGCTACAACCGCCCGGTCAGCCACCCCTTCCGGGCCAGCGCGGAACGGCTGTGGCGGACCGACCGGTGCTACGACCTGCTCGCGGTGATCGGCTACAACGACGACCCGGTGGCCGCCGGCGCGGGCAGCGCGATCTTCCTCCACGTTGCGCAACCGGGCTTTCCGCCCACCGAAGGCTGCGTCGCCCTGGCGCTCGCCGACCTCCGCGCAATCCTGTCAGCCTGGCAACCCGCCGACCGGATCGAGATCGGGCAGCGGTGACAGGGCCGGGCGTACCGCGGTCGTTGCCGCCAGCCCTGGCCGGAACGCGATGCTCCGTCTATCCGCCCCCGCGCGGGCCGAAAATTGCGGTGCCGAGGCGGACGTGGGTGGCGCCGAGACCTATGGCGGTCTCGAAGTCGGCGGTCATCCCCATGCTCAGCCGCGCGAGGCCGTTGCGCCGGGCGATTTCGGCGAGGAGCGCGAAGTGGAGCGCCGGCTCGTCGTCCTGAGGCGGGACGCACATCAACCCCTCCACCGGCAGACCGTACTCGCCGCGGCAGGCGGCGATGAATGCATCCGCTGCCTGCGGCAGGATGCCCGCCTTCTGCGGTTCCTCCCCGGTGTTGACCTCCACCAGACAGGCGGGGCGCCGGCCGGTGCGGTCCATCTCGCGGGCGAGCGCGCCGGCGAGTTTCGGCCGGTCCACCGTCTCGATGACGTCGAACAGGCGGACCGCATCGCGCGCCTTGTTGGTCTGCAGCGGGCCGATCAGGTGGAGGACCGTATCGGGGGCGGCTTCGCGCAGCGCCGGCCACTTGGCCTTCGCCTCCTGCACCCGGTTCTCGCCGAAGAGGCGGTGCCCCGCCGCGATGGCCGCTCCGATTGCCGTCGCCGGATGGGTCTTGCCCACGGCGACCAGCGCGACCGACCCCGCCGGCCGTCCCGCGGCGGCCTCGGCGGCGGCGATGCGTTCGCCGACGGCGTTCAGCCGCCGCGCAACGGCGGCCTCCCCAAGGGCGGAGGCTTCCGGCCCGGCACCTTGCGAAATCTGCGAGGTTTCCCGCTCCACGGCAACGCTCCCGGAACACGCTCCGCACCATATCAGGACCGCTGCGCGACGGAAAAGCGGCGTCCGTCCTGCCGTCCCCCGACGCCCCGGATCCGGCGTCCGTCCCTCCCGCGGCATTGCGCCGCCCCGTCCCGCCGCCTATAGTGCGCGGCCGTGCGGACAGGGGTTCCCGGAGCGCTGTCCGCCGGGCCGGGGACAGCCGGCGGGAGCAGATCATGATGGCGTTTTGGTCGAGCCGGGCGCGGGTGCGCGCGATGGCCGTCCCGGTTGCCGGGGCGCTGCTCCTCGCGCTCGCGGCATGCGGCGGAGAGCAGGATTACCCGGAACCGGCGACCGGCCCCCACCAGCCGTACCGCTACACCTCCGACCCGCCGGAGTCGACGATCTTCGGCGAGGGCGGTTTCAACCTGCTCGGCGTTTTCGACGACGATGACACGGATGCCGGCCCCGGCATCGGGGTCAACCGTTTCCTGTGGCGCGCCGCGCTCGACACCCTGTCCTTCATGCCGCTCGCCTCCGCCGATCCGTTCGGCGGGGTCATCATCACCGACTGGTACACGCCGCCCGAGACGCCGCGCGACCGGTTCAAGATGAACATCTACATCCTGGACCGTGAACTGCGGTCCGACGGCATCCGCGTCTCGGTGTTCCGCCAGGCCCGCGACGAGGCAGGCGCGTGGTCAGACGCCGCCGTGCAGCCCGGCACCGCGGTCGGCATGGAAGACCGGATCCTGACCCGCGCGCGCCAGCTTCGCATCGCCCGCGCGGCGAAGTAGGCGCGCGGGGCGGCGCCGCGGCGCAGCGCGGACGATACCGGCAGAGGCACGGACAGCGGCATGGTCGGCAACACCGGCGGCGCTAACTCGGGGCGGACGGAGTCCGGGCGCCGCGACGGTCCGGTGCGTTACGAGGTCAAGGAGGCCGAGGCCTACTGGCAAACGGTGTGGGAGGAACGCGGCACCTTCGTCGTCGACGCCGACCCGGACCGCCCGAAATACTACGTGCTCGAGATGTTCCCCTATCCGTCGGGGCGCATCCACATGGGCCATGTACGCAACTACACCATGGGCGACGTGGTCGCGCGCTACAAGCGGGCGCGCGGCTTCAACGTGCTGCACCCGATGGGGTGGGATGCGTTCGGCATGCCGGCCGAGAACGCGGCGATGGAGCAGGGCGTCCACCCCGAGGCCTGGACCTACGAGAACATCGCCGCGATGCGCCGCCAGCTCCGTCTGATGGGGCTCTCCATCGACTGGAGCCGCGAGATCGCCACCTGCCATCCCGGCTACTACCGCCACCAGCAGGCGATGTTTCTCGACTTTCTCGAGAGCGGCCTGCTCTACCGCAGCAGCGGCTGGGTCAACTGGGACCCGGTGGACCGCACGGTGCTCGCCAACGAACAGGTGATCGACGGGCGCGGCTGGCGCTCGGGCGCCCCGGTCGAGAAGCGCGAGATGCCGCAATGGTTCCTGCGCATCACCGACTACGCCGAGGATCTGCGCGCTGCCCTCGCCCGACTGGAGCGCTGGCCCGACAAGGTGCGGCTGATGCAGGAGAACTGGATCGGCCGGTCCGAGGGGCTGCGGATGACCTTCGCAATCGCCGGGCGGGAGGACGGCGGCGGGCTCGACATCTACACCACCCGGCACGACACCATCTTCGGGGCGAGCTTCTGCGCCATCTCGCCCGAGCATCCGCTGGCCTCCGAGGTCGCGCGCGACAGCGCCGATGTCGCCGCCTTCATCGAGGAGTGCCGCAAGGCCGGGACCAGCGAGGCGGCGATCGAGCGGGCGGAGAAGCGCGGCGTCGATACCGGCCTGCGGGTGTTCCACCCCTTCGCCGCCGGACGGACGCTGCCCGTCTACGTCGCCAACTTCATCCTGATGGAGTACGGCACGGGCGCGATCTTCGGCTGCCCCGCCCACGACCAGCGAGACCTCGACTTCGCGCGCCGTTACGGCCTCCCGGTGCTGCCCGTGGTCGTCCCCGAGGGCGCCGATCCCGCCGACTTTGCGGTCGGCGACGAGGCCTGGCTGGGCGACGGCAGGCTTGCCAACTCGGATTTCCTCGACGGGATGACGGTGGAGGATGCGAAGGAGGAGATCGCCCGGCGCTGCGAGACCGCGGCGACCGGCCGGCGCGAGGTCAATTACCGCCTGCGCGACTGGGGCGTGTCGCGCCAGCGCTACTGGGGCTGCCCGATCCCGGCGGTCCACTGCGCGGGGTGCGGCATCGTGCCGGTGCCGCGCGGCGCGCTTCCGGTCGAGCTTCCCGGCGACATCGACTTCGAGGCGCCGGGCAATCCGCTCGACCGCCACCCGACATGGAAGCATGTTCCCTGCCCGTCCTGCGGCGCACCGGCGGAACGCGAGACCAGCACCCTCGACACCTTTGTCGATTCATCGTGGTACTTCGCCCGTTTCTGCTCGCCGCGCGCCGAGGCGCCGGTGACCGAGGCCGAGGCGGCGTACTGGCTGCCGGTGGATCAGTATATCGGCGGAGTGGAACATGCGATCCTGCACCTGCTCTATGCCCGCTTCTTCACCCGCGCGATGACCGATCACGGCGCTCTGACGGCCGGCGCGGCGTTCGACGAGCCGTTCGCCGGGTTGTTCACCCAGGGCATGGTCTGCCACGAGACCTACCGCACCGAGAGCGGCGAGTGGGTACCGCCGGTCGAGGTGCGCGAGGGCGAGGGGCGGGCGCTGGAGCGCGTCGGCACGGGCGAGCGGCTCGTCGCCGGCCGGTCGGAGAAGATGAGCAAGTCGCGCCGCAACGTGGTCGATCCCGAGGACATCATGGAGACCTACGGGGCCGATACCGCGCGCTGGTTCATGCTGTCGGACAGCCCGCCCGACCGCGACCTCGAATGGACCGAAGCCGGGGTCGCCGGGGCGTGGCGTTTCATCAACCGGATGTGGCGGCTGATCGCCGACCCCGCGCGCGCCGTCACGCCGGCGGGCGCACCGATGCCGGCGGGCGTGGAGGGCGATGCCGGGCTGACGGCGGTGCGCCGCGCCGCGCACAAGGCGATCGCCGGCGTGACCGGCGACCTCGAGGGCTTCCGCTTCAACCGGGCGGTCGCGCGTGTCCACACCCTGGTCAACCTGATCGCAGAGTTCGACGCCGGCGGCGAGGCCGCTGCCTGGGTGCGGCGCGAGGCGTACGAGACGGCGATCCTGCTGTCCGGACCGATGGTGCCGCATCTTGGCGAGAGCCTGTGGCGGCGGCTCGGCCACGAGACCCTGCTGGCCGACGCGGCCTGGCCGGAGGCCGACCCGGCGCTTGTCGTGGACGATATCGTGACCGTCGCCGTCCAGGTGATGGGCAAGACCCGGGGGACCATCGACATCGCCCGCGACGCCGGGCAGGAGACGGCGGAGGCCGCCGCCCTCGCCCTGCCGACCGTGACCGCGGCGCTCGCCGGGCGGCCGGTCCGCAGGATCGTCTTCGTCCCCAATCGGATCGTCAATGTGGTGGCGTAGGCGCGCGCTTGCCGGAGGGCTCCTCGCCGGGGCCGCCGCCGGGCTCGCGGGCTGCGGCTTCGCCCCCCTTTACGAGGAGAGCGGGGCGGCGCAAACCGGCCTCGCGCGCATCGCGGTCGAGCGGATCGACGACCGCGCCGGCCAGCAGCTCCGCAACGCGCTGCTCGTCCGCCTGCCGCCGCGCGGGGCGCAGCCGGCGGCGTGGCGGCTGCGGGTGACGCTGAGCGAGAGCCGCCGCACGCTCGGCGTCGAGCCGGACGACGTGGCGACCCGCGCCAATCTCGCCATCGCGGCCCGCTACACGCTGGAGGACGCGGTCGACGGCAGGGCGGCGCTGTCGGGCGAGGTGCGCTCGACCAACAGCTACAACATTCTCGAGTCCACCTTTGGCACGCTTGCGGCGGAGAGGGACGCCCGCGTCCGCGCCGTGCGCCAGCTCGCCGACGCGCTGACCGTACGCCTCGCGGCCTGGTTCGCCGGACTGGGAGCGGACGGCGGGCGAGACAGATGACGGCGGGCGGGACCGGGCCCGGATGACACGGAGATGAAGATCGCGCCGGCCTCGGCCGACCGCTTCGTCGCCGCCCCGCCGCCGACCCTTCGAGCCTGCCTGTTCTACGGCCCCGACGGCGGACTGGCGCGCGAACGCGCCGCGGCGCTGGGCCGCCGGCACGTGGGCGATCTCGGCGATCCGTTCCGGGTCTCTGCGGTTGCGCCGGAGATGCTCGCCGACGAGCCGGGCCTCCTGGCCGACGAGGCGGCCCAGCTTTCGCTGACCGGGGAGACACGGCTGGTCACGGTCGAAGGGGCGACCGACGCCGCGGTCGAGGCATGCCGGGTGCTGCTCGACCGCAGCTCGGGACAGGACGGGGCGCTGGTCATCGTCGAGGCGGGCGAGCTCGGTCCGCGCTCCAGGCTCCGCAGGTTGTTCGAGGATGCGGCCGAGGCCGCCGCGGTCGCCTGCTACACCGATAATGCGGCGGTGCTCGACCGACTGATTCGGGCAACGTTCGACGAGGCCGGACTCGAGATCTCCCCGGACGCGGTGGCGTTTCTGATCGAGCGGCTGGGCGCGGACCGCAAGATTACCCGGTCCGAGCTCGACAAGCTTGTCCTCTACGCCCGCGGCAGCGGTGCGGTGACCCTCGAGGACGCGGCCGCGTGCAGCGGCGCGGAGGCGGCGCTGACCCTCGACGATCTCTGCGACGCGGTGGCCGTCGGGCGCAGCGCCGCGGCGGTGGCCGGGTTCGACGCTCTGGCCGACGGGGGAATGAATGCCGTCGCCGTCCTGCGCGCGGCCCAGCGCCACTTCACCCGCCTGCAGATCACCGCCGCCCGCATCGAGGCCGGCACCGCACCCGATCGGGCGGTCGACGCGCTGCGCCCGTCGGTGTTCTACCAGCGGGCCGATGCATTCCGCCGTGCTCTCCGCCTGTGGACCGCTGCCCGCGCAGGCGAAGCCCTCGAACGCCTCCTCGCCGCCGAGGCGGCGTGCAAGGGCAGCGGGGCGATCCCGACCGCGCTGGCGGCGCAGACGCTGATCGAGATCGCGCGCGAGGCCGAAGCCGCGCGATAGGAAGGCGGGGCGGGAGACGCAGCGCTCTTCCGCGGACCGGCGTACGCAGCGGGCCCACAACATGTTGCGTTGTCCGTGCGGACGTAGCAAAATCGGCGGATGCGGTCCCCGATCCGGTTCCTGGACGATGCGGCGCGCCTCGCGCAGGGGGCGCTCGGGACGTTCGTGGCCGCCGGGCGCGAGGCCGGGGCGCTGTCGCGCGCTCCGCTCGAACGCGTTCTCTCCAGCATGGACCTGGTCAAGCGCCACGAGTTCGAGGCCGCGCGCGAGATGGCGGCCAACGCCCGGGCAGAGCAGGAGCAGCTGACGGAGCGCATCGCGGCCCTCGAAGCGGCCCTTGCCGCCAAAGAAGAAGCGGAACCCGCCGCGCCGGCGAAGCCCGGACGCAAGCGAACGGCGAAAGCCGGAAACCCGACAGCGTAACCGGCCTCCGCCGCCGGCCTGCCGCGGTCGGATACCCTGTCCCGCAGTCCCCGACGCCGGCCGAGTGCGGCGATATTGCATGCGCGCGGCGCCCCGCGGTTTATGCCTTGCGCGTGCAGAATCGCTATGGCATCCTAGATATGGTGGTATTACTGCTTGAAGACCCCAATATATGCCATTCCGTGGGCTGTCGGGGTAGCGACGATGGAAATCGGGCCGTCCGACGAGATGGAAGCCAACCCCCTCGACCTGATGGAAGAGGTGGCGGCTGCCCATGATTGCCGCATCGATCGCTCGGGGCCGCGCGACCTCGCACTCGGCATCGAGGGGCACTGGTGCAGCTACCGGGCGTTCCTCACCTGGCATCCCGATGTTCGGGCGCTTCTCCATGCCTGCGCTTTCGAACTCCGCGTGCCGCAGCCGCGGCGCGGCGCGGTCGCCGAACTGTTGATGCTGATCAACGAGCGGATGATCGTCGGGCATTTCGATCTGTGGATCGACGACGGGCTGGTGGCCTATCGCCACTCCCTGCTGCTGCGCGGGGTCTCGTCGGCGAGCGTCGAGCAGCTCGAGGATCTGATCGACATCGCCCATGACGAATGCGAGCGCTTCTACCCCGCCCTGCATCTGGTGGTCTGGGGCGGGAAGAGCCCTGTGGAGGCGGCCGAAGCGGCGATGCTGGACACCTGCGGAGAGGCCTGAGCGGGGGACCGGCGATGGGCGATCGTGTGCTTCTGGTGGGCTGCGGCAAGATGGGCGGCGCCATGCTCGCCGGCTGGATCGAGCGGGGTGCCGAGGCTGACGATATCGCGGTCATCGAGCCTCAGCCCGATGCCGCCTCGGCCGCGCGAGAGACCTACGGCGTGCAGGTGCTCGACGATCCCGCCTCGCTCTCTGGGGATGCTCCGGCGGTCGTCGTCTTCGCAGTCAAGCCGCAGACCCTGCCCGACATCGCCGCCGCCTATGCGCCGGTTGCCGCGGCGGGTGCGGTGGCCCTGTCGATTGCTGCGGGCAGGCCCATCGGCTTTTTCGAGAACGCGCTCGGGCCCGGCGCAGCGGTCGTGCGCTCCATGCCCAACACGCCGGCGGCGGTCGGACGCGGGATCACCGCGGCCTGCGCCAACCGGCATGTCGGCGACAGCCAGCGTGCGCTGTGCCAGCGCCTCCTGTCCGCGGTGGGCGAGGTGGTCTGGGTGGACGACGAACAACTGATGGACGCGGTCACCGCAGTCTCGGGCAGCGGCCCGGCCTATGTCTTCCTGCTGATCGAGTGCATGACCGAGGCCGGCATCGTCGAAGGGCTCCCCCCCGACACCGCCGCCAGACTGGCGCGGGCCACCGTCGCCGGTGCGGGCGAACTCGCGCGGCTGTCGGAGGAGGCTGCGGCGCAGCTTCGCATCAACGTGACCAGCCCCGGCGGCACCACCGAGGCCGCCCTCGGCATCCTGATGGCGGAAGACGGGATGGATGCCCTGATGAAACGGGCGATTGCCGCCGCCGCCCGACGGTCGCGCGAACTCGCCTGACGCGGCGGCGTGGCGCCCCTATTCGGAAGGGTCGAACGGACGGACCGTGTGTCCGTGCCAGGTGGGGCCGTGGCCGCCGCCGATCCCCGGCGCGCCCATGATCGCCGCCCGGACAAAGGCTTGGGCGCGCCCGCAGGCCGCCTCGAGCGCCAAACCCTGGCCCAGCCCCGCCGCGATGGCCGATGCGAGCGTGCAGCCGGTGCCGTGGGTGTGGACGGTATCGATCCGTTGAACCGGGAACGACCGGATTTCGCCATCGGTCACCAACAGGTCCTCGATGCGCGGGCCGGGCCGGTGCCCGCCTTTCAGATAGACCGCGGCGCAGCCCATTTCGACCAGCCGCCGGCCGGCCCGTTCCATCGTATCGCGGCTGTCGATCGTGATCCCAGTCAGCGCCTCGGCCTCCGGCGTGTTGGGAGTGAGCACGCGCGCCAGCGGCAGCAGCCGGCCGCGCAGCGCGCCGACCGCGTCGGGCTCGAGCAGCGCGGCGCCGCCCTTGGCCACCATCACCGGGTCGACGACCACCGGAACCCGGTCGAGATCCTCGAGAACCGCGGCGACCGATCCGATCGTCGCGGCATCGTGCAGCATGCCGGTCTTGACGCAGTCGACGCCGATGTCGTCGATGACCACACGCATCTGCTGCCGGACGAAGGCGGGGTCGACGGGCACGACACCGTGCACGCCGTTGGTGTCCTGCGCGGTCAGCGCGGTGACCGCGGTTGCCGCGTAACCGCCCAGCGCGGTGACGGTCTTGATGTCCGCCTGGATGCCGGCGCCTCCCCCCGAGTCGGACCCGGCGACGATCAGAACCCGGGCGGGTGCTGTCCGCGTCGGCACGGGGGTGTCAGGCCGCAACCCGCTCGATGGCATCGACGAGCTGCGAGACCACGTCGGCGATCAGGGTCTCGTCCGGCCCCTCGGCCATCACGCGGATCAGGGGTTCGGTGCCCGACTTGCGGATCAGCACGCGGCCGCCCCGACCGAGCCGGGATTCCGCTTCCCTGACAGCCGTCTGGATGACGTCGTTGTCGAGCGGGAACTGACCGGCGAACCGGACGTTCCGGAGGAGCTGCGGCAGCGGCGCAAACACCCGGCCGACCTCGCTGACCGGCCGCCCCAACTGAACCACCACGGCGAGCACTTCGAGGGCCGCGATCAGCCCGTCTCCCGTCGTCGTGTAGTCGGAGAGGACGATGTGCCCGGATTGCTCGCCGCCGACGTTGAACCCGTGCCGGCGCATATGCTCGACGACGTAGCGGTCGCCGACGCGGGTCCGCTCGATCCTGAGCCCGTTGTCGTTGGCGTAGATCTCCAAGCCCAGGTTGGACATGACCGTGGCCACTAGGCCGCCGCCCTTGAGCCGGCCGGCGCGCTGCCACGACCGGGCGATCAGAGCCATGAGCTGGTCGCCGTCGAGCAGAGCGCCGGTCTCGTCGGCGATCAGCACCCGGTCGGCGTCGCCGTCGAGCGCAATGCCGATATCGGCGCCGTGCCGGCGCACGGCCTCCTGCATGGCGGCGGGGTCGGTGCTGCCGCAACCCCGGTTGATGTTGAATCCGTCGGGCTCGACGGCGAGCGGGATCACCTCGGCGCCGAGTTCCCACAGCGCGGTCGGCGCGACCCGGTAACCGGCGCCGTTGGCGCAGTCGATCACCACCTTGAGCCCGTCGAGCCGGCGGCCCCGCGGGAACGTGTTCTTTACGAACTCGATGTAGCGCCCCTGGGCGTCGTCGAGGCGCTGGGCGCGCCCCAGCCCTTCTGGCGCGGCCCGGTACTTGCCGAGGTCGGAATCGACCAGCGCCTCGATTTCCGCCTCGCGCCGGTCGGAGAGCTTGTAGCCGTCCGGGCCGAACAGCTTGATCCCGTTGTCGGCGTAACCGTTGTGAGAGGCCGAGATTATCACCCCGATATCGGCGCGCAGGCTGCGCATCAACATCGCCACCGCCGGGGTCGGCATCGGCCCGACCATGATCACGTCCATCCCCATGGCGATGAACCCGGCGGTCAGCGCCGGCTCCAGCAGATAGCCTGAAAGCCGTGTGTCCTTGCCGATCACCGCGCGGTGGCGATGATCGCCGCGGGTAAAGAGCGCGCCCGCCGCCATGCCCACGCGCTGCGCCGTTTCCCCGGTCATCGGCTCGGCGTTTGCGAGGCCTCGGATGCCGTCTGTGCCGAACAGTTGTCGTGGCATGCCCGTCCTTGTGCCGCGGCCGGGCCGCGCCCTCGCGCGTCGTTCCGGCCGGGTCGTCAAGGTACGCCGAGCCCTCCGATCCGCGCAAGAACGGCAAGGGCCTGGCGGGTTTCGGCGACATCGTGGACGCGGAACAGTTGCACGCCCTGGAGGGCTGCCGCCGCCACGGCCGCGAGTGAGCCGGCCAGCCGCGCCCGGGGCGGTTCTCCCTGCGACATGCGGGCGATGAAGCTCTTGCGCGACGCACCCAGCACCACCGGGCAGCCGGTCGCGTGCAGCATGCCGACAGCGGAGAGAACGGCGGCGTTGTGGCTGTCGTTTTTTCCGAACCCGATTCCCGGATCGACCGCGACCTGCCCAGGGGGGACGCCCGCTGCCGCCGCCGCTGCCGCCCGCTCGTCGAGAAAGCGGTAGACCTCGTACGGCGCATCCCGATAGACGGGCGCATCCTGCATCGTGGCCGGCGCGCCGCGCATATGCATCAGGATCGCGGCAGCCCGTGCTGCGGCCACCGTCCCGGCTGCGGCCTCATCGAAGCGGAACGCGCTCACGTCGTTGACGACGACGGCGCCGGCCTCGAGCGCGGCTCGCATGACCGGTGCGCGGCGGGTGTCCACCGAAACCCGGATGCCGTCTGCGGCGAGCGCCCGGACCACCGGCAGCACCCGATCGCGCTCGACCGCCTCCGCAACCGGCGCCGCGCCGGGGCGCGTCGATTCCCCGCCCACGTCGATCAGGTCGGCCCCGGCCCCGGCGAGGCGGCGTCCGGCCGCGACCGCATCGCCGGGCGCGAAACTGTCCCCGCCGTCGGAAAAGCTGTCCGGCGTCACGTTGACGATGCCGATCAGCCTGGCGCGGTCGAGCGCGAGCCCGGCGAAGGGAGGGCGCCGGCGGGCGATCCGCTCCAGCCGGTCGGCGACGGCGCGGCGCAGCGGTTCTCCCCCGCCGGAAGCCCAGTCCTCGATCTCGCCGAGGCGGGCCACGGTTCGCAGCAGCGTCCCGCCGCGCGGCAGGGCGAGCAGGCAGGCAGAGAACGCGATCGGCCCGCCGGCCAGCGGCCGCGCCGATCCGGCCGCAACCGCACACGCCGCGGCTTCGCCCGTCAGCAGCCCGGTCGGCTGCAGCGCGACCGCGACGGCGGCATCGGCATCCAGCGCGTCGGATCCGAGGCAGGAGCCCCGGGGCAACCCGGAACTCCGGTCGACGGTGAATGGCGGATCGCAGACCGGCGGGAAATCGGGCGCGGTCACGATCCGGGCTGGGGTTCCGGCTCCATTCCGGCGTCGGGTTCGCTGTCTTCGCCGCGGGCCCTGGCGCCGCCGGAGCGCGGCACGCTCGACCGTCGGCCGGCCTCCGCGCGGTCTTCTTCCCCGGACGCGCGCACCACCTCATCGCCGCGCAGCACCGCCTGCACCTTATCGCCGCTCAGCGTCTCGAATTCGAGCAGCGCCTCGGCCACGGCGTCGAGCCCCTCGCGGTTCTCTGTCAGGACCCGGCGGGCGGTGGCCTCCGCATGGTCGATCAGGCGGCGGATTTCCTCGTCGATGATCCGCGCCGTGGCGTCGGAGACGTTCTTGCGCTGGGTCACCGAATGACCGAGGAAGACCTCTTCCTCGTTGTCGGAATAGCGCAGCGGGCCGAGCTTCTCGCTGAAGCCGAACTCGGTGACCATGCGGCGCGCCCATTCGGTCGCCTTGCGAATGTCGTCGCCGGCTCCGGTGGTGACGTTCTCGGCGCCGAACGCGAGCTCCTCGGCGACCCGTCCGCCGAACGCCATCGCCAGGCGGGATTCGAGCTCGAGCTTGGAATGGCTGTACTTGTCGGCCTCGGGCAGCGACATGGTCACCCCCATCGCACGGCCGCGCGGAATGATGGTGACCTTGTGCAGCGGGTCGTGCCTCGGCACGTGGAGGGCGACCAGCGCGTGGCCCGCCTCGTGATAGGCGGTCAGCCGCTTTTCGTCTTCCGACATCACCATGCTGCGCCGTTCGGCGCCCATCAGCACCTTGTCCTTGGCCTCCTCGAACTCGGCCATGGTGACGAGGCGCCGGTTTTTGCGGGCGGAAAGCAGGGCCGCCTCGTTGACCAGGTTGGCGAGGTCGGCGCCGGAAAAGCCCGGCGTGCCGCGGGCGATGACGCGCGCGTCGACATCGGGGGCAAGCGGCACCTTCCGCATGTGGACCTTGAGGATCTGCTCGCGGCCCAGCACGTCCGGGTTGGGAACGACGACCTGCCGGTCGAAACGGCCGGGGCGGAGCAGCGCCGGATCAAGCACGTCGGGCCGGTTGGTCGCCGCGATCAGGATCACGCCCTCGTTGGCCTCGAACCCGTCCATCTCGACGAGGAGCTGGTTGAGAGTCTGCTCGCGTTCGTCGTTGCCGCCGCCCAGCCCGGCGCCGCGGTGCCGGCCGACGGCGTCGATCTCGTCGATGAAGATGATGCAGGGCGCGTTCTTCTTCCCCTGTTCGAACATGTCGCGCACCCGGCTCGCGCCGACGCCGACGAACATCTCCACGAAGTCGGAGCCCGAGATGGTGAAGAACGGCACGTTTGCCTCGCCGGCGATGGCGCGGGCCAGCAGCGTCTTGCCGGTGCCCGGCGGCCCGACGAGGAGGACGCCTTTGGGGATCTTGCCGCCGAGGCGCTGGAACTTCTGCGGATCCTTGAGAAAGTCGACGACCTCCTCCAGTTCCTGCTTGGCCTCGTCGATCCCGGCGACATCCTCGAACGTCATCCGGCCGAGGCGTTCGGTCAGCAGCCGCGCGCGCGACTTGCCGAAGCCCATCGCCTTGCCGCCGCCCGACTGCATCTGGCGCATGAAGAATATCCACACGCCGATCAGCAGCAGCATCGGGAACCAGGAGATCAGGATCTGGAACAGCGACGGGGTCCCGGTATCGACCGGCAGGGCGTTGATGACCACCCCCTGCGACCGCAGGCGCTCGACGAGCTGCGGATCGTCCGGGGCGAAGGTCTGGAACGGCCGTTCGTTGCCGTAGAAGCCGGTGATCTCGTGTCCCTTGATGGTGACTTCCTTGACCCGGCCGTTCTCGACCGCCGCGAGGAACTCGGAGAACGGGATCCCCTCGCCCGCCGAACGGCTGGACGGCTGCTGGAACAGGTTGAACAACGCCACCAGCAACAGGCCTATGATCACCCAGAGGGCAAGATTTCTACCGAAATTGCTCAAATTCCGACCCCGGACCGTGCAACTGCAAGACACTGTTCGCCTGCGACGGCCGCCAGACATCCAGTCGACGAACAGACAGGTTAGATAGTGCGCCGGCGCAATTAAACAACTGAAAACTCGGTTGCCGCAAGCGGTCTCGTCGGTGCGAAGGCCAGCCTGTCCAGAACCGGCCCGACGCCGGCCCGGCGATAGCCCAGATGGGGCGCTTCCACGACCCCGCTGTCGTCGCGGACGGCGGGAAGTGCGCGCCGCGCGCAGTCCGGCAGCCTCGGCGCGCGGTCAAGACCGGCCTGCACGGCTCGCCATCCGTCGGTGCCAAGGGCGCAGAGGCGGGCTTGGCCGGCGATTCCCGCGGCGCCCGCGCGCCCTGTACCCGCCGCGAAACGGATGCGGAAGCGGCCGTCCCAAAACACCTCGGCATCCGGTGCAACGGGTACGGTCTCGCGAATGGCGGCGGCTTCGCGGGCAAAGAGGATGGCCCCGCCGGCGGGCCGGATCACGCAGCCGCCGAGGGTGCGGGGGGTGAACGCAGCGCCGCCCCGCAACGTTTCGAGAAGCCGCAGAAGCCGCGCCCGGCGCGGCGCATACGGACGGCCGCCGACGCAGCCGAGGATGCGCTCGACCGCGCGCTGCGAAAGATCGGCCGGCGCGGCGGCGAGCGCAGCCCGGTCGGCCAGCGCGTAGCCCGCGGGGAACACCGACACCGAACGGGCGAGCAGCGCCGCGGTTCCGGCCTCGAGCGCGGCGCGCGCGGCGCCGGCCTGCCCGGCGGTTGCGGCGAGCCGGGCCGGGGTCATCCCCTCGCGCGCAAGCGCGGCGGCCGAGCGCCGGAGCCGGGCGCGCGCGAATATCGGGTTGTCGTTCGCCGGATCGTCGAGCCAGTCCTGTCCGAGCGCTTCCAGCGTCGCCCTCAGACGCGGCCGGCCGACGCCGAGCAGCGGGCGCAGGATCCGTCCCCAGCGGGTCTCCTGGACCGGCGCCATCGCGGCCAGCCCGTCGGGGCCGCTGCCGGCGGCGAGACGGAGCAGCAGGGTCTCCGCCTGGTCGTCGCGGTGGTGCGCGGTCAGGAGGTGAAGGACCCCGTTGGCCGCGCACCACGCGCCGAGCAGCCGGTAGCGCGCGTCGCGCGCCGCCGCCTGGATGCCGGTTTCCGGTTTGGGTCCTTCCCAACGCAGCCCGGCGCTGGCGACGCCGCGCGCGGCGAGCCACGCGTGCGCCCGACCGGCCGCGGCCTGCGAGCCTTCGCCGAGCCCGTGATCGACCACCAGCGCGGTCAGCGATCCGCCGCGGGCGGCGGCCCACGGCGCTGCGAGCAGGGCGAGGGCGAGGCTGTCCAGCCCGCCGGACACCGCGGCCGCGATCCGGGCGGCGGGTTCGAACGGTCCGAGCGGTTCCATCAGGCGGGCGAAGGCATCGCCGCCGATCGCCTCACGGTCGGCCGCGGCCATCGCGGACTAGCTGCACTTCAGGCGTTTGCGCTGCCGGGAGACGCGGGTCTTCAGTGTCCGGTTGGCCTTCGGGAATTTGTCGAGCAGCTGCGCGAAGGCCGTGCAGGCCTCGGTCTTCTTGTCGAGGTAGCGCAGCGCCAAGCCGAGATTGTAGAGACTCTCGGGCGCCTTCGATCCGCGGGGAAATTTCTTGTAGCCGTCGGCGAAGGCAAAGGAGGCGCTCTCGTAATCCTTGCTCACGAAATATGTCCGGCCGAGCCAGAAATAGGCGTTGCCGGTCAGCTCGTCCTTGGGATGGTTGGCGATGAAGGCGCTGAACGCAGCGCTCGCACGGGCGAAATCCTGCTCCTTGAGGACCAGGGAAAGGGCGAAGTCGTACTGCTCCCTGGCGCTGCCGGGCGGCAGGACGGATGCCGGGGGCGGGGCCGCTGGCCGCTGCTGCCCGGCCTTCTTGCCGGTTACCGCCAGCGTGCCGAGCGGTCGGGGCGGGGCGTCGGGCGCGCTGGTTCCGCCGGTGACCGACCCGCCCGGTTGCGCGGTTGGTGCAGCGCTCGATGCTGTCTCCGATCCTGCATTCGACCCGTCGCCGGCGGCCGGCGGCTGGCCGGCGGCGGCTGGCGGCGCTCCTCCCAGTTCCAGCGCCTGCAGCCGGAATTCGACATCGGCGGCGAGCTTCTCCATCCGCCCGGCCTCCCGGCGCCGCTCGATTTCGAGCGTTTCGATGCGCTGTTCCAGGCCCCGGAGCAGGCGTTCGAATTCGTGCAGACGCACCTCGGCGCGGGCCGCAAAGCCGGAACCCTGGCCGGCGCGGGAAACCGAACGCTGCAGGGTCTGGACCTCGCGCTGCAGCCGCTCCAGCCGATTTGCGATTTCCTCGGCTTCGCCCGACTGCGCCGCCGCCGGCCCCGCGGCAACGCAGGACGCCGCGAGGAGCGCAGCCATCGCAATCGAATAGGTCGGCCTCCGCGGCCTTGCACAGGATCGTTTCATCGGCTTCGATGCCTCCGTCCAGTGCGCCATTCGCTTCCTCGTCCGGGCCGTGGGACGCAGCCTGCGATTCAACCCCTTCAAGAGCACCCCGATCGTCGCGGCATAGCGGCGGCGAACGGCCGCGATTGCCCGATCAGTTCGAGAGGCGGGACCTCGGCTCGTCGATCTGGGTCACCGCGCGCCGGTTCCTTGCCCACGCCTCCTCGTCGGAGGCGGGGTCGACCGGGCGTTCCTTTCCATAGCTGACCGTTCGCACCCGGTCAGGATCGATACCGAGCGCGATCAGGAAATTGCGCACGCTGATCGCGCGGCGTTCGCCGAGCGCCAGGTTGTACTCCCTGGTTCCCCGTTCGTCCGCATGGCCGGCTATGGTGATCATGATCGCGCCGTGCTGCGCGAGCCATTCCGACTGCCGGCGCAGGGTTTCCCGCGCCTCTCCGGACAGGTCGAACCGGTCGAAACCGAAATGGACCCGATCGCCGACGTTGACGACAAGATCCTCCTGCGATCCGGGCGGGATGGTCCGGCGCGGTGTGATGTCCGAGGATGTAACGCGGGCGGGCGCCGCGGTGACCGTTGAGGGTGCCTGGCCGGAATCGCCGGTCGACGATGTGGATGCGTCTTGATCCGGAGTCGTTTCGCACCCCCACAGCAATGCCGCAACGGCGGCAATTGCCAGAATCCTGAACCGCATGCAACTGCTCCCCGACAGTCAGGCGCCCGGCCCGGGTCCGGTGGGGCGCTGTTTGACACCGACGCACTATGCCCGCCGGCCGGATGGAATACAACGGGCGCAGGGGGGCCGTCGGCCCTCTGCGGCCGCGTCTAGCGCTTCAGCGGCGACCACGCCGGGTCGGACGCGTCGCGGGGCGTTACGATCTCGCGCTCGTTGTGGCCGGTGAGGTCGATCGAATAAAGCCTCGGCCCCCGTTTCTTCCCTCCCGGGTCCTGGCGCGGCTGGCGGAAATACATCAGCACCCGCCCGTTGGGCGCCCATGTCGGACCCTCGACGTGAAAGTCCTCGACCAGGATCCGTTCACCCGTTCCGTCGGGGCGCATCACGCCTATGGAAAACATGCCGCCGGCGATTTTGGTGAAAGCGATCAGGTCGCCGCGCGGCGACCATACCGGCGTCGCGTAGCGCCCCTGGCCGAAACTGATGCGGCGCGCCTTGCGGCTCTCGATCTCCATGACGTAGATCTGCTGCCGCCCGCTGCGGTCGGAGTCGAACACTAGGCGCGTGCCGTCCGGCGAGATCGACGGAGTGGTGTCGATCGCCGGGTGATTGGTGAGCCGCCGCAGCCGGCGGGTCCGCAGATCCATCGCGTAGATCTCGGAATTGCCGTCCCGCGCCATGCTCATGATGACCTGGGTGCCGTCGGGCGAGAACCGGGGCGCAAAGGTCATGCCGGGGAAATCGCCGAGCACCTCCTGTCGGCCGGTGTCGATGTTGTAGAGATAGACCCGCGGGCGGTCGCTGACGTAGGACAGGAAGGTGATCTCCTGCTCGGTGGGAGAGAAGCGCGGCGTCAGCACGAGGTGTCTCTCGCCCGTCAGGAAGCGGTGGTTGGCGCCGTCCTGGTCCATGATCGCCAGTCGTTTGACCCGGCGGTTGGCGGGCCCCGTTTCCGATACGTAGACCACGCGCGTGTCGAAATAGCCGCTTTCCCCGGTGAGCCGCTGGTAGATCTTGTCGGCGATCCGGTGGGCGACCACGCGCCAGTTGGCCGGCGCGGTGCGGTAGCGGGTGCCGATCAACTGTTGTTGGGCGAAGACATCCCACAGCCGGAACTCCACGGTAAGCCGGCCGTCTGCGGACGAAACGACCGTGTTGCCGTTGACCAGCGCCTGGGCGTTGATGAGGCGCCAGTCGCCAAAACGCGGCCGGACCCCGATGTCGGCCGGAGACTGGATGAAGGCCCCTTTGTCGATGAGGCGGAACAGGCCCGACCGCGAGAGGTCGCCGGCGACCACTTCGGTTACCCGTCTGCCGTAATCCCGGCTCGCGTCGTCGCTGCCCTGGAAATCGGGGATCGCGATGGGCAACGGCTCGACATGGCCGCGTGTGATGTCGACCTTGAGTTCGGCCCGCGCCGGCGCCGCTCCCGCGAGCACCGCCCCGGCAAGGGTTCCCCCCGCGAGCGCCCCTCCGGCAAGGGCCAGGGCGGCCAACCGGGCCAGGCGCCGCAGTCTGCGGCCTTCGCGGCGGCGACAGGTCATCATTGCAATAGCTCCCTGGTGTCGAAATTGAGCGAGATCGTTCGCCACGCCTCGTAGGATTCGAACGGCAGGCGCAGCGGGGTGCAGCGCGGATTCTGCAGCGCCCGGACCGCGCTTTCCGCATAGGCCTGGAAGACCGGATCGGAAGCCAGCCGGTTCCGGTCGACGATGCGCGGGCGGCCGACCAGCGTACCGTCCGGATTGAGCGCGATGCGGACCGTCACCCGTATCTTGTGCGAGTCCTTGACGCCGATCGGCGGGTTCCAGCAACGCCAAACCTGTTCCCGGATCCGCTCCACCAGCACGGCGGTCAGGCGCTGCTGGCGCAGATCGTTCTGCCGGCGCCGCTGCGGCGCGGGGGCCGTCGGCTCGGCCTCGCGCTTGGCCTCCGGCGGCGGCTTCGGCGCGGCCTTGCGCCGTTGCTCGAGATCGCGGAGCAGGGTGTCGAATGCATCCGGCGGCGGTTTGGGTTTGCGCCGGGGCGTCGGCACCGCCCGCGCGGCCAACTGCCGGACCGGCTTGGGCTTGACCATGGGCGGCGGCGGCTTGTCCACCTTCTTGGGCTTGGGCTTGGGCTTGGGCTTGGGCTTGGGCTCCGGCTCGGGCACGGGTTCCGGGACCGGCTCGGCCTGGGGGGGCGGCTCGGGCGCCGGTTCGGGCGGCGGCGGCTTCGCGGGCTCGGGCTCCGGCCTGGCGATTTCCTGCGGTTCGGGTTCGGGGGGCGGCTTTGCCTCGGGCGGTTCGGACACCATCTCCACCGCGATCGCCATTTCGACCGGTTCCGAAGAGTCGAGAAGGCTCGGCAGCCCGATGAATGCGACCGCCAGCACGCCCGCGTGAAGCCCCGCCGACAGCCCGATCCCGGCGCGCATCGTTCAACGCTCCGCCCGGCCGGACGTCTTGTCCGCACTGTCCTGCGGCAGTTGGGTGATCAGGGCGACGCGCTCGAACCCCGCCAGGTTGATCGAGCCCATGACCTCCATCACCCGGCCGTAGGCGACGGTCCTGTCGCCGCGTACGAAAATGCGCGTGTCCTTGCGGTTCTCGGTGATCGCGGCGAGCCGGGGAATCAGGCGGTCCAGCGCGATCTCGGTATCCTGCAGGAAGACGTTGCCCTCGGCGCGCACGGTGACCACCAGGGGTTCGTCCTGGCCGACCATGCGAGAGGCTGCGGTCCTCGGCAGGTCTACCGGGACGCCCACCGTGAGCAGCGGCGCGGTGATCATGAACACAACCAAGAGCACCAGCATCACGTCGACGAACGGGGTGACGTTGATTTCGCTCATCGGGCGGTGGGCCGCCCTGCGCCGCCGCTCGCGCGCTCCGGGGCCGTTGCCGACGGGAATCGCCACGGTTCAGACCTCGCTGTCTGCCTGGCGCGACAGGATGGCGGAAAATTCACCCGAGAAGGATTCCAGCCGCGACGCATAACGGGAGATGTCGTTGCCGAGCTTGTTGTAGCCGATCACCGCCGGGATTGCGGCGATCAGGCCGAGCGCGGTGGCGAACAGCGCCTCGGCAATGCCCGGCGCGACCACCGCGAGCGAGGTGTTCTTGGTCAGCGCAATCGCCTGGAAACTGTTCATGATTCCCCAGACCGTGCCGAACAGCCCGATGAACGGCGCCGTCGAGCCGACCGAGGCGAGGAAGGTCATGTAGCGCTGGAGATGGTGCAGTTCGCGGTCGAGCGCGATCTCCATCACCCGGTCGATGCGCGCGGCCAGGGTTGCGCGCGCACCGCCGTCCACCGCGCCGCGCTCGGCCGAGCGGTGCCACTCGCGCATCGCGGCGACGAAGATTGCCGACATCGGGTCGTCGGGCCGCTGGCCGATGTCATCGTACAGATCGTCGAGCGGGCCGCCCGACCAGAACCGTTCCTCGAAAATCCTTGCCTGCCGGTCGAGGCGGCGCAGCCGCAGCGTCTTCTCGAAGATCACCGCCCAGCACCAGAACGATGCGGCGACCAGCAGGATGATGACCGCCTGGACGACGATGTCGGCCTGCTGGAACAGCGCCCAGATCGAAAGGTCGCGGCTGATCGTGCCGATGAGATCGGTGGATTCGAGGAACTGCATGGTCAGGCTCGCTGTGTCGCTGGAGGGGCGCCGCCGGCGCGCCCGAACCCGGCGAGCGCCGACCGCAGTCGCCCGGGAAACCGCGCCGGCCGACCGCCAGCGGTTACACAGGCCAAACGCAGCCGAATCCGCGCCAGCGTGTCGCCGCCACGGCGGATGCACTGGCGCGCCCGCAGGCTGGCGCCGCCGACCTGGACGAGGCCGGTGCGGATCTCGAGTACATCGTCGAGCCGGGCGGGGGCGAGATATTCGATTGCGCAGTCGCGCACCGCGAACATCAGACCGCCGGCGCGCGCCATGACGGTCCGGTCGATCCCGAGCAGACGCATCATCTCGGTCCGCGCCCGTTCGGCCATGCGCAGATAATTGGCGTGATAGACCACGCCGCCGGCGTCGGTGTCCTCGAAATAGACGCGCAGCCGGTAGACATGCTCGGCCCCGTCGAGAACGCCGCTTGCCGGCCCTGCACCCGGCTCAGCCATCGTCCGGCCCGCCGCCGCCGCGCAGCATGTCGAGCTGGGCGGCATCGCGCTCCGGCGGCGCCAGGCCGAGGTGGCGGAACGCCCGGTCGGCCAACATGCGGCCGCGTGCGGTGCGCTGCACAAGCCCCTGCTGGATCAGGAAGGGTTCGATCACCTCCTCTATGGCGTCGCGCTGTTCCGACAGGGCGGCGGCCAGGGTCTCCACCCCGACCGGGCCGCCGCGGTAGCCGGTGGCGATGCAGTCGAGATAGCGCCGGTCCATCAGGTCGAGCCCGAGACGGTCGACCTCCAGCCTGGCGAGGCCGTTGTCGGCGAGCGCCGCGTCGATCTCGCCGACCCCGGCGACCGCGGCGAAATCGCGCAGCCGGCGCAGCAGCCGACCGGCGATCCTCGGCGTCCCGCGCGAACGGCGGGCGATCTCGGCGGCGCCGTCCGCGGTGATCGCGACGCCGAGCAGGCCGGCGTTGCGCGCAACGATGATCTCGAGTTCGGGCCGGGTGTAGAAATCGAGCCTGAGGGGGATGCCGAAGCGGTCGCGGAGCGGCGTCGAGACCAGCCCGGCCCGCGTCGTCGCGCCGATCAGGGTGAAACGCTGGAGGTCGATCCGCACCGACCGCGCCGCCGGCCCGGCGCCGATGATCAGGTCGAGCTGGAAATCCTCCATTGCCGGATAGAGGATCTCCTCGACCGCCGGGTTGAGACGGTGGATCTCGTCAATGAAGAGAACGTCGTGGCGTTCGATATTGGTGAGGACGGCCGCGAGATCGCCGGCGCGGGCGAGCACCGGCCCCGAGGTCGCGCGGAAGCCGACGCCAAGCTCGCGGGCGACGATCTGCGCCAGCGTGGTCTTGCCGAGGCCGGGGGGGCCGTGCAGCAGCACATGGTCGAGCGCTTCCGCGCGGGTACGCGCGGCATCGATGAACACCCCGAGATTGCGGCGCAGGCTCTCCTGGCCGATGAACGCATCCAGCCGATGCGGACGGAGCGCGGCCTCCCCGGCGTCGCCGTCCGCGTCGTAGGCCGCTGCCGCGAGCGCATTCGGGCGCTGCGCGTTCACCGGGCAAGCTCCTTGAGCCCGGCGCGGACCAGCGCTTCCACATCGCCGGCCGGGCCGAGCGTGCGCGCCGCCTCGGCGACCGCGCCGTAGACCTCGCCCCGCCGGTAGCCCAGGTTGACCAGGGCGGAGACTGCGTCGTCGACCGCGTCCGGACGTCCGTCGGCCGGCCGCGGGCGGGACTCATGGGCGGGGAGCGCCTTGTCGCCGAGTTCGGACAGGATCCGCCCGGCGAGCCTCGGCCCGACCCCCGGCGCCCGGGTGAGCATTTCCCGTTCGCCGCCGCTGACCGCGTCCGCCAGCCGTTCCGCACTCAGCACCGACAGGATGCCCAGGGCGACGCGGGCGCCCACGCCCTGCACGGTGGTCAGCAGCCGGAACCATTCCCGCTCCGCCTCGTCGGCGAAGCCGTAGAGGTGGATATGGTCCTCGCGCACATGGGTCTCGACGTGAAGGCTCGCCGCCTCGCCCGCCGCCGGCAGCGCGTCCAGCGTGCGCGCCGAGCAGTAGACGAGGTAGCCGACCCCCGCGACATCGAGCACCGCCGTCTCCGCGGTCGTCGAATCGATCCGTCCGGTGAGCCTGGCGATCAAGGACGGGCCTCCCCGGCAAAGGCCGCGACGCGGCTTCCGGTCGCGCGGTGATGGGCATGGCAGATGGCGACCGCCAGCGCGTCGCCCGCATCGGACGACGAGACGCTGCGAATCGCAAGCAGGGCGCAGACCATCGCCGCAATCTGCCGCTTGTCGGCATGACCGGCGCCGACGACCGATTTCTTGACCAGGTTGGCCGGGTACTCGGCGACCGGCAGGCCCGCCGCCGCCGGCGCGAGGAGGGCCACCCCCCGGGCTTGGCCGAGGCGCAAGGCCGCCGCCGGGTTGCGGTTGACAAAGGTCTCCTCCACCGCTGCCTCGTCCGGCCGGTGGCTGTCGATCAGCCGGGCGAGCGCGTCGTGGAGGGCGGCAAGACGGGCGGCGAGCGATCCCTCGACGGGCGGGCGCACCGTCCCGTCGGCGACGTGGGCGAGCCGGTTGCCGCGGACATCGACGACACCCCAGCCGGTGGCGCGCAGGCCGGGGTCGATGCCGAGCAGGCGGATCGCCGATCCGCTCAACCGGTCAGCCTCGCCATGACGTCGTCGGCGACGCTGAAATTCGCCGCCACCGACTGCACATCGTCGTTCTCCTCGAGCGCCTCGAGCAGCCTGAACAGTTTTTGCGCGCCGTCCTCGTCGATTTCCACAGTGCTCGACGGGCGCCACGTCAACTCCGCCGTCTCGGGCGCCCCGAACCGCGCCTCCAGCGCCTCGCGCACCTCGTTGAAATCGGCCGGCGCGCACAGCACCTCGTGCCCGTCGTCCGAGGAGTCGATATCGGCGGCGCCGGCTTCGAGAGCGGCTTCGAACATCCCGTCGGTCGAGGCCGCTTCCGGCGGATAGCGCACCGCGCCGGCGCGCTCGAACATGAAGGAAACGCTGTTGGTCTCGCCCAGGCTGCCGCCGTGCTTGGCAAAGGCGGCGCGGACTTCGGCCGCGGTCCGGTTGCGGTTGTCGGTCAGTGCCTCGGCAATCACCGCGACCCCGCCCGGTCCGTAGCCCTCGTAGCGGATCTCGTCGTACTGCTCGCCGTCCTCGGCGCCCGCGCCGCGGCGGATCGCCCGGTCGATGGTGTCCGCGCCCATGTTGGCGGCCTTGGCGGCGGCGACCGCCGAGCGCAGGCGGGGGTTCTGGTCGGGGTCGGGCAGGCCGGCGCGCGCGGCGACCGTCAGTTCGCGGATCAGACGGGTGAACAGCTTCGAGCGCTTGGCATCCTGGGCGCTCTTGCGGTGCATGATGTTCTTGAATTTCGAGTGGCCGGCCATGCTACCCCGGTGAGCAGGATCAATCGGCGGCGCCCGGAAGGCCGGGCGCCACAAACCCTATAAAAGCCGGCGGCGCCGCGAAATGCGCCGCCGCCATCGTCCGCGCTGTCGGAACTTCCACACTGTCGGGATCATTGTGGCGACATTTTGGCCGCGCACACAGGCTGTTGCCGGGCATGCGGATTCCCCGCCGCGGCGCCGCGCACCGTCAAGGGTCCGGAACCGCGCCGCTCAACCGGCCGCCGATTCGCACCGCGGCGATGCGCCGGGCGAGCCCGGTCGCATCGTCGGTTTCGACAAAGGCGGCGCACAGCGTCGCCGGCCCGTCGGCCGCCTCGAGCCGTGCGGTCGGCATCTTGCGCACGAAGCGTTCGACCGACGTCGCCTTCTTCATTCCGATCACCGAATCGTAGTCGCCGCACATGCCGATGTCGGTCTGGTAGGCGGTGCCGCCGGGCAGGATCTGGGCGTCGGCGGTGGGCACGTGGGTGTGGGTTCCGACCACCGCCGACACCCGCCCGTCGAGATAGTGGGCGAACGCCATCTTCTCGCTCGTCGCCTCGCCGTGGAAATCGACGACGATCGCGGCAACGGTGCGCGCCAACCGATCCTCGGCCAGCCGCCGGGCGGCAAAGGCGAAGGGATCGTCGAGCGGATCCATGAACAGCCGCCCCATCGCATGCAGCACCAGTACCTTGCGGCCGCGCCGGTCGGGGAACACCCCCCAGCCCCGGCCCGGCGTCGCGGACGGGTAGTTGTCGGGGCGCAGGAGACGCTTCTCGCGGCCGAAATGGGGAACGATCTCGCGCTGGTCGAATACATGATTGCCGGTGGTGATGACGTCCGCACCCGCCTCGAACAACAGGTCGCAGATCTTCGGCGTGATGCCAAAACCGCCGGCAGCGTTCTCGCCGTTGACGATGACGAAGTCGAGGTCGAGCGTCCGGCGCAGGACGGGCAGTTCGTCGCGCACCGCGGCCCGTCCCGACCGCCCGACCACGTCGCCGCAGATCAGGAGACGCACCGCCCGTGCCTCACTCCGCCCCGGCGCAGGCGAGCGTCCGCGCCTCGCTGATCATCCAGTCCACCCGCATGTCGCCTTGGCCCGCCGGCACCGCGTCCACGATCTGCGCATCGTAGCCGACGCCGACCACGACCGCTCGGCTGCCGCCCCGGCTGCTGCCGGCGCGGAGCGCCGCGATGGTCCGGTCGTAATATCCGCCGCCGTAACCCAGCCGCCGCCCGGCCGGATCGACCGCGAGCAGGGGCGCGACCACGATTTCCGGGGTGACGGGAGCGGCCGCGGCGGCCGGTTCGCGCAGTCCGAAGCGGGCCTCGACGAGCGCATCGCCGGGCCGCCAGCGGCGGAAGGCCAGAGGCCGGCCCCGCCCGGCAACCGCCGGCAGGGCGCACACCGCGCCGCGCGCGGCAAGGGCATGGAGAAGCGGCCGCGGATCGAGTTCGCCGCCGATCGGCCAGTAGGCCGAAACCACAGTGCCCGCCAGCGGTCCCCCGGCCCCGGCCCCGGCCCCCAGACAGGCCATGAACCGGTCGCGCACGGCAACCGCCGCCCGGACGGCGCCGGGCCGGGCGGCGATCCGCCGGCGCGTCTCGATCATCTCCGCGCGCAGCCGTTTCTTGGCCTGGGAAAGGGTCACGCAGGGGCCGCCGCCGTCCGGGGAAATCCGTCGGGCGACGCCGCCTCGGCCGTCCTGCCATCCGTACCCTCTGCGGCCTGCAACATGCAGGTGGGCGCCGTGTACCGCGGCCACGACCGCGGCAGGGACAGCTCCCGGAAGGGATGTATTGGCCCCAGGGATATCCGGCTTCGCGAACCGCGCAGCGCCGCCCGTGCGATACTTACGACCGCGTGATCGCTTCGGCAATGCTCTCGATGCGCCCGGCCGCATTCTCGACGCGGTCGACGACGGTCTCCTTGCGCTCGGCGATCGCGGATTGCGGGTCGTCGTCTTCCGGCGTGGCAAAGCCTGCCTCCGACAGGGTCGCGTAGGCTTCCGCGAGCTCGTCGGCGAGCATCAGGCTGGTCATCACGAGAAGCCGCGCATCGCCCACATCGCCGATCTGCGAGACCAGCATCTCCACGCGCTCGCCGACATAGCCGGCGAGGCGGGAGAGCCGCTCCTCCTGGCCCGCTTCGCAGCCGACCCTGTAGCTCCGCCCGTTGATGGTGACGTCGACCTCGGGCATCCCCCCGCCTTCCCGGTCTCAGGACCGAAGCACGGCGCGCAGCCGGGAAATGGCGGCGTCGACCCGTTCGGAAATTGCCCGCGCCTCGCTCTCGAGCCGGGCGCTGCGGGCGCGCGCGTCGGCGAGTTCGGTTTCCAGCGCGGCCGCGGCATTGTTCCGGTCGCGCCACGCGTCCTCGAGCCCGGTCAGGGCGTTGGCAAGCCTGTCATGAGCGTCCTGGAGGCGCGACATCTACACCCTGTCGGCTGGGCCGGAATCGGCAGCGGCGCCGCACCATACGCTTGGCGGCGGAACACCGTCAAACGCGGGCCCGGGTGCCGTGCCCGCACGGACGGGCCGCCGGTTCGCGGCAGAAGGCGGCGCATCGCGGGTTTACGAGGCCCGCCCTGTGCTAGATTTCCTCCGGGCGATGCCCGACGAGACGGAACGGGAAGTCGGCAATGAGCATGGTGCGCATCGCTGATGCCGTCCGGCGGAACGAGGATGACCGGCTGCTTCGCGGCCGGGGGCGGTACCTCGACGATGTCAACGCGCCGAACCAGGCCAGGGCCTGCGTCCTGCGCGCGCCCCATGCTCACGCGGATATCGGGGCGATCGACGCCGGCGCGGCGCGCGCGGCGCCCGGCGTTCTCGCCGTCCTGACCGGGGAAGACCTGGCCGTCCGCGGCCTCGGCACCGTCAAGGCGGTGGTGCCGAGCCGCCGCGCCGACGGTTCGCCCGGGTTCAAGACGCCGCAGCCCCTGCTCGCCCGGGAGCGTGTCCGCATGGCCGGCCAGGCGGTCGCCTTCGTCGTCGCCGAAACCGTCGAACAGGCCAGGGATGCGGCCGAGCGGATCGTTGTCGATTACACGCCGCTGCCGGCGCTGGTCACCGCCGACGATGCGCTGGCGCCCGGCGCACCGGCGATCTGGGCCGGCAATCCGGGCAACGAGGCCTTCACCCATCGGGTCGGCGATGCGGCGGCGATGGAGGCCGCCTTTGCCGGGGCGGCGCATGTCGTGCGTCATCGTGTCTGCGTCAACCGGGTCGCCGGAAACCCGATGGAGCCCCGCGGCTGCCTCGCCGAATACGACGCATACGAGGACCGCTACACGCTCCGCGCCACCATCCAGTCGGCGCACGGCATCCGGGCGATCCTGGCGGAGCAGATTTTCGGCCTGCCGCAGGCCCGGTTCCGCGTCGTCTGCGACAATATGGGGGGCGGTTTCGGAACGCGCGGCGGCTTGGTCGATGCCGAACTGGCGCTCGACTCCGGTTACCGGTTTCTCGCTCTGCGCACGCATACCAAGGTGCCGATCGGCGCCTACTACACCTCCGACCGCAATTTCGGGTCGACGGTCACCGGGCTGGGCGGTCTCGCCGGGGTGTATCGGACGCCGGCCATCCACGCGACCGTCACCGGCGCCTTCACCAACACCATGACCAACGCCCAGTACCGCGGCGGCGTCAAGCCGGAGCCGTGTCACGTGATCGAGGTGATGGTCGACCAGGCGGCCCGCGCGCTCGGGGTGGACCCGGCCCGGCTGCGCGCGATCAACACGCTCGGCCCCGACGAGCTGCCCTACACGACCTGCCTCGGCGCGGTCTACGATTGCGGCGCGTTCGCGGCCAACCAGGACCGCGCGCTGGACGCCGGCGGTTACCGGAATTTCGCGGCGCGCCGGGACGCGGCGCTCGAGGACGGAAAACTCCTCGGCATCGGCATGTCGCAGACGATTTCCGGCGTCGCGATGGTCAATTACGAACACGCCGAAATCCGCTTCGACAGCGGCGGCGGGATCACCCTGCTGTGCGGCGCGATGGACCACGGCCAGGGCCACGGGACGACCTTCCGCCAGGTGCTGGCGGACCGGCTCGGCATCGATATCGAGAATATCCGCTACCGCTACGGCGATACCGATGCGGTGGCCGCCGGGGTCGGCACTTTCAACGCCCGTTGCGCGGCGCTGGCCGGGTCCGCGGTCGTCGAGGCCGCCGGCAAGATCGTCGAGAAGGGCAAACGGATCGCAGCGCACATGCTGGAGGTGCCGGCTGTCGATATCGAATTCGCCGCGGGAACATTCACCGTCGCCGGCACCGACAGGTCGGTGACCCTGGATGAAGTCGCCCGCGCCGCGTTCCAGAAGGCCCGATTGCCGGCCGGCATCGAGCCTGGGCTGTACGAACGCGGCGACTTCGGCAGCGACGAGGGGCCGACCTACCCCAACGGGTTCCATCTCGCCGAAGTCGAGATCGACCGCGAAACCGGGCGCGTCCGCCTGGTGCGCTACAACTGCGTCGATGACGCCGGCGTGGTGCTCAACCCGCTGCTGTTCGACGGCCAGGTGTACGGCGGCATCGTCCAGGGCGCCGGTCAGATCCTGATGGAGGACGTCAACTACGACGAGACCGGCCAGTTGCTGACCGGCTCGTTCATGGACTACGCGATGCCGCGGGCGGACGATTTCTGCGATCTCGCGCTGGCCGCCAACGAGGTGCCGACCCGCCGCAACCCGCTCGGTGTCAAGGGCGTCGGCGAGGCCGGCACCACCGGCGCCATGCCGTCGGTGATGAACGCGGTCAACGACGCGCTGCACCGCATCGGCGCCGCGCCGGTCGAGATGCCGGCGACCGCGGAGAAGGTCTGGCGGTCGATCCGGGAAGCCGACGGCCGGGGGAACGATACGGCGGCGCGAGGCCGCAGGGGGGAAGCATGAACGACGGCCGCGACGTTATCGCCGAGGTGATGGAGAGCAGCAGGGGGCGGATGATCGGCGACGGGCTGGAGGCCGCCGACATCGACGAGATCCTCGAACGCTGCACCGGCTGGGGCGACTGGTACGAGGTGGTCACCGGGATCGGCGACCGCTACGAGGCGCTGGCGGAAAGGAGCCTCGCCGGCGGCGCCGGCATCACCGCGGGCGTTTATCTGTGGCGCGCCTGCATGTACTACCACTACGCCCAGTTCTACATGTTCGAGCGCCCCGACCTGCGCGAGGCGGGGCAGAAGCGGAAGGTCGCGCTCTACGACCGCGCCGCGCCGCTGTTCTTCCCGCCCGCCGAACGCATCGACATCCCGTTCGAGGGCTTCGTCATCCCCGGCTTTCTGCGCAAGCCGCCCGGCGTGGCGAGGCCGCGTTGCGCGGTCCTGATCGGCGGTCTGGAGAGCACCAAGGAAGAGAGCTACCTGTTCGAGCGCATGTGCCACGACCGCGGCATGGCGACCTTCGCCTTCGACGGGCCCGGCCAGGGCGAGATGTACTTCCAGACCCCGATCAGACCCGATTTCGAGCGTTTCACTTCCGCCGTCCTCGACCATCTGGAGACCCGCAGCGACATCGATTCATCCAGGTTCGGCATCCTCGGGCGCAGCTTCGGCGGATATTACGCACCCAGGAGCGCCGCCCACGACCGGCGGATCGCCGCCTGCGTCTGCTGGGGCGTCCTCTACGAACTCCAGACCTACTGGTGGGACATGCACGGGATCACCCGCAACGGGTTCACCTACTGCGCCGGGGAGACCGATCCCGAAAAGGGCCGGGAACGGCTGAAATTCATCGACCTGTCGGATTGCGCCGACAGGATCACCTGCGCGCTCTACCTGCAGCACGGGATGAAGGACGACCTGATCCCGTTCGGCCAGGCGACCCGGCTCGAAGCCGAGGCGGTGAACGCCGCGGAGATCGTCGCCCATTACGAGCCGGAGGGCATCCACTGCTGCCACAACCTCTACCACACCACCCGCATGCCGATGGCCGACTTCCTGGCCAGGCATCTGGTCGGCTGATCGGGCCGCTGCCGGCGGGCGCGCTTCCCGTGCAGCCCTATTCCACCGCGTAGAGCAGGCGGTCCGCCGAACGGTCGGCGATGTGCTGGGCCAAATCCCAGCGATCGACCTGTTCGAAGATCTCTTCGACGATCCCGTCCGGAAGCGGTTCGCTGACGAATCTCTCGCCGCGGCTGAACCGGCTGAAATCCCACCCGCGGTCCGCAAAGGCGGGCGGGATGCAATGGCGCCACGCTGGCAGATATTTCGCGGTGTCCGCCTCGATGGCCCGTTCCGCCCGGGCCAGTGCATCGATGTAGCCCCGCACCGCCGCGCGCGGCATCGTTTCGGGAACCCACCAGATGGTCATGAACTCGTCTTCGATGATCGCGCGCATCCCGAGTTGCCTGGCCATGTCGATCTGCGGAGGCAGCAGGCTCGCCGCCTCCACCTCGCCCGAGATCAACGCCTCCAGGCGGGCCGAGAAACCGCCCACATTGAGGCAGTTGATCCGCTCCAGCGGCAGGTGTTTTTCCAGCCGGTAGGGCACGTTGAAATGGCTGCCGGCACGCATTCCCACCGCAATCGGCACGTCCGCCAGATCTTCAGGTGCCCGAATGGTCGAATCGGGGCGAACGAAAATTCCCCAGGGGGATATCCCGTAGCAGTCGCGCACGGCCTTGCCCATGCCCGAGGCCGCGTTGCTGACCGTCCCCCACTGACACGCGCACTGGATAAGATCGTCGGCGCCGTCTTCGCTGAAGGGACGGTCTTGCGGACGGTCGAAATACTCCAGCCCCTTCCAGCTTGCCTGGGTCCCGCGGAAGACCTGCATGTCGAATTCGACATCGAGATTCTCGTCGCGGAAGAAGCCCTCCTCCATTGCGACGAATTCGTTGATACCCATGCCCTTGGGGGCGACCCGGACAGGAATCGGTTCGGCCATCCTTGGACCTCCCATGATCGTCACGGAAAACGTACGGCCCCGGTGCTTGGCCGTCCAGCGGGCCTGCCGTCAGGACAGCTGCACCCGCGCGCCCATCTCGGCGCAATCCTCGTCCACGCGGAGGCCGCAGGCGCGGATCGCGTGCGCGGCCAGTTCATCGTCCCGTTCCTGGCTGTCCCCGGTCACGCCCACCGCGCCGATCGTCTCGCCGTGTTCGTTCCGGATCAGCCGGCCGCCGCCTTCGGGGAACAGGCGGTCGCCCGACGCCTTGACCACATAGTCCATGAACAGCGGGCGTTCCTCGGCGCGGACGCGCACGAGGTGCGGCGACCGGCCGAGGGCCAGCGCCGCATAGGCCTTGCCGTAGGCCATCTCGAAGCGAAGCATCGAGGCGTGGTCCTCCTTCTGGAACGCCTTGACGACCGCGCCCGGCTCGACCACCGCAACGGCGAGCGGCCGGCAGCCGAGGCGCCGCCCCTCCGTCAGGACCTCGGCGATGATGCGATTGGCCTGTTCGAGTGTGATCATGGCCGCGCCCCTCCGTCATCCGCTTCCCGCCGCATCCCAGGCGGACAGCAGGAACGGTATGTGGAGGCTGTCGAAGCGTTCCGGTTCCTCGAGTTGCGGCATGTGCGCGGACTCCTCGAACAGTTCGAAGCGCGCGCCGGGGATGGCGTCCGCGTAGCGTCTGCCGTCGTCCACCGTCGCGGTCGGATCGTCGCGGGTCCACAGCACCAGGGTCGGCGCCGCGACGGCGGACAACTCGCGTTCGGTCAGCAGGTTGCGCGCCCGGATGCCGGGTTCCTGCAGGCACATGATGTGCGGCAGCGCGGCCCTGTAGTCCGGCCGGCGGTAGATCGCCCAGCGCGCATCGACGAGTTCGTCGGCGATGTTGGCGGGATCCTTGATGACGAACGCGAGCCGCTCCCGCACCGCAGCGCGGCCCGAGACGGCGGCGTTGCCGAGGGTCCGGAGCCGGTCCATGACCCCGGCGTAGGAGGTGAGGCCGCCCGAACTGATCAGGCTCAGGCTGGCGACGCGCCCCGGATGGCGGGCCGCAAACCGCGCGGCGATCCAGCCGCCGAGCGATGTCCCGGCGAGGCTGAGCCGGTCGATCCCCCGCTCCGCCAGGAAGGCGGACAGGTGGTCGAGATAGTCGTCGATCTCGTACGGGCGGTCGGGTTTGCCGGAATGGCCGTGGCCCAGCAGGTCGGGTGCGACGACGCGAAAACCGGCCTCGACGTGGCGGGCGACATTGCGCAGGAACACCTCGAGATGGCCGTTGATGCCGTGCAGGAAGACGACCGCGCGCCCGCCGGCGCCGGCCTCGAGAAAACGGGTCCGCACACCGCCCGCCTCGCACCAGTCGAGCCGGTGCGGGACGGCCGCCAGATCGTTCCAGTAGGTCATGCCGGCGGCGTGTTGCGCGGGTAGGGTCGCGCGGGGCGGATCACACGGCGGCGGATCGTTCGGCGGCCTGCCGCCCGCGCGACGCCTTCCACGCCGTCCATTCGCCCATCAGTTCGCGGGCCCTGGCGCTGTGTTCGCCGAACACCGCCCTCTCCCGCGCCTCGGCCGAGGTGAACTCGAGGCGGTAGCCGTTCGGATCGTGGAAGTAGATCGAGCGGAACATGCCGTGGTCGATGGGCCCCTCGACCTCGACGCCCCGGTTCTCCAGCCTGCGCTTCCAGGCATCGAGCGCGGCGTGGTCGGCCACCCGCATGGCGAAGTGCAGGTCCATCCCCCAGCGGCGCTTGAACAACTCGTCCGGGTTGTCGCCCGGATTGTCGACGACCTCGAAGAATGCGATGTGGCTCGGGTTGTCCGGGTCGCCGCCGCCGATGTCGAAGAAGATATGCAGGTAGTCCACCGGCTCTCCCGTCGTCGGATGCCGGTCGATGTGCAGCGCGAGCGTCAGCGGAAAGCCGACGACATCCTCGTAGAAGGCGCGGGTTTCCTCGGCATCGCGGCAGCGGTAGGCGGAATGGTCGAGGCCGTTGACCGAAGGCCGGGACGGGTCGCCGGGGTTCTGAACCATGATCGGGCTCCTGGATCGCGCCGCAGGGCCGGTCGGTGCATGTCGGGGCGTCGGGACCGAAGTCGGCGCACCGCCGCAGCGACCGCAGCGTCCAGTATACGGCCGGCCCGCCGGATGCGTGAGTCCGCGATGCGCCGCTCGACGATGCGCCGCGCGATAGTGAGGCGGCCGGCGCCGGGGCCGGCGCCGATATGGTTCAACAGCAATCTGTCGGGGAGAACGGGCCGGCGCGGCCGCGGTGTCTGCCGAGGAAGTCGAGGAGGGCTGCGTTGAAGGCTTCGGGCTGTTCGAGGTTGGAAAGATGGCCGGCGTTCTCGATCTCCACGAACTCCGAACCGCGGATGCGCGCGTGCAGGGCGCGGCCGACCGCAGGCGGGGTCAGGCGGTCGTGCGCACCGTAGATCAGCAGCGTCGGAACCGAGATCCGCTCGACATCGGCCGAACGGTCGAAGGAGAGCGACGCCTCGATGGTCTTCAGATACGACTCCTTGTGCAGCGCCGCGATGCTGTCCCGCAGCCGGCGGCGCGCCGCCCCGCTCGCCGCCGGCCCGGTCAGGCTGTCGACCAGCGCGTCGGCGATGTCGCGCGGCTCCTTGCCCGCCTTGAGCGGAGCCTGGCGGAGACGGATGAACTCCGCGCGCTTCTCCGGCGGCATCGAGGCCTGGAAATCCGACATGGTGTCGCAGAGGACCAGCGTCGCCACCCGGTCGGGGAAGCGGGCATGGAAATCCTGCGCAATCCGGCCGCCCATCGACAGGCCGACCAGATGCGCCTTGCCGGCGTCGAAGCGGTCGAGGACGCGGAGTGCGTCGCGGGCGAAGTCGCCGAAATCGAGCGGCCCTTCGTAGTAGTCGGACGCGCCGTAGCCGCGGGCGTCCCAGGCGACGGCGTGGAAGGACGCAGGCAGCGCCTCGAGCTGCGCCGTCCAGTTCGACCGGTTGCCGCCGATGCCGTGCATGAACAGAACCAGCGGCCCCGAACCGGCGCGGTCGATGGCAAGCCGGGGCGTTCCCTCGATGAAGTCCGTGCGAATCCGCGCCATGCGCCCCTCCGAACCGCCTTCGGCAGCAGCCTAGCGCATCTTGCCCGGCGCGGTCCTGCCGAACGGCGCCGGATACCGGGGGGCGGCTTGACCCGCGCCCGGCGTCCGATGACTATCGCGCCCTGCGTCGCACGAGGAGTTTCCGGCATGACCCGGCCGACCCGGCGCGCGGGCGGGACCGAGCCCGGCGCCGAACACGATCTCGCCATCCCCTTCACCTCGGTGAGGGCGCTGCTCGATGCCCATCGGGCGCGCGACCCCGACCGCACCGCCCTGGTCGACCTCGATCAGGGGAGCGCGATCACCTGGGGCCAACTCCACGCCGAGGCCAACCGCATCGCCGGTTTTCTCCACCGGCGCGGGATCGGCCGCGGCGACCATGTCGCGGTCCTGTCCGAGGAGCGGCTGGAAAAGCTGATCCTGTGGATGGGGATATGGCGGGCGGGCGCGGCGATCTGTCCGATCAACGTCGAGATGAACATCGCCTATGTCGCGCGGATCCTGCGCAGCATCGGACCCCGGCTCACCCTGTGGCACGAGGCGCTCGACGGCCCGCGCATGACCGAGGGGGTCGGGGGCGAGATCATCCGGTTCGCCGACTGGAGCCCGGGTGCGGCGGGCGGTGCGGGCTCCGGCGAGCTGTTCGCCATGCTCGCCGCCGCGCCGGCCGGACCCGAGGTCGATATCGACAACGCACCCGACGATATCGGCAGCATCTACTGCACGTCGGGGACCACCGACACGCCCAAGCTGTTCGTCTGCGACATGCTCGGGCACTGGCTGTTCGGGCTGTCCACCATCGACTTCATCGGTCTGACGGAGAACGACCGGACGCTCGAATACCGGTCCTTCGGCTGGAACTCCGCCCAGGGGGCGAGCCTGCTGCCGTGGATGCAGACCGGCTGCACGCTGCATTTCGCGCGGCGTTTCTCGCACAGCCGCTTCTTCGACTGGATCGCCGACAACCGGATCACCTTCTCGATCGGGATCCCGACGGTGATCAACATGCTGCTCGACGACCCGGTGGAGGTCGACCGGGAAAGCATCGCCGCGCTCCGCTTCATGAGTTCGAGCACCGCTCCGCTGGCCCCCGAGCGCTGGCAACAGTTCGAGGACCGCTACGGCATCCGGCTGCTCCAGTTCTACGGCTGTTCGGAGGGCGGCTGGGTGTGCGGCAACCGGCACGACTACAACCGCAAGGGGACCGTCGGTCCGCCGGCCAGGCACCAGGAGTTCCTGATCGTCGACGAGGACGGCAACCGCTGCCCGCCGGGCGTCGAAGGCGAGGTCACGCTGGGCGGTCCGCAATGCGCCGTCGCCGCGATGTCGGTGGACGGAGAGCGCGAGGAACTCAAGGGCCGGCGCATCCATCTCGGCGATCTCGCGGTGATGGACGAGGACGGTTTCGTCACCGTGACCGGCCGCCTCAAGGATCTCATCATCCGCGGCGGCGTCAACATCGCGCCGGCCGAGATCGACAACGTGCTGCTGCGCCACCCCGCGGTGCACGAGGCCGCCGCGGTCGGCGTTCCCCACCCGATCTACGGCGAGGAGGTCGTCTGCTACGTCGTCGGCAGGACCGGCGAGACCGTGACCGAGGACGAGATCGCGGCCCACTGCAGGGCGAGCCTGCCCGACTACCGGGTGCCCAAGGAGGTCCATTTCATCGACGCCCTGCCGAAGAACGACCGCGGCAAGGTGCGCCGGCCCGACCTTCGCGCGCTGTGGGAGGAAAGGCGGCCGAGGTAGAGCGAAATTCTACCGGACCCGTGTCGCCGGTATATTTCCGCGTTGGCAACCGGCAATCGATTGTATCGCAGGAAACGCCGGTTTCCTTTGCAATTTGCCGCCCAAACCGTAAGGTTGGCGCGAGATCCGGGCGTCCGGCCCGGGTTTCCCTCTCGCACGAGAGCACGGCGCGTGGCGGCGGGATGGGCCCGCCGCTCGATGAAGCCGCCGATTAACGCGGCAACACACCGCTCCGGCCGCCGACAAACGCGGTCATACGGAGACGCTGACAGGAGATCCCATGAGCACGGCTAGGAAAGAAGCCCTCGGCGCGCCCGTCGAGGCGATCAACGACCTGCGCAATTCGCTGGAATGGCTGCGGTCGGAAGGAGATCTTATCGAGACCGACAAGGAGGTCGATCCCGACCTCGAACTCACCGCGATCCAGAAGCAGATGGACGGCGGCTGTCCGATCCTCTTCAACAACGTCAAGGGCAAGCCCAACCACCGCCTCGTCACCAACCTGTTCGGTGACATCGAGGTCATCAACAAGATGTTCGGCTGGACCGACAACACCGACCGCACGCGCCGGCTGGCGCACGCGCTGTCGCATCCGATCCCGCCGGAGATCGTCCCGCAGGACCAGGCGCCCTGCCAGCAGCACGTCATCGAGAACCCGGTCGACGTGAACGAGCACATGGTGCCGATCCGCCACACCACCTACGAGCCCGAACTCACCGTGGGATCCGGCAACCGGGTGGTGACGGGCGAGTATTTCGACGGCGGATCGGACCTCGGCTACAACCGCATGAACTTCCGCTGGGGCAATGTCGGCACCTTCCAGATCTCGCCCGGCTCGCACATGTGGCAGGTCGTCTCCAAACACTACAAGGACGACAAGCCGGTGCCCATCACCATGTGCTTCGGCGTGCCGCCGTCCTGCACACTGCTCGCCGGCGCCGGCTTCGACTATGTGATCCTGCCGCAGGGCTGCGACGAGATCGGCATCGCCGGCGCGGTGCAGGGATCGCCGGTCCGCATGGTCAAGGCGCGCACGGTCGATGCGCTGGCGCTGGCCGATTGCGAGTTGGTGCTCGAAGGCTACGTCAACCCGCGCGACCGCCGCTACGAGACGGCGGAGGCCGAGGAGGCGGGCGTCCAAGGCCGTTTCCACTTCCACCCGGAATGGGCCGGCTACATGGGCAAGGCCTACAAGGCGCCGACCTTCCACGTCACCGGCGTCACCATGCGCGACCCGGCCACCAAGCCGATCATCTTCGCGCTCGGCGTCCATACGCTCGACGACCACAATATCGACACCACGGTGCGCGAATCCGCGATGTTCGAACTGTGCGAGCGCATGCAGCCCGGCATCATCCAGGATGTGGTGATCCCCTACTGCATGACCGACTGGGGCGGCGCCGTCATCCAGGTCAAGAAACGCAACCGGATCGACGAGGGCTGGCAGCGCAACTTCATGTCGGCGATCCTGTCGACCTCGCAGGGCTCGCGGCTGTGCATCGCGGTGTCCGAGGACACCGACCCCTACGACATGGACGATGTGATGTGGTGCCTGACCACCCGCGTCAATCCGCACACCGACATCCTCAACCCGATCCCCGGCGGGCGCGGGCAGACCTTCATGCCGGCCGAGCGCATGACCGCCGGCGACCGGGAATGGACGGCGTCCAACACCCGCTTCGAGGGCGGCATGGGGATCGACGCCACGGTGCCGTTCGGCTTCGAGAGCGACTTCCTGCGGCCGGTCTACCCGATCGAGAAGGTCGATCTGAAGACGTTCTTCGACGACGGCCAGATTGCCAACGCGAAGAACCGCATGAAGGGCTGGGTCCACTCGCTGGCCCGTTCGGGCCGGTAGCGCACCGCTGCCGCCGCCTGCGGGCGGCGCCGACACGGAGAGGCGGCCCCCGGGCCGCCTCTTTGCGTTGAAGCCCCCCGCCCCTCCGCTCAGCCGCCGCGCAGGCGGAAGCGCTGGATCTTGCCGGTCACGGTCTTGGGCAGGGTGTCGGCGAAGTTGAACCAGCGCGGGTACTTGTAGTGCGCGAGCGCCGCCCGGCAGTGCGCCTTGAGTTCGTCCTCGAGCGCCGCGCCGGCGTCGCCCGCATCGTTGAGCACGATATGGGCCTCCGGCTTGATCAGCCCGTCCTCGTCGGCGCGGCCGACCACCGCCGCCTCCAGCACCCTGGGGTGTTCGATCAGCCGCGCCTCGATCTCGAACGGCGAACACCACAGCCCGCCCACCTTGATCATGTCGTCGCCGCGCCCGCAGTTGACCAGATAGCCGTCCTCGTCGCGGTAATACATGTCGCCGGTATTCAGCCAGTCGTCGCCGAGCATGGTGGCGGCGGTTTTCTCCGGGTTGTTCCGGTAGAGCCGCGCCGCCGAGGCCCCGCGCACCAGAAGCGTGCCGATCTCGCCCGCCGGGGTGTCCGCGCCGTCCTCGTCCACCAGCCGCGTCTCGTAGCCCGGCACCGGGCGGCCGGACGAACCCGGCTTCCAGTCGTCCTCGGTGTTGGAGACGAAAATGTGCAGCATCTCCGTCGAGCCCAGCCCGTCCAGGATCAGCGTCCCCGTCCTCTCCTTCCAGCGCAGCATCACGTCGCCGGGCAGCGCCTCGCCGGCCGAGATGCAGATGCGGATCGACGACAGGTCGGGCCTCGCGTCCTCCATCGCGTGGAGCTGCTGGGCGTACATCGTCGGCACACCGAAAAAGACCGTCGGGCGCAGCGCCTCGATCGCCTCGAAGGTCATCTGCGGCGTCGGCCGCCGGTCGCTGAGCCCGATGGTGGCGCCGACCCAGAGCGGGAAGGTCATCGCGTTGCCGAAGCCGTAGGAGTGGAACAGCTTGCTCACCGAGAACACGGTGTCGTCCGCGCGCACGCCGGCGATCCGCCGTCCGTAGAATTCGCTGGTGCACACCATGTCGCGGTGGCGGTGCACCACGCCCTTGGGGTTCCCGGTGGAGCCCGAGGAGTAGAGCCAGAAACAGTCGTCCATCGCCGTCGTCCGCGCCGGCGCGAGCGCCGCGGAGGCGGCCGCCGCCTGCGCCGCCAGCCCGTCCGGGCCGTCCATCCGGAGCACCGTGGGCGGCGGCGCGGCGGCGGATGCCAGACCGGCCTCGACCGCTTCCGCCCATTCGCTGCTGTAGACGATCCCGCGGCAGGCCGAATCCTCGATCAGGAAGCGGTAGTCCTGCGGCCTCATCATGGTGTTGACCGGCACCGGGACGATCCCCGCCTTCACCGCGCCGAAGAAACAGGCGATGAATTCGGGGCAGTCCTTGACCACCATCAGCAGCCGGTCGCCCGGTGCGATCCCCCGGGCGAGCAGCGCGTTGCCGGTCCGCGCCACCTGTTCGGCCAGCGCCCGGTAGCCGGTCTCGCCCTCCACGGTGCGGATTGCCGCCTTTTCCCCGCGCCCCTCCTCGAGGTGCCGATCGATGAACGGGACGGCGGCGTTGAAAACATCGGAAAAGACCAGCCGGGCCGCCGCCCCGGTCTCGTCCACGCGTACGGTATTGTCCCTCACCTCGTCCCTCCGGCGCCCGGTCGCACGGGCCGCATCTTGGATTTTTCGCCCCCGCCGGGCAAGCATGGAGCGGTGGAGCGGCTGCCGGAGAGCGCGGCTCGCTGTGCAGACCGGCGGATCATGACACGGAGGACATCGGAATGGATGGAAACGGGAACGAGAGGCCGCTCGATGCGCGCCTGCGCGCTATCGAGGACAGGCTCGAGATCTACGACCTGATCGCCTCGCACCCGCCGAGCGCCGATACCGGGGCCGACTATTACACCCGCGCCGTCTACACCGAGGACGGCAGCTTCGACCGCGGCGAAGGCCTCGACAGCGCGGTCGGCAACGAGGCGGTCGCCGCGATGACCCGGACGCCCGGGCACCGGCGCGCGATCGAGGGCGGCCTCGCGCATTTCGCCGGATTGCCGCAGATCGCGATCGACGGCGATACGGCGTATGTCACGTCGTATCTGCTGCTGCTCCACCCGGACCCGCGCGGCGATGTCCGGGAGCTGCCCAACCACGGGGAGTCGGCGGGCTTTCGCATCCACCGCGTCGCCGCCAACAGGTGGACCCTGACGCGGACGCCCGAGGGATGGAAGATCGCGAGCCGCAGGCTGCGGCCGCTCGACGGATCGCAGCCCGCGCGCGGCATCCTCGAACAGGCTCTCGCCGCTTATCGTCCGTCGGATTGAATAGCCGCCGGCAAGGCGGCGGGCAGCGCCCCGGAAACAGGCGGCGGCAGGTCTCCCCGCCGCCGCCTGCCCGGTCTCAGAACCGGGTGTCGAGCCGCAGCATGATGCCGTGTTCGGCGGGGCCGGCGGCGTCCTTCCGGTGCTCCAGCGCGAGGTTGATCCGCACCGGGCCCTCCAGCGCGACGCCCGTGCGCACCTGGTGCGAGGCACCGTCGGTGAGCGAGAACTCCGCGTACGGGCGCAGCATCTCGCGGTGTGCGATCAGACCCGGGACCTGGATGCCCCACGAGACGCGCCCGTCGAGATGCGCCGCAGGCTCCTGCTCCGCCGCATCGCCGTCCAGCGTGCCCAAGAGGCCGCTCTCGCCCTGCTGTGCGCCCGACGCGCCCCAGCCCGGCGACAGCGCGAATGCGAGGCCCGTCCCGTCGGCCTTCGCACGCAGGCCGACCGCGGCCCGCACGCCCCGCTCGCCGAACCCGGCGCCCGTCGTCTCCGCCGTGTACCAGCGGCCTTGCGCGCCCACTTCCCAGCGGCCCCACGCGTGGCGGACCTCGCCCGACACCTCGGCGCCAGACGCCGTCTCGCCGTCGCCGCCGTCCACGCGACCGCCGATGCGGAGCGACGACGCCAGACCGCCTTCCGCATACCGGCCAGACACCGCAACCCGCGTCCGCGTGACCGTCGCCGACACACCGTCCGCCGTGCCGCCCGAGACCGCGAGGCGCGACCACCCCGCATCGCCGACCGCGGAGACGCTGAGGCCGTCGGCCTCGTACAGCACCTGTTCCGCACCCGCCATGCCGAGGCTGAACCCGAGACCGCCGGCGAGATCGATCTCCACCGGACCCGACCCCGGGGCAAACCCCGTCCACCGGCTGTCCACCCGGCCCTTGCCCCAGCCGGCCAGGCTCCAGAGTTCCAGACCCGAGGCAAAGCGGCCCCGCGCGTAGGGGTAGACCGCCGTCACCTCGCTCTCCGCGAACCCGGAGACGCGCGCATCCCCGTGCTTGAGACCCGATGCGGCGATGGCGCCGCTCTCGGCAAAGGCGATCCCGGTCATCCAGCGCTCGCCCATCGAGGCATCCATGCCCCAGAACATCGCACCGTCGGAACCGCCCCCGGCGCCCTGGCCCCACAGGGTCAGCTGCATCCCGGCGTCGTCGGCCGGCGCCTCCTCCTGGGCAAAGCCCATGGTCGGCAGCGGGCGGTTGAGCGAGATCGCAAAGCCCTGGCTCTTCATCAGGCCGCTCAGGTCCGAGAGGCTGTACGAACGGTTCGTACCGCCGCTGCCCCCGAAGCCGAAACGATCACCCGTACCCCCGAAGCCGCCGTGCGTCTGCGCGAGGGACTTGCTGTCCCCGCCGGTCACGCAGTCCTCGATACTGTCCTCGAGCGCACAGCCGCCCGGACCCTGGCCCCCCAGCAGACCGGCAAACGCCGACAGAAGGTCGCTGCCCGCACCGCCCGACGACATCCGGCGGCCGATCGCGTCCGACGCGTCCTCCAGAAGCTGGCGCGCCTGGCCCGCGAGCGCACGCTTCAGCGCCTCGCCCGCAAGGCTCTCCGCATCCGATGCCGTCGATGCCGTCGCCGACGTCCAGTTCGAGGCGAACAGACGCGCGCCCTGCCAGTCGATCGCGCTGCGCACGAACAGACGATATTCCGTCCCCGCCTCGAGACCGTCCACCTCCGCCTCCTTCGCACCGAAGTCGGGCACCTCGGCGAGCAGCTTCTCCGGCTCGTTCGCCGACGTGTCCTTGGCGTAGCCGATCTCGTAGGCCGCCTGCAGGTTCTTCTTGCCGCCGATATTGCCGATGCTCCAGGCGAGCTTCAGCGCTGTCGCCGACGCCGGCGTCGCGCTGTGCACCATGTCGGACGCCTCGCTGCACCCGGCGTCCGAGACGGTCTCGCCGCAGAGGCGCAGCTCGACCTCGTACACCCGCCCGATGGCGAGCCTCGGCTTCGTCGAGGCATGCACCCGGCTGCCATCGACAGTGACCGTCTTGAGCGCCATCCAGCCGGTGCGCTTCGCGCCTTCCTTCATCCCCAGCACGCGGATCTGGGTGTTCGCCGCAACCCAGTCCGCCCAGGCGGGCGGCGCGTCGAAGGTCACATCGAGGGACTTCCACTTCGTCTCCGCCGTGGTCGCGTTCGCCACGTTCGCCGGTTTCGGCAGCGGGGCCACCACCGCGACCGTCAGCGTCGGCGCCGCCTCGTTGCCGTTGCCGGCCGCGTCCTCGACCGCGCCTGCCGCGAGGTCCACCGTCAGGTTGCCGGAGAACCCCTCGTCCGGGGTCACGGTCGCCGTCCACGCCGCATCCGAGCCCGCGAGGTCCGAGGCCGCGCCGTTGGCCACCGTCAGGTCGGCGAGGGCGAAGCCCGTCACCGGCTCGCTGAAGGCAATGGCGATGCCGAAGGCGCCGGCGACCGGGCTCTCGACACCGTCCGCCGCCGCCAGCGTCACTGTCGGCGCCGTCGCATCTCCGGTCACCGTCACGGTGAAGGCAAGCTCCGCCGTGTTGCCATCCTCATCGGCGGCGGTCAGCGTGTAGTTCACCGCATCCGCGGCCGCGGCCGGCGTGCCGGAGATCTGGCGCGTTGCCGCATCGAAGGCGAGGCCGTTCGCCAATGCCGGTGCGACCGAGTAGGTCAGTGCCCCGCTGCCGCCGCTTGCCGCCGGCAGCGTTACCGGCGCGATCTTCTCGCCGGCCACGAAGCTCAGCGCGGGAGACTCCACGCCCTCGTAGCTCGGCCCGGTGCCCGGCGCCGTCGCCGTCGTGGCCGCGGCGGAGACCCAGGGCGATGCGAACAGGCGCGCCCCCTCGTGCTCGATCGTGCTGCGCACGAACAGCCGGTACGCCGTGCCACCCGCGAGGCCGCCGATCTCCGCCTCGGCCGCACCGAACGCCGGGGCGTCCGCCGCGGCGACCAGCGTTGCAGGCTCGGCGGCATCCGTGTCGCTGCTGTAACCGAGTTCGTACGCCGCCTGCAGGTTCTTCTTGTCGCCCGTGTCGGCGATGCTCTAGGCGAGCTTGAGCGCCGTCGCAGAGACCGGGTCGGCCGCCGACGCCGTTGCATCCGTCGGCGCGGACGCCGGCGTCGCGCCGTGCACGCCGGGCGAGGCCGAACCGCAAGCCCCGCCGCCGCAGAAGCGGAGTTCCACCTCGTACACCCGGCCGACGGCGAGGCTCCCCGCCTTCGTCGAGCCGCTCACCCGGCCGCCCTCCTCCGACACGCCGGAGAGGGCCGCCCAGTCGGTCCAGCTTGCGCCCTCCTTCAGGCCGAGGACGCGGTATTGGGTGTCGGCGAGAACCCAGCCGGCATCCGCCGCCGGCGCATCGAACGACACGTCCAGCGTCTTCCACGCCGTCTCTGCCGTCGCCGCCGCGCTCACATTGGCCGGGACGGCGGCCTCCGGCGTCGCCGTCAGCGTCTCCGACCAGGCGCCGGTCTCGCCGTCCGCCAGCGCCCGCACCCGGAAGGCGTAGGACTGGCTGTTCTCGAGGCCGGCGATCGAGGCGGTCAGGCCGGAGACCTGCTGCGAGCTGCCGGCGCTCCACTCCGCACCCGAAAGCGTGTAGCCCACCTCGTAGCCCGTCGGCGCCACCGGCGCCGGGGTGTCGTCATCGTCGCCGCTGCCGCCGCTCAGGCCCCGGACGCCTCCCGCGCTCCGGACGTCCCCGACGCTCTGTGCGTTTATGCCCTTGCCGGACGGCTGCTCCTCCGTCTCCTCCGGCGTCTTCTAGGTCATGCCCACCGCGCCGTCGCCCGGATCGACGACAACGCCCCGGGGCGGACCCATCATGCCGCTGGCGCCGGCGGCGGGCGTGCCTTTGACCGTCGGCGACCAAATCGGCTTCGGGTTCGATCCTGTGTCATGCACTGCGCCCACCTGCACGTCGTATTCCGTGCCGTTGGTGAGTCCGGTGATCTTGTAAGGCTTCGAGGCGGGTGTCGCCGTGGTCCAATTGGCGGGTTCGTCAGCGTCGCTGCTCAGCTTGTGCCGAACCGAGTGCGACGCCGCGCCGGGCGCGTTGTTCCAGGACACGGTCAGCTTCCCGTCGCCCCGCACCACCCCCACCTTGGTGGGCGGGCTGCCGCCAACGGTCGCGGTGACGACGCCGGACTTGTAGGTCGCGCCGTCCACCTTGGCTTGGACCTGCACCTGATAGGTCGTGCCGTTGGTGAGTCCGGTGATCTCGTGCGAGGTTTCGCTGTTCGCGGGGGCCGGCGACATGTCCAAGGCGCCGTCCACAGGCCAGTCCGCCACCTTGAATTCCTTCCCGTTGGTCAAACGATCCCAACTCACGGTCAGTTTTTCGTGCCCCGACACCACCCGAACGTTGGAAGGCGGCGTGCCGCCCAGCGTGATTTTTCTCACCGGGCTCAGGAGAAGCCTGAAATATGTGCCCTCGGCGCGGAAGAACGCATACACCGCTACCTTGTATTCGCCCGCTTCCAGGGGCTTCGTCACCATGAAATCGGCGTTCGGGCTGGAAAAGGAGTGGACCGGCGGAAGGGTCCCGGACGCCTTCGCATAGACGGCCTTGTGGGCCATGGCTCCGGCCGCCCGCTGCCACACCGCCTCGATCCTGTTGTCCGCGGTCGCGTGCAGCGAGACGATGGCGGGCGCCTCGCCCACGCTCTTTACCGACACGGCCTCGCTCCACTTCTTCGTGATCGCGCCGTCGTCGTCATAAAGCGCCGCGACCGCTATCTCGTAGGTCGCCTCGGACGCCGTGGTGTCGATGGTGAAGCTCTGCAGACCGCCGCCCGCCTTGCGCGGCAGGTCCGCGGATTCCTCCCAGCTGCCCGCGCCCTCCGTGCGCCAGCGCACGCGAAACTGCGTGGCATCCGGGGTGTCGCTCGGCAGCCAGCGGACCTCCATCCACCTTCCGCGCCACCTTTTGGTTTCCACCTTCACGCCGACCGTCACGCCGACGGAAAACGGCGGCGGGCTCGCCGTGGGCGTGACGAACACACTCTCCGAACACTGCGGTCCGTTCGCCGGGCCGTCGCCGTTGCACACCCGGATTTCGTAGCGGGTGCCGTTCTCGATGTATTTCTTGCCGCGCCCAGGGTTCGTCCATTGCACTATGGAGCCGTTCGTAGTCCCTCTCATGACCCAGGTGCTGTCCGCCTGCGTGCGGACATGCAGATAGTAGGTGGGGTATCCGACCGAGGGGGACCACTGGATGCGGATGGCGTCGTCCCGCCCGTGCGCCCGGACATCGGAGGGCCGGGTGGGTTCGAAGATCTTCGGGGTCACCGTGGCCGTGAGGCCGTTGAACTCGGAGTCGCTGGACTCGGTGGTGTGGGTGAGCGTGATCGTGCGCACCCCGCCGGGGGTGTAGTTGCCGTCGTCTACACCGGTGACCTCCACCCACTTGTACAGCGGGTCCGACGGGGAAAATGTCAGGCTGCTCGGCTCAACTTTGGCGACTGTGCTGTCGCTGTTTGCAATGGTAACCGTGACGTCGGCGGTGGGCCTCTTCCCCAGACGCACCACATATTTGTCCGAGCTGATCTCGGTCAGCCGCACGTCCGCCGATTCCTCGGTGATCCACAAGAGCGGCGGGTCGGTCTCGGCCTGCGCCCCGCCGGTCGGCGGCAGGCCCGCCGCCAGCGCGAGCAGGACTGCGCCGAGCCCGGCAGAGATCCGGCGGGTCAGGCGGGGATCGGAAACGCGGAAGGGTCGGTCGGGGTTTGCAGCACCGCACGGGGCGGGCGCCGTTCGGTCCGGGGTTTCGCTGCGCATGCGCGCGCGCTCCATCCAGCTGTCATGATGAGGTCCTCATCGGCCCGACGGCATGGCCCGGCGCCGGATGGTGCGCCGTGCCGTCGGCCCGGCACGGCTCAGGTCAAGGCGGGGCGAAGCCCGGTCGGCCGCGCCAGCCCCTGCGGGAAAGTGTCTACGCCCGCGTTGCCTGCCGCCCCGCGGACGGCGCCGGCCGCCGGCTCATGACGCAGCGCGCAGGCTGCAGACTCATTGGAAATGTACATCGCGGTCCCCTCCCGTCTCCGGCCAGCGGGTTTCGACGACATCGTCTCCGATGACGCTGACAGGAAAGGAGCGAATCGGCAAAGCCGTTTCTTATCATCAACATATGGTGTATAGTTGACTTGTACCATCAGGATATAGCGGTATCGCGATACCGGCGCCGACGCAGGGTCCAGCCGCCCGGCCCGCCGCCGCGCCCTGTCGGCCGAGCCTCAGTCGAAATACCCGCTGTCCACGACCTTCAGCCAGATCCGCCCCACCGTGACGACGGTGTCGTGCAGGATGTCGTGGCGAAACCCCTCGAGGCGGGCAACCCGGTAGCGCCGGCAATACGGCTCCATGACGGCGCGCGCGGCATCGACCTTTTCCGGCTGAATGACCTGATCGAGCGTTCCGTTCATTTCCCACACCGCGACGGTGCGCAATTCGCGGGCCGGGAAGCAGGGCTCGACCATGTTCCGCACGAGCGCCGAGAAGCCCCGGCTGCGGTCTGCCGGCGGCAAAAAATCGGCGCGCCACAACCTGCCGGCATGCTCGCCGAGGGCTGCGGCGTTGTAGAACATCGTCGCGTCCTCGATCGACTTGAAACGCGGCGCCGCGAGCGCCTTCCGCCACCACTGCTCGCGCAGCGCATCCCCGACATGTTCGGTATAGAAGCGAAAATCGGGGCGTCCGCGTTCGCGCACCCGAAGGACCGAGTGCTCGTAGGGCCAGTGGAACCTTCCCGCGCAGACGGCGCTGTGGAAATAGGCGATGCCGGTGCTCGACGTTCCCCATCCCAGCATCCCGTCCGGGGCAACCGAACGGGCCAGCGACCACAGGAACGGTCCGCCGGTCGAAAAACCCCAGTAGAGCAGCAGGACCTCGGAGCGCGGCAGGTCAAGAGCGGAGAGAGCGAATTCGACGCCCCGCCGGTAGCCCTCGACTAGGGCATCCGGCGTGGCTGCGAGCATGTGATCGTAGAGCGCGGAGCCCTCCCTCGGCAGTCTGTAGGTATCGCTGCCGGTCGGGCTCGCCTGCCCCCGAGAGGCATGCGATGTGTAGTCGTCGGCGGCCCAGTACTCCCGCCGGTGACGGTCGAAGACCGGCATCCGCTCTCCGAGCGGTATGTCGATCCAACTGCCGCTCTCGCCCTCTGCAAGGAAATTCCATCGGCCGAGCCGCGGTACCGCAACGAAGGTCACACCGCGCCGGGCCAGCCACGGACCCGCGCCCTCCCGGTTCTCGTAGGTCGCGAGAAAACCGTTGCCGTTGTCGCTCCCCCCTTCTCCGGCAACCACCACGATCCGCCGACCGTTATGCAGCCGCGGCGTCTCCGGCCGCAGCGTCATGACGACCTGGGTGAAGGGTTTGCCGTAAATCTCGAAATCGAGATAATCGATGCTCTTCGAATAGCCGGTCGACTCGGGGTAGGCGTCGCTGTTCGCGATCGCCGCAACGGCCCGGGCCGGCAGCACCGCCCCGTCGTCCGGAAGCAGGACGACATCGTCTCTGGAGCCCATGCGCCTTTCTCCTCCGATCCACGATGCTGCCGGGAGACCCCGCGGAGGCCCTGCGGAGAGCCGACATCGCGGGAAACGAGGTTAGCAGATGGGCAACCTGATCGAGATCAGGGATCTCCAGACGTCGTTTTTCACAGGCGACGGCGAACTGCGCGCGGTGGATGGCGTCAGCTTCACCATCGAGGAAGGCCGGACCATGGGTCTGGTCGGGGAGTCGGGCTGCGGCAAGAGCGTGACCGCGCTGTCGACGATGCAGTTGATTCCGAGATCCGCCGGCCGGATCGTCGGCGGCGAGATCAGATATCGCGGCGAGAATCTGCTCGACTTCGACGAGGCCAGGATGCGCCGCGTCCGGGGCAACGAGATTTCGATGATCTTTCAGGAGCCGATGACGTCGCTGAACCCGGTATTCACCGTCGGTGCGCAGATCGAGGAAGCGATCGTTCTGCACCAGCGGCTGAGCAAGAGAGAGGCGCGCGGCAAGGCCATCGAAATGCTCCGCCTGGTCAGGATTCCCGAACCGGAAACCCGGGTCGACGACTATCCGCACGAGCTCAGCGGCGGCATGCGCCAGCGCGTGATGATCGCCATGGCGCTCTCGTGCAATCCCAGCCTGCTGATCGCCGACGAGCCGACGACCGCGCTGGACGTGACGATCCAGGCGCAGATCCTGAACCTGATCGAGGAACTCCAGGAACAGCTCGGCATGGCGCTGCTCCTGATCACGCACGATCTCGGCGTGGTCGCGGAACAGGCCGACGACGTGGCGATCATGTACGCCGGACGCATCGTCGAGCACGCAACACCCGAGGTGATTTTTTCCCGCCCGCTTCATCCCTATACGGTGGGGCTTCTCAGGTCGATCCCCGGCTACGGCGGTATCGGCGAGAAACTCGAGGCGATTCCGGGAATCGTGCCGAGCCCGCTCAACCTGCCCGACGGCTGCCGCTTCAGCGATCGCTGCGCGCGGGTGAAAGACACGTGCCGGCAGCGCGAACCGGAGCTGCGCGAAGTCGAGGACAGGCACTGGGTGTCCTGTTTCCTCGTCTGACGAGGCAGGAAGGCCGGAGGAAGAGCGAACCCATGGCATTGCTCGAGATCAGGGATCTCAGGACGTATTTCCCGATCAAGTCGCCCTTGCTCTCGCGCCATCTCGGAGATGTGCGGGCGGTCGACGGCGTGACGCTCGATGTCGAAGACGGCGAGACGCTGGGCCTCGTCGGCGAATCCGGGTGCGGCAAGTCGACCCTCGGGCGCAGCGTCCTGCGCCTTATCGAACCGACCGACGGAAGCATCGTGTTCGAGGGGAGGAATATCCTCGCCCTGGGGTATGCCGAGATGCGCGACATGCGCCGCCGCATGCAGATCATCTTCCAGGACCCCTACGCCTCGCTGAACCCCCGTATGCGGGTCGGGGAAATCATCGGCGAGGGGTTGAAAATCCACCGGCTCGCCTCGGGCGCCAAGCGCCACGAGGTGGTCATGCGCATCCTCAACCGCGTCGGTCTCCGAGAAGATCATTACGACCGCTACCCGCACGAGTTCAGCGGCGGGCAGCGCCAGCGGATCGGCATCGCCCGCGCCCTGGTCTTTCAGCCGCGCCTGATCATCGCCGACGAGCCGGTATCGGCGCTGGACGTCTCCATACAGGCGCAGATCCTCAATCTGCTCGACGAACTGCAGAGAGAGTTCAAGCTCACCTACATCTTCATCTCGCACGATCTGCGCGTGGTCGAGCATGTCAGCCACCGGGTGGCGATCATGTATCTCGGCAAGATCGTCGAGGTGGGCGACAGCAAGGCGATCTACGCCGACGCCCGCCATCCCTATACGAAGGCGCTGCTGTCGGCAGTTCCGATGCCCGATCCCGATGCAAAGAACCGGCGCGACCGGGTGCTGCTGCAGGGCGACGTGCCGAGCCCCGCCAATCCGCCGACGGGCTGCAGTTTTCATCCCCGCTGTCCGTTCGCGGAAAAGGTCTGCGCCGAGGCCGAGCCGCCGCTGGAGGAAGACGGGAACGGACGGCTGGTCGCCTGCCACGTGTTCGGACAGCGCGGGACCGCGTAGACTCGGGCCGGGCCGGCGCACCGGAAAGGGAGTGGATCGATGCCGATGAACGACCCCAGGTGGATCGAGGTCGACGATATTGACACGCGCTATTTCGAGAACGGCGAGGGCGAGACCGTCGTTCTCTTCTATGGCGGGAATTTCGGCTCCCGGGACGGTTCCAACTGTGCACTCGCCTGGGACCGCAACTTCGACGGCCTGGCGGAAAACTACCATGTCGTTGCGCCCGACAAGCTCGGGCAGGGCCATACCGGCAACCCGCGAAACGACGACTACACGATGAACGCGGTGGTACATCACGCCGCTGCATTCATCGATGCCTTGGGTCTGTCGAACGTCCACCTGGTGGGGCATTCGCGCGGCGGCTACCTCGTCACCCGGCTTACCCTCGAATTCCCGGAACTCGTCCGTTCCTGCACCATCGTCGACTCGGGAACGCTCGGCCCCGGTGTCGGGCTCAACGAGATCGTTCACGCCCAGCCGCCGTTCGAGCCGCTCAGCCGCGAGTGCCAGCGCTGGACCTACGAGAAATATTCCTACGCGTCGGATCACATCACCGACGCTTGGCTCGACGCGGTCGTCGAGGTCGGCCGGCTTCCCAAGACATGGGAGGCAATCCGCAAGATGGAGGACGAGGGTCTCAAGGCACGCCTGTTTCTGCCCGAGCTCGCGCGCCAAAAAGCGGAGACACTGCACTGGATTCAGGACCGCCGGATGAAACGGCCGACCCAGGTGGTCTGGGGCTACAACGACCCGACCGCCCCTTTGCGCCAGGGCATTCCGCTCTACGAGATGATCGCCGCCGGCGAGCGCCAAGCCTATTTTCACATCATCAACCAGGCGGGGCACTTCCCGTTCCGCGAACACCCGGAAAGGTTCAATCAGATCGTCCACGGCTTCATCGCCAGCCTGAATTGACGATGGCGTCCGTGTTCGATCCTCCGGAACAAGGCGCGCGCGAGGAGGGGCTCTCAATGGCAACCCCGCCGGCGGTCAAGCCGTGCAACGACGCCGTTTCCGGCGGTGACTTCCCGGTCTAGGGAGATGCGACCATGCCCATGAAGGATCCGAAATGGATCAGTGTCGACGGAGTCCGCACGCGGTATTTCGAGGCGGGGTCGGGGCCTCCCCTGGTCCTGGTCTTCGGCGGCAACTTCGGTTCCGACGAAGCGGCCTCGAGCGCCGTTGTCTGGGACCGGAATTTCGACGCCCTGGCCCGGCACTTTCGGGTCGTCGCGTTCGACAAGCTGGGACAGGGGCATACCGACAACCCGCCCGACGACGATTACACGATGAACGCGGCGGTACAGCACGCCAACGGCTTCATCCGCACCCTCGGGCTCTCCGATGTCCATCTGGCGGGCCATTCGCGGGGCGGCTATCTGGTGTGCCGCCTGACGCTGGAGCAGCCCGATCTGGTCTCGTCCTGCACCATCATCGACAGCAACACCTGCGCACCGGGGCGCGGCCTCAACGATGTGGTGCATGCGGGCGCGCCGCTGCCGCGCCTGAGCCGCGAATCCCAGCGATGGGTCTACGAGCACTATTCCTGGAGCCCGCACCACATAGACGCCGCCTTTCTCGACGCGGCGGTCGAGGTCGCGAACCTGGCCAAGTTCCGGGAGTCCGTTCGCAAGATGGAGGACGAAGGCTTCAAGACGCGCGTCTTTCTGCCCGGCCTCGCCCGCGACAAGTCGGAGATGTTCGCCTGGATCCGCGACCGCGGCATGGGAAAGCCGACGCAGATCATCTGGGGCCGCAACGATCCCACGGCGCCGCTGGAACAGGGCTACGCGCTGTTCGATCTGATCGCTGCCACGGAACCGCGCACGCAGTTCCAGATCATCAACCGCGCGGGGCACCATTCGTTCCGGGAACAGCCGGAAATCTTCAACGAAATGCTGCGCGGCTTCATTCAGGCGCTATAGCGCGCAGCCTGTTAGATGTCCAACCGACCGGGACCGGGGACCATGCCTGACGGATCGTGGCAGCCGCCGAGGCGCTACTCCCGCGAAGAACTCATCGAGATTTCCCACCGCGTCCTCGCCGAACCCGATATCGAGATCAGGCAGTACGAGGATGTCTTCCAGCTCGATGTCGCGGACATGAAGTGGGATGTCGGCGCGATGGTCTACGAGCCGGTCGACCGGGCCGCCTCCCACATGTCCGCCGACGGCCGGCGTTCCGGCATGCTGATGACCCACGGCGGCGCCAGCGACTGGCGGTCGATCGAGCCGTATGCCCTCGTCCTTGCCCGGAAACGCGGGTTCAAGGTCGTCAACATGACGTTCCCCGGGCGGCTGTACCTGCCCGACCCGTCGCGCGACTGGCCCGGCGACACCGTGTCACCCGACGGCGGGCTGCGGACACCGATCTGGAAGCGGGGCGAGGAAATCGGCCGCGACCAGTACGAAATCGTGCACGAGGCGTCCCACCGCCACATCTACGGCACGCGAACCTTCGCGCGCGCGCTCCCGGACACGGTCTTCTACCAGCGGATGGCGGCCTGGCCGCTCGCTTTCGAGGCGGCGATGAAGGATCTCTGCCGCCGGCATTTCCCGGTCGGCGACTATGCGGTCTACACCCACGGCCACTCCACCGGCGGGCCGTTCTCGCACATGATCCTGCAACGGGTGGAGAATATCGTCGGTCTCGCCGGCATCGAGAACTCCACGTTCGCCTGTATCTTCCACAAGATGACCGGGCACGACTGGCCCAACCCCTTCAACGATCTCCTGGTCCGCAATTGGCGCGAACTCGCCCGCTACCGGGGTGCGGAACTCTACCTGCAGGAAGGCGGCGAGCCGCTGATGCGCCTGCCCTGGGTGATGGAGGAAATTTTCGAGATGTGGGAGGCGGTCAAGCGGTTCCCGCAAATCAAGGCAGAAAACGTCTTCCACATCCACGCAGTGCCGGCGCTGACCGAGGCCGCGACCGCAACGGCCCGCCGCCTCGGCATGTCGGACACGGAAACGCAGGACCTGATCGACCACTATATCGGCATGGGGCGGCCGCTGTCGGGCCCCGGCGCGAAACCGGTGCCGCCGCTGCTCTACATGATCAACAGGTTCAGCCGCGATCACACGCCGGAGAAATATTTCGGCACCATGCTGCCGATGCTGGAGCAGATCGATCCCGCTCCGCAGGTGCGGATTGTCGAGTTCGGCACCGGCATCCACTCCTACTGGCGTGCCGAGGAGGGTCTGCCCATGGGGCTGGTCCCGCCGGCTGTCGATGTGGTCTGCGACGCTATCGCGGCCGGCTACTACTGAAACGGACGGGGGCCGGCCGCGCGCCGCGGAACGAGAAACTGGATTCGGCGGCGACCCTGTCTATAGACTACGGCTCCGTGGTTGCAATGCCGCAGGGGATCGGCAACAGGAAGGGAGAATGACGATGGCACGTTCAGGTTCGATGCGTACGGTGACGAGGACGGTGGCGTGCGTTGTTCTGGCGGCCGGCGTCGCGGCCGGCACGGCTGCATCGGCCGAGACGCGGCTGACGGTGGGCATCACGTCCAATCTCAGCACCGTTAATCCTTACGGCGACAGCGCGTCGCATCTCTACGGGTTGTGGGGCGAGATCTACGGCAATCTCTGCCGCTACGATTTCAAGAAGGGCGGATATGTCGGCCATCTCGCCGACAAATGGGAGGTTAAGGACGAAAACACCTGGCTGTTCCACCTCAAGAAGGGGATGAAATTCCACAACGGAACCGAAGTCACGGCGAAGGACGTCGTTCATTCGTTCTTCCGGATGAGCAAGGATCCCGAAAGCAGCCAGAAACAGAATTCGAGCAGGAAACTCAAGGCGGTCGAGGCGGTCGACAAATACACCGTCAAGATGACCTCCCACAAACCGACATCGTCGTTGCTGAGCTATATCTGCGGCCTGTGGGCGATTACCAGCAAGGACACCTACGACAAGTACGGCGCCAAGGAGGCCGACAAGAACCACCCCTACGGCGCCGGACCCTACAAGCTGAAGGAATTCGTCATCGGCAACCGCATGGTGCTGGAGAAGGCCGAGGGCCATCCGTTCCTCAGGTCGGGCTCGCCGGATATCGTCATCGTGCGCAAGATGACGGAGTCCGAACAGCGGGTCACCGCGCTCCTCAATGGCGAGATCCAGATCGCGCAGTTCATACCGCCCCATCTTCTCAGCCGCATCGAGAAGTCGAAGAACGCCCGGCTGGTGCCGACCAGCTCGGTGGAGATCATGTTCCTCGCGATGAACCCGGCCATGAAGCCCTGGGACAACAAGAAGGTGCGCCAGGCGGTCTGTCATGCCATCAACCGCGAGGGTATCGTCAAGGCGCTGCTCAAGGGTCAGGCGCAGTTGCTGCAGGGCCCGATCGGGCCGGGCCAGTACGCCTATAACCCGGACCACAAGCCGGTCTACGACTACAACCCGGAAAAATCGAAGAAGCTGCTTGCCGAAGCCGGGTACGGCGAGGGCATCGAGGTCGATCTGTACACGCCGGTGGGGCGTTACGTGAACGACAAGCAGATCACCCAGGCCATGGTCCCGATGCTCGGCGCGGTCGGCATCAAGACCAAGCTGCATACGCCCGAATGGGTCACGCAGTGGGCCAATGTCCGCAAGGGGAAGGTGCCGTTCTTCTACCAGGGCCGCGGTTCGGTGATCGATCCCGGGCCCGCGCTTTCCCAGTATTTCGAGACCGGGGTGTCGCCGCGGATCAAGTTCTCGAGCGCGGAATACGACAAGCTGATGCAGGCGGAACGGGCGGCCTTCGATCCGGACAAGCGCATCGCGACGCTCCGCGAGGCCATGTCGGTTCTGACCGACGAGGCTCCGGCCTGCTTCATGTGGACGCATACGCTGCAGTACGGTGTCGCCAACAACGTCGATTATCAGCCGCGGCCCGACGGCCGCCCCTACATGAGCGAAGCGAGCATAAAGAACTAGCGTTCCCGCACCGCCGGGCGCATGCCTGATCGGGCCCAGCCTGTCTGACGGAAAGGCGGATTTACGGTGTTGACCTATACCGTCAAGCGGGTGGTCGGGACGGTTCCCGTTCTGTTGTTGATCACCCTGCTGGTCTTTGGCCTGTTGCAGCTTGCGCCCGGCGATCCCGCCGACATCCTGCTGCCGGAGGAAGCAACCCACGAGGATATCGCCGAGGCGCGAGCGCGCTGGGGCCTCGACAAGCCGTTCCACGAGCAGTACCTGTCGTTTCTCGGGTCTGCGGTCCAGGGCAATTTCGGCGAGTCGTTCCGCTACAAGGAACCGGTCACTGCACTGCTCGCGCAGCGCTTTCCGGCAACCCTCGAACTGACGTTTTTTGCCACGCTGCTCGCTGTTGTCATCGGCGTCCCGCTCGGTGTGTGGGCGGGGGCCAGGCCCAATTCCTGGATCGACAATTTCGGCTCGGTATTCGGGTTTTTCGGTATCAGCATGCCGAGCTTCTGGATGGGGATCATGTTGATCCTCATCGTCTCCGGCTATTTCAATCTCCTCCCCTCGGCGGGGCGCGAAACCTACGGCGTGGCCGGCGCGACGATCACCGGCTTCTATACCGTGGACAGTCTCATCGAGGGGAACTGGAAAGGCTTCTTCGACGCGCTTTCCTACATCATCATGCCGGCGGCGACACTCGGCGTGAACATGCTCGGCATCCTGATGCGGGTGACGCGGTCCGCCATTCTCGATGTGACGCACGAAGAGTTCGTGACCACCGCCCGGGCCAAGGGATTGAGCGGCCGGGTCGTGCTCTGGCGCCACATCGTCCGCAACGCCCTGATCACGATCATCACCGTGGTCGGGCTCGAACTGGGGACCCTGCTGTCGGGATCGATCATCGTCGAGACCGTGTTCGCCTGGCCCGGGATCGGCAATCTCCTGATCAACGGTCTCGGCACCCGGGATTATCCGCTGATCACGGGGGTCGTGCTCGCCTACACCGCGCTGTTCGTCACCGTCAATTTCCTCATCGATATCAGTTATGGCGCGATCGATCCGCGAATCCGTTTCGACTAGCCGGACCGCGCCGCTGGTGCAGTGGCTGGCCGAGCTGAAAAGGCGCTCCCGGCGCTGGATGAAGGTCAAGGTCTTCCTTGGCGGGATCGTCGTTGGGACGCTGATTTCGGTGGGCGTGCTGGCGCCCTTGATCAGCCCTTACGACCCCAACCATCAGGACCTGCTGGCGGCGCTCCAGGCGCCGGATTATTTCTCCGGAAAATTCTTTCTCGGCACCGATCATGTCGGGCGCGACATCCTGAGCCGGATCATCTACGGCGCGCGGATCTCGCTGGTCATCGCCACCACGGTGGTGCTGGTTTCCGGCATCGTCGGGGTCGGGTTCGGTGCGATCTCGGGATATTTCGGAGGACGCACCGACTTCGCGATCCAGAAGGCGGTGGAAGTCGTCTGGGCGTTCCCGCCGCTGCTGCTGGCGATCGCCATCCTCGCCTTCCTCGGACAGGGGCTCGGCATCCTGATCATCGCACTGGTGTCGCAGCGGTGGATTCCTTATTGCCGCGTCGCGCGCGGGCAGACGCTATCGCTGCGGGCGCGGGATTTCGTCACCGCGGCGCGCTCCCTCGGCGCCTCGCACGGTAGGATCGTGGGCCGCCACATCCTGCCCAACCTTCTCCAGGCGGCGATCGTCATCGGCACCTTCGCCATGGCGTCGGCGATCATCTCCGAGGCAAGCCTCAGCTTCCTCGGCCTCGGGGTGCCGCCCGAAATTCCGACATGGGGCAGCATGCTGGCTGACGGGCGCGAACATATCAGTACGTCCTGGTGGCTGGCGCTGTTCCCAGGGCTTTGCATTTTCGTGACGGTGCTCGGCATCAACCTGCTGGGCGACGGGCTGCGCGACATTCTCGACCCGCGTCTCAAGAGGGCGTCGTCGGGGGTCAACTGATACTGTCGGTCCGAGGGGAGATGGTGGGATGCCGATATCGGGGCAAAAATTCATCGATGTGGACGGGGTCCGGACCCGCTACTTCGAGCGCGGTTCGGGCGAAACCGTGGTGCTCGTCCACGGCGGCGCCTTCGGATCGACAACGGGCGCCTGCAGCGCCGACGACTGGGATCTGAATTTCGACGGGCTTGCCCGATGGTTCCGCGTCTTCGCCATCGACAAGCTGGGGCAGGGCTACACCGGCAATCCGAAGACGGATGACGACTACACGATGCACGCGGCGGTGCACCACGCCTACGCCACGCTGCGTGCGCTCGGCATCGAGGCGGCGCACTTGGTCGGCCATTCGCGCGGCGGCTATCTCGTCTGCCGCCTGACGGTCGACCACCCGGAACTGGTCAAGAGCTGCACCATTGTCGACAGCAACACCTGCGCCCCCGGAATCGGGCGCAACGATTTCGTGTTCGCCAACATGCCGAGGCCCGCGCTGAGCGCCGCGAGCCAGCGCTGGGTGGTGCAGAAATATTCCTACAGCGACGATCACGTGACCGATGCGTGGATCGGCGCCATGGTTGAGATTGCCAAGCAACCCAAATACCTGGAAGCGGTCGGCAAGATGACGGGGGACGGTTTCCAGTGGACGCGGTTCCTGCCGGGGATTCTCGCCCAGAAGGAGGAGATGTTCCGGATTCTGCGGACGCGCGGCATCCAGCGCCCCGTCATGCAGGTCTGGGGAAGCGACGATCCGACGGTTTCTCTCGAACAGGCGATGGGCCTTTACCGGATCCTCGCCGAGAAGGAACGGCGGGCGCGCTGGCAGGTCTTCAACCGGTCGGGCCATTACAGTTTCCGCGAGCATCCGAAACGGTTCAACGAGGTCATCAGGAGCTTCATTCAGGCACCGTGACGAGCGGCGCAGAGGCGAGGGGGCGGAAATGGATTTTTCCGGGGCGCAGTTCATCGATGTCGACGGCATCGAGACACGCTATTTCGACCAGGGTTCGGGCGAAACCGTGGTGCTCTTCCATGGCGGCAACTTCGGTTCCCACCACGGCGCAGACTGCGCGGCCGACTGGAATCTCAATTTCGACGGCCTCGCCCGCGAGTGCCGGGTCGTCGCCGTCGACAAGATCGGGCAGGGCTATACCGGCAATCCCGAGACCGACGACGACTACACCATGGCGCGGGTGGTCAGGCATGCGCTCGGCTTTCTCGATGCGCTCGGTCTCGAGGACTGCCATATCGTCGGCCACTCGCGCGGCGCCTATCTGACCTGCCGCATGACGCTCGAGAACCCGGCGCGCATCAAGTCCAACATCATGGTGGACACCAACACGCTGGGCCCGGGTCAGGGACGCAACCACATCGTCTTCGCCGATACGCCCAAACCCTATCTCAGCCGCGAGAGCCAGCGCTGGGTGATGGAGAACTATTCCTGGAACCCGAAGATCGTCACCGAGGACTGGCTGGACGAGTTGATGCGGGTGGCCGCCTTGCCGAAATACCGGGAGTCGGTGCGCAAGATGCTGGATGAGGGGCTGGGCGAGCGGGTGTTCGCGCCGCAGCTCGCGCGCGAGAAGGGCGACACGTTCGACCGGCTGATGAGGACCGGCACGCAGCGCCCCAACCTGATCGTCTGGGGCCTCAACGATCCGACGGCGACGGTCGACCAGGGTTTCGCGCTCTACGAGATCATGGTCCACAGGGAACCGCGAACCGAGATGCATGTATTCAACCACGCGGGGCATTTCAGCTACCGCGAGCATCCCGAGGCCTTCACCCGCCTGATCCTCGACTACGTGCACAGCCTCTGAAGCGGCGGTTTCCGACGGAGAACGAGAATGAACGGCACCCGCCGATCCTACGATCCCGCCGCCGCGGGGCTCCGCCCGTTTCACGACTCGATACCGGCGTTCCTCGACGGCCGCGCCACGCCGCGGGACTATCTCGAACGCTGCCTCGAGACCATCGAGGCGCGCGAGCCGGAGGTGAAGGCATTCGTCGTCACCAACCTCGAAGGGGCGCGGGAAGCGGCGGACCGGTCCACGGAACGATACCGGCGCAACCGCCCGCTCTCGGCTGTCGACGGCATGCCGGTATGTATCAAGGACCTCTACGAGACCGTGGACATGCCGACCCAGATGAACAGCGCCGTCTACCGGGGTTGGCAGTCGATTCGCGATGCCGCGCATGTGTACGCGCTGCGCGCGGGCGGGGCGGGCATCGTCGGCAAGACCGTTACCACCGAATTCGGCCAGGCGACGCCGGGACCGACGCGAAACCCCTTCGATGCGACGCGCACCCCCGGCGGCTCGTCGAGCGGGACCGCTGCAGCAGTCGGGGCGGGCATGGTTCCGGCGGGCAGCGGGAGCCAGGTCAGGGGCTCGATCCAGCGGCCGGCCGGCTATTGCGGCAACTATGCGCTCAAGCCGACATTCGGCGCGCTCAATCGCGGCGGTGGACATTCGATGTCGCCGAGCCAGAGCGTGCTCGGCGTTCATGCCGCCTCGCTTGAGGATTGCTGGCGGACGGCGTTCCACATCGCGGCGGCGGCAGGCGGAGACCCGGGCCACCCCGGGCTGTTCGGGCAGCCCGAACTGCAGGAAGCGGTCAAGCCGCGTCGCCTCGCACGCCTCGAGACACGCGCGTGGCCGGACACCGAAGAGCAGACCCGGGTGATCTTCGAGAGGTTCGTGTCCGACGTCGCTGGGCGCGGCGTCGAGATCGTGTCGCGCAGGGAAGACGAGCGCCTCGAGGCCCTGGAAAAGGCTCTCCTCACCATCCCCGATTTCATGTTCGACATCTTTGCCTACGAGATGCGATGGCCGACATCGGGATACCGCGACATGGAGGGCGACCTTCTGAGCGACGCCGTTCTCGAACGCTTGGCCCGGGGCGAGAGGCTCTCGCCGCAGGAATACCGCGACCGTCTGGCCATGCGCGACCGCCTGCGGCGGACGTTTGCGGTCCTGGCCGGCGAATTCGACGGGTATCTGACGCTTTCCGCCAAGGGCCCCCCGCCGGTCGGCATGCCGGTCGGCGATCCGGTCTATGGGGACGTCTCCTCGTGTCTCGGAGCGCCGGCCTGGAACCTTCCTCTGCTCGCCGACCGCGGCCTGCCGATGGGGATACAGCTTCTCGGGCATCCTCACGAGGACTACGCGCTGGCGCTGCGCGGCCGATGGTTCGTCTCGGCGTTTCTCACCCGGTAGCGTGCATCCGGACCGCGGCGAACGCGACAGCGCGCCGCACACCGTCCGCTGCGAACGGGATGACGATCGGCGGATCGGTCTTTACAGTGCCCCGAAATGCCCGGCCCGCACTTTCGGAAAAACCCTGACCGCCGAGGACGATGACGCTGGCATCGAATGATCGCCGCACCGCAACCGTCGCGGATCCCGGTTGCGATGCTGCATACCGTGCCCTGGTCGGTCCGGGATGCGCCGGAACCGGGGCGAATCCGCTTGCGCAATGCTCGCGGCGATTCCGGAGGCCTCCTGCGGACAGACCGGATTTCTTTGCAAAGATGAATAGTATCAGCCTGTTATGACGGATTTGGAGCACATGAAAGGGCCCTGGCGGGTCGGCGTCGATGTCGGCGGGACATTCACCGATCTGGTGGTCGCCGACGGCGGCGGGCGGACGGCGGTGTTCAAGGTCCCCTCGGTTCCGGAGGATCCCGGCGAGGGGGCGATCGCCGCGCTCGGCAAGGCGTGCGCCGCGCTCGGTGTTTCGCTGCGGGAATTCCTCGCCGACTGCGCGTTTTTCCTGCACGGCTCGACGGTTGCGACCAACACCCTGCTGGAGGGCAAGGGCGCGCGGGTAGGGCTGCTGACGACCGCCGGCTTCCGCGACAGCCTCGAGGCGCGGCGCGGGCTGCGCAAGGATCCGTGGGACCATCGCACCCCCTACCCGCCGGTGCTGGTGCCGCGTTATCTGCGCCGCCCGGTGCGCGGCCGCATCGATGCGGCCGGGCGCGAGGTCGAGCCGCTCGTTCTCGACGACGTGCACACGGCGGTCGAGGCGTTCCGCGAGGAAGGGGTCGAGTCGGTGGCCGTCTGCCTGCTCAACAGCTTCGTCAACCCGGCTCACGAACACGCTGCCGCCGCGGCGCTGCGCGATGCCGGCGTTTGCCCCTGGATCTCGGTCTCCGCCGATATCGCGCCGATCATGGGAGAGTACGAGCGCACCTCGACCATCGCGGTCAACGCCTATGTCATGCCGCGGGTCGCCGCCTATCTGACCGCGCTCGCCGACCGGCTGAAGGAGATGGGTCTCGGCACCCGCCTGCTGATGCTGCAGAGCAACGGCGGCGCGGCCTCGCTCGACCGGTTGATCGAGCAGCCGGTGAACCTGCTGCTCTCGGGCCCGTCCGCCGGGGTCGGCGCGATCCAGCATCTCGCCAGGGGGCTGGGCGAGGGCAACCTCGTCAGCATGGAGATCGGCGGCACGAGCTGCGACGTGATGCTGATGCACGAGGGCCGCGTCGCGATCACCGACTCGCTTTCGGTCAACGACTACGATCTGGTGACCCCTTCGGTCGATATCCACACCGTCGGCGCCGGCGGCGGCACCATCGCCGGGCTCGACAGCGCCGGGATGATGTATGCCGGCCCGCAGGGGGCGGGTGCGCGGCCCGGGCCGGCGGCCTACGGGCTGGGCGGCGCCCGGCCGACGGTGACCGACGCCCATCTGGTCCTCGGCCGCCTGCGGCCGGGACCCTATGCCGGCGGGTCGGTCTCGCTCGACCGAGAGGCGGCGGAGCGCGCGATCGCCGCCGAGGTGGCGGAGCCGCTCGGCATCGGCGTCACCGAGGCGGCGGCCGGGATCATCCGCATCGTCGAGCAGAACCTGCTGCACGCGGTCGAGCGGATCAGCATCCAGCGCGGCTACAACCCCGGCCGGTTCATGCTGGTCGCCTGCGGCGGCGCGGGGCCGATGCACGGGGCGAACGTGGGCCGCATGCTGGGCGCGCGGGCGGTCTATGTGCCGCGCCAGGCGGGCGCGTTCTGCGCCATCGGGATGCAGCACGCCGATGTCAGGCGCGACTTCGTGCAGGTGGTCATGCGGCGCCTCGACGGGGAAATCGGCCCGGCGCTCGCCGAGGGCTACGCCGCGCTGGAGGCGCAGGCGGCCGGGGCGCTGCGGCGCGAGGGGTTCGCGCCCGCGGATACGCGGTTCGGCTATGAACTCGACCTCCATTACGAAGGACAGCAGTGGGACGTGCGGGTGACGCTGCCCGCCGACGCCTCGCCGGCGCAGATCCGGACCGCCTTCGAGGCCGAATACGACCGCCAGTTCGGCCACACCAACCCGGACGGGCGGATCAACGTCGCCAACCTCCGGGTGGTCGGGATCGGCAAACTGCCGCCGCTCGCGGAGATCGCGTTCGACACCGTGGAGCGGATCGCGGTTCCGGCGGCGACGCGTCCGGTCTACGACGAGGGTCGCGGCTGCTTTCTCGACACGGCGGTCCATGACGGCGCGGCGCTGGAGCCGGGCCACGTCATCGACGGCCCGGCGGTGATCGAGGAGGAGACCACCACCGTCGTCGTCGGCGCCGGCGACCGGGCCGTCGTCGACCGACTCGACAACTACCTCATCACCTTCGCCGGAAAGGCCTGAGAGATGGAACTCGATCCCGTCATCCTGGCGCTGACGCAGAACCGGCTCGACCACATCTCGCACCAGATGGGCTGGGTGATGGTGCGCACGGCGCGCAGCCCGATCTTCAGCCAAGCGCACGATTTCTCCTGCTTCATCGCGGGGCCGACCGGCGAGGTGGTGAGCCAGGCGGACGGCATCCCGATCCATACCGGGAGCGGCGGGTTCGGGGTGCGGGCGATCCTGCGCGACTTCGGCGACCGGATGGCGGAGGGCGACGTCTATCTCCTCAACGACCCCTGGGCGGCGGGCGGCAACCACCTGCCGGACTGGGTGATCGCGCGCCCGGTGTTCGCCGGCGGCGCCTTCGTCGGGCTCACCTGCAACCGCGCCCACCAGTCGGATATCGGCGGCGGCGCGGCGGGCGCCTACAACCCGTCGGCGACCGAGGTGTTCCACGAAGGGATCCGCCTGCCGGTGCTGCGCCTGGTCGAGGCGGGAACGATGCGCGAGGACCTGTGGCGCCTGTTGATGCTGAACACGCGCACCCCGCATCTCCTCGACGGAGACCTGCGGGCGATGCTGGGCTCGACCCGGATCGGGACGGAGCGGGTCGCGGCGCTGGCCGACGAGCTCGGCCGCGATGTCGCGCTCGCCTACTTCGCCGGCGTCCTCGACCATGCGGACCGCTGCGTCCGCGCCGAGATCGCCCGGATGCCGGACGGCGTCTATCGGGCGGAGGATCGGTCGGACAACGACTGCTTCGAGCTTCGCGACGTGACCGTGCGGGTTGCGGTGACGATCGAGGGGGACAGGCTGTCGGTCGATTTCGCCGGTACGGACGCGCAGATCCGGGGGTTCAAGAACAGTTCGCTCGGCAACACCCATTCGGCGGTCTACACCGCGCTCGCCTCGTTTCTCGATCCCGGTCTGCCGCACAACGAGGGCGCGTTTCGATGCGTCCGGATCGCCGCGCCGGAGGGCACCATCGTCAACGCCGAGGAGGGCGCGCCGACCACCATGTGCACGGTGTTCTTCGCGCACGAGATCATCCACGCGGTGTGGAAGGCGCTGGCCCAGGCGGATCCGGCGCGCGGCTGTGCAGGCTGGGCCAAGAACGTCTTCGGCATCTCGGTCGGGCGGGAGGCGAACGGCGACCGCTACGTCTTTTACCACGGCGCCGCGGCCGCCGGGGCGGGGGCGGTGGACGGGCGCGACGGGTTCAACCAGATCGGCCATGTCTGCACGCTGGGCGGGCTCACGATGCCCAATGTCGAGGTCTATGAGCAGCTCTACCCGGTTCTCTTTCACCGCCAGGAGTTCCGCCGGGATGCCGCCGGCCCCGGCCGCTGGCGCGGCGGCAGCGGCGCCGATTACGAGGTCGAGATCCTCACCGAGGCGACCCATTCGTTCCGCGGCGAGGGGCTGGGGTACGAGACCGGCTACGGCGTCAACGGCGGCGGCGCCGGCGCGCCCGGGCACATGCATCTCCGCTTGCCCGACGGCGGCACCCGGCCGGCGCCGAAGTTCGGCCTGGAGTCGACCGGCCCGGTCCGTTTCGTCACCCGGTCGCCGGGCGGCGGCGGCTGGGGCAGCCCGCTGGACCGGGAGCCGGAGCGCGTGCTGCGCGACTGGCGCGACGGGATCGTCTCGGAAGAGACCATGCGCGAGGTCTACGGCGTGGCTGCCGAGGCCGGCGGGCGCGCGGTGGACGAAGCCGCGACCGAGGCGCTGCGCGCCCGCCTGCGGGCCGCGGACGACGGCGCTGCTGCGTGATTTTCGCGCCGGCGGGGCTTCGGCGCTTTCGTATACACCTGCCGAGGATGTGCTATGGTGAGCGCGGTAGGTGTCTCGTTGCCACCGGCGATGGGCGCCGCGAAGAAGCGCACCGTCGCCGGCGGTCACCCGAAACGCCCTTCATGACAGGCGCGGCGGCGGGCGGTGGGGAAACAGCGGCCGCCGCATCACGGCGGTGCGTCGCTTCGGAGTCCGGACGCCGGCGATGGCACAACGAACGAATGACGATGCGGACGAGGCCTCCGATCTCGTGTGGCAGGCCGCCATGCTCGATGAGGTGTCCCGTACATTCGCCCTGGTGATCCCCGAGCTGCCTCCGAAGTTGCGGGATGTGATCGGCAATGCCTACCTCCTGTGCCGTATTGCGGATACCCTGGAGGACGATCCGGAACTGTCTGCCGAGGCCAAACGCGACAGTCTCGCGTGGCTCCTCCGCATCGTGAGCGGCGACGACGAGAGCGAGCGGTTTTCCGACTATGTCAGGCCTCTCCTGTCCACCAAAGCACCCGCTGCGGAACGTGCTCTCGTGGTCGATACGCCGCGGGTCATGCGCATCAACGGCCGGTTCACCGCCTCACAGCGCGACATCGTGGCGCGGTGCGTCTGTACCATGTCGCGGGGGATGTCCGAGTTCCGTCAGCATCAAGATCCGGCCGGGCTGAAGGATCTCCACGCTCTCGACCGCTACTGCTACTTCGTCGCCGGCGTTGTCGGCGAGATGATCACCGAGCTGTTCTGCGACTACTCGGATGAAATCGACTGTCACCGCCAGGCGATGATGGAGCTTGCGGTCTCTTTCGGGCAGGGTCTGCAGATGACGAACATCCTGCAGGACATATGGGAAGACCGGAAGCGCGGCGAATGCTGGCTGCCCCGCGACATGTTCGAGGAGGCGGGATGCGATCTCCGCACGGCAGAGCCGGAGGATCGGTTCAGCCCGGCGTTCAAAAAGGTCATGGACGACCTGATCGCCATCGCGAATATGCATCTCGGACGCGCGCTGGCCTATGTCCTGCTTCTCCCGCGCCATGAAACGGGTCTCAGACGGTTTTGCCTTTGGTCGCTCGGCATGGCGGTCTTGACGTTGCGGCGCATTCACGCCCGCGAGGGGTTTTCGAGCCGACGGCAGGTCAGGATATCGCGGCGCAGCGTCAAGGCGGTTGTCGTGGTGACCAGCCTCCTGGTGCGCAGGGATTTCGCGCTGAGGATGCTCTTCAAGTGGTTGACGCGCAGCTCGGGTGCGCAATCTCGGGAAATGAGCCGCCGGTTATCGGGCCCGTGAACCTTCCGGAGCGACGCGGCGCTTGCCGGCTTGTCGGGGACTCTTTCCTGCTCGAGTGTTCCTCGTCGTGCAGCTTCCGGCCTATATCGCAAGCGCGCGAAAGTACGGGCCGCCGTGGAGCATGTGTTTGTTCACTGGTTCCGCGGCAGTCAGGCGCGAACCGGTGCCATCTCTGCAACAGGACGAAACGGAGTTCCGTTTTCGCGCTTCATGATTACCACGAACTCGAAACGCCCTCCTTGACCGCATCGGGCAGTCTGTAGCTGATACCGCAATCATCGTAAACAGCCTGCTGCAACAGTGAATAAAAATTGTCGGACCGGAATGGCCCTTCTTTTTTTATCAGCCTCGTATAGGTCGTTTTGATCTTCCGATGAGCGTTGAGCAACGCCAACACTCCAAAAGTCGAACATTTTGGAAATTCCAAAGCGTCGGCCCGCTCTTTCCCGACCAGCGCCCGCCCGACACGGAACACCAATCGGGTCAATTTTTTACGTTCTTCTTCTTCTTTTATATCGAGGATATCCGGTATCGCGCCGATATACCCCTTAGCGATTTCGACCGCCATCGGGCCTGCCGGACACTCGCAGGCAAGTGCGATCTTTCGCATATACATGGCTGAGGACTCTGAATTGACGTATTTCAACAAAGGGTCGGGGACACCAAACAACCACGCAACATAATGCCAGATATGCATAAATCCCTCGGCCTCGGCCTCGGTCATACGAACACCAAGTTTTCGCGCCGCTTGCAGGTTCAACGCTGAAAATCCAGTCGAAGCCATGGCCATGTGCGCCATATGGAGCGGCACCCCTTCCGCCGGAATATTCCATTCGCCGGATTTCGCGAGCAGCCTGCGCATCTGTGCGTGAATAATTCGAATCCGAACCGACAGTTTCCAACCTTCTCCATTGCGGTCCAGTCCGCCCGGGAGCGTAATCTCGATGATATGCCGCGTGTTTTGTCTGAATCGACGCAGATTGCCGACTGCACGACCTGTAACGTAGAACGATTTGGCCAACCCTTCCGACAGACCGGTCAGCGATTCAAGCGCCAGACCCAGCATGAACATGTCCGAGTTGGCGTAAAACACGCGCGACCCGGGCAATGCTTTTTCAGGATCGAAGGCAATGTGCGGCGGAGGGTTGGACACCAACTCAAAGAGTTCCTTCAGCGCAGCCGGCGCTTCTTTAAATGTTTCTCGATCATCGTCGATACCGGCTCTAATCAACTCCTGCTGTCTCTTTGGTTCGTACTCGGCAAGCGCCTCCATCGCAGCTTCCGCAACCGGATCGCCGATAATTGTGTGCGCAGCATAGACATCTGCCAGTTCAGCATCCAGCTTCTTGGCTTCTTCATATCCGGATTGATAGTCGGAGGGGAGGGAGGTGCTCATAAGTTCACCCTTTCGGCTTTGTCCCCAGACAGAGTAGCAAAAGGCAAGATCAATCGCAAGACCGCGGGGGCCGAACCCGAGAGCCAGCCTGCCAGATTCGGTACACCGTGGCTGGCGCTCGCGCTGGCCGGTTCCGCCGGGGTAATGACGGCGGCGCGCAACGGCGCGCGCCAACCGGAACCCCGCAAGGGGCGGGCCGGTCCGGCAGGGGGTGGAGGAGCCCGCGGTATCACTGATGCCGTGTAACGCCGGCAGAGGGAAAGGGTATCTTCGATCACGGCACGATGGGGCCTCCGCCATGACGACAGGGACGGCGGGATTCGGCAACGCGCCCGGTATTGCGAACCGGGAAGGTCGGGATCGCGACGGTCGCTGCAATCGTGCGCATTTTGCGCTGCCGCGGGGTCGACGGGCCGGTTCGCAAGGGCGATCTCGCGCCGGAGGACGGGCTGCCCGGCGGCGCGACGTTCCCCTGGCGGGAACCGGAGGGAGCGGAACAGGTCGAGGAGAGCGTTTCCTTTCTGCTTGGGCGGGGCGTCAAGCACGTGCTCTTGCGCCGCACCGTGTCTTGACATAGTCTTGACTTGCCAGTGTGCATCGTATATCCGTCCAACACTATGCAGGCGACTGCAAATATCGGAGTTCGATGTGCCGGGTTACGAGAAGGTTCGCGCTCTGGATCCGGATCTGGCCGATGCGGCCAAGGAAACCGCCACAGTGTGACGACGAGTTGAGAGACAGGCATAATCACGCTTGGAACTCCGTATCGGCACCTAATCCGGTCCAGTAGAGGCATTTTCACGAAGCGGGACAAACTTCCAAGCGTCTGACGGAGCGAACAGGGCAGGATCGTCGATGGGTAACGCACTCGACAAATACATTGCCGTCGTGTTGACGCACCGTTGGCTGGTGCTTCTTGTCTCGGTTGCGGTGGCCATAGGAGTCGGCGCCGGCGCTCGTTACCTGACCACCACAAACGACATACGTTTTCTGTTCAGCGACGACAATCCCCGCTATCAGGCGCTCGTGGCCATGGAAGAGCGGTTTACCAGCACATCCACGGCACTCGTGGCGTTTGCGCCGAAAAAAAAGGAAGAAACGGTATTCACGCGGGAGACGCTTACTGCGATTGAAGACTTTACAAGACAGGCCTGGGAAGTCCCGTACACAAGAAAGGTCAGTTCGCTTACCAACCATATCCACAGTGAAGCGTCGGAAGACGAATTATCGGTTCGAGAACTTGTCGAGGACAGCGCATCCCTGAGCGATGCGGACATTCAACGAATCGAGGAGATTACGAAAACCACGATCGATTTGCCCGGTTTTCTTGTTTCCGGGGACGGAAAGGTCAGCGGACTGGCGATCACTTTCGTGCTGCCGGAAGATCCGTTAAAGTCGGATGCGGCGATCATCGAGATCGTTGACTATATCGAAGATCTTGTCGAAAAAGCTGAAAAACGCTATCCCGACATCCGTTATTATTTGACCGGCGATGTCGTGATCAGCCGTGTATATGCCAAAATAACCGACGAGAATCTGCAAGAGTTGATCCCGATCATGATCCCGATCATATTGATCGTGACGATGATCCTTCTCCGCTCCGTGCTCGGCTGCATAAGCGTATTTGCAACAGCATTCCTTGTTGTCAACATTACCATGGGGTTCGCCGGCTGGACCGGCGTGGTGTTGTCGCCGGCGAGCGTTCTCACACCGATAATCGTTTCGACCATCGTTGTTGCCCATACGGTTCACGTGGCTTCCGCCGTTTCTCTGAATATGGCAGGCGGTGTGGAACAGAAAATCGCTATTGCAGAAGCGCTTCGCACCAACGCCTGGCCGCTTTTTCTTTCCTCGTTGACCACGATCATCGGTTTTCTCAGTTTGAACGCATCGGAAGTCCAACCGTTCAGGGACATCGGAAATCTGACGGCGTTCGGCATAGTCGTCACGTTTTTGTTTTCGGTCTCCTTCATGCCGGCGATGCTGGCGGTACTGAGACTGCGAAAACGGACTTTGAAAAAAGATCGTCTCGGCATGTTGGAACGCCTCGCCGAGTTTGTCATTTCAAACAACCGGCTTTTGCTCGTCGGAGTCGGCGCTGTAGCGATTGTCATGAGTTTGGGGGTGCTTCGTATTGAATTCAACGACAACGCGACTCGGTACATGGACGAACGCTATCAGTTCCGGCACGACACGGACTTCGTTATCGACAATCTGACCAGCGTCGAACCCATCGAGTACACCCTGGAGGTCGGGGTCGAGGGTGCCATTACCGACCCGAAATACATACAGGCGGTTGACGCTTTCGCCGAATGGTACCGGCAACAACCGGAGGTTGGACATGTCCAGTCTTTTTCTGACACCATGAAACGCTTGAACAGGATCATGAACGGCGATGATCCCGCGTTCTACCGAGTGCCGGATAATACCGCTTTGGCGGGCCAATATCTACTGTTGTACGAATTGTCTTTACCGGCAGGAAGCGACCTGAACGACCGAATCGACGTTGCCAAATCGGCAACGCGCATGACCGTACAGGTCCGCGGGCATCCGTCGGCGGCGGAACAGAGGGGACTCGTCGAGCGGGCCGACGCATGGCTTCGGGCGAACCACCCGAACCTGACGGCTGAACCAACGGGCTACAGCGTTGCCTCGGCCTATCTTTCTCTCGATAATGCAACCAGTATGCTGCACAGCACCGGCATCGCGATGTTTCTCATATCGCTCATTTTCCTTATTCTGTTGAGAAGCGCGCGGCTCGGTATCATTAGTCTGCTTCCCAACTTCGTTCCCTTGATCGTGACCTTTGGCATATGGGGCTTTTTCGTCAGCGAGCTGAACCTTGCGGGTGCCATGGTGAGCATCATGGCGTTCGGCATTATCGTAGACGATACAATTCATTTTCTCAGCAAGTACCAGTCGGCCCGCAAGGAGGGAAAGAACGCGGCCGACGCGGTGCGTTACACGTTCCGGACCGTAGGTCATGCGCTTCTCACAACGACGATGGCCCTGTGTGCAGGTTTTCTGGTGCTGACCCTTTCCGGCTTTAAGCCGATATGGACGACCGGCTCCATGGTTTCGGTCGCCATTCTTGTCGCCCTGCTGGCTGACTTTCTGCTCCTTCCGGCTCTGCTGGTTGTCGTGTATGGAAGGAAGGCCGGGCAGAAAGCATAGCTGGGATTGTCGGGGTATCTCCTGAACGAGCGAACGCCCCGCCGCTGCGGTCGGCCCTGCCGGCATCGCGACCGGCCGGTGCCGGTTTGCGACGGTGCAGACAGAATATTCGCCGATATCGATAACCCGGCGCCTCTCCGCCCCGCAGGATCAATATTCGGACGATCTTTCCGAGAAATGATGGTCCGGCAGCCGGTAGCTGATTCCCGTATCCTCGTACATCGAGACGTCGAGAAGGTTGAGAATATGGCTGCGCTCTCTGGCAAGTCTGGAGTTGACTCTCTTCATAAGGTTTTCGACCTTGTTGAGCATGCGGAATTTCCACAGGACCCCGCCCGACATCACGCCGCTCCTGGGCAATTTCAATTCGTCGGCGAGCTGATTGCCGATCAGCGCACGGCAGATCCTGAACGCATACTGCGCGGTCTTCACCCGCTGGTCTCTCTCGGTGTGGCCGATAAACAGCGGCGCGGAGTTGATCAGGGCCGATGCCATGACGATCGATTCGAGCGAGACCGGCGGTTCGCATAACAGACCGATTTTGAAGATTTCGAGTGCGTCCGCCTCGTCGCGGAAGAGCATGCTTTCCGGAATGCCCATCAGCCAACCCGAATAGCGCCACACGGCCATGAAGCTCTGCCGTTCCTCGTCGTTGAACGAAGCCCCGAGGCGCATGATGTGGTGGAGCAGCCGCGCCGAAAAGACGGTGATGGCCAAGCCGATATGCGCCGAACTGAGCGGCAGGCCCAGTTCCTCCGCGTCCCATTCTCCCGAAGTGGCGAGCAGGTGCCGGATTCTCGCGTGAATAATCCTGATTCGAACCGAATACGCCCAGCCGTCGCCGTACCTGTCCATGCCGCCCGGCATGAAAATCTCCAGCATGTGGCGGTTGTTCTGTTTGAGACGCCGCATGCCCTGGTCGCGCAGTCTGCCGCTGAGGAAGAACGACTTGGCGATATTTGTCGAAAAACCCTCCACCAGGGTCCCCGCGACCATTCCCGCAAGCACGATCGGCGCATTCCGGTGGAACATGCGGCATCCGGGAAGATGCGACTGCAGATCGACCCACGCAGGCCGATCGGCGGACGATTCGAATAACGCCCTGAGCGACGCCGGCCCGTTGCGCAGGGTTTCCCTGTCGCCCTGGATGGCCAGCTGGATCAGCCGGTTCGTCTCATTGTGTCCGATCGCAGCGAGTTCATCGATCAGCGCGTCGGCGAGCGGGTCGCCCACCGTGGTATGAGCGACATAGTTGGCTGCCCGCTCGGGATCGATGGCCCGCGCCTTCTCGTAACCCCCGGCGTACGTGTCGGGAATGTTCATGGAGGCAGCCTCCCCTTCGGCGCAACAGAGGCCTCAATTCTATCGTCAAGCCTCCAGAAGGTGCAATATTCGCAACGAACGAAACAATGAAGGGCAGCCCGATGTGTCGGGCTCGCGCGTAGCGCTACTGCGAACGGCCGCGTGCGGCGATGTCCCAGACGTCTTCCACCGTGCCGCCGCGGGCGACGATGAAGCGGTCGTGAAGGTTGACCGTGGTGTCGCAGTGGCTCGGCAGCAGCGTCACCTTGTCGCCGACCGCGAGCGGCGCCGCACCGGGGAAGGCGAGCTGCCCGTGCTCGTCGCCGCCGAAGCCGAACGACGCCTCTGCGTGGGCGGGCGCGCGCGGCGGGCCGCCGTCGCCGCTGATCGCCTTCATCCCGGCATCGAGGATCACGCGGCCGGGGGCCGGCTTGCTGATCACCCCGGCGAGCACCGTGAGCGCGTTCTCGAACGGCGGCGCGGGCGCGTCCTCCCATTCGATGGCGCTGTAGTTGGTGTCCATGAAGATGTAGGAGCCGGGCTGGAGCTCGGTGAGTCCGCCGGCGGCGGCGTCGATGCAGGAGGTCCCGGTGCCGCCGCCGGTCAGCACGTCGATGCCGATTCCGGCCTCGCGCACGAGGGCCGCCGCACGGGCCGCCTGCTCCATCGCCCGGCCGGCGGCCGCGCGGCGTTCCGCGAGGGAGGCGGTCATCTGGATCGCGCCCTGATAGGCCTGCAGGCCGCGGAAGCGGAGCCACGGATGACCGTCGATCAGCCGCGCGAGTTCGGCGGCGCGCGGCCCCGGCGGCACGCCGCAGCGGCCCTGACCGACATCGACCTCGACCAGCACATCGAGGCGAAGCCCGGCGGTCTGCGCGCCCGCCGCCAGGTCGGAGATGTTGCCGCCGTCGTCGGCGACGACGGAGATGCGCGCCTGCCGGGCGGCCTCGATCAGCCGCGCGATCTTGGAGGCGCCGACCACCGGGCTGGTGATATGGAGGTCCTCTATGCCGGCGGCCGCCATCACCTCGGCTTCGCCCAGCTTGGCGCAGCACAGGCCGGCCGCCCCCGCCGCCATCTGGATGCGCGCGACATGCGGCGACTTGTGGGCCTTGCCGTGCGGCCGGCAGGCGACGCCGGCTTCGGCGCAGAGCGCCGCCATCCGCGCGACGTTGCGCTCCAACGCGTCGCCGTCGACGAGGAGCACCGGCGTGTCGAGGTCCGCGATCTTCATCGTCTAGCCCTCGTGGACCACCTTGCCGCCGACGATGACGGTCTCGGCGGCGATGTCCCTGATCGCGTCTTCGGGGCAGGTGAGCGGGTCGTCCGACAGCACCGCCATGTCGGCGAGCTTGCCGACCTCGAGCGAGCCCTTGCGGTCCTCCTCGAAGGTGAGCCAGGCGCCTTCGATGGTCGCGCAGCGGAGCGCGTCCTCGCGCGACAGCGCCTGGTCGGGGGCGATGCGCGCGCCGGTGTGCAGGTTGGTCCGCGCGACCGACTGCCAGACCGGGAAGAACAGGCTGGTCGGCACGTTGTCGGTGGCGAGGGCAACGTGGACGCCGGCGTCGAGAAGGCTGCGGATCGGCACGATGTCGTTCTCGCGCTGCTTGCCGATCTCCTCGAGCGTGATGTGCGACTGCTTGTGGATATAGCGGTTGGTATGGGTGGTGAGCGCGAGGCCGAGATCGGCGGCGGACCGGATCTGGTCCGGGGTCAGCGTGTTGATATGGCCCAGCACCCAGCGGCGGCCGGCGAGCGGAACCCGCTTGTCGACCTCCTCGAACAGCGGCAGGAAATCGGACCAGATGGCGCAGATGCGGATGTTGTTGCGCGCCGCCTCGATCAGGAAGTCGAGCATCTTCCCGCGCGGCACGCCGCAGTCGTAGTTGAACCCCGACCAGCCGGTGTAGGGCGAGGCGCGGGCGCGCAGCAGCGCGTCGGCATCGAAGCCGAACTCGGTGTAGAGGCCGCCCACCGCGAGCCACGAGTCGCCGAGGCCGCGCCCGCCGAGCCAGCCCGACCACGAACGCAGCGCGTGAGTGTAGTCGATATCGCGCTCCGGCCCCCATGACGGGCTGAACGCCAGGTTGGCGCGCACCGTCGCCTCGCCCGCGGCGTGGACCGCCTGGTAGGCCTGGATCAGCTCCTGCGCGGCGCCGTGCTCCTCGAAGACGCCGGTCGTCCCGGTGCGGTTGTAGATCCGCATCGCCCGCTTGATCCCGGCGACGCGGTCGGCATGGGTGAAGCGCGGCGCTGCGGCGAAATGGCTGAGCTCGATCACCGGCATGTAGGTGTGTTCGTGGATGATGCCGTTGGGCTCGCCGGTCCCCGGTTGCCGCTCGATCTCGATGGAGGGCGACGGCGGCGCGGTATCCCGGCCGATCCCGGCGGCCGCCAGCGCCGCCGAATTGGCGACCGAGGTGAGCGGCAGGATGTGGCGCCAGAACCCCCAGATGGGGCGGATATAGACGGGATTGTCGGGCGAGGCGCTGTCGAGTTCCCAACGCGTCGGGAACCGGTTCTCGGCGAGGTTGCCGGGCACGTCCCAGTAGTAGGGCGGCTCGCCGATCGGCATCGTCACGATCCATTCGCCGGGCTCGGCGTCGGCGGCCAGCGCCGCGATGCGGGCGAGTATGTCGTCGATGGAGCGGCAGCCGGAAAGCGACGGAAAGACCGGCTTCAGCCCCTCGCGGTCGAGATGGGCGTGGCCGTCGATCAGCCCGGGCACCACCGCGCGGCCGCCGGCGTCGATGCGCACGGTGCCGGGCCCCGCCAGCGCCTCGATCTCGGCCGCCGAACCGATGGCGGCGATGCGCTCGCCGGCGACCGCGACCGCTTCCGCGACGGTGCCCTTCGGATCGACCGCGATCACCTTGCCGCGGGTGACCACGAGGTCGGCGGGAGCCGCCATCAGGCGCCGACCGCGTAGGCCTCGCGGCGGGTGTCGGCGGCCCCCATCAGGACGCCGTCCGGGGCCACCTCGATGACCTTGGCGGAGCCGAAATAGGCCGCGCCGGCGGCGCGCCGCACCGGGAAGCCGGCGGCTGCCAGATGGGCGGCGACGCCGTCGTCGAAGGCCTCGTCGAGCAGCGCCTCGCCCTGCATGTTGATCGACCAGCGGGGCGCCTCGATCGCCGCCGTCAGCTCCATGCCGCGGTCCACCAGGTTGTTGAGGATCTGGACGTGCGACAGCGTCTGGCTGGGGCCGCCCGGCGTGGTCAGCAGGTAGCGCAGCCGGCCGCCGTCGAGCACCGCCACCGGGTTGAGGGTGTGGGCCGGGCGCTTGTTGGGGGCGAGCACGGTGGCGCTCGCCGGGTCGGTGCTGAACCCAGTCATCCGGTTGTTCATCAGGATGCCGGTGCCGGGGTCGAGGAAGGCGCCGCCGAAGACGTGGAAGACGCTCTGCACCACCGAGATCCCGTTGCCCTCGCCGTCGGCGATGACGATGCACGACGTCCCCCCCGCCGGATGCGCCGAGGCCGGGGCGGGGGCGCCCGCATCCGCCACCTCCGCGCGCAGCGCCGCCGTCGTCTCGGCGCCCAGCAGGCGGTCGAGCGGCGCCGGGTCGGTCCGCGGGTCGGCGATGTATCGCTGTCCGGCGGCGAACGCGGCGCGCTGGGCCCGCATCAGGTACGCGAGCCGCCGGCCCTCGTCGCCGTCGAGCTCGGCCGGCGCGATCCCGTCGAGCGCGTTGAGCTGCATCAGCATCAACACGCCGTAGGAATTGGGCGGCATCACCCGGACCGCGAGCCCGCGATAGCCGGATTCGAGCGGTTCCACCCATTCGGGTTCGTAGCCGGCGAAATCGTCGGCCGTAACCACCCCGCCCGCGGCTCCGGCGCATGCCGCGATCGACCGCGCGATCTCGCCCTCGTAGAACGCCGCGCTGCCGCGCTCGGCGATCAGGCCGACGGTGCGGGCGAGCGCCGGCTGGCGCACGACGGCGCCGGCCGGCAGGGGCTCGCCGTCGGGGTAGTAGACGGCGCGGCAGCCGGGGTCCGCCTCGACGTCGCCGCGGAACAGGTGCAGCGCTCCGGCGAGCACGCGCGACAGCGGATGCGCCTCGGCGAGCGCGGCGGCGTCGGCGAACAGGTCGGCCCACGGCAGCCGGCCGTAGCGCGCATGGAGCCGCTCCCAGCCGCGCACCATGCCGGGCACGCTGAAGGCGAGCGGACCGCGCAGCGGGATTCCCTCCCGGTAGCGCTCGAGCGTCGCCCCCAGCGGCGCGTGGCCGGAGGCGTTCAGCCCGACCGTCCGGCCGTCCTCCGCCCGGTGGTAGAGGATGAACGCATCGCCGCCCAGCGAGGTCGCATGCGGCACCACCACCGAGAGCGCGGCGGAACAGGCGATCATCGCATCCGCCATCGAGCCGCCGCGTTCGAGGATGCGCAGCCCGGCGAGCGAGGCCAGCGAATGGCCGGAGACCACCATCCCTCTGGTTCCGTAGACCGGAGAGCGGGGAATCTTCATCCCCGCGAAGCCGTCTGTCTTCGCCATGATCCCTGTGTCACCTGTTGCAGCCGCGCCGGCGCCGGCGTCCGGCCCGGCGGCAAACGGCTATTGCGGCGCCAGGCGGGTTTCCACCAGCCGCGCCCAGTAGGTCGCGCCGATGGGCAGCGCCTCGTCGCGGAAATCGTAATGCGGGTTGTGGAGCAGGCAGCCGCCGTCGCCCGGCCCGTTGCCGAGCCAGACATAGCAGCCGGGCCTCTCGTTGAGCATGAAGGCGAAATCTTCCGCCGCGAGCTTGGGGTGGAGGCCGCGGTGCACGTTGCCGTCCCCCACCACCTCGGCGGCCACGCGGGCGGCAAGTTCCGACTCGGCGTCGTGGTTGATGGTCGGCGGGTAGCGCCGTTCGTAGTCGAGCTCCGCCGCCACACCGTGCGCGGCGGCGACGCCGGCGACGATGCGCCGCAGCGAGGCTTCCGCCAGATCTTGGATCTCGGGCAGGAATGCGCGCACCGTGCCGCGCAGCGCGACGTCTTCCGGGATCACGTTCCAGGTATCGCCGCCGTGAATCTGGGTGACCGACACCACCACCGCTTCCTGGGCGTCGACGGTGCGGCTGGCGACGGTCTGGAAGGCGGTCACCATCTCGGCGGCGGCGACGATGGCGTCAGTGCCGAGATGCGGTGCCGCCGCATGGGTGCCGCACCCGGCGATGCGGACCTCGAAGATGTCGAACGCCGCCATCATCGGGCCCGAGCGGACCGCCATCTCGCCGATGCCCACCCGCGGCATGTTGTGCATGCCGAAGACCTGCTCCATCGGAAAGCGGTCGAACAACCCGTCCTCCACCATGACCCGTGCGCCGCCCTCGTTCTCTTCCGCGGGCTGGAAGATGAAGCGCACCGTGCCGGCGAAATTGCGGGTCTCGGCGAGATACTTGGCGGCGCCCAGCAGCATCGAGGTGTGGCCGTCGTGGCCGCAGGCGTGCATCTTTCCGGGCGTCTGCGAGCGGTGGGCGAAGCCGTTCTTCTCCTCGATGTGGAGCGCGTCCATGTCGGCGCGCAGGCCGATCGACGGGCCGCCCCCGCGCGCGCCGGCGAGCGTCCCCACCACCCCGGTTCCGGCGAGGCCGCGATCGACCTCGATGCCGAACTCGGCCAGCCGGTCGGCGACGAACTGCGAGGTCCGGTGCTCTTCGAAGGCGGTTTCGGGATGGGCGTGGATATCGCGGCGCCACGCCGTCATCTCGTCGTGGAATTCGGCGATGCGGTTGATCACAGGCATGCCGAATGGTCCCCGCGCTGCCACGCCGTGTCAAGCGGACCGGCCGCCCGGGACCGCGGTTTCGTCCCGCGGGGACGCTGCACCGCGAAACAGACGGGAGGCGCGTCCCCGGGGGACGCAAATGGCGTGAAAAAATGGCAGGAATATTGACGGATGTTTCACGTGAAACATTGGTCAGCGAGGCTGACCTATCTCGTGGACGGACGCCGGAGCGCCGCACCGGCGGGCCTTGGAACCGCCCCCCGATGGGCGTACAAACGGCGCGGGCAGGACCGGCAAGCGGCGGGCAGAGATGGAAGAGTATCGCGAGATCCGCGACGCGGTCGCCAGGCTGTGCACCAACTATCCGGGCGAGTACTGGCGGGAACTCGACCGCGGCCGCGACTACCCGGCCGCGTTCGTCAGGGATCTGACCGAGCACGGCTACCTGTCGGTGCTGATCCCGGAGGAGTACGGCGGCAGCGGGCTCGGCATCTCCGCCGCGGCGGCGATCCTCGAGGAGATCCAGAAATCGGGCGGCAACGGGGCCGCGTGCCACGCCCAGATGTACACGATGGGCACCGTGCTCCGCCACGGCAGCGAGGCGCAGAAACGCACCTACCTGCCGAAGATCGCGGCCGGCGAACTCCGTCTCCAGGCGTTCGGCGTCACCGAGCCGACCAGCGGCACCGACACGCTGAGCCTGAGGACGACGGCGGTCGCCGACGGGGCGGGGGGCTATGTCGTCAACGGGCAGAAGGTATGGACGTCGCGCGCCGAGCACTCGGACTTGATGCTGCTGCTCGCCCGCACGACGCCGCGCGAGAAGGCGGAAAAGCGCACCGACGGGCTCTCGGTGTTCCTCATCGACATGCGCGAGGCGCTGGGGAACGGGCTCGAGATCCGCCCGATCCGCACCATGATCAACCACGCGACGACCGAGATATTCTTCGACAACCTGCGCATCCCCGCCGACAGCCTGGTCGGCGAGGAGGGCAAGGGCTTCCGCTACATCATCGACGGGATGAACGCCGAGCGCATCCTGATCGCCGCCGAGTGCATCGGCGACGCCCGCTGGTTCATCGGCAGGGCCCGCGAATACGCCGGCGAGCGCCGCGTCTTCGACCGGCCGATTGGCCGCAACCAGGGGGTCCAGTTCCCGATCGCCGAGGCCTACGCCCGGACCGAGGCGGCCGACCTCATGGTCCGCCGGGCGGCGGCGCTGTTCGAGGCGGGCGAGGCGTGCGGCGAACAGGCCAACATGGCCAAGTACCTGGCCTCCGAGGCATCGTGGCAGGCGGCCGACATGTGTATGCAGACCCACGGCGGCTACGCCTTCGCCGAGGAGTACGACGTCGAGCGCAAGTTCCGGGAAGCGCGGCTCTACCGGATCGCGCCGATCTCCAACAACTTCGTCCTGTCCTACATCGCCGAACACGTTCTCGGCCTGCCGAGGTCCTACTGATGGCCGCCGGCCCGATGCGGCCGCTCGACGGTCTGCTCGTCGTCTCGATGGAACAGGCGGTGGCGGCGCCCTACTGCTCGTCGCGCCTCGCCGACGCCGGCGCGCGGGTCATCAAGATCGAGCGCGAGGGCGGCGACTTCGCCCGCCGCTACGACGATTTCGCCGCCGGCGAGAGCGCCTATTTCGTCTGGCTCAACCGCGGCAAGGAGTCGCTCACCGCCGACATCAAGGACACCGGCGACCGCGAACTCCTGTACCGCATCCTCGACCGGGCGGACGTGTTCATCCAGAACCTGGCGCCCGGCGCGGCGGCGCGGGCGGGGTTCGCCGCGGCCTCCCTCCGGGCGCGCAACGGCCGGCTGATCACTGTCGATATCAGCGGCTACGGTGCGGACGGCGCCTATGCCGACATGAAGGCCTACGATCTCCTGGTGCAGGCGGAATCGGGGCTCTGCTCGGTGACCGGCGGGGCGGCCGGGCCGGGCCGCGTCGGCGTCTCGGTGTGCGACATCGCCTGCGGCATGTACAGCTACATGGCGGTCCTCGAGGCGCTGGCGGCGCGCGCGGCGACGGGCGAGGGCTGCGCCATCGAGACCTCGCTGTTCTCCGGCATGGCCGACTGGATGACCGTTCCGCTGCTGCACTGGGAGGCGGACGGCAGGGGGCCGCCCCGCATCGGCCTCGCCCACCCCTCGATCCATCCCTACGGCGCATACCCGACGCGGGACGGCCCGCCGATCCTGATCGCGATCCAGAACGAGCGCGAGTTCCGGCGCCTCTGCGCCGCGGTCCTGGAACGGCCGGAACTGCCGGACGACCCGCGTTTCGAGAACAATCTCGCCCGGCTCGACAACCGCGCGGCGTTCGATGCGATCCTCCGCGGGGTCTTCACCGCGATCGAGCGGGAGGCCCTGGTCGGGCGGCTGCGCCGGGCGTCGATCGCGTTCGGCGAGGTCAACGACGTGGGCGGCCTCGCGCGGCACCCGGCGCTGCGCCGGACGGGCGTCGCCATCCCGGACGGGGCGGTCGATGTCGTCGCCCCGCCGGCGCGGATCGACGGCGCCTCGCGTCCCCTCGGCCCGGTGCCGGCCGCCGGCGCCCACTCCGAGGCGATCCGCTGCGAGTTCTCGGCATGAGCACGAACCACGGCGCGCCCGGCCGGGCGCTGGACGAGGCGCTCGAGCGCGCGCGCGGCTGGGTCGGGCGGAGCCGGACCGCGACCGGGCTCATCACCGCCGCGCCGGCCGACATCCTCGCCGCCACCTTCGACCGCGACGATGCGCCGCTCGCGGACGGCGATCCGATCCCGCCCGGCTGGCACTGGTACTATTTCCCCGAGGTCGTGAAGCTCTCGGAGACCGGTGCGGACGGACACGCCGCCAGGGGAAGCTTCATGCCGCCGGTGCCGCTGCCGCGCCGGATGTGGGCCGGGGTGCGGATGCGGTTCGACCGCCCGCTGCGGGTCGGCGAGACGGCGACGCGGGTCTCGACCGTCGCCGACGTGACGCCCAAGACCGGACGGACCGGCACGCTCTGCTTCGTCACCGTGCGGCACGAGATCTCCGGCGAGGCCGGGCTGGCGACGCTGGAGGAGCACACCACCGTCTATCGGGGAGACGCGGCGGGCGCCGCCGCGCGGCCCGGGGCGGCAGCGCCGCCGCAGGTTCCCGAGGCGGTCTGGTCGCGCGAGGTCGACCCGACGACGGTGCTGCTGTTCCGCTACTCCGCCCTCACCATGAACAGCCACCGCATCCACTACGACCGCGACTATGTGACCGGGGCGGAGGGCTATCCGGGCCTGCTGGTCCACGGCAATCTGACCGCGACGCTGTTGCTCGACCTGTTCCGCCGCGCCCGGCCGCACGCGGCGCTCAGGACCTTCGCGGTCCGCGCGCTCGCGCCGCTGTTCGACGGCGCGCCCTTCACGGTCGCCGGGGCGCCCGGTCCCGGGCCGGGCGAGGGCCGCCTGTGGGCGCTCACCCCGGCCGGCGGCCTCGCCCAGTCGGCGGAGATCGCGTTCGAGGACTGATCGTCGGCGCGCTTCGGCGCGCCGTCCTGCAATTTATCGTTTCCGTGCGCCGGTCCGCGCCGTAGCATTCGCATGCGCCGTGCGGCGCGCCGCCGGGGAAGACGACACATGGCCGAGCAGAGACATTTCCTGCGCACGCCCTACGGGGCCTACACGAGCCCGCCGGCGCCGCGGGAAGACACCGAACTCACCCATGTCGAGCGCGGCTCGCCGTGCGGCGAATATCTGCGCCGCTTCTGGCAGCCGGTCGCCATCGCCTCGGAAGTCGGTGAACTCCCCTTCAGGGTGCGCCTGTTCGGCGAAGACCTGGTGCTGTTCCGCACCCGGGCAGGCGAGTGGGGGCTGCTCGATCTCCATTGCAGCCACCGCGGAACCTCGCTCGAATACGGGGTCGTCGAACCGGCCGGGCTGCGCTGCTGCTACCACAGCTGGCTGTTCGCCCCGGACGGGCGGATCCTCGAGACGCCGGGCGAGCCGCCGTCGAGCACGCTCAAGGACCGCCTCTACCACGGCGCCTATCCGGTCGAGGAGCACGGCGGCCTGGTGTTCGCCTACATGGGCCCGCCGGACCGGCGGCCGGACTTCCCCGTCTACGACACCCTGGCGATTCCGGACGACCGGCTGGTGCCCTACTACATCACCTACCCGTGCAACTGGCTCCAGGTGCAGGAAAACGTGATGGACCCGGCGCACGCGGTGTTCCTGCACACGCGGATCAGCTTTTCGCAGTTCGCCGACGCCTGGGGCGAGCTTCCGGTGACCGAATTCCGCGAGACCCCGACCGGGATGATCTACATCACCACCCGGCGCTGGGGCGACAATGTCTGGGTCCGGTCGAACGACATCCTGTTCGGCAACATCGCCCAGGTCGGCCATATCTGGGAGGACGGGCAGGAGCCCAGGCTCTATTTCCGGGCCGGGATCACCCGCTGGACCACGCCGGTGGACAACCGCACCTGCCGCATCATCGGCTGGCGGCACTTCCATCCCGACGGCGATCCCGGCAACAACGCGGACGAGCGCGCGTGCGGCCCCGAAAGCGTCGATTTCTTCGGCCAGGACGGCGCGCGCAGCTACGAGGACCGCCAGCGCATCCCCGGCGACTTCGACGCCCAGACCAGCCAGCGGCCGATCGCGGTGCATGCGCTCGAACACCTGACCGCCACCGACCGGGGCGTGCTGATGCTGCGCAAGCTGCTGCGCGCCGAGATCCGCCGCGTCGCGGCGGGCGGCGATCCGGAAATGCCGCCGGCCCGGGAAGACCGGCGCATCCCGACCTACTGCCACGACACGGTGGTGCGCATCCCGCCGGCCCCGGGGGGCGACGACGAGGCGCTGCTGCGGCGCATCGGCGACAGGGTCACCGACATCAATCTGGACCGCGCCCACCGGTGCGCCGCCGACCGCGACGCGCGCATCCGCCGGACCATCGCCGCCTGGGCCGAAGAGCAAGCCGCGCGGCCCGCCGAGCCCTGATCCGGCGGCGCAGGGACAACAACCGGAGGCTGACAATGGAGGCTTATGTCTACGGTGAGCGGCGCGCCCTGCCGCACGGATTCGCCCCCTACGCCGAGCGCCGGCGGTCCGCGGTGGTCTCGATCGACATGCATCAGGGGCATCTCGCCGATACGCCGGACTGCCCCTGTCCGGCGCCGCGGGCGCGCGCGATCGTGGCCCCGATCGACGTTTTCCACGACCGCGCCCGCTCGCTGGGCGTCCCCGTCATCCATGTCAGGACGGTGCTGAGGAAGGGCGGCGTCGACGATGTCAACGGCCTGCCGTCGGCCTGGCGGCAGGTCTTCCCGCTCTATGCCGGGGACATCCCCAACGCCGACGCGCACGCGATCGAGGGCAGCCGCTGGACCGAGTTCGAGACCAGGGTCGAGCCCGACGATCTGATCGTCCAGACCAAGAAACGGCTCTCCGTCTTCTACCCGACCGACCTCGATTTCCTGCTGCGCAACATGGACGTCCGCACCGTGGTGCTGAACGGCGGGTTCACCGACTGCTGCGTGCTCAACGCCGCCTTCGATGCGAGCAACCTGGGCTACCGCGTCGTCGTGCTGCGCGACCTGGTGCGCGGCACCAACGAGGAGATGGAGGACGCCGCGCTCAGGATGGTCTCGCTGCACACCGGGCTGGTGATGGATTCGACCGACCTGCTGGCGGAATGGGCGGGCGCCGCCGCGCCGGGCATGGCGGAGCGACCGGGCATGGCGGAGCAAGCGGCCGCGATGCGCGCGATTGACCCTGTCGCCGGCTGACAATACCGTGAGCGGGCGGCGGACAGGGCGTTGATGTAGTGGGCGATTCATGGCGCTTCGCATAGCCATCGACACCGGCGGCACCTTCACCGACGTGATCGCCTTCGACGAGGAGACCGGCGAGCAGTTCGCCATCAAGACTCCGAGCACCCCGGCCGACCCGAGTCTCGGTCTGCTCAACGGCATCGACGAGGTGCTGGGCGCCGCGGGCGGCGGACCGACGGACATCGACCGGATCCTGCACGGCACGACGACGGCGACCAACGCCGTGCTCGAACACAGGTTCGAGGGACTCGGGCTGCTGGTCACCAACGGCTTCCGGCATCTGATCGAGATCGCCCGCCAGTCGGTGCCGGACGGGTACGGCAACTCCTTCTTCTGGGTGAAGCCGAAGCGCCTGGTGCCGCTGCATCTGGTGCGCGAGGTCACCGGGCGCCTCCGCCACGACGGTTCGGAACTGGCGCCGCTCGACGAGGAGAGCGTGATCGCCGCCGCCGACGAGCTGGCGGCGCTCGGCGTCACCCGGCTCGCCGTCTGCCTGCTGCACGCCTACGCCAATCCGGCGCACGAAGCGCGGGTCGGCGCGATTGTTGCCGCGCGGCACCCGGGCATGCATGTCTCACTGTCCTCTGTGGTGCTGCCGGAATACCGCGAATACGAACGCGCCATGACCACCCTGATCGACGTCATGGTGAAGCCCTACTGCAAGACCTATCTCGGCCATGCCGAGCGCAGCATCCGCGGCCGTTCCGGCGCCGTGCCGTTCCTGATCATGCAGTCGAACGGCGGCATCGTCTCCAGCGCGGCGGCGGCCGAGAAGCCGGTGACGATGCTGGTCTCCGGCCCCGCCGGGGGCGTCCTCGGCGCGACCCACATGGCGCGTCTCGCGGGCTACCGGAACGTGCTCACCCTCGATGTCGGCGGCACCTCCACCGACGTCTCGCTGGTCGAGAACCTGACCCCGCAGCTCACCAGCCACGCGACCATCGAGAGCTACCCCGTCAAGTCGCCGATGCTCGACATCGAGACGGTGGGCACCGGCGGCGGGTCGCTCGCCTGGATCGACGACTACGGCGCGCTCAAGGTCGGACCGCGCAGCGCGGGCGCCGATCCGGGGCCGATCTGCTACCGGCGCGGCGGTACGGAACCGACGGTGACCGACGCCGGGCTGACGCTCGGCCGGCTGCCCGGGGCGCTGATCGGCGGCGGGCTCGAACTCGACGCCGGGGCCGCCCGCGACGCCTACGAGGCGCTCGGCCGCCGGCTCGAGATCGCCGCGGAGGAGGCCGCCGCCGGGGTGCTGGAGATCGCATCGGCCAATCAGGTCCACGGCATCCGCCGCGTCACCACGACCCGCGGCCTCGATCCGGGCGACTACGCGATGGTCGCCTTCGGCGGCGCCGGCGGTCTGTTTGCCGCGGAGGCCGCCGACTTCCTCGGCATCGTCACCGCCATCGTGCCGCCCAACCCCGGCAACCTGTCGGCCTTCGGGCTGCATGTCTCCGACGTCAAGCGCGACTATGTGAGGACCTGCGTGCGCCAGCAGTCGACGCACGACGGCGACGAGCTCGAGGCGCTGTGGGCTGCGCTGGAGGAGGCCGGGCGGACCGAAATCGCGGCGGAGGGCGTCCCGCCCGGGGACATCGAGGTGTTCCGCAGCGCCGATGTCCGCTATGTCGGCGAGGGCCATGAGGTGCCGGTGCCCATCCCGCCCGGCGTCGGCGGCGCGGCTGCGGTGGAGACCATGTGGCGCGATTTCCACGCGGTGCACGAGAGAACCTTCGGCTTCCATTACCAGGGCCGCCAGGACGTGGAGGTGGTGAGCCTCCGGATACAGGCCGTCGGCCGCGTGCACCGGCCGGATATCCGGCCGCTGGAGAACGGCGGCATCCGCGCCGCCCCGGTCGCCTCCCGGCCGGTCTACTGGCGCGGCCAGGGCTGGATCGACTGCGGCATCTGGCGGCGCGGCGACCTCGGCGTCGGCGCGGCGGTCGCCGGGCCGGCCATCATCGAAGAGTACGGATCGACCACCGTCGTTCCGGAAACCTGGCGGTCGTCCACCGACCGCTACGGCAACCTCGTCCTGGAGAAATCCCCATGAGCGAGCGCAGGCGACCCGCAGCGAAGCTCGGACCGATCGAGCTCGAGATCATCACCGGCACCATCCGCTCGGCGGAACTCGAGATCGAGGCCGCGGTCGAGCGCACCTCGCGGTCGCCGATGATCCGCGACCAGCACGACTACCGGGTCGCCCTGTTCGACGCCAGAGGCCGCAAGCTCACCGGCCGTTCGTATTCGGCCTTGGTCGAACCGGTGTTCGAGTATTTCGGCCCCGACGAAATAAACCCCGGCGATGTGTTCTTCTGGAACGATCCCTACAACTCGTCGGGCGGCATCGGCCATATCCCCGACCTCTGCTCGACCCTGCCGATCTTCCACGACGGCCGGCTGATCGGCTTCTCGCAGGTCTTCGGCCACCACGACGATGTCGGCGGCTCGGTGCCGGGGAGCCTGCCGGTCCACGCCGAGGACATGTGGGCGGAGGGTCTGGTGATCCCGCCCATCAAGCTCTACGAGGGCGGCCGCGTGAACGAGGCGGCGTTCCGCATCATCGAGCGCAACTCGCGCCTGTCGGAGCATCTGCGCGGCGACCTCGACGCCGAGATCGGCGCCGCCATGCTGGGCTCCAGGCGGGTGGAGGCGCTGGCCGAGCGCTACGGCGCGGATACGCTGGAAGCGGCGTTCGACGCGATGATCGAGAACTGCGCCGAGACCATCCGGCGCGAACTCCTGCCGCGGATCGCCGACGGTGTCTATGCCTGGGAAGACTACATCGAGAACGACGGAGTCGACGCGCCCAGACTGCACGCGATGCGCGTCACCATGACCAAGACCGCCGACCGGATCCTGCTCGACTTCACCGGCACCGACCCGGAGGCGAAGGGGCCGATCAACTGGGCGATCGACTATTCGGACGGCAAGTTCGTCCGCAAGTGGATGGGCCCGGTGCTGCGCTCGCTCGCGTCGTCGCCGGAGCGCGCCGCCGAGATCGACATGAACGAGGGGGTGCTGGACGTCATCGACGTGAAGTTCCCGGGGAAGGGAACCCTGGTCACGCCCAACTTCGGCAAGGCGACCGGGATGCGGTTCTTCATCCTGCTGCGCTCGCTCGGGATCTTCGCCGCGCTCCTGTCCAAGGCGACCGGCGGGCGGATGCCGGCCGATCACGAGACGATCCGCATCTGGGGCCTGCACGGCGGGGCGTCGAACCGGGATTTCTTCCTGTTCCGCGAGGTGCTGGGCGGCGGCGGGCCGGGGCGGCCGTGGGCCGACGGTTCGGATGTCGTCCACATCGTCCCCAACTCGCGCAACCTGCCGGCGGAGTTCTCCGAGACCCGTTATCCGGTGCTGGTCGAGAAGCTCGGGCTCGCCTGCGATTCGGGGGGTGCCGGCTATCGCCGCGGCGGGTTCGGCTACGACAAGCGCATCCGCGCGCTGGCGCCCTGCCGGCTGCTCTCCAACGCCGACCGCGCGCTGGTCAACACCTACGGCGCCAACGGCGGCAAACCCGGTTCGACCTACCGGATCGCGGTCGAGGACAGCGGCGGCGGCCGGCGCGAGATTCCGGGCATGGCCGACAATATCGAGGTGCCGGCCGGCGCCGCCGTCAGCATCCGGACCACCGGCGGCGGCGGCTGGGGCGATCCCCTGCTGCGCGAACCCGGCCTGGTCGCCTACGATGTCGAATGCGGGCTGGTCTCCGAAGGCGCGGCGGCCGAGGCGTACGGCGTCGTTGTCAGGCGCGACGGCCCGCGCTGCGCGGTCGACGGGGCGGCCACCGAGGCGCGCCGCACGCAGCTTCGCGCCGGCCGCCGGGCGCTGCCGATGTTCGACCGCGGCGCCTATGTGGAGGCGGCGCGCGCCGCCGGGGAGATCGACTGGCCGGAGGGCTGGCAGGATCCGGACGCCGGCTGGCGGGCGGAGACGGTTATCGAGGGGGAGGCGGCGGAGTGAAACCCGCTCTGTTCGACTACGTCGCGCCGGAGACCGTCGAGGAGGCGGTGGCCGCGCTCGCCGCGGACGACACGGCCCGCCCGCTGGCCGGCGGGCAGAGCCTGATCCCGACGATGAATTTCCGCCTGGCGACGCCCGGCAGGCTGGTCGACCTGCGCCGGATCGGGGCGCTGCGGGGGATCGCCGTCGAGGACCGGACGATCCGCGTCGGCGCGATGACCCGGCACCGGGAACTCGAAACCCATGCCGGGGCCAACGCCGCCAACCCGCTGATCGCGGAGGTGCTCGACAATGTCGCCCATATCGCGATCCGCAACCGGGGCACGGTCGGCGGCAGCATCGCCCATGCCGATTCGGCGGCGGAGCTTCCCTGCCTTCTGGTCGCCGCCGGCGGCTCGGTCTCCGTGTGCGGCCCCGGCGGCGCCCGCGACATCGCGGCCGGCGATCTCTTCCGGTTCCACATGACGACCGCGCTGGAGCAGACCGAGATCCTCACCGAGGTGCGTATCCCGGCCCTGCGGCCGGACACCGGGTACGCTTTCGAGGAGTTTGCGCGGCGGCGCGGCGACTACGCGCTTGCCGGCGTCTGCACCTTGCTCGAGATCGAGGACGGCGCGTGCCGGGAGGCGCGCATCGCGGCCTGCGGCATCGGCGCGAAACCGGTCCGCCTGGCGGCCGCCGAGGATGCGCTTCGCGGACGCGCGGTGGACGAGGACGCGCGCGCCGCCGCCGGAGAGGCGGCGAAGGACTACGTCACCGCGCCGGACGACATGCAGGCCCGGACCGACTACCGCAAGGACCTGCTGGCGGCGCTGGTCCGCCGCACCGCCGCGGCGGCCGTCCGGCGCACGGGATCCTAGACCATGGCGAAGACTGTGCTGAAGAAACCGATTCCCGCCTCCTCGTCCGACCCGAGGGTTGCGGTGACGCTCGCCGTCAACGGCCAGACCGTCACCCGGGAGGCCAGCCCGCGCATGCTGCTGAGCGACTTCATCCGCCACGAGCTGGGGCTCACCGGCACGCATGTCGGCTGCGAGCACGGGGTGTGCGGCTGCTGCACGGTGATGATCGACGGCCGCGCCGCCCGGTCCTGCCTCACCTTCGCGGTGCAGGCCGACGGGGCGGAGGTCCGCACCATCGAGGGCGTCGCCGCGGCGGACGTGACGCTGCACCCGGTCCAGCAGGCGATGCTGGAGTGCCACGGTCTGCAGTGCGGCTACTGCACCCCGGGCTTCGTCATGTCGATGCTGAGCTACCTCGAGGAGACGCCGGACCCCGATCTTTCGGAAAAGGCGGTCCGCGAGGTGCTGTCCGGCAATCTGTGCCGCTGCACCGGCTATCGCAACATCGTCCGGGCGTTCCGCCGCAGCGTCGAACTGATGAACGCGGCGGCGGACTGAGGGCGCGGATTCGGGAGGAAGGCCATGTCGACACGCCAGTTCGGCGAGCCGGTCCAGCGCAACGCGGACCCCGTCCTGCTCCGGGGCGAGGGCGCGTTCATCGACGACATCGGGCTTCCCGGCGCCTTGCACGCGGCGTTCGTCAGGAGCGCGCACGCGCGCGCCAGGATCCGCTCGATCGACATTGCGGCGGCCGAGGCGATGCCCGACGTGGTCGCCGTCTACACCGCCGACAATATCGGCGCGCTCGACGTCGAACTGCCGATGCTGATCCCGCATCCGTGCATCGCCGGGGGCGGCAAGACGCAGCGCCCGCTCGCCCGCGGCGACGTGTTCTACGCCGGCCAGTGCATCGCCATGGTGGTCGCCGTCGACCGCTATACCGCGGAAGACGCCTGCGCCGCGATCGCGGTGGACTACGAGCCGCTGCCGGTCGAACTCGACCTGGAAAAGGCGATCGCCGAAGGGGCGCCGCTGGTCCACGACGACATTCCCGGCAACGTCGCCGCCCATTTCGTCCAGGAGAGCGGCAACGCCGACGCCGCCTTTGCCGCGGCCGAGCACACGACCACGGTGCGCGTCAGGCTCGAGCGCTCGACCGCGGCGCCGCTCGAGTGCCGCGCCGTCGCCGCCCGCTGGGACCGGGTGTCGGGCGAACTCACGGTGTGGGATTCGACGCAGGCGACGATCTCGGTGCGCGGCGGTCTGGCCTCGCTGTTCGATATCGACGAGGACAGGATCCGGGTCATCGCCCCCAATGTCGGCGGCGGCTTCGGCCAGAAGATCATGATGTTCCACCCCGACGAGATTCTTGTCCCCTACGCCGCGATGCAGCTCGACCGGCCGGTCAAGTACATCGAGGACCGGGTGGAGAACTTCATCGGTGCAAGCCAGGAGCGGGCCCAGATACACGAGATCACGCTGGCGGCGAAGAAGGACGGGACGGTCCTCGGCCTGCGGGACTCGTTCATCCACGACACCGGGGCGTTCATTCCCTACGGCATCGCCGTTGCCCAGGTCGCCTCGACCTCGATTGCCGGACCGTACCGGATTCCCGACATCTGGGTGGAGATGACGCTGGTCTACACCCCCTGCGTCCAGGTCACGCCCTACCGCGGCTGCGGCCGGCCGCAGGCCTGCTTCGCCATCGAGCGCGCGCTCGACCAGCTCGCCGACGAACTCGGCATTGACCGGATGGAGATCCGCCGGCGCAACTTCATCGGCCCGGGCGAGTTTCCCTACAAGCGCGACGGACTGCTGTTCGCCGACGGGCTCGCGGTCAACTACGATTCGGGCGAGTACGGGAAGGCGCTCGACCTGATTGCCGACGCCGTCGACCTCGCGGATTTCCGCCGGCAGCAGGACGCGGCCCGCGCCGAGGGGCGCTATCTCGGTTTCGGGATCGGCTTCTACGTGGAGGGGACCGGGCTCGGCCCCTACGAGGGCGGGCACGTCAAGGTCCATCCGATCACCGGCAAGGTCCACGTCTCCACCGGCCTCACCAGCCAGGGCCAGGGCCACGAAACGGTGTTCGCCCAGATCGCCGCCGACCAGGTCGGCTGCGACGTCAAGGACGTGATCTTTGTCGAGGGCGACACCCAGGCCCATGAGTGGGGGGTGGCGACATTCGCCAGCCGCGCCGCGGTGGTCAGCGGCAACGCCGTCCACAAGGCCGCCGTCAAGGCCCGCGCACAGATCATCGAGGCGGCGGCCAACATGCTGGAAACCGACGAGGACAGCATCGAGCTCCGCGACGGCCGCGCCTGGATCGCGGACGGCAACCGCTCGGTGTCGCTGGCCGAGATCGCGACCGCGTCGAACCCGCTGCGCTACGCTTTCAACGAGGCGTCGCAGACCGCGACCCAGTTCGCTCCGGCGTCGAAGCACGACGGCCCCCCGCTCGCCGAGGGGCAGGCGCCGGGGATCGAGGCGACCGACTATTTCAGCCCGTCGCACGCAACCTGGGCCTACGGCGTCCACGCAGCGATCGTCGAGTTCCAGCCCGACATCTGCTCGATGGAGATCAAGCGTTACCTGTGCATCCACGACTGCGGCAACATGATCAACCCGATGATCGTCGAGGGGCAGGTGATGGGCGGCATCGGCCAGGGAATCGGCGGGGCGTTCTACGAACGCTGCGCGTACGACAGTAACGGCATGCCGCTCGCCGCCAACTTCATGGACTTCCTGATGCCCTACGCGACCGAGGTCCCGGACGCCGAGATCCTGCACATGGAGACGCCGTCGCCGCTCAATCCGCTGGGCATCAAGGGGGTGGGCGAGGCCGGCACCATCCCGGTCTCGCAGGTCGTCGCCTCGGCGATGGAGGATGCGTTCGCGCCGCTCGGGATCGCCCCGGTGCGCGAGTCGCCGATGTCGCCCGACCTGATCCACCGCCTGCTGACCGAGGCCCGGCCGCGCTGATGGAAGTCCGCCTCGCCCATATGACCTACGACGAGGTGCGCGCAGCCATCGAAGCGGGGAAGCTCGTCATCCTGCCGACGGGGGCCACGGAGTCGCACGGGCCGCACATGCCCTGCGACACCGATACCCACCAGGCCGATCACATGGCGGTCCGCCTTGCCGAGCGGATCGGCGCGGTGGTGGCGCCGGCCGTCCCCTATGCGGTCTCCAAGACCTTCGAGCACTTTCCGGGCACCATATCGCTCTCCATCCCGACCTATCAGCAACTGGTCTACGAGGTCGGCGCGGCGCTGGTCCGCCAGGGGTTCGAGGATCTCCTGATCCTCAACGGCAATCGGCCCAACGGCACCTCCAACGACGCGGTGGCGCGCCGTCTGGTCGACGATCTCGACACCGCCTACGACTTCCAGGTGACCGCGGTGAGCTACTGGGAGCCGGGGGCGGCGGCGGTCGATGCGATGCGCCGGTCGCAGGTCGGCGGGATGGGCCACGGCGGCGAGTTCGAGACCTCGTTCCAGCTCGCGACGCGGCCCGAACTGGTCAAGATGGAGCGGATCGAGGGGGTCTACACCCCGCTCGTCGGCTGGGACCTGGTCGCCCGGGTCGAGCCGTCGCGCACCTATCGCCGGCGGCCCGGCCCGGACACCAACCATGCCTCGATCTTCGGCGATCCGCACGTCGCGAGCGCCGAACAGGGCGAGGCATTCATCGGCGCCGCGCTCGACGGGCTGGTGGCGATGATCGAGAACCTGCGCCCGTCCTACGAGGAGCGGCGCTAGAGCATGCGCGCCCCGCGTTGAGCCGCGCGGATCCCCGCCCGGCACCCCGGTTCCGCGGCCGCGCGCTGACCTGCGTGCGCGGCGACCGCACGGTGTTCTCCGGCCTCGACTTCGCGCTTTCCCCCGGACAGGTCCTCGTGGTGACCGGGCCGAACGGCAGCGGCAAGTCGAGCCTGCTGCGGATGATGACGGGTCTCCTGACGCCGGCGGCGGGGGTGCTGGAATGGGACGGCGAGGACATCGCCCGCGACCGCGAGGCGCACGCCGCGCGGCTTCGCTATGTGGGCCACCTGGATGCGGTGAAGCCGGCGCTTACGGTGGCCGAGAACCTGCGGTTCTGGGCCGCGCTGCAGTCCGGTCGGGCGGACGTGGAGGCGGCGCTCGCACGCTTCGGGATCGCGGCGCTCGCCGACCTGCCGGCCCGGTTCCTCTCCGCCGGACAGCGCAGACGGCTGGCGCTCGCGCGTGTGATGGCCGCCGAGGCGCCGCTCTGGCTGCTCGATGAGCCGACGGTGGCGCTCGACTCCGACGGCGCGGCGGCGGTGCGCACCGCGATTGCGGAGCATTGCGCCGGCGGCGGATCGTGCGCGGTCTCGACCAACGCCGGCCTCGCCCTGCCGGATGCGGAATGCCTCGACGTCAGCCGCTTCGCCGGCGGGCCGGCGGATGCGGCATGAAGGCGTTCGCCGCCGCGCTGGGCCGCGAGATCCGGCTGGTCGTCCGCGAGCCCGGCGAGGCTGCGGCCGCTGCGATGTTCTTCGTCCTGGTGACCATCCTGTTCCCGTTCGGCGTCGGACCGGAGGCCAATCTGCTCGCCCGGATCGCCGCCGGCCTGCTCTGGGTCGCGGCGCTGCTCGCCGCCATGCTCTCGCTCGAGCGCCTGTTTCTCGGCGACTACGAGGACGGAAGCCTGGAGGCGCTGGCGCTCGCCCCGCTGCCGCTCGGGCTGGTCGTCGGGGCGAAGATGCTGGCCCACTGGCTGACCACCTGCCTCCCCCTGATCGCGGCGACGCCGGCGATGGCGGTCCTCCTCGATCTCGATGCCGGCAGCTCGGCCGTCCTGGCCGCGACGATGCTCCTCGGGACGCCGACCATCAGCCTGATCGGCGGTCTCGGGGCCGCGCTCACCCTGGGCGCCCGGCGCGGCGGCGTGCTGCTTTCCATCCTGGCGCTGCCGCTGCTGATCCCGGTGCTGATCTTCGGCGCCGGCGCGGTCGATGCGGCGCTGTCCGGGATGGCGGCCCGCCAGCAGCTCCTGGCGCTCGCGGCGATGCTGCTCGCCGCCGCCGCGCTGTGCCCCTGGGCGGCGGCGGCGGCGGTGCGCCAGGCGCTCGAGTAGCGCCGCATGCCGGCCGCCTCGCGCACGGCAAAACCGGTGTGCCGGACACGGCGGGCATTGCCGTATAGTCGCGGCTTGCCGATATAGGGGCGAAGAGGAGACGGGTTCACGTGTCACGCCTGCACCGGTTCGCGAACCCGGCGCGGTTCCTGCGCTTGGCCGACCGCATCCAGCCGTGGACGGGCTGGGGTGCGGCGCTGCTGATCGGCGCGGGGCTGACGGTCGGGCTGGGGTTCTCGCCGGCCGACTACCAGCAGGGCGAGACCGTGCGGATCATGTACGTCCACGTGCCTTCGGCATGGATGGCGCTCTCCTGCTATGCGCTGATGGCGGCGTGCGCCGCCGCCGGGCTGATCTGGCGCCACCCGCTGGCGCACGCGGTCGCCCACGCGGCCGCCCCCGTCGGCGCCTGTTTCACCATCGTCTGCCTCGCCACCGGGATGCTCTGGGGCAAGCCGATCTGGGGCCGCTGGTGGGTGTGGGACGCGCGGCTGACCTCGGTGCTGATCCTGCTGTTCCTCTATCTCGGCTACATCGCGCTGGCCAACGCCTTCGACAGTACGGCGCGCGGCGACCGGTCGTCGGCGGTCCTCGCGCTGGTCGGCGCGATCAACCTGCCGGTGATCAAGTTTTCCGTCGACTGGTGGAACACCCTGCACCAGCCGGCCAGCGTGGCGAGACTCGACGCGCCGGCGATCCACATATCGATGCTGGCGCCGCTGTTGCTGATGGCGGCGGGCTTCGCGTGCCTGTTCGCGACGCTCGTTTTCGTCCGCGTCCGCGCCGGCCTGCTGGAACGCCGGCTGCGGGCGCTGCGCCACGCCCGGGCGCAGGCCCCGCCGGCGGGCGGAAGCGGCATGGAAGCCGGTATCCCGGGACATGGCTGAGATCGGCGAATTCCTGGCGATGGGCGGTTATGCGGTATTCGTCTGGCCGGCCTACGCGGTCGCTCTGGCCGTGCTCGGCGGGCTGGCCGTCCACAGCGTGCGCCGCCTGGGCGCCCTGAGGCGCGAGGCGGCGGCGCTCGAGGAGGCGTATCCCGACCGCCGCGCCCGGGACGGCGGAGCCGGCGATGCGGCGTAAGCGGCGGCGGATGGCCTTCGTCGTCTGCGGCGTGGCGGCCCTGGGCGCGGCGGCGGTGCTGGTCCTCGCCGCGTTCGAGGACAGCATCGTCTACTTCTACAGTCCGAGCGACGTGATCGCCGACAAGCCGCCGGCCGACCGCCGGTTTCGCATCGGCGGGGTGGTCGTCCGGGATTCGGTGGTGCGCGCGTCGGACGGGGCGACGGTAACGTTCCGCCTCACCGACACCGCGCACGCGGTCGAGGTCGCCTACACCGGCATCCTCCCGGACCTGTTCCGCGAGGGCCAGGGAATCGTCGCCGAGGGCAGGCTCGACGCCGACGGACGGTTCCGCGCCGACGAGGTGCTCGCCAAGCACGACGAGACCTACATGCCGAAAGAGGTGGCGGACGCGCTGAGGGAGTCGGGCCGCTGGCGCGGCGCACCCGGGGAGGCCGGCGAATGATCGCCGAGATCGGCCATTTCGCGCTGATCCTCGCCTTCCTCCTCGCGCTGGTCCAGGGGACGGTGCCGCTGTTCGGGGCGGCCAGGGGCCGGTCGGCGGCCATGGCGGTCGCCCGGCCCGCGGCGCTGCTCCAGTGCGCCCTGACCGCGGCGGCGTTTCTCGCGCTGGTCCACGCCTTCGCGGTCTCCGACTTCTCGGTGGCGCTCGTCGCGCAGCACTCGCACACCCTCAAGCCCCTGCTCTACAAGCTCACCGGCGTCTGGGCCAACCATGAGGGCTCGATGGTGCTGTGGGTGCTCATCCTGACCCTGTTCGGCGCCATGATCGCGGGGTTCGGCACCAACCTGCCGACGCCGCTGCGGACCCGGGTGCTCGCCGTCCACGGGTTGGTCGCGGCGGGTTTCTTCGCGTTCATCCTGTTCACCTCCAACCCGTTCGCCCGTCTGAGCCCGGCACCGGCCGAGGGCGAGGGGCTCAACCCGCTGCTGCAGGACCCCGGCCTCGCCTTCCACCCGCCCTTTCTCTATCTCGGCTATGTCGGGTTCTCGGTCTCGTTCTCGTTCGCCGTCGCAGCCCTGATCGAGGGCCGCGTCGATCCGGCCTGGGCGCGCTGGGTGCGGCCGTGGACGCTGCTCGCCTGGTGCGCGCTCACCATCGGCATCGCGCTGGGAAGCTGGTGGGCCTATTACGAACTCGGCTGGGGCGGCTGGTGGTTCTGGGACCCGGTGGAGAACGCCTCCTTCATGCCCTGGCTCGCCGGCACCGCCCTGCTCCATTCGGCGATCGTGGTCGAGAAACGCGACACGCTGAAGGGCTGGACGGTGCTGCTGGCGATCCTCACCTTCGGGCTGTCGCTGCTCGGCACCTTCCTGGTGCGTTCGGGCGTGCTGACCTCGGTTCACACCTTCGCCACCGATCCCGGACGCGGCCTCTTCATCCTCGGCCTTCTGGCGGCGGTGGTAGGCGGCGCGCTCGCCCTCTACGCCGTCCGCGCGCCCGGGCTGAAGGGGGGCGGGCTGTTCGCGCCGGTTTCGCGCGAGGGCGCGCTGGTGCTCAACAACCTGCTGCTCACCGCCGCCGCCGCGACGGTCCTGCTCGGCACCCTCTACCCGCTGATCCTCGACGCGCTCGGCGGCGGCAAGGTTTCGGTCGGCCCGCCGTTCTTCGAAGCGACCTTCGTGCCGATCATGGGGCCGCTCCTGGTCGCCTGCGTGATCGGCTCGACCCTGGCGTGGAAGCGCGGCGACCTGCAGGGCGTCCTCGGCCGGCTGGCCGCGGTCTTCGCCGCCGCAGTCGCGGTCGCCGGGGCAGCCGTCTGGCAGGCCGGCAGCGATCTCCCGGCCGCCTTCGGGCTGGGCCTCGCGGTCTGGCTGATCGCCGGCGTCCTCGTCGAGTTCGGCGGCAAGATCGGCATCGGCCGGAGCGGCGTGCGGGCCGTGCTGCGGCGCGCCGGCAGCCTGCCGCGCAGCGCCTGGGGCATGTCGATAGCGCACGCCGGGCTCGGCATCGTCGTCGCCGGGATGGTGGCGTCGTCCGCCTGGCAGACCGAGCGCATCTTGGCGATGAAGCCGGGCGAGGCGGCCGGCCTCGCCGGCTACCGGCTGGTCTTCCACGGTGTATCGGAGACCGCGGGGCCCAACTACCGCGCGGTGACGGGCCGCTTCGACCTCGAGCGCGGCGGGCGTCTCCTCGCCGCGCTCAGGCCGGAGAAGCGCAACTATCCGGTCGAACGGTCGCAAACCACCGAGGCGGCGATCCACACCACCTGGCTGGCGGATATCTATGTCGTCCTCGGCGAGCGCGCGCAGTCGGGGGCCTGGACGGTCCGGCTCTATCACAACCCGCTGGTGCCTTGGATCTGGATCGGCGCCGCGGTGATAGCGGCGGGCGGAGCGGTCTCGCTCACCGACCGCAGGCTTCGCGTCGGCTCTCCGCGCCGCGGCCGCGCCGGACGACCGGTCCGGGCCGGCGCCTAGGGCGCACCGAGATGCGCCTCTCCGCCATCCTCCCCCTCGGCGTCTTCGCCGCGCTCGCTGCCGTCTTCGGCGTCTACCTATATCAGATCGGCAGCGGCGCGAAGGACGTCTCGGACGTCCCCTCCGTCCTGATCGGCAAGCCGGCGCCGCAGTTCGAACTGCCGCCCGTCGAGGGGATGCAGGGCGGGTTGCGGACCGCCGACCTGCTCGGCGCGCCGGCGCTGGTCAACGTCTTCGCCTCGTGGTGCCCGCCCTGTCACCAGGAGCATCCCTTCCTGATGCAGCTCGCGCGCGAGGGGGTGGCGATCTACGGCATCAACACTAGGGACCGGCCGGAGGATGCCCGCGCCTTCCTCGCCCGGCTCGGCAACCCGTACCGGCGCATCGGCGCCGACCGCAGCGGACGGGTGTCCATCGACTGGGGCGTGCGCGGCTATCCGGAGACCTTCGTCCTCGACCGCACCGGGCGGGTCCGATACAAGCATGTCGGCCCCATTCTCGCGCGCGATCTCGAAACCCGGATCCGGCCGCTGCTGCGCGAGCCCGCCGGGTGATCCGCACCGCCGCCCTCGCGCTCGCGCTGTGCACCGCTCTCGCGGCGCCGGCGGCGGCCGTCGAACCCGCGGAGATTCTGGCCGACCCGGTTCTAGAAGACCGGGCGCGGGCGATCTCCAAGCAGCTTCGCTGTCTGGTCTGCCAGAACCAGTCGATCGACGACTCCGACGCGCCGCTCGCCAGGGATCTGCGCATTCTCGTCCGCGAGCGCCTGAGCGCAGGGGCGAGCGACCGGGAGGTCGTCCGGTTCGTCGCCGAGCGCTACGGCGACTTCGTCCTCCTGTCGCCGCCGTTCAAGGCCGCCACCTACGCGCTCTGGCTCGGCCCGGCGGCGATCGTGCTGGCCGGGGCCGCGCTGGCGGCCGTCTTCCTGCGCCGCCGCCGCGCCGCCGTCGCGGAGACGGCGCTGGACGCCGGGGAACGGGAGCGGCTGGACCGGCTGCTCGACGGGAACGGGAAGCCGTGATCCTGTTCGCCGTTCTCGCCGGCATGGCGCTGATCGTCGTCCTCTGCCTGCTGATGCCGCTGCTGCGGCCGCCGCCGCCGCCGCCGCGGCCGCGGGCGGAACACGATGCCGAGATCTACCGCGACCAGCTTGCCGAGGTGGAGCGAGAACGCGCGCGCGGCCTCGTCACCGGCGATCAGTTCGAAGCCTCGCGGGCGGAGATCGGCCGGCGTCTGCTGGCCGCCGCCGATGCGCGGGAAGAGGCCGCAACGAGGGGCGAGCCGCTGCGCGGACGCGCGATCCTCGCCGCCGTGCTCGCCTGCGTCCTGCCGCTGGCGGCGGGCGGGCTCTATCTCTGGCAGGGCGCACCGTTCATCGGCGGCGGCGCCGCATCGGCCGGACGGGACGCCGCGCAGCCGGCCGACGGCGACGCCGAGTTGGCGGCGCTGGTCGGGCAACTCGCCAGACGCATGGAGGAACAGCCCGACAACGTGCGCGGCTGGCGCCTGCTGGCGCGGTCGCTTTCCTCGCTCCAACGCCATTCCGAGGCTGCGGCCGCCTACGCCCGCGCGTCGGCGCTGCTTCCCGCCGACGCCGATCTCCGGGCGCGCCGCGGCGAGGCGCTCGCGGCGGCCGCGGCCGGCACCGTCACGCCGGAGGCCGAACGGGCCTTCGCCGCCGCGCTCGCGATCGATCCGGGAGAGCCCCGGGCGCACTTCTATCTCGGCCTCGCAGCGCTGCAGAAGGGCGACCGCGGCGGTGCACTCGCCCGTTGGCGGGCGCTCGAGAGGGAGTCTCCGGAAGACGCGGAATGGCTGCCCATGCTGCGCCGGCGGATCGAGGCGCTGCGGGAGCGCGAATAGGCGTGGCGGCGGAACGGCGCGTCCCGGTCGTCGTCGCCGGCGGCGGGCCGGTCGGCATGATCGCCGCCCTCGAACTCGGGCGGCGCGGCATCGGCTGCGTCCTGCTCAACGACCGGCCGACCACGGCGACCCATCCCAAGGCCAACGCGATCTCGAGCCGGACGATGGAGCATCTCCGCCGGCTCGGCATCGCCGACGCCGTCCGTGCGCGCGGGCTGGACGACGACCATCCCACCGACATCGCCTACTTTACCCGTTGCACGGGCTACGAGATCGGCCGCTACCGCCAGCCGTCGCGGCGCGAGGCGCTGGCCGAAGCGGCGGCGGGAACCGGGCTGTGGGCCTCGCCGGAACCGCCGCACCGCTGCTCCCAGCTATTCCTCGAAGAGGAGCTGAAGAAGGCGGCCGACGCCTTGCCCGCCGTCGATGTTCGGTTCGGCTGGCGGCTGGAGGCGTTTCGCGACCTGGGCGACCGGGTGACCGCCGTCGCCCGGCCGAACGGCGGCGGCGAAGGGATCGTCTACGAGGCGGACTACCTGATCGGCAGCGACGGGGCGGGGAGCGGCATCCGCGCCGCGCTCGGGATCGAGCTGATGGGCGAGTCGGGCGCGGTCCGCCCGATGATGGGCGGACCGATGTACGCCACATATTTCGAGGCCGACCGCCGCGCCGGCTGGCTTGCCCGGGACCGGGCCTGGCAATACTGGATCCTCAACCCGGAGATCCGCGCCCTGTTCATCCCGGTGGACGGCGGGGACCGGTTCCTGTTCCTGGCGGCGCTCGGCACGGAGGACGGCGGCATGCGCGACCCGGCGGAGATGATCCACCGCGCCGCCGGGGTCGGTTTCCCGCTGCGCGTCCTCTCGGCCCTCAACTGGACGGCGGGCTACGCGCTGGTCGCCGAACGCTACCGCCGCGGCCGGGTGTTTCTCGCCGGCGACGCGGCGCATCTCTTTACGCCGACGGGCGGCATGGGGATGAACACCGGCATCGACGATGCCGTCAACCTCGCCTGGAAGCTGGCGGCGGCGATCCGGGGGTGGGGCGGCCCGCGGCTGATCGACAGTTACGAGGCGGAGCGCCGGCCCGTGGGCGAGCGCAACACGGCCTACGCCAGCCGTTTCGCCGACTCCATCGGCCGGATGCCGGTCGGCGCCGCGGTCGAGGACGACAGCGCCGCGGGCCGGGCCGCGCGCGCCGCCCTCAAACCGCTTGTCGAGGCCCACGCCCACCGCGAGTTCACCATCCCCGGCATCTTTCTCGGCCTGTCCTATGCCGGCTCGCCCCTCGTCATCGACGACGGTACGCCGCCGCCGCCCGACCGGCCCAACGAATACACGCCCGACGCCCGCCCGGGCGCCCCATGCACGGCTTGCCGCCGGCGCGCTCCACGACCGGCTGGGGCCGGAGTTCACGCTGCTCCGGTTCGCCGGCGTGCCGGATGCAGCGCCCCTCCTCGCCGCCGCCGGGGAGCGCGGGCTGCCCCTGACCCCCGTCGCGGTCGACGATGCCGGCGCGCGGGCGGTCTACGGGGCGGACATGGCGCTGGTCCGCCCCGACCACCATGTGGCGTGGCGCGGCAACCGATTGCCGGGCGATTGCGGCGCGCTGCTCGACCGGGTGCGGGGCGCGTAGGGCGGGGCGGCAGGCGGTCAGGCGGCGAGGACGACCGCGCCGGAGACCGCGCCGCCGCGGAGCGCGGCAAGGGCCGCGTTGGCTTCCGTCAACGGCATGGTGCGAACCGCGGGGCGGACCGGAATCTCCGCCGCCAGCGGCAGGAACGCCTCGCCGTCCCGGCGGGTCAGGTTGGCGACCGAGACCAGACGCCGTTCCTCCCATAGAAGCGCGTAAGCGAAGGAGGGGATGTCGCTCATGTGGATACCGGCGCAGACCACGGTGCCGCCCGGCGCGACGGAGGACAGCGCCAGCGGAACCAGGGCGCCCACCGGGGCGTAGAGGATCGCCGCGTCGAGCATCTCGGGTGCGGGCTCGTCCGACCAGCCCGCCCATTCGGCGCCGAGCGAGAGCGCGAGCGACCGCGCCGCCTCGTCGCCCCGGCGGACGAAGGCGAAGACCCGCCGTCCCTGGTGGCGCGCGACCTGGGCAACGATGTGGCCGGCAGCGCCGAAACCGTAGAGCCCGAGCGTCTCCGCATCGCCCGCCATCCGCAGCGAGCGATAGCCGATCAGCCCGGCGCAGAGCAGCGGCGCGGCCTCGGCATCACCGAGGTCGCCGCCGACCGGAAAGCAGTAGCGCGCGTCGGCAACCGCATACTCGGCGTAGCCGCCGTCCCGCGTGTAGCCGTTGAACAGGGCGTCGGGGCACAGATTCTCCCGCCCCGCGCGGCACTGGCGGCAGACGCCGCAAGTCCATCCGAGCCAGGGGATCCCGATCCTCTCGCCCTCCGCGAGCCCCTCGACGCCGGGACCCGCACGGACGATCCGTCCGACCGCCTCGTGCCCCGGCACCAGGGGCAGCTTCGGACGCGGGAGTTCGCCGTCGACGATGTGGAGATCGGTACGGCAGACACCGCAGGCGGATATGCGGACCAGCACCTCGCCCGCGCCGGGCGCTGGCATGCCGCGCTCCTCGAGCGCCAGCGGCCGTCCGACACCGCTGAATACCATCGCTCGCATGCGGTCGATCCGGCAAAAAGAGGCCCGGGAATCCGGGATTCCCGGGCCAGTTTAACAGGGAGGCTTCACGTCTGGGAGACGTCGGGTCAGCAGACCCGCCCGGACGAAAAACGGGCGCCCGGTCCCGTCGGCGACGCGGCGGCGGCGCAACCGCCGCCGCTTCGTCAACCGACAAGCGAAAGATGTGTTCTCCGGAGCGCAAAATAAACGCCGTCGATTCACAATTCAGCCATGCGCTACATGCATGGCTAAGCCCGGCCCGGGTCAGTAGATGCCGCCCCGGCCCACGCTGCCGACCAGGAAGTCGCGGAAGGCGGCGATGCGCTGCGAGTTGCGCAGTTCCTCCGGGTAGACGAAATAGACGTCGAAGGCGGGGCCTTCCATCTCTGTCAGCACCGGGACGAGGACGCCCGCGAGCTGTCCGAGATAGTCGGGCAGCGAAGCGATGCCGAGGCCGCTGACCGCCGCGCGGTACATACCGTAGATGCTGTTGACGGTGAGCACGGGACGGCGCGGCGCGCTCTTCGCCCGCCCTTCCCGCAGCATCCAGTTGATCCGGTCGTAGGGCGGGCGGCCCACCTCGTCATGGGCGATGAGGCGGTGGCGGTCGAGATCGCCGACCCGGTGCGGCGCACCGAACCTGTTGAGGTAGGAGGGCGCCGCGAACGCGTGGTGGCGCATGGTGGCGAGCCGGCGCTGGATGAGGTCCGACTGGCGCGGCGGGGTCATGCGGATGGCCACGTCGGCCTCGCCCATGCTGAGGTCGAGCTCGTCCTCGCTGACCAGCAGAGTCACCGAGATCTGCGGATAGGTCTCGATGAAGTCCTTCAGCCGCGCGGTCAGCCAGATCGAGCCGAACGCGACTGTGGTGTTGATGCGGAGCGGCCCGTTGGTCCGGTCGCGCGACTCGCTCACCTTCGCCTCGGCCATGGCGAGCTTGGCGAACACCTCCTTCGCGGTCTCGAACAGGGTCTCCCCGGTCTCGGTGAGCTTGAGCCCGCGTGCGTGGCGGTGGAACAGCGGCGCGTTGAGGCTCTTCTCCAGTGCGCCGATCTGCCGGCTCACCGAGGATTGCGACAGGTTGAGGGTCTCGCCCGCGCGGGTGAAGCTGCCGGCCTCGGCGACAGCGTGGAAAACCCGGAGCTTGTCCCAGTCCCTCATCGCCCGGACGGCTGCGCGCCCGTCATTCGGCCGCCTCGACGGCCTGTTCGGCGAGGAATTTCTCGGCTTCCAGGGCGGCCATGCAGCCGGTGCCGGCGGCGGTGACGGCCTGACGGTAGACCTTGTCCTGGACATCGCCCGCGGCGAAGACCCCCGGCACGCTGGTCGCGGTCGAGTCGGCGTCGGTCCGGATATAGCCGTCGGCGTCCATGTCCACCTTGCCGCGGAACAGCTCGGTCGCCGGGTCGTGCCCGATGGCAACGAACAGGCCGGCCACCGCGCGTTCGGAAATCTCCCCGGACACCGTGTTGCGCAGCCGGAGCCCCGTGACCTCCCTCGGCTCGTCGCGGCCCGTGATCTCCTCGACCACGGTGTTCCAGACGACCTCGATCCTGTCGTTGTCGAACAGGCGCGCCTGCAGGATCTTCTCGGCGCGGAGGGTATCGCGCCGGTGGATCAGCGCCACGCTGGCCGCGTGGTTGGTCAGGTAAAGCGCCTCCTCCACCGCGGTGTTGCCGCCGCCGACGACGGCGATATCGCGGCCGCGGAAGAAAAAGCCGTCGCAGGTCGCGCACGCCGAGACCCCGAATCCACGGAACGCCGCCTCGCTTTCGAGACCGAGCCAGCGCGCTCGGGCCCCGGTTGATACGACGATCGTCTCCGCCAGATAGATGTCGCCGCCGTCGCCGGTGCAGCGGAACGGGCGGCGGGAGAGATCGACGTCGACGATCAGATCGTGCACCACGGCCGTGCCGACGTTCTCCGCCTGGCGCTGCATCTGCTCCATCAGCCAGGGCCCCTGGATGACATCGGCGAAGCCGGGGTAGTTCTCCACGTCGGTGGTGATGGAGAGCTGGCCGCCGACCTCGATCCCGGTGACCAGGACGGGGTCGAGCGCCGCGCGCGCGGCATAGACCGCTGCGGTGTAGCCGGCCGGGCCGGAGCCGATGATCAGAACCTTGGCGTGTCGTGTCTGGGGCATGGCCGATCCGTTCTCGGGACAGCGTTGGGCGTCTGCCCGTGTCGCTGGAGAATTAGCGTTGCGGCAGCGATATATCCAGTGGCCCGGGCGGGCGGAAAGATATCGGGCGAAGATACGCTATCTTGAAACAATATTGCCAATGTTTCTAATATAATTGCGCCCCAGCGCGCTGCTGCCCACCGTCCACGCCGACGGGGAGAACAGGGAGGACCGTTCGTGGCCCGGGTCAAGCTCGACCGCATCGACCTTCGCATCCTCCGCGACCTGCAGGACGAAGGGCGCATGACCAACGTCGCGCTCGCACGCCGCGCCGGCATCTCGCCGCCGCCCTGCCTGCGCCGCGTGCGGGCGCTGGAGCAGGCCGGCTGCATCCGCGGCTACCACGCGGAGATCGACCCCCAGACGCTCGGTTTCGGGGTCACCGTGTTCGCCAATGTCGGGCTGCACAGCCAGGCGGAAGCCGACCTGGCGGCGTTCGAGGCGCTGGCGGACTCCTGGCCGGAGGTCCGCGAGTGCCACATGCTGGCCGGGGAGACGGACTTTTTGCTGCGGATCGTGGCGACCGAATGGGATACCTACCAGACCTTCCTGACGACGCGGCTGACCGCGGCCCCCAACGTCAGCGTGGTCAAGTCGGCGCTGGCCCTGCGCAGTTCGAAGAATGCGCCCGGGGTCCCCATCGCGGTGGACGAGCCGGGCTGAACCGCGTCACGCCTGCATCCGCGACGGGAAGCGGTCGATGCCGAGCCGGTCGCGCAGGTCCGCCGTGGGTGCGATGCGCGCCTCGTCGATCGGGATACCGGTCGAATCCGCTACCCGGTCGATCGCGTTGAAGGTCGCCGCCACGGCGCACGAATCGACCAGCGCCTCCGCTCCGAGCGCATCGAGAAGATCTTTCCGCGCCGTATCGAGCGCGGCTTCGCCGCCGGCCACCACCGCCTCGGCAAAGGCGACGAGGAGCGCTCCGCCGGGAACGCCGCCGTCGCCCTCCGCCTCGCCGATGACCGCATCCAGATCGATGTCCCGGCCGGCATGTTCGCCGCTCGCACGGAGCAGCAGCGCGTGGCTGGTGGTTCAGTAGACGCACCGGTTGAGAGCCGACACCCGCCCGGCCACCAGCTCGATCTGCGCGTGGGTGATGGCGCGGTACTCGTTGGCGAAGTCGCGCATCTGGCTGCGCCGCAGATACTGGGTTTCCACCAGATCGAAGAAGCCGCGGGCCTCGGCGGGGACCAGACTCATCGCCCGGTGGATGTTGGCGTGCTCGGGGCTGAACAGGTCGTTTTCATCCTCGGCCGCATCCCCGGGCGCGATCCACGGTACCCAGGCCGGACCCTGCGACGCGCTCGCCGGGCGGGTCCGCGCAGGTGCGCCGGCCACCGGCTCGGGCAGCGGCAGGAGGTCCATGCCCATCGCGCGCGCAAATGTATCGACCGAGATCGTCGTGCAGGCGACGCCGACCAATTCTACATAGGCGGCGGCGTCCAGCCCGTCGTCGAGCAGGCTCCGGTACCAGCGGCGGGTCAGCCGGGCGGGATCGGTGGCGATCCGGTGGACCGCCTCCACCATGACATCAGGCAGGCCGCCCGCGTGGTCGTGCGCCCCCTCGACAGCGAAGGGCGAGAGAGACTCCTTGCGGGCGGCGCAGAGCCGGCAGGTGCGTGCATTGCGGGTCTCGGCGGCGATGCACACCCGCACCTCCCCCGAATGCCAGGTGCCGGGGCGAGCGATGCGCTGCCACGCGCGGTTGTGGGCCGCGGCGATGTCGCTGCGGATCGGGACCGGAGCGCCGCCGTAGGTGAAAGCCGCCATGCCGTTTCCCTCCCGGGCAGGGTCTTGCGGACGGAAACAGGACTATGCCACGCCGGGACTGCGTTTGTATCGTCCGGGCAATGATAGTATCAGACTGCCGCGGCAATGACGCCGGGCCGGGCGCGCAAGCCATCGCCCGGGAGCCGCCGTTCGAGAATGGGGGAATGACGTGAGCGATGCTTCTCTGCGCGACGGCCGCTGGCAGTTCTGGATCGACCGCGGCGGCACCTTCACCGACTTCGTCGCTCAGAAACCGGACGGGGCGCTCGTCACCCACAAGCTCCTGTCCGAGAACCCCGAGCGCTACGAGGACGCGGCGCTCCAGGGCATCCGCGACCTGCTGGGTATCGAGGGCTCGGCCGGCATCCCGGCGGATGCGATCGATACCGTCAAGATGGGCACCACGGTCGCGACCAACGCGCTGCTGGAGCGCAAGGGCGAGCGCACGGTGCTGCTCATCACCCGGGGGTTCCGCGACGCGCTTCGCATCGGCTACCAGAACCGGCCGTCCCTGTTCGCGCGCAATATCGTGCTGCCCGAACTCCTGTACGAGCGCGTGGTCGAGATCGACGAGCGCTACTCGGCCGAGGGCGAGGAGCTGGTCCCGGTGGATCTCGACGCTGCGCGCGCGGCTCTGGAGCAGGCCCGGCGGGACGGAATCGAGTCGGTGGCCGTGGTGTTCGTCCACGGCTACCGCCACCACGACCACGAGATCGCGGTCGCCGCGCTGGCCCGCGAGATCGGGTTCGCCCAGGTTTCGGTCTCGCACGAGGTCAGCCCGCTGATGAAGCTGGTCGGACGCGGCGACACCACCGTCGTCGACGCCTATGTCTCGCCGATCCTCAAGCGCTATGTCGACCGCATCCGCAACGAACTCGGCGAAACCCGGCTGATGTTCATGCAGTCGAACGGCGGGCTCGCCGACGCCCGTTTCTTCCGCGGCAAGGACAGCATCCTGTCCGGCCCCGCGGGCGGCATCGTCGGCGCTGTGCGCACCTCGGCGATGGCGGGCTACGACAAGATCATCAGTTTCGACATGGGCGGCACCTCGACCGACGTGGCCCATTACGACGGCGAGTACGAGCGCTCCTTCGAGACTCTGGTCGCCGGGGTGCGTATGCGTGCGCCGATGATGCAGATCCATACCGTGGCCGCCGGCGGCGGCTCGATCCTGCATTTTGACGGCACCCGCTACCGGGTCGGCCCGGACTCGGCGGGCGCCAACCCCGGCCCGGCCTGCTACCGCAGGGGCGGGCCGCTGTGCGTCACCGACGCCAACGTGATGGTCGGCAAGATCCGGGCGAGCTTCTTTCCCAGGGTATTCGGCCCCAACGCGGACGAGGCGCTGGACGAGGAGATCGTGCGCGAGAAGTTTGCCGCGCTCGCCGCCAGCATCGAGCGCGAGACCGGCGACCGGCGCTCCCCGGTCGAGGTCGCCGACGGCTTTCTGATGATCGCGGTCGAGAACATGGCCAAGGCGATCAAGCAGATCTCGATCCAGCGCGGCCACGACGTGACGGGCTACACCCTCAACTGCTTCGGCGGGGCGGGCGGGCAGCACGCCTGTCTGGTCGCCGACTCGCTCGGCATCGGCCGCGTCTTCGTCCACCCGTTCGCCGGGGTGCTGTCGGCCTACGGGATGGGGCTCGCCGACCTCCGCGTGATGCGCGAGCGTGCGGTCGAGGCGATCCTCGACGACGCGCTGCTGGACGATGTGGGCCGGACGCTCGACGGGATGGAGGAGGACGGCCGGGCCGAGATGGCCCGCCAGGGCGGTGACACCGCGCGCACCTACGCGCTGCGCAAGGTGCATCTGCGCTACGAGGGAACCGATTCTCCCCTGATCGTCGATTTCGCCGATCGGGCGAGCATCGTCGCCGAGTTCGAGGCGGCGCACCATCTGCAATACGGTTTCATCGCACCGGAGAAAAACCACATCGTCGAGGCGGTCACCGTCGAGGTGATCGCCGGCGCGCCGGACGTGATCGACCCTGCGGTCCCGGCGGGCTCCGGCGCCGCTCCCGAACCGGTCGATGAGATCGAGACCTACATGGCGGGGGGGAACCGCGCGGCCCGGCTCTACGATCGCGAGGCGATGACGCCGGGCTGCAGGGTGAGCGGGCCGGCGGTGATCGTCGAGGCCAACGCGACCACCGTCGTCGAGCCCGGCTGGTCGGCGGAGATCAACCGTTACGACCAGATGATCCTCACCCGCGTCGTACCGCGGCCGGGGCAGGCCTCGGTCGGCACCGAGGTCGACCCGGTGATGCTGGAAGTGTTCAACAACCTCTTCATGTCGATCGCCGAGCAGATGGGGGTGGTGCTCCAGAACACCTCGTATTCGGTCAACATCAAGGAGCGGCTCGACTTCTCCTGCGCGATCTTCGGCCCCGACGGCAGCCTGGTCGCCAACGCGCCCCACATCCCGGTCCATCTGGGCTCGATGAGCGACAGCGTGCGCACCGTCGCCGAACAGCGCGCCGGCACCATCGTGCCGGGCGACGTGTTCATGTTGAACACGCCCTACAACGGCGGGACCCACCTGCCGGATGTGACGGTGATCACGCCGGTGTTCGACGATGCCGGCGAGGACATCCTGTTCTACGTCGCCGCGCGCGGGCACCACGCCGACATCGGCGGGACCACGCCGGGCTCGGTGCCGCCCGATTCGAAGCACATCGACGAGGAAGGCGTCCTGATCGACAACTTCCAGCTGGTCTCCGGCGGGCGGCTGCTGGAGAAGGAGACCGAGGCGCTGTTCACCGGCGCGCCGTACCCCACCCGCAACTTCAAGAACAACCTCGCCGATCTCAAGGCGCATATCGCGGGCAACGAGAAGGGCGTCCAGGAACTCCGCAAGATGGTTGCCCATTTCGGGCTCGATGTTGTCCACGCCTACATGAAGCACGTCCAGGACAATGCCGAGGAGTGCGTCCGCAGGGTGCTCGGGGTGCTGACCGACGGCTCCTACGAGTACGAGATGGATTCGGGCGCCAAGATCTGCGTCGACATCAAGGTCGACCGGGAGAAGCGCGAGGCCGTCATCGACTTCACCGGCACCGCACCGCAGCAGGACAGCAACTTCAACGCCCCGTCCTCGGTCTGCATGGCGGCGGTGCTCTATGTCTTCCGGCTGATGGTGGACGACGAGATCCCGCTCAACGCGGGCTGTCTCAAGCCGCTCCGGGTCATCATCCCCGAGGGCTGCATGCTGGCCCCGCAATACCCCGCCGCCGTCGTCGCCGGCAATGTCGAGACCTCGCAGGCCGTCACCAACGCGCTGATCGGCGCGCTCGGCATCATGGGGGCGGGCCAGGGGACGATGAACAACTTCACCTTCGGCGACAATGCGGGTTACCAGAATTACGAGACCATCTGCGGCGGCGCCGGGGCCGGCCCCGATTTCGACGGCGCGCACGCCGTGCATACGCACATGACCAACACCCGGGCGACCGATCCCGAGATCCTCGAATGGCGGTTCCCGGTGGTGCTCGAATCGTTCTCGATCCGCGACGGTTCGGGCGGCGGCGGGGCGCACCGGGGGGGCAACGGGATCGTCCGCCGGGTGCTGTTCCGCGCGCCGATGACGGCCGCCATCGTCTCCAGCCACCGCCGCGTGCCGCCCTTCGGCGCGGCCGGCGGCAACCCGGGCAAGACGGGGCGCAACTATGTCGAGCGCGCCGACGGCGCGGTGGACGAACTCACCGGCACCGACATGACGCAGATGAACGCCGGCGACCGCTTCGTCATCGAGACGCCGGGCGGCGGCGGCTACGGCCCGCCGGCCTGATTCCGGCGCGGAAGTCCGCGGATTCTTTCCCGGCGCCGGAACCGGCCTGTACAATGGGAACCGCTCGAAACTCAAAGATACGGGAAGCAATCATGTCCGGAAGACTCGCGATATCGGCGGCGGCAGCGGGGATGCTCGCCCTCGCCGCGCCCGCCGGCGCACAACAGAACCTGACCGCGGAAACCGGCCCGCCGGGCGGAGCGCCTCACACCGCCGTCACCGCCCTCGCCGAGGTCGCCGCGGCGGCCGGGGTCGCCAATTTCCAGGTGGCCGAAGGCCAGACCCTGACCAATTCCCTGCAGAACGTGGCGCAGGGCAAGACCGACCTCGCCGCGGTTCCGCTGATCCTGCCCTTCCTGCTGTCCAAGGGAGCTGGGCCCTACGCCAAGCTCGGCAAGGAAAAGGGCGCCGCGCTCGCTTCCCAGGTGATGGTGCTCTACACCTATCAGTACGGCGGTTACGGCCTCTACGCCTATGACAGTTCGAGCGTGAAGGGCTGGAAGGACCTCAAGGGCAAGACGGTGGTCAACGGCCCGCCGCGCGGCGCCGCGCTGACCATCGCCCGGGGGCTGACCAGGCTGGCCACGGGTTACGTCGACGGCAAGGACTACAAGGGCGTGCAGGCCAACTGGGGCCAGATGGTCAAGACCATCACCGACGGCACCGGCGATGCGATGGTGCTGCCGATCACCTTCCCCGATACCCGCATCGTGCGTTCTCTCGGGTCCGGCAGCATCACACTGTGGTCGGTTCCCTTGAAGGCGTGGAACTCCAAGGGGATGCAGAAATATCTCAAGGCGCCCGGCATCGCGCCGTCGGTCATCGATCTGAAGACGGTGAAACCGATCAAGGGGCTGACCATCGTCTCCGAGGACGGCATGTACCGCAGCCCGGCGACGGCGGGCGCCGAGATGGTGCACGCCTCGATGGACGTCAAGCTGGCCAAGGCGCTGACCAAGGCGTTCATCGACAATGTCGAGGTCTACAAGAAGAAGGCGCCCTTCATGCGCCATACCTTCATCGGGGCGACCGACCCGGCGGTCACCGGCATGTGCGGGCCGGTGCCGTCCAAGTACCACCCCGGCGCCGTTGCGGCGTGGGAGGAAGCCGGCCGCAAGATTCCCGACTGCGCGAAACCGTAACCGGGTCCGATCCGGAGGGCCATGCGCGGGGTACGGTCCTCCGCCCGACCTCGCCCGCCCGTCCCCAGCGCTGCGGCGGGCGGGGCGACGCGGTACAATGCGCCGGACACTCGACGCCAGAAACACAACACACGGGAAGCAACTATGTCCGGAAGACTCGCAATACCGGCCGTCGCCGCGGCGCTCGCCCTCGCCGCCCCGGCGGGCGCCCAGCAGAACCTGACCGCGGAGACCGCCAGCGCCGGGACGGCGCCCCACACGGCGGTGGCCGCGCTCGCCGAACTCGCCTCGGGAGCGGGGGTCGCCAACTTCCAGGTCGCCGAGGACCAGACCCTGACCAACTCGCTGCAAAACGTGGCGCAGAGGAAGACCGACCTCGCCGCGGTGCCGTTCATCCTGCCCTTCCTGCTGTCCAAGGGGGCCGGCCCCTACGCCAAGCTCGGCAAGGAGAAGGGCGCCGAGCTCGCCTCGCAGGTAGCGGTGCTCTACACCTACCGGTACGGCGGCTACGGCCTCTATGCCTACGACAGTTCGAGCGTCAAGGGCTGGCAGGACCTCAAGGGCAAGACGGTCGTCAACGGCCCGCCGCGCGGCGCCGCGCTGACCACCGCCCGCGCTATGATCCGGCTCATCGCCGGCTATGTCGACGGCAAGGACTATAAGGGCGTGCAGGCCAACTGGGGCCAGATGGTCAAGACCATCACCGACGGCACCGGCGATGCGATGGTCCTGCCGGTCACTTTCCCGGATGCGCGCATCATTCGCTCGCTCGGCTCGGGCAGCATCACCGTTTGGTCGGTGCCGCTGAAGGCGTGGAACTCCAAGGGGATGCAGAAATTCCTCAAGGCGCCCGGCATCGTGCCGTTCGTCGTCGACCTCAAGACCGTCAAGCCGGTCAAGGGGATGACCGTGGTTTCCGAGGACGGCATCTACCGCAGCCCGGCGACGGCCGGCGGCGAGATGGTGCACGCCTCGATGGACTTCAAGCTGGCCAAGGCGCTGACCAAGGTGTTCATCGACAATGTCGAGGTCTACAAGAAGAAGGCGCCCTTCATGCGCTACACCGGCGTCGGTCTGACCGACCCCGCGGTCACCGGCATGTGCGGGCCGATGCCGGCCAAGTACCACCCCGGCGCCGTCGCGGCGTGGGAGGAAGCCGGCCACAAGATCGCCGACTGCGCGAAACCGTAACCGGATCGGGTCCGGAGGGCCGCGCGTCCGGCGCAGTCCTCCGGACGGCGGACACGGCAAGGCAGTGACCGACACCGATACCGCGCGCCCGGGCGGCGGGGGCTTCGTCCGCCGCATCGTCTATTTCCTGTCGGCCACCCTCGTTCTCATCGGCTTGGTCAACACGATCCCGGGCATCCCGGGGCTCGACGACTGGGCGCGCGAGATCACCGGCGACCCGCGGTTCGTCATCCGCAAGTTCCGCTTCGAGTACTACTACCCGTTCTTCTTCGCGGTGATGATGCTGACGGTGGCGCTGCATCATTCGATGTGGCGTTCGTGGGCCGGCAGAAGCGCGCCGCGCCGGGCCTTCGGCCTGTTCATGGACACCGCCCTGATCGTGATGGCGATCGCTATCTCGCTCACCTACATCGTCGAGATCGAGTCGGTCTGCATCATCGACCAGTTCACCGGGGACCGCGCGCGGCTGCTCGCGGAAAGCCTCAAGATCGAGAAGGAGAACGCCGCCCTCTTCGGGCTGCCCGAGCCCGAGACGGTGGAAGACCCGCAATGCCTGCACACGACCGAGGGCTGGATCGTGGCCATTGTCGGCCTCGCGATCGTCGTCTTCCTCGCCTACAACATCAAGGTGTGGGGCTTCCCCCTGGTCCTCGTCGCCATCCTGGTCGCCGCCTACACCATCGGCACCATCCTCGTCTGGTACTTCTTCGGTGCGGAGGGCATCGACAAGTATCTGGTGACCAAGCTGGGCGGCGAGCCGCGGCTGTTCTCGGACGGGCGGCCGCGGGTCCACGACATCCTGGTCAACAACGCCTCCGGCCTGCTCGGCCGCTTCATGGACATCATTCTCAACGAGATCTTCCCGTACCTGATCCTGGGCTCGCTGTTCGGCGCCTCGGCAGGCGGGAGGTCGCTGATCAAGGTGGCCTTCCGCTGGACCCGGCGCCTGAGGGGCGGGCCGGCGCACGCGGCCATCGTCTCGTCCGCCATGTTCGGCACGATCTCGGGCGGCCCCATCGTCAATGTGCTGTCGACCGGGGTGCTGACCATCCCGATGATGGTCAGGCGCGGCTTCTCGCCGGTGTTCGCGGGCGGGATGGAGGCGGCGGCCTCGTCCGGCGGTTCCATCATGCCGCCGGTGATGGGGGTGGCGGCGTTCGTGCTCGCCGCGCTCACCGCGATCCCCTACAGCGAGGTGATCGTCGCCGCCGCGATCCCCGCCGTCGCCTATTTCTTCTGCCTCTTCCTGTCGGCGATCTTCCAGTCCCGCAAGCAGAACATCGAGGCCTTCGGCGAGTTGACCGCGGAGATGCACCTGTCGCGCCAGGACATCTACAACTTGGTGATGATCGTCGGCCCGATCCTGGTGATCCTGTTCCTGCTGCTGACGTCGAAGGAGGCGGTCGGCTGCGGCTGGCTCGACGGGCTGCTCGGTGCCGAGCGGGTCTTTGCCGACGGCGCGTGCAGGGTGAGCGAACTGCCGTGGCTGCTGAAACTGCTGCAGAATGCGGCCGGCGATGCGGGCAGCGCCGGCTGGTGGGCGGTGGCGCTCCTCTGTGTGCTGCTCTTCCTCGACCCCGAGATGCGAGCCAGGCCGCGCAAGTTGATCGACGCGTTCTCGAACGCGGGCATTCTGATCTCCACCCTCTACCTGATGTTCCTCGCCGTCTCGATCATCGATTTCTGCCTCAAGTTCACCGGGCTGCCGTTCTTCATCTCGCTCGACGTGCTGCAATGGCTGCAGAGCCTCGACCTCGGGGCGGACGGCTCCGCGATCTTCCAGTTCATGGCGCTCGCGATGACCATGCTGCTGGCGGTGCTGCTGGGCATGGGAATGCCGGCGGTGCCGGCCTACATCAACGTTGCCCTGCTGATGGGGCCGGTCCTCGCCGGGCTCGGCATCTCGATCTTCACCGCCCACATGTTCATCTTCTACTTCGCGGTGGCCTCCGCCATCACGCCGCCGGTGGCGCTGGCCGCCTTTGCCGCGAGTTCGATCACCAAGGCCGAGCCGATGGCGACCGGCTTCTCGGCGGTCCGCTCGGGCATCGTCATATTCGTCATACCGTTCGTCTTCGCGGTTTACCCCGAACTGCTGCTGATCGAGGCCGCGGTGATCGATCCCAAGTCCACCGGGGCGCAGCTCTCCTACCTGCCGGGCTACGACGGCACCGTGGAGTGGGCTGCGCTGGCGTGGCTGGTGGCGCGTCTCGTGCTGGCGCTCTACCTGCTGGCCAGCGCACTGGCCCGTTTCGACCGGACCGCCCTGCCGCTGTGGGAGATCGGGCTCCGCCTGGCGCTCTCCGTGCTCGTGATATCCGCCGACAGTGCGGTCCACGGCCCCGCCGCGGCGGCCGCCGTCCTGTGGATCGGCTGGCACGGCTACCGAACGCGGAAACGGCGCGCGTCCGTGGACGCCTGAACGACCTTCCGGAAGAGCCGAGCAGTACGGTCCGGCCGTCAGTCCCGGCCGGCCTCGACGATCTTCTCGGCCAGCAGGCCCGGATTGGTGAAGCAGGCCTCGTGTCCGCCCGGCATCTGCACAAGGCGGCAGAGCCCCAGACGGGCGGGGAATCTCGGACACCAGGCGAACTCTCCCGGCGGCATCGCGATGTCTTCCGTACAGTTGAGGTAGGACCGCGGTATCTGGAGCTCGTGGAAGGTCTTGAGTTCGACCAGGTCGGTCAGCGTCGCCAGCGGATGCGGCGTCGTCATCTCGTAGGTTTTTTCGGCGAGCGCCAGATCGGCATCGTTCATGAACGCCTCGCGCCAGACCGGGAACGGCAGTTTCACGGCGCCGGGGCCGTAGGCGCCGGACTCCGCGATGGAATCCATCAGCTGCTTGTAGGGCGGCGGGCTGACCGCTTCGATCGACTCGCCGTCATTCAGGACAAATGCGTTCCAGTAGATCAGGCGCCGGATCCGGTCGGGAATCTCCTCCGCCATCCGGGAGATGACGGTGCCGCCGTAGGAGTGGCCGAGAAGCACGAAGTCTTCGAGGCCGCGGCTCACCACGTAGTCGACGGCGGATGCCACGGCGGCCGGGTGCCCGACGGTCCGGTCGACATCCTCTCCCGGCCCGTTGCCGGCCAGCGTTGGCGTATGGACCGTGTGGCCGGCGTCGCGAAGCGGCCTCGCGACATCATCCCAGAGTTCGCCGTAGTGCCAAGCGCCGTGTATGAGCACAAATGTCGTCATGCCGATCACCCCCTTGCCGAGACGGGGAACGATAGACGGAAACGCCGGCCGGGGTGAAGCCGCGCAATAACAGGTGTTGAAATCGCGGGGAGTCGGGCCGGCCGCCCTTCCGCCTGTACCCGTCTCCACCGTATTTTGACCGGGGAATTGCAGAGTCGATAAAGTCGCGGCCTAGACAGCGCACGCGTTCGACCTGCGCGTAGACGATATATCGTCCCTGGCGAACGAAGGCTCGCGGACACGATGGGTCGGCCACGATGGAGAAGGCGATGCGACTGTTGCCGGTGATTGGGCTGTCCCTTGTCGGAGTCCTCGCGATGCTGGGTGCAGCCATAGGCGCACGCGCCGAACCGCCGGCGCTCCGAACTCCGGCGCCGGTGATCTACCTCGCGCACAATCTCGACGAGCAGGACAGGCTCGGTTATTGCATCGACACCGTCGGCCGGGGATTCGGCGGTCGGTTGCATGCACATTCCTGCAAGCCCCGGGGCGGTGACGTGCAATTTGCCTACGATGCGGCGGCGCGCCGAATCCGGTCGGCAACGTTTGCCGGCAAGTGCGCGGAATTGATGGCGCCCGCTGCTGCCGGTGTCGCTCTCGGACTGGTGGATTGCTCGGAGGTCTCCGCCGGGCAGGCATTCGAGTACGACATCGATGCGATGGCGATGCGGCCCGGCGGCGACCGGACGCTTTGCCTGACAGCGGGTGCAGCCAGCAGAACCGCCGGACCGTTCATGTCGCGCGACCTCGAACTCGCGCCCTGTGCCTCGACCGACGCGAGGTACAGGGAGTGGCGGGTGAAGGACGGCCCGTCGTGAGACCGTCTGACCGAGAATTATGCGTGACCGGGCCGACGGCCCGCCGGAGCTACGGCGCGCACGCCGGCGGCTTCCGGTGGCGGGTGGCCCGTTCGTAGGCGTAGGCGTAGCGGATCATGCGTGCGTCGTCGTAGCCGCGCCCGAGGAACGTGATACCGGCAGGCAGCCCGTCCGACGTGAATCCGGCAGGCACGACGATCGAGGGCATGAAGACCAGGAAGGTGTTGAGGTGGGGCGCACCCTTCTGGTCGACGAAGGGCGGGTTGACCCCGTCCTCGATCAGCGTCGGCTGGTGCTCCACCGCCTTGTGGACGACGGCGTCGAGCCTGTGATCGGCCATGACCGCCAGCAGGCCGGTCGCGAGCCGGTCGCGCGCGGCCAGGGAGGCGCGGTGCTCTTCCGGCGTGGCCCGCTTCGCCCAGCGGGTGCGGACGCCGCGGCGGGTGCGGGCATAGAGCGGCGACGCCATCGCCTCGGCGCGCGAGGCGAAAGGTGCATCGGCGCTCCCCGCGGCGTATTCGCGAAACGACGCGTCCTCCTCTTCCGGGTCGTTCGCCCGCGCCGCCAGCAGAGCGGCGAGATCGGGGATGACGACCGGATCGACGATCTCGGCGCCGCAGGCAGCCAGGTCCGCGACCGCGCGGGCGAAGACCGCGTCCACTCTGGCGAAGTCGTCGGAGTCGGGTTCGCTGGCGAAGCCCATCGGTTCGCGCAGAATGCCGATGCGCGCGCCGACGAGCGCGTCCTCATGCGCGCCCGAGTCGAGCCCTGCGGCGTAGCTCTCCGGCGTCCGCTCGACCCCGTGCGCGCTGAGCGGATCGGCCGGGTCATAGCCGACCATCGCGTCGAGCAGCCGGGCGGCATCGGCGACGGTGCGGCACATCGGGCCGAGCGAGCCGTTGATCATCGGCCAGCCGCCGTAGACGCCGCCGCGGCTGACCAGCCCGGCGGTCGGACGCATGCCGACGATACCGTTCCACGCGGCCGGGCGGCGGATCGAGGCAAACCCCTCCTGTCCGACGGCGACGGCGGCGAGGTTGGCGGAGACGGCCGCCGCCGAGCCGCCCGACGATCCGCCGGCGGTGCGGGAGAGGTCGTAGACGTTCGCGGTCGAGCCGAACAGCGAGCCGTGGGTGTCTCCCGCCCCCATCTCGCCCAGCGCAGTCTTGGCGATGACGACCGCGCTGGCCCGGCGAAGCCGCGCGGCGACGAAGCAGTCGCGCCCCGGATAATGGTTCTCGAACAGGACGGAGCCCATCGTCGTCGGCATCCCGGCGACGTCGGCCTGGTCCTTGACCGCCACCGGGATGCCGTGCAGCGGCCCGACCGGGCCGCCCCTCTCGAAGGCGGCGTCGAGGCGGGCGGCCTCTTCCGCCGCATGCGGATTGACCGAGATGACCGCGTTGATTGTCGGCCCGTTCCGGTCGTACGCCTCGATCCGCTCGAGATACGCCTCGACCAGCGCCCGGGCAGTCAGCGCGCCCGCGCGGTAGGCCGCGTGGATCGCCGCGATCGTGGTCTCGCTAACCGCAAACCGGCCGTCCACCGTCATGCCGCTTCACCCGATTTCCGGCAGGATCTCTTCGGCAATCTGCTCGATCTGCTCCATGTCGAAGCGGTAGGGAACCAGGGTGATCTGCTGTACGCCCGCCTCGAGATGGGCGCGAAGCTGTTCGATGCATTCCTCCGTCGTGCCGAGCACTGCGCTGTCGGTGGTGGAATCGCTCCAGCCGGCGAAGTCCCATTCGGTGGTGAGCCACTCGTACATCGGCTTCTCGACCTCGGCGCGCGACTTGCCGACCATGATCGGAAGCTGGTTGATGCTCTTCAGGGTATCGGGATCCTTGCCGGCCTCCTCGGCGAAGCGGCGCACCTTGTCCCACGATTTCACGAAACCCTCGGCCGTGTAGTAGTAGGTGAGCCAGCCGTCGCCGGCGACCGCGGCGCGGCGCAGCACCCGGTCGACATAGCCGCCGATGAGGATCGGCGGGCGGGGCTTCTGCACCGGCTTGGGCGACATCACGGCCTGGCGCAGTTCGTAGGGCGGGTAGCTGCCGGTCACCGACTCCTCGGCGAACAGCCGGGTCAGAATCTCGAGGTTCTGGTCCATGATGTCGCCGCGCCGGTTGAACGGCACCCCCATCGCGTCGAACTCGCGCTTGTACCAGCCCGACGCCATCCCCAGTGTCAGCCGCCCGCCGGAAATGCAGTCGAGGCTCGAGAGCTGCTTGGCGAGCACCACGGGGTTGCGCGAGGGGAGCACGAGGATGCCGGTGCCGATGCGGATCGTGCGGGTCCGTGCGGCGACCGCGGTAAGCACGGTGAGCGAGTCGAGGATCGGGAAGTAGGGATCCACTCCGAGCAGGACATGATCCCAGACCCAGACGGATTCGTAGCCCAGCTCCTCCATCCGCACCGCATAGTCGATCAGCCCCTGCGGGTCGGGCATTTCGGGCGCCGCGGTGAAGTTCTGCATCGCGATGCCGACGATCGTGCTGGCCATGTGTTTCCCCCGTGTCCTGGGTATCCCGATTCCGGTCTGCGGTTCAGGCGATGTAGACCCGGTCGGGGTCCATCTCCCGCAGCACCGCGAGCTCGTCCGCCGTGGGCGGTTCGGTGGTGCCGATATCGTCGTCGAACATCAACTCGAACCCGGTCGCATCGCGGACCTGCTGCGCCTCGACTCCGGCGTGCAGCGCCTCGACCTTCATCCGCCTGGTCTCGTCGTCGAAGCCGAGGACGGCGAGGTCGGTGATGACCCGGTACGGCCCGCCCGTCGTCAGGCCGGACTCGCGCCGGCTGGCGCCGCCGCGCCAGTAACCGGTCGAGGTCACGAAATCGACGCTGTCGACGAAGCGCCGTTTCTCGTGGATCATCGCCACGATCATCCGCGTCAGGCTGGCGATGTCGTTGCCGCCGCCGGTGCCCGGCAGCCGGATCTTGGGGGTCTCGGCGTCGCCGATGAACGAGCTGTTGAGATTGCCGTACCGGTCGATCTGCGCGCCGCCCATGAAGCCGATATCGACATAGCCCCGCTGCAGCAGCAGCAGCACGTCGGTGTTGGACAGCACCATGTTGGCTTGCCGCGTGCAGCGCTGCTCGTTGGTCGAGGGCGGCAGTTCGCCGGGAACGATGAACGGGCCGAGCACCCCGCCCTCGAACAGGATGGTAAGCCCGGGCGCGTGGATCCGCTGGGCCAGCGTCGCCGCGAGCAGGGGAATCCCGACACCGGCGAAGACGGTCTGTCCGTCCTCCAGCACCCGGCTGCTCATCACCGCGAGGAGTTCGGAAGCGCTGTGGGATCGGCTGTCAGTCATTGTAGACGCTCCTGCCGCGCCGGACGGCGTCGATCACGTTGTCCATACCGAGCAGATCGAGATAGGCGATCCAGTCCCGGGGTTCGTAGACATAACGCTCGAGATACTCCGTCACCCCCGCCTCGGGGTCGCCGCCGATGAGCGCGGCGTAGGCGTCGAGGTTGGGGAGGAACGGCTCGTAAGCGCCGTAGCATTCGTGCGGCGCACAGCCGAACGGCGCCTCGACCACCGCATCGACGGCGATGAACGGAATCCGCGTGCGGTCGGGCGCACGGCGGATCTGGTCGTTGGAAACGATCCGCTCGGTGGTCAGGATGACGCGGTTTGCGGCCATCGCGATGTCGGCGTCCATGAAGGGAAGCCCATCCATCTGGGCGTTGCCGTAGGCGTCGCAGCGCTGCACATGGATCAGCGCGACATCGGGGTTGAGGGCCGGCACCAGCAGCAGCCGGTCGCCGGTGAACGGGCACTCGATCTCCTTCGGTCCGTCGATCCGCCCGGTGAGGTCGGAGCCCAGCATGCTGCGGACGGGGATGAAGGGCACCCCCATCGCGCCGGCGCGGTAGCGCACGCCGATCGCCATGTGGCTCCACTCCTCGAACCGTGCCCGCCCGGTCTCCGTGTAGCGGCGCATCACTTTCGAGACGCCCCAGACGATCCCCTGGGAGAACCAGCTCGTCAGCACGTGCCGGCTGGCGCCGGAGCCGAACAGCAGGTCGCCCTCGGTCGAGGTGATGCTGCGCGAGACGACGAGGTCCTTCTTGCGCGCCCGGATCAGCGCCCACACCATCGCCATCGGCGTGCGCGACAGGGTGCAGCCGCCGAGCGCGACATGGTCGCCGTCGCCGACCAGCGCCGCCGCCTCCTCGAGCGACATCACCTTCTCGCGCAGGCTGCGGTCTCGCGCCTCGGTCTCGCGCCTGAGTTCCCGATACGGCTTCGTCACCTTCGCCCTCTCCTCAGCCCGGCCGGTTGACGCCGGTCTCGGCGTTGAACGCCCGGATCGCCTCGTCCCACGCCGGCAGCGCCGCGCGCAGCCCCGCCCAGAAGTCCTGACCGCGGCGCCGGTCGAACGCCTCGATATCGACGCCGCGCTGTTCGACCCAGGTAAAATAGCCGAGATTGAAGATCCGGCGGCGGTCATCCCGCCCGCAGTCCAGGACATGGTCCGTGCCGACGGCGGCGAGGTCGCGGCCGAACGTCTCCGCCGCCGCGACGGCGTCGAAAGCGCCGTCGAATTCGGCCAGGATCGTCTTCTCCCGCTCGCTGTCGTACATCGATGCCCCGTCGGTTGCGACCGTCACGATCAGGTCGCCTGCGCCCAGACCATAATGTTTCGCGATCTTTATCGACGCCAGCACATTGGCGATGCTCGACAGTCCGAAATCCGCGAGCCGCGCTACCGTCTCCGCATCGACGCCGCAGCGCCCGGCGAGATGCGCGCGTCCGGCTTCGGTGTTGAACAGCGCGTTGAGCCGGTCGCAGCTCGCATCCGGCACACCCGCCACCGCGTCGGTGTTCATCACGTTCTGGATCAGCGGGATATGCTTGTCGCCGATCCCCTGGATGTTGTGCGCCCCGTAGCCGTTGTAGAGCATGGTCGGGCATTCGAGCGGCTCGACCGCGACGATCGCTGCGCCGTGCGCCTCCTTCAGACGGTCGCCGGCCCCCAGCGTTCCGGCCGACCCGGTGCCGGCGACGAAGGCGGCGAGCGAGAGCCCGGGGTCGCTGCGCCGCAGATGGGCGTATACCGCGTCGAGCGCATCGCCGGTGCAGAGATAGTGGCCGAGATAGTTGGCGAACTCGGAGAACTGGTTGAGGACGATATTGGCCGGGTCGCGTTCCAGCTCGTCGCAGGCGTCGTAGATCTCCCTGACATTGCTTTCCGAGCCCGGCGTGCGGACGATGTCTCCGGGATGCTCGATCCAGCGCCGCAGCCACTCGAACCGCTCCGCGCTCATCCCCTCGGGCAGCACGGCGACGCCGCGCACCCCCATGATGCGCGAGATCGCAACCCCGCCGCGGCAATAGTTGCCGGTGGACGGCCAGACCGCGCGGTGGCGGGCCGGATCGAACCGCCCGGTGGCCAGCCGCGACACCAGGCAGGCGTAGGCGGCCAGCACCTTGTGCGCGCCGATCATCGGGAAGCTGTTGCCCAGCACGACCGCGATCGGCGCCTCCACCCCGGTCAGGGCGGGGGGCAGCACGACATGCGCCGGCGCCGCCCGGACGCTGCCGGTGCGCGTGTCGTTGAACCAGTGGACGCGGAACAGGTTGGCCGGGTCGGCCGCATCGCGGTGCACCCGCGCGGTCTGGGCGGCGATATCGGCCGGGATGGTCGCCGGGGCGGCGAGCTCGGCAAAGGTCGGGAGCACCACCCGCGCCTCGCGCAGGTGGCGGACGGCGCTGTCGTAGACCGCCCGGTCCTCGATTTCTGCCGTCGGCGCCGCGCCGGTCATCGCCGGTATCGTGCGGGTCGGCGCGCCGCTGCCGGGCTACCCCGAATTGCCGACATGCTCCAACACGGCGCGGACAATGTTGACATAGCCGGTGCAGCGGCAGAGATGGCCGCTCAACATGTCGCGCACCTCGGCCTCGTCGGGCGCCGGGTTCTCCTCCAGATAGGCGCTGAGCGACATCAGGATGCCCGGCGTGCAGTATCCGCACTGCAGCCCGTGGTTCCTGTGGAACGACTGCTGCAGGTCGTTGAGCCCGCCGTCGGCCGGGGCGAGGCTCTCCACCGTGTCCACCCGCCTGCCGTCGACCTGGACCGCGAAGGTCAGGCAGGCCCGGCTCACCTCCCCGTCGATGCGCACGGTGCAGGCGCCGCAGACGCCGTGCTCGCATCCGACATGCACGCTGGAAAGCCCGAGTTCGTGAACCAGGAAATCGGACAGCAGCGTGCGCGGTTCGGCATGGCCGCCCGCCGCCTTGCCGTTGAGGGTGAACGAAACCGCGTGCCGCGAGTCGCGGTTCAACTGCGGCATGACATGGCCTCCTCGATGACTTTCCTGCCGAGTCGGCGGACCAGTTCCCGGCGGTAGCGCGCCGTCGCGTGGACATCGTCGTAGCCGCCGAGGTCCCAGGCGAAGGCGTTGAGGGCGTCGTCCAGCGCCTCGCCTTCGAGCACGTCCCACGCGCGCACTGCCGGGCGGTCGGCGACGCCGCCGACGCCGAGGCGGATGCGTTCTTCGGACGCCGAGGCGGCGAGGGCGACGACGGCGAAATCGCCGCGGCGCTGCGCCACTTCGGCGAAGGCATGGCCCTCGCCGGGCTTCGCGACGGGGTAGCGCACGGCGGCGACCATCTCGTCGTCCCGCCGCGCCGTGGTCAGCATGCCGGTCTGGAATTCGCCGGCGGCGATGCGGCGCTCGCCGGCGGCCGAACGCAGCACCGCCTCGCCGCCCAGCGTCGCCAGGCAGAGCGGCAGTTCCGAGCTCGGGTCGGAATGGGCGATCGAGCCGCACACCGTTCCCCGGCTGCGCGTCTGGTAATGGCCGATATGGGGAAACGCGCCGTGCAGCAGCGGCAGCCGGTCGGCGAGGCCGTCCCAGCGTTCGAGCGCGCACTGGCGGACCGCGGCGCCGATCTCCACCGCATCTCCATCGAGCCGGATGTAGTCGAGCGACGCGACGCCGGAAATGTCGATCAGCAACGCCGGTTCGACGAGGCGGAAGTTGAGCATCGGCACCAGCGACAACCCGCCGGCGAGAATGCGTGCATCGCCGCCGACCGCCGCAAGCCCGTCCAGCGCCTCCTCGGTCGAGGCGGCGCGGAGATAGTCGAACGGAGCCGGCTTCATCGGCCGATCCCGAGCGCCGCCAGCAGGCGCTTCCACCACGACGGGGCAGGAGGCGGCGCGGGGGGCGGCGCAGCACTCTCCGCCGCGGGCGGTCCGCTGCCCAGCGCCGCGGCGAGGCGCTCGAAGAACTGGCGCACCAGTGCGCGGGCCGCCCCTTCGAGCATCCGCCCGCCGATGGCGGCGACCGTGCCCGAGACCTCGATCCGGTAGTCGTAGGCGACCGCGGTGCCGCCGTCCCTGGCGTCCAGCGTCACCCGGCCGGTTCCCTCGGAGAGGCCGAGGAAGCCGGTGAGCGCGCCCGACAGCGTGGCCGCCTTCGGCGGCTCCATGTCGCTCAGCCCGACCGTCGCCTTGAACCGCCCCTTGACCGGGCCGGCGCCGACGGTGACCTCGGCGCGGTACGCGTTCTCCCCCGTCCGGTCGAGCGAATGGCAGCCCGGGATGACCGAGGCGAGCGCCTCCGGATCGAGCAGGGCCGCCCAGACGTCCTCCGGCGCGGCCGGGACGAACGCTTCCCCGGCGCCGGCGATAACGTGCCCCGCCGCGTCCCTGCCCGCGGCCTCCGGTTCCGCGGCCCGGTCGGGCGGCGGCCGCTCCTCGCCGTGGATCAGCGCCGCCACCCTGTTCGGGGTGAGCGGCAGGGTGACGTTCTCCACGCCAAGCGCATCGCACACCGCGTTGGCGATGCACACCGGAGTCGACATGCAGTTGCCCTCGCCCACCCCCTTGGCGCCGAGCGGGGTGACGAGCGACGGGGTTTCCATGTGGACGATCTGCGGCTCGGGCACCTCCCACGCGGTCGGCACCAGGTAGTCGGCGAAGGTGCCGTTGAGAAAACTTCCGTCCTCGCCGTAGGCGAACTCCTCGTAGAGCGCACAACCCACCGCCCAGGCGAAGGCGCCGTGGACCTGCCCTTCGGCGAGCTTGGGGTTCAGCAACGTGCCGGAGTCGTGCATCGTCACGTACTTGTCGATCTTCACCGCACCGGTGTCCCGGTCGACCTCGACGCCGCAGAAATCGAACACGAAGCCGTAGGTGAGCGAGGAGTTGATCTGGTCGTTGTCGTTCGGCGGCTCCAGTTCGGGCGGCGACCAGGAGCCGATCTCGCGGATGCCGGGCTCCATGTCGTCGGGCAGGTTGCCGGGAGTCCAGTGCGCCGATCCGGCGACGCGGTAGAGGTTGACCGCGTTGTCCGGATTGTCCACGGCGTAGATCTTGCCGTTGGCGAACTCGAGCCGGTCGGCCGGCACGTTGAGGGTCTGGCTCGCGATCCTGGCGAGTTTGGCCCGCGCCTTCTTGGCCGCGCGGTCGGCGGCGACGGCGGTCGACGAGGTGAAGCGCGAGGAATAGTTGCCGGTGGCGATCGACCACGCGTCCTTCGCCGTGTCGTGCTCCAGGTTGACGTGGATGTCGCCGGGGCTGAGCCCGAGATTGTCGGCAACGATCTGCGACAGGACGGTCATGTGGCCCTGGCCCTGGGGGATCGAGTCGGCGGTGACGTTGACGGTGCCGAGGGGGTCGATGTTGACCGTCGCGTTGGACACCGCGCCGCCCTTCGGGTTCTTCCGGCGCTCCTCCAGCGGCAGAATGTTGGAGAGATAGCCCATGTTGGACTGCGCCGGCTCGACGATGGCGGCGTAGCCGATGCCGTAGAGCCGCCCTTCCGCGCGGGCCTCGTCGCGGCGCCGGCGAAGCGCCTCGAGCCGGCCCTCGCGGGCCGCCTTCTCGAGCGCCGCCGGGTAGTCGCCCGAATCGAGCAGTGCGCCGGCCGCGGCCCGGTACGGGAAGACCCCGGCCGGGACCAGGTTCCTGCGGATCACCTCGTAATGGTCGAGGCCGAGCTCGACGGCGATGCGCTGCACCAGCCGCTCGATGGCGTAGTACATCTGCGGACCGCCGAAGCCGCGCACCATCGCCGACGGGCACTTGTTGGTGAGCACGAGGCGGTTGGTGACGGCGAGGTTCTTCACGTCGTAGGCGCCGGTGAGGATGCCGTGCATGCGGTAAAGCGGCCCCGGCATGGGTGCGCGCAGGAAGGCGCCGTAATCGTCGAGCTGGTCGAACCTGAAGCCGGTGATGACGCCGTCGCCGGTGACCGCGGCCTCGATGGAGATCACCCGGTTGGGCGCGGCGGCGGCGGCGGTCAGATGTTCGAGCCGGTCCTCCACCCACTTGACCGGCCGGCCGACGACCCTGGAGGCGAGGCCCATCAGGACGATGTAGGGGAAGACCTGGACCTTCACCCCGAACCCGCCGCCGGACCAGGCGGGGGTGCGCATCCGCAGCTTCGAACTGGAGACGCGGAGGGCCTTCGAAATCACCGTGTGGGTCGAATACGGCCCCTGGAAATTGGACTGCACATCGTAGGAATCGGTCGCCGCGTCATGGGCGACTGTCGCCACGAACCCCTCGATGGGGGTGTGCGAGTTGCGCGGATACGAAATCTTGAGCTTCACCACCCGGTCGGCCTCGGCGAATGCCTTGTCGGGGTCGCCGTAGACGAAGTCCCGGGTCGAGACGATGTTGGCCCCGACCTCCTCGTGGACCAGCGGTGCGTCCCCTGCGGCCGCCGCCTCGGCGTCGACGGCCGGTCTCAGCGTGCGGTAGGAAACATCGATGGCCGACAGCGCATCCTCGGCCCGGTAACGGTCGGCGGCGACGACGACGACGACCGGCTCGCCCACGTAGCGCACCTTGCCCACCGCGAGCGCCCACTGGAGGATCGGCTGACGCAGGACGATCAGGAAGGGATCGGAAATATCCTTCAGGTCCTCGCCGGTCAGGACCTCGACGACGCCCGGCATCGCCCTGGCGCGCGCGGTATCGATGGAGACGATCTCGGCGTGGGCGTGGGGCGAACGCAGGATCGCGGCGTGCAGCGTGCCCGCCCGGGTGGGCAGGTGGTCGGAGAACATCGCGGCCCCGGTCAGCAGGGACGCATCCTCGACCCGGTCGACCGGCTGGCCGACGAATTTTTGCTCGGCTTGACTCATCGCTTCCCTCTTCCCGCCGGGGTGGCCCCGCCGCGGGCTGCCGCCGCTCCGCCGTTGCGAATGCCGCGCCCGAACCGGAAACCGACGGCGCCGGCCCATGCTCCTTCCGGTCCGGCGTCCGCCCGCGGATCGCGCACGAAAAATGACGCAGATTCAAGCCTATCAAGACGATTTTCCCCGGCCTCGTCAACCCGGCCGGGCGATCGCCGCGCGGCGGTTCGGAGACCGTCTCCGCAAGTGCGCGGCGGGCGCGGCCGCGCGGGCTGAACACCGGTCGCAAAATGGCTTTCATCGCCCGACGGGCCGAGCGGCCAGGACGCGGGGCAGGAACGCGCCCCGGCACGCCGTTGCCGCACCTTACGCAAGTTTCATGTCCGGGTAAGACCCCCTTCAGGCGGGCGTTCTATCTCTCCCGTTGACGACAAATACGGGAGATCGAGACATGACTGCACCCCTGACGCTCGACAGGCGCGTACTGCACCGGGTGATCCTGCCCGGCGCCGTGGCCGCAGCTATGACCACCGCCGCCTCCGGCTTCGCGCACGCACGTCCGGCGCCGGAGAGCTTTGCCGACATCGCGGCGCGGGTCGGCCCGGCCGTGGTCAACATCGCCACCGACCGAAGCGCCGACCGGGTCAAACCCGGCGGCGGTCCGGAGACGCCGCGGTTCGACCTGTTCCCGGGCCAGCCCGACGGGCCGTTCCGCGACTTCATGGAGCGCTTCTTCGGACGCAACGCGCCCGGCTTCCGCTTTCCCGGGCCGCTCGATCCCGAACACAGGGTGTCGGCGGTGGGCTCCGGCTTCATCATCGACTCCGACGGCTATGTGGTGACGAACAACCATGTCGTCGACGGCGCACGCCGCGTGCGCGTCCGGCTTAACGACGGCGAAACCTTCGAGGCCAAGCTGGTCGGCGGCGACGCCAGGACCGACCTCGCCCTGCTGAAGATCGACGCCGGCCGGCCCCTGCCGTTCGTCGAATTCGGCGACTCCGACCGGATACGCGCCGGCGACTGGGTGATGACCATCGGCAACCCCTTCGGCCTCGGCGGCTCGGTCACCGCCGGCATCGTTTCGGCGCGCGGGCGCGACCTCCGGGGCGGTTCGCTGGTCGACTTCCTGCAGATCGACGCGCCGATCAACCACGGCAACTCGGGCGGACCCGCGTTCGACGCCGAAGGCCGGGTGATTGGGGTCAATGCCTCCATCTACTCGCCCAACGGCGGCAATGTCGGGATTGGCTTCGCCATCCCGTCGAACGACGCCAGGAAGGTGATCGCGGCGCTGCGTGCCGACGGCAAGATCGAGCGCGGCTGGCTCGGTGTCCGCATCCAGCCAGTCACCCCGGATATCGCCGAGAGCGTCGGGATGGCGAAGGCGGCCGGCGCGCTGGTGGCCTCTGTCGCCGACGCTGGTCCGGCGCGCGATGCGGGGCTCGCCCAGGGCGACATCGTCACCGCGTGGGGCGGCGTCGAGATCGAGAAGTTCCGCGACCTGCCGCGCCTCGTCGCTGCCACCAGCTCCGGCAAGGTCGTCGAGGTGGGGATCCTCCGCAACGGCAAGGCGATGACGCTTTCCGTCACCATCGGGCAGATGCCGCGGACCGGCCAGGTGGCGAGCGCGAAGACGATGCCGGCCCAGGACGGGCTGCCCGGCACCGGCATCACGGTCGCGGATATCGACCCGGCGGCGCGCGCCCGTTTCGGCCTCGATGAGGCGGCCGAAGGCGCACTCGTTCGCCATGTCGAACAGGACAGCCCCGGATGGGCGCGCGGCGTCCGGGCCGGCGACGTGATCGAGCGGATCACCTACACCCCGGTGCGGTCCGCCGCGGACGCCGTTCAGGCGGTCGAGCGGGTGCGCAGCGACGGCCGCAAGGCGGTCATGCTGCTGATCGACCGCAAGGGCGAGGACCGGATCGTGGCGATCCGTTTCGCCGACGCCTAGAGTAGGGTCCGCGCCCCGCGCGGAGGGCGGTCGGGCCGGGGCCGCGAGAGCGGTCCCGGCGCCGGCTCGTCCCGGCGGCGGCGCCACGGCGGAAACGGTGCTGCGATGCGCGCACTCATCATCGAAGACGATGCCGAGACGGCGGGTTTTGTCGCCAGGGGGCTGTCCGAGGGTGGGTTCGCCGTCGATGTTGCCCATAACGGCCGCGACGGGCTGGTCCATGCGCTGGGCGGCGAGTACGACGTCGCGGTCATCGACCGGATGCTGCCCGAACTCGACGGCATCGCCATCGTCGAAGCGATGCGCAGCGCGGGCCGCGCCACCCCGGTCCTGTTCCTCAGCGCCAAGGGCGAGGTCGAGGACCGGGTTGGCGGTCTCCAGGCCGGCGCGGACGACTATCTGGTCAAGCCTTTCGCGTTCTCCGAATTGCGCGCCCGGGTCGATGCGCTGCTCCGGCGGGGCGCCGCGCCGGTGCGCGACACGGTGCTGCGGGCAGGCGATCTCGAAATGGATCTGCTGGCGCGCAGGGTCGCCCGCGGCGGCCGGGCCATCGACCTGCAGCGGCGCGAGTTCCAGCTCCTCGAGGTCCTGATGCGCAACGCCGGCCGCGTGGTCACCCGGACGATGCTGCTCGAACGGGTGTGGGACTATCATTTCGATCCGCAGACAAATGTCATCGACGTGCATATTTCGAGGCTTCGCCGCAAGATCGACGCCGGCGCCGGGCGCCCGCTCATCGAGACCGTGCGCGGCGCCGGATACAGGCTCCGTGCGGACACCTAGACTGCTGCGCAGCACGACCTTTCGCCTGACGCTGTTCTATTTCGGTCTGTCGGCGGTGTCCGCTGCGGTCCTGATCGGTTTTCTCTACTGGGCGACCGCCGGCTTCATGGCGCGCCAGACCGACGAAGCGATCGAGGCCGAGATCCGGGGTCTCGCCGAGCAGTACGAGCAGTTCGGCACCATCGGCCTGGTCCGCGCACTCGACCGGCGGACGGCGCAGGCGCGCGCGAGCCGCGGCCTCTATCTCCTGACCGACTCCGGGTTTCGCCCGCTCGCCGGAAATCTGAGCGCATGGCCCCGCGAGAAGCCGGAGCCGGACGGGTGGCTGACGTTCCGGCTCGAATACGCCGACCAGCGCGGCGCCGTCGACCTCGGCCGCGCGCGGGTCTTCGAACTGACCGGCGGCCTGCGGCTCTTGGTCGGGCGGGATATCCGCGAAAGGCTGCAAATCGACGCCAGGTTCCGCGAATCCATCGGCTGGGGGTTCGCGTTGGCGCTCGCCCTCGGCATCGCCGGCGGCGCATTGATCGGCCGGTCCGTGCTTCGCCGCATCGACGCGGTCAACCGGACCAGCCGGGAGATCATGTCCGGCACTTTCGACCGGCGCATCCCGACGCGCGGCTCGGGCGACGAGTTCGACCAGCTGGCCGCCAATCTCAACGAGATGCTGGACCGCATCGCACATCTCATCGCCAGCGTCCGCGGGGTGAGCGACAATATCGCCCACGACCTGAGAACCCCGCTCGCGCGGCTGCGCGGGCGCCTCGAACTGGCGCTTGCCGAACCCGCCGGGGAGGATGCCTGCCGCCGCGCCGTCGTCCGCGCCATCGAGGAAGCCGACGCGCTTCTCAAGACCTTCAATTCGCTGCTCCGCATCGCGCGGCTCGAGGCCGGGATCGAAACCCGGCAGATCGAGTCCTTCGACCTCGACAGGCTGGTCGGCGACGTTATCGAACTCTACGCACCGCTTGCCGAGGAACGGGGCATCGCCCTGGCCGCCGGAACGGGCGAGGCCGGACGGATCTCGGGCGACCGCGACCTCCTGTTCCAGGCGGTTGCCAACCTGCTCGACAACGCGATCAAGTTCTCCCCCAGGAACGGCGCGGTCTCCATTTCCGTACGGCGCACCGGCGAGCGGACCGCGATCGCCGTCGCCGACAACGGGCCGGGCATTCCCGCCGCGCTGAGAGACCGCGCGGTCGAACGTTTCTTCCGTCTCGAGACCGCACGCAGCACGCCCGGCGCGGGTCTCGGGCTCAGCCTCGCCGCCGCGGTGGTCGAGCGTCACGGCGGCACCCTGGCTCTCGAGGATAACGATCCCGGTCTCCGTGTCGTGATCATCCTTCCGCACGAACTCGGGGCGGCGCCGCCGCTGCGCGGCGCCGTTTGACCTTGCCGTGTCCGCCCGGCCCGCCCATATCCGTCGAGGCGGCGCCGGTCGGCCGCCCCCGCGGATGCCTCTCGGGTCCGCGGTAATTCGAACGCGCCCCGCTCGCAAGGAGGAGGTCCGCGATGACACGCATGCCCGCTTTCAACAGCCCGTTCCTGCTCGGCTTCGACCAGCTCGAACGGGCGCTCGACAGGGTCTCGAAAGCTGCGGCCGACGGCTATCCCCCCTATAACATCGAGCATCTCGGCGACGACGCGCTGCGCATCACGCTCGCGGTCGCCGGCTTCCGGCGCGACGACCTGGCGATCACGGTGGCGGAGTCGCAACTTTCCGTCCGCGGCAAGCAGTCGGAGGCCGACGGGCGGGTCTATATCCACCGCGGCATCGCTGCGCGCCAGTTCCAGCGCTCGTTCGTCCTGGCGGACGGGATCGAGGTAACCGGCGCCGAGCTCGTCAACGGTCTGTTGCACATCGATCTGGTGCGCCCGCCCCCGTCGAGCCGGGAGCGCGTAATCCCGATCCGCGCCGCCGATGACAGCGCCGATGCATCGTTGCCGCGTCGGGCCGGCTGAACCGCCTGCGCCGGCGGGAGCCTACGGAGGTCAGGCGGCGCGAACGCGGCTGTCGGCGGTGAGGACCAAGTAGAGCGCATCCGCGTCTGCAGCGTTTCGCAGATCCCGGCGGACGGCCGGATCGCGCATCGCGCGCGAGATGCGGGCCAGCGCCTTGAGGTGGTCCGCGCTCGCCCCCTCCGGCGCCAACAGCAGAAAGACAAGATCGACCGGCCGGTCGTCCACCGACTCGAAGTCCACCGCGCGGTCGAGCCGGACGAACATGCCGCAAAGCCGGTCGAGGCCGGCGATCTTGCCGTGCGGGATGGCGACACCCTCGCCGACCCCGGTTGTTCCCAGCCGCTCCCGCTCCAGCAGCACGCTGAACACGATGCGCTCGTCGAGCCCGGCGGCGGAGGCCGCCCGCCCGGATATTTCCTGGATGATCTGTTTCTTGCTGACCGCGGGCAGGGCGTCTATGACCCGCTCGCCGGTCAGCACATCGCCGATTTCCATGTTATCCCCGCCGCTCGTCAGCGGCGGCGGCGTCCGCCGGGTCGACCCAGCCGAGATTGCCGTCGCCCCGCCGGTAGATGACATTGAGGCCTCCGTGCGCCGCGTTGCGGAAGACCAGCACGGGCTGTTCGGCGAGGTCGAGGCGCAGGACGGCTTCGCCCACCGTCATCGATTCGATCTCCGCAACGGTCTCCGCTACGACCACCGGGCTTTCGCCCTCGTCCCCGTCGTCGCGCCGCTCCGCCGGATCGGCCAGGATCACGTGCTGCGCGGTAAGCCCCTCTTCCCGCCGCGCCGAACCGGATTTGCGGTGGTGGTCGCGCAGGCGGCGCTTGTTGCGCCGGAGCCGCTTGGCGATGTGTTCCATCGCCACGTCGAACGCGCGCTGCGGATCCTCCGCCGCGCCGTGCCCCTGGGCCTGTATGCCGCGGCCGACATGGACGGAGATGTCCGCACGGACCAGCGGTCCGTCGGGTTCGAAGACGACGCTGGCGTCGAGCGCGTGGTCGAAATACTTTGCAACGCCGTCGTTCAGGCGGGCCTCGACATGTTGCCGGAGTTGCTCGCCAACATCCATGTGGCGGCCGGTGAGTCCGATTTTCAAACGCTTCCGCACCCGTCGTCCGGGCGCTCTCCCTGCGGATCATTCGTCCTGCGCCGCGCCGCGCTCTGTCGCGGCGCGGCGCGGAACCTAATGGCCGGCCCGGCGGCGAGTCAATTGCCTCCGCCGGCCCGAAACGAGTCTGCAACGTTCCGCGGCGGGCCGCAACCGGACCCGGTTCTGCGGAAGCGCAGCCGCGCGCTTTCTACAGGCTGAACCCCTCGCCGAGATAGACGCGCCGGACCTCCCGGTCCGCGACGATCTCCGACGGCGCGCCCTCCATCAGCACATGGCCGTCATGCAGGATATAGGCCCGGTCGACGATATCGAGGGTTTCGCGCACGTTGTGGTCGGTGATGAGCACGCCGATCCCGCGGTCCTTGAGATGGCCGACCAGCGCACGGATGTCGTTCACCGCGATCGGGTCGATGCCTGCGAACGGCTCGTCGAGCAGGAAGTAGTTGGGGGAGCTGGCCAGCGCGCGGGCGATCTCGACCCGCCGCCGTTCGCCGCCGGAGAGCGCCGGGGCGGGGGTGCGCCGGAGATGGGTGATCGAGAACTCGCCGAGGAGCGCCTCGAGGCGGCCTTCGCGCAATTCCGGTGCCGGCTCGGTAACCTGGAGCACGGCGCGGATGTTGTTTTCGACCGTCATGCCGCGAAAGATCGACGCCTCCTGCGGCAAGTAGCCGATGCCGATCCGGGCGCGGCGGTACATGGGCAACCGGGTGATATCCTCGCCGTCCAGCGCAATCGCGCCGGCGTCGGGCTGGATCAGGCCGGTCACGAGATAGAAGCAGGTCGTCTTTCCGGCGCCGTTCGGGCCGAGCAGGCCGACCCCCTCTCCCCGCTCCAGCCTCAGGCTGACGTCGCGCAGCACCGGGCGTTTCCTGAACCGCTTGGCGAGCGAAAGCGCCTGCAGGCCCGTCGAGTTGGCGACCAGGCGCGGCGCGGCATGCCCGGCCCGGGCCATGTTTCCGCGCTCCGTCAACCGTCTTCTCCGCGATCGGCGTCAGGCGGGATCGTCGGGGTGAACAGGCCTTTTACGCCGCGCTGGCCGCCATACAGTCGACTGATCCCTTTCTTCAGGTCGATCTCCGCGGCTTCGCCGTTGAGGCGGTTGCTCTCCCGGACGATCTCCACCGATCCCTCGGCGACCAGCCGTTCGCCAGCGGCGTCGTAGGCCGCGCGGTCAGCGCGCAGGAATTCGCCCGGCGACGTGAAGGTGATCCCGCCGGAGCCCTCGATCCTGGCGAGCCCGTCGCCGCCCTTTCCGTCATTCTCGAGAGTCGCGGTCAGGGTCTGGGCCACGATGGTGCGGCCGCCCTGTTCCGCCGTCGCATTGCCGCGGGCAACGGCGACTTTGCGCGCCTGCCAGTATTCAAGGCTTCTCTCGGCGGCGATCCGGCCGGTTCCGCTGCGGAGCCTCGGCTTTCCGGTCAGCACCAGCACCCGTCTGTCCACGTCGTACGTGCCCTTCCGCGCGGTCGCGGTCCGGTCCGGGGCGTCGATGCGGACGTTTCCCTCGGCGACGATGTGCCAGAGTTCGGCGCCCCCGTCCTTGCTGGCGCGATAGCGCGCGGTGATCGTATCGGCGCGCAGGGTGACATCCTCCTGGCGGGCCCGGGCGTTGCCCTGGGCGACGACGGTCTTGGTCTTGTGCTTCCACTGGATGTTGCCATCGACGGTGATCTCGATGGGGCCCGGGGCATCGCGGAACGGCAGCCCGCCGGTCTGTCCGCGGGCATCGGCGGCGGCGCCGAGCGCAAAGATCAGAACGGCTGCCGCCGCATATCGCTTCATCGTCATCTTTCCTGCGCGTCGGGATAGAAAACCAGCCGCGCCGGACCGACAAGCTCGAACGCGCTATCGTCGGGGCTGATGCGGAACCCGGCCGACTGGACCGCCGCCGTCGGCCCGCCTCCGGTGACCGCAGTATCGGCGACGGCGACCGCCTGCGAGAAGTCGATCGTCACCGCGTCGGTGCGAAACTGGTGCCCCGAGTCGTGATAGACGGTCACATCGCCTTCCAGGGTGGCTTGCTGGGCCTCGCGGGCAAACGTGCCGCGCGCGGCGAAGACCGCGACCCAGGCGCCGTCCGCCGTGGTGAAATCGGCTTCCGGCGTGTCGAGCGCGACCCTGAATCTGTCGCCGGAACCGCGCTGGACGATCGAACCTGCGGCCAGGGTGTAGGGGTTGTTGTTCCGATCCGTACCGGAGTACCGCGCGTTGACCATCCGGTGGCCGCTCGCCGATTCCGAGACGCTGAAGCTGGCCGAGACGACCTGCACCCGCTCCGGCATGTCGTAGAGGGTGGACCAGGTGAACAGGAGGCCGATCACCCCCGCGGCGCCCAGCAGCAGCGCCAGCTTCATCACCGTGACGAAACGGGAATAGCTGCTGTCGAAGCGGGTTCCGCCGATCGCCGTCATCCGCGTCTTCTCAGTCCACGCCCGCCCGCAGGCAGTCGTGGATATGGAGGATGCCCACCGGGCGGTCGTTCTGGACGACGAACAGGCTGGTGATGCCGCTCTCGTTCATCGTCCTGAGCGCCTGCCCGGCGAGCGCATCGGGGGCGATCGTCCGGGGATTCGGGGTCATCACCTCTGCCGCCGACATTTCCAGCAGCCGCCCGCCCATGTTTCGTCTGAGATCGCCGTCCGTGACGATGCCGACAAGCCTGCCGGCGCCGTCCACCAGCCCGATACAGCCGAAACTGCGCGACGTCATGACGAGCAGCGCATCGGCCATGACGATTTCCGGCGCGGCGAGCGGGACCCGCTCGCCGCGGTGCATCAGTTGTTCGACCTTGATCAGACGGTTGCCGAGCCGGCCGCCGGGGTGGCGCAGCCTGAAATCCTCGCGCGAGAACCCGACCCGTTCGAGCAGCGCCACCGCGAGGGCGTCACCGAGAGCCATCGTCATCGTCGTCGACGTGGTCGGCGCCAGGTTCAGCGGACAGGCTTCGCCGCCTTCCGGCAGCAGGATCGAGACGTCGGCGGCGGCGGCAAGAGCGCTGTCGGCGCGGGCGGTCAGCGCCACCAGCGGGATCGCCCGCCGTTTGGCGTAGGCGACGATGTCGGAGAGCTCCGCCGTTTCGCCCGAGTTGGAGAGGGCGAGCACGGTGTCCCGCGTCGTGATCATGCCGAGGTCGCCGTGGCTCGCCTCGGCCGGATGGACGAACTGCGCGGGCGTTCCGGTGGAGGCGAGGGTGGCGGCGATCTTGCGCCCGACATGACCGCTCTTGCCGATGCCGGTGACGATGACCCGGCCCTCGCGGTGCGCGCGCGACATCGTCTCGACCGCCTCGACGAAGGAGGAATCGATCGCACCCATGAGAGCCTCGAGACCCGCGCTCTCCGTCGCCAGCACCCGGCGGGCAACTGCGATGTCGTCCTGTTCGCCTGCGTGGACGGACCGAAACGTCTTCATTTCGGCAACGGACATGCGAGTGTTTCCCCTGCCGCCTGCGGGGCGGCGCTCGGACGCGATCCTTTCCCGAACGGCATCCTAACCAATTCCCGGCGCGGGATCAGTGGGCAAAGATATCGACGTCGCGCCAGCCGCCCAGGTCGAGCGCAGCCCGGTGGCCGACAAATTCGAAGCAGCGCCGGGCGAGTTCCGTGCGGCCCTCGCGTTCCAGCATCCGGTCGAGCGCCTGCCGGATTGCGTGCATATGAAGAACATCTTGCGCGGCATAGTTGCATTGCGCCTCGCTGAGGGTTTCCGCGCCCCAGTCCGACGATTGCTGTTCCTTGGATATTTCGACACCGAGCAATTCGCCTGCCAGGTCCTTCAACGAATGGCGGTCGGTATAGGTGCGCGCGATCCTCGAGGCGATCTTGGTGCAGTAGACCGGCGCGGTGCGAACGCCGAGACTACGTTCGAGGACCGCGACGTCGAAACGGGCGAAATGAAAGATCTTGGTGACTGCCGGGTCGCGCAGCAGCCGTACGAGATTTGGGGCGTCGGATGCCCCCGGGCGAAACCGCACCAGATGGGCGTCGCCGCCCCCTGCGCTCAACTGCACCACGCACAGCCGGTCGCGGTCGTGGTTGAGGCCCATGGTCTCGGTGTCGACGGCGGCCGCATCGCCGAAGTCGAGGCCGGGCGGAAGGTCGCCTTCGTGCATCTCAATTGTCATGCGCGCTGCACCGCTTTTTCGGCGCTGTCGGGGTCCGGGGAGCCGGAGGCGTCCGATCCGGTGGTGCCCAGGAGAAGACTCGAACTTCCACGACCTTGCGGTCACAGGTACCTGAAACCTGCGCGTCTACCAATTCCGCCACCTGGGCCAACCGGTGGCCGGACCCTCGCCCGGCGGGGTCCGTACGCCAGCGGCCGCCGGCTTGTCAACCGGTTTCGCGGTGAATGTTTCCCTTGCGGGCCGTGCGAACCGGCGGCGATGTTGACGCCTTCCGCCTCAGCCGATATTAGCGCGCACGTCAGGGAGTCGCGCGATGGCCACGCCCACGGCAACCGTTTTCGGCGGGTCCGGTTTTGTCGGACGCTACACCGTGGGCGAACTCGCCCGGCGGGGGTACCGCGTCCGCGTCGCGGTGAGGCGGCCGGACCGGGCGCTGTTCCTGAAGCCGATGGGCGATGTCGGCCAGATCACCCCGATAGCGGCCAACATCCGGGACGAAGCCTCGGTGGCGGCCGCGGTGACCGGCGCCGACGCGGTGATCAATCTCGTCGGCGTGCTCTACGAAACCGGTGCGCAGGATTTCCGGGCGGTCCACGCCGACGGCGCGGGGCGGATCGCGGGCGCCGCTGCCGCTGCCGGCGTCGCACGCATGGTTCACGTTTCCGCCATCGGCGCCGCGCCCGACGCCGAGGCGGAATACGCGCGCAGCAAGGCGGCGGGAGAGCAGGCTGTGCGGGCGGCTTTCCCGGACGCCGTCATCGTCCGCCCGAGCGTCGTCTTCGGAGCCGAGGACGACTTTCTCAACCGCTTCGCCTGGATCGCGCGTCTGGCGCCGGCGCTGCCGCTGATCGGCGGCGGCGGGACATGGCTGCAGCCCGTCTATGTCGGCGATGTCGCAGCCGGTATCGCACGGATCGTCGACGATCCCGCGACGGTCGGGCTGACCTACGAGTTCGGCGGCCCGGAGGTTTGCACTTTCAGGGCGCTGATGGCCGAACTGCTGAAGCATATCGGGCGCCGGCGCCTGTTGTTGCCGGTGCCGGGTGCGTTCGCCATGATTCCGGCTAGGTTTCTCGAACTTTCGCCGTTTCCGCCGCTTCTCACCCGCGACCAGATCAGGATGCTGGCGTGCGACAACGTGGCCTCGGGAGACCTGCCCGGACTTGCCGGTCTCGGGCTGACCCCCACCCGTCTCGACGCTGTGGCGCCCGGTTACCTCGCACGGTTTCGCCGCGGCGGCCGGCCGGCCGGTCCCTGATCTACAGGTAAACGATACCGAGCAGGACGGCGCCGAGACCGAGGCGGTAGATCACGAACGGGGTGAAACTGGCCCGTCTGAGCCAGCCCATCATCGCGGCGATGGCGGCCAGTGCCGCGAGAAACGCGATGGCGGCGGCGATCAGGGCGTCCGCCTGCAGCAACGGGTCGCCCGACTCGACGGCCTCCCAGCCGGCGAACGCGCCGGCGGCAGCGATTGTCGGGATCGACATCAGCATCGAGAACCGGGCGCTGTCCCGACGCTCGAACCCCATCAGCCGGGCCGCGGCCATGGTGACGCCGGCCCGGCTCGCCCCCGGAATCAGCGCGAAGACCTGGGCGAGGCCGATAGCGAAGGCGGTCGCCCCCCTCATATGTTCGACCCGGCGCACCGTCAGGCCGATACGATCCGAGACATAGAGCAGAACGGCGAAGCCTACCGTGGCCCAGGCGATGGTTGCGAGGCTGGTGCGCCAGTCGGCATCGAGAAACCGGGTCACCGCATACCCTGCCGCGACCGTGGGAACGGTGGCGATGACAAGGTAGACGATCAGGCGAACGCCCGGGTCCTGCATGCCCGATCCGATGCGCAGCAGGCCGCCGAGCATGGCGAGAACGTCCCGCCACAGATACGCGAGGACCGCGAGCAGGGTCCCGACATGCACCGCGATGTCGATCACGAGCCCTTGGTCCGGCCAGTCGGTGAGAAACGGGATCAGCCGGAGGTGCCCCGAAGAGCTGATCGGCAGGAACTCGGTGATCCCCTGCACGACCGCGATCACGGCGAGTTGGAACAACGTCAAGATACATCCCTCGGTTGTGCAGGCGCCTATGCTAGTTGAAACGCCGCGCCGGAGCGAGGTCAAACCTCAATATAGTCTCATAACGGAACTATTTTTGAGCGTGTGAGAGCCTGAAGTCAGGGCAATCGTCATGAAGCCGCAGTTTCTCCAATATATTAGGTCAGAATTATTGACCTAAATCCCTTGATTTGTCGGCTTTCCGTGCTAGACTCCTTCAGCAGGCGGGCAGGTTAGGGAAACAGCGCCGCCTGCGGAGGAACCGGGCGGGCATGTCGGGCCGAATGCTGAAATTTGTCGATCTGCCGCAGGCGACGCCGGAGAAGCGCCGCGCCGAGAAGCGCCGCGCCGATTTCGACGAGATCTACGATATCTTCGCAACCGGCGATGCGGCGGCGCAGGCGAGCCGCTGTTCCCAGTGCGGCGTGCCCTATTGCCAGATTCACTGCCCGGTCCACAACAACATCCCGGACTGGCTGATGCTGACCGCCGAAGGGCGGCTGGCGGAGGCCTACGAGGTCTCGGCGGCGACCAACAACATGCCCGAAATATGCGGCCGGATCTGCCCGCAGGACCGGCTGTGCGAGGGCAATTGCGTCATCGAGCAGTCCGGGCATGGCACGGTCACCATCGGCTCGGTGGAGCGCTACATCACCGACACGGCCTTCGAACGCGGCTGGGTCAGGCCGCCCGCGCCGCCGTGCGAACTCGGACGGTCCGTCGGCATCATCGGCGCCGGCCCCGCCGGTCTCGCCGGGGCGGAGCAGCTTCGCCGGCGCGGTTACGAGGTCCATGTCTACGACCGGCACGACCGCACCGGCGGACTGCTGGTCTACGGCATCCCCAATTTCAAGCTCGACAAGTCGGTGGTCGCGCGCCGCGTCGCCCTTCTCGAGGAGGGCGGCATCGTCTTCCACCGCGATTTCGAGGTCGGACGCGACGCCAGCCTCGCCGATATTCGCCAACGGCACGAGGCGGTGCTGATCGCCACCGGGGTCTATCGGGCGCGCGACCTGCGGGTCCCGGGCGGCGGCCTCGGCAATATCGTGCCCGCGCTGGACTACCTGATCGCCTCCAACCGCAAGGGTTTCGGGGACGCGGTCGCCGCTTTCGACGACGGTCTGCTCGACGCGGCGGGGCGGAATGTCGTCGTCATCGGCGGCGGCGACACCGCGATGGATTGCGTGCGCACCGCCGTCCGCCAGGGCGCGCGCTCCGTCACCTGCCTCTACCGCCGCGACCGCGGGAACATGCCCGGTTCGCGGCGCGAGGTGCAGTATGCGGAGGAGGAGGGAGTCCGGTTCTCCTGGCTGGCGATGCCCGAGGCGTTTGTCGGCGACGGCGCCGTGGCCGGGGTGCGCGCGCTTCGCATCCATCTCGGGGTGCCCGACGCCGCCGGCCGCCAGACGCCGGAACCGATCGAGGGGTCGAGTTTCATCACCGAGGCCGACCTGGTGATCAAGGCGCTGGGTTTCGATCCCGAGGACCTGCCGGCGCTGTTCGGCGAACCGGAGCTCGCGGTCACCCGCTGGGGCACGCTCCGCATCGATCACCGGACGATGATGACCGCGATCGACGGGGTGTTCGCCGCCGGCGACATCGTCCGCGGCGCGTCCCTTGTCGTCTGGGGCATCCGCGACGGGCGCGACGCGGCGGAGGCGATCCACGCCTATGTGGAACGCCGCCACGGGGCGGTCGGCGCGGAAGAGGCGGCCTGACGCCGCCGGAACGGGCAGGGGAGGCTGCAATGGACGGTTCCGGACAGGCCGTCGCGCACTGGCGCAGGAACGCCGAACTGCTGGCCGGGCGCGGGCTCTACGATCCCGCGCACGAACACGACGCCTGCGGGGTGGGCCTGGTCGCCGCCATCGACGGGGTTCCCCGGCGCGACGTCGTCGAGGCCGGGGTGGAGGCGCTCAAGGCGGTCTGGCACCGCGGCGCGGTCGATGCCGACGGCAAGACCGGCGACGGCGCCGGCATCCACGTCGAAATTCCGCAGGACTTTTTCCAGGAGCATATCGAGCGCACCGGTCACAGCCTCGGCGACGGGCCGCTCGCGGTCGGCATGGTGTTTCTGCCGCGCACCGACCTGACCGGCCAGGAACGCTGCCGCTGCATCGTGGAATCGGAGATTCTCAAGTTCAACTACCAGATCTACGGCTGGCGCCAGGTGCCGATCGACGTCGACGTGATCGGCGAGAAGGCAAACGCAACCCGGCCCGAGATCGAGCAGATCATGATCGCGGGCAATCCCGACGTGCCCAGGGATCGGTTCGAAACCGACCTCTACATCATCCGCCGTCTGATCGAGAACCAGGTCCGGGCGGAAAACATCAACGACTTCTACATCTGCTCGCTGTCGACGCGCTCGGTGATCTACAAGGGCATGTTCCTCGCCGAACAGCTCACCGACTTCTATCCGGACTTGCTGGACGAGCGTTTCAAATCGCGGTTCGCGGTCTACCACCAGCGCTACTCGACCAACACCTTCCCGACATGGCGGCTCGCCCAGCCGTTTCGCATGCTCGCCCATAACGGCGAGATCAACACGCTGAGCGGCAACGTCAACTGGATGAGAAGCCACGAGACCCGGATGAGCGCCGAGGTCTTCGGCAAGTTCATCGAGGATCTCCAGCCGGTTATCGAGCCCGGCGGATCGGATTCGGCCTCCCTGGACAATGTCTTCGAACTGCTGGTCCGGGCCGGGCGTTCGGCGCCGCATGTCGGCTCCATGATGATCCCCTTCGCGTGGTCGAAGAAGACCGACCTCGATCCCCGTATCAAGGCTTTCTACAGCTATCTCAACTGCGTCATGGAGCCGTGGGACGGGCCGGCGGCGATCGCTGCAACGGACGGCCGGTGGGTGGTTGCGGCGATGGACCGCAACGGGCTTCGGCCGATGCGCTATTCGATCCTCGACAGCGGCCTGCTGATCGTCGGTTCGGAGACCGGCATGGTGCGGGTCAGCGAGTCCCGGATCGTCGGCAAGGGCCGCCTCGGTCCGGGCGAGATGATCGCGGTCGATCTCGAGGAGGCGCGGCTCTACCGCGACAGCGAGATCAAGCAGACGCTGGCAGCTGCCTATCCCTATACCGAATGGTCCGGCAACATCACCGAGCTCGAAGGGTTGATCAAGGTCGGCGCAGGGCCCCGGATCGACTATACGGGCGATGAACTCAGGCGGCGTCAGGTCGTGGCCGGCTACACCCTGGAGGAGCTCGAACTGCTGCTCCAGCCGATGATCGAGGACGGCAAGGAGGCGATCGGCTCGATGGGCGACGACACGCCGCTCGCCGTGCTCTCCGACCATTACCGCGGGATACACCATTTCTTCCGCCAGTCGTTCAGCCAGGTGACCAACCCGCCGATCGACTCGCTGCGCGAATACCGGGTGATGAGCCTGCGCACGCGGCTCGGCACCCTCGGCAATCTGTTGGACCAGAACGAGAGCCAGACGCGGCTCCTGCAACTCGATTCGCCGGTGCTCACCAACGCCGAGTTCGCCGCGATGCGGGATTATCTCGGCGGCAGCGCGGTCGAGATCGACTGCACCTTCCGCAACAACGACGACGACCTGTCGCTCAGGCGCGCGATGCACCGGATCCAGCGTCAGGCGGAGGACGCCGTGCGCGGCGGCGCGGTGCACCTGATCCTGACCGACCGCAAGATCGGACCCGACCGCGCGGCCATTCCGATGATCCTGGCCGTCGGCGGGGTGCACAGCCACCTGGTGGCGCAGTCGCTGAGAACCTTCACCTCGCTCAACGTGGAGAGCGCCGAGTGCCTCGACGTGCACTATTTTGCCGTGCTGATCGGCGTCGGCGCGACGACGGTCAACGCCTATCTCGCCAACGACACGATCGCCGACCGGCACCGGCGCGGTCTGTTCGGCGAACGCGCCCTCGAGGACTGCCTCCGGCGCTACCAGGAAGCGGTCAACCAGGGCCTGCTCAAGGTGATGTCCAAGATGGGCATCTCGATCCTGTCCTCCTACCGCGGGGGCTACAAGTTCGAGGCGGTCGGGCTCAGCCGCTGGCTGGTGAACAGCTACTTCCCGGGGATGAATTCCCGTATCTCCGGCATCGGGCTGCACGGCATCCGCCACAAGGTGCTGACACTGCACAACCGCGCGTTCTCCGAGCAGGCGACGGCGCTGCCGGTGGGCGGCCTCTACCGCTACCGCCAGAACGGCGAGGCGCACGCCTTCGAAGGCCGCCAGATGCACATCCTGCAAACCGCGGTCGCCAACGATTCCTTCGCCGCCTACCGCAAGTTCGCCGAAGGTGCGCGAAAGGCGCCGCCGATCCATCTCCGCGATCTCATGGACTTCCGTTTCAAACGCGAACCGGTGCCGATCGAGGAGGTCGAGTCGATCACCGAGATCAGAAAGCATCTGGTCGCGCCCGGCATATCGCTCGGAGCGCTGAGTCCGGAGGCGCACGAGACCCTGTCGATCGCCATGAACCGGATCGGCGCCAAGTCGGATTCCGGCGAAGGCGGCGAAGATCCGGCGCGTTATCGCCCCCGGCCCAACGGCGACAACGCCAGTTCGGCGATCAAGCAGGTCGCCTCCGGCCGGTTCGGGGTGACTGCCGAATACCTCAACAAGTGCCGCGAGATCGAGATCAAGATCGCCCAGGGCGCCAAGCCCGGCGAAGGCGGCCAGCTTCCCGGCATCAAGGTTTCGCAGATGATCGCCCGGCTCCGCCACTCGACGCCGGGCGTTACCCTGATCTCGCCGCCGCCGCATCACGACATCTACTCGATCGAGGATCTGGCGCAGTTGATCTACGACCTCAAGCAGATCAACCCCGACGCCACGGTCTGCGTCAAGCTGGTCTCGCAGAGCGGTATCGGCACCATCGCCGCGGGCGTTGCCAAGGCGAGGGCGGATGTGATCCTGGTCTCCGGCCACTCGGGCGGCACCGGGGCGAGCCCGCAGTCCTCGATCAAGTACGCCGGGCTGCCGTGGGAGATGGGGCTCGCCGAAGTCAACCAGGTGCTGACCCTCAACCAGCTTCGCCACCGCGTCGTGCTCAGGGTCGACGGCGGGCTGAAGACCGGACGCGACGTGGCGATCGCGGCCCTTCTTGGAGCCGAAGAGTTTGGCGTCGGCACCGCCTCGCTGGTCGCGATGGGGTGCATCATGGTGCGCCAGTGCCATTCCAACACGTGCCCGGTCGGCGTCTGCACCCAGGACGAGCGGCTGCGCGAGCGTTTCACAGGCACGCCCGAGAAGGTAGTCAACCTGTTCAGCTTCATCGCCGAGGAGGTACGCGAGATCCTGGCCAGCCTCGGCGCACGGCGGCTCACCGACATCATCGGCCGAACGGAACTGCTGAGTCAGGTCCGCCGGGGCAGTCCGCATCTGGACGATCTCGATCTCAACCCTCTGCTGGTCCAGGCGGACCCGGGCGACGAGTCGCATTTCTGCACCCTCGAAGGACGCAACGAGGTTCCGGAGACGCTGGACGCGCAGATGATCAAGGACGCCGCAAGGGCGCTCGAGATCGGCGAGAAGATCCAGCTCGCCTACAATATCCGCAACACCCAGCGCGCGATCGGCACCCGTCTGAGCTCGACGATCACGCGCCGGTACGAGATGAACGGGCTCCAGCCCGGCCATATCACCGTCCGGCTGCGCGGCTCGGCCGGCCAGTCGCTCGGCGCGTTCGCGGTCCAGGGGGTCAAGCTGGAGGTCTTCGGCGACGCCAACGACTATGTCGGCAAGGGGCTTTCGGGCGGCACCATCGTCGTGCGGCTGGCGACCGCAAGCGATCTCGCCTCGAACGAAAACACGATCATCGGCAACACCGTCCTGTACGGCGCCACCGCGGGCAAGCTGTTCGCCGCCGGCCAGGCCGGCGAGCGTTTCGCGGTGCGCAACTCCGGCGCGGTGGCGGTGATCGAGGGCTGCGGCTCGAACGGCTGCGAATACATGACCAACGGCACCGCGGTGGTGCTGGGCCCCACCGGCGACAACTTTGCCGCCGGCATGACCGGCGGCATGGCCTTCGTCTACGATTCCGACGACCGCTTCGCGACGCGCGTCAACGAGGACACGGTCTTCTACCAGCGCATCCAGACGACGCACTGGGTCGACGTTCTCAAGGCCCTGATCGAGGAGCACGCGCGGGAAACCCAGTCGCGTTTCGCAGAACGCATGCTGATCGACTGGGACCGCGAGGTCGGGCGGTTCTGGCAGGTCGTCCCGCACGAGATGGTCGACCGCTACGACTATCCGGTGTTCAGCAGCGAGGCGGCCGAGCGGACGGCCTGACCGGGCGGCGGCGCTCCGTTCGTTCGCGCCGGCCGGAGAGGAACGCCGTGCCCGGCGCGGCGCGCAAGCTTGTCTGTCTCGGTTTCGGCTATGTCGCCGAAGCTCTCGCACGCGCGGCCGCGGATGATTTCGCCCCGATCGCAGGGACGACGCGGCGGCCGGCAAGGGCGCGCGCCCTCGCGGCGGCCGGTTTTTCGGCCGTTCCCTTCGACCGCGCCGACGTCATCGACGGCGCCACCCATATCCTCGTCTCGACGCCGCCCGGTGCGGACGGCGATCCGGCGCTTGCCGCCTTCGGGGACGCCGTTGCGGCGCTGCCGGCGGTTCTGTGGATCGGTTATCTCTCGACCACCGGCGTCTACGGCGAACAGCACGGCGGCCGGGTAACCGAGGACGACCCGCCGCGCCCCGGCGCGCCGCGGTCGCAGCGGCGCTTTGCCGCCGAGCGCGCATGGCTCGCTTTTGGCGAGGCGCATGGCCTGCCGGTCCAGGTTTTCCGCCTCGCCGGCGTCTACGGGCCCGGCCGCAACCCGCTCGCCCGGCTCCGCGCCGGGACCGCGCGGCGCATCGTCAAGCCGGGCCAGGTGTTCTCCCGCATCCATGTCGAGGATGTCGTGCAGGTGCTGCGGGCGTCGATCGCCCAACCGGCGCCCGGCCGGATATACAACGTCGCCGACGACGAACCGTCATCGCAGGCCGATACGGTCGCTTTCGCCGCCCGATTGCTCGACGTCGCGCCGCCCCCGGCCGAACCGTTCGAGAGTGCAGACCTTTCGCCGCTCGCGCGGAGCTTCTATGCCGAGTGCCGGCGGGTCGATAACGGCCGGATCAAGCGCGATCTCGGCGTCGCCCTGCGCTATCCGACCTACCGCGACGGCCTATCCGCCCTCGCCGCGTCGGGCGCCGCCGCCGTCGGCGGCGACATCGACCGCGAGCAAGCGTAGCATCAGCAGCGCCATCAGGACCGCCGGAACCAGGTTGAAGCCGAACACGAACGTGACGGCGTCGCCCACGGCTTCCCGGGTCATCGAGTCGTCGAAGCCCGCGATCGCGGTGAGCATGCCGGCGAGCGCCGCGCCGAAGGCGGTACCGAGCGAGCGCACCGAGGGCAGGGCGGCCGCGGTCAGCCCCTCCTCGCCGGGATCGGCGCGGGCCATGGTGCGGGTTATCAGATGGACGTTGTGAATGCCGACGCCGAAGCCGATGAAGAAGGCGGAAACCGTGAGCAAGACCAGCCCGGCCGCCGTGGTCGTCGCCGTCATCAGCGCCAGGCCCAGGACAACGATCACCGGCCCTGACCAGAGCGCCAGGCGCTCGCGCCGGCCGGTCCAGCCGTTGACCAGGAAGGTCCCGATCGTCCAGCCCATCGAGAGGACGATGCTGACGAAGCTGATATAGATCGGCGGTACGTCGTGGAAGACCTGCAGCAACAGCGGGATGAACAGGGTCACCGAGGTCTGGACGCTGCCAACCAGGAAGTGAATCGCCAGGCCGAGGCCGACCACCGCCGACAGCGAGAGCGTCCGGCTCGGGAAGATCGGCGTCTGCGCAGTCGCATCGAGGCGGAAGGTCGCCCACACGAGCGCCACCGCGGCAACGACGACGACGCCTGCGGTCAGCACCGCAAGACGGAAGAACGGGAACCCGCCGCCCCGGTCCTCCTGCCGCTCGGCGTTCTCCGGGATCTTCCACCATATCAGCGCCGCGTAGCAGAGGATGAAGGGGATCAGCGACCAGAACGAACCGCGCCACCATCCGATCTCGGCGAACAGGCCGCCGAAGACCGGCCCGAGGAGCTGCGCGAACATCCACACCCCCTGATAGGCGGCAAGAATGCGGGCGCGCAGTCGGGCGGGGAACAGCACCCCGATCAGGGCCATCGATGCGCCGATGATGAGGCCGCCCGCGAAGCCCTGGACCCCGCGCGCGGCGATCAGGGTCGCGATATCCGGCGCCAGGGCGCAGCCTGCCGTGGACAGCATGAACACGCCCGCGGCGGCGGCATAGCCCAGCCGCCGCCCCATCGCCCGGGTGACGGGCGAGACCGCTGCGGCGCCGACGATCGACCCCACGGTGTAGACGATCGCCGTCCAGGCGTAATACACCGCGCCGCCGAGGTCGCCGACGATCGTCGGCATCACAACCGAGATCACCAGGATTTGCAGGGCGTGCAGAAGCGTGCCGAGGAGGACGATGGCCGAATAGGTGGCGTACTCCCGGCCGATCAGGTCGCGCCACGGCCCGGCCGCCTGCGTCGCCCCGCCGGCGGCCGCCATTTGCGGATCAGCGCCCGGCTGCGGTGCAGACCTCGTCCACCGAGGCCCATATCCGCGCGATGTCTTCATCGCGCGACAGCCTGTGATCGCCGTCGGGGATGAGCAGGATACGGACATCGCCGCTCAGCAGCCGGTCGGCGAAACGCGGCGCCGTCATCCACGGCACGTCGGCGTCCCGCTTACCGTGCAGGAGCCGGACCGGACAGTGGACCGCGATGGGGCGGCGCAGCAGCAGATGCCGCCGCCCTTCCTCGATCAGCCGATAGGCGATCGGACAGCCCGCCTCGTCGTAGTCGGAGGGCGCGTATACGACGCCTTTCTCGATCAACGCCGCGCGGGTCTCCTCGCCGAAGCGGTTCCACATCAGGTCCTCGGTGAAGTCGGGTGCGGCGGCGATGCCGACCAGCCCGGCGACGCGCCGCGGCCGGGTAAGCGCGGCCAGCGCCATGATCCACCCGCCCATCGACGAGCCGACCAGGACCTGCGGGCCCCGGGCCACACGGTCGAGCACAGCGATCGCATCGTCGCGCCAGCGCCCGATGGTCCCATCGACGAAATCCTCCGAGGACTGCCCGTGCCCGGTGTAGTCGAAGCGGACGAAAGCACGCCCGGCGGCGCGGCACGCCGCCTCGAGAGCGGTCGCCTTGGTGCCTGTCATGTCCGACCGGAAGCCGCCGAGGAACATCACGCCCGGTTCGCCGCCGTCGATGCGCCGGTAGGCGATTGCCCTGTCGTCGGGGAGTGATAGGATCGCGGCCGTTCCGGACCCGTCCGCGTCGGTTGGCGGCTTTTCCGTTTCTGTCTGCATTTGGGGATCACTGGCGTCGTCGTTTCCCGACCTCGAGACCCTAGCACCGAAGCCGGAGGCGCAAAAGCGGGCCTGCCGCGCCGCCGGGCGGGACCATGACCGATCCCTTCCTGATCGCCGCGGTCTCCCTGGTTTTCCTGATTGCCGGAGGGGTCAAGGGCGTCATCGGGCTCGGCCTGCCCACGGTGAGCCTGGGGCTCCTCGCCGTCCTTGTCGATCTGACCACGGCGATGGCGCTGCTCACCCTTCCCGCCGCCGCGACCAACCTCTGGCAGGCGGCGGTCGGCGGTAACGCGCGGATGATCATCCGCCGGTTGTGGCCGTTCATGCTGGCGGCGACGATCACGGTCTGGCTCGGCGCCCTCGCGCTCACCCGGGTCGATCTCGCGCTTCTGTCGATGCTGCTGGGCGCGATACTCATCGTCTATGCGGGGCTGAGCCTTGCCGGGATGCGGCTCGCCATCCCGGCGCGCACCGAGCGTTGGGCGGGGCCGTTGCTCGGATCGCTGAACGGGGTCCTGACCGGGATGACCGGATCGTTCGTCGTCCCCGGCATCCTCTACCTGCAGGCGCTCGGGCTCGGCCGCGACGCACTGGTCCAGGCGATGGGCTTCCTGTTCGGCGCCTCGGCGCTCGCGCTGGCCGCAGCACTCGGCGGATCCGGCCTGTTTTCCCGCGATGTCGGCCTCGTGTCGGCGGCGTCCCTCATCCCGGCCCTGATCGGCATGGCGGTTGGCCAGCACGTGCGCCGGCGGCTGTCGGAGGAACGCTTCCGGCGGGTTTTCTTCCTGGGGATCCTCGCCCTCGGCGTCTACATCTCGGCCGCAGCAGCGCTGGAGGCGCTGGAGCGTCTCTGATGCGGCGGATCGCAGCCCGCGGCTTGTGACGGGATGCGTATTGCGCTAAATGCGGGCGACCTGTCCGGCGGTGCAGCGGCAAAGGAACCATGGCAACCGTTACTAAACCCGAACTGGCGCCGGAAGCGTCGCCTGTGGTCGTCACGCTTCCCGACGGCGCGCGATTGTCGTTCGACCGGCCGCCCACCGGGGGCGAGGTCGCTGCGTCGATCGGCGCCGGGCTCGCCAGGGCGGCGGTCGCGGTCAGGATCGACGGCGAGGTGCGCGATCTCGCCCGGCCGATCGACCATGACGCTGCGGTGGAGATCGTCACCCGGCAGTCTGACGAGGCGCTGGAACTGATCCGTCACGATGCTGCCCATGTCATGGCGGAGGCGGTGCAGGCCCTGTACCCGGACACCCAGGTCACCATCGGCCCGGCGATCGAAAACGGCTTCTTTTACGATTTCGCCCGTCCCGAACCGTTCTCGACCGAGGATCTCGACACCATCGAACGAAAGATGCACGAGATCGTCGCCCGCGACGAGCCGATCGTCCGCGAGGTATGGGACCGGGCCGAAGCGGTCCGTCACTTTCGCGGCCAGGGCGAGGAATACAAGGCCGACATCGTCGAGGGGCTGCCGGACGGCGAGCCGATAACGGTCTACCGCCAGGGGGGGTGGCTGGACCTGTGCCGCGGCCCTCACCTGCCGTCGACCGGCCATGTGGGGAAAGGCTTCAAGCTGCTCAAGGTCGCCGGCGCGTACTGGCGCGGCGATCCAGACAACGCGGTGCTGCAGCGCATCTACGGCACCGCCTGGCGCGACGCGAAAGAACTCAAGGCCTACCTCCACCGGCTCGAGGAGGCGGAACGGCGCGATCACCGCCGCCTCGGACGCGATATGGATCTGTTTCACTTCCAGGAGGAAGCGCCGGGCGCCGCCTTCTGGCATCCCCGCGGCTGGAGCCTCTACCTCCGGCTGATCGAGTATATGCGCCGGCGCCAGGACGCCGCAGGCTATGTCGAGATCTCCACGCCCGAACTGATGGACCGTTCGCTGTGGGAGCGGTCGGGCCACTGGGACACGTTCCGCGAACACATGTACACGTCCGAGACCGAGGACGGGCGGGTGTTCGCCGTCAAGCCGATGAACTGCCCCGGCGGCGTCCAGATATTCCGCCAGGGCACGCGGAGCTACCGCGACCTGCCGCAGCGCATTGCCGAGTTCGGCCGGGTGCACCGCTATGAACCGTCCGGCGCATTGCACGGGCTGATGCGGGTGCGCGCGTTCACCCAGGACGATGCGCATATCTTCTGTACCCCCGACCAGACCGAGGCCGAATGCCGTACGGTGATCGGCCTGATCATGGACATCTACCGCGATTTCGGCTTCGAAGACGTGCGCATCAAGTTTTCCGACCGGCCGGAAAAGCGGATCGGTTCGGACGCCGTCTGGGATCAGCTCGAAGGAGCCCTGCGGGGTGCGCTCGACGGCATGGAACTCGACTACGGCGTCAACCCGGGAGAGGGTGCGTTCTACGGACCCAAGATCGAGTTCGTGCTGCGCGATGCGATCGGCCGCGACTGGCAATGCGGCACGCTGCAGGTGGACCTCAACCTGCCCGAGCGGCTGGATGCGGTCTATGTCGGCGAGGACGGCGAGCGGCACCGGCCGGTGATGCTGCACCGGGCGCTGTTCGGCTCGCTCGAGCGCTTCCTCGGGATCCTGCTCGAACACTATGCCGGCCGTCTGCCGTTCTGGCTCGCGCCGCTGCAGGTGGTGGTGGCGACCATCACCAACGATGCCGACAGCTATGCCGGGGAGGTTGCGGCCCGCGCTCGCAAGGCGGGACTCAAGGTCGAGCTCGACCGCAGGAACGAGAAGATCGGCTACAAGGTGCGTGAACACAGCGTCCGCAAGGTGCCGGTCATGCTCGTCGTCGGCCGCAACGAGATCGACGCCGCGACAGTTGCCGTGCGCCGTCTGGGAAGCAAGCGCCAAGAAGTCCTTGCGCTCGATACCGCGATCGATAGACTTGCGATGGAAGCTGCCGGCCCGGACCAAGAATACGCTGCGTGAGTCCACCCGATAACGCAAGTTTCGGCGATTGACGCGGTCGGCGCGGGCCGAGCTCGTGCGGGCCTGTTCGTCAACCAGGGAGACCTATCCATAGCAAGACCCCCGATCATGGAGCCGCCCGTTCGCGAGGACCGCGGCGTCAACGACGCGATTCGCGCCGCCGCAGTGCGGGTCGTCGATACCAACGGCACCGTCCTCGGTGTGTTCCCGACCGCAGACGCGATCGAACTCGCCGCGGAACGCGGCCTCGACCTCGTCGAGGTCTCGCCCAACAGCGATCCGCCGGTCTGCAAGATCCTCGATTACGGGAAGCTCAAGTACGAGAAGCAGAAGAAAAAGACCGAGGCGCGCAAGAAGCAAAAGACCATCGAGGTCAAGGAGATCAAGCTCCGGCCGGCGATCGACCGGCACGACTACGACGTCAAGATGCGCTTTATCCGGCGCTTTCTCGACGAGGGTGACAAGGTCAAGGTGACCATGCGCTTCCGCGGCCGCGAGATGGCGCACCAGGATCTCGGCCTGAAGGTCCTGTTCCGGGTACGCGACGAGTTGGAGGAGTGCGCCAAGGTGGAGCAGCTGCCGAAGATGGAAGGCCGGCAGATGGTCATGGTGATGGCGCGCAAGTAGCGCCCGGCCGCGCCCGGTCGCGGTCATCCGCTTGCACGCCGCGCCTGGCGCGGCTATAACCCGCCCCCTGTTTGGGACCGCCCGGCGAGACGGTCGGATCCGCCCGGATCCGGAACCGTGGGGCATGCCGAGGCGGTCCGCGCTCCACGTCCCGAGACGGAGGAAGAAATGCCCAAGCTCAAGTCCAAGAGCGGGGCGAAGAAACGGTTTCGCACCACTGCCACCGGCAAGATGCGCTCGAACTTCGCCTTCAAACGCCACAATTTGCGCAAGCGCAGCCAGAAGATGAAGCGCAAGGCGCGCGGGACCAGGATCATGGCGCCGGAAGACGCCAGGATCGTGAAGTCCTATTTGCCCTACGCGTGAGGAGCGGACGATGGCCAGAGTCAAACGCGGCGTCACCGGTCACGCTAGGCACAAGAAGGTTCGCAGCCTCGCCGCCGGCTACCGCGAACGCAACCGGACCAGCTTCCGCGTTGCCATCGAACGGGTCGAGAAGGGGCTGCAATACGCCTACCGCGACCGGCGTAACCGCAAGCGGAATTTTCGCGCTCTCTGGATCCAGCGGATCAATGCCGGCGCGCGCGAGCATGGCCTCACCTATTCGCAGTTCGTGAACGGCATGAAGCGGGCGGGGATCGAGGTCGACCGCAAGGTGCTCGCCGACCTCGCCGTGCACGAGCCCGATGCGTTCAGGGCGGTTGTCGAACAGGCGCGGGCCGCGCTGCCCGGCTAGGCGGGCCCGCGCGCGCCGCGAGGCCGGCTGACCGCCGGCGGGTTTTTGCGATGGACAATCTGGAACAGTTCCGCTCGGACCTGCTCGCGCGCATCGACGCGGCGGAGCTCGACGCCTTGGAGGCGATCCGCGTCGAGACCCTCGGACGCAGGGGTCGGGTGACCGCGCTGATGAAGGAACTCGGCGCGCTTCCGCCGGAGGAGCGCCGGGCCGCCGGCCAAGCGCTGAACGCGCTCAAGACCACCGTTACCGAGGCGATCGACAGGCGCCGGACGGTGCTCCAGGCGCACTCGCTCGATGCCCGCCTCGCCGCCGAGAGGATCGATGTCTCGCTGCCGCCGAGGCCGGAAGCGGAAGGCCGTATCCACCCGATCAGCCAGGCCATCGAGGAGATCGTGGCGATCTTCTGCCAGATGGGTTTCACGGTCGTCGAAGGCCCCGACATCGAAGACGACTTCCATAATTTCACGGCCCTCAACATCCCGCCCGAACATCCGGCGCGGCAGGATCACGACACGTTCTATTTCGACGACCAGGGGGACGGTGCGCGGATGCTGCTGCGGACGCACACCTCTCCGGTCCAGATCCGCACGATGCTGTCGCGCAAACCGCCGATCCGCATCGTCGTGCCGGGCCGTACCTACCGCGCAGACCACGATGCGACCCATTCGCCGATGTTCCACCAGGTCGAGGGGCTGGTGATCGACGAAGAGACCCACATGGGTCATCTCAAGGGCTGCCTGATCGAATTCTGCCGCGCGTTTTTCGGCGTTGACGACCTGCCGGTGCGCTTCCGGCCAAGCTTTTTTCCCTTCACCGAACCGTCTGCCGAGGTCGATATCGGCTGCCGGCGGTCGGCCGACGGGATCGCCATCGGCGCAGGCGAGGACTGGCTCGAGATCCTCGGCAGCGGCATGGTCCATCCCAGGGTGCTGGAGAACTGCAACATCGATCCGGCGCGCTACCAGGGCTTCGCCTTCGGTCTCGGTGTCGAAAGGGTTGCGATGCTCAAGTACGGCATCCCGGATCTCCGGACCTTCTTCGACTCCGATCTCCGCTGGCTCCGTCATTACGGGTTTTCGCCGTTGGACATGCCGAACATCGCCGCGGGGATCTCACGGTGAAGTTCACTCTCTCCTGGCTTCGCGAACATCTCGACACCGACGCTCCGCTGGACGCGATTGCCGAACGTTTGTCGATGATCGGGCTTGAGGTCGATGCGGTCGACGATCCGGTCCGCGCGCTCGCCGATTTCGTCGTCGGCGACGTGATAGACGCCCGGCCGCACCCCAACGCCGACCGGCTCAGGCTCTGCACCGTCGATGTCGGCGGCGGAGAGCGTTTCGATGTCGTCTGCGGCGCGCCCAACGCGCGCACCGGCATGAAGGGTGTGTTCGCGCGCGCCGGGTGCGTCATCCCCGCCACCGGCGCGAAGCTGAAGAGAGCCAAGATCCGCGGCGTCGAAAGCAACGGCATGCTGTGCTCGGAGCGCGAGCTCGGCCTTTCCGACGAGCACGAGGGCATCATCGATCTGGACGGCAGTTTCGCCGCCGGCACCCCCGCCGCCGATGCGCTCGGCCTCGGCGATGCGATCATCGAGATCGGCCTCACTCCCAACCGCGCCGATTGCGCCGGTGTCCGCGGGGTCGCGCGCGACCTCGCCGCGGCTGGGATCGGCCGGCTCCGGCCGCTCGACACGACGCCGGTCGAGGGCGCTTTCGAGAGCCCGCTCTCGTGGCGCCGCGATCTTGCTCCGGAGAGCGGCGACGCTTGCCCCTTCGTCGTCGGGCGGACATTCCGCAATGTTCGCAACGGCCCGAGCCCCCGGTGGCTGCAGGATCGGCTCACCGCGATCGGCCTCAGGCCGATCTCCGCCCTGGTCGACATCACCAACTACGTGACCTTCGACCTGGCGCGCCCGCTCCACGTCTTCGACGCCGACAGGGTCGCAGGCGACCCGACCATGCGCCTCGCTGCGGACGGCGAGACCGTCGATGCACTCGACGGGCGCCGCTACACCCTCGACTCGTCGATGACGGTGATTGCCGACGACAACGGTGCACTGGCGATCGGCGGGGTGATGGGCGGCGAGGCGACCGGCTGCGGCGACGACACGACGTCCGTGTTCCTCGAGGTGGCGCTGTTCGATCCTGTGCGAACCGCCGCCACCGGGCGCAAGCTCGGTATTCTGTCCGACGCCCGCTACCGGTTCGAGCGCGGCGTGGATCCGACCTCGGCGCTGTGGGGAGCGGAGGTCGCGGCGCGGATGATCCTCGATATCTGCGGCGGCGAGGCGAGCGCGCTCACCATGGCCGGCACCATGCCCGACACCGGGCGCACGATCACGCTGCGCAAGTCGCGCGTCGCCGCCCTCGGCGGGCTCGAGGTCGAGGACGGCCTCGCCGCCCGCATCCTGTCCGACCTCGGCTTCGGCGTCGAGGACAGGGGCGATGCCCTCGCCGCCTCGGTGCCGCCGTGGCGCCCCGATGTCGAGGGCGAGGCCGACCTCGTCGAAGAGGTGCTGCGAATCGCCGGCTACGACTCGATTCCCGCCGTGCCGCTGCGTGCGGCCACCGCGGTGCCGGCGCCGGCGTGGTCGGCGGCGCAGACCCGCCGCAGCCGGGTGCGGCGGGCGCTCGCCGCCCGCGGGCTGACCGAGGCGGTGACCTTTTCCTTCCTGTCCGGCGAGCAGGCCGATGCGTTCGGCGCGGCGCCCTCGCTGCGCCTCGCCAACCCGATCAGCACCGACCTCGCGCACATGCGCCCGTCGATCTTGCCGAACCTGCTGGATGCGGCGGCGCGCAACGCCGCCCGCGGCATCGCCGATATCGCCCTGTTCGAGATCGGCCCGCAATACTCGGGGCTGCGCGGGGACGGCGGACAATCCCTTGCCGCCTGCGGGCTTCGGGTCAACGGCGCTGCGCCGCGTCACTGGGCCGGAACGCGGGAAGACGTGGACGCCTATCACGCCAAGGCCGATGCACTGGCGGCGCTCGATGCCGCGGGCGTCTCCGTCCATCAGCTTCGCATCGGCTCCGATGCGCCCGGCTGGTATCACCCGGGCCGCGCCGCCGCACTCATGCTCGGGTCGAAGCCGCTCGCCCGGTTTGGCGAGGTGCATCCGTCCGTGCTCGAACGTCTTGGTCTGCGGGGGCCTGCGTCCGCATTCGAGGTCGCGCTCGACGCGGTGCCGGCGCGCGGTCCGGCGAAGGGAACCCGACCGGCGCGGCCGATGCTCCGGCTGGCGGCGTTGCAGCCGGTCGAGCGCGACTTTGCCTTCACGGTCGACGAGGAGACGCCCGGCGCAACCCTGGTTGCGGCCGCGCGGAGCGCCGACAAGGCGCTCATTTCCGACGTCGTTCTGTTCGACGTCTACCGCGGCCCCGAACTCGGCGAGGGCAGGAAGTCGGTTGCGCTCTGCGTTACCCTGCAGCCCCGCGAGGCGACCCTGACCGATGCGGAAATCGAGGCAGTCGGCGAGCGCATCGTCGCCGCCGTCGCCAAGGCGACGGGAGCCGTGCTGCGAGGCTGACCGGGATGACCGATCTCTCGCACATACGCAATTTCGCCATCATCGCCCATATCGATCACGGCAAGTCGACGCTTGCCGACCGGCTGATCCAGGCTTGTGGAGGCGTGGACGAGCGCGAGTTCCGCGACCAGATTCTGGACACGATGGAGCTCGAGCGCGAGCGCGGCATCACCATCAAGGCGCAGACAGTGCGCCTGGCATATGCGGCGCGGGACGGCAGGACCTATCAGCTCAACCTGATGGATACGCCCGGGCACGTCGATTTCACCTACGAAGTCTCGCGTTCGCTCGCAGCCTGCGAGGGGTCGATCCTGGTGGTCGATGCGACGCAGGGGGTCGAGGCGCAGACCCTCGCCAACGCCTATCTCGCGATCGAAGCCGATCACGAAATCGTCCCCGTCCTCAACAAGATCGACCTGCCGGCCGCCGAGCCGGAACGGATCCAGTCCCAGATCGACGACGTGATCGGTCTCCCTGCCGGGGACTGCATCGCGGTGTCGGCCAAGACCGGAGAAGGGGTCGGCGATGTGCTCGAGGCGCTGGTTCGCCGCCTGCCGCCGCCCGAGGGAGACCGGGAGGCGCCGCTCAGCGCACTCCTCGTCGATTCCTGGTACGACGCCTATCTCGGGGTGATCATTCTGGTCCGTGTGCGTCACGGCAGGCTCGCCCGCGGCATGAAGATCCGGATGATGGCGACCGGTGCGGTGCACCAAGTCAATCGGGTCGGCGCGTTCGCTCCCAAGCGGGTGGAGGTCGATGCGCTCGGCCCCGGCGAGATCGGCTTTATCACCGCCAGCATCAAACACGTTGCCGAGACCCGGATCGGGGACACCATCACCGAGGAGCGCCGCCGCACAGACGCGCCCCTTCCCGGTTTCCGGCCGAGTGTGCCGGTGGTCTTCTGCGGACTGTTCCCGATCGATGCGGCCGATTACGAGGACCTGCGGGAAAGCCTCGCCAGGCTCAGGCTCAACGATTCGAGTTTCCATTACGAACCCGAAACCTCGGCCGCGCTCGGTTTCGGCTTCCGCTGCGGCTTCCTCGGCCTGCTCCATCTCGAGATCGTCCAGGAACGGCTGTCGCGCGAATTCGACCTCGACCTCATCACCACCGCGCCGTCCGTGGTCTACCGCGTCCACACCGCCGACGGTGCGGTGGAGGAAATCCACAACCCGGCAGACATGCCGGACCCGGTCAGCATCCGCAGGATCGAGGAGCCGTGGATCAGGGCGACCGTCATGGTGCCCGATGCCTATCTCGGCGCCGTACTCTCGCTGTGCGAGGACCGTCGGGGGACCCAGATCGAACTCACCTATGTGGGCGGGCGGGCGATGCTGATCTACCGGTTGCCGCTGAACGAAGTGGTGTTCGACTTCTACGACCGGCTCAAGTCGGTGAGCCGCGGCTACGCCAGCTTCGACTACCAGATGGAGGGCTACGAGGAGGGCGATCTCGTCAAGCTGGGGATCCTGGTCAACGCGGAACCGGTCGATGCGCTGTCGATGATCGTCCACCGCAGCCGGTCGGAGCAGCGCGGCCGGGCGATCTGCACGCGCCTGAAGGACCTGATCCCGCGCCAGCTCTTCAAGGTGCCGATCCAGGCCGCGATCGGCGGCAAGGTGATCGCGCGCGAGACCATCAGCGCGCTTCGCAAGGACGTGACGGCTAAGTGCTACGGCGGCGACGTCACCCGCAAGCGCAAGCTCCTCGAACGCCAGAAAGAGGGCAAGAAACGCATGCGCCAGTTCGGCCAGGTCGAGATACCGCAGTCCGCCTTCATCGACGCGCTGCGCATCGGCGACAACTGACGTCCGGGCGCGCCTACAGCACCGTCAGAAGCCCCGCGGCCGCGCCGAACAGCGCTGCGTCCTCATTGACAAAGCCCATGACCTGAAGGCCGAGGGGGAGCCCGTCCACCTCCATGACGGGCATCGACAGGGCAGGTATGCCGAGCAGGGAGCCGGGCACCACGCAAACCGGATTGCCTGTCGATTCGAGCCCGACGGGGGCCGGCCCGGTGGCGGTAAGCCCGATGCAGACATCGCAACTGTCGCCGAGCGCAGCGTAGACGGCGCGCACCCGCTCCCGCTCGCGCAGCAGTTCCTGGTACTCTTCCAGGGTCATCGCCTCGGCCGCATCGAGGCGCCCCAGCATCGCCGCGCTCAAACCCGACCTGTCCATGTCCCTCGCATAGGTGTTGAGCGGCCAGCGGGTCTCCCAGGCGTTGACCGCGTGGGCGAGGGTGACCGCGTCCGCGATGGCGTCCTCGACCGCGGCGACCGCCTCGTTCGACCGGCGGTCGATGCAACCGATCCCGGCCGCGGCCAGCCGGCCGCGCACGTCGAGCAAGGCCGCTCTGGCCGCGTCGTCCGCCGCCTCCCAGCCGGCGGTCTCCAGCACGGCGACCGTCTGCGGCCGCCTCGCCGCCGGCCGCACCGTCGGACCGGAGACGCCGGGATAGCCGGGATCGCCGCCGACGCGGGCGGATATCTCGCGCGCCACCGACCAGGCCTCGTCGAGCGTCGCCGCGATGGTTCCCGTGCAACTCTGGCTGAATACATCGTAGCTGCCGCCGCGGTTGATGCCGCCGACGCTGGGCTTGAAGCCGAATACGCCGCAATAGCCCGACGGCCGGAGGATGGAGCCGATGACCTGGGTTCCGAGCGCCGCGGGCACCATGCCGCAGGCGACCGCGGCGGCCGAACCGCTGCTCGATCCGCCCGGTGTCCGCGACAGGTCCCACGGGTTGCGGGTGCCGCGCGGCTCGGTCGCGGCGAATTCGGTGGTGACGGTCTTGCCGACGATCACCGCGCCCGCCTCGCGCAGCGCGGCAACCGCTGCGGCGTCGCGCCCGCCCTCCCAGCCGGCGAAGAGCGGCGATCCCTGCTGGGTCGGCATGTCGGCGGTTTCCATGATGTCCTTGATGCCCACCGGCATTCCGTCGATGGCCGACAGGGCCCGGCCCTCCTTCCACCGCGCCGAAGCCGTGTCCGCGGCCGCCCGTGCGCCGGCGGGATCGGTGACGACGAAGGCGCCGACATCTCCGTCGTCCTCCCCGATCCTGGCGAGGCACCGTTCGAGAAAGGCGCGCGGGTCGTCTTCGCCGGCGGCGAAGGACGCCGCCGCGGCGAAGTAGGAACAGGGCTCGGGTCGGGTCATTGCGGTGCCTTTCGTGTCTCGTCCTATTGGATCATCCGGTCGGGCAGGAAGAGGGCGATCTCCGGGAACACGACCAGCACGACCATGCATACCACCATCGCCATCCAGAATGGCAGGATACCGATGAAGATATCGCGCATCGGGACGTCCTCGGCGATCCCCTTGACCACGAACACGTTGACGCCGACCGGCGGGCTGATGAGCCCCATCTCGAGCACGATCACCATGAGCACGCCGAACCAGATCGGGTCGTAGCCCAGTTCGACGATCAGCGGATGGACAATCGGCAGCGTCAACACGAGGATCGCGAACCCCTCGAGGAACATGCCGAGAACGATGAACGCCGCGAGCAGGATCGCCAGGATGCCGAGCCTGGGCAGTTCGGCGCCGATCAGCAGGCCGGCGAGGTCGTTCGGGATCTGGGTCAGGGCGAGGAACGGGTTGAAGATATGCGCGCCGATCAGGATCAAGAAGGCAAAGGCGCTGGTCCGCACGGTCTCCAGCAGCGACCGGTTGAGCGACGACGGGGTGACGCTGCGCCGGGCGAGCGCCAGCAGAAAGGCGAGAAACGCGCCCACCCCCGCCGCCTCGCCGGCGGTGAAAAACCCGCTGTATATGCCGCCGATGGTGACGACGACGATGCCGATCATCGCCGCCGCCCGGCCGGTCGCCGCAATCCGCTCGCCGAGCGGAAGCGCCGGGCCCGGGGGGCCCAGCGCGGGCCGGAACCGGGTCTGGATGGCGATGGCGACCATGAACAGGGCGGTCAGCAGCAGACCGGGCAGGACCCCGGCGAGGAACAACCGGCCGATCGATTCCTCGGTCAGGATGGCGTAGATCACGAACCCGGTGGACGGCGGGATGAGGATGCCGAGCGTGCCGCCGGCGGCGATCGCGCCGGTGGCGAGCCGCGGGTGGTATGCGTAGCGCCGCATTTCCGGCAGGGCGACGCGGCCCATGGTGACCGCGGAAGCGACCGAGGAGCCGGAGAGCGCCGCGAACCCCGCGCAGGCGGCGATCGTCGCCGAGGCGAGCCCGCCCCGCCAGTGTCCGAACCAGGCGTAGGCGGCGCCGTAGAGGTCGCGGCTCATCCCCGATATCGATGCGAGATTCCCCATCAGCACGAACATCGGGATGATCAGCAGTTCGAAGTTCGAGGCGATCACGAACGGTTCGCTGCCGAGCGTTGCGAACGCCGCCGGCCAGCCGTTCATCACGCCGATGCCGACGAAGCCCACCAGCATCATCACAATGCCCACCGGCATGCGGACTGCCAGCAGACCGAAGAGCGCGAGGATGCCGACGACGCCGATCAGCGAATCGCTCATCGACTCTCTATCGCGCGATCTCGGGCAGGCCGCGTGCGCAACGGAGCCCGAGAACGACCAGAACCAGGGCGAACGTGAACGAACCGAACGCGATGACGAAGTAGAACGGATAGTGCGGGATATCGAGGAGGTTGAACCCGTCTCCGAAGGCGAGCGCGTCCAGCCCCTGGTGCAGGCTCTGCCAGGCGACCACGAGAAGGAAAAGCCCGCAGGCGATGCGGACCGCACTGTCGATCAGGGCGAGCCGCCGCCCGGAAACGAAGTTGCCGATCAGGTCGACCGCAATATGTCCTCCGGTCCAGCCCGAATAGGCCATGGCGGAGAACACGACGACAATGAGCCCGGCTTCCGAGAGGTCCTGGGTGCCGAGGATCGGGTCGTTGAACTTGCGAAGCGTCACCGCGACGACGGTGAGCGCCATCAGGCACATCAGCGTCGCCCCGCCGACGATCGCCATCAGGCGCACGCAGGCCCCGAGGACCCCGGACAGACGCTCCAGACCGTCGTTATGCAAGACCGAGGCCGGCTCAGCTCCCGGCCGTTCCCATCGCCTTGAGAATGCGGCTGGCTGGCACGCCCTTTGCATCGAGCGCCTTGACCTGCGCCGCACGCGCCTCGGCGAGGCGGTTGACGCCCTCCTGCAGCGCGGCGCCGCTCAGCGTGATGATCTCGTGGCTCGGGGAGTTGCGCACGCTGTCCAGCCCTTTCTTGCCGGCGCGCATGTAGAACTGCGCTGCACGCAGACTCATCGCGCGTCCGGTGGTTCGCTCGACCAGGGCCTTGTGGTCGTCCGACAGCCGATCGAAGGCGGCGTTGTTCATCACCAGGAAGAACGGCGACCGGCCGAGCGGCCAGCCGGTGGTGTAGTACTTGGCGACCTCGTTGAACTTGAAGCTCACGATGGTGCTGGGGCCGGTCAGAACGCCGTCGATGACGCCGGTGTTGAGCGCGTTGTAAACCCGGTTGATCGGCATGAAGACCGGGACCGCGCCGAGCGCCTTGATCGCTTCGCCCTGGGTTCGCGAGGGCACCCGGAACTTGAGGTCCTTCATGTCGGCAACCGAACGGATGGGCTTGACGCGGGTCATCAGCACCTGGCGCTCGTTGGTCCAGAGCGCGAGCAGCTTGACCCGGCGGAACTCGGGCGCCAGTTCGCCCAGGGCGTTCCACAGCTTGTTGGTCGCATCGGTCGAACTCGGTGCGATACCGGGCAATTCGACCACGCCGGTGCGCGGGAACAGTTTGGAGGTGAAGCCGGGCAGGCCGAAGGCGATATCCGCCACCCCGTCGACCGCGCGCTTGTATTGCGCGACCGGCCCCTTGCCGAGCGCACCGCCGGGGTAGATGCGGACCTTGAGGCTCCCGCCGGAAAGCGTCGCGATCTCCTCCGACCACGGCCGCATGATGAAGCGGTCCATCGGATGCTTGGGCGACATGAAGTGCGCGAGCTTGAGTTCGACGGCATTCGCGGCGCCGGCGAGCGCGAGGCATGCGCCTGCCGCGGCGCCGGCGAGCATGACCGCGAGGGCGCGCCGCCGCATGGGGTCGCGGTCGCTGGAGAGTCTTGCTGACATGGGAGGCCCTTTCTTCAACCGGCTGCCGCGGCGCCGTCCGCGGCCCGTCTCCGGCAAGCATGGATGCCGGGCGGATGATCGAGTCCCCGGATTCCGATGTCAAGCATCCGCTCCACCGGCCCTTGCGCAGGACCGGCCCGGTGTTAGAGTGCGCCCGCCGGAGGGGTGGCCGAGCGGCTGAAGGCGCACGCTTGGAAAGCGTGTATACCGGAAACGGTATCGAGGGTTCGAATCCCTCTCCCTCCGCCAGCCCCGTGCGGTGCGCCCGGCCGGGTTGGGCGCACCGGCGTCAAAACCGCTCCACCCACGGCCTCACCTCGACCTCCCAGGTCCAGGCGCTGCGGTGCTGGCGGTGGATGTGCAGATAGGTCTCGGCGATGGCGTCGGGATCCAGCGTACCGTCCGGACCCCGTTCGGCGACACGGGCGTCGCCGGGCCTGGCGATGCCGCCGTCGATGACGAAGTGCGCGACATGGATGTTCTTCGGCTGGAGTTCGCGCGCAAGGCTCTGCGCGAGGCCGCGCAGGCCGAACTTGCCCATCGCGAACGAGCACGAGTTGGGATAGCCCTTGACGCTCGCCGAGGCGCCCGTGAGCAGGATTGTCCCCGATCCGCGTGCGGTCATCTGGCGCGCCGCCTGCTGGGCGACCAGAAACCCGCCGAAGCAACTGATCTCGATCACCTTGCGGACCTCTTCGGGGTCGAGATCGACGACCGGGCCGCGCGCCCGGTAGGACGGGTTGAAGACGACGATATCGGGTTCGCCCATGCCGGCCGTTACCGTCTCGAACAGGGACGCCACCGACGCCGGGTCGGAGGCGTCGCAGCCGTGCGCCGTGGCCCCGGTCTCGCCCGCCAGCCCGGCGAGCTTGTCGGCGTTGCGTGCAGCGAGCGCCACGTCCATGCCCTCCTTGTGGAACAATCGTGCGAGCGAGGCGCTGAGTCCGCTGCCGGCGCCGACGATGAGTGCCTTTTCCCGATCCGCCATCGATCGATCCCCTCCGTTCCCAGCCGGGGCGGCGCGCCGTCCCGATCGTCCGCCATCATATAGGCGGGCGCGCACGCTCCGCCAACGGAAGACCGGGCTAACGGGTATAGAGCGCCTCGAGCGCTTCCCGGTGCGCCGCGACGATCATGTGACGGCGGATCTTGAGCGAGGGGGTCAGCAGTTCGTTCTCCACCGTAAAAGGTTCGTCGTGCAGCACGAACCGGCGGATACGCTCGATGATCGAGAGGTTGGCGTTGACCCGTTCGACCGCCGCCTCGAGGGCCGCCCGGAAGGACGTATCGCCGACGAGATCGGCAAGCGTGCCTTCCCTGCCTTCTCCGCGCGCCCACTCGCGGGCGAAATCGGCGTCCGGGATGATCAGCGCCACCAGGTTGGGCTTGCGGTCGCCGTAGACCATCGCCTGGGCGATTTCGGGCTGCAGGGTGAGGAACCCCTCGACCCGCTGGGGCGCGATGTTGTCGCCGCCCGAGTTGACGATGACGTCCTTCTTGCGGTCGGTGATCCGGATGTAGCCGTCTTCGTCAATCGTTCCGATGTCGCCGGTGTGCAGCCACCCGTCGCGGATTGTCTCCGCCGTCGCCTCCTCGTTGTTCCAGTATCCCTGCATCACCAGTTCGCCGCGCACCAGGATCTCGCTGTCGTCGGCGATCCTGACCTCCACGCCCTCTATCGGAGGACCGACGGTCTCGATCTTGATCCGGCCCGGCGGATTGCAGCTCACGACGGGCGCGGCCTCGGTCTGGCCGTAGCCCTGCATGAGGCGGAGCCCGAGCGCACTGAAGAACATGCCGATCTCGTAGTTGAGCGGCGCGCCGCCGGAAACCAGCGCTTTCAGCCGACCGCCGAAGCGTTCCTGCACCTTCGCGCGAACCAGCCGGTCGAGGATCCTGTCGACGGCGCGCTCCCAGAGGGAGAGCGAACCCGGATTCTCGATCTTGCGCGTCCCGAGCGCGACAGCCTTTGCGAACAGCTTGGCCCGCAGGCCGCCCGCCTGCGCGACACCGCGGGTGATCCGCCCGTACATGGTCTCGTAGAGCCGCGGCACTGCGGTCATGATGGTCGGGCGCGTATCGACCATGTTGCCCGCCAGCCTGTCTATTCCCTCGGCGTAGTAGATCTGGGCGCCGATGGATATCGGGAAGATCAGCCCGACCGTGTGCTCGTAGGAATGCGACAGCGGCAGAAAAGACAGGAACACCTCATCCTCGATGCCGAAATCGGCCAGCAGCCGGTGGGCGCCCTTGCAGTTGCAGAAAATCGCGCCGTGACTCAGCATCACTCCCTTGGGGGCGCCGCCGGTGCCGGAGGTGTAGATCAGGCACGCGGTGTCGGTACGCGCGAAACCGGCGGCGTCGGCGGCGACCTCGTCTGCCGGTCCGTCGTACCGCTCCAGCGTCTCGTCCCAGTCGGCGCAGGCGAAACCGTCGTCCGCCCCGTCGGCGAGCCGCTCCATCGTGAGGAGCGAGACAAGGCCGGGGGCCTGCCGCGCGGCGGGCAGTACGCGTTCGGCGAGCGCGGCGGTGGAAACGATGGCAGCCTTGGCGCCGCTGTCGGCCATCACGTGGAGGTGGTCGTTGACGCTGTTGGTCACATAGGCCGGCACGGCAATCGCACCCACCGACATGATCGCCATGTCGGCGATCCCCCACTCCGGGCGGTTTTCCGAGATCAGCATCACCCGGTCGCCCGGTCCGACTCCGATGCCGGCCAGATAGCGCGCCACCGCCGCGGTCCGACGTGCGGCTTCCGCTCCCGATACCGGTTGCCAGGTGCCGTCGCGCTTTGCCCAGAAGAGCGGCCGGTCGCCCATATCCTTCATCGTCTCGAAGAACATGGTCGGCAGGTTGGGCCAAGTGTCGTAACGCATAACGCAGTCTCCCCGGTCGAGAAGTGCCGTCATGATCGACCCTACTGCCCCGGATCGGGCGGTGCGACAGGATTTCTCGCAGAGGCAGAAGGCCGGCAGAATGATCGTCTACGGTGCTCCGCCCCCGCGGAAACTGTATCTTCGCCGTCATGGGAGAGCGTCCGACGACAGACCGGGCGGCAACGGAAAGCCCGTTCCCGGGGTCCGGAACCCGGCGGTGAGACGGCCGCCCGGCCGAAACGAAGACTCGGCGCGCCTCGACGGGGACAACCGTCTGGGCGGCCGCGTCCGGCGCTATACCCGCGTCGGCGCCGCGGTCGGCGGTATCGCGGCCCGCATGGCGGGCGAGCGCTATCTCGGTGTCACGGCGGACCGGGATCGCAACGCCGAGGACCTCCGGCGCGCGCTCGGCAATCTCAAGGGGCCGTTGATGAAGGTGGCCCAGATCGCGTCCACCGTCCCCGACGTGTTGCCGGGAGAATATGCCGAGCGGCTGGGCGAGCTACAGGCCAACGCGCCGCCGATGGGCTGGCTGTTCGTGCGGCGCCGCATGGCGGCCGAACTCGGCGCCGACTGGCAAACACTGTTCTCGCGTTTCGAGCGCGAGGCCGCCGCTGCGGCCTCGCTGGGCCAGGTGCACCGGGCCGTCGGGCGCGACGGCCGCGCGCTTGCCTGCAAGCTCCAGTACCCGGACATGACCTCGACCGTCGAGGCCGATCTCCGCCAGCTCCGTATCGTGTTTGCGATCTACCGGCGCTACGACAGGGCGGTCGACCCGCGCGAGGTCCATGCCGAAATCGCGGCGCGGCTCCGCGAAGAGGTCGATTACGAGCGCGAACGGCGCCATCTCCTGCTCTACCGCCTGATGCACGCGGCGGAAGACGCGGTGCATGTGCCGGAGCCGGTGACCGCGCTGTCGACAGCGCGGCTCCTGACCATGACCTGGCTCGACGGACAGAGGCTGCTCACGGTCGCCGGCGAGGATATCGCCATCCGCAACCGGGTGGCGCGCAACATGTTCCGCGCCTGGTATGTGCCGTTCTACGACTACGGCGTCATCCACGGCGATCCCCATCTCGGAAACTACACCGTACATTCCGACGGGTCGGTGAATCTGCTCGATTTCGGGTGCATCCGGATCTTCCCGCCGACCTTCGTCAAGGGGGTGATCGATCTCTACCACGCGATCGCCGGCGACGACCGCGCGCTGGCCGTCCACGCCTACGAAAGCTGGGGCTTCCGGAACCTGTCGAACGAGGTGATCGACACCCTCAACATGTGGGCCGCCTTCGTCTACGCGCCATTGCTGGAGGACAAGCCGCGGCCCATTCAGGAGGGCGGGGGTGTCTACGGCGCCAGGGTGGCGGAGAAGGTTCACCGCGAACTCCGCCGGCTCGGCGGGGTACGGCCGCCGCGGGAGTTCGTGCTGATGGACCGCGCCGCCATCGGACTCGGCTCGGTCTTCCTGCACCTCAAGGCAAGGATCAACTGGTGCCGGATGTTTCAGGAGCTGGTCGCGGATTTCGACGTCGATGCGCTGGCCGCACGCCAGGCCGCGGCAATGGAGGACGCGGGCCTCGCGCCGCCTGCGTGACGGCTCCCGCCGCCCGGTTCAGCCGCCGTTCGCTGCTGCGCCGCCGCCCGGCCTCGTCGGTTCGATGCCGAGCCGATGGAACAGGCGGCGGTCGTCCGATGCCTCGGGGTTTGGCGTCGTCAGCAGGCGGTCGCCGAGAAAGATCGAGTTGGCGCCGGCGAGAAAGCAGAGCGCCTGGGTCGTGTCGTCCATCTCGAGCCGCCCGGCGGACAGTCGGATCACCGAACGCGGCATCATGATCCGGGCCGCAGCGACGGTGCGCACGAACTCCAGCGGATCGAGCGGCGGAGCGTCCGCGAGCGGTGTGCCCGGCACCGCGACCAACTGGTTGATGGGCACGCTCTCGGGCGGTTTCGGAAACGTCGCCAGCGCCGCCAGCATGTCGGCGCGGTCCTCGCGTGTCTCTCCCATCCCGAGAATGCCGCCGCAGCATACGGCGATTCCGGCCTCCCGCACCCTGGCGAGGGTATCCAGCCGGTCGGCGTAGCGCCGTGTCGTCACGATCTCCCCGTAACGGGCTTCCGAGGTGTCGATATTGTGGTTGTAGAAGTCGAGACCGGCCTCGCGCAGCCGCTCCGCCTGCCCCGGCTTCAGGAGGCCCAGCGTCGCGCAGGTCTCGAGGCCGAGCTGCTTGACGCCGGCCACCATCTCCTCGACCGCACGGAGGTCGCGGTCCCCGGGGCCGCGCCACGCCGCCCCCATGCAGAACCGGGTCGCCCCGGCCGCCCTCGCCTCGCGCGCCGCGTCGAGCACCTGGTCGAGCGGCATCAGGCGCTGGTTGGCGACACCGGTGTCGAAATGGGCGCTCTGCGGACAGTAGGCGCAATTCTCCGGGCATCCGCCGGTCTTGATGCTGAGCAGGGTGGAGACCTGCACTCGGTTGGGGTCGAAATGGCGGCGGTGGAGCGACTGCGCCTCGAAGATCAGGTCGCTGAAGGGGCGCGAGAGCAGGGCGAGCGCTTTCTCGCGCGTCCAGGCCGCGGTCTCCGACATGGCCCGGACTATAATGCGGCGCCGGAGACCCTGCCAGCCCGACGGGGTGCGCGTTCTCGCTCGACGGGGCCGGCCGGACGTCCGGCGGGGGTCCCGCCTCTCAATCCACCTGCCGCAGGATTTCCCGCTGGGTGCGGCCCTTGTATTCCGTACGGAACAGGCCGCGGCGCTGGAGTTCCGGAACCACGAGGTCCACGAACTCCTCGATCGCGCCCGGGGTGTGGGTGGGGGAGAGCATGAAGCCGTCGCCGCCCACCTCGTCGATGAAGGCCTCCATCCGGTCGGCGATATCCCGGGGCGTGCCGACGAACTGCGGCAGGCCGACGCTCTGCCCGTGGCGCGCAGCGACCTCGGCCACCGTCATCGGCGTGCCGTCCTCGTTGCGGTAGCGGGTGCGGAATCGCTGGAGTTCCGGCTCGGTCCGTTCCGCCATGACGGCATCCGGGGGCAGTCTCGCGAGGTCGAAGTCGAGATGGGCCGAGAGGATGGCCATGCCGCCCTCGGGTGTGACCAGAGCGTTGTGTTCCTCTTGCCGCTCGCGCGCCTCGGCCTCGGTCCGGCCGATGACCGGTTGCATGCCGTAGAGAATCTTGCACTCCTCGGGATCGCGGCCCAGGTCCGACATCCTGCCCTTGATCGAGGCGTAATACTCGGCGGCATCGGCCGCGCGCGGCTGGATGGCGAAGATCGCGTCGGCGTATCGTGCGGCGAAATCCCGGCCCTTGGGCGAAGTGCCGGCCTGCAGAATCGCGGGGCCGTTCTGCGGCGAGCGGGTCACGTTGAGCGGGCCGCGGGACCGGAAGAAACGCCCCTCGTGCTCGATGCGGCGTACCTTTGCCGGGTCGGCGAATACGCCTGCCCCGCGGTCCATGACCACCGCGTCGGCGTCCCATGAACGCCACAGCTCACGGCATACCTCCACGAATTCATACGCTCGGTCGTAGCGGTCGTCGGCCGGCTGGCGCTCTTCGCCGTAGTTCGCGGCCTGGTTGCTGTTGAGCGAGGTGACGACATTCCATCCGGCGCGGCCCGCGGTGAGATGATCGAGGGTCGCCCAGAGGCGCGCCGCGTAGAACGGATGGGCGTGGCTGACCGAGAAGGTCGATGCCACGCCGATCCTGCGGGTGACGGCGGCGATGAACGGAAGAAGCGGGATGGGGTCGTGCTCGGGCGCCTGGGCGGCGCTGCGCAGGGCCGGGGCGAGACTGCCGGTATAGGTATCCGCGATGTAGTTGAGATCGGCGAAGAACACGGTGTCGAACAGCCCACGTTCGCAGACCCGGGCGATGTGCTGGTAAAGTTCCGGGCGGTCCCACGCATAACCCGCCGCCGCCGTCCGGGGATGCCGCCACATCGCGAGGCTGTGGTAGGTCGGCCCGTGCACCAGGAACTGGGCCAGGTGCATCATCCGCCGTTGTCCGGCAACGCCTGTCACGACTGTCCGACGACCCGGCGCCGTACGGTCGCAAAGGTCCCGAGCGCGGCGAGCGCGAGGATGCCGGCGACCAGAAACGCAAGGTGGGGACGGCCGGCATCGATGAGCCAGCCGAAGACGAACGGCATCACCGCAGTGCCGAGATGACCGCCGGTCGAGACGAAGGCGAACACCTTGCCGTGCGCGCCCGCAGGCGTCGCCGCGTAGACCATGAGGTCTCGCGTGCCCTGCACGATCCCGCGCAGGAAACCGGTCAGCGTCAGGATGCCGACGATCGCGGCTACCGGCAGCGACACCTGGCCGACGACGATCAGCAGCGCGCCGGCGCCCGCCAGCCCGACGACCGCAGTCAACCCGCGCGCACCCCACCGGTCGGCGAGGACGCCGCCGGCCAGAATCCCCACTGCGCCGCCCGCGATGAACCCGGTCAGCGCGCCGTTGGCGGTGGCGAGGGGAACCGCATACATCTCCACCAGGGCCGAGGGGGCGAAGGTGCGGATGCCGGTGAACGCGATGTTGAGCGCAACGAAGAACAGGAAGCAGAGAAGGATCGGCGCGGAAAGGAGCAGCGCCGCGCCGGCGCGCACGCCCGGCCCGGAAACGCCGCCTCCTCCGCGCGCCGCCGGTTCGCTCTCCGGTTCGTCCGCCCGGCGCAAGGTCTTCCCGAACGGGACGAGCGCCGCCGCAACCGCCACCCCGGCCAGGCCGACGGCCAGACAGGCGCCGCGCCAGTCCCAGAACGCGGCGAGCCCCACCATGACCATCGGCGCCGCGGCGGTGCCGACGTTACCGCTGAACGAGTGCAGCGTGTAGGCTCGCCCGAGCCGTCCTTCCGGTACCGCGCGCGACAGGATCGCATAGTCCGCCGGGTGGTAGACCGAGTGCGCAAGCCCGGCGACGACGATGACCACGAGCAGCATCCAGTACGATGACGCGGCGGCCGCGGCGGCGATCGCCGCGCTCTGCACGAAAAGGCCGGCGATCAACACCTTGCCGCCGCCCATGCGGTCGACGACAAATCCCATCGGCACCTGGCCGAGGACGGCGGCGACGCTGAACACGCTGATCAGAAGGCCGAGCGCGGTGTAGCTCACCGAGAAATCGCGGGCCAGCAGCGGAAAGAGCGGGGGCAGGGCAAGCTGGTAGACGTGGCTCATCAGGTGGGCCGCGCCGACCAGCGAGATCACGCGGGCGGAATGCGCCAGGCCGGCCGCGGGTGCGCTCATCGGGCGTACCGCCCCTTGACGGTGGAGAATGTCAACAACGCCAGCGCGATGAACGCCGCCGCGATCCAGAAGATCCACCGCGGCGAGAAATTGTCCAGCACCCAGCCGAAGACGAGCGGCACCAGACCGCCCGCGAGATTGGCGCCGCTCGAAACGAACCCCATCGCGCGGCCCATGGCACCGTCGGGTGTGACCGAGCGGAGCAGCAGGTCGCGCGACGGCAGCAGGAAGCCGGTCGCGAAACCGATGGCGGCCAGTGCCGCGGTCAGCAGGACGAACGGCATCGGCACCGCTCCCACCAGGGCAATCAGCAGCGCCGCCGGGCCGAGGGTCATGACCGCCGTCCCGATCCGGGGGCCCGCGCGGTCGGCGTAGCCGGCGCCGGCAAGCGTGCCGACCGCGCTTCCCACCAGGAGCCCGAACAGCGCCGTATTGACCGTTGCTAGCGGGGTTGAGAACAGCCGGTCCAGGGCGGCGACGGTGAACGAGCGAAGCCCGCCCGCCCCCGCCATCTGAAGAACGAAGAAGCAGAAACACATCAGAATCGGGGCGCTCAGCAGAAAACGCACCCCGGCCCGCACTCCCGGACGCACACCCGCCGGCGCGCCGCTTTTCGCGGATGCATCGCGGCGGCGATCCCGGACCAGCAGGCTGCGATAGAGGAACAGGACCGCGGCGACGACGATCCCGATCGCCCCGATGCCTGCGAACGCCGTCCGCCAGTCCCAGAGCGACGATACGGTAACCATGAAGACCGGTGCGATGGCGAAGCCCAGATTGCCGGTGAACGCGTGCAGGCCGTACGCGCGGCCGAGCCGGCCCGGATCGACGGTCGCGGTCAGGATGGCGTAGTCGGCCGGGTGGTACACGGTGTGCGCGAGGCCGGCGAGGCCGCAAAGGGCGACGATCTGCCAATAGGCGTCGGTGAAGCCGATCAGCCCGATCGCCGTCCCCTGGAGCAGCATCCCGCCGATCAGCAGCGGACGTCCGCCGAGCCAGTCGACCGCGAAGCCGACCGGTATCTGGCCGAGCCCTGCGGCGAGCCCGAAGACGGTCAGGGCAAGGCCGAGGTCGGTGTAGCTGAGGCCGAGCGTCGACTTGAGGAGGGGAAAGACCGTCGGCAGGACCAGGAAATAGGCGTGGCTCAGCATGTGGGGCATGCAGACCAGCGCGATTACCCTGGCATCGCGGGTCGCTGCGGCATCCAGTGTCGCCATCGAATTCCGGTCGGGTCTCGGAGCCTCGGCTGCGGCGGCCCCACGATACGCGCCGGCCCGGCCGTTTGCCACGCCGCCGCAAGACGTCGGCGCGGCGGCCGGCGGTTCCCGGCGGCGAGAGGCGCGGGCCCAGCGCGGGGGATGCGGGAAAACCGTTGCGCCGGGCCGGTGCGGCGGCAAGGATGGCGGGGGGCAACCAGGCAGGCAGCGCGCGATGAAGTTCTCTTTTTTCATGATGCCCGTGCACCATCCGCGGGAGAATCCGACGCTTGCCTTCGAGCGGGACATCGACCTGATCCGCCTCGCCGACGCCCTCGACTACGACGAGTTCTTCATCGGCGAACATCATTCCGGCGGGTGGGAAACCATGCCGGCGCCGGAGATGGCGCTCGCCATGGCGGCCGCCGGCGCGCACCGCATCCGCCTCGGCACCTCGGTCGTCAGCCTGCCGTTCCACCATCCGTTTCACGTCGCCGAACGGATGGCATTCCTCGACCACCTGACCCGCGGACGGGCGATTCTCGGCGTCGGGCCGTGCAACCTCGCGACCGACAAGAAACTTTTCGGGCTCACCGACGACCGGCTCTATCCGATGATGCGCGAGGCGGTCGAGGTCATCGTGCGGCTGCTCGAGGAAACCGGACCGATCTCCCATCGCGGCGCGTTCTGGTCCTTCGAGGACATGCGCCTGCAGCTCCGCTCCTACCAGCAGCCGCGGCTGCCGCTGGCGATCGCCTCCTCGGGCACGCCGGCCAACCTGGAGCTTGCCGGCCGGCACGGGATGCTGTTGCTCCAGCCCGCCGGCAAAAACCTGGCCGCGCGCTACGGCGACTGGAAGTCGCAATGGAGTCAGGTGGAGGCCGCCGCATCCGCCGCGGGCAGGACCGCGGACCGCGGCGACTGGCGGATCGCAACCGCGGTCCACCTGGCCGAAACCCGCGACCGGGCTTGGGAAGAGGCGGCGGCCGGGATCATGCGCGAGGCCGAGTACTTCTCCGCCATCGGCCTCAAGGGCGCCTACGAGAGCTTTCCCGGCCAGCCGTTCGACGCATTCACGCCCGAGTCCTGCGTCGACCGGCGCGACTGGATCGTCGGCACGCCGGACGACGCGACCGCCTGGATCGAAGGCAAACTCGAGGAGACGGGCGGTTTCGGCGGCGTCATGCTGACCACCCACGAATGGACCGAACACGACCGGTTCCGACGGACGCTCGACATGTTCGCGCGCTACGTGATCCCGCACTTCCGCGGCAGCAACCGCGTCCTCAACGACGAATGGGCGGAGATCCGCCGCCAGGTCCGCGACCACGGCGGGGTCGTTCTCGACAAGGACCGGCCCAGCAACCTTGCGGTCGCGGCGCGCTGAGCGCCGGCAACGAGAAGGGAGGCGGACGATGGCCATCGACATCTACACCCATATCTTTCCGGGCGACTTCTACCGGCACATGTCGAAGGCGGCGCCGCGGCTCGACAACATCGGCAAGCGGATGCAGCAGGTGAGGATGATCCACGACCTCGATGTCCGTTTCGGCCTGATGGACGAGTTCGGGGACTACCGGCAGGTGATCTCGCTTCCCAACCCGCCGCTCGAGGATATCACCGACCCCCGGACGGGAGCGGAGCTCGCGCGCATCGCCAACGACGCCATGGCCGATCTGGTCCGCCGCCACCCCGACCGGTTCGTCACCTTCATCGCCGCGCTTGCCATGCACGACATGGATTCGGCGATGGACGAACTGCACCGCGCCGTCGGCGACCTCGGCGCGCGGGGGGTGCAGATCTTCACCAACGTTGCCGGCCGGCCGCTCGACGAACCCGCGTTCCGGCCCCTGTTCGCGGCGATGGCGGATTACGACCTGCCGATCTGGATGCATCCGGCGCGCGGTGCGGACATGCCGGACTACAGGGGCGAGGCGCGGTCGCGCTACGAGATGTGGTGGTGTTTCGGCTGGCCATACGAGACCTCCGTGGCGATGGCGCGCCTGGTCTTCTCCGGCCTGTTCGACCGGCATCCGGCCATCAAGATCGTCACCCACCACATGGGTGGCATGATCCCGTTCTTCGACGGTCGCATCGGCCCCGGCATGGCGGTGCTGGGACAACGCACCACCGACGAGGACCATTCCGAGGTTCTGGCATCGCTGGAAAAGCCGCATCTCGACTATTTCAGGATGTTCTACGGCGATACCGCGATGTTCGGCTCCAATCTCGGGATCAAGTGCGGCCTCGAATTCTTCGGCATCGACCATGCGGTGTTTTCCACCGACTGCCCGTTCGCGCCGGTGCGCGAGACGTTCCAGTCGGTCGAGGATCTCGGCCTCTCCGCGGAAGACCGGGAAAAGCTCTACGGCGGCAACGCGCGGCGGCTGATGCGTCTCGACGATGGCTGATCCCGTCGTCATCCGCGGCGGCACCGTCATCGACGGCAGCGGCGCGCCGGGGCGGCCGGCCGATGTCGCCATCGAGAACGGCCGCATCGCGGCGGTCGGCGACGACCTGACCGCCGGCGGTGCAGCGGTCATCGACGCCGCCAGCAAGATCGTTGCGCCCGGCTTTATCGACATCAAGACCCATTCCGACTGGACGCTGCCCCTGATGCCGCTGTCGGAGAGCAAGATCCGTCAGGGGGTGACGACCGAGGTCATCGGCCATTGCGGCTATTCCTGCGCCCCCGCGCTGCCCGGCAAGGCGGAGGCGCTGCGGCAGTATCTGAGCCCCAGCGCGCCGTGGCTCGAATTTCGCGAGACCAGCTTCGCCGACTATGTGCGGACCTATCCGGCGACATCGGTCAACCGGGTGATGCTGGTCGGCCACAACACCCTGCGCCTGATGACGATGGGGATGGAGGACCGCCCGCCGGAAGCCCGCGAACTCGCGGAGATGACTGGACTGCTCGAGGAGGCGCTCGCCGCCGGCGCGCTCGGTATGTCGTCCGGCCTGTTCACCGCGCCCGGCTCCTACGCCGAGAGCGAGGAACTGGTTGCCCTCGGGCGGGTCCTCCGGCGCCACGGCGCCCGCTACTTCACCCATCTCCGCGACGAATCGGACGCCGTCTTCGACTCCGTCGAGGAGGCGGTCGAGTTCGCCCGCCAGACCGGCGTCCACGTCCAGATCGTCCATATCAAGCTGTCGGGCATGGACAACTGGGGCGCTGCCGGACGCCTGCTCGAGCGGCTGGAGGATGCGCGCCGCAGCGGCGCCATGGTCGACTGCGACCAGTACCCCTACGAGGCGGCGAGCAACCCGTTGCGCAACCTGTTTCCGAGCTGGCTGCAACAGGGCGGGATCGACGCCATGCTCGAGCGGCTGGGCAGCGTCGATGTCCGCGCGCGGGTTCGGGCGGAAGTCGATGCGGGCGGGCTAAACAATTTCGGCCGCATCCCGTCCTGGGACGCGGTGAGGATCTCGATATCGCCGGACCGGCCGCAATACGCGGGGCGAACGGTGGCGGAGATCGCGGGGGAAGAGGGGACCGATCCGCTTGCCGCTGCGCTCGACTACCTGGTCGCCGACCGGGGACAGACCCGGGTTCTCGTCTCGTCGATTTCCGAGGACGATATCCGCACCCTGATCGCCTCGCCCAGCGTGATGGTGGGATCCGACGGCAACGCGGTCGCGCCCTACGGGACGACCGGGCAGGGCAAGCCGCACCCCCGCTTCTACGGCACGTTCGCCCGCATCCTCGGCCGCTACGTGCGGGAGCTCGGCCTGCTGTCGCCGGAAATCGCAATCCACAAGATGACCGGCGCGTCGACGAAGGCGCTCGGGCTCGCCGGGCGCGGTCTCCTGCGCGAGGGGTTCGCCGCCGACATAACGGTGTTCGACGCCGCAGAGATAGCGGAGACCGCGACTTACCAGGACCCGCACAGCTACGCGGCCGGCATCGACCGGGTTATCGTCAACGGCGAGACGGTGTTTGCGGACGGCGAGCATACCGGCGCGAGGCCGGGAACCATGCTCCGCCGCGCCCCGGCGCCGGCGGCCGCCTGATCCCCTGACAGGGGCGGGAGCGGCATCCTATACTCGCACCCGCCGGCGCCTGCCGCCGCCCGCACGAATGTCCGCATGAACAGGAGCGGTCCCATGGTCGATTACGATGTCGAAGCGTTGAGCCCCGCCCTCGGCGCGCGCGTTACCGGCCTCGACCTGCGCGAGGAACTCGACGAGGAGACGGTCGAGAGCCTGCGCCGGACCTTCGTCGACCATGCCGTGCTGTGCTTCCCCGGCCAGAAGGTGTCGGCGCAGGACCAGGCCCGGTTTGCCGCGTTCTTCGGCCGCGTCGATGCCGGTTTCCGCCCGCCGTCCTATCAGCTCGACAACACCAACACCCAGCGCGGGGTGATGCTGGTGTCCAACATCCGCAGGAAGGGCCGGCAGATCGGGTCCCTGCCGGACGGGGAGATGCATTTCCACTCGGACGGCTCGCACCGCGCGGTTCCCTACCGGGCGACCACCCTGTTCGCGATCAAGATTCCCTCGCGCGGCGGCGAGACGCTGTTCGCCAACCTCGCGGCCGCCTACGACGCGCTCCCCGAGGAGGAACGCGGCCGGCTGGAAGGCATGAGCGCAAATCACGCCTACCGCTACGACCTCGTCACCCGGGAGCTGAACGACGACAGCCGCGGCGACCTGAACCGCGCCGTCCATCCGTTGGTGAAGGTCCATCCCGATACGGGGCGCAAGGCGCTCTATCTGAGCCGCCTGATGACCCAGACCGTCGTCGGCAGGGACAAGGAGGACAGCGACGCGATCCTGCTGCCGTTGTTCGACCACATCGAAAAGCCCGAGTTCATCTACGCGCACAGTTGGACGCCCGGCGATCTGGTGATCTGGGACAATCGGACCGTCAATCATGCGCGCAACGATTTCCCGGCCGACGAGGACCGGCTGCTCAGGCGCTACACCGTGTCGGAGCCGTCATAACCCGATCGGTCGGTGTTTGCCGAAGTTCGTCCGCAACTGCCGATACGCCCCCGGCCTATTGTCCCAGCAGCATGCGCGGGCCCGTTTCGTAGATCTGACGCCGGTCGTCGTCGCTGCAATCGAGGGAGTCGATCACGTCGATCGTGCCCCGCAGGTTGAGCATCCCGGCCTCCTTGTCGAACGGGTAGTCGGTCGCGAACACCGAATGCTCCGCGCCGAAGAAGGCGAGCCCGCACTGGCTGGCGGCGGCGCCGCCGAACATCGCCGTGTCGCCGTAGAACAGCCTGAAGCTGTCGCGGAGCGAACGCCGGCCCTTCCATAGCGGGCGCTCGGCGCCGGCGATCATCACTCCGTCGCTCCAACTGGGTTCCATCCGTCCGTCCGCGTGGGGGATGTAGGCCCCCCAGTGATGAGCGACGATCCTGATGTCGGGGTGGCGCTCGAAGACGCCGGAGAAGACGATCCGCGCCATCGCCGCCGATGTCTCGTACGCCCATCCCAGGGCCCACCAGATGTCGAATTTCGACGCATCCTCGGTGGCGTAGTCGGAATGGGTCATCGGGCGGATCGGGTGCAGCCAGATCGGTTTCTCGAGTTCCGCCATGCGGGCGAACACGGGCTGAAACTCGGGCAGGTCGAGCGGCTTGCCCCGGACGTTGGAGTAGATCTGGATGCCGCAGGCGCCCCCGTCGCGCACGGCGCGGTCGATTTCGTTCAGCGCCTCGTCGGGGTTGTTCATCGGCAGGGTCGCGATGTAACCCGGAAAGCGGTCCGGATGGCTGGCGCAGATGCCCGCCATACCGTCGTTGATCGCGCGTGCGAGCGCCGGCGTGTCGTCCGGCCCCGCCCAGTCGTCGATCACCGGGTTGGAGGCGGAGAGGATCTGCTGGTAATCGTCAAACGGTTCGATGTGGCGGAGCCTCGTGTCCACGTCGAGCATGGTCGGAATGCCGCCCAGGACCCTGACGAAATGCGGCGGCACGAACGCGGCCATCCGTTCGAGCGCGTCCGCCGTCATGATGTGGTTGAAGACGTCGATCTTCATCGGTTCCTCCTCCCGGGCGCCGGCGCGGTGGGCCCCGGCCAGCTTGCGGTTCCTCGCCGGGGCAGATACTAACCCTCCAGTGCGGCGTTGTGCTCGCGGGCCGGGAGAGGGGATGAAGCGGCGCTCACGCGAAACCATTGCGCTGCCGGGCGCAACCATCGAGGTCGAGCGGCTCGGCGCAGGCGCACCCCTGGTCCTGTTGCAGAGCGCGGAAACCTATGAGGCCGGGCTCGGCGTCCTCGACCGGCTCGCCGAAACGCGCGAGGTGATACTGCCGTGGGCGCCCGGCTACGGAGCGTCGCCGCTGACCGACGCCGTGCGCTCGATAGACGATGTCGCCTATATCTATCTCGACCTGATGGACCGCTACGACCTGAGGGACGCCGCCCTGGTCGGTTGTTCCCTCGGCGGATGGATCGCTGCCGAGATGGCAACCAAGACCTGCGAGCGCTTGTCCCGGCTGATCCTCGTGAACCCGCTCGGCGCCAAGTTTGGCGGCGCCTACGACCGCGACATCGAGGATATCTACTTCCTGCCCTTCGACAGGGTGAAGGCGATCAAGTTCGCCGACCCGCGCCGCGATCCGCTGGACGACATGACCGGGCTCGGCGAGGACGAAGCGGTCGCGGTCGCCCGCCACCGCGAGACCACCGCGCGGCTGTGCTGGGAGCCCTACTTCCACAACCCGGCCCTCCGGCACCGCCTGCATCGTATCGCCGCGCCGACGCTGGTGCTGTGGGGCGACCGGGACCGTTTCGTGCGCCCGGAGTACGGCCGCGCCTACGCCGAACGGATACCCGGCGCGCGCTTCGTCAGCGTCGCCGAAGCCGGCCACTACCCGCATATCGAGCAGCCGGACGCATTCATGGATGCGGTCTCCGCCTTTCTCGACGGCGGCGCCGGGCGGTAAACCCTCAACCGGTACGGGGCGCGATGGAACTCTACCACTTCACCGAATTTCCCTGGCCGCACCTGCCGCCCGACGACTCGTTCTCCTCGATGCGGTTGAGCCTGCCGAGCCGTCACTACGATCCGAAAATCGGCGCCGATCTCTACAACATGTATCTCGACCAGTACCTGCTGGCGGACGAGCTCGGCCTGAACTGCATGATCAACGAGCACCACCAGACCGCGACCTGCCTCAACGCCGCCGGACCGATTCCGCTCGCCATACTTGCGCGGCAGACACGCAAGGCCCGGCTCTGCATCCTCGGCAACCCGGCGGCCAACATCGCCGACCCGATCCGCTGCGCCGAGGAGATGGCGATGATCGACAACATCTCCTACGGCCGCCTCGACTGCGGTTTCGTGCGCGGCGTTCCCTACGAGCTGTTCGCTTCCAACGCCAATCCGACCGAGACGCAGGAGCGGCTCTGGGAATCCATCGACCTGATCGTTCGCGCCTGGACCAGCCACGACGGTCCGTTCAATTACGAGGGCAAGTGGATTCACAAGCGCCAGGTCAATGTCTGGCCGCGCCCCTACCAGCAGCCGCATCCGCCGATCTGGACGACCGGCGGCAGCGATCTCTCGCACGCCTGCAAGACGATCGAGCGCGGGTACAGGTTCGCGATGTTCCTGACGCCGGCCGACGGGCTGGCGAAAATGTTCAACGGTGTGCGCCGGCACTGCCGCGACGGCGGGCTGCCGGAGCCGGCCGATGACCGCTTCGCTTTCATGCCCCTGGTGGCGGTGGGCGAGACCGAAGCGGAGGCGGAGAAGACGATCGAGGGGGTGTTCTGGTATGTCACCCACAACAAGTCGGAGCCGCAGTTCCGCGCACCGCCCGGTTACAACAGCCGCTCGCTCTATGCCAGCTTTCTGAGCGGCCGGTATTCCGGCGGGCGGACGGACGCGATCCGCCGGAAGGGTGTCTCGTATTTCCGCGAGAACCACATGGCGATATACGGCACGCCCGATTCCGTCGCCGCCCAGATCAGGTCGCTCTACGACAAGGTGGGAGGATTCGGTCATCTGATCGCGATGCTCCACTCGGGCGACATGGATTACAAGACGACCGCGAAAAGCATGACCCTGCTCGCGAAGGAAGTGATGCCGCAGATCAGGGACCTGGGCGGCCGCAGCCCGCTCGCCGCGGCGTAGCCGGCGCCCGTCCCATCGCCTGCGCCCTCGCGGTCTTGGCCATCGGGCCGCCTCCCTGTCATGCTTGGGCCGCATGAACCGGACGATGGGGAGGAACAAGGCCATGGAAACCGGTACCGACGATTTCGCGGCGGCTTCGCGGCTGTCGCATGTCGAGCCCCTGCGCGGGCTGGCGAACAAGGTCCGCCCCGGACACACGGCGCTGATCGTTATCGACGTGCAAAACGATTTCTGCGCGCCGGGCGGGATGATGGACCGGGAAGGCCTGGATCTGAGCGAGGCGCAGGCGATGGCCGACCGGCTGCCGCCGCTGATCGCGGCGGCGCGCGCGGCCGGCGTGCTCGTGGTGTTCGTGCGCAACGTCTATTCCTCGGATCACAACTTCTATCTCTCCGATACCTGGCTGGAGCAGGCCTCGCGAAAGCGCGGGGGGAGCTATACGCAGCGCGAGGTATGCAAGGCCGGTTCGTGGGAGGGCGACTTCTACGGCGACGTGCGCCCGGAACCGCAGGATCCGGTGGTCACCAAGCACCGTTTCAACGCGTTCCGCAACACCGACCTGGACACCGTTCTCCGCGCCCGCGGTGTCCGCACGACCGTCTTCACCGGGGTGGCGACCAATGTCTGCGTCGAGACCACGGCGCGCGATGCGTTCATGCACGACTACTACGTCGTCTTCACCACCGACGGGACGGCGACCTACGCACGGGAAGATCACGAGGCGACGCTGCGGAATATCGACCGCTATTTCGGCGAATTGGCGAGCGTCTCGGCGCTGCGGGCGATCTGGATGGCGAATGAGCGCTGAGCGCCGGTCAGCGCGCGGCGTCGAGCCCGAATGCGTCGGCGAGAAGGGCGTAGCTGCGCCGCCTTACCGCCTCGTCGTGGGTCCAGGTGACGACGGCGACCTCCTGGACCCCGAGCTCCCCGGCGAGCGCATCGATGCGTTCGGCGACCCGTTCCGGAGTACCGACGAAAGCGTGTCTGCGAAACGTCTCCAGGGCCCGCTTCTCCGCGTCGGTATAGGGATGGGCGGCGGCGTCCTCCGGCGACTCCAGCGCCGAGTAGAGTCCCTGACGGCGCAGAAGCTGCCAGCGCGCCCGCGGCGTGTAGTGGTGCTGCGCCTCCTCGTCGCTGTCGGCGGCGAGCGCCCACACGCAAAGCCCGCCCACGGGGTCGGGGTGACGTTCGCTCGGCTGGTAGCCCGCGCGGTACAGGCGGAGAGCCTCGGCCGCGCCTTGCCCGTCGGTGAAGAACCAGGCGAAGCAATAGGGCAGGCCGAAATGGGCGGCGACCTGGGCGCCGAAGTTGGAGCTGCCCAGCATCCACACCTCCGGCACCGTGTCGCCGGCAGGATAGGCGCGAATCTGCGCGAACGCATGGCCCTCGGCCAGCGGTTTGCCGGAGATCCAGGCAAGGATATCGCGGACATCGGCCGGGAACTGGTGCGGCCGTTCGTTCGCCATCGGGTGGAGTGCATAGGCGGTAAGCCCGTCCGATCCGGGCGCGCGGCCGAGCCCGAGATCGATCCGCCCCGGCGCGAGCGCATCCAGCACGCGAAACTGCTCGGCGACCTTGAGCGCCGAGTAGTGCGGCAGCATCACCCCCGCGCTGCCGATGCGGATCCGATCCGTGGTCATCGCCAGCGCCGCGATAAGGATTTCCGGCGCCGTGCCCAGAATGCTCGGATGGTTGTGGTGCTCGGACACCCAGAACCGGCGATAGCCGAGCGCCTCGCAATGCGACGCAAGCGCGACCGTGTCGCGGATGGCTTGGCCGTGCGGCCGGCCGGCGGCGGCGATCGACTGGTCCAGAACCGAAAGGCTGAGCACCGTATTCTCCGAAGGCTGTGCGGAAACGCGGATTTCGCACCCGGCCGCCCGAGGCGGATGCGTCGTCCGCATGTTGTCACGGCATTGCCCGCACTATAACCGAACCGGCGCCGCGCAGGCCCGGCGCCGCGCGGACGCCATGGACGGAAACCAGGGAAGGAACCAGCGATGCAGCGATACGAGCCCGTCACGCCGGAGACCATGAACGCCGCCCAGAAGGCGGTCCGCGACGCCATCGCATCGGGGCCGCGCGGCGACGTGTTCGGTCCCTTCCCGGTCCTGCTGCACAGCCCGGAACTCGCCGACCATGTGCAGAAACTTGGCGCCTTCATCCGGTTCGGATCGAGCCTTCCCGGGAAACTGCGGGAGATCGCTGTCCTCGTCACCGCGAAATTCTGGTCGGCAGAGTTCGAATGGTATGCGCACGCGACCATTGCCCGCAGCGAAGGCGTGTCGGCAGCGGTCGTCGAGGCCATCCGCACCGGCGGCGAGCCGCCTTTCGGGGACGATGCCGAGGAGGCGGTGTACCGGTTCTGCACCGCCCTGCACGAGACCCGCGATGTCGACGACGAAACCTATCGCCGCGTTCAGTCGCTTCTGGGACAGGAAGCGCTCACCGACTTGATCGCGGTTTGCGGCTACTACACCCTGCTCGCGATGACGCTCAACGTCTATCGGGTGCCGACGCCCGACGGATCGACCACGTTCGGCGCATAGAAGACGGGAGAAACGGGCGATGGATGCGAAGGGCGCAGTCGTGCTGGTCACCGGTGCGTCGTCCGGCATCGGCGCCGCAACAGCGGCGCTGCTCGCCGGCAAGGGCTGCAGGGTTGCCGTCAACTACCGCGCCAACGAGGCGGGTGCGGCGGAGACTGTGGAGGCCTGCGCGCGGACAGGCGGCGAGGCCTTCGCGCTCGCCGGCGACGTGGCCGACGACGGCGCATGCCGCCGAATGGCGGAAGCGGTTGAGGCGCGCTGGGGGCGGATCGACGGGCTGGTCAACAACGCCGGCGCCACCCGGTTCGTCGATCCCTTCGACCTCGAAGCGCTGACGGCGGAGGACTTTGCATCGTCGTACGCCGTCAACGTGACCGGCGCCTTCCAGATGGCCCGCGCCGTCGCACCGGCGATCCGCCGCGCCGGCGGCGGTGCGATCGTCAACGTCTCGTCCTACGCGGCGGCGATCGGTGCCGGCAGTTCGATCGCCTATACCGCTTCCAAGGGTGCGGTCAATACGTTGACCCTTTGCCTGGCGCGGGTACTGGCGCCGGAGATCCGGGTCAACTGCGTCGCGCCCACACTGACCGACACGCGCTGGAACAGGACCGGCCTCGGCGACGAACGCTACGATGCAGTGCTGTCAGGCTTCGTCGAGACGGCCCCCTTGCGGAGGAAGATCGTGGCGGACGACGTGGCCGACGCAATCGTCTGGCTGGTGACCGGCGCCGGCATGATCACCGGCGAAATCGTCCCGATCAGCGCCGGCACCCACCTCGGCTGACCGTCAGCCGAAGTCGAGCCCGCGCTGCACGCCCGGGCGGGCGGCGATCGTGTCGTACCAGCGGTCGATATTGGGACAGCCCTCCATCAGGGAAGGCGTCACCTGCCGGCAGCGGGCGAGGGTGCCGAACATCGCGAAGTCGGCAATGGTGATCTCCTCGCCGCCGCAATTGGTGCGCAGGGCGAGCGCCTCGTCCCAGACCCGGAGGAAGCCGCGAAAGCGGTTTTCGAACATTTCCTGGGTGGGGGCGTGGGGGTTTTCCGACCGGACGATGGCGAAGATCGTCGACAGAGTGGGCCCCATGTCGGAGAGGATGTTGACGTAGCGTTCCCCGAACAGGGCCGCATCGTCCGGCGCAGTGACCTTGAACCGCCCCGTCTTGTCAGCGAGGTAGGAGAGAATGGCGCCCGACTGCGCCATGGTCAGCGGCGCCCCGTCCGGTCCGTCATGATCGACGATGACGGGTGTCAGCCCTTGCGGGTTGAGCGCGAGGAACGCGGGTTTCCGGTGCTCGCCGGCGAAGATGTCCACCGGCTTCAGCGTGTAGGCGAGGTTGCATTCCTCGAGCATGATCTTGACGCGAAGTCCGTTCGATGTGGCCGCGGCGTGTAGGTCGATCAATTCTGCCTCCCTGGGTGGGTTCGGGAATTCAGCGGGCAACGCAGCTCTGGGTAAAGGCGAGAAGACTCGCGTTGAACGCCTCGGGATGTTCCCGATAGGTGAAATGCCCGGCTTCGTTGAAGATATGCAGGTAGGTGCGGGGTTCCCGGGCGGTGAGGAACTCCATCAGCGCCATGCCCTGGCTGAGCGGCGCCGTCGGGTCGTTGTAACCCCAGATCATCAGCGTCGGACGCTGCAGCCCCCGGTCCGCCAGCCAGCCGTGGGTCTCTTCGAGATCACGCTGCAGGCCGGGCATGAAGCGGGTGGCGAGCAGCCCCTCGTCCGACATCTTGCGCACGGCCTCGGCGTATTTCGGCTGCTGTGCTGCTTCGACCGCGACATCGAGCCAGCCCTCGGTAACGCAGCTCCGGTTGTAGCTGTAGCGTTCGAATACCCAGCGGTGGCATTCCCGCGACAGGAGCGGGCGCGGCGGGTTGGCGTGGACGATATCGTTGCGCCCGGCGCCGGGCGCCAGCGTGCCGCTGTCGACGATGATGCAGGACCGCGCCTGTTCGGGGTGCTGGAGGGTCAGCCGGCAGACCAGATAGCCGCCGCGCGAATGGCCGCAGAGATGCGCCGGGCCGATGTCGAGCGCGACGAGAAACCGATGCACATGATCGACCTGGGCCTGCATCGTGTAGTCGTCGTCGGACGCGGGGTTATCGGTGAAGCCCATGCCGAGCTTGTCCAGCGCGTAGACGCGGTACCGCTCGGCCAGCGCATCGAAGTTGAGATCCCAGTCATCCGCGAGGTCGGCCGCGATGGTGCCGAAATGCCCGCCGTGGACAAGGACCAGAGGTTCGCCGTCGCCCTTCTCGAAATAGCGCGTCCTGATGCCATCGACATCGACGAATTTTGCGTTCGCGAGCGGCATTGTTTCCCCCTGGGATCGTGCGGTCGATTATGATCCGGGCGATCATAGCGCGGCGCGGCGGAGGGCCGCCATGCACGGAGGACCGGATGCTCGAACTCTATCACTTCAACAACTCGGTCTGTTCGCAGAAAGTGCGCATGACACTGGCGGAGAAGGGGCTTTCCTGGACCGAACACCCGGTCGATCTCTTCAAGCTCGAGCAGTACGACCCCGACTATCTCGCCTTCAACCCGAAGGGCGTGGTGCCGACGCTGGTCCACGACGGCGTCCCGCTGATCGAGTCGACGCTGATCTGCGAGTATCTCGACGATGTGTTTCCCGACCCGCCGCTTCGCCCGCAGGCGCCCGCCGCCCTGTCGGCGATGCGCCTGTGGACCAAGGCGGTCGATGAGGGGCTGCATCCGGGGATCACCGCGATCAGCTTTTCCGCCATGTTCCGCGAACGGATGCGGGAAATGTCCGACGATGCGCGGGCGCGGCGTTACCGCAATATCGGCGATCCGGCGCGCAGCGATCGCGACCGTTCGGTGTCCGAGCACGGTGTGGATTCGCCCTATGTCTACAATGCCATCGCGGCCTACGAAACGGCGTTCCAGCGGCTCGAGGCGGCGCTCTCCGACGGGCGCCGCTGGATCATGGGCGATGCGTTCACCCTGGCCGAGATCGGGCTTGCGCCGTACGCGGCGCGGCTCGACTATCTCACCCTTCTCGATGTCTGGATCGCCGACCGGCCCAATGTCGCCGCTTGGTGGGAACGGGTGCGGGGCCGTCCGTCCTACCGCGCCGAACTCAGCGGCAAGCTCGCCCCGGCGTCGGTCGAGCCGATGAACCGGTTCGGCGGCGCTATCCGCAGCCGCGTCGCCGAACGCCGTGCGGAGTACCTCGCCGCCTTCGCCTGCGCCGGCCGGGACGCCGCGTGAGGTGAGGGCCTGGCGGTCGGGCGCGGTCCCCGGCATCGACGGCCTCTCCCTCGTCGAGATCGACGCGCCGCGGCCCGGCCCGGGCGAAATCCTGGTGCGGGTCGAGGCTGCCGCCGTCAACTTTTCCGACCTGTTGATGATTTCCGACCGCTACCAAGTGCGGCCGGAGCGGCCTTTCACGCCCGGCCAGGAAATCGCCGGGGTCGTCGAGGCCGCGGGGCCAGGCGCGGCCATGCGGCCGGGCGACAGGATCGCCGCAAAGCTGTTCCGCGGCGGCTTCGCCGAATGGGCCACCGCGCGCGCCGACATGGCGATACGGCTGCCCGACGGCATGGTTGCCGCGGCCGGGGCCGCACTGCCGGTGGTCTACACCACGGCCGTTGTCGCCCTGACCGAGACCGCCTCGGTCGCGGCCGATGACTGGGTGCTGGTGTTCGCCGCGACCGGCGGTGTCGGCATCGCGACCATGCAGGTGGCCAAGGCGCTCGGAGCGCGCGTTATCGCTGTCGCGACCGGCGGCGAAAAACGGGCGCTCGCGCGCGAGGAGGGGGCCGACCTCGTCATCGACTCCGGTACGCCGGATCTCGTGGAGCGGACGATGGCGGCGACCGGGGGAAAGGGGGTCCGGGTGGCCGTCGATCCGGTCGGCGGAGACGCGACAGCGCGCGCCCTCGATTGCCTCGCGTGGCGCGGGGAGATCCTGATCGTCGGTTTCCTGAGCGGGGAGGTCCCGAGGCTCCCGGCGCATCGCCTGCTGCTCAAGGGGGCGTCGGCGAAAGGCGTCTATTGGGATCACGACCGCGACCCGGCGCTGGTCGCCCGCGCAGTCTCGCGACTGCTGGAGATGGAAGCGGACGGCGCCGTCCGGCCGCGCGTAAACACCGGCTACCGCCTCGCCGACCTTCCCCGCGCGCTCGAGGCGCTCGAACAGCGCAGGACGGTCGGCAAGCTGGTGCTCGCGCCCTGATCGGGGTCGAACAGACCGGTAGAGCTGCTATGCGCAACTCGCCGCCGGATCGGTCCGGTCGAAGGTCAGTCGGAGAGAGAATTGTCTCCGCTACGCCAGCGGGTTTGCGACTTGCACTTCTTGCAAATCCTTTCGCCGGCCCAGGCACTCTGAAACTTCTCACCGCACATCAGGCAAGAGCGCTCCCTTGCACTGTACCTGTGCTCCAACCCCTGATCTTCTACTTCGTAGTCGAGTTCATCCACGCTCCCACTCTATCCGAACGGGCGGTCGAATGCAACGATGAAGGCGTTCTCGGCCCGCCATGTTGCGATCTCCGACCGGGCGTGGTTTGCTTGGTCGTTCGCTCCTTTCAGAGAGGCCGGTATGGCGATTGCCGACGTCGATCGAACGCTGCCCGCGAACCGCATGATCTTCGAGCTTCGCCGAGACATGCGGCTCTTTCAGCGCTTCCGCCAGGACATGGAGACGGTCCTCGACGAGTACGGGTTGAGCGAGGCGGAAAAGGAGGCGTTCCGCCAGGTGAACATCCGCGCGCTCGCCGATCTCGGCGTCCACCCGTATTTCCTCCCGCAGGTCAGCCGGTTCTTCCACGGCGGCGCCTACAACCACAACGACAGCGACGCGGCGAGAACCTACGCCCGCAACATGGTGCCGGGCGCGGCACAGGACTGACCGGGCCGGAGGCTTTGCCGACCCGCGGGCGGAATGCGATGCCCACCGACTACTCGATATGGGCCTTCGCCTACGCCCGGTCCAGCATGCCGCGCGACTTCTTCGGCGGCACGCTGGTCGAGAGCAACCGGGGCACGGTCCGCAACCCGATGGTCTATACCGCCATCCACGGCGGGCCGGACGGCGGGGAACGACGGCTGACGCTGATCGACACCGGGATGAAGGGCGACTGGTCGCCCAGCGGCAAGCCTTACCAGGGGGTCGAGCATCCGGAGACCGTGCTCGCCAAGATCGGCTTCGCGCCCGAAGACGTGGAGCACGTCATCCTGACCCACCTCCATTTCGACCATGCCGGCAATCTCGACCGTTTTCCCAACGCCCGCTTCCATGTCCAGCGAGCGGAGTACGATGGCTGGAAGCGCGTCTTCGCGCTGCCGGACGGGCTGGGTTCGGACACCGGCAAATGGCCGCTGTCGTCGATCAACCCGACCGACTTCGAAACGCTCGACGGCCTTGCCGCGGACGGGCGGGTCAGCTTCCTCGACGGCGATGGCGAGATCCTCCCCGGCGTATTCGCCCGCCTCGCGCGCAATTCGCACACCTTCGGCTCGCAGTGGCTGGAGGTCTCGACGCGGTCGGGGCCCTATGTCGTCGCCGGGGACTGCGTCTACTGGTACGCCAATATCGAGCGCATGTGGCCGCCCGCCTACATCCAGGGCGACGCGTGGAACCTGATCGACTGCTACCGCCGCATCCGCGTCGCAGTCGGAAATTCGCTGGACCGGATCGTACCCGGCCATGACCCGCTGCTGTTCGAACGCCACCCGAGCTGGACCGAGGGGATAAACCCGACGGCTGAAGTCCATCTCGCGCGGGGCGAAACCTCCCGTACGGGCGCTGCTCCGTGCTGAGGGCCGCGGACGGGGCGCGCGGGATGGTGGTGGCGCCCCACGGGCTCGCTGCATCGGCCGGGCTGGCGGTGCTGCGCGAGGGCGGCAACGCCATCGAGGCGATGGTTGCCGCGGCCGCCGCCGTGGCGGTGGTCTATCCCCACATGAACGGGCTCGGCGGGGACGGCTTCTGGCTGATTGCCGCCCCCGGGGCGGAACCGGTCGGCATCGATGCCTGCGGCGCGACCGGCTCGGCCGCGACGCCGACGCCCTACGGGGAAGCGTCCGCGTTGCCCGCCCGCGGCCCGCTCGCCGCCAATACGGTCGCCGGTACGGTGTCGGGATGGCGGGAAGCGCTCGCGATGGCCGCGGAATGGGGCGGGCGCATGCCGCTCGAACGGTTGCTGGAAGACGCCGTGTGGCTCGCCGAGACCGGCTTTCCGGTGAGCGACAACCAGGCGGCGACCACGGCGGCCAAGGCGTCGGAACTTGCGCCGCTCCCGGGCTTTGCGGAGACGTTTCTGGTCGACGGGGCGGCGCCGGCGGCGGGCGCGATCTTCCGCAACCCGGCTCTCGCGGAGACGCTGCGCTGCCTTGCCCGCGACGGACTCGACGATTTCTACCGCGGGCGCTTGGCGCGGCGGATTGCAGCCGATCTGGACCGTTTCGGCGCGCCCGTGGATGCCGCCGACCTCGCCGCCCACGAAGCGTCGCGCTGCGTCCCGCTGTCCGTCGGCCTCGCCGCCGGTACCGTCTACAACATGCCGCCGCCGACCCAGGGCGCAAGCGCGCTGATGATCCTCGGGCTGATCGATCGGCTCGGGCTGGGGGACGAGGAGCCGGACGGGTTCGCCCATATCCATGCGGTGGTCGAGGCGACCAAATGCGCCTTCCTGCTGCGTAACGCGCATCTCGGCGACCCGGCGGAGATGGAGGTCGACGCGGCAGGCTGGCTCGCGCCCGGAACGCTCGATGAGGCGGCGCGGACGATCGACCGCATGGCCGCATCGCCCTGGCCGCGGGCCGACGCCGGCGGGGACACCGTGTGGATGGGCGCGGTCGACGGCGCCGGGCGCGCGGTCAGCTTCATCCAGAGCCTGTACTGGGAGTTCGGTTCGGGGCTGGTGCTGCCGGAGACCGGCCTGGTCTGGCAGAACCGCGGTTCAGGGATGCAGCTCGCCGGCAGCGGCCCCAACCGGCTCGCCCCCCGGCGCAAGCCGTTCCATACCCTCAACCCGCCCCTCGCCCGGCTGGCCGACGGCCGGACGATGGTTTACGGCGCCATGGGCGGGGAAGGCCAGCCGCAGACCCAGGCGGCGGTCTACAGCCGCATCGTCGCCTTCGGCATGGACCCGCAGGCCGCGGTCAGCGCGCCGCGCTGGCTGCTCGGGCGAAGCTGGGGCGAGGAAACGACATCGCTGAGGCTCGAACGCGGTTTCCGCCCCGACGTGGTCGACGCGCTCGCCAGGGCCGGCCACGATATCGAGATCGTCGCTCCCTACAGCGACGTGATGGGGCATGCCGGCGTCATCGTTCGCGGCCCCGACGGCGGCCTGCGCGGCGCGAGCGATCCGCGCAGCAACGGGGCGGCCGCCGCATATTGAAGCCCCCGCCGGCCTGGCTCCGCGCCTGCCGGATCAGCCCGCGTTGACCCGCCGCAGGAAATCGAGCACCGCGGCGTTGAAACGCTCCGCGTGCTCGATGTTGGGGCAATGGCCGCAATTCTCGTAGACGATCAACTCCGCACCGTCGATGCGCGCGGCGAGCTTGGGGGCGTAACCGGGCTCGCGCAGCGGGTCGTTGGCGCCGGCGACGATCAATGCCGGCACGGCGATATTCTCGTAGGGGGTGGCATCGGGCGTGCCGAACCCGGAGCCCGCCTTGCCGGGATCCGCGGGCGGCCTCAAGCGCGGCGCCGACTGGCATTCCCAGGCGCCCTTCATGCGTGCGAACTCCTGACGCTGCGCGATATGCGCATCGTCCTCGCTCCATTTCGGGTCGTGCAGCATTGCCTTCACCAGTGCGCGCATCGCCTCCTCGCTGCCGTCGTAGGCAAGCAGGGTCTTGCGCTCTTCGGTCTCGGGCGTGAAGCCGCCGCCGCTGCACAGCACGATCGAGCGCAGCGGCAGGATGTCGGGTTCGGTCGCCGCGATCCGCGCAAGATTGCTGCCGCCCATCGAATTGCCGATGAAGTCGGCCTTCTCGATGCCCAACACTTCCACGAAGCGCTGCATGTGGCGATAGACCCGCGAGCGCGCATCGGCGAAGTCGAACACCTTGTCGGTGCGCCCGAATCCGAGCCAGTCGGGTGCAATCACATGGAATTCGGCGGCGAGCGCCGGAATGGTGAATTGCCAACTGATCTCCGCCGCACCGCCGTACTCGCCCGAGTGAAGGAGGACAACCGTCGGGCCCTCCCCGGCTTCGAGATAATGCGTGCGGATACCGTCGACGTCGACGTAGTTGCCGGCGATCTCTGCCATCGGCGCTACCGGACGAAAGCGAGGCCGATGTCGCCGAGCGAGGTCGCCTCGACATCGGGAAGCGACTGGCGCAGATGCGCCATGCGGTCGGGATCCCAGGATGCGTTGAGCTCGCGCAGCCGCGGATAGACCTCGTCGTTGAACAACTGCATCGAACTCAGCGTGTCGCCGTAGCTCAGGAACCCGGCCTGGCCCATCATCAGCAGGTGGCCGAAGCCGCCGGAATACTCCCAGAACGCCTTGATCTGCTCATAAACCTGGTCGGGGGTGCCGGCGAAGACATTGCCGCGCTCCATCTGTTCGTCGAGCTTCGGGTTGAGCGGAACGCCCGCCCCGCCCCGCGTGCCCTTCATGATCGTCGCGGCGACATGCGGCGGGTGGTAGCCGGGCGGGTTGTTCCATTGCGCCGCGACCTTGTTGGAGGTCATGTACCAGAGGATCTTTTCCGCGCCCTCGCGCGCCCGGCGCTCGTTCTCGCCGACATAGATCAGCGCGCAGTAGGCGAGACGGTCGAGCGGGGCTTCCTCGCCGTGGGCGTCTCGGTAGCCGGTCCTGTACCCGTCGAAGATCGCCCGGATGCCGTTGTACCCGGCAAGGAAGACGGCGCCGACATGCTTGTGTTTGGCGACCTGGACGCCGCTGCCGCCGCTGCCGATGGTCACCCAGACCGGCGGGTGGGGCTGCTGGTAGGGGCGCGGCCAGATGTTGACCTGACGCATGTGGTAGAAGCGGCCCTCGAAATTGAACGGCCCGTCGTGGGCGGTCCACGCCTTGAGAATCAAGTCGTGCGCTTCCCACAGGCGCTCGGTGCCGCGAAATGCGATCACGTTGGCGGGCGCCGACTCGTAGGGCACCCCGCGGACAAAGCCGCATTCCAGACGGCCGCGCGAGATCACGTCGACCATCGCCATCTCTTCGGCGACGCGAACCGGCGTGTTCCGGTTGCCGATCGGGTTGCCGAGGATGAGGAGGCGCGCGCGCTTCGTCTCGCGCGCCAGGATCGCCAGCATCAGCGGCGCGGCGGGTACCACGCAGGTTGCCGTCTGATGATGCTCGTTGAGCATGATCTCGAGGCCGATCTCGTCCGCCGCGTTCCACATGTCGAGATAGCGGTGATAGAGGTCGGCGCCGATATCCGGGTCGTAATTCCTGTTGGGCAGGTTGACCCGGATCGACTCGTAGGTATCCGCGTCGGGCAGGTAGGGGTAGGCGTCTTCGGTAAAGAACCAGGTCTTCAACTTGCGGCTCCTTGTCGGGACGCGCCCGTCAGGACGCGAAGGCGAGAATCTCGGAGACGAAGGCCTCCGGCTGTTCGGCCTGCGGCGCGTGTCCGGCTTCGGGGATGACGACCATCCTGGCGCCGGGGATCATGTCGCGGAAGGCGGCGCCGTACTCGGTGGTGACCAGACCGTCGCTTTCGCCCCAGACCAGCAGGGTGGGAATGTCGATCCGATGCAGCAGCCGCGGCAGCTTCGGGTTGTGCATGTACGGATCGAAGGTATAGAGCGCGAGCGCGGTGCGATTGCCGGCCAGCGCGGCAAGCGCCTCCTCGTCCATATCGGCGACGTTCGGAGCCTTCGACGGGTCGTGCCAGGTGAGCCGGAGCAGTTCCGCCGGCGGCACGGCGAACACGTCGGCGACATCGCGGGTGTCGCGGTCGCCGGGCTTGATGCCGACCGAATCGACCAGCACCAGCTTCGAGAAACGGGCGGTTGTCATCACCGCGATCTCGGCCGCCGCCCAGCCGCCCATCGAGAACCCCATCAGGACCGCGTCCTCGAGCCCGAGGGCGTCGATGAAGTCGAGATAGAGGAACTTGAGGTCATGGATATTGTCGAAATGGTCCGGGATCCGGGTGCCGGCGAACCCTGGATGGATCGGGGCAACGACGTCGAAACGCTCCATCAGCGCCGCGGCAAAGGGCATCGGCGCGACCGGCCCCCCGCCGCCGTGCAGCATGAGGAGCGTTTGCCCGCTGCCGCGCCGTATGTAGGGCAGGTCGATCCCCTGCAGCGTGATCGATTCCATATTGCCGTCGGACACTGCAGACCTCGTATTCCACCAAGTCGATGTCGCGGATTGAACCGGGCGGTCGGATGCGCCGCACCGATGACTGACCGTGCGTCGAACACTACGCACCATCGGCCTGCTTGGCAATCGACAGCGTTCCATCCCGGACGTTTGCCGCCAACATCGATCCGCCGGAACAAGCGCCACGAGATGGCCGCGTTCCACCGGCCCGCCCGGATGACTATACTGGCCACCTCCCCGGAGCATGGAGACGCGACGGCTGGAACCCCGCCGCTCCGCGGCTGCATGCGCCGCCGCAAGGGCAGCGCGGGGTGTGCCGGAAGCGGGGTCCGCGGCTTCGGTATCTGACGGGAGGCTGGCGTTGCGCCCCGACTGGACCATCGCGGTGATCGGCGCCGGCCTCGGCGGGCTCGTCGCCGCCGCGCTCCTGCAGCGGGGCGGGCACCGCGTCCGCGTCTACGAACAGGCGCCGGCGTTTTCCCGGCTCGGCGCTGGCATCAATCTCAGCCCCAACGTCATGAAGGTGCTGCGCGCCGCCGGCGTCGAGGCGCAGCTCCTCGAAATCGGTCTCCGGCCGCAATACTGGATAAGCCGAAAGTGGGATACCGGGGAGACCATGTTCCGCTACGACATGCGGGATGCCTGCGAGGCGGCGTTCGGCGCGTGCTACATGGTCATCCATCGCGGCGACTTTCACCGGATCCTCACCGACAACGTCGCACCCGGGACGATCGCGTTCGGCAGGAAACTGGTCGGGCTGGAACAGAAGGGCGGCGGGGTCGCGCTCGCCTTCGAGGACGGCTCCCGGGCCGATGCGGATATCGTCATCGGCGCCGACGGCATCGATTCCGCGGTGCGCGAGGCGCTGCTCGGGCCCGAGCAGCCGGTCTATTCCGGGTATGTCGGGCATCGTTGCATCATCCCCGCCGACCGGCTGGGAGACCTCGTCCCCGCCGATCTCAGCAAATGGTGGTCGGATGACGCCCACGGGGATACCCACATGGTCGTCTACTATCTCGACGGGAACCATGACGAGATCTACTTCGTCACCGGCGTGCCGGAACCGGAGTGGACTCACGGGGTTTCCCACGTCGATGCCGACTACGACGACCTGCGCGCGGCGTTCCGGGGCTTTCACCCCGAGGTCCGGGCGCTGATCGAGCTTTCCGACGGGGCGACCAAGTGGCCGCTCTTCGACCGCGCGCCGCTGCCGCTGTGGAGCGACGGGAGGCTGGTGCTGATCGGCGACGCCTGCCACCCGATGAAGCCCCATATGGGGCAGGGCGCGGCGATGGCGATCGAGGATGCGGCGGTCCTCGTGCGCTGCCTCGAACGGTGCGGCGCCGACCACGCGGGCGCCTTCCGCCTCTACGAGGAGACCCGCAAGGGGCGCTGCGAACGGGTGCAGCAGGGCTCGCGCGAAAACAAGTGGCTGCGCAACTCGATGGACCCGGCGTGGATCTTCGCCTACGACGCGACGACGGCGCCCCTCGGCGCCTGAGAGACTCGCCGCGTCAGCCGACCGTGCGAGGCGGATCCCGACGTTCGATCAGCGTCAATCGGGAACCGAATTCCACCCCCGCGACATCGCAGGCGGCCAAGACTGCGGCCCGCGGCGGCGTCGCGGTTGGGGCCGGTTGGCCGGATCGCCTAACATGGCCGCGTGGCAGAACCCCGGCCCGGCAACGGCGGGGGCGGGGCGAAACGGTCAGCGAGGAGAACGGCGCTATGGCGAAGGCGGCTCTGTACAACTGGAACGACCTGCCGCGGGAAACGGTGCGGACGGGCGTGGAGCGCTGCGGTTTTCGCGGCGACGATGTGCTCATGGTGATGAACTGGCTCGATCCCGGCATGGACCTCAATCCGCACAGCCACCCGTTCGAACAGGTGGTTTGCATCGTCCAGGGGCACGTTCGCTACCATGTCGGCGACGAGGTGTTCGAGGCGGGCCCAGGCTCCTTCATCCGCATCCCGCCCCATGTCGAGCACTATGCCGAGCCGGTCGGCGACGAGCCGGCGCTCAATCTCGATGTCTTCGCACCCATCCGGGACGACTATCGCCACCTCGTCGCATACCAGGAGGCCGATTTCTCCGCCGACCCGGATCAGCCGAACAGCCCGAGCCAGAACCACCAGACATAGGTCAGCGGCAGGACCGCGGCCCAGGTGACCGCGGTCATCGAGATGAGCACCCGTATCAGCGCCGCCGGCGAGATGCCCGCCACCTGTACGGCGAGGATCAGCGGCGGGAGCTGGTAGGGGAAGAATACCATCGGCCACGACAGGACCTGGGACTGCACCGCGATCTCCAGCGGCCATCCCGTGGCAGCGGCAATCTGCGGCGCCAGCGCGGTCATGATCGCCGGCTGGCCGGGCACGCCGCTCAGCAGGCTCATCACCATCCCGATTGCGCTGACGATGGCGAGATTGGCGAAGTCGGCGCCCGGCGCGAGAGGGACCGCGGCGAACAGCCGGTCGGCGACGATGCCGCCCAGCCCCGATCGGGAGACGATGGCTCCGATGGCGACCACGCCGGCGATGAAAAACCAGGGACCGAGATTGATCCTCGAGATCATGGCCGACGGTTCGTCGATCCCGATGCGCGGCATCAGGCAGAGCAGGGCGACGGCGAGCGCGATCCAGGCCGGCGAGACGCCGTGCGCGAAGTCTGCGGCCCACAGCACCAGGGCGGCGGCGAGGAGCCCGGAGAGGGTGATCTGGGCGCGGCTCCAGGGCGTCGGGCGATCCGCCGCCGGAATCTCGCGCGGCCGGTCCGGAAACAGCAGCCACAGGATCGGCGGCAGCGCGGCCACCGAGACGAGGCCCAGAACCGGCAGGTGCGCGAGGCTGTATTCCGCGTATCTGACGGAAATGCCGTATACGCTTTCTGCGGCGCCCAGCATGATCAGGTTCGGCACCGCGGCGGGCAGGATGCCGAAGGCGGGGTAGAGGGTGCCGCAGGCCGCGGCGAGCGTCAGCGCCGTACGGCCGTTGCTTCCCGGCCCGAAGCCGAGCCGGTCGGCGAGGGCAATCACGATCGGCACCAGGATCAGCACGCGCCCCGAATTGCCGGGCACCAGAAAACCCATCGCCGCCGCCGCCGCCACGACGCTTGCCAGGATCGCCGGGTAGTTGCCGGTGACGCGGGGGAGAAGCCTGGCGGCGATGCGCGCGCCGAGGCCGGTCGTCTGCACCGCGTGGCCGATCACCAGGCCGCCGAAGATCAGCCACGCCGCGGTGGAATGAAAGCCCGAGAACGCGAGCTCCGGCGCGATCCCGCCCACGGTGACGGCAAGCAGGAGAAAGACCAGGGTCGTGAAATATTCCGGCAGCGCAGATGTCGCCCACAGTCCGATGGCGACCACCACCACGGCGCCTGCGCGCCAGACGCCGGCCGGGCCACCGTCCGGATCGGGCAGAAAGTAGATCGCGACGCCGGCGGCGGCGACCAAGACCGAGACGGTCGCGCGGACGTTCACCGGGGCGCAGGTCCCACGCGGGCGGGCGCTACTGCTTGTCCCGCGCGGGAATCGAGTCGAGCGCGCCGAGCCATGCCTGCGCCGACCGGCGCCAGATCTGCATCCGGGGGGTGAGGCGGTCGCGCTGGTTTATGGTGCCGGTGCGCAGGTTGAGAATTCGCGGGCCGTCTTCTGACGTGGCGTAGATCTGGGCGCCGCATTCGGCGCAGAACGCCTGCACGCGCCGCGCGCCGCTCTCGGCGGTCTTGACGTAGGTCTTCGGCGCGCCGGACAGCAGCGTGAACCGGTCCTCTGGCGTGCCGACCGAAACGCGGAACGCCGTCCCCGACAGCCGCTGGCAGTCGGTGCAATGGCAGATCCGCACATTGGCCGGGTCGATTTCGGCCTCGTAGGCGATGTGTCCGCAATGGCATCCGCCGTCGATCTTCATTCGCCGCCCCTGTATTGCCGCGGGCCGCGGGCCCGCCGACCGTCGGCCTGTAGCGGGTATGCCCCGGTGCGCGCTGTGCGCACTGGCGCACGCGCTTACAATAGCCGTGCGGCCCGGCTTGGCGAGGGGCGGCCAAGCGCGGCCAGGGTCCGGAGGAGAGGAAGCATGCCATGTCGGACGGGATAAGACGGGGCGACCGCCTCCGGGGCAAGGTTGCCTTGGTGACCGGTGCCGGGGCTGTCGGGCCGGGCTGGGGAAACGGCAAGGCAACCGCGGTGGTCTACGGCCGCGAGGGTGCCAGGGTCTTCGCGGTCGACATCAATATCGACGCGGCGCAGGAGACCGTCGACATCATCCGGGCCGAGGGCGGCGAGGCGGCCGCGTGGGTGGCCGATGTCACCGGGTCCGACTCGGTCGCGGCGATGGTCGAGGCCTGTATGGACGCCTACGGCCGCATCGACATCCTGCACAACAATGTCGGCGGGGTCGGCGCCGGGCGCGCCCTGCCCACCGTCACCGAGGAGGACTGGCGCGAGACCTTCGACCTCAACGTCACCTCCGCCTTCCTCACCTGCAAGGCGGTGATCCCGATCATGGAGGACCAGGGCGGCGGGGCAATCGTCAACATCTCCTCGATCGGCGGCATCCGGCATCTCAACGTGCCGATGACGACCTACGCGACCGGCAAGGGCGCGCTCAACGAGTTCACCCGGAATATCGCACTGCAATACGCGCCGAAGAAGATCCGGGCCAACTGCGTCTTGCCGGGCTACATGGACACCCCCTTCACCCGGCGCGACATCAAGGGCAAACCCTCCTACGCCTACAAGGGGTACAGTTCGGCCGAGGAATACGGCAGGGCGCGCGACGCCATCGTTCCGCTCGGCCGGATGGGGACCGGCTGGGACGTCGCCTACGCCTCGCTCTACCTGGCCTCCGACGAGGCGTCCTACGTCACCGGCCAGACCCTGGTGGTCGACGGCGGCGTTACCTCGACCTGCCCCGGCGTATAGCCGGTCCGAACGCGGGCACGCCGATCCCGAGGCGGGCGCATTCGAGCAGGCTGTCCGCGGTGATCGCGGACGTCTTGGGGTTGGACGGCGACGCCTTCGCCAGACACGCGAAACGGAAGCTGCCGAACGCGCCCTCCGCCTCGATCACCCCGAGCGGATCGTCGACCTTGCGGGAGGAAATCAGGCGGACCCGGGTCTCGTCGAGCCCGAGTCCGGCGATCGAGACCGCGGCCGCAACGTTCGCGTTCTGCGGGTAGCGGAGCGCCGCCTCGCGCGCGCTGCCGGTGAAGAAGACGATCTCGTCCTCGGGATGGTCGAGATCGATGACCTCCTCTGCGCGCGTGCCCCGCCAGGCGTGCGGCGGCTTGTGGGAGCTGTAGGTCACGCGGTCGAGCCCGGCGCTGCGCGCGGCGACCAGCCCGTCGAGCCCGGCGACCGCCCCCGGCGGCACGATCACGGCGCCGCCGCGCTGCGACGCCTCGCGCAGTTCGCCGGCAAACCCGTCGTCGGCGAGCGCGCCCACCGCTGCGACGATCAGGTCCGCTCCCGACGCGACCACCGCCGGGCCGATCGAGCGCAGCGCCGCATGGCCTGCCGCCTCGATCACGGTGTCGGGCGCGGCCGCGGTCAGCGAGGCCGTATCGCGCCACACCGGTACGCCGGGATCGACCGCCGGCGGCGAGCGCACCAGGATGCCGGCCAGCGCACCGATCTCTCCCCGTTCGCGAAGCCGGGCCGCGACCGCCTGGCCGATCGCGCCGTATCCGATCAGGGCCAGGCGCATGGTCGGGTCAGGACGCCGCCGCGTCCATCGCGTTTCCGAGATGGCAGATCCCGTTGAAGTAGGTCTCCCATACGACGAGGTTGCGGCGGCAGGCGTCCACCACCTCGTCCTCGAGACGCAGCTCCTCGGCGTACCGCGCGACCTTGTTCCAGCCGAGATCGGAGTGCTCCCGGTCGGCCTCGCTGTGGAGGGTGAAGAAGCGGACATCGTCGTCCGCGAGATCCCAAATCTCCTGCCAGCGCCGCCCCACCATCGCGTTCCAGCCGCATTCGCGCGCTTCGCCTGCGCCGTAGCCCGGCACGTTGACCCGCTCCGAGCAGGTGTTGGCGATCAGGCCGAGCAGCCAGTGGCAGTTCGCCATCAACCCCATCCACGCATCCCAGCAAAGCTGGGTCGTCGGCGTCGGCCTGGCAGCGCGGATCTCACCGCGGTCCATTCCGATGCGGACGCCGAGATCCTCGAGAATCTGCCAGTGCGGCTCGCCGCCGCCAAACTCGTGGTCGGCGACGATCTCCTGCGAACAGGCATGGATGATGTCGAGCTTGATCTCCCAGATCGGGCAGTTGGTCGCCGTCCTGAGTTTGAGCACCGAGTTGCGCTGCCGCGAATTCAGGCGGTGCTGCAGCACCCACGCACGGCAGCGGTTGGGGGTCCAGATGTCCTCGCCGAAGATCAGGCAGCGCCCGACGAACGCCTCCACCTCCGCATCGAGCCGTTCGGTCACCGTCTTGCCGGTCATTCCCTGCCCCCCTGCGCCAAGCCCCGGCGGCGGATGAAGCGCGCTAGTCGCTGACCATGACGTTGAGGATCGCCGTCCTGCCCTCCCGCACGGCGGCGAGCCCGGCCTCGAGAGCGGCGGGCAGGGCGGCGGGATCCTCGACCCGCTGGCCGTAACCGCCGAACGGTCGAACCAGTTCGGCGTAGTCGAGGTCGGTGATCATCCGGCCGTAGAACAGGTCGTGCTCGGCCGCCACACCGTCCGGGTAGAAGGTGCGGTGTTCCTTGGCCATCGCCGAATAGCCGGAATTGTTGACCACGACGATGAGGATCGGCAACTCCTCGTGCGCCGAGAGCGCGAGACTCTGGGTGACCGGGTTGTACATCAGCGAGCCGTCACCGATGACCGACACGACGGGCCGATCGCGGGCGGCGAGCTTGATGCCGAGCGACACACCGAGCCCCTGGCCGAGGCCGCCGTGGACCCGGAAATAGCTCTGCGCGCCCTTCCAGGGGCGGTGGCGCATCAGACGCTGGCGATGGGTGATGGTTTCGTCGACGTAGATCGCGTCCGCCGGCATCGCCCGGCCGAGGTCGTCGAACAGAGCGACCGGATCGATCGTCTTCCCGGCCCGCGCCCGCCGGACGATCTCGCGGTTGGCGGCCGTCATCTCGCCGTGCGCCTTCGCCCAGGCGGCGGCCCGTTCCTCGACCGCGCCGTTCGCCCCGCCGTTGGCGCGGACCGCCTCGGTAAGCAACCGGAGGATCGCCGCCGCATCTCCCTCGAGGAAACGGTCGGCCTGCAGGTTCTGATACACCATGTCGGGGCGGTGCGGCACCTCGTCGATGGCGACGATATGCGCCTGCGACGGCCGTCGGCCGGGCGGGTTCCAGGGCGCGCGCGAACACAGGGTCAGCACCACATCGGCCTCGTCGAGCCAGTCCGGCTGCCCCACACCCTGAAACAGGTCGTGATCGCCAGGAAAGTTGCTATAGTCCGCCCACGATGCATCCAGCACCGGGATCGCCAGCATCTCGGCGAGTTCGATCAACGCATCGTACCCCTCCGGGCTGCGGCCCGACGCCTCGGCGACGATCGCCGGACGGCGCGCGGCGGCCAGCATGTCGGCCACGGCCTCGATGTCGGCGGCCGGCGGCTGCCGTCCGGGGGCCGGCGGCACCTCGCGCATCCGGTCGGGCGGGGTCCAGTCGTGCAGCTGGGTCTCGATGGGCACGGTCAGGAAGGTGGGGCCGACGGGCGGGCGCTGCGCCATCTCGCCGGCGCGGATCAACTGCTCGAACAGGGTCGCCGGGCTGGACGCCTGGTTCGACCACTTGACTAGCGGCGAGACCAGGCTGTGCGGTCCGCCGACGACGCTCAGGCTGGAGAGCCACTGCGGTCCGGGGTGGAATCCCTCCTGCTCGCCGTAGGTCAGGGCTTCTCCCGCGATCACCACCATCGGGACGTGCTGGCGTCTGGCCGCATCGATCCCCATCGACCCCTGCAACAGCCCGACTCCGGTGTGCAGCATGACCCCCTGCATGCGCCCGGTGTAGACCGCGTAGCCGATGGCGAGGTCGACCGCGAGGGTCTCATGTGCGCAACTGAAATAGACCGGCCCCGGCGTGTTCGACACCTTCTGGCGTGCGAACGCTTCCCATACCGCGCCCCATTCCGAACCGGGCGACGCCATCACGTAATCGGTGCCAAGGCAGCGAAACGCCTGCACCACCGCTTCCCCGCCGTGCAGCCTGTTCTTCATCCCGGTATTTCCTTCTTCCGCGTGGGCATCCGTCTGTCCCCGGAGCCCGCTCCCCGCAGTGTCGGCTGGCCGGGTCGGCCATGCAAGAGCCGCGACGGCGTACAGCCGTCGGAGCCCCGGTTGCGAACGCCCCCGACGATGGGTCTGGCGGGCATCGGTCGGTCGTCCGGACCGCAACCTTTGCCGCTCCCGCTTCAGTTCGAGGGTGCGTTCTCCGGGAGCCTCACTTCGAAGCAGGCGCCGCCGCCGTCGCGCGGCCGATACACCGCCTCGCCGCCGTGATGCCGGGCGATCCGGCGCACCAGGTGAAGCCCGAGACCGACTCCTGCCTCGTCGTCCGCGCGGCCCGCCGACCGGCGATAGAAGGGCTCGAAAATCCGCTCGCGCTCCGATTCCGGCACGCCCGGCCCTCGGTCGAGCACGCGGAGGACAATAAGGCCCCCCGGCGCCTCCAGTTCGACCAGGGTCGGTGCGCCAGGGGCGTGGCGCGCAGCGTTGTCCAGAAGGTTGCGAACCAGGCGGGCGAGCAGCCGACCCTCGCCTTCCACGGTTGCAGGCCCGCCCGAGAACTCCGCCCCGGCCCGCGCAGCCTCCTCGGCGGCGAGCGCCTGCAGGTCGACACGCTCCGGGTGTACGGGCCGTTCGAGGGCGCCGAGGCGGCTTGCCAGCAGGATCTCCTCGATCAGTTCGTCAAGTTCCTCGACATCGCGTTCGACCCTGGCGAGCAAAGCTGGGTCGCCGTCCTCTGCCAACAGTTCCACCGCCATGCGGATGCGCGCGAGCGGAGAGCGCAACTCGTGCGACGCGGCGGCCAGCGTGTCGCGCTGCGCCTCGACGAGCGTCTGGATGCGTTCGGTCGCCCGGTTGAAGCTGCGCGCGAGGGCGGCGATCTCGTCCTTGCCCTCGACCTCGACCTTGGCGGCGAAATCGCCCGCACCCAGCGCCTCGACACGCGCCTGCAGCCTCTCCAGGCGCCGCACCAGGCGGCGGGCGAGCGGATAGGCGCCAATGGCCACGGCCCCGGCGAGGCACGCCAGGGCGGCAAGAAATCCGATCGCCGGCGCGTGGGGCGGACCCAGGTCGGGCCGGAAAAGGACAAGGCGCCCGTCCGGCAGGGGCAGGGATTTGGCGCCGCCGGGGCCGCCGCGCCAGCCGGAGGCGCGTTCGGCGGGCGCGGGCAGTGGGCGGCCGACACTGGCGAGCAGCCGGCCGTCCCGGCCGAATACGCTGATGCGGCCTCCGATGTCCCGCCCGAGCCGGACGAGGACGGCTTCGATCTCAGCCGGGGCCGAGCCCGGCGGCGGCAAGGCCTCCGCAACAAGCGCGCCGAGGCCCTGCTGAAAGGTCCTTTCCGGGCCGTCGTCGTCGACCAGCCACCAGCCGAGGGAAGCCAGCAGGCCGAACAGCACGATGACGCCGAGCAGCGTCAGGTAGATCTGGAGAAAGAGACGCCGGCTCACGCGTCCCTGTCCTGGCGGCGGACAAAGAGATAGCCGGCGCCGCGCAGCGTGACGATGCGCCTGGGCTTCCTGGGATCGTCCTCGATCGCTGCCCGGATCCGCGAAATATGCACGTCGATGCTGCGGTCGAAGGGCTCCAGCGTCTCGCCCCGCACCCTGTCCATGAGCTGCTCGCGGCTCAGCACGCGGCCCGCGCTCCCCGCAAGGGCGCAGAGCAGATCGAACTGGTGGCCGGTGAGCGGCCGCTCCTCGCCGTCCAGCAGCACCCGGCGCGCGGCGCGGTCGATGACGAGCCGGCCGAAGCGCAGCGTCTCGGCCTCGGCTGCCCGGCCGTCCGCAACGCCGCCCCTACGGCGGCGCAGGATGGCGCGGAGGCGCGCCAGCAGTTCGCGCGGGTTGAAGGGCTTCGGCAGGTAGTCGTCGGCGCCGATCTCCAGGCCGACGATACGATCGGCCTCTTCGCCCCGCGCCGTCAGCATCAGGACCGGAACATCGGAACGGGCGCGGATCGCCCGGCAGAGCTCCAGGCCGTCGCCGTCCGGCAGCATGAGATCGAGAATCACCGCGTCGTAGTCGCCGGCGAGCGCGGCCGCGAGGCCGTCCGCCGCGTTCCGCCGATGATCGAGCCCCATGCCCGCCTGACCGAGATAGGTGCCGACCATCTCTGCCAGCGCGCGGTCGTCCTCGATCATCAGCAGGCGGTTCATGTCGCCCCCCGGTGCGGTCTCCGCGCGGACGAGGCCGCGGCCCTACCGTTCCGGGCGCAGCATCCGGCGCAGCACATCGGTCTTCTTGACGAAGTGCTGATAGAGAGCGCCGCAGACATGGAGGAGCACCAGGCCCAGCAGCGCCGGCATGCTGGCGCCGTGCATCGCCGCCATGATCTCGACGCCGCCGAACCAGGCGAGCGCGCCTGTCACGGGCATCAGCAGAATGACCGCGTAGAAGGCGAAATGGGTCGCGCGGGCGGCCAGCCTCAGCGCCGGGCGTTCGTCCTCCGGAGGCTGCGGTACGCCGCGCCTGTAGCGGATGAACACCCGCGCAAGAGCCAGCAGGAAGATCGCGATACCGAAAGAGACGTGGATGTCGGCAAGCAATGACTCCGATCCCGTCGGCGCTGCCCCGCCCCGCTCGGTTTGGTACACCGCCTCTATGCCTTCATGCAGCGCCATCTGGGCTATCACCAGCACGGCGATGGTCCAGTGCAGGGCGATCTGCGTTGCCGAATACCCCTTTCTGATCGGCGCCGACCGCTGCGCCGACAGGGTGTCATGCCCGTCCATTGCTGCCCCTTCCTCTCCGGCCCTGCATATCGGCGATGCGGGAGACAACCGCCGGAATGGACGCCCCGCGGACCGAACCGCCGCGGGGCGCCCTCCGTTCCGGCGTACGCCGATCCGCTCAGTGTTCGTGGCGCGACATGCGTTCCTTCCATTTCGCCGCGAGTTCCGCGCGCTGGGCGGAGGTCAGCACGGCGGCCGCGTCGGCGAGTGCGGTCACCATTCGCTGGCTCGCGCGGTCGGCGGTCTCCAGCTTGCGCTGGCGCAGCGCCTCCAACTCGTCCCGGTCAATGGTCTCCCCGGTCAGGGCGGCAATCAAGTCCCGCCGCGTCTCCCGGCCGAGGCCCCGGAACTCCTGCAGGTCGGCGACCGCCGTCTTCACGATGTCGTGCAGCTTGCTGCGCTGGTCGTCGCCGATATCGATATCGTTAAGCATCCGGTCAACCTTCCTCTCGACGAACCGGTTGAGATCGGGGCCGTCTCCGCGCCACCCGGAATGGGCGCCCGCGCTGACGGCTGCACCGGCGACCGTCGCGGCGAGCAGTCCGGCGGCGCCGATCGCGACCCAGCGGCGCTGCTTGCGGCCGGCGGTCCCGGCGGGGGTATTTGCGTTGGTCATGTCCTTGCCTCTCGGATGTTTGGGTTCGACACCGGGGCAATATGGGACCGCGCCGTTTCCCGCCTTTGTCCGCCGGGTAAAGAATTGTAAAGACCGGCAAGCGGGGCCGGAGGGCAGACGCCGGCAGCGTCCGGCCCGGAGCGGGACGCCTGCGGTAACGGAAGGGACGCTTGGAGGCGCCCGCTCAGATCTTCTGGATCAACTCGAGGACTTCGCGGGTTCTGGTCACCTTGCCCTGCCAGTGGCGGTCGAACTCGCCGATCATGCGCTTGAGCGCGTCGGACCCCATCACCTGTCTGACCTCGGCGAGGTCGGCAAATTCGTAGAAGGCGACATGGACATCGTCCTCCACGTCGCTCCAGCCGCGCGAGGCGCCGGCCGCGCCAAAGGCCTCGACGGCGTCGGGCAGGTGTTCCTCCCGGTACCAGGTGTCGAAGGCATCCCGTACGGCCGGGTCGACCTCCGCGCGTACGATCAGGAATGCGGTCATCGGGCGTCCTCCCTCTGGCGATGCGGCGGGACAGTAGCAAAACCGATCGAGGCGCGACCGATCCTCGATCCTCGATCTACGCACGTGCTGCCCCGCTCATCCCGCCGCCGGCGCCTCGCCCTCCGGCGCCGGTCGCCGAACCCGAGGTCCGCGGGCGTCGATGACAGGGGCCCCGGCGCTTGCTAGATTGCCGTACCGTACGGAGGGGGTTGTCGCCGCTCACCGTCGCCTTCGCGCTCCGGTCGCCCGCGACATCTTCCGATGTGCAAGAGACCGAAATAATTCATCCATTTCAATGATATAAGGTCGGTATGCCAGAATCAGACCGCGGATATCGGATCGCCGCCGATGTCGGCGGCACGTTCACCGATATCGCCGTCGAGCTGGATGGCAGCCTGGCGACCGCCAAGGTGCTGACCACCCCGCATGCGCCCGAGGAGGGCGTGCTCGCCGGCATCGACCGCGCGCTCCGGGCAACCGGTCTCACGCCGGACCGGTTCGGCCTCGTCATCCACGGCACCACGCTGGCCACCAACGCGATCATCGAGCGCAAGGGCGCCCGGACCGCCCTTCTCGTCACCCAAGGTTTTCGCGACGTCGTCGAGATGGCGTTCGAGAACCGCTTCGAGCAGTACGACATCTACATGGACCGGCCCGAACCACTGGTCCCGCGACATCTGCGGATCGGCGTGCCGGAACGGATCGACGCCCGCGGCAACGTGCTCGTCCCGCTCGACGCCGATGCGCTCGATCCCGTCGTCGAGGCGCTGAAAAGGGAAGAAGTCGAGGCGGCCGCGGTCGGGTTCATCCACGCCTGGGCCGACGGCAGGCACGAACGCATGGTGCGCGACCGGCTGGCCGCGGCGATGCCGGACCTCTCCGTCACCCTGTCGTCCGAGGTTTCCCCCGAGATTCGCGAATACGAACGGTGGTCGACGGCGGCGGCGAACGCCTATGTCCAGCCGCTGATGGCGGGCTATATCGCGCGCCTCGAGGACGCGCTGGCGAAGCGCGGTTTCGTCTGCCCGCTCTATCTGATGACATCGGGCGGCGGTCTCGCCCGGCCGGAGACCGGGCGGCGGTTCCCCATACGGCTGGTCGAGTCGGGTCCGGCGGGGGGCGCGATCCTCGCCGCGCACATCTCCCGCCAGTGCGCGCTCGACCGGGTGCTCTCGTTCGACATGGGCGGAACCACAGCCAAGATCTGCCTGATCGACGATGCCGAACCGCAAGCCTCGCGCAGCTTCGAGGTCGCCCGCCAGTACCGTTTCCTGAAGGGCAGCGGGCTGCCGCTGCGCATCCCGGTGATCGAGATGGTCGAAATCGGCGCCGGCGGCGGTTCGATCGCGCGGGTGGACGCCATGCGCCGGCTCGCCGTCGGGCCGGACAGCGCCGGCGCCGACCCCGGTCCGGCTTGTTACGCGCGCGGCGGGGCCGCGGCCACCGTGACCGACGCCGATGTAATCCTCGGCTGGGTCGACGCGGCGGAGTTCGCCGGCGGTTCCATTCCGCTCGACGCCGCCGCCGCCAGGACGGCCGTCGAGGACGGAGCGGGAGCGGCGCTCGGTCTGTCGGCGTCCGAAGGCGCACACGGAATCACCGAGGTTCTGGTCGAGAACATGGCCAACGCGGCCCGCGTGCACGCGGTCGAACGGGGCAAGATATTGGCCGGGCGCACCCTGATCGCCTTCGGCGGCGCGGCGCCGGTGCACGCCGTCCGCCTGGCGGAGAAGCTCGGCGTCGCGGAGATCGTCGTCCCGCGGTCCGCCGGTGTGGGTTCCGCTGTCGGGTTCCTGCGCGCGCCTGTCGCCTACGAGGTGGTGCGGAGCCTCTACGCGGCGCTCGACGACTCCTTCGATCCCGACCATGTGAACGCGTTGCTCGACCGGATGCAGGAGGAGGCCGAGGCGATCGTCGCCGCCGCCGCGCCCGGCGCTGCGCTGGTCCGCACACGCACCGCCGACATGCGGTACCGCGGCCAGGGCCACGAGCTGTCGGTGATCCTTCCCGACGGCCCGCTCGGCCCGTCGTCGTGCGGCGCGCTGGTCGAGGCCTTCGAGGAGGCGTATGCCCGGACCTACGCCCGCACCATTCCCGGGCTGGCGGCGGAAGCGATGAACTGGACCGTGCGCGTTGCCGCGGCGGGCGACCCGCCCGTACCGTGCCCGCCCATGCCGGCCGCGTCAGCCGTCGAACCGGCCGGCGAACGGACGCTGTTCGATCCCGTCGCGCATGAGACGGTGCGCGCATCGGTTTTCCGCCGCACTGCCCTCGAGCCCGGTGCACGAGTCGCCAGCCCGGCGGTCATCGCGGAAGACGAGACCACGACCATCGTCCCCCGGTCGTTCTCCGCCGCCATCGATGCGCTCGGCAACATCCGCATCGCGAGGGACAGCGCATGACCCGAAGCAACGCATTCACACCCATCGGCCTCCAGTTGATGTGGGACCGCCTGATCGCGGTCGTCGAGGAGCAGGCGCAGTCGCTGATCCGAACCGGTTTCTCCACCTCGACCCGCGAAGCGGGCGACCTGTCGGCGGGCGTGTTCGACGCGACCGGGCGGATGCTCGCCCAGGCGGTGACCGGCACGCCCGGCCACGTCAATTCGATGGCCCGCTCGGTCGGGCATTTTCTGGATCGTTTTCCGGCGGAGACGATGAAGGAAGGCGATGTGTTCCTGACCAACGATCCGTGGAAGGGGACCGGACACCTGCACGACTTCACCTTCGTCACACCGGCCTTCCGCCGCGGCAGTCTGGCGGCGCTGTTCGCCAGCACCAGCCACGTCGTGGACATCGGCGGGCGCGGTCTGACCTCCGACGGGCGCAACGTCTTCGAGGAAGGCCTCTACATTCCGATCATGCGTTTCGCCGAACGGGGCGAGGTCGACCGGACCCTGGTCGATATCGTCGCTGCCAACGTGCGCGAGCCGGTGCAGGTGGTCGGGGACCTTCATTCGCTCGCTTCCTGCAACGATGTCGGGTGCCGCCGTCTGCTCGACATGATGGACGAGTTCGGGATCGACGACCTCGATGTCCTCGCGCGGCATATCATCGACCGGTCGGAGGCGGCGACGCTGGAGGCGATCCGCGCGCTCAGGCCCGGCACCTATAGCAACGCGATGCGGATAGACGGGCTCGAAACCCCGGTCGATCTGGTCGCCGCGATGACCGTCGGCGCCGACGGGATCGACATCGATTTCACCGGCACCAGCGGCGCCTCGTCATACGGGATCAATGTCCCGCTCTGCTACACCGAGGCCTATACCGCCTTCGGGGTCCGCTGCATCGTCGCCCCGCGGGTTCCCAACAACGCGGGCTCGCTCGCCCCGATCTGGGTGAACGCGCCGCCCGGCACGATCCTCAACGCCCAGCCCCCGGCGCCGGTCGCGGTGCGCCACGTCACCGGGCAGATGCTGCCCGATGTCGTGTTCGGCTGCCTTGCCCAGGCGGTCGACGGCGCGGTTCCGGCGGAAGGCACGTCGTGCCTCTGGAACGTCTATGCTTTCGGCGGTCCGGGGCGGGTCGAGTGCGACCCCGCCGCGGTTGCCGATGCCGAGGCGTTCACGGTGCTGAGCTTCCACGCCGGCGGGACCGGTGCGCGGCCGGGAAAGGACGGGCTGTCGGCGACCGGCTTCCCGAGCGGGGTCAGGAGCGTTCCGGTCGAGGTGACCGAGGCGATCTCCCCGGTCGTGTTCTGGCGCAAGGAGTTCCGCGTCGATTCCGGCGGGCCCGGAGCCAGCCGCGGCGGGCTGGGTCAGACCATGGAACTCGGCATCCTCGAGGACGCGCCTTTCGCCTTCAGCGCGCTGTTCGACCGCATCGGCCATCCGCCGCGCGGGCGGGCCGGCGGCGCCGACGGCTCCGGCGGGCAGGTGCGGCTTGCCTCCGGCGCAGCGCTCGACGGCAAAGGCACCCAGACGATCCCGGCCGGCGACCGGGTGGTGATCGAGATGCCGGGCGGCGGCGGGCTCGGCGATCCCGCGCGGCGCGATCCGGAAGCGGTCGCCCGCGACTGCCGGGCGGGGTTGGTCTCGCCCGGGGCCGCGCGCAGCCGCTATGCTGTCGCGGTGGACGGGGACGGCGCGCTCGATCGGGAAGAGACAGCGCGGCTCAGGGCGCGGGAGAGCGGGCATGCGGGTTAGCGTCGGTCTGCCGACCGGGATGGAGGGCCTCACCTATCCGATCCCGTTCTCGGAACCGGAAGCGGTGATCCGCATCGCCCGGCACGCGGAGCGGCTCGGCTACCACTCGGTCTGGGGCAACGACCACATGACCACCCAGCACTACGTGCGGGCCGAGTTCCCGGTTCCGCCGCGGTTCTGGGAGCCGCTGATCGTCTATTCCTTCGTCGCCGCGGAGACCACGACGCTCCGCTTCGGCACCGGTATCCTGGTCCTGCCGATGCGCCGCGACATCGTGGTGACGGCCAAGCAGATCGCCACACTGGACCATTTCTCGGGCGGCCGGCTCGAGATCGGCGTCGGGATCGGCGCCTACCGGGAGGAATTCGAGGCGTTGCAGCCGGGCAGCGCGGTCGCCCGCGGCCGGATCGTCGACGAGGGGCTGGAGGCGCTCGGGCGCCTGTTCCGCGATCGCACGGCGTCCTATGACGGCGCCTACTACAGGTTCCGCGACGTCGAGCTGTTCCCCAAGCCGAAACAGGGCCGTATTCCGCTCTATGTCGGCGGCAACAACGCAAACAACCTGCGCCGCACAGTGGCTCACGCCGACGGCTGGCTGCCCGCCGCGGTGCCGCTCGAGCGCATCGCGGCCGATGTCCGGGAGCTGCATGCCCTCGCCGAAGAAGCCGGACGCGACCCCGCCACCATCGAGGTTGCGCCGCAATATATCGTCCATCTCGGCGGCACCCGCGAGGCGGCGCTCGCCCGGTTCGAGAAGACCCAGATGTGCGCCCACCTCACTTCGCTCAGGAAGTCGACGCTGCGCGAACAGGGCGCCCTCGGCCACGAGGACATCAACCTGATCGGCGCCGTGGACGACGTCGTCGAGCGGGCCAACCGGCTGCGCGAAGCCGGCGTGACCCACCTTCTCGGCCTCTACTTCGCGGCCGACGACCTGGAGGAACTGCTCGACCAGATGCAGATGTTCGCCGAAGACGTCGTGCCTCGGATCGGCTGAACGATGGCGGCACGGGAACAGTCCTGGGACCGGGAGGTCGATCTCCTGGTCGCCGGCGCGGGGCCGGGCGGCATGACCGCCGGGCTGGTCGCCGCGCTCGAGGGGCTCGAGGTGCTGATCTGCGAGAAGTCGCAACAGGTGGGCGGCACCGGCGCGACATCCGCCGGTACGCTCTGGATCCCCGGCAACAGCCAGAACCGCGAGGCCGGGTTCACCGACCGCAAGGAGGATGCCGCCGCCTATCTCGACGCGCTGATCGGCGACCGCGGATCCGATGCACGCCGGGCAGTCTATCTCGACGACGGCCCGCGGGTGATCGACGATCTCGTCGCGTGCACCGAACTCTCGTTCCTCGCCTGCGGCCGGCACCCCGACTACCGCAACAACCTGCCCGGATCGGCGGTCGAGGGGCGGGCGATCATTCCAGAGACGTTCGACGGACGGAAGCTCGGCGCCGACTTTGCACGGGTCCGCCCGCCGATACCGGAATACCTCCTCTTCGGCGGGATGATGGTGGGCAAGGCCGACCTGACGAAGCTGCTCGGACGCTACCGGTCCGTCGGCAATTTCGCCCATACCCTGCGGCTGGTGCTGCGCTACGCCCTCGACCGGCTGCGCCATGCCCGCGGCACCCGGCTGACGATGGGGAATGCGCTGGTCGGCCGCCTCTACTACAGCCTGCGACGGAACGGCGTGCCGATCGCCTTTGGCGCCGCACTGCGCGAGGTCGTGGCGGAGGACGGCCGCGCCGCCGGCGCGGTCATGACGACCGCCGAGGGTCCGCTCAGGGTGCGCGCGCGGCGCGGCGTCGTGCTGGCGACCGGCGGAATGGCGAACGACGAGGCGCTGCGTGCGCAGTTCATGCCTGCGGCTGGCCCCAAATATTCGCTGGCGGTCGCGGAGAACACCGGCGACGGGCTCGACGCTGGCAAGCGGCTCGGCGGCAGGATCGAGAGCGGCCGCGAGGGCGGGCTGTGGACTCCGGTTTCCCTCAACCCGCGAAAACGCGGCGGCACAGGGCTCTACCCGCACATCCTGCTCGACCGCGCCAAGCCCGGCCTGATCGCGGTAAACGGGGCGGGGCGGCGCTTCGTCAACGAGGCGGTGTCGTACCACGATTTTGTCCAAGGCATGTTCCGCGCCAACGAAACGACCCCGTCGATCCCCGCCTGGTTGGTCTGCGACGCCGCTTTCGTGCGCAAATACGGGCTGGGCGATATCCACCCTGGAGTCGCGAGGCTCGCGCGGTACGAGAGATCCGGCTACATCGCGGTCGCTGCGACCGCCGCGGAACTGGCGGCCAAGATCGGGATCGACCCGCAGGGTCTCGCCGGGACGATCGAACGGCACAACCGTTTTGCCGCGGAAGGATCGGACGCCGATTTCGGCAAGGGAGACACCGACCTCAACCGCTTCAACGGCGATCCCGACAACCGCCCCAACCCGTGCCTCGCGCCGATCGGGGCGCCCCTGGTGGCGATGGCGGTATGGCCGGCCGATCTTGCGTGCAGCGCCGGGCTCGCGGCCTCTGCGGACGGCCAGGTCCTCGGTGCGGACGATACCCCCATCCCCGGCCTCTACGTTTGCGGCAACGACATGGGCTCGATCATGGCCGGCACCTACCCCGGCCCCGGCACGACGCTGGGCCCGGCGATGGTGTTCGGTTACCGCGCGGCGATGCACGCCGCCAGATCCGGCTGAGCGGGGGCCGGGCGACCCGGTCGAGACGGGTGCAGAAGGCGGCGCCCGAAACGGAACGTCGGTGTCGGGGCGTTCCGGGAGGCGCTTCGCGCTGCCTCCGGAGACCGCGAACGGTCCGGTCGGCGGCGCCGCCGGCGGACACGGTATCCGGCTTGCGGCAGCGATCGGCTTTGCGTTAGGTTCCGCGCCGCTTCCCCACCCGGGGTTTCACGCGGAGGGGTGCCGGAGCGGTCGAACGGGGCGGTCTCGAAAACCGTTGTACGCCTTGCGTACCGTGGGTTCGAATCCCACCCCCTCCGCCAGTCTTTTCTACCGGCTTTTGCTACCGGGACGCGGTTCTCTGCATCGGCGAGGCGGCCGTATGCCGCATCGCCGGACGGCAGGAAGCCGCCGATCCGATCTTCAACCATCGCGATCATCCTGGCACGATGAGAGCGCCTGACCTGTGAGCAAATTGACGATCGCTGGCCTCAACCGGGAGCGGGGATCATGAGATCCGACGACTCCCCGGCACCCTCTACGCCTGTGCGCGCGAGACGGCATTGCGCGGGATTCCGATGGGGAATCCCGATGCGCGGGATGTTTGTGCCGCCCTTGCCGTCGCCTCCCCCTGCGCCATTGTCCACAGGCTGCCCGGCGGCGTTGACAGCGAACCGGATATAGGGGCTACTTTCCGGCCACCGGTTCAGGAAACCCGGACCGAACAGCCAGACATAAGGAGATGACACATGGAACGTCGCACCGTTCTGAAAACAGCCGCGATGGCGGCCTTGGCGTCCCTTGCGTTCGCAGCGCCCGGCCAGGCGATGAACGAGACCCTCAAGATCGGTTTCGTCGGCGTCACCAGCGGACCGGCAGCCGCCTGGGGTATTTCCAACGTCCGCTCGATGCAGGCCCGCGCCGCGTGGCTGAACGAAACGGGCGGCGTCAAGATCGGCGGCAAGACCTACGACATCAAGATCGTGACCTTCGACGACCAAAAGGATCCGAAGCGCGCGATCGCCGGAATGGAGAAGATGGCGCAGGAAGGCATCCGCTACGTGGTCGGCCCGAACGTCGACGACGGCGCGGCTGCGGTGCGTCCGGTCGCCGAACGCAGCGGCATCATCTATTTCCCCTACGCCTTCCCGAAGGAGCTCTACACCGCGCCCGCATCCAATGCCGTGCTCGGCATGGTGGCCAACTACCAGTCGGGGCCGGCGATCTACGAGTATCTGCGCGACAAGAAGGGCGTGAAGAGCGTGGCTTTCCTCGCCGCCAACGAGTCCGACCCCCTCAGCCAGCGGGACGGCGGCGTGGCCGCCGCCAAGGCGCTCGGCCTCAAGGTGGTTGCGGAGAAAGACACCTACCAGGTCGATACCCGCGACTTCGTTCCGGTGGTCACGCCGGTTCTCCGCACCAAGCCCGATCTTCTCGTCCTGTCGGGCGTCGCCCCCGGGACGGCGCCGCTGATCATTCGCGCTGCGCGGGAACTCGGCTACAAGGGTCTGATCTCGACCGAGACAGCGCAGGACGCCGCGGTGCTCAAGGAAGGCGCCGGCGCTCTCGCGAACGGCTTCATCTCGGTCGGCGGCGCATCGACGCCCGAGATCCGGACCAAGGCGATGGAAGAGTTCATCGCCCGCTACACTAAGATGTTCGGCGAATACAACGACGAGTCGAACACCAAGGTCTATGCGCTCGAGTACATCATCGAAACCCTGAAGGCGAACCCGAAGGCGATCGACAATGTCGAAGAGTTCAAGAAGACCATGGACAGCTTCGAGGCGGCGAACCCCTACATGAAGGGCGGCGCCAAGCTGCGCTACGTCGGCACCACCTCGTTCAAGCAGAAGCGCCAGATCTCCGTGCCGCTGGTGGTGAACGAGTACCAGGACGGCAAGTTCGTAACCCTGTTCATCGCCCAGGTCGACTGATCGTTCTCCGTCCGATCATCCGGTCCGGGACCCGGGTCCCGGACCGGAACGGAGACTGTCGGGCATGGAGCAGGTCGTTGCGAACGGGCTCTATCTCGGAGCGCAGTATGCGCTGATTGCGCTCGGGCTGACGCTCATCTTCGCCCTGATGAACGTGCTCAACTTCGCCCACGGGCAGATGTACGTCCTGGGCGGATTCGTCACCTACACGGTATACGGCCAGCTCGGCCTTCCCTTCGTCGTCGCTCTTCTCGCCGCCGCCGTAACGCTTACGATCGTCGGCGCGCTGATCGAGATATTCCTCTTCCGCAGCGTCCTCAAGCGGAGCGTCCGGGAGGAGAGCACCATGCTGCTCGCCGCCGGAATCGCCTTCTTTCTCGATGCGGTCATCCTCCTCGTGTTCGGCGAGAAGCAGCGCGGCGTCCCCAAGATCGTCGACGGCATCTTCAACTGGGACTTCCGTCTCATCATGCCCTACGACCGCATCGTGGTCGGGGTGGCCGCCGTCGCCTGTATCGTCAGCTTCGTCCTCTACATGCAGTATTCGCGGACCGGCCGCGCCTTGCGGGCGATCGCCCAGGACCGGGTGGCGGCGCAGCTCATGGGGGTGAACGTCGACCGCTACTCGATGATCGGCTTTGCCCTCGGGGCGATGCTGGCCGGGCTAGTCGGCGGCCTGCTGGTGTCGATCACCGGCGTCAATTCGGGCATCGGCGGGCCGATTTCGATCAAGGCCTTCCTGATGGTGATGATCGGCGGGGCCGGGGTCATCTCGGGGGCGATCGCCGGCGGTTTCATCCTCGGGATGCTGGAATCGGTCGGGCTTTCGGTCCTCCATTCCTACGGCGACATCACCTATCTGGTGGTCTTCGCCTCGCTGATGGTGTTCCTCGCCATTCGCCCGCAGGGGCTGATGGGCAAGCCGTGGGGATGATATGACGCGGACCGCACGGATCGGCAGCGCTGTCCTGTTCGCGGCGGCGGTTCTGTTCCTGGTGCCGTGGGCGATCGAACGGACAGAGCGGCTCGACCTCTACTACACCCTGACCTCGGTCGCGCTCCTCAGCATCGCCTCGGCCGGCGTCTGGTTGACCTTCTATATCGGACGCATCAACATCGGGCAGGGAGCATGGGCGCTCACCGGCGGCTACGTCGCCGCGATCCTGGTGGTCAAGTACGACGTCTCCTTCTGGTGGACGCTGCCGGCGGCGGGCCTCGTCTGCGCCGCGGGCAGCGTGCTGATCGGCCTGCCCATCCTGCGCCTCAAGGGCGTCTACTTCGCCATGGTCACGCTCGTGTTCACCGAGGTGGCGAGGTTGCTGGCGCTGGCCTTGCCCATCACCAACGGGGCGAAGGGGATATCGAATATCCCGCTGCCCGGCGAGGTCGCCCTGTTCGGCATCGTCCTGATCCCCGATTTCGCCTCGCTCGAGAGCACCAAACCGGCGTTCTACTACCTGGCGGCGGCCGCCATGCTGCTGTGCTTCGCCGCGATGTACCGGCTGGTCAACTCGCGGCTCGGCCAGCTGTGCAGGTCGCTCCAGCAGAACGAGGAACTGGCCTCCTCGATCGGCGTCAACATCGCCTATCTGCGCATCCTCGCCTACGCGGTCTCGTCGGTCCTCGGCGGCATCAGCGGCGCTGTCTTCGCCATCATCTCGCAGTCGGTCTACCCGTCGAGCTTCACCGTCCAGGACTCGATCAACTTCATGCTCAACTGTTTCCTCGGCGGCCTGGGTTACGTGTTCGGCCCCATGCTCGGCACGCTGGTGCTCTATTTCGGGTGGGATACCCTGTTCCTCACCGGCAAGTACCAGTTGCTGATCTATTCCGGCGTCCTGATCGCGTTGATGGTCTGGCTTCCCAACGGGCTTCTGTCGATCCGGCTGCGGCCGCGCAGGGCGCAGACATGAACGCGATTCTCGAAGTTCGCGGCGTTTCCAAGCGGTTCGGAGGGCTGATCGCCGTCAACAACGTGAGCTTCGATGTCAGGGACGGCGAGATCCTGTCGATCATCGGACCCAACGGGGCGGGCAAGTCGACGCTGTTCAAGCTTGTCGCCTCGTCGCTCCGCACCAGCGCCGGCGAGATCCGCTTCAAGGGCGAGCGTATCTCGAACCTGTCGCCGCACGCCGTCGCCCGCAAGGGGGTGGTCCGCACCTTCCAGGAAACCACGATCTTCGGCGGCATGACGGTGCGCGACAACGTCATCGTCGCCCAGCATCTGCGGGCCAGCGCCAGCCTGCTCGGATATTTCTTCGGCAGCGCGGCGGCGCGGCGGGACCACGCCGCGTTCGGCGAGGCCGCCGACGAGATCATCGATTTCCTCGAACTGAGCGAGCAGAGGAACGAACTCGCCCACAACCTGCCGCACGGCCACCTGCGGTCTCTCGGGATCGCCATCGGGTTGGCGACCGACCCCCGGATCCTGCTTCTGGACGAGCCGTTCGCCGGCATGAACCAGGATGAGACGAAGCGGGCCGTCGAGATGGTGCGCAAGGTCCGCGAACGCGGCGTGACGGTTCTTCTGGTCGAACATGACATGTCGGCGGTGATGTCGATCTCGGACCGGATCATCGTGCTCAACTTCGGCGAGAAGATCGCCGAGGGCTCGCCCGCCGAGGTCCGGTCGAACCCCAGGGTCATCGAGGCCTATCTCGGCGTCGAGGACGATGCGATCGGGTTCTGAGCGATGACGTCTTTCCTGAGCCTTTCCGACGTGCATCTCTACTACGGCCACGTGCACGCGCTGAGACAGGTTTCGCTGGACCTGAACGAGGGCGAAACGGTCGCCCTGATCGGTGCCAACGGCGCCGGCAAGTCCTCGATCCTGTGCGCGATTACCGGCCTCCACCGGATCCGCTCCGGCGAGGTTCATTTCGACGGCCAGCGGATCGACGGGCTGCCCACCGACCAGATCGTGAAGCGCGGGATCGTGATGGCGCCCGAGGGGCGGCGCGTCTTTCCCTACATGTCGGTGAAGGACAACCTTCTGATGGGGGCCTTTTCCCGGAACGAACCGTCGGCGGAAGTCAGGCGGTCGCTCGACCGCGTGCTCGAGCGTTTCCCGCGCCTGCGGGAACGCTACAGCCAGGCGGCCGGCACGATGAGCGGGGGCGAGCAGCAGATGCTGGTCATCGGCCGGGCGCTGATGGCCAACCCGCGCCTGCTGTTGCTCGACGAGCCGTCGCTCGGCATCGCGCCGATGCTGGTGCAGGAAATCGCCCGGTCGATCGTCGAGATCAACCGAACGGAGAAGGTTTCGGTGCTCCTTGTCGAACAGAATTCGCGGATGGCGCTGCGCATCTCGCACCGCGCCTATGCCATGGCGGTGGGATCCATCGTGCTCCACGCAAAGTCCGAAGACCTGTTGCACGACACGCGTATCGAGGCCGTCTATCTGGGCGGAGAGGGGTGGGACTCGCATGCAGATCCTGATCGTCAATCCGAATAGCACCGCGTCGATGACGCGCAAGGTTGCCGCCGCCGCGCGCGGCGTGGTGCGGCCGGACACGACGGTCGTTGCGGTCAACCCGGAGGAATCCCCGCCGTCGATACAGGGTTTTCACGATGCGGCTCTCTGCGTGCCGCACCTGCTGGGCGAGATCGCGCGCCGCCCCGATGCGGACGCGGTGGTTATCGCCTGCTTCGACGATACTGGGCTGGACGCGGCGCGCTGCGCCACCCGCGCACCCGTCGTCGGGATCGGCGAGGCGGCGTTTCATGCCGCGAGTTTCCTGTCGTGCCGCTTTTCCGTCGTCACCACCCTCGCGCGATCCGTGCCCGGGATCGAGGCGAACCTGGTCCGCTACGGGCTGGACAGGCGCTGCGCCCGCGTGCGGTCCACCGACATCCCCGTGCTCGCGCTGGAGAACGGGGATCCCGATACCTACCGTCGGCTGAGCGGCGAAATCGCCCGCGCGCTGGCCGAGGACGGCGCTGAGGCGGTCGTGCTGGGCTGCGCCGGCATGGCCGATCTCATGGACCGCCTTTCCGGGGAGCACGGCGTTCCGGTCATCGACGGTGTCGCGGCCGCCGCCGTCTTCGCCGAGGCGCTGGCGGCGGCGGGTCTGCGCACCTCCACCGTCGGCGGGTACGCGCCGCCGCTGCCGCACGGGTGAGGCGGTCCCCGGTCATGGCGACCGCGGCGCCGGCGAGGCGCGCGATGCCCGGCCGACCGGCCTGACCGGCCGCGCAGCGGGGCGGGCGCCGGTAAAATCCGCGCGCCGCTTCCGCGATCCGCGCCGCCGACTATAATCCCCGGGAGTTTCAAGCCGCCGCTCCCGGCGCCGTCCCGTCCTCTCCGCCCTTCCGGCAATCCCGAAGCCCCGATGCTCCTCCTCCAACAGTTGGTCAACGGCCTGATGCTCGGCGGCCTCTACGTGATGGTGGCGGTCGCGTTCACGCTGATTATCGGCGTGCTCAATTTCCTGAATTTCACCATTCCGGCGCTGTTCATGTTCGCCGCGATGATGATGTGGGCGACGATGACCGGGAACCTGCCGTTCGGCAACGCGTTGCTGTCCGGTCTGTTCGGCGCGGACCATATCTGGATCGCCGGAGCGGTGGTCTCGATCGTCACGATCTGCGCGGTCTCCCTGGTGATCGAACGCTTCACCTACCGGTACATGAAGGCGAAGTACGGCGACGCCACCGAGCACGCCCTGCCCCTGGTGAGTTCGCTCGGCTTCCTCATCATCTTCGAGCATCTAGCGATCAGCCGATGGGGATCCGATCCGCTGCAGATCGAATCGCCGTTCGGCGACGCGACCTTCACGCTCGGCCCGCTCCTGTTCAGCTATCCGCAGGTGGTGAGCCTGGTTCTGTCGCTCGCCATCGTCATCCTCCTCAACCGCGTCATCAGGCGCACCAAGCTCGGCCGCGCCCTCCGTTCGATCGCCGAGCGGCCCGACACGGCGACCCTCATGGGCGTCGATGTGCTGCGGATCGTTCCCGTGGTCTACGTCATCACCGGATTTCTCTGCGCGGTGGCCGGGATCCTGTTCACCATCAACTACACCAGCATCGACGCCTATATCGGCGACACGGTTGCCACAATCGCCATCGCGGGCATGGTGCTGGGCGGTCTCGGCAATGTCTGGGGCGCCGTCGTGGGGGGCCTGTTCGTCGGCATTCTCGAGGTCTTCTCGATCTACATCGTCGGCGCCGACTTCGTGAAAGTGCCGATCTGGGGGCTCCTTCTCCTGATCCTGGTTTTCCGCCCTACCGGGCTCTTCGGGCACACCGCGATCGGCAAGGAAAAGTTCTGACATGAGCGGCTATGTCGAAGCTCAGCTCGTCATTCTCTGTCTCAACATCATCTACGCCTATGCCATCTTCCTGCCGGCGGCGTCCGGGCAGTTGAATCTCGGCGCCGCGGGTTTCATCACGCTCGGCGCCTATACCAGCGGATGGCTCAACCTGGCCGACGGCGGGGGGCTGCCGATGGCCTGGAGCATCGTGCTGGCAATGCTGTTCACCGGTGCGGTCGGGCTCGCCATCGCGCTGCCGATCCTCCGCACCCGCGGCGTCTACATGGTGCTCGCCACCTTCGCCTTCGCCGAGGTCGTGTCCGGCATCGCCATCAACATGGAATTTCTCGGCGGCGCGGCCGGCATGCCCGTCGATGCGCACGCCCCGCTCGGGGTCCTGGCTGCGGTCGCGCTGCTGGTCGTGCTGTTCTGCTTCTACTTCATGTCCAGCCGGCTCGGGCTCGCCCTCCGGGCGATTCACGATGACGAGAACGTCGCTGTCCTGTTCGGGGTGAACGCCAAGGCAGCCAAGGTCGCCGCCTTCACCATCGGCGGCATGATCGCCGGGCTGGGCGGTGCGGTATACGGCCACCACTACAACTATGTGGAGGCCCAGTCGTTCAACGTGCTGCTCAGCATCTACATCCTGCTCTACGTCCTGCTCGGCGGGACGCAGACGGTGTGGGGGCCGCTTGTCGGAGCGGCCTTCTTCACCGTCGCCCCCGAACTGATCCGCCAGTTCGCCGGGCAGATCGAATCGGACTGGCTCGCCGACAGCCGGTTCATCTTCTTCGGGGTGTTCATCGTCCTGATGATGGTGGTCCGGCCCGAAGGGGTCGTGACCCGGACCATGCAGGACCGGTGTGCGGGCGTCCTGTCCGGCCGAAGACCGCGCTCGGCGCAAGGATAGGGGGATGCCGGAAAACGTCCTCGAGATCACCGGGCTGCAGAAGAACTTCGACGGCCTCAAGGTTATCGACGACGTGTCGTTCGGCGTGGCAAGCGGCAGCCGGACCGCGCTGATCGGACCCAACGGCGCAGGCAAGACCACGGTGTTCAACCTGATAACCGGGGTCTATCCGGTGGACGGGGGGACGATCGCCATCGGCGGCGTCGACATCACCCGCATCCCGTCGAAGGACCGGATCGTCCACGGCCTGTCGCGCAGCTTCCAGAACATCCGGTTGATGCCTCACCTGTCGACGCTCGAAAACGTCATGCTGGGCCAGCACGCGCGCGCGCGTTCGCTGCCGCGGCTGCTCTACCCGCTCGGCTTGGTGCCGCGCAGCGGCTGGCGGCGCGAGGCGGAACGCGCGCTCGCCGACGCCGGCATCGGCACGTATCCCGGAGAGATCGTCGCCAATCTTCCCTACGGCATCCAGAAGCGCATCGAGGTCGTCCGCGCGATGATCTCGCGGCCCAGGCTGCTGCTGCTCGACGAACCGGCCGCGGGGCTCAACGAGGTCGAGGGCCGCCAGCTCCGTCAACTGCTCGAACGGGTTTCCGAGGCCGGGACCACCATCCTCGTCGTCGAGCACGACATGCATTTCGTCCGCAACCTGTGCAGCCATGTGATCGTCCTCAATTTCGGACGCAAGATCTTCGAGGGAACGCCCGACGAGGTGCACCGGTCTCCCGTCGTTCTCGAGGCCTATCTCGGCACCGATGGCGCGGCGAAGGGCGAGGCGGAGGAAGGCGGAGCGGATGCTGCTTGACGCTGCCGGTGTGAACGTGCGCTACGGGCGCAACCACGCCGTCAAGGCCGCCGATATCCGCCTCGACCGCGGCGAGATCGTGACGGTGCTGGGCGCCAACGGCGCCGGCAAGTCCTCCCTGCTCAAGGCGCTGGCGGGCACTGTGCCGGCGGACGGCAAGATCCTTCTCGACGGGGTGAATATTTCCGGCTGGTCGGCGCCCCGGCGGGTCGCCGCCGGGCTGGTGATGGTCCCCGAGGGACGCCAGATATTCGTCAGCATGACCGTCCACGAGAACCTGTTGATGGGCGCCTACTGCCGGCGGGACGATGTGGCGGAGGAGACGGAGGCGGTCTACCGCCGCTTTCCCAACCTCGCCGAACGCCGCGACATGCCCGCCTCGGTCCTGTCGGGCGGCGAACAGCAGATGCTGGCGATCAGCCGCGCCTTGCTTGCGCGGCCGCGCCTGATGATGCTGGACGAGCCGTCGCTCGGCCTCAGCCCCATTCTTGTCAGGCAATTGTTCGATCTCGTACAAGATCTCAATCGCAGCGGTCTGTCGATCCTGCTGGTGGAACAGAACACGCGCATGGCCCTGGCGACCGCGCGGCGCGGATACGTCCTGGAGCTCGGTGCGATCGTGCTGGAGGGGGCGGCGGGAGACCTGTCCGCGGATCCGCGCCTCGAAGAGGCCTATCTCGGCCAGTGACGAAGCGGAAACAACCAACGGGAGAAACGGGATGAGAAGAGCCACGATGAGACTGCCGCTGTTCGCCGCGGCGGCGATCGCCGGGGCAACGGCAGGCCATGTTCCGGCGTACGCTGAGGGCGAAATCGTCATCGGCCTCAGTTTCGGCCGGACCGGGCTTTACTCGACCATCAACAAGACCACCGAGGTCGCGGTCGATATCGCCGCGGAGGAGATCAACGCCGCCGGCGGCATCGCCGGCAAGAAGGTGAGGATCGTCAAGTTCGATACCGCCGGCGACCCCAAGCAGGCGGTGGTCGCGGTGCGGAAATTCGCCCGCGACGACAAGGCGCTCGCGGTCATCGGCCCGTTCTCGTCGAGCGAGGCCAGGGTCGCGTTTGCGGCGGGCGAGCGGGAAAAGATCGTCCAGATACCGAATGCCTCATCGGCGCCCAAGCTCGCCGACAAGTTCTCCTACGCGTTTCGCCTCACCGAGAGCGAATATCTCCAGTTCGTCAGGGTGGTCGCCACGCTGAAGAAGCGCAACGCTCTCAAGAAGTCCGTCGCCATCATGTACGGCACCGACGATGTGGTGTCGAAGGCGGTCGGGCTCGCCATCATGAAGCCGGTTTTCGAGAAGGAAGGCGTCAAGATCACCGGGCCGCTCGGCTTCCCGTCCAAGGCCTTCGACGTTGCCCCGCAGGTCTCCGAACTCAAGGGCAAGCAGCTCGACTATATCGGGGTGGCGACGATAACCCCGGTCGCCATCCGGGTGCTCAAGGAGATACGGAGGCAGGGCATCCAGACGCCGCTGATCGGATCGCAGATTTGGGCCGACCCGGAAATCATCGAGAAATTCGGCAAGGACGGCGACGGTTCCGTGTTCATCACCTATTTCTACTACGACCGCGATGACCGCTCGCGGGCGTTCACCAAGAAGTTCGTCGCCGCCGCCGCCAAGGCGGGGATCAAGAAGCCCTTCCCCCACCATGTCGATGTCAGCGCCTACGATACGATGTACGTGCTGAAATCGGCGATGGAAGCGGCCAAGGTGACGGGCGACCCCGCGAAGCTCGCGGCCGAGCGCACCGCCATTCGCGACATGCTCGGCAAGCAGACCTATACGGGGCTAATCGGAAAGTTCTGCTTCGAGAGCACCGGCGACGCGCAGCTTCCCGGCTATGTCCTCACCATGAAGGACAAGAAATGGGAGATGCTCGAGGAGCATCCGCCGCTTCCCTGCACCAAGTAGGATCGGGTTGGCCGCCCGACAGTTTGCGTTGTCCGACCCTTCGCGCCGCCGCACGGCGCGGAGGGTCTTCGCCCGCGCTCTTCCGCCGCGCTAGACTCGCCGTCGGCGACCGCGCTCGGAGGGGCAGGCCATGACCGATATCGTCTTTTCGTCGGCCAGACATCTGGCGCGCACGATCCGGCGCGGACGTATCGGCAGCCTGGAGCTGCTGGACCGCTATCTGGCGCGGGTGGAGCGCTTCAACCCGGCGCTCAACGCCGTCATCGAGACCGATATCCCGGCCGCGCGCGAACGCGCCCGCGCCGCCGACCGCGCGCTCGCGAGGGGCGAGACCTGGGGGCCGCTCCACGGCGTGCCGATCACCGTCAAGGAGTCGTTCGACGTCGCGGGACTGCCGACGACATGGGGCGTGCCCGCGTTCAGGGACTGCGTGGCCTCCTCGAACGCGGTCGCCGTCGACCGGCTGGCCGGCGCCGGGGCGGTCGTCTTCGGCAAGACCAACGTGCCCATATGGCTTGCCGACGCGCAGAGCTTCAACGCCATCCACGGCCGGACGGTCAGCCCATGGAACCCCGACCTCACGCCCGGCGGCTCTTCGGGAGGCGCCGCCGCGGCGCTTGCCGCCGGGCTCACCGGGCTCGAACTCGGCTCCGACATCGCGTCCTCGATCCGCACGCCGGCGGCGCTCTGCGGGCTGTTCGGCCACAAGCCGACCTTCGGCATCTGCCCCACCCGCGGCCATACGGTCCGGGGCAATCTCGCGCCGCTCGACATCCTCGTCATCGGCCCCCTGGCGCGTTCGGCCGAGGACCTCGCGCTGGCGCTCTCCATCATCGCCGGACCGGACGAGATCGACGGCGGCGGATACCGGCTCGCCCTGCCGGCGCCGCGCAGGAAAACCCTCGGGGATTTCAGGGTCGGCATCGTCTTCGATCACCCGACGGCGCGTGTCGAGAGGGCGGTCGGGGACCGGCTGCAGGCGCTCGCCGATTTTCTCGCGGCGCAGGGGACGCATGTTTCCGATACCGCACGGCCCGACATCGATCTCGACGATGTCCATCGGACGTTCGATGTCCTGCTGCGCGCAGCGACATCGGCGCGCCACAGCGACGAGGAGCGCGACGGCATCGCCGCAGACCTCGCCGCCCTGCCGCCGGGGACCGACACCAAGCAGTCGCGGATGATGCAGGGCATAACGCTCCCGCACCGCGACTGGCTGCTGCTCAACGAACGCCGCCAGCGCATGCGCTGGAAATGGCACGACTATTTCGGCGCCTGGGACCTGCTGCTCTGTCCGGTCCTCTGCACCGCCGCCTTTCCCCATTCCGACGTCCCGCCCTACGAGCGTTCGATGACGGTGGACGGGCGCGAGCGCACCTTCATGGAGCAGATCTTCTGGTCCGGCTACGCCGGCGTCTCCTATCTGCCGGCGACCGTCGCGCCGATCGGCTGCACCGAAGATGGACGCCCGGTCGGGGTGCAGATCGTCGGCCCGCATTGCGGCGACCGGACCTGCATCGCCTTCGCGCGCCTCCTCGAGAAGGCTTACCGGGGCTTTGTTGTCCCGCCCGGCTTCGAATGACGGAGCCGGGTCGCTCCGCAAGCGGGTTTGACCCACCGGTCCGGGGCTCTGCTATGATTTCCCCGGATGACACCGAGGAGGCCCAATCGATGAAATTCCCTGGACGTTGCGTACCGGCCGCGATGGCCGTTGCCGCCGCGGCGATGCTCGCATCGCCCGCCGCCGCCGAAACGGTCAAGGTGGGAATGCCGATCCCGGTCACGCTGACCGATCTCGGTTACTACGCCTTCGGCAAGGAACTCGGCTTCTTCAAGCAGGAGGACATCGACCTCCGGATCATTGTCTTCAAGGGTTCGGGCAAGATGGTGCCGCAGGTCGCGACCAAACAGCTCGATATCGGCTGGGCGCTGCCCGGTGCGCTGTTCAAGTCCTACGAGCCCGGCCGTACCCGGCTGCCGGTCGTCTACTTCTACAACATCATGCCGACATGGACGCTGCAGCTTGCCGTCCTCGAATCCACCGGCATCAAGACCGTCGCCGACCTGAAGGGCAAGAAGGTCGGCATCGGCGCCCTCACCTGGGGGACCATCCCGATGCTCAAGGCGCGGCTCAAGGACGCCGGTCTGGAGGTCGGGAAGAACGTCGAGCTGGCCGCGGTCGGCATCCTCGGGGCGGGCTGGCTCGCGCTCAAGCGCGACCGCGTGCAGGCGCTCGACTACAACAACACTTGGCACGACCTGTTCGAATTGAGCGGCGCCAAGATCCGCCGACTGCCGATCAAGGACAAGTTCCACAACCTGTTCACCAACGGCTTCATGGCGCACCGCGACCAGTTCAAGGACAAGCGGGACACCTTGGTCAAGTTCGCCCGCGGCATGGCCAAGTCCTCGATCGCCTGCCAGGAAAACCCGGGCGCCTGCGTCAAGGCGTTCTGGCGCGCCCATCCCAACATGAAGCCCAAGGGCGATGAGGCGAAGAACCTGAAAGCGTCGATCGGGATGGTGAACAACCGGCTGGAGTTCATGCAGGTTCCGTCCAAGAACGCCGTCGGCAAGCTCGGCCACTGGCCGCGCAAGTCGTTCGAGTATTACGTCAGCGCGTATTACGAGAGCGGCTGGATCGGGACCCGCGACATCGAGATCGACAAGATGTACACCAACGACCTGATCGCCGACATCAACGCCTTCGACGAGAACGAGACTAGGAGCAAGGCGCGCGCGGCCAACTGAGTGGCCCGGCCCGACATCGCGCCGGAGGATGCGGGGGCGGGCGAGACGATCCTCGCGGCCGAGGGTCTCTCGCTCGTCTATCCGACCCGGCGTGGCACGATCACCGCGCTCGAGGATCTCGATCTCTCCATCGGGCGGGGAGAGTTTTTTTCGCTCATCGGGCCGTCCGGCTGCGGCAAGTCGAGCCTGCTCAAGATCGCGGCCGGGCTCCTGCCGCAGTCCGCCGGGTCGATCTCGCTCGGCGGCAGCCCGATCACCGGCCCTCGGCGCGAGGTCGGCATCGTCTTCCAGCGGCCGACGCTGTTTCCCTGGAAGACGGTGCTCGACAACGTGCTGCTGCCGGCCGAGACGCTGGGGCTCGACATGGCGGCGGCGAAGCGCCGGGCGGCGGCGCTGGTGGAACTCGTCGGGCTGGATCAGTTCTCGGGGAACTACCCGAACGAACTCTCCGGCGGCATGCAGCAGCGCGTCGGGATCGCCCGCGCGCTGGTCCACGATCCGGCGGTGCTCCTGATGGACGAACCGTTCGCGGCGCTCGACGCGCTGACCCGCGAACGCATGATGATCGAACTCCAGGACATCTGGATGACCACGGGGAAGTCGGTGCTGTTCATCACCCACTCGATCCCCGAGGCCGCGTTCCTGTCCGACCGGGTGGCTGTCATGTCGCCCCGCCCCGGCCGCATCGTCCGTGAACACACGGTCGGGCTGGGCCGTCCGCGCGACCTCGCGACGATGGCGGACCCCGGCTTCAACGCTCTGTGCGGTGCGCTGCGCAGCGAACTGACGGCCGACCGCTGACCGAACCGGGGAAGACGACATGAACGAAAAGCTTCGCACCGCGGTCTATCCGTCGATCACGGTGGCGGTGGCGATCGGGCTCTGGCAACTCGCGGTCAGCGAGTTCGATATCGAGGACTATATCCTGCCCGAGCCGTGGCTGGTGGTGACATCGCTCGCCGACGGCTTCCGCGCGGGCGGCTTCGCCGGCCACTTCTGGGCCACCGCCGAGGCCACCCTGCTGGGCTATGTGCTCGGCTGCGGTCTCGCCTTCCTCATCGGGGTGGCGGTCGCCGAATCCGCGACCTTCGACAAGTTCGTCTATCCCTGCGTGGTCGCGCTGCAGTCGATGCCCAAGGTCGCGCTGGCGCCGCTGATCCTGGTCTGGTTCGGGCACGAGATCGAATCGCGGATCATCATGGTCGGGCTGATCTGTTTCTTCCCCATGTTCGTCAACACGGTTGTCGGCATACGCCAGACCGACCCGGAACTGATCGATCTCTGCCGCGCCTTCTCGGCATCGCGCCGCTACGTCTTCTTCAACGCCAAATTGCCGTCGGCGGCGGGAGAGATCTTCGCCGGGCTCCAGATCGGCGTGGTCCTGGCGCTGATCGGCGCCGTCGTCGCCGAGTTCGTCGCTTCCGAACGCGGGCTCGGGCACATGATCGATTCAGCCGCGGTCAGCCTCACCATCTCCAACATGTTCGCCGGGGTCATCATTCTCGCGGTGATGGGCGTCATCGGCACCGCGACGGTGCGTTTCATCGAGCGCCGGGTGGTCTTCTGGGAGGGCGGATCGGCGCGGACCAACCTGGAGCAGGCATCGTGACCGACGGCGACCTGTGCTTCCTGTCGGGCGCCGAGACGGCGCGGCGGATCGCCGCCGGTGCCCTCTCTCCGGTCGACCTGATGGAGGCGGTCATCGCCCGCACCGAGGCGGTGCAGCCGCTGCTCAGCCCGTTCACCGTGGTCTGCGCCGACGAGGCGCGCACCCGTGCCGGGGAAGCCGAGCGGGCGGTCCGGAGCGGTGATCCTCTCGGTCCGCTCCACGGCGTTCCCTTTACCGTCAAGGACATGATCGACGTCGCCGGGGTCCGGATCACCTTCGGCTCGCCGATGTTCGAGCACAACGTGCCCGCCGCGGACACCGTCGTCGTCGAACGGCTCAAGGCCGCCGGCGCGATCCTCCTCGGCATCACCAACATGGCGGAATGCGGCCACAAGGGGACCAATTCCAATCCGCTCTGGGGGGTGACGCGCAACCCGTGGGATCCCGAGACCACGCCGGGCGGCTCGTCCGGCGGGGCGGCGGCGGCGCTGGCGACGGGTTGCGGCGCGCTGGCGCTCGGCACCGACCGGGCGGGATCGGTCCGCATCCCGGCCGGCGCCACCGGGGTCTGTGGGCTCAAGCCCACGCTCGGCGTCTTCCCCTGCCCGGAGACGCCCGACCTGTTCGACACCACCACGGTCATCGGTCCGATGGCGCGCACCGTGGAGGACATCGCGGCGCTGATGTCGGTGTGCGGCGGGCCCGACCCGCGCGACCCCTGGTCTCTCGGCGCTGCCACGAAAGACTACCGCGCCGCCGCCCGCCCTGAGGGCGGCATGCAGGGCACGCGCATCGCTTGGGCGCCCACCATCGGCAACGCCGCGCTCGACGGCGAGACGCACCAGATCTGCGAGCGGGCGGTCGAGACCTTCCGCGGCCTCGGAGCCGAGGTCGTTGCCGTCGACATCGATCTCTCGGAAGCCGTGGACATCCTGTTCGTCCTGGTCGGCGCGCTGGCCCATGCCGCCTACGCCGACAAAATGCCCGAATTCGGCGAGCGCATCGACCGCTCGCTTCGCATGGGCATCGAACAGGGAGCGACGTTGAGCGCGGGCGATCTGGAGAAGGCCCTGTTCGGCCGCGCCGCGCTGTTCCGCAAGGTGGAGGCGGTTCTCGCCGAACACGACCTCCTGGCGACGCCGACGCTGACCCGCCCGGCGATCGCGGCCGATCACTTCGCCTGGGATCCTGTGGAGATCGAGGGCAAACTCCATAATTCGCCGCGCTACGACTGGTATCCCTACACCCATCCGTTCAACCACACCGGCCATCCGGCGCTGGCGGTCCCCGCGGGCTGTACGGCGGGCGGCATGCCGGTGGGGTTGCAGTTCGTCGGCCCCTGGCACGGCGAGGAGCGGCTGATCCGCGCCGGCGCCGAGCTCGAGGCGGCGCGGCCCTGGTCGGACCGCCGGCCGCCTCTGCCCGGCCGGGCCTGAAACCGGCCCGTTCTACGCCGCTTGCCCCGTCGCCCCGCGGCTGGCGAGGCCGCCGGCCAGGGTCCTCGCCCAGTTCCACGCCGCAGCCGCCAGCCGCCGCGCCTCCTCGCCGCGCAGTTGTTCGGCCCGCAACTGGATCTCCAGGTCGCTCGGGGGCACTTCGATCCGGTTTTCGCTATCGTATGACATGATCATCGTCTCCTTCAGGGATGACTGTTGTCGCTGGAGACGAGATAATTTCCCACACGCACTTTTATAATAGACAGAAAACGAGTATCATCTTTGCGGTTTATGCAAAGATGGGCGGTATGGATACGCTGTCGGGGATGCGTCTGTTCGCGCGGGTGGTCGAGGCCGGCGGTTTCTCCGCCGCGGGCCGGCAGGTCGGACTCGCCGCCTCGTCGGTATCGCGCCAGGTGGGCCGGCTCGAGGATGCGCTCGGCGCAAGGCTGCTCAACCGTTCGACCCGCAACATCGGGCTGACCGAGGCGGGGCGTTACTACTACGAGCGGGCGAGCCGGATCGTCGCCGATGTGGACGAGGCGAACGCCGCCGTTTCCGAACTCGGCCAGGCGCCGCGCGGCACGCTCCGGCTCAATGTGCCTGTCGTCTTCGGACGCCTGTACATCGCCCCCTACATGAAGGAGTTTCTCGAGATCTATCCGGAACTCGCGGTCGAGCTCAACGTGACCGACCACTATGTCGATCTGATCGAGGAGGGGGCGGACCTGGCGATCCGTATCGGCGGACCCAGCCAGTCGAGCTATATCGTGCGCAAGCTGGCCACCGTGGACCGCGTTCTCTGCGCGAGTCCGGACTATTTCGCGCAGCGCGGCCGCCCGCGCCGGCCGCAGGATCTGGCGCGGCACAACTGCATCGTCCACCGCCGTCATCCGGGCGAGGCGGTCTGGGAACTGATCGGCGGGGAGGGGACGTTCCCGGTTCCGGTATCGGGAAACTTCGCCTCCAACAACGCGTTCGCGATCGCCGCCGCGATGACGGCCGGCGTCGGCATCGCCCTGCTGCCGGTCTGGATCGTCGGGCGCGAGATCCAGGAGGGCAAGGTCGAAGTCGTTCTCGGCGGTTACCGCGCACACCCCACCGATCTTGCCGACGAGGTCTACGCGGTCTTTCCCCACGCGCGGAACCTGTCCGCCAAGGTGCGCGCCTGCGTCGACTTTCTCGCCGAAAAGTTCCGCAGCGAGCCGGACTTCCGGTTCGGGGTATCGCTGCCCGGCGCCGGAGGAGCGGCATGACCCCACCGCCCGCACCCATCGACTTCTATTTCGATTTCATCTCGCCCTACGGCTATCTCGCGGCGGCGCGGATCGAGGAAATCGGCGGCAGGCACGGCCGCCCCGTCGTCTGGCGCCCGTTCCTGCTCGGCGTGACGGTGCTCCAGGTCATGGGCATCAAGCCGCTGATGGAAACGCCGCTCAAGTCCGACTATATCGAGATCGACCGGCCGCGCATGGCGCAACTGCTGGGCGTTCCGCTGACCATTCGCGACCTCGGCAGGGTGAACGGCGTCGCGGCGTCGCGCGCCTTCTACTGGCTCGCCGAACGGGACGAAGCGGCGGCCAGGGCGCTGGCAAGACGTCTCTTGGAACGGCTCTGGGTCGAGGGGCGCGACATCACCGACCCGGCGGTTGCGGTCGAAGAGGCGGCGGCGCTCGGCGTCGACCGGGATGCGGTCGCTGCGGCGCTCGAGGACCCCCGCGTCAAGGCCCTGTTCCGCCGCGCCGTCGATGAGGCGGTCGCCCGAAAGGTCTTCGGCTCCCCCTTCTTCATCGTCGACGACCAGCCGGTCTGGGGTGCGGACCGCCTGTGGATGGTCGAGCACTGGCTCAACCACGGGTCGTGGGAACGGACTCCCGATACGCCCCTATAGTGCTTCGAGCGCGCCGGCGGCAGCCATTTCGCGGAGTTCGGTCTTGCGGATCTTGCCGCTCGCGGTCAGGGGGAACGACGCGACGCGGAAATAGCGCGCCGGCCTCTTGAACCCGGCGATCCGCCCGGCGCAATAGCGCCCCAGTTCCTCCGGTGTCAGGGTCGCGGCGCCGACCACGGCGGCGGCCGCGATTTCGCCGTAATAGTCGTCCGGCATGCCGAAGACGGCGATATCGGTGATCTCCGGGTGGCCGCGCAGCAGGTTCTCGATCTCGACCGGATAGATGTTTTCCCCGCCGCGGATGATCATGTCGCGGAGCCGGCCGCCGGCGACGACGATATTGCCGTCCTCGGTCCGGTAGCCGAGATCGCCTGTCCGCATCCACCCGTCCGGCCCGATGGTCTCGCGCGTCGCGTCGGGGTTGTCCAGATAGCCCCGCATGACCATCGGCCCCGCGGTCTCGATCTGGCCGATCTCGCCCGCCGCGAGCGGCGCGCCGGTGACGGGGTCGGCGATCCGCACCGCGGCGCCGGGAAGCGGCGGGCCACATGTCTCGAAGCGTTCAGGGGCCTCGCAATCGGCCAGCGAGACAAGCGTGCTCGCCTCGGTCTGGCCGTAGACCTGCACCACGCCCGGAATCGGAAACGCTTCGGCGCAGCGGGCCAGCAGGGCCGGGTCGGTATCTGCGCCGCCGCAGGTGCCGGCGCGCAGCGTCGTCAGATCGTGATCGGCGCGGGCCTCATGGTCGAGCATCGCGATATAGGAGGTCGGCACGCCCGAGAGCATGGTGCAGCGCTCCTCCTCGATGATGCGGAACATCTCTGCCGCATCGAAGGAGGAAACCCCGATATAGGCCGATCCGCGCTGCACGGTGCCGAGAATGCACATGATGCAGCCGGCGCAGTGGAAGAGCGGGATGATCGAGGTCCAGCGGTCGTTCTCGGTGACCCGCAGCCGGCCCGAGATACCCCAGGCGTTGGCCAGCATTCCGGCGTGGGTCAGCAGCGCCCCCTTGGGGAAACCGGTGGTCCCCGAGGTGTACTGGATGGAGCCGACGGACTCCGGATCGACCGGCGGCAGCGCCGTCCCGCTGTCCCGGCCGGCCGCCGCCAGGTCCGCGTAGCCGAGGCAGTCCGCTTCGGCGCCGTCGAGCCCGACCAGGATCTCCAGCGCCGGCAGCGTATCGCGGACCGCCCGGACGTTCTCGAGATAGGGGTTGCCGCGAAACGAACGCGAAAGGAACAGGCCGCGCACCTTCGAATGGCCGAGCGCATAGGCGAGGTCGTCGCGGCGGTAATGGGTATTGAGAGGGACCAGAAGGCAGCCGGCGAGGGCGGCCGCCATCTGCACGACCGGCCACTCGATCCGGCTCTCCGCGAGCAGCCCGATCCGGTCGCCCGACCGGAACCCGCAGTCCAGAATCGCGCGCGCCAGCGCCGTCGCTGCGTCGTGCCATTCGGCGTAGGTCAGCCGCGCGCCGATCTGCGGAAAGGCCAGCGCCTCCCGACCGCCGCGCACATCCGCCTGGTGGGCGAGCGCGGCGCCCGGTGTCGGGAAAGGCGAAAGCGCGGCCATCCTTGCGCCCCGAGGCTGTCCTGGGGCTGATCGACAGCCCGATTCGCCGATGGTATCGTCGCCCCCCGTTGTTGCCAATGTTCTGCCCGCGCCGATGACGCAGCAAAACCGCCCGCCGGGGCCGCGTGTCCGACCTCGCGATTGAGATTGATCCGGTCCGGCTGCTGGCCGATCTCAGGCGGCTCGCAACCTTCGGCAAGCATGGTACGGGTGTCAGCCGGGTCTCCTTCAGCCCGGCCGATGTCGAGGCCCGCCACTGGCTCTGCCGGCGCATGGGAGAGGCCGGACTGTCGGCCGCGATAGACGGTATCGGCAACGTCGTGGGCGAGGCGCCCGCCGCCGGCCCGGCAATCCTGATCGGCAGCCACGCCGATTCGGTGCCCGAGGGCGGCTGGCTCGACGGCGCGCTCGGGGTGGTCTACGGCATCGAGATCGCCCGCGCCGCGATCGAGGCGGGCGTTGCTGCCCGCTGCCCCGTCGATGTCGCCGCATTCCAGGACGAGGAGAGCACCTATCTCCCGACCCTCGGCAGCCGCACCCTGTTCGGCGCGGTGACGGAGGGCGAGATCGCCGCCGCGCAGAGCATCGACGGCCGGCTCCTGACCGACGCGGTCGCCGCCAGCGGCTTCGCCGGCAACCCGCCGCGCCGGCTCGATCCCGCCCGCTACCGCGCGTTCCTCGAGGCTCATATCGAACAGGGGCCGCGGCTCGAGGCCGCCGGTATCGGCATCGGCGTCGTCACCGCGATTGTCGGTATCCGCCGATACCGGCTGGAGATCGAGGGGCAGGCGGGCCACGCCGGTACGGTGCCGATGGCGATGCGACGGGATGCGGGCGCGGCGGCCATCGCTCTCGCGGCCGCCATACCGGCGGCGTTCGGGGCGCTGGCGGGGCCGGACACCGTCTGGAACATCGGCAATTTCGCGCTGACGCCGGGCGCGGCGAACGTGATCCCGGCGCGCGCGGAGATCGCCCTCGAGATCCGCGATACCGATCCGGACACGATGGATGCGCTGGAAGAACGCCTGCGCGTCCTCGCCGGGGAGCATGCACAGGCGTCCGGCCAGGCGGTCGCGGTGACCCCCACCCTCGATATCGCGCCGGCGGCGATGGACCCCGCGCTCGGCGCCGAGATCGCATCGGCGGCCGAGTCGCTCGATGCGTCGTACATGCGGATGCCGAGCGGCGCCGGCCACGACGCGATGGTCCTCGCCCGTTACATGCCCGCCGCGATGCTCTTCGTCCCTTCCATCGGCGGGCACAGCCACACCGTCATCGAGGACACCGCGGAGGAAGACATCGTGCGCGGCTGCCGGGTTCTCGCCGCCGCGGTCGCGCGCATCGCCGGCACCGGCATCCCCGCTGCCGCGCGCGAACGCACGCCCCGCTAGATTTTTCGTCCGCGAAGCCTGTCGCGGAGCGCGCGGATGTGGGTGTCCGCCCCGGCGATGTTCGGGTGGACGGCGATGGCCCGGTCGAAGGCCTCCAGCGCCTTCTCCTCCTCGTCGAGCGCCAGATAGACGAGGCCGAGCCCCGACAACGCGCCGAAATGGCGCGGCTCCAGCGCCAGCGTTCGCTCGATGTCGGCGATCGAGTCCCGATACCGCCCCATCAGGTAGTTGACGGTGGCGCGCTTGTTCCACCCCTCGGCGAAGCCGGGCGCGCGCCGGACCATCTCGTCGAACGCCGCGAGCGCCCGGCGAAAGTCGCGCCCCGCCATCGCCTGCAGACCGTGCGCCATCAACCCGTCGATCTCGGCACTGCCCGAGTCGTGCCAGATCTCCCAGATCGTCTGCTCGTGGACGGCGGCGGCCTCCGGGCCGGGTGCGGTCCTGAGGCGGTCGAACAGGGGGCCGAGCCTGGGATCGTTCTGGGTCGCGAGCCCGACGGTGGCGAAGCCGAGCGTTGCGGCCGCGGCGATCCACGCCATCACCCGCCGCAAGGGATCGTCTTTCCCGGAAGGGTCCATGCGGTCCTTCTCATTCCCGGTTCGCCGCGCCGGCGGCAGCGAGCGCGGGCGGTCTCGGCCCGCCGTGGGCCCAGTCGAGAAGCTCCACCGTGTGCACCACCGGCGTCTCCGTTCCGCCCGCGATCTGCACCATGCAGCCGATATTCCCCGCCGCGATCGCATCCGCGCCCAGCGCATCGAGGCGGTCCGTCTTGCGGTCGCGCAGCGCATCGGCGAGCGCCGGCTGGAGGATATTGTACGTCCCCGCCGAGCCGCAGCAGAGATGTCCTTCGGCGGGCAGCGAGACAACGAACCCCGCCTCGCGCAGCAGGGAGACGGGGGCGGCCTCGATCTTCTGGCCGTGCTGCAGGGCGCAGGCCGAGTGATAGGCGACGGAAAGGGGTTCCGGCGGCCGCGCCGCACCGATCCCGATCCTCTGCAACAGTTCCGATATGTCGCAGGTGCGTTCGGCGATCGCCGCCGCGGTGTCCGCGAACGCCGGATCGTTGCGCAAGAGATGGCCGTAGTCCTTGAGCATCACCCCGCAGCCCGAGGCGTTGGCGACCACGGCGTCGAGACCCGCGCCCGCCAGTTCGGACTGCCAGGCGCGCAGGTTCCGCCGCGCCGCGTCGAGAGCCGGCGCCTCGCGGCCCAGGTGATGGGCGATGGCGCCGCAGCAGCCGGACCCGCGGGCGACCACGACCTCGCAGCCCGACCGGGTCAGAAGCCGGATCGTCGCCGCGTTGATGGTCTCGCCCAGCACCTGCTGGACGCAGCCGGCGAGCAGCGCCACCCGCCAGCGGCGTTCCCCGGCCGCGGGGAAGACCGCGCCGTCGGGCAGCGGGCGGCCCGCCGCGGCCCGGGGCATCATGTGCAGCATGCGGCGGAACGCCCCCGGCATCGCCGCCGCGAAGGGCGCTGCGAGGCGGCCGAGCCGCACCGCCCGCCGGAACCGCGCCGGCGAGGGCAACACCGCGGCCAGCAGCGCCCGCACCAGCCGGTCCGCAAACGGCCTGCGGTAGGTCTCGGCAATGCGCTTGCGGGCGAGGTCCACCAGATGCATGTAGTGGACGCCGGACGGGCAGGTGGTCATGCAGGCGAGGCACGACAGGCAGCGGTCGATGTGGCCGACCACCTTGGCCGACGGCGTCTCGCCGGTCTCCAGCATGTCCTTGATCAGGTAGATGCGCCCGCGCGGGCTGTCGAGTTCGTCGCCGAGCAGCGCGTAGGTCGGGCAGGTCGCCGAACAGAAACCGCAATGGACGCAGCCGCGCAGGATTCCCTCGGCCGCCTCGATGTCGGGGTTCGCGCGCTGGCTCTCGGTGAACCGGGTCTGCATCGCCTCAGCCGCACTCCGCCATACGGCCGGGGTTGAGGATTCCCCGGGGGTCGAAGGCCCGCCGCACGCGTTCGCTCAGCGCCGCGAGGCCGGGCGGCTGGGGGTGGAAGACGGGAACCCTGCGCCGCACCGCCTCCGGCGCGCGGACCAAGGTCGCGTGCCCGCCGTCGGGCGCAAGCGCGCCGCGCACCGTCTCGGCGCCGGCGTCCGCGGTTCCCGGCGGCACGGCGAGCCACAGCAGCCCGGCGCCCCAGTCGTAGAAGACCCGCATGCCGAGATCTGCGGCGATGCGGCCCGCCACCACCGCCCCCCGGGCCGGCGGAACCGACAACCGCCAGATCATGTCCTCCCCCGATACGGCGTGGAAATGCACGCCGCCGACCTCGCGCCAGAACGCGGTCGAGTTATGCCCGTGCAGTTCGTCGACCGCGCAGTCGTTGTCGAACAGGGCGCGGACTGCCCGGTTGCGGGCGAGCACGGAGGGTTCCGGCCCCTCGATACGGAAGGCGGTGACCGCCGATCCCGGCTCCCGGACCCGCGCGACGCCGGAAAGCGCCGCAAGCGCGGCCGGCAGGTGCGCCGCGCCGGAGATTTCGTGGGGCGCCGCGAGCGCCCGCGTCATCGCATCGACGGCGTCGGCGTCGTCCAGCCCGTAGACCAGCACCGTGCGCAGCTTGTCCGCTGCCGGCAGCACCTTGACGGTGATTTCGGTCATCGCCGCGAGGGTCCCCCAGGAACCGGCAAGCAGCTTGCAGAGGTCGTACCCCGTGACATTCTTGACCACCCGTCCGCCCGACTTGAACATCTCGCCGCGGCCGCTGACCGCCCGCACGCCGAGGAAGTGGTCGCGCGCTGCGCCGGCCTTGAAGCGGCGCGGGCCGGAGAGGTTCGCCGCCATGCAGCCGCCGAGCGTCGCGCGGCCGGCCGGCGCGCCGAGGAGCGGCCCGAGGTCCGGGGGCTCGAAGGCGAGCATCTGGCCGTGCTGCGCCAGCCGCGCGTCGATCTCGGCCAGGGCGGTCCCCGGGCGCGCCGTCAGGACCAGCTCTTCCGGTTCGTAGAGGGTGATGCCGGCGAGGCCCGAGAGGTCGAGCGCGGCCCGCGCTCCGCCGGGGCGGCCGAGCGCCCGCTTCGATCCGCCGGAAACGATTTCCAGCGGATGCCCGCCCCCGCACGCCCACCCGACCGCCTCGATCGCCTCTTCCTCCGTCGTCGGGCGCAGGGTTTCCATCGCGCGGCCGCGTCAGAAGCGCGGGATGTCGGGGAACCGGGTGCGGCCGCCGTGGATGTGGACCCGGCCCAGTTCGGCGCAGCGGTGGAGCACCGGGAACACCTTGCCGGGGTTGAGCAGCTGTTCCGGGTCGAAGGCGCATTTCAGGCGCTGCTGCTGCTTCAGGTCGTCGTCGGAGAACATCGTTCCCATCAGGTCGCGCTTCTCCACCCCGACCCCGTGCTCGCCGGTGAGCGCCCCGCCGACCTCGACGCAGAGGGTGAGGATCGCCTCGCCGAAGGCCTCCGCCCTCTCCAGTTCGCCCGGAACGTTGGCGTCGTAGAGGATCAGGGGGTGCAGATTGCCGTCGCCCGCGTGGAACACGTTGGCGACGCGCAGGCCGAACGTTTCCGACAGGGCGGTGATGCGGTCGAGCACCTCCGGCAGGCGGCGGCGCGGGATGGTGCCGTCCATGCAGTAATAATCGGGCGAGATGCGCCCGACGGCGGGAAACGCCGACTTGCGGCCGGCCCAGAATTTCGTCCGCTCGGTCTCGTCCCTGCTGACCCGGACCGAGGTTGCGCCGAACGCGCCGGCGAGCCCGGCGACCCGGTCGGTCAGATGGTCGACCTCGGCGTCCGGCCCGTCGATCTCGACGATGAGCAGCGCCGCCGCATCGCGCGGATAGCCGGCCCCGGCGAAATCTTCCGCCGCGTTGATCGCCGGGTTGTCCATCATCTCCATGCCGCCCGGAACGATACCGGCGGCGATGACGCCGGCGACGCAATCGCCCGCCGACCGGGCCGACGGAAAGCCGATCACCATCGCCCGCGCGGACGGCGGTCTGGGGAGAATGCGGACCGTGACCTCGGTGATGACGCCGAGCAGGCCTTCCGAGCCGGTGACGACGCCAAGCAGGTCGTAGCCCGCCGAATCGAGATGGCGGCCGCCGATGCGGATTACCTCGCCGTCCATCAGCACCAGCTCGACGCCGAGGAGATTGTTGGTCGTGAGCCCGTATTTGAGGCAGTGAACGCCGCCCGCGTTCTCCGCGACGTTGCCGCCGATCGAACAGGCGATCTGGCTGGACGGGTCGGGCGCATAGTAGAAGCCGGCGGCCTCCGCCGCCTGGCTGACGGCGAGGTTGGCGACGCCCGGCTGGACCGCCGCGCAGCGGTTGGCGTAATCGATGTCGAGGATGCGGTTGAACTTGCCGAGGCCGAGCAGGACACCGTCCGCCAGCGGCAGCGCCCCGCCCGACAGCGAGGTGCCGGCGCCCCGGGGGACGACCTTGATCCCGTTCTCGCGGCAGTAGCGGAGGACCGCCGAGACCTGGGCCACGGTTTCCGGCAGGACGGCGATCATCGGCGGCTGGCGGTAGGCGGTCAGCCCGTCCGATTCATAGGCGCGGAGCGCGGCGGGGTCGTCGATCACACCCTCGCCGGGGACGATCCGGCTCAGGCTGCGCGCGATCTCGGCGCGGCGCGCGATGACCGCGGCATCGGGCTCGGGCATCTTCATGGCAGCGCCGCCGCCCTGTCCGGGGTGGCCCGCCGCCGCCGGGGTGCGGCCTCCCGGCCGGTCAGCCCTGGCGCGCCTTGAAGCGCGGGTTCTTCTTGTTGATGACGTAGACCCGCCCGCGGCGCCGGACGATACGGCAGGCGCGATCGCGTTTCTTCGCCGATTTCAGGGAGTTGAGGACCTTCATGACAACGATTCCACAATCCGGGCGCCTGCGTCGCAACTGCCGCCCGTATAGACGCACCCGCCTTCCCTGTCAACGCAGCACGCGCGGCGGCGGGAAGGCCGCGATAGAGATCGTTCCGTTGCCGGCGCGACGAGTTATCCGGCGCTACGGGCTGTCCCGGCCGTCGAGGAGATGGCCGAACTTCTCGCGCGCCTTGCGCACGGTCTCCTGGGTCGGCGCATTGACCGGCGGGAACGTGTCCTTCCAGTGGAACGGCCGGCAGGCGTTGATGATCGCGCGGCTGTTGGTCATGTTGCCCTTCGCCTTTTCCTCGGGCGGGATGCGCGGATCGAGGGGCGTCGACCAGGCGTTCTTGATGATGTCGATCGAGGTCGCCGGATCCGACCGGGTGATCATCGCCCAGGTCATTTCCTCGAGGTCGGAGACATCGACATCCTCGTCGGTGACGACGACGTATTTTCCGGCATAGGCGCCGACATGGCACATCGCGGCGACATGACCGGCCTGTTTCGCGTGGCCGGGATAGCGCTGCTTGATGGCCACGGCGAGCAGCATCCGGCTGTTGCCGACCTCGTGCGCCCAGGCCGCACGCACGTCGGGAACGCCCGCCTTTTCGATCGCGTCGCGCAGCATCGCCGAGCGCGTGACCGCGCGGTAGCGGCACATCTCGTCGGGCGGGCGCTGCGGCGGACAGCCGAGAATGATCGGGTTGTTGCGGTGGTAGACCGCCGTGACGTGCATCACCGGCTCGTCGCGCATGTCCGAGCCATAATAGCCCGTCCATTCGCCGAACGGACCCTCGGGGCGGCGCTCCTCGGGATCGACGAAACCCTCGAGCACGATCTCCGCATCCGCCGGGAAGGGGATCCCGGTGTGGCGACCCCTGACGACCTTGAGAGCCTCGCCCCGCATGGCGCCGACGATGTCGTATTCGCACACGCCGGGCGGCATCTCGGTGCAGGCGGTGAGAAAGGTCATCGGGTCGCCGCCGATCACGATCGCGGTCGGCATCTTCTCGCCGCGGGCAAGGTACTTGTCGCGGTGCACCCGCCCGTGCTTGCCGGGCGAGATGTAGTAGCCGACCGTCCTTTCGTCCTGCACCATCACCCGGTAGGTGCCGAGGTTCATCCAGCCGGTATCGGGATCGACAGTGATGTCGTAGCTGCCGGTGCCGATGTAATGGCCGCCGTCGTCGGGGTGCCAGAAGGGCGCCGGGAACGTGCCGAGATCGATATCGTCGCCCTCGATTACGTTCTCCATGACCGGCCCCTCCGCCACCTCGACATGCGGGATGGGAGCGAGGTCCTTGAGCTGCGCCTCGTAGTAGGCCTCGCTGAGCTCGATCTTCGAGAGATCGGTCGGGAAGCCCAGGGTCATGTTCTTGCGCTTGCCGCCGAAGAAATTGACCAGAACGCGATAACCCGGCCGGTGGCCCGGAATGTCATCGAAAACGACGCAGTTCGCGTCGTCGGAGTGCATCACGAGCTCGGCCGCCTGGCCGATCTCCTCGTCCTTGCCGAGCCCCCGGGCGACGGTGACCTCGCCGAGCCGCTCCGCTTCCCGCAGCCATTCGCGCAGGTCGGCATAGGGGAGAACCGCCCGCAGATTGCCTCCCCTGGCGGGCGTTCCGGCCGCCGTTTCGTGCGCAGTCTCTGCCATCTTCGATCCCCGGATGTCGAAAAATCTGCCGCATTCCAAGCGTTTATAGGCGCTGGACCGCCGACCGGCAAGAAGCCGGGCCGCTCAACCGGCGGCGATCAGGAAACCGTTTTCCCGCTCGGCATAGCCGGCGGCTTCGGCGAGATCCGCCGCCTCGGCGGCATGGATCCGGTACAGCGCCTCTCCCGCCTCCACCGCGTCGCCGCATTTCCTGAAGAGGTCGATGCCAGCCGACTTTTCCATCGGTGCGCCGGCGCGCCGGGCGATGCCGGCAATGCGGTAACAGTCTATGGCCGAGACGACGCCGCTGCGCGGGGCGGCGATATCGCGGACCAGCGGGCCGGGGCCGGGCGGGTCGGCAACCCGGCCCTGGGCGTCGATCAACCGCTCCATCGCCTGCGCCGCGGCGCCGCTCCGGAGCAACGTCCGGGCGCGTCGCAGAGGGTCGGCGACGCCGGCAAAGGCGAGCACCCCCGCGGCAAGCATCAGGGCCTTGTCGCGCAGGTCGACCGGCGCGCCGGCGTCGCCGGCGAGCACCGCCATCGCATCGCGCGCCTCGAGGGCGGGGCCGACGCCGCGGCCGATCGGTTCGCTGCCATCCGTGATCTCGCAGCGCGCCTCGATGCCGAGGCCGGCAGCGGTAACGGCGAACAGACGGGCGAGTTCGCTGGCCTCCGCCCGGGTTCCGACCTTGGCGGTCGGTCCGACCGGAATATCGAAGACGACATGGGTAACGCCAAGGGCCATCTTCTTGGACAGGATCGAGGCGACCGAGAGCCGGTCCGACTCGATGCCGAGCGGGCGGGTGACGGCGTTCATCACATCGTCGATCGGCGAATGGCTGAGCCGCCCGTTCCAGACGATACACCCGCCCACCGCCTCGACCACCCGGCGGACCTCGCCGGCATCGAGATCGACCCTGGCGAGGACCTCCATCGCATCGGCCGTCCCGGCCGGCGAGGTGATCGCGCGCGAGGCGGACTTGGGGATCGTGAGCCCGTGCGCGACCACGATGGGGACGACGATCATGGTGACCCGCGTGCCCGGAATACCGCCCATCGAGTGCTTGTCGACGACGATCCCGCGCGGCCAGCGGAGCCTGGAGGAACGCGCCGCCCGCGCCCTGGCGAAAGCGATCACCTCGTCGTCGTCGAGCGCGCCGGACGCCGCGACCAGAAAGCCCGCCGTCTCGCGGCCGGCATACCGGCCGGCCACCAGATCGTCGACGACCGCGTCGATTTCCGCGGCGCTCAGCCGGCGGCCCCCGACCTTGGCGCGGAGGGCGGGGCGGCTCGCGGGTTCGGGCGCGCGCCGGACCGAGACCGGGGCGCCCTCGGCAAGACCCAGACTGTCGAACGCATGCGGCGACAGCGCGACCGCATCGGGGGAAACCACGCCGGCGTCGTCGACGAGATTGACGACGCAGATCACCGCGCGGCCGCCGCCCGTCACCTCGATCTTGTGCGGCCCGAGGAGCGCCTCGGCGGCGCAGGCGGAGCAGCCGCGGTTGAGATAGGCGACCGGCTCGCGCCAGGTGTCGATGGCCATGCGCGCGAGTCTAAGCATCCGTCTCGGCCAGAGCGTCGATGAAACGCCGGATCCCGTCCGCCGGCGTCCCGCCGTTGACCACCCGGCGCACCGGCAGGCTCGCCGGGTAGGGTGCGCCGGCGCGGGCAAGCCGCCGGGCGGCGTCCGCCCCGTCCTCCCGGCCACGCGCAGCCAGGCGGCGGGCGCGAAGCTCGGGCGGCGCATCGACCTCGACGACGACCGCCGGCCCGACGCGCGCGGCGATGTCCGCGAGCGCCGCGCGCGACACATTGGCGACCACGTGGCGGCCGGCGCTGAGATCGGCCGCAATCGATGCCGGCAATCCGTAGTCGAGCCCGTGCGCGCGCCAGGTGGCGAAGAACTCTCCCGCCGTCTTGCGGGCGGCGAACTCCCCGGGCGTCGCGGGGTCGTGCCCCTCGCCGCCCGCATCGGCCGGTCTGGTGATCGTGCGTCGCGGGAAGACGTAGCGCCCCCCCGGTTCCAGCGCCGCGCGGGCGCCCGATATCAGCGTATCCTTGCCGGCCCCGCTCGGCCCGACGACGAGGAAGACCGCGCCCTGCGCCATACGCTCAGGCGGAGATGGTCACGTCGAGGCCGATATCGGCGGCCGGCGCCGACTGGGTCATGCGGCCGACCGAGATATAGTCCACGCCGCTCTCCGCTTTCTCGCGGATGGTGTCGAGCGTTATCCCGCCCGATGCCTCGAGCTCGCACCGCCCGTCGACGACCGCGACCGCCTCGCGCATCGCCGCCGCGCTCATGTTGTCGAGAAGAAGCACATCGGCCCCGGCGGCGGCGGCCTCCCGCACCTGGTCGAGGGTATCGCACTCGATCTCGATCTTGGTCAGCGACGGGGTCAGCGCCTTGGCCCGCGCCACCGCCGCCGCGATGGAACCGCAAACGGCGATATGGTTGTCCTTGAGCAGAAGCCCGTCGTCCAGCCGGATCCGGTGGTTGCGCGCGCCGCCGACGCAGGACGCGTACTTCGACAGGGCGCGGAACCCCGGGATCGTCTTCCGCGTGTCGATCAGGGTCGCTCCGGTCCCCTCGACGAGCCGGGCGTATTCGGCCGTGCGGGTCGCGATCCCGGTCAGCAACTGAAACAGGTTGAGGGCGGTCCGCTCGGCTGTCAGCAAACCGCGCGCCGGACCCTCGACCCGGGCGAGCGAGGCGCCCGCGGCGGCCCGGCTGCCGTCGGGCGCAAGGACCTCGGTCTCGCATTCCGGAGTGTGAAACCGCATGACCTCGAGCGCGAGATCGACGCCGCAGACGACGATATCGTCGCGCGTGTTCATGACGAAACGCGCCCGCGCATCGGCCGGGATCAGGAAATTCGTGGTGATATCGCCGCGGCCGATATCCTCGGCCAGCCATTCGGCGGTCATCCGTTCGCGCTCGGCCCGGGGCGGCAGAAGCGCCCGCATGTCGAGATCGCTGGGCCGCGCGGCCATGGCTTCCCCCGCCTTTCCGGATTCGACGGCATACCTACGCGAACCGCACCGGCCGGTAAAGGCGGGGCCGGACACCGATGCGGCCGGCTCCGCCCGCGCCGGCCGGCGGCGGCGCTAACGCGGCATACGCACCTGTTCGAGAAGCCGGGCGATTTCCGGGTCTCCCTTCCCCATGGGATCGACCCGGGTCATATTGGCGCGCTCTTTCGCCCGCCAGGTCGGCGGCTTGGTCGCATCGATCGCCATTTTCCCGCCGATCCGCATCACGGTGTATTCGTCGCCCACCTCGGGGATCGAGACGTCGAGCGGGTGGAGCCTGGACCCCGGCATGATGTGCACCATCTCGGCCGGGTTGGTGCGGCACGCGATCGCCCACAGCACGTCCTCGGCGTTGTAGATGTCGACGTCGTCGTCGACCGCGATCGCCACCTTGACGTGGAGGTTGGGGCCGGTGAGCGCCGACATCAGGACATCGCGCGCCTGGCCGTCCCACTTGGCCTCCATCTGCACGATCATCATGAACTGCGACGCCCATGGCGGGACGAAGATATCCTTGATGTTGGTGTTGCCGTGGGTGTCGCGCAGCCGGTTGTAGTAGGTGGCCTCCATCGGCAGCGTGATCAGGGGCTGATGATCGGTGAACCAGGTCGCCTGCATATGGCGGAAGATCGGGGCGTCGCGGTGGGTGATCCCGGTGATCTGATAGACCGGCGCGGGCCCCTCGGCGCCCGACCCGAAGGTGGTGAATTCGCCGAACGGTCCTTCCGGCATGCGGTCGCGGGGATGGACGAGACCCTCGATGACGATCTCGGCATGCGCCGGGACCTCCAGATCGATGGTGTCGCAGCGCACCATCTCGATGTCCTCGCCGAGGATTCCGGCGCCGTATTCGAGTTCGTCGAAATCCTCGTGCCGGCCGGACCAGTTGGACATGATCTCGTAGACCGGGTGCATGCCGATGGCGAACGCCATGGGCATCGGTTCGTCCTTGGCGACGTATTTGAGGTAGTGGGCGTAGTTGTGCCGCGCCGCCATCCAGAACGTCGCCTTCTGCGGGTCGTCGGTCAGCATCATCCGGATGATCGACTCATTGCGGATACCGGTCTCCGGATCCTTGGTGATGGTCAGCCCCGAACCCAGATAGCGGCCGCCGTCGCCCACCGAATGCTGCGGAATGGGCAGCTTGTGGAGATCGACGTCCTTGCCGAGCATCCGGTTCTCTTTGACCGGGCCGTCGGCAACCATCACCGACTTGCCGCGCCGGGTCGCCATGCGTTCCGCGAGGTAGGGGCACACGCCCTTCGGATCGTCGAGACCGAAGGCCGCTGCCTGGCCGTTGCGGTCCTTGATCAGGATGTCGGTGAGCCGCCAGCCGGGATAACCGGTCAGATTGTGGAACATCAGCGGCCCGCGGCTCTCCGAGCAGAGATATCCGATCTGCCGCGCCGGATCGACCGGTTCGCGGATATGCAGCATCCGGTTGTCGATCGATTCGAGAAACGTTCGCAGGCTGTGCGGCATGGAGGTCCTCCGGCAAGGAATGCGTCCAAAATCGTTTGTATACGAACAAGTTGACGCGTACAATTGGGCAACAGGCAGCGTTTCGGGCGGATCGCGCCCTGTCAAGCGGACGGGGGCGGGCTGGGCCGGGCCGGCACGGGCGGCAGCGCAGCCGTTTCACGCGACGAGCGAGGGATCGAGGCATGGCCACCAAGGTCGAGTCCGGCGGTACGCACAAGCCGCGCAAGTGGGGCAGGTTCAACTGGGAAGACCCGCTGCTGCTCGAGAGCCAGCTTGGCGACGACGAGCGGATGGTGCGCGACACCGCCCGCGAATACGCCCGCGAGAAACTCCTGCCGCGGATCATCGACGGCTACAACAGGGAAGAGTTTCACCCGGAGATCATCACCGAGTTCGGCGAACTCGGCTTCCTCGGTTCGACCATCCACGGCTACGGCTGCGCCGGTGCGAGCTATGTCTGCTACGGCCTGATCGCCAGGGAGATCGAGGCGGTCGATTCATCCTACCGCTCGACGCTTTCGGTCCAGTCGAGCCTGGTGATGTGGCCGATCTACAATTTCGGCTCGGAAGCGCAGCGCCGGAAATACCTGCCCAGGCTCGCCACCGGGGAATCGGTCGGTGCGTTCGGGCTCACCGAGCCCGATCACGGTTCAGACCCCGGCGGCATGGCAACCCGCGCGCGTGCGGTCGACGGCGGCTATCTTCTCAAGGGATCCAAGATGTGGATCTCGAATGCGCCGATCGCCGATGTCCTCGTGGTCTGGGCCAAGGACGACGAGGGCGTGATCCGCGGCTTCATCCTGGAACGCGGTATGGACGGGCTGACGACCCCCAAGCTGGGCGGCAAGCTGTCGCTGCGCGCCTCGGTGACCGGCGAGATCGTCATGGACGACGTGTTCGTTCCCGAGGAGAACAGGCTCCCCGAAGCCCGCGGCCTCGGCGGTCCTTTCGGCTGCCTCAACAACGCGCGCTACGGCATCGCCTGGGGCGCGCTCGGAGCGGCCGAATTCTGCTGGCGCGCGGCGCGGGACTACACCCTCGAACGGACCCAGTTCGGCCGCCCCCTGGCCGCCAACCAGTTGATCCAGAAGAAGCTCGCCGACATGCAGACCGAGATCGCGATCGGGCTGCAGTCCTGCCTCCAGCTCGGCCGGATGATGGACGACGGGACCTGCTCGCCGGAAGCGATTTCGATGCTCAAGCGCAACTCGACCGGCAAGGCGCGCGACATCGTCCGCGACGCGCGCGACATGCACGGCGGCAACGGGATCGTCGATGAGTACCATGTCATGCGCCATCTGATGAACATGGAGACGGTCGTCACCTACGAGGGAACGCACGACATCCACGCCCTGATCCTCGGGCGCGCGCAGACCGGTATCCAGGCGTTCATGTAGGCATGGCGGGGCCGCTTTCCGGGCTTCGGGTACTCGACCTCAGCCGAATCCTGGCCGGCCCGTGGGCGGGTCAGACGATGGCCGACCTCGGCGCCGAGGTCATCAAGATCGAACGCCCCGGGCGGGGCGACGACACGCGCGAATGGGGGCCGCCCTTCGTCGCCGGAAAGGACGGCCGCGACACCCCGGATGCGGCCTATTTCCACTGCGCCAACCGAGGCAAGAAGTCGGTGACGATCGACCTGTCGTCGGCGAAGGGCCAGGAGATCGTCCGCGCGCTGGCGCGCGAGTCCGATATTTTGCTGGAAAACTACAAGCGCGGCGGCCTCGCCCGCTACGGTCTCGGTTACGACGACCTGCGCGCCGTCAATCCGGGGCTGGTCTATTGTTCGATCACCGGCTTCGGCCAGACTGGCCCCTACGCCGACCGCGCCGGCTACGACTTCCTCATCCAGGCGATGGGCGGTTTCATGTCGATCACCGGCGAGCGCGACGAGATCCCGGGCGGCGGGCCGCAAAAGATCGGCGTCGCCCTGTCCGACGTCCTGACCGGGCTTTACGCGACCGTCGCGGCGCTCGCCGCTATACGCGAGCGCGAGCGGACCGGCCGCGGCAAGCATGTCGACATGGCCCTGTTCGACGTCACGGTGGCATCGACGGCAAACCAGGCGATGAACTTTCTCGCCACCGGAAAGGCGCCGACCCGGATGGGCAACGCGCATCCCAACATCGTCCCCTATCAGTCGTTCAAGACGGCGGACCACTATGTCGTCGTGGCGGTCGGCAACGATGCGCAGTACGAGCGCTTCTGCAACGCTGGCGGGCGCCCCGACCTTGCCGAAGACGAACGTTTCAGGACCAATGTCGGGCGGGTCGAGCACCGCGGCGTGCTGGTCCCCGCCCTGTCGGAAATGATGCTGACCAGGACGCGCGAGGAATGGATCGCCATGCTGGAGGCGGTCGGCGTTCCCTGCGGGCCGATCAACGATCTCGACCGGATTTTCGACGACCCGCAGGCGCAGGCGCGCGGCCTTCGCATCGACCTGCCGCACCCGGAAGCCGGAACGGTGCCCGGCGTCGCCAACCCGATCCGCTATGTCGGCGAACCGCACGATTATCCCGGCGCGGCGCCGGTCCTGGGCGGGCACACCGACCGGGTGCTCGCCGAGATTCTCGGCATGGAGGCGGGCGAGATCGCCGCACTCAGGGCCGGCGGCGTGATCTAGCCCGTCGGGCGGCGGTCCGCCAGGACCCCGGACTCGCGGATCGCGGCGGGGATCGACGACAGCCCGATCGGCGCCATCAGGTGGACGCCCGACAGCCCCGGCATCTGGGCAATCTCGCGGATGAGTTCGGCGCAGACCGCGATCCCTTCCGCCTTCTGGTCGGCCGCCCGTTCGAGACGCTCGATAATCGAATCCGGGACCTGCACGCCCCACAGGTTCTCGCGCATCCAGCGCGCCGACCGGGCGGATGCCAGGGGGCCGAGGCCGATCAGTATGAAGACCCGGTCGGTCAGCCCCGCCGCCTCGAGCGCCGCCGCGTAGCGCCGGATGACCCCGATGTCGAAACAGAGCTGGGTCTGGACGAACGCCGCACCCGCCTCGGCCTTGCGCGCCAGCCCGACGGGGCGCCAGTCGGGGGCGGGGTCGATGGGGGTGTCGGCGGCGCCGATGAAGAGCCTGGGCGCCGTCTCGATCGCCCGCCCCGAGGAAAGCGCTTTGCCCGCACACATCCTCGCCGCAATCTCGATCAGGTCGCGGCTCTCGACATCGAAGACGGGCTTGGGCGGCGGGTCTTCCCCGGTGTCGGGGTCGTCGCCGCGCAGGATCAGCACGTTGCGCAGGCCGACCGCCGACGCGCCGAGAAGATCGGCCTGCAGGGCGATCCGGTTGCGGTCGCGGCAGGTGAACTGGAGGATGGGTTCGAGACCCGCGCGGACCAGAACCGCGGCGGCGGCAAGCCCCGACATATGGACCATCCCGCGCGGACCGTCGGTGACGTTGATCGCATCGACGACGCCCCGGAACGGCTCCGCACGCGCCAACAATTCGTCGGGGGCGCCCGAGGTCGGCGGGGTGATTTCGGCGGTGACCGCGAAGCCGCCGTCGCGCAGGATCCGCGCGAGACCCGATTGCGGCGCCGCGTCGCGGCCGGGCGGCATCGCCCTATCCCCGCCGCCTGGAGACGACGAAGGACTCGTCGTAGAACCAGAGGCCGCCGCGGTCGTTCAGCACATCGCGGGTGGCGTCGAGATAACGCCCGCCGCCGATGACATCCTCCAGCCGCTCGTCCTCGATCTGGGCGACGTAGATCGCGGCGTTCCAGGCCGCAAAGAGGGTGGAGGTGCCGATGCTGCGCCCGCCGACTTCGCTCGGCAGGGTGTGCATGTCGTAGCGGAAGATCGACCGCTTGTCGGCGTAGGCATTGAAATTGAGATCCCGGGCTTCGCGGCCGAGCTCGTCCTTGAGCGCCCGCAAGAGATCGTGCCGGTTGGTCTCGAACGGGTTTTCGCCGGGCCAGACCTTGCGGACGATCTCGAGGCCGGGGTCGCCGCCGCGCGAATGGATGCCGAGCAGCCGCCCGCCCGGTGCGAGGCTGCGGGCGAGCGGGGCGAGCACCTTTTGCGCCTTGAACGAGACCGGCATGCGGGCGCGGTAGGGCTGCGAGGCGATCACGAGGTCGTAGTCCGCCTTCACCGCACCGGGCCGCGGGATCACCTGGTCGAGCAGGAACTTGTGGTCTTCGCGGTAGACCACCAGCACCGACGGGCGGACATAGAGCGGGTTGCCGGTCTTTTCCGACGCCCGGACCTGCCAGGTATCGGCGAGCCTGGGCTGCAGGTCGGTGATCTGCTTGTGGAATTCGTACGCCGAGTCGCCCTCGAGCGCGACCTCGATCCAGTTGAGCGCGGCGGCCGCCTCCATCGAACGCGGCATCAGCCACGGCGCTTCGGTGTAGTAGAGATTGGTGAGCACCAGCACCGTCGCGGGGTGTTCGTAGAACCGGTCGGGCATCCGCTCGAGCCCGAGGCGAACGTCCTCGAGACTGATCTCCTTGCCGACGACGTAGAACGGGAGCGTCCTGAACCGCCGGTGCATCTGGCGCATCACCCCGGTCAGCACGGTGCCGTCGCCCATGCCCGCATCGAAGATATGCAGCGCCGGCGGCTGCGGATGGAGATGGGCCAGTTCCATGCCCGCGCGTTCGGCAATCACCCATTTCTCCGAGCAGGTGTTGACGAACATCAGATATTTCTGGCGGTTGTCGTAGAAGCGGAAGGCCGTCTTGGCGCCGCCGTCGTCATCGACCCCGTCGGGCTGCCGGGCGGGCGCCGGCCCCGGCCCCGGATCGGCCGCCCTGCCGGCGGCGTCGGCGTCCGAACCGTTCTCCGCGAGGAAGCGCCGCACCCGTCCGACGGTCGCGGTGGTCGCGTCCTTGCCCTCGCGCAGCCGCCCGACGAACTTGCCGTCGTTCACCACGACCCGCCCGAAGGTCGTCTCGGCGATCCCGGCGGTGCGGCAATAGCTCTCGATCTCGCGGATCAGATCGTTCCGGACATCCATGCCCCGACCTCGCAGCGGGTTTGTGCATCGTTCGGTATCGTCCCCGAGCCGTCGTGTCAAACTGTTTTTCCCACCCATATGGAATATAATTTTTTGGGATAAATCCCATAACGAACGCGAAAACATTCCTTTGGGGAGGCGGTTGTGAGTGGGATCGATCCCAAAAGATCCGTAACGGAGCGGTCAGGAGGAGACGGCGCCGCGGCTGCGGAGCCGCGCGGTTTCGGCCTCGTCGAGCGCGCCGGAGGCATCGACGGCGACGCCGTAGGCTTCGCGCGCCGCGCCGGCCGTCACATAGCCGTCCGCGATGTCGGCGACGACGAGTTCGGGCGGGCGTTCGAAGGGATCCCCGTAACCGCCGCCGCCGCTCTGGCGGAGGCGGATCGCCGCCCCCGCGGTCATGCGCCGGGTTTCGAGGATATCCATATCCTCGACCCTGCCGTCGGGGTGGGTGATCGCGGTCGAGGCCGGCGGCGGGCTGCCGCCGCCGAACAGCCCCCATGCGGCATGGCGGTGGTTCGCGGTCCTCAGGGTCAGCGTGCAGTCGGTGAGGAACGCGTACTCGCGCGCGAAACCGATACCGCCGCGGTGAGCGCCCGCGCCGGCGCTGTCGGGAACAAGGTCGAACCGCCCGACCCGGATCGGATATTCGGTCTCGACGATCTCGACCGGGGTTCCCGGCGCAAAGTGGTTCATCGGCAGCACCACCGACGCGCCGTCGCCCGCGCTGGTGCCGCCGAGCGAGGTGGTCATCAGCTCGTACTGGACGGTGGCCTTGCCCGCGCGGCCTTCGGCATAGCCGATCGCCATCGCTCCGGTGCCGAGCCCCGACGGCGCCACGGCGCGCGCGGGATTGAGCGTGCCGAGGGCGGCGAGCACGGTGTTGTAGACCATGTGCGAGGTGGGGAAGTAGTGGTTGACCGTCGCGGGATATTGCGGGCTCACCAGCCGGCCCGGCGGAATGACGAAATCGACGGCCTCGAAGGCGCCGCTATTCATCGGAATGGTCGGGTCGGAGGCGGCGAGAACGGCCTGCATGGAGACGGCGCGCGCGGTCGGCTCCGGGGTATTGATCGGGCCCGCGGTCTGCGCATCGCTGCCGCTGAAATCGAGGGTCAGCCGGCCGCCTGACTTCTCCGCCCGCACGTGAATGCGAACCGGCCGGCCGCGGTCGGCGCCGTCGTGGTCCATCAGCCCTTCGGCCTTCGCGCAGCCGTCCCGCCACGACGAGACCGCGGCCCGCACCCGCTCCGCGGTCCGCGCCATCAGGGCATCCATCGTGCCGGTCACCGTCTCGACGCCGAACGACCCGCACAGGTCCGTCATGCGCCCGGCGCCGAGCCGCGTCGCCCCCGCCTGCCCGCGCAAGTCTCCGAGCACCACATCGGGGGCGCGGCTGTTATTGCGGACGATCGCCTCGACCTCGGCGTTGACGCCGTCCGCGGTCCACATGCGCACCGGCGGCACTAGGAGCCCGTCATGGAAGATCTCGCGCGCGGCGGCGCCCGACGAACCCGGCACCAGCCCTCCGACATCGGCCATGTGGGCGACGCTCACCCCGAACGCGACCGGCCGCCCCGCGAAGAAGGCGGGCGTCGCAACCACGAAGTCGGGGACGTGGCTGTTGCCCGCCTTGTAGGGATCGTTGCAGACGAAAGTATCGCCCTCGCGCATCGTCTCCGGCGGGTAGCGCTCGACGATGCTGGCGACCGCCCTGGAATAGAGCAGTGAGTGATATTGCAGCCCGCCGCCGACCATGACCACGCGGCCGGCGCCGTCGGTCAGCCCCGCCGTGCCGTCCTGGGACTCGCGCAGGATCGGCGAATAGCCGCTGTGAAACAGCGCGTGCGCCATGGCCTCGGTGGTTTCGCGCAGCCGGCTCAGGACCACCTCGATGGTGATCGGATCGACGCTCATCGCGCACCCCCCTCGGCAATGACGAGGCTGCCGTGCGCCTCGACCTCCGCGCTCTGGCCCGGCAGGACGATCGTCGTCGAATCGAACTGCTGAATCGCGGCTGCACCGTCGATCCGATCGCCGGCGCGCAGCCGCGACCGGTCGTAGACCTGGCAGGAAACGAACCCTCCCGCCTGGAAATCGAACAGCTCGCGGGCGTCGACCCGGGCCGCCGACGGATCCCCGTTGCCGGCCTTGATCTCGGGCAGTCGGAGTTTGGGGACCGCGATCTCGGCGATCACCCGGAAGGTGACCGCTTCGGCATCCTCGTCCGGGGCGCTCGCACCGTAGACGCGACGGTGGAGCGCATCGAAACGCGCCTTGAGCGCCGTCTTCTCCGCCTCATCGACCGGACGGGCGGCGCAATCGACGGCGAGCTGGTAGCCCTGATGCAGGTAGCGCATGTCGATCTGGCGGCGGAGCGTCACTTCCGCAGCGTCGAAACCTTCCTCGCGCACGTCCGCGCGGGCGCGTTCCTCCAGCGCCGCGAACTCCGCCTCCATTGCATCGGCGGCGAGGCCCGCCAGCACCCCGACCGAGGACTTGACGTAGACGTGCCGGACATCGGTCTGAAGCAGACCGAAGGCGCTGCTGAGTCCGGGCGCGGGGGGAACGATGACCCGCGCGATCCCGGTTTCGCGCGCGAGCGCCGCGGCGTGCAGCGGACCGGCCCCGCCGAACGCGACCAGCGCGAAGTCGCGCGGGTCGGCGCCGCGGCGCTGGAAGGCCAGCCGCAGATCGACCGCCATGTTGCTGTTGACGATGCGGATGATCCCGGCCGCCGCCGCCGTCGTGTCGAGGCCGAGGGGTGCGGCAACCCTGTCCCTGACCGCGGCGCGGGCAAGGTCCGGGTCCATCGTCATCCGCCCGCCGAGCACGCTGCCGGCGCCGAGCGCGCCGAGCAGCAGGTTTGCGTCGGTCACAGTGGGCTCGGCGCCGCCGCGGCTGTAGCAGGCCGGGCCGGGCGCCGCTCCGGCGCTCTGCGGGCCGACCTTCATCAGACCGTCCTTGCCGATATAGGCGATGGTGCCGCCGCCGGCGCCGAGCGTCGCCACCGACAGCATCGGCGTCCCGATGTCCTGTCCCGCGATACGGCCGGAATCGGTCTCCTCGATGCGGCCGTCGGCGATCACGCTGATATCGGTGGAGGTGCCGCCCATGTCGAAGGCGACCACATTGGGCTGCCCGGCCAGCCGGCCCGCCGCCTGGCCGGAGACGGCGCCCGCGGCCGGCCCCGACAACAGGGTCTGGTTGGGAAACCGGGCGCCCAGATTGATGCGCATCAGTCCGCCGTGGGACTGCATCAGGAACACCTGCGGCGTCGCGATGCCCGCGTCCCTCAGCGCCGTGCCGAGGCGCCGCAGATAGGTCTCGACCCGGGGTCCGACATAGGCGTCGATGACGGTTGTGGAAAGGCGCGGATATTCGCGGATCGTCGGCAGAATCTCGGATGACAGCGAAACCCGCAGCCCCGGCGCCTCCTCGGCGACGATCTCCGCCGTGCGGCGTTCGTGGGCCGGGTTGCGGAAGCTGAACAGGTAGCAGACCGCGACCGCCTCGATCCCCTTTGCGGCCAGCTCGCGAACCGCGGCGCGCAGGCCGTCTTCGTCGAGGGGGGTGAGTACCGCGCCGGTGTAATCGAGGCGCTCGGCCGCCTCGGCGGTGCGCGATTGCGGAACCAGCATCCGAGGCTTGCGGTAGAACGGGTCGAGCAGATCGTCGGCGTCCGGCTGCGACCAGCCGCGCGCCTCGTACACCGCGCGAAACCCCTCGGTGATCAGCAGCCCGGCGCGCGCGCCGTCTTCCTCGATCAGGGTGTTGGTCGCGACCGTCGTGCCGTGGACGAAAAAGCCGATGTCGGCCGGCGCGACGCCGGTCCGGAACAACTCGTCTAGGGCATCGACCACCGCACGCGAGGGGTCGTCCGGCACCGACGGAACCTTGACCGTGCGGCGGTCGCCGCCCGCGGCGTCGAAGGCGATCAGGTCGGTGAAGGTCCCGCCGGTGTCGACCCCTACCATCCACGCTGTCATACCGCGCCGCCTTCCCCGATGCCCCGCGGGTCGATAGGGCGGGGGATAGTATCACCGGGCGCGGCGGCGCGCGGCAGGAGCGGCCCCGGCAATTCCGGCGCCGCTCCCCGCCGCCGCGTCAGGCGTGCAGGTCCTGGGCCATGCGGGTGCCGTCGGGGGCGCGGTCCTCGCCCGACGGCAGCACCGCGCCCGGGTCCTCGTGCAGGGACTTCACGACGCCGAAGGCCATCAGCAGCAGTATCACGCTGACCGGCAGCGCGGCCGCGATGGACGCCGTCTGCAACGCCGTCAGCCCGCCCGCGAGCAACAGCACCGCGGCGACGAACCCCTCTCCCAGCCCCCAGACGATGCGGAAGCGCTGCGGCGGATTGTCGTCGCCCATGCTGAGCATGGTGGTGATCACCAGCGTCCCGGAATCGGACGATGTGATGAACCATGTCGCGAGCAGGAACGTGGCCAGCGCCGCCATCGCCCAGTTCAGCCAGTCCAGCGCCGTCACCTGCGAAATGGTGCCGTAGAGCGCGGACGGCAGGTTCCAGTTGCGCACCAGGTCGGCGATCCCCGCGGTTCCGACGCCGCCGGCCGCGTTGAGTTCGAGGTGCATGGCGGTGCCGCCGAAGATGCACAGCCAGAAGAACGCGAGCGATGTCGGAACGAACATCACGCCGACCATGAACTGGCGGATGGTGCGGCCCCGGCTGATGCGCGCGATGAACATGCCGACGAAGGGCGCCCATGAAATCCACCAGCCCCAGTAGAAGATCGTCCAGCCGCTCTGCCAGGCGGCGTTGCCGCCGTCGTTGAACGTCTGGAAGCCCATGGGGATGAAGTTCCACAGATAGTCGCCGGCGGTGCTGACGAAGAAACCCATCAGCCATTTGAACGGCCCGCCGAACAGGAAGAAGGCGAGCAGAACGATGCTGAGCCAGATGTTCCATTCTGAAATGATGCGGATTCCCTTGCCGACGCCGGAAACCGCAGACAGCGTCGCCACGATCGAGATGACCACGATGAGGATGATCTGGGTGACGATGCCGGGGTCGACGCCGAACAGGAAATTGAGGCCGGCCGCCATCTGGCTGACCCCCAGCCCGAGCGAGGTCGCGACCCCGAACACCGTGCCGAACACCGCCAGCAGATCGACGGCATGACCGATCGGCCCGTAGATCCTGTCGCCGATGATCGGGTAGAGGGCCGAGCGCAGGGTCAGGGGCAGCTTCTTGCGAAAACCGAAATACGCCAGGCACAACCCCACGATCACGTAGCCTGCCCAGCCGTGGAAGCCCCAGTGGAAATAGGTCACCCGCATCGCCACCGCGGCGCGCTGTTCGTTCATCTCGGTGGCGCCGAGCAGGTCGGCAAACGGGTTGTTGGGGTAATCCCAGGGCTTGGTGTTGTCGAAGTAGAACATCGGCTCGGCGATGCCGAAGAACAGCAGGCCGATGCCGACGCCGGCGGAAAACAGCATCGCGAGCCACGAGAAATTGGAGAATTCGGGCCGGCTGTCGTCGTCCCCCAGCCGGATTTTGCCGAAGCGGCTGAACATCAGATAGAAACAGACGAACAAAAGGATCACGAGGGCCGAGATGTAATACCAGTTGAGCGCGGATTCGATCCAGCCGCGGACCGCCGAATAGATGCTGTTGGCGAAGTCCACGTTGAGCGCGGTAAAGATCACGAAGACGACGACCATCGCCTTGGCGGCGATGCCCATGCCTCCGTGCAACCCCTTGAAGATGCCGCTCTGGGCGACAAGAGACGAACTCGACATCGATAACCTCCTTGGTTGTGCATTTCCGCTGCCGCGGCCCGCGGCGCCGCACAGACCGCTCGTGCGGGGCGGGGCGGACAGCGGGAACGGCAATACCCCGGCTGTACCCGTTGATATCGCCGGGTCCCGCGACTGTGCTTGGGAGCGGTAACGACCGTCCGCACGGCGGGGCCCGCGGCCGCCGCCGCACCTCGGGTCATCGCGGCATGGCGTTCCGCCGTTCAGCGTGCGGGTGCGGCCGCGCGCGGACCCGCACCCTCCGGCGCGGCCCGCAGGCGCTCGGCCTCGATATTTCCATTATGGGATTTTGCGGCGGCATGACCGGCATATTGGGCACCGATCCTAGCGGCCGGACCGGCGGCGGTCAAATCCGCCCCGGCGGGGCGTATTGTCGGGCCGGACGGCGGCAACTAGAGTCCCGGCATAGCCGCAACGGGAGGACGGACATGGCCGCTGCGACGCCAACGATGAAGGCCCACGCCTCGCTTTCCCCGCTCGCCTCGCGTTTCGTCGATGTCGATGCGCTGGAGTGGAAGCCGACGCAGTGCGAAGGCGTGGACATGAAGATCCTGCTGGAAGACCCCGCGAGCGGGCTGATGACGGCGCTGTTCCGCTGGCAGCCGGGCGCCAGGCTGCCGCTGCACGAGCATGTCGAGATCGAGCAGACCTATGTGCTCGAAGGCAGCATCGTCGATGACGAGGGCGCGGTGACGGCGGGCAACTATGTTTGGCGGCCCGCCGGCAACCGCCACGATGCGGTCGCGCCGGACGGTGCGCTGGTGCTCGGCATGTTCCTCAAGCCCAACCGGTTTCTCGACGGCGACCTCGCCGGGCAGGAGCTCAAGTAGCCCCCGCGGGGGTGCGGCCCGCCGCGCGGCATCGACGGAGCAGACCATGACGGCATCGGACGGATCGCGGGTCATCGCGATCGAGGAGCACTATTTCGACCCCGATCTTGCGGCGCTGTTCACCGGGCGGGACAACAGGATGCCGCCGCCGATCAGGGAGCGCCTCGACGATGTCGGGGCCCGGCGCCTGCAGGCGATGGACCAGGGCGGCATAGACGTCCAGGTCCTGAGCCACGGCGCGCCGGCGACCCAGAAGCTCGAACCCAAGACCGCGGTGAGGATGGCCCGCACCGTCAACGACCGGCTGGCCGCCATCGTGGCCGGCAACCCCGACCGCTTTCAGGGCTTCGCGGCCCTGCCCACCCCCGACCCCGGGGCAGCCGCCGACGAGCTCGACCGCTGCGTCGGCGAACTCGGGTTCAAGGGCGCCATGGTGCACGGCCTGACCAACGGCGCGTTTCTCGACGAGAAGCGGTTCTGGCCGATCTTCGAGCGCGCGGCTGCGCTCGGCGTGCCGATCTACATGCACCCCTCGATCCCGCACGAGGACGTCGTACAGGCGTACTACGCCGACTATATCGAGGCGTTCCCCGGCCTGCTGACCGCGGGCTGGGGCTTCACGGTGGAAACCGCGACCCAGGGGATCCGGCTGGTCCTGAGCGGCGTCTTCGACGCCTACCCGGACCTCAGGATCGTTCTCGGCCATCTCGGCGAGGGGCTGCCGTTCCTCCTGTGGCGCATCGACCAGGCGCTGTCGCGCACCGAGACTCCGCTGGGCTCCTTCCGCGAGACCTTCCGCGAGCACTTCTACATCACCACCAGCGGCAATTTCTCCGATCCGGCGCTCTTGTGCAGCGCGATGGAAATGGGGACCGACCGCATCCTGTTCTCGGTCGATTATCCGTTCGTGGAGAACCGGGACGGCACCGACTGGATGGAGCGTATCCCGTTTTCCAGCGAAGACCGCCGCAAGATCCTGCACGGCAACGCCGAGCGGCTGCTCGGGATGTGAGGCCGCTCCGCGGCCGCCCCGGAGCGGCCCGCCGGGCGACGGCAGCGTTGCAATAGGCGCCGCTACACTTCAGGATCGCGGGTGGCGGGCCGCGGTCGGCGGCCCGTTTGCATCATCCTCACGAAAGGGAGAACCGAGGATGCCAAGACACATCCCCAAAGGCGCCGCCGCCGCTGCCGCCCTCGCCGTCCTGGCGACCGGCGGGAGCGCCCTGGCGCAGGATACCCATACGCTCAAGATCGCTTTGTTCAGCCCCAAACCGTCCACCGCCTCGATCTGGTTCGAGAAGACCAAGAAGGAGGTCGACGCGAAGTCGAAGGGCCGGCTCAAGCTCGAGATGTTCTACGGCTCGTCGATGGGGCCGATGCCGCGGCATTACGACCTGGCGCGGAAGGGGGTCGCCGATATGGCGTTCTTCCAGCACGGCGTGACGCCCGGCCGCTTTCCGCTGACCGAACTGACCCATGCGCCCTACCTGTTCCCGTCCGGCGCCAAGGGCGCGGTGATCGGCGCCAAGGTCGCCGGCGACCTGCTGGGCAAATACTTGCAGGCCGAGCACGAGAAGGCGGGCACCCGGGCGATGTGGATCGTCTTCAACCGTCCGTCCGGCGTCTACGATTCCAAGAAACCGATCATGTCGGTGGCCGACCTCGAGGGCCGGCGCTACCGGGCGCCGACGCCGACCGACGTGCTGATGATGAAGGCGCTGGGCGCCGCTCCGATCGGGATGCCGGCGACCCACATGGCGGACTCGCTGCAGAAGGGGACGATCGACGGGGTCGTGACCGACCCCATGGGCATCTTCGCGTTCAAGCTGGGCGGCCTCGTCCAGCACTACACGCCGATGTTCGTGTCGGTCATCAGCTTCGGCCTGGCGATGAATCCGAAGGCCTACGACCGGCTGCCGGGCGACCTCAAACCCCTGGTCGATGCGATGGGAACCAAGGATGCGGGCGTCAGCATGGCGACCCTCGCCTGGGGCGGCGATCCGCCGCCGTTCACCAAGTACATGAGCGGCCTCAAGCTGAACCGCGTCGCGCTCTCCGGGGAAGCGGACAAGGAGATGCGCGCGCTCGGCGAGAAGATCATGGACCAGCGCATCGCCGCCCTCGAGAAGAAGGGGCTGCCGGCGCGCAAGGTCTACGACGAAATGAAGGCCCTGTCCGCCAAGTACGCCGCTGAGTAGCGGACCGAGAGCCGCAGACAGGCGGCAGGGCCGCCGATGCAGGATCTTGCCCTGGCGGCGGCGCGGCTTCTGACCCGCGTCGCCGCGCTCTTCCTGCTCGCCATGATGGCGCTCAACGTCATCGATGTGGGGCTTCGGTCGGGCCTCAACGCGCCGATCTTCGGCACCTACGAGATCATCGAACTGCTTCTCGCCGGCGCCGCGTTCCTCGCCATTCCCGAGGTCTTCCTGCGCGACCAGCACATCACGATCGAACTGATCGACCAGATCGTGCCGCCCGCCGCGGTCCGCTGGCTCAAGCTGATCGGGACCTTCGTTGCGCTCGGGTTCGTCGCCCTGCTGACCTGGCACATGCTGCAGCCGGCGCGCGAGTTCATCGCGTTCAACGATGTCACCATCGACCTCCACCTGCCGCTGATCTGGAAGGCTTCGCTGGTCCTCGCGGGGTTCGCCTTCGCCGTGATCGCCGTGCTGGTCGTGTTCCTGCGCGAGGTCTCGTCCGTGCTCGGGCGCGCCGAATGACAAGCCAGGAAATCGGCGGCCTCGGCATCCTCGCCCTGGTCCTGCTGACCCTGCTCAGGGTGCCGCTCGGCGCCGCGATGGGTTTGGTGGGGCTGGCCGGCTACGCCGCGATCGACGGCTGGGAGCGCGCCTTCATCGTTTTCGGGGAAACCCCGTATTCGCTGACCCAGTACGCCTTTTCGGTGCTGCCGCTGTTTATCCTGATGGGTGCGGTGGCGACCCGGTCCGGCATGTCGCAGGAACTCTTTACCGCCGCCAACGCGCTGTTCGCCGGGCGCCGCGGCGCCCTGCCGATGGCGACCATCGGCGCCTGCGCCGGGTTTTCCGCGATCAGCGGCTCCTCGCTCGCCACCGCGGCGACATTTACCCAGATCGCGGTCCCGGAGATGCGGCGCTACGGCTACGACGAGCGCCTTGCGACGGGTTCGGTCGCGGTCGGCGGCACCCTCGGCATCCTGATCCCGCCCTCGGTGATCATGGTGATCTATGCGCTCGCCGCCGAGGAGTCGGTGCCCGCCCTGTTCGCCGCCGGCATGATTCCCGGGGTGCTGCTCGCACTCCTCTTCATGGTGGTGATCTGGGTGATCGCCCGGCTGCGGCCCGAATGGGCGCCGGCCGGGCCGCGCCTCGACTGGCGCGAACGATGGCGCGCCGCGGCCTCGATGTGGAAGCTCGCGGTGCTGTTCGGCCTCGCCGTCGGGGGAATCTACACCGGCTGGTTCAGCCCGACCGAGGCGGCGGGCGTCGCCTCGTTCGCCGCCATCGTCATCGCCTTCGCCTCCGGCGGGTTCACGTGGCGCGCCTTCGTCGAGTCGCTCGACGAGACGCTGCGGACCACGGCGATGCTGCTGTTCATCATCACCGGCGCCTGGATCTTCGCCTATTTCGTCGTCCAGACCCGGCTCCCGGTGGCGCTCGTCGAGCTCATCGAGTTCTTCGAGCTCGCGCCGTGGGCGGTGATCACGATCATCCTGGTCTTCTACATCATCCTCGGTTGCGTCCTCGACGCGGTGGCGATCATTCTGGTCACCGTGCCGGTTTTCCTGCCCATCGTGACTGCCCTCGGCTACGACCCGGTATGGTACGGGATCCTGATGGTCGTCGTCGTCGAGGTCGGGCTGATCACCCCGCCGGTCGGCCTCAACATCTTCGTCATCCGGGCGCAGCTACCGGACGTCGCCCTCGGCACGGTGTTCCGCGGCATCGTGCCGTTCCTAGCGGCCGACGCGGCGCTGATCGTCCTCCTGCTGCTGTTTCCACAGCTCGCGCTGTGGCTCCCGGGCGTGCTCTACAACTGACGCATCCGGGATGCCTGGAGTGCGTGCGGCCCACCGGCCTTCAACGTACGAATTCCGCTTGATATCAGTCTGTTAGGCCGCATCGGACCACGGCGGGCTACGCTCACCGTGCCGACAATCAGTTGGTCGAGCGGCCGACAAAGTCAGAAGTATCATCGCGCAGGCGATGGCTGGTCGCCCCATTCAAGATTTTCGTCGTAAAGTCGTAAAAATGTGGCTTGTCCGGTATGGCCGTGTCGGCGAACCAGATTTCATCCACTCCTTGTGGAAGTCCATCTGGGTACGCTTCTCGAACTGCATCTAGAATCTTGCTTTCATTCATGAGAGCGATGTCGTCGTTTTCGAACAATATTATGGTCTTGAACGATGATTCCTGATACCTTCTCAATTTCTTTGCCTTCTTGTCTAGAAGCTTCCTTATGCGTGAAGGCAAAGTATCGTCTTCAGGCTCGAACCGAGCAAAACCAACAATATGAGGTTCTGGCTCCTTCCAGACATGCATTGCAATTGGATACTCAATGGGTGTAGATGTAGGAAGGTCTATTTTGTGATTTCCGTTTCCTAGAGTAGGTGCATCGTTGACAATCCAGTTTCGAATATCGTTGCGAATACCGTTCCAATCCATTCCTCTCCCAATGGCGAGAAACTCTAATTTAATGGTAAGCCCGCAATCGACGTGATTCTTTATAACTTGATCCAAACCCTTAACTACCCGCAAATACCAATCATTGATCTGTCGCTGCTTCGCGATACTGTCTACGCTTGTATGTTCGATCGCCAAGTGACCTGCAATTGCATCGATTTCCTGTCCTGTTCTGTTTTTCTTGTCCGGCCAACAGTCCACTGACAAGTTCGAATGACCCGTGAGAATTCCGAGATGGTTAACAAATGCAACGATTGCTTCTCGTTCACTCATTTTCGATCATCCCGGAACGGCCGTTTCGTGCGGCGAGGCTTGAAGGGTTAGCGCGCACCTTGCATCAAGCACGCCCGGATTTCCAGATAGGCCGCCCGCGTGACCCTGTATTCACCGGTCTTGCGCGCGTCGCCTTCTAACGGCGTGATCGTCAGGTAGCCGAACTGCGATAGTGGGCCGCGGGTCGCAGCGCTCCCCCGGCGGATATCGGCCTTCCGCACCAGATAGGAATTCAAGCCCGGTTCTTCGCTGAATGCCTCCGGGCTCAACGGCTGGAACGAAATCCAGTCCTTACCGCAGATCACCTCACCGGCGGTTGCCGTGCCGTCGAGGACCGCCAGCACGGAGACGGCCAATAGCAGTTTTCGCATAGCGCCCTCACTCGCAGATGCCATAGTACTGAGTGGGAACCAACTCGCCAAAAAGGATGGTGTGGCGACTATGTACCGCTTTTCCTCGCGCGTTCACTGTGGTCGTCTGAACGGCGCCTGTCGCCAGTACTTCCAGAAAGGTTACGCCGCTGTCTCCAGTGATTACCTTGACGGGGTAGACGTCGCGCCCAACCGCGAAAGCGCGGCCGGCTTTGTCCACTGTGAATTCGAAGCGTAGGGGATCCGCCGCGCGGGAAAGCCGGCCCGTCTCGGGTGAGACATACCTTTCGAACACGCACACGAAGTGTAGAACAGGTTTGGCGCTTTCTGCCGCCGCCCCGTCCACCGTCAGCAGCACACACGCAGCCAGAAGCGTTCCCCTCACAGCATCCTCCGCTCTTGCCTGCCGCGAAACGAAGGGAATTATATACGAGAAGGCCGCATCAGCTCGGACGCCATGTCGGTGTCAATGACATACATCCCGGGCGGCTCAGGAGAAGTCCGGCGCATCGCGCATCGCGGCGCGTGTGGGAAGCTCCAGTTCGACGCCGCCTAGCGGTGCGAAGCATTCGCGGGCGAACTTGGCGAGGTCTCGGGGTCTGCCCCGCCTGTCGTCCACCGCACATCGCGGCTGACTGGCTTGGCGGTGCCGCCGCGGCAGCCGCCGGTATCCGTCTAGCCGTCGAGACGGCCGCCGGTGACCCGCGCCGCCGCCTTGCGGCCCTCGGCTGCGCCGAGGGGACATGTGCGCGATGGCCGCCGGAACTCGGGGAACATGTGCGGCGGTTCTCGATGCGTCGCGGTAACGGGTCGACCCGCGCGGCCCTTCGCCGATGTCGCCGGTGCGTGGTGTGTGCGAACTGCCGCGCGCGCTTGCATCGCACGCAGCGTTTTGGTTCATACAACCGAGCCCGCAGCTTGCGCCGGACCGCGGCCCGTGCCACGTTTTGCCGGCCGGCCGACGGCGCGCCCGCCGGGGCAAGGGAGAGGGGATCTGCGATGAAGCTCGAGGGCTCCTGCCATTGCGGCGCCGTAACCTTTACCGTCGACACGCGGACGCCCTACCCGTTCAACCGCTGCTACTGTTCCAAGTGCCGCAAGACGGGCGGCGGCGGGTATTCCATCAACATCATGGGCGAGTATGCGACCCTCGAGGTGACCGGCGGCGACAACATCACGGTCTACCGCTCGGCCAACAACCACCGGGGCGCCTACGACGCCGACGGGCTCGGCTATTCGCGGCGCCATTTCTGCAAGATTTGCGGAACGCCGCTGTGGATTTACAATCCGAACTATGCCGAGTTCGTCTATCCCTGCGCGACGGCGATCGACACCCCGCTGCCCCGGGCGGAAGAGACCAACCACAACATGCTGGGCTACAAGCCCGACTGGGTGCCGGTCCCCGACGGACCCGAACACACCCGGTACACCTACTATCCCGACGGCGGCATCGAACAATGGCATCGCGACCGGGGCCTCTACGAGGAGGACCAGACGGCCCCGGAAGACGGATAAGGACCGGCCCATGATCAGGACCAGGGGGATCGCCCATTTCACGATCCCGGTTACCGACACCCGCCGCGCCGAGGCGTTCTACACGGAAAAACTCGGCCTCGCGGTGGTCCAGAGCGATCACGAGCGCGGCATGGTGTTTCTCGATTCGGCGGGGGATTGCGTGATCCTGGCGCGTGTCGACAAGCCGATTTCGACGGCCCGGGAAGCGGATGTACACCACGCCTTTGTCGTCGACAGCGAGGACTACGCGCCGGCTCTGGACGCGCTGCGGTCGGGCGGCGTCGATATCCTGTTCGAGGAAGACCGCCAGGGCGGCGCCGTCAACGGCCCGCGCGCCTATTTCCACGATCCGGACGGCAACGTCCTGGAGATTATCGACCTGACAAGCTACAAGGGCGCAGCCTGATCCCGGGAGCGCGAACAGGCGAGGCATCTCCGGCCGCCGCCCGGGATGGACCGCATTCCTCCCCGAAGCCGGGCGGCAGCCGTACTGCGCCGCCGCCGGGGATCGGTGCGTCGGTAAAGGCGGGCCTGATCCGGCTGCTCCTCTGCGGGTTCCGCCTCCTCGGCATCAGGGCCGCATCGTTCGTCGGCGGCTGTCTCGGCCGCATCGCCGGTCTGGCGATGACCTCGAACGCACGCATCGCCAAGGACAATATCGAAGCCGCCTTTCCCGGCATCTCCGACCGCGAGGTGCGCCGCATCATCGCCGGAATGTGGCGCAATATCGGATGCATCGTCGGCGAACTTCCGCATGTCCACGACATCGGCGCGCGCTACCCCGGCCGGGTCCGCATCGTCTCCTATCTCGGCCCCGGCAAGACGCTGCCGACGGACGGCCCCATCATCGTCGTCAGCGCCCATTACGGCAATTTCGAACTCGCCGGGCTGCCCGCCGAGCGGGCGGGCGTCGATCTCACCACCCTTCACCGCCCGTTGAGCAACCCGCTCACCAACGAGATTCTCCAGTCCTTGCGCGCCAAGCGCGGCTACGCGTGGGTGCCGAGAGACCGCCGGGGCATCCGCATGCTTCTTTCCGCCATCCGCCGCGGCGGCTCTGTGGCCGTCCTGATGGACCGGAGGTTCCGCGGCGGCATCCCGGTGCCCCTGTTCGGGCGCGATGCGCTGACGACCACGACGTTCGCCAAACTGGCCCTGAAGCACGGCCTGCCGATCGTGCCGGTGCGGGTGGTGCGCGAGCCGCACGCGCATTTCCGCATCGAGGTTTGCCGGCCCATCGCCGTCCGGCCGACCGGCGACGCGAAGGCCGATGTCAGGGCCGTCGTCGCAGCGATCAACGGCGTGTTCGAGGACTGGATCCGCGACCGCCCCGATCTCTGGTGGTGGCACCACCGGCGCTGGCTCGAATAGGCGGGTCCTCCCGGTCAGCGAACATCCGTTGCCCCGCGCCGCGCCGCCTCCTCCGCCAGCAGGCGGTCGAGGATGCGCCTCGCCTCCAGCCCGCCGGCGTCGGCATTGATGTCGACCGGCGGATGCCCGCAGTCGCGGTCGTTGGCGCGCTGCTGCGCCTCGAGGAATGCCTTGTCCTCCATGAACGCCTCGCGGACCTGCTCGAACAGGAGGCGGGTCACTTCCGGCTTGTCGATGTCGAAATTGTGCGCATCCGCCCAGAAATAGTGGATCGAGCGTTCGGTCTCGGGGGTCAGGGCGTTCAGGCTCATCCGTTCGAAGCCCCTTGAACGGTCTCCGCCGCGCGCCCCGGTCCCGGTCGGCGCGCCGCCGAGATCGAGCTTGACGAAGCAGGGCGGCGAGAAATCGATGATCTGCCAGCGGTCGATGTTGGTCCCGAAATCGACCAGCTTGCGGTACATGGGCGGCGCCGGGACGTCGATCATCCAGCGCGTGACGCGGACGCCGCCGCCGCGCCGTTCGGTCGTGACATCGGCCGCCTCGGCCACCGCCGCGTTGCCGAGCGTGGTGCGGTGGACATAGGTCAAATGGCTGAGGTCGAGCAGGTTGTCGATGCCGAGGCGGTAGTCGCAGCCGATCGGAATGCGGCAGCCCGCGGCTCGCCAGCCGGGATCGTCGAGCCAGTGAAAGTCCTCGATCTGCGATCGATCCGCCCGCTCCGGATCGCCCATCCAGATCCACACCCAGCCCCACCGCTCGGCGACCGGATAGGAACGGATGCGGGCGCCCGGCGGGACGGTGGACTGGCCGGGAACCGAGACGCAAACGCCGTTGGTGTCGTAGAGCAGCCCGTGATAGCCGCATTGCAGCCGGTCGCCGACCACCGCGCCCAGGGAAAGCGGCAGATGGCGGTGGCAGCAACGGTCCTCGAGCGCCGCCACCGTCCCGTCCCGGGTGCGGAACAGGACGACCGGTTCGTCGAGAAACGTCCGCGCCAGCGGCGTATCCCCGATCTCGTCGGAGATCGCCGCGACATACCAGTAGTCCCTGAGGAACATCGCACCGCCTCCCGTCATGAAATGTCCATCACCCGCACCCACACCGAACGCGCGCCGCCGCGGCCGATCACCGTGAGCTCGACCCGGGCGCCGATCCCGGCCTGGGCGAGTTCGGAGGCGAACTCCGGCACCGAACGAACCGGGACCCCGTTGACCCGCGTGATGATATCGCCGAGCTCCCGCCGTTTGAGATCGGCGGCCCGAAGCCCCGACTTCTCGGCCTCCGATCCGGGCAGGACGCGGGAGATGACCAGCCCGGCCACGCCCAGCCGCGCGGCGGTTTCCTCGCCCATGACCACGATGCCGATGCCCGGCCGCGGCACCGCTCCATCGCGGATCAGCCGCGGCACGATGCGGTTGACGACGTCCACCGGCACCGCGAAGCCGATGCCCGACGCGGTCCCGGTGTCCGAAACGATCGCGGTGTTCACGCCGATCAGCCGGCCCGCGGAATCGAGCAGCGGGCCGCCCGAATTTCCCGGATTGATGGCGGCGTCGGTCTGGATCGCGCCGCGGACCTCGCGGTCGCTCGAGGTCGGCAGGCTGCGGTTGAGCGCACTGATCACGCCGGTCGTCAGGGTCCGCGAGAGGCCGAACGGGTTGCCGATGGCAAACACCGCCTGGCCCACCTTCAGGTCGCCCGAGGTGCCGATCGGAATCGGCCGGATGCTGCCGCGCGTTTCCCGCAGGCGGACCACGGCGAGATCGTAGTCGGGCGCGGTGCCGATGACGGCCGCCTGCACCGCCTCGCCGTCGTCGAGCCGGACGGAAACGCCCTCGGAGCCGCGGACGACGTGAAAGTTGGTGACCACATGGCCGACGCTGTCCCACACCAGACCCGAGCCGGCGCCGCCGCCGCCCCGGTTCCGGGTGAAAATGTAGACCACCGAGGGCGAGGCCTCCTCGAACAGCCGCACAGTCGATTGCTCGAACGCCGCGAGATCGCCCCGCGGGGTCACGGCGCGCGGTTGGTCGCCGGTCAGGAACACGTCGCGCACGAACCGGTCGGCGACATAAATGGTCGCCAGGATCAACAACCAGATAACCGCAAACAGGCCCCACCGCCTGCTCATCGCCGCCGTCCCCGACTAGTCCCGCCAAGTGCGCATCGGCGCCTACCCTGCCGGCCCGACTCCCGCGGCGCAAGCGCCCCTTGCGGCGGCCCGGCGGTCCCGCCCGGCATTGATCGGCCCTTCGCGGGCGCTATGATCGGCGCCGGTCAGTCATCGGGAAGGAAGGCATCATGGGCAGGCTCGACGGACGGGTTGCGATCGTCACCGGAGCGGGGCGCGGCATCGGCGTCCATTACGCCAAGGCGCTGGCGGAAGAGGGCGCCAGCGTGTGCTGCAGCGACATCCTCGACACCGCGAACACGGTCAACATCATCCGCCAGGCCGGCGGCGAGGCGATCGGCAACCGCTGCGACGTCACCAGCCCCGACGAGGTCCGGGCGATGGTGGCGCAGACCGTGGAGGCCTTCGGCAAGGTCGATATCATGGTGACCAACGCGGCGATCTTCGCCGACCTTCAACAGCGTTCCTTCCTCGAGATCCCGGAGGAGGAATGGGACCGGGTGATGGCGGTCAACACCCGGGGCGTCTTCTCCTGCGTCAAGGCGGTGGTGCCGGAGATGATGAAGAACGGCTACGGCAAGATCATCAACATCGCCTCCGGCACCGTCTTCAAGGGGACGCCGATGATGCTCCATTACGTCAGCTCGAAGGGTGCGATGGTGGCGTTCACCCGCTCCCTGTCGCGCGAACTCGGCGCGCACAACATCTGCGTCAACGCGCTGGCTCCCGGGCTGACGATGAGCGAGAAGGTCGTCGGCGACGCCCAGTGGATCGACATCAAGGACGCCAACGCCCAGACCCGCGCGCTCAAGCGCGACGAGGTGCCCGAGGACCTGATCGGAACGCTGATCTACCTCAGCTCGCCGGACAGCGATTTCGTCACCGGCCAGACCATCGTCGTCGACGGCGGCTCGGCGATGCATTAGGGCCCGGCCCGACAAGGGCGCGGCGGGCCCGCGGGAGCGGGTTGCCCGTCTACGCCCGGTCCGGCGCGAGGGCGGCGATCTTGTCGAGCACCCGGACGACTTCCGGATGGATTTCGTCCGGCTTCATCGCCTCGGCTATGCGGTAATAGTCGGCTTTCGACAGCCGCATCCGGTCGTGCTCGAATATTTTGGGCAAGATGGTCTTGGAGGCCGAGATCCGGATCAGGGCCTCGATGTCGCGGAGCGGGTCGGCGAGCACGGACGCCGGCAATTCCGCCTCGAAGGCATCGCGGACAGTGGACGCGCCGAACAGGTCGTCCGCTCCGATAAAGCGCTCGATGGCCGACGGCACAAGCAGATAATTCTCGATCTCGTACCGTTCCCAGAGATGGACGCCGAGAGTCTCGGCGTGCCATTCGTGCTCGTCGTCTTCCCGATTGTCGCGGTCGAGCAACAGGAGGCCGCGCACACCGTCATCGACGGCGCGCAGGCCCCACAGGTGATGCCGGGCGTCGCGCGGACGGCGGCCCCGGAGGGTGTGGACGAACGGATTGTCGAAGAACCGCTTCGCAGGATGATCCAGCCGTTTCGCCCACGCTTCGAGAATCCGCCAGTCCGACGAATCCTCGCAATAGAGGACGGCGCGCCCCTTTTCGGCCAGCAGGAGGTGGAGTGGCGAAACCTGCCGGATCGCCGTGCGGAGCGCATCGCGGTCCTGCCCGTGGGACAGCAGGTGCGGCGAACCCGCGAAGGACAGGATCTGGCTCGGATCCGCTTCTTCGAGGATGGTTTCGGCGTGGGTGGCGAGGATCAGTTGCCGGCCGCGGTCGCGGGCAAGCGCGCGCAGGCGGTCGAACACCCGCGTCTGGAGCCAGACGTGGAGATGGGCGTCCGGCTCGTCCACCAGCAGGACGGTGCTCTCGCGGCCGTAGATGAAGGCGAACAGGAGCAGCGTCTGGTGGAATCCGCTGCCGGCCGAGGCGAGATCGTAGGACGCGCCCTGTTCCTCGTATTCGCAAAGGATGAACGGCTGGGCGGAATCGTATTCCGGCTTCTTCAGCCGGACGGCGAACAGTTCCTCGATATCGCCGGCGAGCGCCTTCCAGGCATCTTCGTCGCCGGCGATATCGAGAAGCAGGTTGCGCAGGATATCGCCCGGCTTGCCCTCGCCGATGCGCAGGCTCCGGTATCCCGGATCGAAACGCGGCTCCTCCGCGCCGATACCGGAAAAGGCCGAGCAATGGGTGACGCCGGGCAAGACCGACTTGTCCACCAGGTCGTTGTACTCGAGCGGATTGGCATAGATTTGTTCCGGCCCCTGGTAGCGGAACTCGACGGTGAGTCCCCAAGAGGCGCCATTCTCTGCCTTCCCCTCGACCCGGATATGGATCGGGCGGAGGCGGCCGACCTTCCGTTTGCCGCTGTCGTCCCGATCCTTGTTGCGCCAGTTGGTCGCACGCTCGTTCCACAGCAGATTGAAATGACTGAGCGGAAGCGGGGTGAAATCCTTGCGGGTGATCGGCTGTCCGGGCCGGCGGATCGCGTCGGAGTCGCCGCGGACAATCGGCGCACCCCGGCCGGCGCGCCAGCGATCCAGTGCGAAGGCCCACGCGGACAGCGCCTGTATGAGCGTCGTCTTGCCGGAATTGTTCTGCCCGGCGAGCACCGTCACCGGTTCGAGCGGAAACTCCTGACGCTCGAAGCGCTTGAAGTTCTCGATGATGACGCGTGTGATCACTCGTCCTGGCCGCCCGGCCCGGTCATGGCGTACCGGGGCGTTTTAGCGCGGCGGGCGCGATGGCGGAAGCTGCGCCGCTCCCCGGCCCGGCGATGCATTAGGGCAGGAGGAGCGCCAGCAGGAACGGCAGGGTCGCGAACGACAGCACGGTCGAGACCAGGACCATCCCGGCGACCTCCTCCGGCGCGCGCCGGTACATCTGCGCGAACAGGTAGCTGGAGACGGCGACCGGCATCGCGCTCTGCACGATGACGACGGCGGACGCCACCGGGCCGAGGGCAAACGCCTCGGCGACCGCCCAGCCGACCAGGGCGCCGGCGCCGAGCCGCAGCAGGGCGAGGGCCGCGCTGCGCCCGAGGCTGGCCACCCGCAGCCGCGCGAGAGCGAGGCCGAGCGCTACCAGCTGGGTCGGGATCACCATGCCGCCCAGCAGATCGGCGGTATTGAACGCCCAACGCGGCAGGTCGATGCCCGCCACCTCCAGCACGACCGCGAGCACGACCGCGTAGAACACCGGCGCGCGCGCGATCCGCGCGAGCGAGAGCGAGCCCGCGGCGATGGCGGCGCCGACGGTGAAGGTCCCGATCGCCCCGAAGGCGAAGAACACCAGCGCGAGGGCCAGCCCCTCGTTGCCGAAGGCGAACAGGCAGACCGGAAGCCCCATGCTGCCGGTGAGCGGGAAGGTCACGGCCGGCAGGTAAGAGGCGATGCCGAGGCGCGCCGCCCGCAGGACGGCGAAACCGACCGCGGCAAAACCGGCATAGGCGGCGAGCGACGCGGCGGCGATCTCGGCGAGCGCGTCCGCGCCCAGTTCGACCTTGGCGAAGGTGGCGAGGATCAGGCAGGGCGCGCCGACATTGTAGACCAGCGAGGTCACCACCGCGTTGTCGAACGGCAGCCCCCGCCTCGCCCACACCAAGCCGATCCCGGCGCAGACGAACACCGGCGCCACGATGGCGGCGAGTTCCGCGATCAGGGCCATCGCAGGACGAACCAGAGAACCGCCGGCAGGGCGATGCAGCCGAGCAGCGTCGACATCACCACCATGGCGGCGACCATCTCCGGCGAACGCCCGTAGCTCTGCGCGAAGATGTAGTTGTGGACCGCGACCGGCATCGCGCACTGGATGATCAGCACGCCGCGCGCGACCCCGGTCATCCCGAACAGCTCGGCGAGGGCGACGCCGACCCCGAACCCGGCGGCCAGTTCGAACGCCGACAGCATCGCCGCCCGCCCCATGCCGACGACGCGGAGTCTGGACAGCGCGACGCCGAGGGCGATCACCATCAGCGGGATCGCCATACCCGCGACGATGTCGACGGTGTTGGAGAGCCAGGCCGGCGGCGCGATCCCCGCCGCCATGAAGACCACCGAGACCGCGATGGCGTAGAAGATCGGGTTGCGGAACAGCGCCTCCCCGGCGGTGCTCCCGGCATAGATGCCGCGCCCGATGGTGAGCCCGGCGAGGGAGGCGATGGTGAACACCCCGATCGCGTAGGCAAGACCCTCCTCGCCGAACGCGAACAGGCACACCGGCAACCCGAGATTGCCGGAATTGCGGAAGGTCAGCGCCGGAATGAACGCCCGCGGTTCGAGGTCGAGGAGGCGCGTGAGCCCGGCCGCAAGGACGGCGAAGACGATCAGCGCGATGGTGAACGCCCCGGCCATCTCGGCCACCGCGGCGGGCGATATCTCGAGCCGGGTGAGGGTCGAGAACACCAGGCAGGGAACGCCGAGCTGCAATGCCAGCCCGGTCATCATCTCGGCGTCGAACGGCTTGTCGAGGCGGCCCCAGAGATAGCCGATGCCGGCGCAGACGAAGAGCGGCGCGACGACGGAGAGGATCTCTGTCAGCAACGGGGGTCGGCTTTGCTATGGGTTCCGGCGGCGCAACCCGGCCCCGCCCTGCGGGCCGGAGTGCGCCGCCGGAATGCTCGCCCGCTCAGCCCGTGGCGTCGAGCGCCTGGGCCAGATCGGCGATGATGTCGTCGATGTGCTCGATACCGACCGACAGGCGAACGTAGCCGGGGGTGACGCCGGTCTGTGCCTGTTCCTCCTCGCTCAACTGCGAGTGGGTGGTCGTCGCCGCATGGATGGCGAGGCTGCGCGCATCGCCGATATTGGCGACGTGATAGAACATCTTCAGCGAGTCGATGAACTTGCGGCCCGCCTCGGTGCCCTCCTTGAGGTCGAACCCGACCAGGGCGCCGTAGCCGCCCGACAGGTAGGCGTCGGCCCGCTCCCGCGCCCATCCGTCCTGCAGCCCCGGATAGATCACCTCGCGCACCTCGCTGCGGCCGGTCAGGTATTCGGCGACCGCCGCCGCGTTGCGCGCATGTTCGCGCATGCGGAGCGGCAGGGTCTCGAGCCCCTGCAGGGTCAGGAACGAATTGAACGGGCTCGGCGCCGAACCGAGGTCGCGCAGCAGCGTCACCCGCGCCTTGAGGATGTACGCCACCGGCCCCAGCGGTTTCACCGCCTCGGTCCAGACGGCGCCGTGATAGCTCGGGTCGGGCTGGTTGAGCAGCGGCTGGCGGTCGGCATGGGCTTCCCAGTCGAAATTTCCGCCGTCCACCAGCAGCCCGCCGATCGAGTTGCCGTGTCCGCCGATATATTTCGTGGTCGAATAGAGCACCACGGCCGCGCCGTGGTCGAGCGGCCGGCACAGGACCGGCGTCGCGGTGTTGTCCATGATCAACGGGATGCCGAACGCGCGCCCGATGTCGGCGACCTCGCGGATCGGGAACACGTTGAGCTTGGGGTTGGGCAGGGTCTCGGCGTAGTACGCACGGGTCCGGTCGTCGGTCATCCGGCGAAAGGTCTCCGGATCCTCCGGATCCGCGAACCGGACTTCCAGACCCTGCTGGCGAAGCGTGTTGTTGAAGAGGTTCCACGTCCCGCCGTAGAGGTCGGTCGAACTGACGACGTTGTCGCCGGCGACGGCGAGATTCTGCAGCGCGAACGCCGAAGCCGCCTGCCCGGACGACAGCGCCAGACCGGCGACGCCGCCCTCGAGCGCGGCAACCCGCTTCTCCAGCACATCGGTGGTCGGATTCATGATCCGGGTGTAGATATTGCCGAGTTCCCGCAGGGCAAACAGGTTCTCCGCCCGGCGGGTGTCGTCGAACTGGTATGAGGTGGTCTGGTAGATCGGCACCGCCACCGCGCCGGTTTCCGGATCGGCGCGGTATCCGGCGTGAAGGACTACCGTTTCGGAATGCTGTACTCCGTCGCTCATCGACTCTTCCTTTCTTCGGATCGAACGCTGCCGCGAATATGGCCACGCGGTGCGGAAAGGAAAGCTGTAATGCGTTATTCCCCGGCCCGCCGGCCGGTGGAGAGGCGGGGCGGTTGCCGGACGCCCGGCCCCGGGGCGGTTTTCTTGACACCCGGCCGGGTGCGCGCCTAACTAGCCGGGAAGGAAACGTGACGGGGGAAGCCTTGAACGATTCAGCCGACCTCGTCCCTTCGCCCGGGCACCCCGCGGCGCACGGTGCGCCCCCGGTGCTGCATGTGTGCATGACCTGCCGGCCGGCCGGCCAGGATCCCGGCGCGCCGAACGACCCCGCGGCGGGGGCGCGCCTTCACGACGCCGTCGTCCGCCGGCTCTGCGCCCGCGGCATCGAAGGCGCGGTCCGGGTCAACCCCGTCACCTGCATGGCCAATTGCGAACAGGGGTGCAGCGCGGCGATCTCCTCGCCCGGCAAGTGGGCGTATATTGCCGGTTTCCTCGCCGCCGACCTTGCGGATGACGTGATCGACTACGCTCTCCTGTACGCCGCCTCGAAGACCGGCGTCATCATGCCGTCGAAGCGCGCGCCCTCGCTGCGCGAAGCGATCGTCGCCCGCGTGCCCGCCCATCCCGACGACATTCCCCGACCCGGAGCAACGGCATGAGCTTTTCCGCGGCGAAGATACCGGCCACCATCGTCACCGGGTTCCTCGGCGCCGGAAAGACGACAATGGTCCGCCATCTGCTCGGCAACGCGAACGGCCGCCGCCTCGCCGTCATCGTCAACGAGTTCGGCGCGGAGGGGGTGGACGGCGACACCCTGAAGAGTTGCGGCATCGAGGATTGTCCGGAGGAGAATATCGTCGAACTGGCCAACGGGTGCCTGTGCTGCACGGTCGCCGACGACTTTCTCCCGACCATGCGGGCGCTCGTCGACCGCACGGAGCCGCCCGACCACATCGTCATCGAGACCTCCGGGCTGGCGCTGCCCAAACCGCTGATCAAGGCGTTCGAATGGCCGGAAATCCGCTCGCGGCTGACCGTGGACGGGGTGATCGCCGTCATCGACGGTCCGGCCGTCGCCGAGGGCCGGTTCGCCGACGATCTCGACGCGGTCGCCGCAATGCGCGAGGAGGATCCGTCGATCGACCACGACAGCCCGCTGCAGGAGCTCTACGAAGACCAGTTGATGGCGGCCGACATCGTCGTCCTCAACAAGACCGACCTGCTGGAGCCCGGCGAGCTGCCCGACCTGCGCGAGCGAATCGCCGCCTCGGCCGGACGCCGGATCAGGACGATCGCCACGCGCGGCGGGGTTGTCGATCCCGCGGTCGCGCTCGGGCTGGGCGCCGCGGCGGAGGACGATCTCGACGCCCGGCCGTCCCATCATGACGGCGAGGAAGACCACGAGCACGACGATTTCGACTCCTTCGTCGTCGCCCTCGGCGACATCGGGTCGCCGCAGACCTTCGCAGACCGACTCGCGCGGGTCGCCGCCGACCACGACATCCTGCGCATCAAGGGGTTCGCGTCGGTGGCCGGCAAGCCGATGCGCCTCGCGGTCCAGGGCGTGGGACAGCGGATCGGCCACCATTTCGACCGCCCGTGGACGCCCGGCGAGAGCCGCCGGACCTGTCTGGTGGTGATCGGCCTGGCCGGCCTCGACCGCCCCGCGGTCGCGGCGGCGATCGAGGCGGCGGGCGCCACCGCATCCTGAGCCATGCATCTTCTGTTCCGCGAAGCGCACAGCCTCGACGAACTGGATACCGCGATCGATCTCGGCCAGAGCCCGGCCGACATGGTGTTCCTGTCCTTCGCCGACACCGACCTCGCCGCCGCGGCCGCCGTCTATCGGGACGGGAGCGCGGACCTGCCGACGCTGCGCCTCGCCAATATCGGCAAGCTGAAACATCCCCTGTCGGTGGACGTCTATGTCGAGGACGTGATCTCCCGGGCGCGCGTCGTGGTAGCGCGCCTGCTGGGCGGGCTGGAATACTGGCGCTACGGCATCGAGGAGGTGGTCCGGACCTGCGCCGCCTCCGGCATCCCGCTGGCGCTGGTGTCGGGCGACGGGCGGCGCGACCGGCGGCTCGCCGAGCGCTCCACCGTCGGCGCCGCGGATCTCGACTTCCTCGACCGCTGTCTCGCCGCGGGCGGACCCGGCAACGCCGGTCTGGCGCTGGCGCAGATGGCGCACATCGCCGGTCTGGCGCCGCCGCCGGCGGGCCGCATCCAGCCGATCCCCGCGTTCGGAGACTACGGGTTGGCGGACGCTCCCCGAGACGCCCCCAGCGATGCCCGCGCAACGGCGGTCATCATCTTCTACCGCGCCTATCTGGCCGCGGGGGATATCGCGCCCCTCGCCGATCTCGCCGCCGCGCTCTCGGAACGCGGCATCCGCACCGTCGGCCTCTATGTCGGCACCCTCAAGGATCCCGAGACCGCGGCCTGGGTCGCGGCCCGCCTGAAGGCCGCCCGGCCTGCGCTCGTTCTCAACGCAACGGCATTCTCCGCCCAGCGGGACGATACCGGATCGCCGCTCGATGCCGCCGGCGTTCCGGTGCTCCAGTTGATGCTGGCCGGATCGTCGCGCGATGCCTGGACCGCCTCGCCCCGGGGACTCTCCCAGTCCGACCTCGCCATGCAGGTCGTGCTGCCCGAACTGGACGGCCGGCTGTCCTCGACCGCGATCTCCTTCAAGTCGGAAGAGACGGTGGAGGACGGCCTCGAATACGCCCGGACCCGCCACGCACCGGACCCGCAGGGGATCGCGCTGGCGGCGGACCAGGCGGCGCACTGGATCCGGCTCGCCCGCCGTCCGCGCCGCGAGCGGCGGATCGGTATGGTGATGTCCGATTATCCGGCCGCCGGCCAGCGCGCCCACGCCATCGGTCTCGACACCATCGAGAGCGGCGTCGAGATGCTCTCGCTGCTGCGCGAGGCCGGCTACGAGGCGGGCGCGGACGCCTCCGGCCTCGATCTGGTTGCCGCGCTCTGCGACGGGCCGGCGCAGCCGGTTCTCGACCTCGCGGACTATCGCCGGCTGTTCGCAACGCTTCCCGAAGAGACCCGGGCGCAGATCCTCGAGGCCTGGGGGGCTCCGGAAGACGATCCTTCCGTCCGGGACGGCTGTTTCCGTTTCCGGTACGGGCGCTTCGGCCGCGTCGTCGCCGCGGTCCAGCCCGACCGGGGCCGCCGTCTCGACCGCAAGACCCTCTATCACGACCCGGATGCGCCGCCGCGCCACGCCTACGCCGCCTTCTACCTGTGGCTGCGCTGCCGCGAGGCGATCGACGCGATGATCCATGTCGGCGCGCACGGGACGCTGGAATGGCTGCCCGGCAAGGCGGTCGCGCTCTCCGCAGCCTGCTTCCCGGCGGCGCTCCTGGGCGGCGTTCCGGTCGCCTATCCGTTCATCGTCAACAACCCCGGCGAGGCGGCCGCCGCCAAGCGCCGGCTGGGCGCGGTGACCATCGGGCACCTCACCCCGCCGCTCAGGGCCGCCGGATCGCACGGTGCAGCGCTCGAACTGGAGCGGTTGATCGACGAATACGCCGGCGCCGACGGCCTCGACAGGCGGCGCACCGACCTGCTGCGCAGCGAGATTCTCGAGCGGGCGGAGGCGCTCGGCTTGCTCGAGGAATGCGGCGCCGGCGCCGACCTGTCGGACGACGACCGGCTGGCCCGGCTCGACACCTATCTCTGCGACGTGAAGGACCTGCAGATCCGCGACGGGCTGCACGTGTTCGGCCGCATTCCGGCGGCCGACCGGCGCGCGGCGCTGGTGTCTGCGCTGCGGCGAAACGCCCCGGAGGGGCGCGAGGCCGATCTCGAGGCGCGGCTGGACGCCTGTGCGGCGTCGGAACGGCGCGCACTGCTCGATGCGCTCGACGGGAAACGCGTCGCGCCGGGGCCGGCCGGTGCGCCGACCCGCGGCCGCGGCGACGTGCTGCCCACCGGCCGCAACATGTTCACCGTCGATCCGCGCGCCGTGCCGACCCGTTCCGCCATGGCGCTCGCCGGCCGTGCGGCCGAAGAACTCATTCGGCGGCATCTCCAGGAAGAGGGCGACTGGCCGCGGTCGCTGATGATCGACCTGTGGGGCAGCGCCGCCATGCGGACCGGCGGCGAAGATCTTGCGCTGGCGCTGGCCCTGGTCGGGGCCGAACCCGTCTGGAGCGCCGACTCGAACCGGGTCACCGGGTTCGAGATCGTGCCGGCCGACCGGCTGGGCCGGCCGCGGGTGGACGTGACGCTGCGCGTCTCGGGGCTGTTCAGAGATGCGTTCGAGGCGCAGATCGCCATGTTCGACGCGGTGGTGCGGGCGATCGGACGGCGGCAGGAAGCCGGCGACATCAACCCGCTCGCCGGCATCGCCGGGGATCTCGAAGACGAGGCGTTTCGCAAGGCGACCATCCGCGTCTACGGGGCGGCGCCCGGCGCCTACGGCGCCGGCGTCTCCACCCTGATCGAGACCGGCGCATGGTCGGGGCGCGGGGACCTCGGCGCGAGCTATCTCGCCGCGTCCGCCGCCGCCTACGGAAAGGATCTCGACGGGCGGCCGGACCCGGACGGCTTCTCCGACCGGGTGCGCCGCGCGGACGCCCTGGTGCACAGCCAGGATCACCGCGAGATCGACCTGCTCGATTCCACCGACTTCGCGGCGCACGAAGGCGGGTTCGCCGCCGCCGCCGGCCGCCTCGGCGCGGCGCCCCGGGTTTATCACCTCGACACCGCCGACCCCGATACGCCGCGCGCCCGGACGCTGACGGAGGAAATCGCCCGCACGGTGCGCGGACGGGCGGCCAACCCCGCCTGGATCGCCGGCATGATGCGCCACGGCTATCGCGGCGGTGCAGAAATCGCCCGCTCGCTCGACGGGCTGTTCGCGTTCGCAGCCGCGCTGGCGGACCGGCTGGACCGCCAGTTCGACGCGGTATTCGAAGCGACGCTGGGCGAGGCCGGGGTCGATTCCTTCCTGCAACGGAACAACCCGGCGGCGCGCGGCGCCATGGTCGCCCGGTTCAACGAGGCCATCGACCGCGGCCTGTGGCAGCCGCGGCGCAACTCGACCGCCGCCTTGCTGCGGCGCGAGGCCGGATGACCGCCGCGGCGGCACGGGGCTGGTGCCCGTCGCTGATGACGCCGATGGCGTCCGGCGACGGTCTTCTGGTGCGCGTCAAGCCGCGGGCCGCGACGCTGACGGCGGACCAGGCGGAAGCGGTCGCGGCGGCCGCGCAGCGCTACGGCAACGGCGCGATCGATCCGACCAACCGGGGCCAACTCCAGATCCGCGGCCTGTCGGACGCCGGGATCGACGGCTTCGTCCGGCGCATGGAACGGGCCGGGCTCGCCGCTGCCTCGCCCGGCGGGGAAGCGGTGCGGAACGTGCTCGCCGACCCGCTGGGGCCGGACGATCCCGCCGCCCGCTTCGATTCGCATCGTCTGGCGCATCGCCTGAGCGCCATCCTCGAAGACGATCCCGACCTGCACCGTCTGCCGGCCAAGGTCGACCTTCTGGTCGATGCCGGGGCGGCGCTGCCGCTCTCCGGCTGCACCGCCGATATCTCCGTCCGCCCGGGCGGCGGGGAAACCGCCGTCATCGGCCTCGCCGGGAGCAACCGCGCGCTGGTTCGGCCGGTGGCAGCGGTGGAGGAAGCGGTCCGGCGCCTGCTGGCGGCGCTCTTGCCCGGGACCGGATCGGGGGAAGCGCAAACCGGGGCGGGCGGTGCCGCGCGCATGAAGGCGATGGTCGCCGCTCTCGGCGCCGACGGGGTCTTCGACGCCGCCGGGCTGCACGGCGGACGGCGGACCGCGGTTCCGGGCGCAGAAGCCGCGGGCGCGGTCCGCCCGGCGGCCGGGTTCGTGCCGATGGCGGGGGGGCGGACGGGGTTTTTCCTCATCGGCGCGCCGCTCGGGCGCCTCGATGCGGTCCGGCTGGCCCACCTCGCCGGTCTCGCGCGGCGGTTCGCCGACGGAACCATCCGGATGACGCCGTGGAAGGCCGTGGTGCTGTGCGGCGTCTCGCCGTCGGATGCCGCAGCCCTTGGCAGCGGCGCGGCGACAGCCGGGCTGGTCGCGGATGCGGACGACCCGCGCGGGCGGATCGTCGCCTGCGCCGGCCGTCCGGCCTGCCCCGCGGCGGAGGCCGATACCGGCGCGGCCGCGGCCCTCCTCGCCCGCACCGGTCTGGCGGGCGTGCCGTTCCTGCACGTTTCGGGCTGCGCGAAAGGCTGCGCCCACCCGGCGGCCGCGCCGGTCACCCTAACCGCGGCCGCCGGCGGCTACGGCCTGGTCCGCGGCGGCCGGGCGGGCGATACGCCGGAGCGGACGGGTCTCGCACCGGAGGCGGCGGCGGCCGCGGTCGCGGCCCTCGAGGCGGCGGGATGACGGGACGCTACGACTATGTCCGCGACGGCGCGGCGATCTACCGGCGGTCGTTCGCGGCCATCCGGTCGGAAGCCGATCTCGCCGGGCTGCCGGATGCCGAGGCGCGGGTGGCGGTGCGCATGATCCACGCCTGCGGGATGGTCGATCTGGTCGGCGATATCCGGTTCTCGCCCGGCTTCGCCGCCGCCGCCGCCGCCGCCCTGCACGCCGGCGCCCCGATCCTGTGCGATGCGAAGATGGTGGCCTCCGGCATCACGCGGGCGCGCCTGCCGGCGGACAACGAGGTGATCTGCACGCTGGATGCGGATGCCGTCCCCGGTCTCGCCCGCCGCCTGCGGACCACCCGGTCGGCGGCCGCGGTCGACCTGTGGCGGGACCGGCTGGCCGGCGCCCTGGTCGCCATCGGCAACGCACCGACGGCGCTGTTCCGGCTGCTCGAACTGCTGGACGAGGGGGCGCCGAAGCCGGCGGCGGTGATCGGCGTGCCGGTCGGGTTCGTCGGCGCGGCGGAATCGAAGGCAGCCCTGGAGAGGCGGGGAGAGCCGCCGCATCTGGTGGTGCGCGGCCGGCGCGGCGGCAGCGCCATGGCGACGGCGGCGGTGAACGCGCTGGCGAGCGAGCGCGAATGAGCGGCGCGGGGACGCTGTTCGGCGTCGGGGTCGGTCCGGGCGACCCGGAACTGCTGACCCTGAAGGCGGCCCGGCTGCTGGGCGCCGTTCCCGCGGTCGCGTATTTCGCCAGGCAGGGCGAGACCGGACACGCGCGGCGCATCGCCGACCGGCATCTTGCGCCCGATGTCCGGGAGCTCCGGTTCGCCTACCCCTACACCACCGAGATCGCGAAATGCCGCGCCGCGTACCGGGACGCCATGGCGTCCTTCTACGACGAGGCCGCGCGCGGCATCGCCGGCGTGCTCGACAACGGGTCGGATACCGCCCTGCTGTGCGAGGGCGATCCCCTCCTCTTCGGTTCGTTCATGTATGTGAACGACCGGCTGGCGGCGGGCTACCGGGTGGAGATCGTGCCGGGCGTGACGGCGATGGCCGCGTGCTGGGCGCGGGCCGGCGCGCCGATGGCGCGCGGCGACGACAGCCTCTCGGTGCTCGCCGGCACCCTCGGCGAGGAGGCGCTGCTCCGCCGCCTGCAATCGGCGGATGCTGCGGTCATCATGAAGGTCGGACGGCACCTCGCGAAAATCCGCCGGGTGCTCGCCCGCGCCGGGCTGCTGGAGCGCGCGGTCTACGTGGAGCGCGGCTCGATGCCCGGCGAACGCATCGTTCCGCTGTCGCAAATGACGGCCGACGACGCCCCCTACTTCTCGCTCGTGCTCGTGCCGAGCGCCCGGACGACATCGTGAGCGGGCGCATCACTGTGGTCGGGCTGGGGCCGGGCGACGAGCGCTACACCACCCCCGCCGCCGGCGAAGCGCTGGACGAGGCCCGCCACCTAGTCGGGTACGGCCCCTACCTCGCGCGCGTGCGGGCGCGCAGCGACCAGACCGTCCACGTTTTCGACAACCGGGAGGAGATGGACCGCGCGCGGCGCGCGATGGCGCTGGCGGCGGCGGGGGAGACGGTCGCCGTCGTGTCCTCCGGGGACGCCGGCGTCTTCGCGATGGCGGCGACCCTGTTCGAGGCTCTCGAGTCGGAGGGCAACCCGGATATCGACATCGCGGTGGTTCCCGGCGTGACGGCGATGATCGCGGCGGCGGCCCGGACCGGCGCGCCGCTCGGCCACGACTTCTGCGCCATATCGCTGTCGGACAACCTGAAGCCGTGGGATACCGTGCTGCAGCGGCTGCGCGCGGCCGCCGAGGCCGATTTCGTGATCGCCCTCTACAACCCGATCTCGCGCGCCCGGCCGTGGCAGCTCGGCAAGGCGCTGGACCTGCTGCGCGGCCACCGCGCGCCGGACACGCCGGTGGTCTTCGCGACCGCGGTGAGCCGGGCGGACGAGACCATCGTCGTCGCGCCGCTGTCCGCCGCCGAACCGGGCATGGCGGACATGCGGACCCTGATCATCGTCGGTTCCAGCGCCACCCGCAGCCTGAAGCGGGAGGCCGGCGGCGTCTGGGTCTACACGCCGCGCGCGGCGGCGGCCCCGGCATGACGCGCCTCGAGCCAGCGCCAGGCGTCCTCGACCGCCGGCACCGCGGGGCCGGCCGGCGGCGGCCGGTCGACCATGAAGACCGGGATGCCGCACCGCCGCGCCGCGGTCAGCTTGGCGGCGGTCGCCGCACCGCCCGAGTTCTTGGTGACCACCGCCTCGATGCGGTGGCGCCGCAGCAGGCGCTCCTCATCCTCCACCGCGAAGGGGCCGCGCGCGGCGATCGCCGTCGCATCGGGCGGCAGACGGTCGGGCGGCGGCGGATCGATGCTGCGCACGATATAGGTGTGCTGGGGGGCGCCGCGAAACGGGGCGAGGTCCTTGCGCCCCACGGTCAGAAACACGGTCCGCGGTTCGGCGCCGAGCGCCGCCGCCGCCGCCGGCATGTCGGGCGTGCGGATCCAGCGGTCGCCCGGCGCCTCTTCCCAGGGCGGACGGCGCACGGCGAGGCAGGGAACGCCGGCTGTGGCGGCGGCGGCCGCCGCGTTCGCGGAGATCGCGGCGGCGAAGGGGTGCGTTGCGTCCACCAGCGCGCCGATACCGTTCCGCCCGAGATAGGCGGCGAGCCCGTCCGCGCCGCCGAAACCGCCGATCCGCATCGCGAGCGGCGAGGCGGCGGGAGACCGCGTGGCGCCGGCGAGCGACAGGACGCCCGCGAACCGGGGATCGCCGGCGATCAGACGGGCGAGGGCGCTGGCCTCGGCGGTTCCGCCGAGCAGAAGGACTTTCAGCCGTGACACCGCCCGGCCCTCCCGCGCCAGCCGAAAGCGCCGGCGCCGCCGAACGCTGGCTGTCCATTGTCGGGGTCGGCGAGGACGGTGTCGAGGGCCTGTGCAGCGCGGCGAGGCGGAAGGTCTCCGAAGCCGCCGTCGTCTTCGGCGGCCGGCGCCATCTGCGGCTGCTCGCAGACCTGATCGGCGGAGAGGCGGTCGCCTGGCCCAGCCCCATCCGCTCCGCCGTCGCGAGGATCGAGGCGCTGCGCGGCGCGCCGGTCGCGGTGCTCGCCTCCGGCGATCCGTTCCACCACGGCATCGGCCCCGTGCTCGCGGAAGCGGTGCCGGCGCGCGAGATGTCGGTGTTCACGGCGCCCTCCTCCTTCGCGCTGGCGGCAGGCCGGCTGGGCTGGGCGCTGCAGGATGTGGAGACGGTGTCGCTCTGCGGCCATCCGCTGGAGACGCTGCTCCCGCACCTTCAGCCGTCGCGGCGCCTCCTCGTCCTGTCCGCCGACGAGACCACCCCGGGCGCCGTCGCGCGGCTGTTGACGACATACGGTTTCGGGCCGAGCGGGATGACCGTTCTCGAGGCCCTCGGCGGGCCGTCGGAACGGATTCGCCGCGCCCGCGCCGACGGTTTCGACATCGGCGGCATCGTGCGCCTCAACATGATGGCCGTCTCGGTGGCCGCGGCCGCGGATGCGCGGGTGATCCCCGCCGCCTCCGGCCTGCCCGACGGGCTGTTCGAGTCCGATGGAATGCTGACCAAGCGGGAAATCCGCGCGGTCACCCTGTCGAGCCTGCAGCCCCGGGCCGGCGGCCTGCTCTGGGACATCGGCGCCGGATCGGGGTCGGTCGCCATCGAATGGCTGCTGGCGCATCCGGCCAACCGGGCCGTCGCCGTCGAACGGCGCGCAGACCGGGCGGCGCGCGCGCGGCGCAACGCCGCCGCGCTCGGCGTGCCGCGCCTCGAGGTCGTGCAGGGCGAGGCGCCCGGCGCGCTGGCATCCCTGCCGCCGCCGGATGCGGTCTTCGTCGGCGGCGGCCTCGCCGGCGGCGGCGTCCTCGAGGCGGCATGGGACGCGCTCGGGCCCGGCGGCCGGCTGGTGGCGAACAGCGTCACCCTCGACGGCGATCTCGTCCTCGGCGGCTTCGCGGCAGGGACCGGCGGCGCGCTGATCCGGCTCGCGGTCGAACGGCTCGACCGGATCGGCGGGCTGAGGGGGTTCAGGCCGGCGATGACGGTCACCCAGCTGCAGGCGACCAGGCGGTGATCGTCGTCGGCATCGGATGCCGCCGCGGCGCCCCGGCGGAACCGATCGCGGCGGCAATCCGCGAGGCCCTGGCGGCGGCGGGGACGGACCCCGGGCAGGCCGATGCGATCGCCGCGCCGGCGTTCAAGGCGGACGAAGCCGGGATCGCGGCCGCCGCCGCAGCCCTCGGCCTGCCGCTGAAAACGGTCGGGGCGGCGCGCCTCGCAGCCGTGCAGCCCCTCTGCGTCACCTGGTCCGCCGCCGCGCTGGCGGCCACCGGCCTGGGCGCGGTGTCGGAAGCGGCCGCGCTCGCCGCCGCCGGGCGCAACCCGGTTCTGCTGCTGCCCCGCATCGCGCGCGGCGGGGTTGCCTGCGCGGTGGCGCGCGGGGAGGGCGCATGACCGTCCATTTCATCGGCGCCGGACCGGGGGCGCCCGACCTGATCACGCTGCGCGGGCGCGACTTGCTGGCGCGCTGTCCGGTCTGCCTCTACGCCGGCTCGCTGGTGCACCGCGGCATCCTCGCGCACTGTCCGGCGGATGCGGAGATCGTCGATACCGCGCCGATGAGCCTCGACGGGATCGTCGATGCGATGCGGGCGGCGCACGCCGACGGCAAGGATGTCGCCCGGCTGCACTCGGGCGACCTCTCGATCTGGAGCGCCGCCGGCGAACAGCTGCGCCGGCTCGACCGGCTCGGCATCCCCTGCACGATGACGCCGGGCGTGCCCGCCTTCGCCGCCGCCGCGGCGTCGCTGCGGCGCGAGCTGACGCTGCCGGGGGTCGCCCAGTCGCTGGTTCTGACCCGCACCCAGGGCCGCGCCTCGCCGATGCCGGAAGGCGAGACGCTGGAAGCCTTTGCGGCGACCGGCGCCACGCTCGCGATCCATCTCTCGATCCACGCGCTGGACCGGATCGTGGCGCGCCTCCTGCCGCACTACGGCGCGGACTGTCCGGCCGCCGTCGTCTGCCGGGCGAGCTGGCCGGACGAGCGGGTGGTGCGCGGGACGCTGGCGACCATCGAGGACGCGGCGGCGGCGGCGGCGATGGAGCGCACCGCGACCATCCTGGTGGGCCCGGCGCTGGCGGCCGAGGACTTCCGCGACAGCGCCCTCTACGATCCCGAATACCGCCGCCGGTTCCGCGAAGGGTCGACCGGATGCCCCTAGCGAAGCGACCGGCCCGCGAGACCGCCGTCGCGGTCGAAGACCAGCACATCGACCGCGATGCCGGCCCCGGCGACGGCCGCCTGGGCCGTGCGGCAGGCGGCGTCGGCGACGGCATCGCCGAGCGCGAGCCCCTCGGCGGCGGCGATCTCGAAGGCCAGCGCCGTCGTGTTGGCGCCGGCGATGGCCTCCGCCGCCGCGCGGCCGGCCCCGACCGCGGCGGCAACCGCGGCGAGCGCCTGCCGATCCACCGCGCCCTTGCGCGAATGGAGGTCGAGCCGCCCCTGGGCGAGCTTGGTCATCTTCGCCACCCCGCCGGCGACGGTCACTCTCGGCACCGGGTGCCGGCGCAGGAACTTGAGCATCCCGCCGACGAAATCGCCCATGTCGATCAGCGCCGTCTCGGGCAGGCCGTAGTAGCGCTGCACCGCCGCTTCCGAGGCCGCGCCGGTGGCGCCGGCGACATGGGTCAGCCCGGCCGCCCGCGCCACGTTGATGCCGCTGTGGATCGAATGGATCCACGCGGCGCAGGAATAGGGAACGACGATCCCGGTGGTCCCGAGGATGGACAGGCCTCCCTCGATCCCGAGCCGCGGGTTCATGGTCTTGCGCGCCATCTCCTCGCCGCCGGGGATGGAGATTTCCACCTCGACGCCGCCGCCATCGCCGTGCGCGTCGGCGACCTCGGCGATGGCGTCGGCGATCATCCGGCGGGGCACCGGGTTGATCGCCGGCTCGCCGGGCTCGACCGGCAGGCCCGGCCGGGTCACCGTGCCGACGCCCGGGCCGGCGCGGAAGTGCAGCCCGCCCGCCGCCCTGCGGACCGTCGCCCGGACCAGGGCGCCGTGCGTCACGTCGGGGTCGTCGCCGGCGTCCTTGACCACCGCGGCGGCGGCCGCATCCGGCGTCAGCCGGTGGTCGGCCAGCGCGAAGGCGGCCCGGCCGCCGCGCGGCAGGGTTATCGTCACCGGATCGTCGAACGCACCGGTCAGCAGCGCGGTGAACGCCGACTTGGCGGCGGCGGTGGCGCAGGCGCCCGTCGTCCAGCCCCGCCGCAGCGGCCGATCGCGTACCATGACCGAGGAGATAGGCCTTTGCGGCGGTCCTGTCACCCGCCCCGGGGCCGCGGGGGAACCGCGCGATGATCGGCGCCAAGCTGGACAGCCTGCTGGACGGCGGCCCGGTGTTCGAGCCGGGCAGCGTGTGGCTCGTCGGCGCCGGGCCGGGCGACCCGGGATACCTCACCGTGAACGCCCTCGGCGCCCTGCAACAGGCCGACACCATCCTGCACGATGCGCTGATCGACGACCGGATCCTCGACCTCGCGCGCCCCGAAGCCGCCCGCATCTATTCCGGCAAGCGCGCCGGCGAGCACTCGATCGACCAGCCCGCCCTCTGCGCGCGGATGATCCGCCTGGCGCGCGCGGGCCGGCGGGTGCTGCGGCTGAAGGGCGGCGACCCCATGGTGTTCGGCCGCGGCGGCGAGGAGATGCTGACCCTGGCCGAAGCCGGAATCCCCTTCCGCATCGTCCCCGGCGTGACCGCCGGCCTGGCGGCGATGGCGGTGGCGGCGATCCCGGCCACGCTGCGCGACGTCAACCGCGCCGTGGTGCTGGCCACCGGGCACGCGGCGGCGGACGCGGAGACCGGCGATGACGGCAGCGCGGCCGACTGGGCGGCGCTCGCCAGGCTGGGCCAGCCGCTGGTGCTCTACATGGCGCTGCGCCGGATCGAGCGGATCGCCCGGGCGCTGATCGACGGCGGCATGGCGGAGACCACCCCGGTCGCGGTGATCTCCGCCGCCACGCGGTCGGACGAGAACATCCTGATCTCCACCCTGGGCGCGGTCGGCGGCGACCGGCGGCGCCATCCCATCGAGCCGCCGGCCATCGTCGTCGTCGGGGAGATCGTCGCCATGCGCGAGCGGCTGCTGCGCATCGCGCCGGCCTTCGCTGGGGCGCTGGTTTGACCGCGCCCGCCCTGCTCGTCGCTGCCCCCCGCTCGGGGGCCGGGAAGACCACGCTCGCGGCCGGCCTGATCGCCGCGCTGGCGCGGCGCGGCCGGCCGGTCCGGGCGGTGAAATGCGGCCCCGACTACATCGATTCCGCCTTTCTCGCCGCCGCCTCGGGCGCCGACTGCTTCAACCTCGACAGCTGGTCCATGTCGCCGGGCCACATGGCGGCGATCCTGCGCCATGTCGGCGGCGGCGGCGGGCTGACGGTGATGGAGGCGGCGATGGGCCTCTATGACGGAGTCGCCGGGCGGCCGGGCCGGTCGGGGGCGGCGGCCGACATCGCCGCCCGCTTCGGCGTACCGGTGCTCCTGGTCATCGACGTCGCCGGCCAGGCGCAGTCCGCCGGGGCGGTCGCCCGCGGGTTTGCCGGGTTCGACCCCGACGTGGCGGTCGCCGGGGCGGTGCTCAACGGGGTGGCCAGCGACCGCCATCTGCGGACCGCGTCGGAGGGGCTGGCGGCGGCCGGGGTGGCGCGGCTCGGCTGGCTGCCGAGGCGCCCCGATCTCGGCCTGCCGCAGCGCCATCTCGGCCTCGTCCAGGCGCGCGAGCACGGCGACCTGGAAGGCCGGCTCGCCGCCCTCGCCGACCAGGTTGCGGAGACGGTAGACCTCGACCGGATCGCGGCGCTCGCGCGCCCCCCGCGCATGAACGGGCGCGGCGGCGGCGGCGACGCGCGCGGCGAACCCGCCGCGACCGGCCCGCTCGATCCGCCCGGCCAGCGCATCGCGCTCGCCGCGGACGATGCGTTCTCCTTCGTCTACCCGCACGCGGTCGCCGGCTGGCGGCGGCGGGGGGCGGAAATCGTCCGCTTCTCGCCGCTCGCCGACGAGCCGCCGCCGGCCGGCTGCGACTGCTGCTGGCTTCCCGGCGGGTATCCGGAACTCCACGCCGGCAGGATCGCGGCCGCCCGCCGGTTCCTCGATGGGCTCGCGTCGTTCGCCCGCACCCGGCCGGTGCACGGCGAGTGCGGCGGCTACATGGTGCTCGGCGAGGCGCTGGAGGATGCGGACGGCGCGGTGCATGCGATGGCCGGCCTGCTCGGGCACAGGACCAGCTTCCGGCGCCGCCGGCTCCATCTCGGCTACCGCCGCGCCGTGACCGCCCGCCCGTCCGTCCTCGGCCCGGCCGGCGCCGCGGTCCGCGGCCACGAATTCCACTATGCGACGGCGGAGACCGTGCAGGCGGACGACGCCTTTCTCACACTCTACGACGGCGAAGGCCGCCCCCTCGGCCCCGGCGGCGGCCAGCGCGGCCGCGTCACCGGAACCTTCTTCCACGCCATCGCCCGCGAGGGGTGAGGGGGGCGTGCGGGGGAGGCGGATACCGTAAAGATCGCGATTGCCGGGAGGGTGGAAGCGAGTTCGATCTTTACCGCACCCGCTCCGCGGCCTATCGTGCCGTGGCTGCAACGAAGACCCGATGAACCGGATCAATAAGTTTCCAACGACGCGTCCGGACAAAATGCCGGCTGAACCGAGCAGCAGCCCGGACATACCGACCTCGATGACCGGCGGGGGCGCCGCTTCGTCCTCCGGAAAAGAGGCGTATTTCCGACCGACAGCCGGAGTGTACAAAAGCGGCGAAGGCCTCTCCGGGAAGCATCGCGAGCCTTCATGTTTTTATGGGGATGTGCCGACCCGATCCGAGGAAATCCTCGAAATCCTGTCGTCCGTGGGGCGCACGGCTATCGCCGACCGCATTCGGCAACTCGACGAGATGATCGGGGACGGCGCCGGAGACGAACGGCCGATCCGACCGGACTCCCTTCGGGCTTTGGCTCTCTTTCTCTTGAGCGAGCCTCATCTTGTCGACCCGGAAATTACGGTCGGTCCGAATGGAATGCTGCTGGCGGAGTGGGCCTCGGCACAGCGCGGCGTGCTCGCCGTGGAATTCCTGCCGGACGAGATCATCCGGTTTGCCGCGGTGTCGGGTATCGAAAATGCCGGTTCCCGGTCCAGACTCCACGGCGAGGCCCCGAAGGACCGCACCATGAAGGCGGTGCGGGACTTTATTCCCTCGGGCGCGGTGCCGGATAGCTGATATTCCGGACAGCGATCATGTGTCGCAGGATTGCAATCCTTGCGAGAGCACGATCGGGGAGCCCCTCGACACACATATGATCGATCAGCTTCATCGGTTCATGCTCCATCCGAAGTCCTGACCGGTCCGTCAGTCATTACGCCCTTGCAACCCCACTCAGTCGAGGTTCTTTTCCTTGGCTGGCAGACTTTCGGCCTTCTCGGTTTGCAGGTCCGCGGTCGCTTTGGCGGGCTGTTTCGGGCCGCGTGGTTGTCTCAGTCCGCCCGTGGCCATAGTATGGGAACGACAGGCCGACAGGGGAGAGGTAATCGATGCCGGACATCGACGAGGTTTGGGAGCGGATCAAGAAGCACGAGGGCGATAAGTTCCATACGAAGACATATAAACCCTTCACATACAAGATCAGGGGCGACATGTTCTACCCGAGTCGAACGCACTGGCAGGTGCCGAAGGCGGACTTCGGAAAAGCACTCGAACTCGTACCCTTCGACGGTCCGGGCGTCGTGAATAATCTCGTCCAAGGACCATCATACGTATGGGCCGTCCTTCACGACCGGCGAATACGTCGGAGAGCGCGCTGAGCCCCCCATCTGGCCGCCGGGCCTCGGATATCCGAACGAGACGCGATTTGCGTCAGAGTGTCGCTTCCCACAACGCCAGCCCGCGCGCGATCGTGCTTTCCAGCCAATCGCGGAAGCGGATCTGGACGTCTTCGAAGCTTTCCTTGTAGTTGAACTGAAACACTTCGTCGTTGAGGACATTCTCGCCCTCGGTTTCGTAGCCGCCGTCGCCGGTTCGTGTGCGAAGAAACCAGGTGCCCGAACAAACCAGTATTCCCTGGAAATCATGTCCGATACCGTGAAAGGAAATCAGGATGTTGCCGGAATTTCCATCCCCGGCGACCAGGCGTATCCAGGATCGATAGTGCTGCAGGTTCGCAAAGTAGCCGAGCGCCTTTGCGGAATAAACGATCTGCCGGTGAAAATAGCGGCTGCGGGGGCCTTGGTCTTTTTCGTCATCGGCGAAACAGTTGAAACCGTCGCGAGCGCTCATCGCCTCGGTCAGGGAAGCGGCGACCCGATCCATTCGGTCTTTGGTCAGGGCGTGCAGCCGTTCGGCGATTGACACGGCGGCCTGCCATTCCTTCTCCAACCCGTCCCGCCGTTGCGCAACCCGTTGCCTGATGGATTCGATACGCGCATCGACGCGGACCGCCCGCTCCGTATCGCGGGCGATGCCGAAAGCCCGTACAAACTCGGTCTTTTGCCGGCTGCAAAAGAAAGCGATCAACGGTTTCAAGTCCCTGTCGTCCGCCGCCTCGAGCGCATCGATATATTTTTTGCGCTCTCTGTCCTGTACCACCAGAGGCAGCCAGTTCGCCCTGACGAACACCAGGGTGGCCAGCGCTCTCGCGATGCGTCCGTTGCCGTCCTGAAACGGATGAATCTGCGTGAACCGGTGATGGAGCCACGCCGCCTCGACTTCCGGTGCAACCCCGTCATGGCTGGAATGAAGCTCGATCAAACGTTCCATTTCGCCAGCGACATGCTCGGGCGGACAGTATTGATGGACCGATCCGTCGGGTCTGGTCGGGTTGTTCGGCTGTTGCTTGTAGTCGCCGTGGATCAGGGGAATCGAAACGCTGCGGCCGAACCGGTCGCGCGCTTCCACCGATTTCTGGTTCCTGGTAAACAGGCTGTGCAGTTCTTTTATATAGCTGGTCGACAGGGGGCGCTCGCCCTTTACAAAGGAAAAAATGCTTTCGATCGCATCCTGTTGATCGCCGATCATCGCCACGATCTGCGCCGCCGGCCGATCCCCGCCGCGATGGGGAATGAGGGCCGCGTTTATGCCGTGCTCGATCATCGACTCGACGATCCCGCGGTCCAGCGTGTACAGCCGCTCGATGAGACCGGTTTCTATCGCCCATTCGCGTTTGAGGCGCTCGACGAACGCCGCCACGCTTTGCGAGTCGGCAATTGTCGCTCGACGGTCGATCCAGACGGCGGAGAGCGTCCCCAGTTCCTTATCCGCCAGCTGCGCCGGATCGACCTCGTAGTCGGCAATTGAACGCCACTGTTGACGCACAGCGTTCCTCCGAATTCATGGAGATTATGCCCGTTCCGCGGCAAAATGACCAGAAGACGGCTATCGGCCCGCTTCATTCCTCGCGGCGGGAGGATGCGACGGCGAGCCGGCCCCAAGCCCGGAACCCGCTATCGGTCCCGAAAGTCGAAGCGAGACACTAGCTTTCCCTGCCTGTGCTTGACGCCTCTCTGGGCGGCCCGTACGGTCCTTGGACGATGCGCGCCCTCGTTGCCCCCCTGATCGTCGCCTCGTCCTTGCTCTTGGCCGTCCCCGCTGAGGCCGAGAAGGTCACCGGCCTTGACCGCTTCCAACTGTGGAACGACTGTAAGCCTCTTTATCTGGTCGTCGAGACCATGCACGAAGATGCTGCCGACATCGGACTCATGAGGGAGTCCGTCGAGGCGGCGGTGCGTAGCAGGCTCAGGGGAGCAAGGCTATACGATCCGGAGGTCCCGACCAAGCCGATTTTGCTCACTAAGGTCTCCGTCGTTGGTACGGCTGTCCATATAACGCTAGAGTTGAAAAAACTCGTGATCGACGTGGCATCCGGCAGGACCAACTTTGCAACGACCGGAAAATATAGAGTTCTAGGAACACACGGTCGAAACTCAGGCAATGTCCTCTCCAAACTGTCGGAGATGATGGATCAGTTTATCGACGATTACCTGCGGGTGAACGCGAGCGCCTGCAAGCGCTGATTTCCAGTCAGGCTATCGGCTTCTGTGTCAAGTTCGGTATGTAGTCCCCAAAATGACCTTATCACTCGCCAATCAACCGCCTGACCATTGCCGGCAGTTCATTGGATACCTTTCTTCCGGATGAAAAGGTACCTTCAAAAAAGAGAATTTCACTTTCAAAAAAGGCTTCATGGGTGAATTCAGCCTTGCAAGTAATTGAACGATCCTTTTGCGAAACGACGACGACAAAATCGACAGGAATTTTTTTCTCTATCGACACACTCTCATCGAGCTCCGGGTGATAACGATCTTTGGCGACGTCATTTCTCCACGGCCTTTCAAATTTCGCTTTATACTCGAGAAGTGCCTCGGCCCGGAGCGAGAAAGACACATTCTGGCTGTCTGCGAAGATGGCGACTGGCTTGCTGACAGTCTCTGGCAAAATTGCCTTAAGATTCGCATCGATTGGCACTGCCCGTAGTTGTACCGCCTTTGTGTGATCTCCGAAATCAAACGCAAGGACTACTTGTCCGCCAAAACCAAAATCTCTGCCCTTGGGGTGGTCCATATAGGCCTGCGCCATCTCGTTGATCAACACAGGATCATCTACGCGGATCTCCTGCGCGAGCTCAGCGGCATCGTCTCCCCAGACCGCGTTAAAAAGTTTGAGCGCGCACTCTATCGTCTCGACACAAATGAGATAATCAGAATCTGCGGCGTAACCTGTCCATCCGCCATCCGCGGAAACACATAACATCCTTTTTCTTTGGGAATTATATACGAAAGTGCCGAAGGGTGAAAGGTGGGAGGGCCGATCCGGCGACCGACCCTCCCGGAATCGAGTTACTGAGCTCCGCCCTTGCGGGTGCGTCTGGCGTCCGGCGATCGAACCAATGCGCGACCAGGCGGGTCTACGGCCAGCCCGGCGTTGTCAGGGAAGCGATCCAGGAAGAAGCGCGCGTAAATCGGGCGACGAATGTAAGCGAAATGGGGCATGTTTGCGCCTCCATCTTGGAAGGCACACTTGACCCGTTCGCCGAAACTGCTATAGTTCCGCCGTCGTTGGTCGACTGCGATGTGCCTTCTGGGCTTCTTGTGAGGGGGGCGGACTGTCGGGTCCGCCCCTTTGCAGTCGACTAAGACCTATCCGATCCTGCCCCTATCGTCAATCGAGCCGTCTCGGCCAAGAAAAATCGATCCGAGCGCATTTTTCCCCTTGCAATCTTTGGCACTCTGTTATATCTATAGAGGGTAGGCAGGGAGCAGGACATGGCACACAGCGCACCAGGCAAATCGGACCGCGAAGGCATCTCCCTGATGGAGATTTTCCGGATGTTCCCCGATGACGCGACCGCCGAAGCGTGGTTCGTGGAACGCCGTTGGCCGGACGGGATCGCTTGCCCGCATTGCGGATCGACGAACGTTCAGACCGGCGCGAAGCATAAGACGATGCCGTTCCGTTGCCGCGAGAAGGAATGCGCGAAGCGGTTCAGCGCCAAGACCGGAACGGTCATGGAAGGTTCGAAGCTGGGCCTGCAAGTGTGGATGATCGCGACCTACCTGCTGACGACAAGCCTCAAGTCGGTTTCCAGCATGAAGCTGCACCGCGATCTGGACATCACGCAGAAGACGGCATGGTTCCTCGCGCACCGTCTCCGGGTTGCGCTAGAGGAAGAAGAAACGCCGTTCTCCGGCCCTGTCGAGGTCGACGAGACGGTTATCGGCGGCAAGCGCAAGAACATGCACAAGGACAAGCGGGCGGCGCTCACGGGGCGCGGCAGCGTTGGCAAGACCATCGTGGCGGGAGCCAAGGACCGCGAGACCAACGCAGTCTCCGCCCGGACGATCCCGAACACGCAGACTGCCACGCTGCAAGGTTTCGTCCGCGAACACGCCGCGCCCGGAGCGACTGTCTATACCGACGATGCGCTCGGCTACAAAGGGATGCGGTACAATCACGAAAGCGTCAATCACAGCGCCGGGGAGTATGTCCGGGGCATGGCGCATACCCAAGGGATCGAAAGCTTCTGGTCGATGTTGAAGCGGGGCTATCAGGGAACCTTCCACAAGATCAGTCCGAAGCATCTTGACCGGTACGTCAACGAATTCGCCGGACGGCACAATGTCCGCGAACTGGACACCATCGCGCAAATCGGTTCCGTCGCCGCCGGGATGGAAGGCAAGCGGCTGCGTTATACGGACCTGATCGCTGATAACGGACTGGAGAGCGGAGCGCGGGCCTAGATGGGCTCCGTTGCCCGCTTGGGGGAGATAGCAACGATAGTAGGGGGAGGGACGCCGCGGCGATCTAATCCTGCGTATTTCACTGACGGAACAATTCCATGGGCAACACCGTCGGACATCACGGCGTTGGACGATCTGCAAATCTCAGAGACGAAAGAACGCATCACGGAAAATGCGCTTCGGGAAAGCAGCGCGCGCCTGTTGCCCGCCGGGGCCGTTCTACTGACCAGCCGGGCAACGATAGGTTTCACCGCGATCGCCGCACACCCGATGGCGACCAATCAAGGCTTTGCCAACTTCATATGCGGAGATGGTGTTGTTCCCTCGTATCTGGCGCTATGGTTGCGAAGCCGACGACGCTTGCTAGGCGACATGGCTGGCGGAACCACGTTCAAGGAAATCACGAAATCAACGCTCAGGACCATCGAGATAAAGTTGCCAGACACTCAGCGTCAACGGGATGTCTCGACCATTCTTGAGAATATGATTGCTCTCAGGAAGGCGCACAAGAGGGCGATGAATGTTGCAGAAGAGCTTTTGGATGTCACGATGGAGAGGCTCCTATGACCGCCAAGAAACCCAACCCGCCGACGGTGCAGGTCAAGCATTCGAAGTATCAGCCGAGCAAGAAGGAACTGGACGCCGATCTACGGGTCAACGCCAGCTTCGAACAGGCGGTCAAAGCCCTGGCCCGGCCCGTCAAGATCAAGTACACCGGCAAGGACAAGTAGCCGGGCTTCGGCACTTTCGTATATAATCCGTAATTTTCCAGCGTGAGCAAGGCAAACGCATCAGGGAATTCGTTTTTCCTGTTCTTCCCGGACCCAAACGGTCGTTTGTGATCGAAGTATCGATCCAGAACATCAGCCACCATACCGGGAGTGCCGGCAGCAGAAACAACCTGACCGCGAACGCGTCGAAGAAATTCGTCGAACTCAGCTTTGGAAAAATCGTTCGGATCTCGCTTGAGCATCGAGGAATAATATTCGTTTTCGGTCGAATTTGATTTCCATATGCGGCTATATTTTTGCGCAGCGGTTTCGAGGCTGTCTCGTGCGTCCTTTGCGGTTTCGCAAAAATGCGCCTTCATTTCGTTGGCGACGACATCGGAGAGGATGACCTCTATCCCGACGCTGTGAAGGTGGCCCAGATGAGTCAGCAGCGGATGTCGATAATTCCTTCCCAGGGCATCGAACACCTGCGTATCGATCGAAATGGCGGATATTTCCCCAGTCTCGATCATCCGTTTGATTTCACCGTCGGAAGGTCTTGGCATGACTTGACCCGATGGGTTGTGCCGGCGTCCGATGGATTCACCGCTTTGGCAGCGTGGCCTCCGAACGGTGGTGGAGAACATGTTTGCCGGCGGTGCCGGACGGCGCATCCCTTGAAGCCGTCAGTTCACCGTCACCTCGTGCTGGCTGCGACCGTAGTTCAGCAGAAACGATGTTCCGCCGGCCCATTTCCATAACTGGCAAGATATCACGGGCCGACATGAGGCCGAAACGGACCCGGACAGCCGGTTGACGAGCTTCGGGGCGAGGGGCTATTGCTAGGGGCCTTGGCGCTGCCGGCGCGAAGGGCCGTCCGCCGCGGGCCGGGCAAGCGCCGCGCGATACGGCCGAGCGATACGACGGAGATGGCGATGACCGCCCAGACGCAGACCCGGACACGGATATCGACACCTCTCGGCGCCATCGCCGTCTGCGCCCTGATCGGGCTGGCTGTGGTGGCCGTCGTCGGCCACGCGCAGACCACGGCGCTGCACGCCGCCGCGCACGATGCGCGCCACGCAGCCGGTTTCCCCTGCCACTGATGGTCTCTCGCTGATGCTCTCCCGCATCCCGGTCGGCGGGCCGTTCGCCGCGCCCGCGCCGACGGTCGGGCTAGCCGGCTGGGCCCTGCCCGGCGTGCGCGCGGTCCGCCGGCTGCGCGGGGGCCGGCGCGCGGAAGACGCGCCGCGGACGGCCTGACCGCGGCGGCCGCGGGCAGCCCGACATGCCGCGGTCGCTTGCGCTTCTCGTCGTCGGCCTGTTTTTCGGCGGCGGCCTCGGGTTCTTTCTCGCCGCCGCCAACAATATCGCCCTCGACGGCCATCATCATCCCCCGGACGGGGGCGGCCCGGCGGCAGAGGCAGCGGCGGCGGGCGGTGCGGCGACGGGCGGCCATGCGCGGCACGGCGGGGCGGTCGCGCTGCCCGCAGGGGCCGATGCGCCGACGCTCTCCATCCGCCTGATGCGGGACAGCGAGGCGGGCTGGAACCTCCACATCGCCACCACCGGCTTCCGCTTCGCGCCCGAACGCGCCGGCCTGCCGCACCGGGCCGGCGAAGGGCACGCCCATGTCTACATCGACGGCAGGAAGGCGGCCCGGGTCTATGCGCCCTGGTTCCACATCGGCGCCCTGCCGCGCCGCGGGGCGGCGGTCGCGGTCACCCTGAACGCCAACGACCACCGCGTGCTGACGGTGGCCGGGCGCCCCCTGCGGGCGGAGACGGTTGCCGCCGAATGAGGCCGCCTGCGGCAGCCCGCCCCCCTTCGGACACGGAACCAGACGCGGAACCGGGCGCGGGGTCGGGCGGGCTTTACCCGGTCATGGCCGCGCGCTAAGAGACGCGGCGCAGCGATGGATGTTTGCCGACGGAGGACCATGCCATGACCGATGACCGATCTCCCGCCGACGGCTGGGAGCCGCCGAAGGTCTGGACGTGGGAGCGCGAGAACGGCGGCCAGTTCGCCTCGATCAACCGTCCGGTGTCGGGCGCCACGCACGAGGCCGAACTGCCGCGCGGCGCGCATCCGCTGCAGCTCTACTCGCTGGCGACGCCGAACGGGGTGAAGGTCACCGTGATGCTCGAGGAGCTGCTGGCGGCCGGGCACGGCGGGGCGGAATACGACGCCTGGGTCGTCAACATCCGCGAGGGCGACCAGTTCGGCTCCGGCTTCGTTGCGATCAATCCGAACTCCAAGATCCCGGCGCTGGTCGACTATTCGACGCCGGCGCCCGTGCGCGTGTTCGAGTCGGGCGCGATCCTGCTCTACCTCGCCGAGAAGTTCGGCGCCTTCCTGCCGGACGACCCGTCCGCGCGGGCGGAGTGTCTGTCGTGGCTGTTCTGGCAGATGGGCTCGGCGCCCTATCTGGGCGGCGGTTTCGGGCATTTCTACGCCTACGCGCCGCGGAAGATGCAGTACCCGATCGACCGCTTCACCATGGAGGTCAAGCGCCAGCTCGATGTCCTCGACAAGCGGCTGGGCGAGACGCGCTTCGTGGCCGGCGACGACTACACCATCGCCGACATGGCGATCTGGCCGTGGTACGGGGTGCTGACCACCGGCAGGCTCTACGATGCGGCCGAGTTCCTCGCGGCGGAGGACTACGCCAACGTGGTGCGCTGGTACCGCGAGATCGGGGCGCGCGGGGCGGTGGTCCGCGGCCGCAAGGTCAACCGGATATCGGGGCCGCTCGAGGACCAGCTGCGCGAGCGCCACGACGCCTCGGACTTCGCGCTGCGCACCCAGGACAAGCTGGAAACGGCCGACTAGCGCGCGGCGGCGTCGGCTCTCTCAGTCGGCCGCGAGCACCGCCCGGCACGCGGCCGGCAGGTCGGCCAGGGTCAGTTCGGGCCGCTTCTTCTTCTTCGGGTCGGGCGGCGGCGGGTAGCGGCCCGCCGGGGTGAACCACCAAGCGAGTTCCCGGCCGCAGCCGTCGCCGGGCGGCGGCGGCGGCTGATCGATGCATCCGCCGTCGGCCTGGCAGTGCAGGCGGACATGGAAGTGGGCGTCGTGCCCCCACCACGGCCGCACCTTGCGCAGCCAGCCGCTGTCGTCCGCGCCCCTGGCCTCGCACAGGCGGCGCTTGATCGCCGGGTTGACGAAGATGCGGGCGACCTCCGGGTCGCGCGCCGCGGTCTCGATGACCCGCGAATGGGTGTCGGTCCAGCGCCGGTTGACGCGCAGGCGGTCGGCCCTGACCACCCGCGGCGAGCCGATCTTCTCGCGCCGTTCCCGGCTCAGCGTCAGGCTGCGCGGCGGGCGCAGCCAGATGTCGACATCGAGCCCGGTCTGGTGCGAGGCGTGCCCGGTGAGCATGGGCCCGCCGCGCGGCTGGCTGATGTCGCCGACATAGAGGCCGGGCCAGCCGGCGTCCCGCGCCGCCCGCGCCAGCCGCCGGATGAAGGCGATGGTCGCCGGATGGCCCCAGTTGCGGTTGCGGGAGAGGCGCATCGCCTGCCAGTGGGGGCCGGTCTCCGGCAGCTCCTCGGCTCCGGCGAGGCAGCCCGCCGAATAGCCGCCGTAGGCGGCGGCCGCGCCCTCGGTGGGCACCCAGGCGCCGCCGAACCCGAACTTGGCCGGCTCCGCCCGCGCCCGGTCGGGCGCCGCGGCGAGCGCCAGTGCGGCGGCCAGGGCCAGCATCGGGGCGATCGTGTCGGGCCTCGGGATCGGCATGGCGGGTTGGTATACGCCGGCGCGGGCGGGGTCAAACGATGCCGCCGGGCGCCGCCGGGGGGGGGGCCGGAGGGGTCTGCGAAAAATCTTCCGGAAAATCGCAGTCTATGCATAATCATGCGTTAATTTTGCACTTTCAGGAAAATTCGCCGATGGACGGTTTTTTCCCGATTCTGGGAAATGCGCTCGGACTCATCCTCTCCTGGGATGCCGACCTCGTCGAGATCGTCGGGCTGTCGCTCCGGGTGACGCTGACGGCGGTCGCCGCGGCGTGCCTCATCGGCCTGCCGGTCGGCGCGGCGCTGGGCGCCTTCCGCTTCCCCGGGCGCGCCGCCCTCGCGGTGCTGCTGAACGCGCTGATGGGGCTGCCCCCGGTGGTGGTCGGGCTCGCCGCCTACCTGATGCTCTCGGCGGCCGGGCCGCTCGGGCCGCTGCAGCTGCTCTACACCCCGGCGGCGATGATCGTCGCCCAGACCGTCTTGGTCGCCCCCATCGTGGCGGCGCTCACCCGCCAGGTGGTCGAGGACCTGCACGGCGAATACGCCGAACAGTTCGCCTCGCTCGGGGTCGGGCCGGGGGCGCGCATCGCGGCGCTCCTGTGGGACGCCCGCTACAGCCTGCTGACCGCGGCGCTTGCCGGCTTCGGGCGGGCGGTCGCCGAGGTCGGCGCGGTGATCGTGGTCGGCGGCAACATCAACCACGCGACCCGGGTGATGACCACCACGATCGCGCTGGAAACCTCGAAGGGCAATCTCGAGATGGCGCTCGCGCTCGGCGTGGTGCTGCTGGTCATCGCCGTCGTCGTCAACGGGGCGGTGATGACGCTGAGGGGCTCGGCGGCGCGCTTCGCCTATGCCTGAGGCGGCGGCCGGCCGGGCGGACGCCCCGGCGGGGGGCGTGCTGCAGGCGCGCGGCCTCTCCTTCGCCGCCGGCGGCGCCGCCCTCATCGACCGCGTCGCCCTGGACATCCGGCCGCGCCGGCGCACCGTCGTCATGGGCGCAAACGGGGCCGGCAAGAGCCTGCTGCTGCGCCTGCTGCACGGGCTGATCCGGCCGACGGCGGGCGAGATCGCGTGGGGCGGGCGGCCGCTCGACCGCGAGGCCCGCCGCGCCCAGGCGATGGTCTTCCAGCGCCCGGTGATGCTGCGCCGGTCGGTGCGCGCCAACCTCCGCTTCGCGCTGGCGGCGCGCGGCATCGCCGGGCCCGAGCGCGCGGCGCGCGAGGCGGAGGCGCTCGAACGGGCGCGGCTCACCGGCCTCGCGGGCCGCCCGGCGCGCGTCCTGTCGGGCGGCGAGCAGCAGCGGCTCGCGGTCGCCCGGGCGCTGGCCTGCCGGCCGCAGCTCCTGTTCCTCGACGAGCCGACGGCGAGCCTCGATCCGGCGTCGACCCACGCGATCGAGCGGCTGATCGGCGAGGCGGACGCGGCCGGCATCACCATCGTCCTGGTCACCCACGATGTCGGGCAGGCGCGGCGGCTCGGCGACGACCTGATCTTCCTGCACGGCGGCCGGGTGGCGGAGGCGGGCGCGGCGGCCGACATCCTCGCCGCGCCCCGGTCGGAAGCGGCGCGCGCCTGGCTCGAGGGCCGCCTGCCGCTCGACCCGGCGCCCCGGCACCCCCTGCCCGCGGCGCCCCGATGAGGGAAGCGCGGCGGCGCCCGGCCGCCCCCGTTCTCGCGGTTGTCGGGGCTCTCGCGGTTGCCGCGGCGCTCGCCGGTCTCGCGCTCGCGGGTCTCGCGGCGCCGGCGGCGGCGGAAGACCGGTTCATCATCGTCCAGTCGACCACCTCGACGCAGAATTCCGGCCTCTTCGACCGCATCCTGCCGCGGTTCCGCGCCAAGACCGGGATCGAGGCGCGCGTGGTCGCCGTCGGCACCGGCCAGGCGATCCGCAACGCGGCCAACGGCGACGGCGACGTGCTGCTGGTCCACGACCGGGCGGCCGAGGAACGGTTCGTCGCCGACGGCCACGGCACCGCCCGCGCGGATCTGATGTACAACGATTTCGTCATCGTCGGCCCGCCGTCGGACCCGGCCGGGGTCGCCGGCATGACCGATGCGGCGGCGGCGCTGGCGCGCATCGCGCTGGCGCGGGCGCCGTTCGCCTCGCGCGGCGACGACAGCGGTACCAACAAGGCGGAACTGAGGCTGTGGCGCGCCGCCGGGATCGATGCCGAGGCCGCCTCCGGCGGCTGGTACCGGGAAACCGGCGCCGGCATGGGGGCGACGCTCAACATCGGCATCGGCATGGGCGCCTATGTCATGGCCGACCGCGCGAGCTGGACCGCCTTCGGCAACAAGCGGCGCCACCAGGTGCTGGTGGAGGGCGACCCGAGGCTGTTCAACCAGTACGGGATCGTCCTGGTGAACCCGGCGCGCCACCCCAATGCGCGGGCCCGGCTCGGCCGCCAATTCGTCGCCTGGATGCTGTCGGCGGAGGGGCAGGCGGCGATCGCCGCGTTCCGGGTCGGCGGACGCCAGGTGTTCTTTCCCAACGCCAGGCCCCGGCCCAACGCGCAGCCCCGGCCCAACGCGCAGCCCGGGCCCGCCGCGCAGCCCCGGCCGGCGGGGGCGCCGGCCGGTTAGGGCCCCAGCCAGCGGACCGAGCCGATCCCGTCCAGGGAGTAGCCGCCGAGCGACCGGGCCTTGCGCTGGAGGGCCTCGCCGCGCGCGAAGTCGAGCAGCGTCTGGACCGGCGCCGAGAAATAGTAGTAGCGGTCGATGAGCAGGTCGAAGCGCTCCTCGACCAGCGGCACGAAGGGCAGGCGGTACTGCCGCGCCATCGCCTCGATGCCGAGCGCCGCATCGGCCTCTCCGGAGGCGACCTGGGCGGCGGCGTCGCTTTCGGTGCGCGCCATCTCTCCGGCCGACTGCACGTCGTAGTCGGAGAGCCCGACGCCGGCCAGCAGGTCGGCGAGCAGCATGTCGGCGCCGGCGCCGGGCTGGCGCCTGACCACCCGCCGGCCCCTGATGTCGGCGGGGCCCTGCACGATGCCGCCCAGCCGCTCCGAGACGATGAGCCCGCGGGCGCGGACGGCCCAGGCGATGAGCACGCAGCCGTCGACCCCGAGGTCGGCGACGGCGGCGATGTTCCACTCCCCCTTTTCGGGGATATGCAGGCCGGCGAGCGCGGCCTGCCCGGCGGCGAACCAGTGGAGGCCGTCGAGGCTGCCGTTGAAGCGGGTCGAGAGGGAGGAGCCGGACTCGCGCACCGCCCAGTCGAGCAGCGGGTCGTGCGAGCCGGTCAGCACCATCGGCCGCTCGCCGTCGGCCGCCTCGTCGCCGTCGATCCAGGCGAGCAGGCGGGCGCGCGGAAACAGCAGCTTGCCGGTGATCCGGCGGTGCGGGATCTCCCCCCGGGCGGCGAGTTCGTAGACCTTGCGCTCCTTCACGCGGAGCAAGTCCGCGGCCTCCCTGGTGGTGAGGAAGAGCGGCCCGTCTTCACTCTCGTCGGACGTTCGATAGGACATCGGCCCCGGCTGCGGCCTCCAAACCCCAGACACGCCGGACGGCCGCCGCCGGCTGCCCCGTTATCCGCCGGCAACGCCCGCACCGCAAGAGGCAGGCGGGCGGGGCGGGGAGGGGTGGGGCCGCCGCCCGTCGACACGGCCCGGCCGATCGATCATCGAGAGGCGAACCGGGCGGATCCCGTGATCGGTCATCCGCCTGCGAAAGGTAACGTCGGCAAGCGCCGCCCCTCTGGATCGATCAAGATTTGAGTGCTGGCGAATGAACGACATGCAAAAGCGGTGTCTGTGCCTAATTGGATGGTTTTCGCCATTCGATCCCGCACGTCTATCCCAAACACAAAGTGTCGATTCCAATGCACTTAGAAAACGGTGACTGAGAGACAAAGCATGACAGACAATCAACCGCTTTTCGGAACTGAAAGCTAGAAAATCACGAATTGCGGATGGTTGCATACAGCGCATTTCTCCTGTATTGATAATATCAGTTCAGACTTCCGGAAAGCAGGGTCAATGCAATCTGACGAAATAGATTTTCGCTCATACAACATCTTCATTCCGGGACACATCGAATCGCTTGTCGATATGGCATCCCGTAGGCTTGCTTATTACACATCACCGGACACAGCGATGAAGATTATAAAGAACAAAGAAATATGGCTTAGAAACGCCAGCGTAATGAATGACCGCTCAGAAATATCGTATGGACTCAATATGATTGAAAACGCCTTGACTGGCGAAGTTGGAAAAGGCTTTCGAGACGAAATCAATAGGATATTTCCTCAAACTCAAGCGATGGATATAAAGAAGAATCTTATGAATTGGGGAAAAACTCTTCTGAATGACACCCATCTTGCGTGTCTTTCGCTGCACGATGAGTCGGAAGATCAGCATGGCCGCCTGTCTATGTGGCGTGCCTACGGCGATGTGGCAGTCGTCCTCAAAAACAGCAGTCTGATTGAGGCTTGCCTTAACCATTCGATCTTCTTCACGAAAGTCGACTATAGTCGGGAAGCTAGTATTAAAGGAGAACTCAAGTCCGTAGTGCGGAATTTATCCGACATAAAAAACTTCGAAGTTCTAAAACGCCTCGGATGGAATAGAGTCAAAGGCTTCGTCGACATGATGTTCATGATGGCAATCGTCGGAACCAAGCACCCGGTTTTTGAGGAGGAACGGGAATGGAGGCTATATGTACAAAGAGACCATTATCCTGACGACGGGCTTCACAGAGAAATCGTTTCTAAAGATGGGGTGCCACAGGAGATATTGAAGTTACCGCTGGAAGACGTAGGTTTCTCCAATGTCATTGACCGAATCATCCTTGGGCCAATTCCATATCCCGAAATAGCAAAGCGGGCTTTCGAGAAGTTACTGAATGAAGCCGGTATCACCGACGCAGACAGTAAAGTTGTAGTATCGAATATCCCGCTGCGTTTGGAAGGATGATTCATCTGGATACCAAACGAGTCCGACTTAAGGAGCCCCCAAAATTGCCTGATTTTGCGTTTTGATATGGGCGGATCGATGTTGCTGCGTGGGGGAGGCGAGTTTGATGGGAATGCCGGGCTTTTTCGATCTGGACGAGCGGTTCGCGAAGCTTGACGGATCGGGCGATCCGCTGGCGAGGTTGGCCAGCATTGTGGACTGGGAGGGATTTCGGCCGGTGTTGGACGCAGCGCTGTCGAAACCGCGCAGGGCAATGCCGGTCGCAAAGAAATTGCAGCATCAACCGTTCGGCACTCGATGATCTCCAGTCGGGCCTTCGGACGGCTGTAGGTTTTGGAGAGGTTGGACTGTCATTGCCGCTAACAGCCGGAAGTCTGAGTCCATACCTTGGCCAGAGAAATAGACCGCCTGAATCTCAAGTCCAAGCCATGCGGAAGCGTCTCCATCGCTCGCTACAACAAGATCGATACGACCAGCGGCCCGACCCGTGTCTGTCGAGCGCATGAATGGAACCTCTCGGGCGAGGTGCACTGTTTCGAAGCCGACGATATTGCCCAGCCAGCGAGGCAGGATATTCCCCTGTTCAAAGCGACTTGGACAGGTGATGACAACCGGTCCAGAGCCGGCCCTCAGGGAGCAAACACCACCAGCCTTGCCACAGTTCCTTTCTACGGTCTGAAACGGGCAAATCGGGGCGGGGGTATCGATCTTCAATGCGTGACGCGCCAATTCGCGCGGCCCAGGGTGTCCTCGCCGCCGAACACGCGCCGCGCCTGATCGTACCCCCCAAGGGCGGCGAAGGGGTGCTCGTCGAGATTCCATTCACCGAATGAGTCTATGCCCATCGCATCGGCCTTCGCACGGCTGCCGATCAGGCCGGCCCAGCGCGCCTGTTCCGCATCGAACTCGCCATGCCTGCCGCCCCGTTATCCGCCGGCAACGCCCGCACCGCAAGAGGCAGGCAGGCGGGGCGGGGCCATGCTGCGCAATCGAACAAGCTTTGCAGTGAGTCCATTAATGGACTATGATGGTCTATAAATATATATCTGGACATCTTCATGGTTGTACGAACGCACTTGGCGACGGCGATGGATCGCAGGGACCTGTCCGGCCCGGCGCTGCGCACGTTCTTTCGGATTGCAGAGCTCTGGAGGCTCTCGGCCGGGGAACAGATGACCCTTCTCGGCGTGGCATCTCGATCGACCTTCTTCAAGTGGAAGAAGACTCCGAACGTTGCGCTACCCAAGGATACGCTGGAGCGTATTTCCTACATCGTGGGCATTTACAAGGCGCTGCAAATTTTGCTGCCCGACGAAAAGGCCGCCGACGAGTGGGTGAGGCGGCCGAACGCAGCACCTCTGTTCGGCGGCCGGACGGCCCTGGAGCGGATGTTGTCCGGCCATGTGGCGGATTTGTTCCTTGTCCGGCAATACCTCGATGCGGAACGCGGCGGCCGCGCATGACCCCGGCGACTGCCCGCATCGAATGGACGCCATGCCGGCGCATCGTTCCCAGCCGGTTTCCGCCGATCCAGCTCTTCGAGCGGGTGACGGAGCCTCAGGATCTGGAAGCAATCTTCGAGTTGGGCGCGTTGACCGATCCCAGACTCCGCAACGAAGTCGGCGACATCCAGCTGGTGCCGCCCGGGGATCGCGTCAGCGGGCCGGGCGCCGGCATCATCATGGCGGCGTTCACCCACCTCAACCCGGCCGGCAGCCGGTTCTCGGATGGAACCTACGGTGTCTTCTACGCCGCGAACGATCTCGACACCGCCATTGCCGAGACCCGGCATCACCGCGAGCGTTTTATGCGCGCCACCGGGCAGCCGCGTATGGAGCTCGACATGCGGGTCTGGTCGGTCGACCTCCAAGGCGAACTGCATGACCTGCGCGGCCAGAGAGCCGCGCAACCGGCGATCTATCACACCGACGATTATGCCGCCGGCCAGCACCTCGGGAAAACGGTGCGGACAAGCGGGTCCAACGGCATCGCCTACGACAGCGTCCGCCGGCCAGGGGGCGAATGCGCCGCCGTGTTCCGGCCCCCGCTTCTCTCGAATGTCCGTCAAGAGCGGCATCTGTGCTACATCTGGGACGGTCGGCAAATCGCGGCTGTCTACGAGAAGCGGGAACTCGACAGGAACGAATTATCTTGAAATCCAGCCGCACCCCATGCCGCGCATCGGCGCCCTCGCCGGGCGTTCGACAGGACAACGGCCTCGGCCGCAGCCTCCAAACCCCAGGCGTGCCGGACGGCCGGCGCCGTCCGCCGCGCGCACCGCAAGAGGCAGGCGCCGGCAGGCGGGGAGGGGCGGTGGGGTGCGGTGCGGCGCTGTCCGCTCTCTCGATCATGCCGAACTGGAGCGCCTCGGGGCGGTGTTGGAAAGGCACCGGGAGGCCCATACTTGGCCGGTTGCCGCAATCCGTCTGCTGACACTGACCAGCGCACGGCTCTCGGAAATCCTCAACCTGCGGTGGGACGAGATTGGCGAGTTGTCGGAAGACGGCACGAGCGCCTGTCTCGAAGACTCCAAGACCGGGCCGCGCACCGCCTGGCTCGGACCGGAAGCGGCACGACTGCTCGCGGCACTGCCCCGGAGCGAAGCAGCAAGACGGGTGTTTCCCGAAGACCTCACACCTCACCGGCTCTACGTCTTTTGGATCGGTATCCGCGAAGAAGCCGGCTTGCCCGGCCTCCGCATTCACGACTGCCGCCACACCTGGGCCTCGCAGGGCGTCATGAGCGGCGTCGGCTTGACCACGGTCGGCCGACTGTTCGGACACCGTCAGCGCTGCACCTCGGCGATCCACGCCCATCTCGACGATGCCGCCCTCCAGGATGCCGCTCGCCTGGGCCGTGTTCGCCACCCTCAGACAGAGCCTGCTCAGGATCGCCGCACGCGTCATCGAGAAGGCCGACCGGATCGCGGCATCCGGGCCCTGACCGCCGGGGCGATGTGCCCCAGGAAGCCCGAGACCGTTCAACCCCCAACCCCGATACCGGAAACCGTGGCCCCGAGGCCCCAAAGGCGCCGAACGGCGTCCCTTGCGCGCGCCAAATCAACCGATAAAAACAGCCGCTCTCGAATAAGTCAGGCTAGAGCACTCCACGCCTCTGCATACCACCTCATTTCCGGGCTGCCGACGACCACGCAACCATATTCATCAAAAAATGGTCGCACTTGTTCCCACTTAAGCGTCATGATCGCCTTTCGCGGCATTTGACTGCAGGGATTCAAGCAGAAACTGGACAGCTTGTCGATTTCGTTTCCCTCCCGCAATAAGATTCGGATAGTCGAATTCTTGAAGAATTCGATTTAATATATCACACAGGTCATCTATCAGCTCCTTGACTTGATCTGGTGTGATTGAGACATCTTTCCATACTTTATCCATCCCGTCCCGATCCATATGGACGATGAACTTGTTTCTGATCTTTCTAATACGATCTATTGTGTCACAATGAATGACATAGACTCGGTCGATACCACACACTAATGCATGATGGTCACGTCTCTGTAGATGCCGTCTCAGGGGTTGAAGTGTGGTAGTGTTCTTCGATTTATCGAATACAAGCGCTAAAGACAGGAAGAAGAGTCTGAAATTTCGGGGATTATATACGAAAGTGCCGAAGCCCGGCTACTTGTCCTTGCCGGTGTACTTGATCTTGACGGGCCGGGCCAGGGCTTTGACCGCCTGTTCGAAGCTGGCGTTGACCCGTAGATCGGCGTCCAGTTCCTTCTTGCTCGGCTGATACTTCGAATGCTTGACCTGCACCGTCGGCGGGTTGGGTTTCTTGGCGGTCATAGGAGCCTCTCCATCGTGACATCCAAAAGCTCTTCTGCAACATTCATCGCCCTCTTGTGCGCCTTCCTGAGAGCAATCATATTCTCAAGAATGGTCGAGACATCCCGTTGACGCTGAGTGTCTGGCAACTTTATCTCGATGGTCCTGAGCGTTGATTTCGTGATTTCCTTGAACGTGGTTCCGCCAGCCATGTCGCCTAGCAAGCGTCGTCGGCTTCGCAACCATAGCGCCAGATACGAGGGAACAACACCATCTCCGCATATGAAGTTGGCAAAGCCTTGATTGGTCGCCATCGGGTGTGCGGCGATCGCGGTGAAACCTATCGTTGCCCGGCTGGTCAGTAGAACGGCCCCGGCGGGCAACAGGCGCGCGCTGCTTTCCCGAAGCGCATTTTCCGTGATGCGTTCTTTCGTCTCTGAGATTTGCAGATCGTCCAACGCCGTGATGTCCGACGGTGTTGCCCATGGAATTGTTCCGTCAGTGAAATACGCAGGATTAGATCGCCGCGGCGTCCCTCCCCCTACTATCGTTGCTATCTCCCCCAAGCGGGCAACGGAGCCCATCTAGGCCCGCGCTCCGCTCTCCAGTCCGTTATCAGCGATCAGGTCCGTATAACGCAGCCGCTTGCCTTCCATCCCGGCGGCGACGGAACCGATTTGCGCGATGGTGTCCAGTTCGCGGACATTGTGCCGTCCGGCGAATTCGTTGACGTACCGGTCAAGATGCTTCGGACTGATCTTGTGGAAGGTTCCCTGATAGCCCCGCTTCAACATCGACCAGAAGCTTTCGATCCCTTGGGTATGCGCCATGCCCCGGACATACTCCCCGGCGCTGTGATTGACGCTTTCGTGATTGTACCGCATCCCTTTGTAGCCGAGCGCATCGTCGGTATAGACAGTCGCTCCGGGCGCGGCGTGTTCGCGGACGAAACCTTGCAGCGTGGCAGTCTGCGTGTTCGGGATCGTCCGGGCGGAGACTGCGTTGGTCTCGCGGTCCTTGGCTCCCGCCACGATGGTCTTGCCAACGCTGCCGCGCCCCGTGAGCGCCGCCCGCTTGTCCTTGTGCATGTTCTTGCGCTTGCCGCCGATAACCGTCTCGTCGACCTCGACAGGGCCGGAGAACGGCGTTTCTTCTTCCTCTAGCGCAACCCGGAGACGGTGCGCGAGGAACCATGCCGTCTTCTGCGTGATGTCCAGATCGCGGTGCAGCTTCATGCTGGAAACCGACTTGAGGCTTGTCGTCAGCAGGTAGGTCGCGATCATCCACACTTGCAGGCCCAGCTTCGAACCTTCCATGACCGTTCCGGTCTTGGCGCTGAACCGCTTCGCGCATTCCTTCTCGCGGCAACGGAACGGCATCGTCTTATGCTTCGCGCCGGTCTGAACGTTCGTCGATCCGCAATGCGGGCAAGCGATCCCGTCCGGCCAACGGCGTTCCACGAACCACGCTTCGGCGGTCGCGTCATCGGGGAACATCCGGAAAATCTCCATCAGGGAGATGCCTTCGCGGTCCGATTTGCCTGGTGCGCTGTGTGCCATGTCCTGCTCCCTGCCTACCCTCTATAGATATAACAGAGTGCCAAAGATTGCAAGGGGAAAAATGCGCTCGGATCGATTTTTCTTGGCCGAGACGGCTCGATTGACGATAGGGGCAGGATCGGATAGGTCTTAGTCGACTGCAAAGGGGCGGACCCGACAGTCCGCCCCCCTCACAAGAAGCCCAGAAGGCACATCGCAGTCGACCAACGACGGCGGAACTATAGCAGTTTCGGCGAACGGGTCAAGTGTGCCTTCCAAGATGGAGGCGCAAACATGCCCCATTTCGCTTACATTCGTCGCCCGATTTACGCGCGCTTCTTCCTGGATCGCTTCCCTGACAACGCCGGGCTGGCCGTAGACCCGCCTGGTCGCGCATTGGTTCGATCGCCGGACGCCAGACGCACCCGCAAGGGCGGAGCTCAGTAACTCGATTCCGGGAGGGTCGGTCGCCGGATCGGCCCTCCCACCTTTCACCCTTCGGCACTTTCGTATATAATTCCCATCGATTTTGGAAGTCGAGTGGGGGAACAGGCAACGGCAACGACTCGAATTCCTTTGCGTTGATATTCGCCTGTCCAATAGCCCTTCGGGCGATATCGAAGAGTCGTCCCTTCATGAAGGACGAATTCATGAATGGGCACACAAACATTGGACGCGTGCCCCGGTCCCGGAACGCCTCGATCGGGCCGGCGAATTTTACGGAACCGAAGGGGAAAACCGGCGCTCATCCCGCGGCCGGCCCAGCCCTTTCCCACAGGCCGAGGTTGTGCAGCAGGTCGAGAGCCTTGGCAATGCGCTCATCCGTCGCCTTTAGGGGCTTGCGCCTTTTCGTCTCTTCGACCGGACTGATTTTGTCCTTGTTGAAATAGCGCCACTGGTCGCGCAGAAAAACGATGGTCGCGGCAAGCTCAAGGACGGTATCGGAAACCCGCTTCATCCGCTTCAGCAAAGCGTCTGCTCGATCGGCTTCAAGCGCGCCGAGACGCCCCGGACGTTCTGCATTTTCCGCCGACCTGAAGATCGCATAGGGCACGCCATGACTGCCGGGCCGGTCCTCGATCACGATGCGATTTTCCGCCCGTGCCTCTTCCGCGGCGCCAGCGAGCTCGAAGCAATACGGCCCATAATGGTGATAGGTGAACCGCAGTCCGAAATCCGCGCCGCAGCGATCCAGGAGATAGGCCTGCTTCTGGAGCCGCGTCCGACCGACCAGTTCGCCGTCATTCAGGGCAACCATGCCAATGACGATATCCTGCGCATTCATCATTCGACCTCCCGAAGAATTTCGTGAAGCTGTTCGACTCTGTCTGACTCCGGTACATAAACACGCTGAATGCGCTTTTCGGACTTCAGCGTATTCACAATGTCGGAATCGTTGACGATGTCCCTCGGTTCCCCCATGTCTTCCTGCGTTTTAACCAAAACCTTGTTGAGGGCCGATGAATCGTCGAAATTATACCACTTGTAGGATGCAACCGCCGCATCGTCGAAAAGAATCTCATCCCGACAATCCAAGTCCGCGCCTTTGAGTTTTTGTTTGAAGCGGCCATACAAATTGCCGTCCGGCACATCTCGGACGCCGATATCGACGCATTTGTAGAGGTTTCGATCCAGCAGCCGCTCTGCCAATTCGGCTATACGAGGATCGTCAAGTTCCGAATAAATCGACAGGGCAGCCCATACCTTCGAATCGTCGAGAACGAGATAGGAAGAAAGGGTCGGCTCTTCGGATGTCAGATAGCACAACACCGGCTCGCGTCGAGCCAGTTCATGATTTCTCATTTTGGACGCCACATCGATCAATAGCGCCTGCAACATCTTTTCAGCCGCCCTGGTCGTCTTGTGCATGTAGACCATGCGGTAGAGACGGGAGCGCGCTTCCAGATACTCCTCGGCCACCTGCAAGCCCTTCGGGCCAAGGTAGAGGCACGGCGCCTCAATCGGATCGTCCCTGCCGACGGTGACCTTGCCAACCCTCAGACAGTCGAGCAGCCAGTCGAGATCGATGTGCCCGAATTCGACCCCGGTCATCAGCCGATCGCGCAGGATATAATCGAGCCGGTCGGCATCGAATTGGCTGGAGACGATGGCGCCATAGATGTCCTTCGGTTCATCGTCCGTCAGCAACGCGCCTATCTGTTCTGGCAAATTGTCATCCACCGACCGGAGGACGCTGTGGACGGCGGTATCTCCCCGCACGATCTCCGCACTCCATTCCTCGTGCCTGCGGCTGGGTCCGGCGTCGCCGGCGGCCGTTTCGAATGCATGGCTGAATGGTCCGTGTCCGATATCGTGGAGGAGAGCAGCCAGAAGCGCCACCCGTTCGCGATTCAAATCGCGGCCTCCCGGTTTCCGCCGCGCGATGACGTCGGCCAGCCGGCGCGCCATGTGATAGACGCCGACGCTGTGAGCGAAACGGCTGTGCGTCGCGCCTGGAAAAACCAGATCGGAGAACCCCAGCTGACGGATGCGGCGTAATCTCTGAAACTCGCCGGTGTTCAGCAGGTCCCACGCGATCAGATCCGTCCGATCCCGGTGGCAGTCCCCGCTTCCGCCGAACACGATCAACCCGTGAACCGGATCGCGGATGCGTTGTGTTCCTGTATTGTTCTCAGACATTTCAGCCTGTCTAACCGACTGAGGCGGATTTGGTCAAGGGCGAAACATTTCTTTCGCCATTGCCTTCCGCTTAGCACACAGGCTGAAATCGGCGGCGCGGCTCGCATCGGCACGCCGAGCTGTTCGGCGTAGTGCCGCCCCATTCATCGCGTGCGGGGAATTCGGTCCGGATCCCGGAAGCGCGACAGGGCGGCACACTCGGGTTCCGGCCCGCGCGCTGAAAACCATTGATTGCGACCTCGGTTTGCGGCCGCCGAGCGGACGCGGACTGTCAGCGGGACACCCTGGTGACGGGCTACCCTCGGTTATGCCTTACTGATAACTTGTGCCGATGACGAGGCGTGCTCGCGGCCCAGGGCTCGACACCCTGCTCGACCTTCACGGCCAGACCCTGTTCGTGGATGAGGCGGGACACTGGGTGAAGTTCGTCGCGGTACGAACCGAAGTCACGCCGGAGCAGCCGCACGGGTTGAGCTATTCGCTGACGCTGCATGCCCCGGACGGTTCCGGACCGGTCGGATTCGACAATGCTCACCCGGTGACCGAGGGACGAGGCCCGGGAAGGCGGCGCCGCGAAGAGAACGACCATCGGCATCGGCTGCGGACGATCAGGGCTTACGATTACCGGGATGCTGCCACGTTGCTCGAAGATTTCTGGAAGGAAGTGGACGGCGTCCTGAGGGAAAGGGGGTCACTGCCATGAAGACGTTGAAGATCGGCATTGCCGACTACGACCGGATGAAGGCGCGCACCATGGCCATCGCCCGCGGTGAACAGAGGGCCGACAGGGGCGGGCCGACGGTCTGGTTCACATCGATCGAAAGCTTCGCCAGGGTGCTCTCGCAGCGCAACCGGGAGCTGCTGGGAACGATTGCCCGCGAGAAGCCGAACTCGCTCACGCATCTCGCGGAACTGGCCGGACGCAGCAAGTCGAACCTGTCGCGGACGCTCAAGACGATGTCACAGTACGGGCTGGTGGAGATGCAGGAGGGAACGGGCGGCACGCGGGTGCCGCGGGTGGTGTACGATCAGATCCGTCTCGATGTCTCGTTGACGCCGGAGCCAAGACAGGCTGCGTGAACGCGTGAGCCGCGCCGCTCACGCCGCCGTCCAGGGATCGATCACCTCGATGCCGAGAGCCTCGAAGTCGCGGACATTGCGGGTCGCCACCGCCATGCCGCGGGCGCGGGCGATGGCCGCGATCTGGCAGTCCGGCGGTGCGATGGGCCGCCCGGCGGCGCGCCGCCCCGCCGCGATCTCCGCATAGGCGCGCCCCGCGCCGCTGTCGAAGGGCAGGATGCGGCCGGCGAAAGCATCGCGCAGCATCCGTTCGATATCGGAGACCAGCGCGTCCCGCCGCCTTCCCGCCGGCAGGATGGCGGCGCCGTAGCGCAACTCCGCCTCGCCGACCGCCGAGAAGAACAGGTCCTCGATGGGATAGCCCGCAGCCCATGCCTCGACATCGGGATCGGGCGCCCTGCGGATCAGTTCCGACACCGCATTGGTGTCCAGCAGCACCGACACGGCCGCGCGCTCAGTCGAAGGAGGGCGGCTCGCGTCCGGGTCCGCGCGGCGGCAGTTCCAGGTCCACGCCGTTCTCGGGCCCGAAGTGCGAGCGGATGGCTTCCACGAGGTTCCGCCCGCGCGGCTTGGGCTCGACCGCATCGCGCAGGATCAGCCGCGCCTCCTCCTCCATCGAGCGGCCGTTGCCCGCCGCCCGCACCCGCAGGCGGGTTTTCACATCGTCGTCGAGATTGCGGATCGTGATGCTCGCCACATGCGCCCCCCGGTTCCTCCGGCCGCCCAATCTACGCCTCGATCGCGATGCACTCAAACCGCCCCGCGCCGGCCGCCGCGCCCGGTCACTCCGCCGCGGCGAGGGCGGCGCGGATGTCGCCGTCGATGGCGAGCAGGGCGGGGATGACGGCGAGGACGATCAGCGTCGCCGCGCCGAGCCCGAACACCAGCGAGATCGCCGTGGGGATGAGAAACTGGGCTTGGTAGTTGGTCTCGAACAGCAGCGGGACGAGCCCGCCGATGGTGGTCAGCGAGGTGAGCAGCACCGCGCGCAGCCGGTCGCGCGCGCCGGCGACAATCGCTTCGTGCAGCGCCGTGCCGCCGCGGATGTATTCCTCGATGACGCGGACCAGGATGATCGAGTTGTTGACGACGATGCCGGCCAGCCCGAACAGGCCGAGCATGCTGAGGATCGTCAGGTCGAAACCGAGCGCGTAGTGGCCCAGCACCGCGCCGACGAAACCGAACGGGATGATCGACATGACGATGACCGGCCGGCTGAAACTGGCGAACACCCAGGCCAGCACGATGTAGATGCAGATCAGGCCGATGACCGCGCCGGTCCGCATGTTGGCGGTCGATTCGGACTCCTCCTCGGCCTTTCCCTTGAACCGGTACGCGACCCCGTAACGCCTGGCGATGTCGGCGAGGCCGCCCGCCTCGATCGTCGGCATGAGGGCGTTGAGGCCGGTGACGGTCTCGTCGATATTGCCGACCACCGCCACCTCGCGCGCCCCGTCCTCGCGGCGCAGCCGGCTGAACCCGCGCTCCTGGCGCAGGGTGACGACCTCGCTCAGCGGGACCTCGGCGCCGTCGGGCGCGCGCAGGAACAGTTCGTGGAACGAGGCGCTGTCGGTGTCGCGGCGGGGGTACCGCATCCTGACCTCCACCTCCTCGTCGCCGCGCGCGAGGCGCTGGACGACGAGCCCCTGGAAGGCGTTTCTCACCTGCATGCCGACGCTCTGGGTGGTGAAGCCGAGCGCCCTGCCGCGCGGCGACACCTCGAGGATGAGTTCCTGCTTGCCCTCGGGCAGATCGTCCTCGACGGAACCGACGCCGGGCAGGCGGTCGAGCAGCGCCGCCAGCTCGACGGCGGCCGCCTTGAGGCGCTCGGGTTCCGCACCGCGCAGGCGGATGTCCAGTTCGCGGCCCGGCGGCCCGGCTTCGCGCGGGTTGAGGTTGATCCGCTCGACGCCGGGAAGGCGGCGGATTTCCCGGCGCCACGCCTCGACGAATTCCTGCGTGCGCACCGCGCGCTGGTCCGACGGCGTCAGTTCCACGGTCAGGCCGCCGTACAGGTCGCCGGAGATCCGGGCGAGGGTCCTGCCGCCGCTCCGCCCGACGCTGCCGAAACTCATCGCCAGCGGGCTCGCGCCGTCGACCGCGAGCGTCGCGGCGGCGCGGCCCGCCGCCGCCGACAGTTCCCGGACCATCGCCGCGGTGCCGCTGCGCGGCGTTCCCGGCGCCATCGCGACAGTGCCGTCCACCACGTCGGGCTCGGGCGAGGGAAAGAAGTGGAAGCCGACGCGCCCGCCCGCCGTCAGCCCCGCCGACACCGCGAAGACCGCGACCGCGCAGGCGATCGTCGCGTAGCGCCAGCGGATGCAGCAGCGGACGAACCGCTGGAACGGACCGGAGCGGAAGCGGTCGAAGCCGGCGTTGAAATGCCGCCTGAGCAGCCCGGGTCCGCCGCCTCCGCGGCGCACCAGCGACTCGCGCAGATGGCCGGGGAGGACGCAGAAACACTCGACCAGGCTGGCGGCGATGACCGCGACGACGACCACCGGGATGGAGCCGATGATCTGGCCGATCACGCCGCCCATCACGGCCAGCGGGAGAAACGCCGCGATCGTCGTCAGCGAGGAGGCCAGCACCGGCGGCATCATGCGCAGCGCACCCGCTTCCGCCGCCTCCCGCGCGCCGGCGCCGGCGGCGCGGCGCGATGCCGCATGCTCGCCGACCACGATCGTGTCGTCGACGATCAGGCCGAGCGTCATGATCAGCGCGAACAGGGTGATCATGTTGATGCTCTCGCCGAGCAGCAGCAGCACCGCCAGCGCCCCCATGAACGCCGTCGGGATGCCGGCCGCGACCCAGAAGGCGGTGCGGCCGTCGAGAAACAGCAGCAGAACCCCGAGCACCAGAAGCAGCCCGGTCAGCGCGTTGTCGAGCAGCACATCGAGGCGCTGGCGGATGCGGTCGGCCTGGACGTCGTAGCGTTCGATGCGCAGCTGCGGCGGAAACGCGCGCGGGGCGTCGGCGAGATAGCGGTCGACGATCTCCGCCACCTCGAGGGCGTCGGCGGTCAGCGACCTCTGCACGTGCAGCTCGATCGCCGGCAGCCCGTCGCGCAGCCCGACCGGCGCCCCGTCGTCGAACGCCTCCGAGAGCGACGCGACATCGCGCAGGTAGATCTTCTGGCCGCTGTCGAGCGAACGAAGCTCGATGCCGCCGAGGTCGCGCGAGGTATTCCTGAGCCCGACGCTGCGCAGCTGCTTTTCCACCGAACCCTGGAGGTTGCCCGACGGGATGTCGCGGTTGGCGGCGCCGACGCGGGCCGCCGCCTCGGCCAGGGTCATATCGAGCTGGCGCAGCATCCTCGGTTCGATCTCGACGAGGATTTCCTCGTCGCGCGCCCCGAAGAAATCCACCCGGTCCGCGCCCGCCGCCAGCAGGTCGTCCCGCATCCGCTTCGCCAGACCCTTGAGCACCGATTCCGGATAGGGGCCCGACAGCACCAGGCGCATGATGGTGTCGTAGCGGACGATGCGCTCGACCAGCGGCCGGTCGCTCTCCTCCGGCAGGGTGTCGATGCGCCGCACCGCCGCATCGATGTTCGACAGCGCCGACTGCATGTCGGTGTCCGCCTCGTACTCGACGAACACCCGCGCCCGCCCCTCGGAGGAATAGGACGTCACCCGGTAGACATGGTCGAGAAAGCGCACCTCGGGCTCGATCACCTCGACGATGTTCGCCTCGACGTCGCGCGGGCTCGCCCCCGGCCAGGACACCTGGATCGAGATGACATCGATGCCGAAGTCGGGGAAGAACTGGGTGTTCATCTTGGACAGCGCGTACGCGCCCATCAGGAAGAGCAGCGCCATCAGCAGGTTGGCGGCGTTGCGGTGCCGCACGAACAGGCGGATCAGGCTTCTCGCGTACATCGGGCGGCGCCGGCTAGCGCGCCTCGACCCGCAGGCCCGGCGCGAACGCCGCCGAACCGGCGGTCGCCAGACGCATCCCGTCGGCGATGTCGCCGCGCAGCAGCACGTCGTTGCCGACCCGGCCGACGAGTGTCACGCGGCGCTCGACCAGCCTCCCGTCCTCGACGGCGTAGACCGTGTCGTCGGTCCTGAGCACGGTTTCCGGAACCCGCGCCACCCCGGCGTAGAGCCGGTCGGGAATGAGGACCTCGATGAAGGCGCCCGGCCGCAGCGATCCGGCCGCCTCGCCGTTGGCGATCCGCGCGAACAACTCGACGCCGCCCGACGCCGCCTCGATGCGCGCGCCGATCCGTTCCACCGTCGCGTCGAGGACGACCTCCCGCTGGCCGGCCCGCCAGATCACCCTGACCTTGCGCCCCGCCAGCTCGGCGCCGCCGCCGTCGAGGCGTCCGTACTGGGTGTCCGAGATGTGAAAGCGCGCCTCGAGGCGGCCGGCGTCGATCATCGACGCGATCCTGTCGTTGACGCCGAGGCGCTGGCCCGCCCGCACGGCCGCGTCCCGCACGATCCCGTCGAACGGCGCCCTGAGCCGCGTCCGCTCGAGATGGTAGCGCGCCCGCTCCACCGCCACGCCGAGCCGTTTCAGCCCGGCCCTCTCCTGCTCGATGCGCGCCGCCTCGGTGGCGATGCCGTCGCGGCGCAGCACCACGGCGAGGTCCTGGCGGCTCAGTTCCAGACGCTTGCGGTCGAGCGCCTGGTCGGAGATGTTGCCCCGTGCGGACAGTTGTTCGGCGCGCTGCAGGTCGCGCGCGAGCACGGCCATGATCGCGCGGTCCCGCTTCAGCGCTTCGATCAGGGCGGCGCGGCGCGCCTCCCGTTCGGCCAGCCGCGCCCGCGCCTCGGCGAGCCTGGCCTCGGCGTCCGCCAGATCGGACCGGTATTCGAACTCGTCGATGGCGAGAACAGTCTCGCCGCGGCGGATGACCCCGCCCTCCACGAGATCGGGATGCACCTCCACCGCGAGGCCGGGGACGAGCGCCCGCAGCTGAATCTCGCGGGCGGCGTAAATCTTGCCGAACGACTGGATTTGCGGCTGCACGTCGGCCAGCCGGACGGTGACGGTATCGACCGGCCAGACCCGTTCCGTCAGCGCCACCGGTTCCAGCGTCGGCTGCGTCCGCACCAGGTACGCCGCCGCGGCGATGCCCGTGGCCAGGAAGACGACGGGCAGGAGGATCGGAAGCAGTTTCCTCATGCTCCCCCGTTATCCCCGAAACCGCGCTTCCATGCCACCGGAGACCGCAGCGCCCCGCGCCGTAAAGGGCGGCGCGGCGGGCCGCTCAGTACGAGCGCGGCAGGCCGAGCGCCCGCTCGGCGATGAAGTTGAGCGCCATGTGCTGGCTGACGGGCGCGAGTTGCAGCATGACGATCTCGCGCAACAGGCGCTCGACGTGGAATTCCCGCGCATAACCCATCCCGCCGTGCGTCGCGACCGCCTGCTTGCAGGCCTCGAAAGCGGCCTCGACGGCGAGATACTTCGCTGCGTTCGCCTCGACCCCGCAGGATGCGCCCCGGTCGTAGCGGGAGGCCGCTTCGGCGGTTGCGAGCCACGCCGCCTCGAGCGACGCCCACGCCGCCGCGAGGGGGTGCTGGATCCCCTGGTTGGCGCCGATGGGCCGCCCGAACACGATGCGTTCGCCGGCGTACCGCGCCGCCCGGCGCAGCGCATCGCGGCCGATGCCGACGGCCTCCGCGGCGACCAGGATGCGCTCCGGGTTGAGACTCTCCAGCAGGTAGCGGAAGCCCATCCCCTCCTCGCCGATCCGGTCGGTTTCCGGGATCCGCATGCCCTCGAAACGGATCTCGTTGGAGTCGACCGCCCTGCGCCCCATCTTCTCGATCTCGCTGATCTGCGCCGCGCTGCGGTCGAGGTCGGCGAAGAACAGGCTGAGCCCGGCGGTCGGCGCCTCGTCGCGGCGCGGCGCGGTGCGCGCGAGCAGCATGATCTTGTCCGCGACCTGGGCGGTGGAGGTCCAGATCTTGCGGCCGTGCACGACATAGCCGGCGCCGTCGCGCTCGGCCCGGGTGGCGATCCTGCCGGTGTCGAGCCCGGCGTCGGGTTCGGTGACCGCGAAGCACATCTTCGAGCGCCCGGCGATCAGCGGCGGCAGCCAGCGGCGCCGCTGCGCCTCGCTGGCGTGGGCGACGACGGCGCGCGGGCCGAAGATGTTCATGTGCACGCTGGAGGCGGCGGCCATCGCGCCCCCGCAGGCGGCGATCTCGGCCATCATCAGCGCCGCCTCGGCGACGCCCAGCCCGGCCCCGCCATAGGCCTCGGGCAGCGCGATGCCGAGCCAGCCGCCGCCGGCGACGGCGTTGTAGAAGGCGTGCGGAAAGACCCCGTCGCGGTCGTGCTCCAGCCAGTACGCGTCGTCGAAGGCGGCAACCGTCCTGCCGATCCCCTCGACGATCGCCCTCCGGTCGCCGCCGGTCTCCGATTCCATCGCCGGTTCTATGCGTCCGCCCGCGCCGCCCTGTCAAGACCGAAGTTGACAGCGGCCGCCGGCCGCCCCACGCTGGCTCCTGCAATCGTACGCAGGCACCCGCTTCGTCGGGTCGCCCGCTGAATAGAACAGCCCTTAGACCCGGCAAGGGGTAGCTCCCCGAGCCCGGCGAATAGGCGGGACTCCACACGCCTGTGTGCGATTGCAACGGCCCGGCACCCGCCGGGCCGCCGTGAGCATCGACGCGGGGCGGCCCTCCATGAGCATTCCGAAGCGACTCGGCCACGTCTGGATCGGTCCCAGGGAGGCGCCGGAAGCATGGATGGCGACCTGGCGCGAAAAGCACCCCCACTGGGACTACACCCTCTATGACAACGACTATCTGCGGAGGACCGGTTTTCACAACCGGCACCTGATCGATGCCTATTGGGAAGCGGGCCGCTACGAGGGTGTCGCTGACCTGATGCGGTACGAAATCTTCTTTGCACGCGGTGGATTGATCGCCGAGGCAGACTCCGAGTGCCTGCATTGCACGGACGAGCTATGGGAAAGAGGAGAGGTCTTTACGGTCTACGAGAACGAATTCGTGCGCGGGAAACTGGTCAGCCCCATCTTGACCTGCCAGCCCGGTAACGAGTTCGTCGGGCAACTGATCGAGGAACTTCACCGGCTGAGCCCCGACGAACTGGATGCACCGTGGGTCTCTACCGGCAATCTATTCGTCGCCAGAATGATCGCTGTCCACGATCCGGACATCGTGGTGTTCCCGAGTCACTACTTCAACCCTCGGCACTACGAAGGGATCGAGTACGCCGGTTCAGACAAGGTGTATGCCAGACAGCATTTCGCCACCACGCGCAAGATGTACGCGAAGCTGCCCATCCGAAATAGGGTGAAGCGCGCGTTGTACAGGCTGTCCACAAGCCCGCGGCGCCGACGGCTGCGGAGAACGAGGAGCATAAGGCTTCCGTAAGGGGCGGGTCCGTGACCCTCCCGGTCTACGTCATCAACCTTGACCGGCGGCCCGACCGTCTGGCGGGGATCTCGGAGAATCTTGAACGGATCGGCATCGCCTGGCAGCGGATCTCCGCCATCGATGCGGAGTCGCTCACCGACGATGACACGGGACCGTGGATGGATGAAGGGTCGGCGGCCTGCTCCCGGTCCCACTGCAAGGCGCTGGAGACCCTTCTCGCCTCGTCGCACCCGGCCGCCATGATCCTGGAGGACGATACGGAGGTCGCATCGGACACTCCCGCATTCCTGGATTCCGTCGAATGGTGGCCCGCCGGTCACGGCCTGTTGAAGCTGGACACCCCCGAGGATCGCTTCCATTTGCCTATGGTCGGACCGCGGCGGGGCGGTGCGCCGACCGGAAGGGAACTCCGGGAGATCGTGTACTGGGGAGTCGGGGGAATGGGATACCTGATAGACCGGGCGGCCGCGCGGATCGTACTGGACTCGCCGGAGCGCGAGACGACAGCCATAGATGTCTTGCTGTTCCACCTTCGCGAGTCCGGGACGGCGCGGCGGCTTCGGCCCCTGTGGGTCGTTCCATCCCTCGTGCGGGAGAGCGGAGAAGACTTTGCATCGGACATCGCAGCCCATCGAAGAAGACAGAAGCGACAACGCGGCCGCCGCGCACACCTGATGCGGCAGGTGAGGAATCTTCCGCTCAAGATCAAGCTCACACGACTTCGGCTGGCGGGGCGGGTTCATAGGCAGGTGGTTCCCTACCGGGACCGCTCCCCATAGAGCGTCACGGGTTGCCGCGGACCGCGTTGAGGATCGCCGTGACCTCTTCATGCGGCAACCGATGCCCGCGGCCCGGGCCGCCGTATCGGGGAAGGGTGTTTACGTCGCCGAGCCGCAGGTTCGGCTTATGTCCCGCCACGCAATCATCCTAGACCGGCCGGACGAAACCGCTCGGAGCACGGTCCGGGCGGCCATCGTCCGTCAGAGAAGGCTCACGCCGGGAAGACCGGCCGTCCTGCGGTCCAGCGTCAGCGCCTCCAGCCCCGCTCGGGCGTAGTCCTCGGCGATGAGGCGGTCGAACAGTCCCGGCTCGCCGGAGGCTTCGAGCAGCGCGATGACAGCCCGGCCATTCAGCGGCGCCACCAGCCCGCTCTGCAAGGCAGCCCGCAACGCAGACCGCGCATCGTCCTTCGATACGCCGTAATGGTGCTGCACGGCGATGTAGGCTTCGCCGATGACCTGGTTCGACGCCAGTATCTCGCAGCCCTCGTCGACCAGCGAACCGATCCTCGCCACACAGCGTTCGAACTCGGCTTCGGGATGGCCCGCGATCAGCCGCACCAGGATCGAGGTGTCAATCCCGAAGCGACGGGTCATGGCGCTCGCTCCGGAACGCCGCGAGATCGAACGTATGATGTCCTTGCGGGATCCTGTCCCGCAACGTTCCCAGCCGGCTGCGGTTCACACGTCTCGGCCGCAGGATGAAGCCGTCGGGTCCTTCGTTCAGTTCGAGCTGATCGCCCGGGCCGACACCCAGAGCATCCAGCACCCGCGCCGGGAAGGTGACCTGGCGTTTCGACGTGATCTTGACGATCATGGTTCCCGCCTTCCTTTCCATTGTTCTCTATTGGTAAGGCGGCCGCGACAATAACCTGGCCAGCCCGCCACGTGTTGCGCTGTCGCTCCAGATGACCAGCCCTTCGAGGTCGGCGTCGGTAGCGGATGTTCCTGTCCTTCGTGACCGCCACCCAGCCCCGGCGTCCGACGAGCGCGATCCACTCCTCGTCCGGCGCGTCCGACGGGAGGTGATCGTCGTGCACCTCGACCGCCATCCCCGCCAATCGAAGCCGGTCCGCGATGATGTGCCTGCCGAGGCTGCGATCGAGGAAGAGCGTTGGCTCAGGCGGCGGCCTGGAGTTCGCAGCGGATCGCTTCTTCGATTTCCTCATGCCCGCGCTCATAGTCGTGCGCCAGGTCGCCGATGGATTCGCCTGCCTTGTAGCGTTCGGCGATGAGCTGGGTGGCGAGTCCGGTGCCCGCGATGACGGGGCGTCCGGCGGAGAGCCCGGGGTCGATGACGATCGTCGCGGGCGTGTCGTCCATGGCGGCGCGGGTGAACGGATGGAGCCTGATCGGGATGCCGGCGGGGTCGCGGACGATCCGGCGAAGCGCCGCGCTGATGATCTCCCGCATCGCCGTCTGGCCTGCACGGCTGATATTGATCAGCCGCCCGTATTGCTGGATGAACAGGTCCAGCCCATCGGTTTCCAGTTCGCGGCTGATGAGCGGATGGCGCTTGTCCATCGGGCCTCGCGCATGCGCCGCCAGGTATTGGATCGCGCTTCGAATGCTCGGCATCTTGACGGCGTGCTGGCGCCGAATGGCGGCAAGAACATGCAGCTCCGTGAGATTGAGAAAGGAGAGCAGCGGCGGCGCGCCCGCGGGCACCTCGATCAGCGGCGTGCGGTTGTCGCGACCCACCGACCAATAGCGAATGGTCGCCGCGGGCACAGCGAGATAGCGGGCGGCTTCCGAGATCGTGTAGGCGGGGAGATCCCGAGGATCGCCGGTCTGGGTGCGAAACCTGGCCATCGAGTTCCCTCCCGTATTCGAATGACCGATTTTGCGTCAAAAGGCTCTATACAGCGAGAAGCATCGACGGTTCATTCCGGGTAGTGTCCCAGTTTGAAATTTGACGCTTGCTATCGGTCTTGGGTCGATTGGGCTTCGGCGCTCGCGCATCGATCGGCCCGACGATCCAAGCCGTATCCCGAAGCGTGCCGGACGAACCCGCTGCCATCGCCGGCGTGCCGCCCTTCAAGCTCTTATGCCGGCGGCAGAAATTGTCGTGCACGGTGTAGAGCGAGCACGTGTACAGGTGGTTCTCGATCTTCTTCGGGAAGGCGTTGGTCGGCCGGGTATACCGGCGCATGCCCATCCGCATGGTCAGGTTGTGCCGCTCGACGTCGCTGGTCGAACGCGGCTCCGCTCCGGGCTGCCCGTCACGCGCCGCTTGCGCACTCCGACGCACTGCGGCGGGCTGTAGCGCCTCTATTTTTCAGTAAGAGAAGGAAAAGTGTCCGTCGGGAGACAAGGTCAGGGCACCACGCATCAATATGTCCCGACCGATCAAGGCTTAATATGCCTGTCCACCAGGGTTGAACTCTGGAGACCGGACGTCGCCCAGAATATGTCCATGATCCGACACTCCAAGCAGAAAGACCATCTGCACATCGTAGACATTGACATCCACGGGACCGCCTGCCGTGTTCATCGTAACCTTTGAGGATGGATTCAAGGACAACTCATCGGCAACCGATCTAGCGATGCATGTTCTATCGGCCCCAGTGTCTACCAATGCTTGGCAGATATGAAGTTTTCCTTTCTCTGGGATATCGCCGCGAGCAAGAAAGCCCACCGTCCAGATCAGGCCGTCACCCCAATCAAACTGTCCTGAGAATACCGGCACGAGAAAAATACCCTAAATCTACCGTGCGGTTCGTGATCTCCTGCACCGAGAAGCGGCCATCTTTGTACAGCTTACTTCCCGCCTCCAAGGCATCCCGGCTAGTGTCGAAACACGCCACGACTTCACGACGACGCATAAGCGCAAAGCGGTTGGCGTCTGTCTTGAGTAGATCAGGCAGTTTTTCGCGGAACGACTCGTAGTTCCGATCAACTTCCGTCTGTTGATCGATTTTTTCCGTTTCTTGATCAGCGACAGTGTTCATACGCTGTCACTCCTTCCATCGCGCCGCGGCCGCGGCGAGGGCGATTTTCATGACATGGACGGCGCAGCCAACCACGTCGGCGGGGCGCTTCTCGCCCCTCGGTCCTCTAGGCGCGGCTAGAGGCGCACGGCTTGGGTGGGTTCCGCCCTCCTGTTCGGTGTACAGCCATTACGAGCCTCCTCGTTTCCTGTCGATACTGCAAAATTTGTTCCTCGCCCGAGCGGGGTCAACCCCATATTCTGCGATTCGATGCAGAATGGGACGGAATTTCAAAGCGTCCCATCAATCTCATCTACGTCTTCACGGTATGGGTCATCGCCTTGAATACCCGAAAGTCCGCCTCGTAGGCTCGACGGGCACCCTCACAGGCGGAAGCGTTCCTTGGAGTCTGTCTGAGGCAGGAATTATAGCTGTCCCTGGATGCCTCAAGGTCGCTCCGGGCTTCGTTCATGGCCACGATCCCGCAGCCACCGAGGAAAACGGGCAACGGGACGCAAAGTGCGACCGCTCTCGTTCGGCGGTCCATTCCGGCCATGGCCGGCCCTTCGAGGTCGGCGTCGTCGCGCGCCGCCGGGGCGGCGTGCCGGCGAATGTCGGGAAAATGCAGCCGCGACGGGTTTCCGCGGAGACCGTTCGGGATGGGCCGCGGCAGAGACTTGCGATTTGCCTTCGGATGGAAAATCTGACCGAATAGGCGCCTCGAGCCTCGCAGGGAGGGTTGCGGAGATGACAGCGCAGAGACCGACACACGCCCAGCTCAAGGAAGTCGTCGCGGAACTGAGCATGACCATGAACGACGGCCGTATCCAGGACTTCCTCGATGTGATGCAGGGCACGCTCGACGCCTATGACGCGGTCGATGCGATGCAGGACAACCTGCCGCCGGTGAAATATCCGCGCCGCGGCTTCAGCCACCCCGCGGCCGGCGACAACCCCTACAACGCCTGGTATGTGAGGACGGAGATTCGCGGCGCGGCCGATGGGCCCCTGTCGGGCCGAACGGTTGCCCTCAAGGACAATGTCTGCCTCGCCGGGGTGCCCATGATGAACGGCGCATCGACGCTTCGGGGGTACACGCCCGACGTCGATGCGACCATCGCCACCCGCCTGCTCGACGCCGGCGCGACCATCGTCGGCAAGGCGCATTGCGAGTATTTTTGCCTGTCCGGCGGCAGCCATACCAGCGCCCACGGTCAGGTGGAAAACCCGCACAAGCCGGGCTACTCCGCCGGCGGTTCCTCGTCGGGCTCGGCCGCCCTGGTGGCGGGCGGCGAGGTCGATATGGCGATCGGCGGCGATCAGGGCGGCTCGATCAGGATCCCGGCCTCCTACAGCGGCTGCTACGGTCTCAAGCCGACCCACGGCCTGGTCCCCTATACCGGGGTGATGCCGATCGAGACCACCATCGACCACACCGGGCCGATGACCGGCAACGTGCGCGACAACGCCGCCATGCTGCAGGCGATCGCCGGGGCCGAAGGGCTGGACCCGCGGCAATACGATCCGCAGGTCGACGACTATGTCGCCGCCGTCGACGGGGGCGCGGACGGCTTGCGGATCGGGGTCGTGCGGGAGGGGTTCGGGCATCCGTCCTCGGAGCCCGACGTGGACGCCAAGGTGCGCGCCGCCGCCGCGGTCTTCGGCCGTCTCGGCGCCTCCGTCGAGGAGATTTCCATCCCCGCCCATCTCGACGGCCCCGCCATCTGGACGCCGATCGCCGTCGAGGGGCTGACCAACCAGATGATGCTCGGCAACGGCATGGGGACCGGCTGGAAGGGGATGTACACCACGTCGCTGCTCGACCACCACGCGGGCTGGCGGCGCAACGCCGACGATCTCTCCGACACGCTCAAGATCTGCATGCTGATCGGCCAGTACTACCTCAAGCATTTCGGCGGGCACTACTACGCCAAGGCGCAGAACCTCGCCCGCAGGCTCGAGGCCGACTACGACGCGGCGTTCGAGAGCTGCGATCTGCTGCTCATGCCGACCCTGCCGATGAAGGCGACCCCGCTGCCGCCCGCCGATGCGCCGCTCGCCCTATACTGCCAGCGCGCCTTCGAGATGCTGCCCAACACGTCGCCGTTCGACGTGACCGGGCATCCCGCCATGTCGCTTCCCTGCGCCATGAGCGACGGGCTGCCGGTCGGGCTGATGCTGGTCGCCGGGAAATGGCGCGAGGCGACGATCTACCGCGCCGCCGCCGCCTTCGAGGGGGCCGGCGACTGGCGCGAAAGCTAGGCGGTCAGTCGGCGGGCGTGCGCTTTTTCAGCTCGATCGGCTGGCCGTGCGGCGTATGGATGGTCGCCTCGGTCCAGTCATGCTTGAGCGCGGCAAGCTCCGTCTCGGTTCCGAGGCCCTTGTCGATCACCAGCTTTTCCAGCGCCGCCAGCCAGTGCTCGTAATAGCGGTCCCCGAGATCGGGATCGCCCCCCCGCCTGGCGGCGGCGATCTCGGCCGAGAGGTACTCGACCCACTCGGTCCAGGTGAACTTGCCCGCCTCCGACAGGCGGACCGCCATGGCGAACGCCGTCGCCTCCCAGGGCTCCCTGAAAACCGGCCCGTCCTCGGAGTCCCAAGGCAGGCTCGGCAGGCCGTCGGCCGGGTCCGCGCCGCTCATGCAAGATCGAGATAGTCGTCGAAGAGATCGATATACAGGCTCGAATTGGCGTTCGCGTCCTCGCCCCACAGATGGTCCGCCTCGAAGCGCACGCTGTAAACGTGCTGCGGGTCGCTGTGGACGCCGCATACCGAGGTGTCCGGCAACGCGAAGACGCCGTGGTCGCGCGCGACGGTTCCGGTCTTGCCGCGGATGTAGCGCGGCAGCCGGGTATGGGACCGCGGGTTGATATTGCGCGCGGTGACGCGGTCCCCGACCTTGAACCGGGGAGCGACATCCGCATCCATGCGGCACGAAGCGCCGCCGGCGACGAGGCCCGGCACCATTTCCGGTGTGAGGGCCGGCATCACGAGTCTCCCGCCTGGCGAAGGCTCTCGATCTTTTGCTCGATCTCGCCCTCGGTCAGTATCCCGCGTTCCACCAGCAGAGTCTCGAACGAGTGCAGCCAATGCTCGTAATACGAGGTCTCCAGATACTCTGCCGGGCCCATCCGCTCGATGCCGTGGCGGAACATGTCGACGTTGAAGTGGCCTTCGGCGAAGTTGGTGAAGAACATTCCGAACACCCGGCCTTCCCAGGTCTCATGGAACGCCGGCTCGTTTTCTTCCCGCTCGATCGGGCCCATGCACTGCATGCCGCCCATGTCATGTATGCCGTTCATCGCTTGCTCCCCTGCGGGCCGGCTAGCTGGCGGGTTCGTCGGCCAGCGCCGTGCCGATCATCGAGTCGCGGGTCACCAACTCCGCCAGCGCGTCCTCGCCCATCCCTTCCGTGCCGGCCGGGCGCTGCGGCAACACCAGGTAGCGGAGTTCCGCATTGCTGTCCCAGACCCGCAACTCGATGTCCTCGGACAGCGAAACGCCGAATTCCTCCAGAACGCCGCGCGGATCGATAACCGCGCGCGACCGGTAGGGTGCGCTTTTGAACCAGATGGGCGGCAGTCCGAGGGTCGGCCACGGGTAGCAGGAGCACAGCGTGCAGACCACCAGGTTGTGCACCTCGTCGGTGTTCTCGACGACGACCATGTCCTCGCCCTGCACGCCGCTGAAGCCGAGCTCGGCGATCGCCTTGGTGCCGTCCTCCAGCAACCTTTGCCGGTAGGCCGGGTCCGTCCACGCCCGGGCCACCACCTTGGCGCCGTTGCGCGGGCCGATCCGGGTCTCGTAGGTCTCCACCAGGGTGTCGATGGCGGCCGGATCGAGAAGCCCCTTTTCGGTCAGCAGCGTCTCCAGCGCTTTCACGCGCATCGCCGTGTCGGACGGGGGCTCGTTGTGGGTGTGATCGTGTGCCATGGTCGGGGATCCCTCATTGGCAATCGACACCCGATGTTATCCGCTGTCGGGGGTCCGTTCAACGAGATTCAGAATGCCGGAACGGGGCCCGGCGCAGCACGGCCCGGCTCAGGCGGTCCGCGGCGTGTCCTCTCTCCGCTTGCCCTCGCGGATCCAGAACCAGGCCGCGAACAGGCCGAGCATCGCCCAGGCCACGAGGCCGACGCCGAGCGCCCGCCCGGCGAACAGGCCGGCGAGCTCCGGCGGCGCGGGCCCGGCGAAGGCCTCGGGATGCGGCGCGCCGATCGCATGCGGCGCGAGGATCAGCAGCACGGCGGCGCCGCGGGCGGCCCATCCCTTGCCGAAGGCAATCAGAGCCAGACCCGCCGCGGTGGCGGCGACGGTGCCGAACCACCAGGCCTGGCGCAGCTCGAGTTCCGCGGCCGCCGAGCCCGGCAGTTCGGGCGGCAGGCCGACCGCGGGCGCGAACTGCACCGCAACGAAGCCGGCGAGCCCCCAGATCAGCCCCTGCCTGGCGGTGATGCCGAACCCGCGCTCCTGGGCCAGGGCCATCGCGGCAACCAGAAGCAGTGCGTAGCCGGTATAGGTGAGCGTGACGAACAGGACGCTGAGACCGTCGCGCAGCAGATCGACACCGCCGGCCGACACCGCCGCACCGGCCGCCGCGGCCGCGCCGGAATGGCTGAGCCGGCCGGTCTCGTAGAGCTCGCCCTGGAGCAGCACCGGCTGGACGAAAACAAGCTGGAGCAGGGCCGCGATCAACCCCGCCGCGAAGCCAGCGAACAGACCGCTGACCAATATGCGCGAAAACATGGCCTAATGGCAGGGAAAGCCGGCGGCGTGACGCGTGTCGTGCGCGGCGGCGTGCAGCCCGGAGGTCTGCGCGTGACCGGCGAGGGTCACGATCGCCAGACCGATAAACGCGCAGAGCGCGACGGCCACGAGATTCGTCGAGCCCGAAACCCGGCTTAGCGTCTGGGCAGTCATGCGGTTCTCCGTCCTGTCGCGGGGCTCCGGGCCCGACCGGCGGGTCGCACCGCCCCTGCGGCAATCATACAGCCTTGCCGGCCGACATGCCAAGCGTCAAACATCGTCCCCCGGAAGCTGTCATGCGCCGGCCGTTCCTGCGGCTTGCCGCGGGGCGAGTCGGAGGACTACCGTCCGGCAGGGTCCCGGTTGGAAATGCCGGCCGCGCCGCCCGCTTCGTGATCCGGCCTCTCGCCTATGAGACGATCGGGTCGGCGGCCCGGGCAGATGGAGAATGGAATGGCACTGGAACTCTACTATCTCGAAGAGACCGACTCGATCTGTTCCAACCGGGCGATCGTCACCCTGTCGGAAAAGGGCATCACCGACTGGACACCGGTCAAGATGGTCCTCATGAACCGGGACCAGTTCGAGCCGTCATATCTGGCGATAAACCCGAACGGAACCGTTCCGACGCTTGTCCATGACGGGGCGGTGATACGCGAATCTTCCCTGATTTGCAGTTACATCGACACCCTGAAGCCCGATCCGCCGCTGGTTCCCGACGACCCCGTAGAGCGCTATCACATGACAGAATGGGTCAAGCTTTTTGACGAGCGCGGCTTCGAGGCCTGCGCGGTGATCAACATGCTCACCAAGTTCCGGCTGACCATCCCCCGGGACGAGTTCATGGCGCGCTGGAAATACGTTCCCAACATCGACCGCCTGTACCGCCAGAAGTCGGTCGTGCTGGACGGCCTCGACTCCCCCTACGTGCCGCGGGCGATCGGTGCCCTGGAAACGATCTTTCGCAGAATGGAGAAAGCCCTCGAAGACGGCCGGCCGTTTCTGATGGGCGACCGGTTCACTCTGGCCGAGGCCAACTTCGCTCCGTTCGTCAAAGTGATCGAGATGGTGCGGTTCCTGGACTTCTGGCTCGAGCCGTATCCGCTGACCCGGGCATGGTGGGACCGCATGACGAGCAGACCGAGCATTCGGCAGCTCGATGATTTCCCGTCCAACGCGCTTGCCGAAGACTCTCCGCACGCCCGCGCGGGCCGCGAAACGGAACCCGGCTTCCGCAGAAAACTCGCCGAATACCGTGAGTCCTTCGCCCACGCGTTCTGAACGCCGGAAAACGCGATCGAAAACCGCAACAGGGAGAACAGACCCGATGGGAATTGTGGTTCCGACCAACCAAGACGCCCTCTCGCTCCAAGGGCTCCACCTTTATCACGCCAACCGGTCGAACTGTTCCGCGCGGGTGCGTCTGCTGCTCGAGGAAAAGCGGCTCGACTGGACCAGCCACCACATCGACCTTGGCAAAAAGGAAAACATTTCCGAAGACTATTTCGGCATAAACCCGAAGGGACTCGTTCCTTCGCTTGTGCACGACGGCACGGTGGTCGTCGAATCCAACGACATTCTCGTCTATCTGGAGGAGGCCTTTCCCGAGCCCGGGTTCTGCTCGGTGTCGGCCGACCGTCAGGCGGAGATCGACCGCTGGCTGAGGAAGTCGGGCGACATGCATTTGCCGGCGATCAAGACGTTTCAGTACAGCAAGGTCAATTCCCGGCTGGTGAAGAAGACCGAAGAGGAAGAGGCCCTGTTCTGGAAACTGCAAAAGGATCCGGAACTGGTGGCCTTCCACGGCAAGCACAGCGGGGGCAAGAGCTTCTCGGAGGCCGATCTGGCGGGCGCCACCGTGCTTCTCGACGAGGTTTTCGCGGAGATGAACCGGATCCTGGCAAATCAGGAGTGGCTGGTCGATGGCGCGTATACGCTTGCCGACATGTCCTGGGCGCCGACGATCACCACGCTGATGGGCGGCGGCTACGATTTCGCGCCTTACCCATCCGTCCAACGCTGGTACGGCGTCGTCAGCCAACGCCCCCAGTTCGAGAAAGCCGTCATGGAATGGCGCAGAGCGGCGACCTATGCCGCTGCCGTCGAACCGACGGTTGCCGGCCCCGCATCGGCGGCGCAAGGGTGAAAACCGGGTGTTGGGCCCTCCGGTTCCGACCGCCGGTTCGCCGGCGGGGTGCAGGCGCCGATACGGCCCGCCCGGTCCGGCGCACCGCAAACGTCCCCGCGGGCGTTGTGTCCGCCGCAAGCCGTGACCTCCGGTGCAGCGACGACCGGACGGTCCGGCGCTGACCGACCCGAAGGAGCCCTCCCATGGCCGAGCAAATTCATCTGATCGTCGGCGGCAGTCGAATGGAATGCCTGGTGGCGGCGCCGCCGCACACCGGGATCCATCCGGCGCTGGTCATCGCGCCGCACCTGCCCGCCGACCGCGGCCTCAAGGCCGATGCCTTTACCGACGATGTCGCCGACCGCTACGCCCGGGCCGGATATGTCTGCGCCGTGCCCCAGGTCTTCCACCGCCAGCCGCGGGAGCGGGCGCGCCCCGAAAAGCGCCGGCATATGAACGATGACGAGGTCATGGAGGATCTCGCGGCGGCGCGCGATCTGTTGGCGGCCAGGGACGATGTGGACGGCGGGCGGATCGGCGTGCTGGGCCATTGCACCGGCGGGCGCATGGCAATCCTGGCGGCGGCCCGGGACCCGGGTTACCGGGCGGCCATCGATTTCTGGGGCGGCGGGGTCGACACGGGCTGGGGCGGCGGCTTGCCGGCGCCGCTCGACAGGGTGGCCGATATCGGCTGTCCCGTCGCCGGCTTCTTCGGCAACGAAGACCCCAGCCCGTCGCCGGAAGACGTGGACCGGCTGGAAGCCGCCCTGCGGCGCCACGGGAAGTCCTGCGAGTTCCACCGCTACGACGGCGCGGGCCACGCGTTCCAGAATTTCGCCAATCCCGAGCGGTTTCGGCCGGAGGCGTCGGAAGACGCATGGGCCAAGGCCATCGACTTCCTGGACCGCCACCTGAAGCCATAGCCGGTATCCGCACCCGGCCGGACGCCGTCAGCCCGAAACCGAAGCCGCGAAATCGGCGCGTTGGCGACACGCATCCGACGCCGACCGCGGGGTATTTCGGTCCCGGTTCGGCGGCGGTCTTTGCGCGGCATTGCGAACCATGTTGCGCGGATTGCCGGACGGGCAGTCGGACCGGAGCGCTCAATCCTGGCCGGGGGCACACGCTCTACCTGGTTCTCTAACCCGGCCCCGCATACTGTTCCGGATCGATAACGGGCTCTGCAACCGCCGCACACCGCAAACCCGTTACCAGACCCTCCCCTATTCTCGTTTGCGGGTTACGTTATCCAGTGGTAGCATCCATGCCGACGCAGGAGGGTCGGTGATCGACTGGAGAGGTTGCCATGCCGCAAGGGACAGCCGCAGATATCAGTTTGGGCCCAAACATCGCGCGGTCCATCTCGAACGCCCTGCCGCACTACCTTCCGTTGGCAATTTTTCCGCTGATTTTCGTCGCCGCGCTCTACGGCGGCTGGTGGTTGTTGCCGCCGTTTCTTTTTATGGCCGTTCCGATGTTGCTCGATCGGGCGCTCGGTGTCGACAGACGCAATATGGACTTGGCCAATATCCAGCCGCGTCACCTGTTCTGGTACAATCTGCCGGTCTGGGCCTGGGCGTTTCTGTGGCCGCCGACGCTCATATTCGGCATGTGGCAAATCCTTGTCGCCGGCCAGTTCGCAGTCTGGGAAGGGGTGCTCCTGGCAATTATTTTGACCATGGAGGCGCAGGCCGTATTCATCGTCGGTCACGAGTTGGTTCATCGACGCTCGACCTGGGAAAGCCGGCTCGGCGAATTTCTTCTCGCCTCGGCGTCTTATCCGCAATATGCCACGGAGCATGTCTATATCCATCACGCCAAAGTCGGCACGCCGTACGATGTGGGATCCGCTCCCAAGGGAGAAAGTTTCTGGAGATATTTCCCGCGGGAAATGGCCAGTAACCTCGCCAATTCCTGGAGCGTCGTATGCGAGCGGCTTGCGCGCCGCAATCTCCCCGTGTGGCATTACAGCAATCCGTTCTGGCGCTACGGCCTCGAGGTCGCGTTCTGGCACGGGCTGGTCTTCTGGATGGGCGGAGAGTTGGCGGTTCCGGTCTTTGTTTTTCTCGGCCTGTGCTGCGTCTTTTCGATGAAGATCAGCAACTACTTCCAACATTACGGTTTACGCCGCGTCCGTCTGCCGAACGGCCGTTGGGAAAAGGTGATGCCGCGCCATTCCTGGAACGCCGACTGGAAGTTGAGCAACTGGATGTTTTTCAACATGCAGCGCCACGCCGATCATCATGCGGTGGCATCCCGCCCCTATTCGCTGCTCCAGACCGGCGGCCCCGGCGAGTCGCCGGAATTGCCGGGAACCTACGGCGACATGATGAATATCGTGCTGCGGCCGAAGCGCTGGTTCGAGAAGATGGATCCGTTGGTTGATCAGTGGCGCAAGCATTACTATCCGGAGATCGATGACTGGAGCGCCTATGACAGTCCGATTTCCGCGGCGCGGCCCGACGCCTTCGAGGAGATTGTCGAAATCTTCGGCGCCGCTCCGCGGCTCGCCGAATGGATCGAACGCCATCCCGGTCTTCTCGATAACCTGAAAGATCGGGAATTCACCGATCTCGACTTGCCGAAGGGATTCGGACCGGATCAGGAATACGAAAAGATCGCCCGGCGCGGGCTTGCGCGGCTCTATTGGACGCAAGAAACCGGCGTCCAGGAAATGACGGAGATGATCGCCGAAATACCGTCAAGGAATGCTCGGGAAACCGGCGAAATCGTTCGCAACTGGTCGAACGACAAGGCGTTCCAGATCGGTATGCACGTTGTGCGCGGAAACCTGTCGCCGGCGGAAGCGAAGACAGCGCTCTCCAATCTCGCCGAAGCGTCGATTTCGACCGTACTCGCCGCCGAGGTTGCGGATTTTGTCGACCGGACCGACCCGCTTCGCACGGGCGGGGTCGCGGCCATATTCATCGGCGATCTGGCCAGCCGAGAGGTTTTCCCCGGCGTTGCCGTCGAGATCCTGTTTGTCCATGACGGCGGAGAGTTGGACAGGAATGTACATCTGTGCCGGCGGTTCCGGGACAGGCTGACCGACCTTGCGCGGAACAGTCTGCTGTTCTCCCCGATCCCGCCCGACTCCAACGCCCTTCCCGCCCTGGCGCTGTCCGGGCTGGCGGAGCATGTCGGGGATCCGGCTTCCGGCGGAATTTCCGTCTTCACCAGGGCGCGCTGCGCATTCGAGAGCGGGGAGTCCGGAATCGGCCGCCGCTTCGATGAAATGCGGCGGGCGCTTCTGGCCGAAAGCGGCGGAGGCGACTCTCTCGCCGCCCGGCTGCGCGAGCCGCCGGAAGACCCCGTCGAGACGGGCATCTCGACATACTCTCGTATGCGCGGCGGGCTCGGCGATGTCGAGACGGCCGCACGGTTCTTGCAGGTGACGAACGGTATCGACCTGGAGGATCCCGCTCCGACCGCGGCAGCGGTGTTCGACGCGGCGGGCCATGAGGGGCTGGTACAAGCCGCGGCCATGTGGCGGGATTTGCAGGGCATTGCGCGCCTTGTCGGCGGGGAAGGCTTCGACCCGGCCGCCGCCGGGCAGCGGGTCAAGTCTCTCGTTTCGGAGGCTTGCGGGTACCAAGACTTCGAGGCGCTGGAGCGGGCGGCCGCGGAAACCGCATCCCGCGCCTCGACCGAGATAGATACGCTTGTTTCCCGGGCATGACCGGGGCGGCCGACCCGGCGCGAAAACCCCGGATGCCAGAGCAGACAGGCAGGAATCCCCGGCGCGGGCTGTTGATCCGGACGACGCCCGCGGATCAGGGCCTTGTCAAACGTCCCGCGCTCGCCCCGCATCTGCAGTTCCACGATATCGGCGAGCAGCAGACGCTGCTGGTTTCCGAGTCGTTCAATATCCTGCTGCACGGCAAGCTGCACGGCGATCTGCTGCCGCTGCTCGACGGTCGGCGCCCGCTGGACGAGATCGTTGCGGCTCTCGCAGACGCCCATGCCGCCACCGATGTTCTCGGGGCCGTCGTTTCGCTCTCCGCCGGGGGCTATGTGATCTCCGCCGATCACGGTATGGACCGAGACCGGGCGGCCTATTGGTCGGCGCTTGGCGCGTCGCCGTGCTGGGTCGAACAGAGGCTGGCGGAAGCGCCCATCGCGTTCGAGGGCGACGACCGGGGCTTGCTTCGGCATCTGGCGGACTGCGGGGCCCGCGCGGGCGCCGGCGATGCCGCGCTCACCGTCGTACCCTGCGACGACTATCTCGATCCGCATCTGGCGGGGCTGAACCGGCGCCGCCTCGCGGCAAACGAGCCATGGATACCGGTGCGGCCGCGCGGCATGGAGGCGCTGTTCGGACCTGTCTTTCGCGCCGACGGCCAGGGCCCCTGCTGGGATTGTCTGGCTTACCGCCTGCGCAACCATCAGGAGGTTCACAGTTTTCTGCGCAACGTTGCCGGAGAGGAGGCCGCCTTCAAGCCGTTCGCGGCTCAGCCTGCGGTGCTGGAGGCGCTGCACGGGCTGATCGCGGCGGAGATCGTCAAGTGGCTTGTGCTGGACGAGGCGGCCCCGGTGCACGAACACGCCATCGCGATGAATGTCGGCACGTTCGCAAGTTCGCGCCATTGGGTGATGCGCAGACCGCAATGCCCCGCCTGCGGCGACGAAGCGTTGTACCGGCCCGACCGACCGCCCGTTCCGCTGTCTCTGAACGCGAGCCCCAAGACCCATCGCAACAGCGGCGGCGCGCGCACCGTGGCGCCGCAAGTCACCCTGGCGAAGTACCGCCACCTGGTGAGCCCGATCAGCGGCGTCGTGACGTACCTGTCGCGCACGACCGATGAAACCGATCCCTGGCTGCATGTCTATTGGGCCGGCAGCAATCTCGGCATGAGGAGCCGAAGCCTGAGTTCGCTGAGGCGCAGCCTGCGCAGCAAGAGCGCCGGCAAGGGCAGCACACGGGAGCAGGCCGAGATCAGCGCCCTCTGCGAAGCGGTCGAGCGCTATTCGGGCGCCTATTGCGGAGACGAGATCCGTACCCGCCGGCGCTTCGCCGGGTTCGCCGGAGGGGGGGAGGCAATCCATCCGAACGATGTGCAACTGTTCAGCGACAATCAACTCGACAATGCGGAAAGCATCAACGCAACGGGTCATCCGTACAACATCGTCCCGCCGCGTTTCGATCCCGACGCCGAAATCGACTGGACGCCGGTTTGGTCGCTGACGCAGCAGCGGCATCGCTATCTTCCGACATCGATGCTCTACGGCACGTCGGCCGAACAGCGGGGCCCCGCCGACCTGATCGCCGATTCCAACGGCTGCGCCGCGGGCAATACCCTGGAAGAGGCCATTCTGCAGAGCTTTTTCGAACTGGCCGAACGCGATGCGTTCGCCATCTGGTGGTACAACCGGCTGCGGGTGCCGGCGGTCGATCTTGCAAGCTTCGACGACGAATTTATCGCATCCGCCCCGGACTATTATGCGCGCCACGAGCGGGATCTGTGGATGCTGGACGTCACCTCCGATATCGGCATCCCCGCCTTCGTTGCGCTCTCGCGCCGCCCGGACGCCGAAACCGAGGACATCATCTACGGCGCCGGCGCCCACGCCGACCCGCGCATCGCCGCTCTGCGGGCGGTTTGCGAACTGAACCAGTGCCTTACCTGGCTCCCGCGGCCCGGGAAGGGCGACGGCCGGCCGATGATCGACGATCCGGTGGCGTTACGGTGGTGGAAGACGGCTCGTCTCGCCGATTGTTCCTGGCTGGCGCCGGCAGAGGACCGGCCGTCCAGCGCGGCATCGCACTATCCGGGGATCGAAACGGCGGACACGCGCGAAGATGTGGAACATTGCCGCGCGCTCGTCGAGACCAGGGGTATGGAGTTCCTGGTGCTGGATCAGACCCGGCCCGACATCGGCATGCCGGTGGCGCGGGTTGTGGTGCCGGGGATGCGTCATTTCTGGGCGAGATTTGCCCCGGGGCGCCTGTACGACGTGCCCGTCAGCCTGGGCCGCAGGACGCATCCTCTCGCCGAAGCCGACTTGAATCCCGCACCTGTCATCGCCTGAGAAGGCAGCGCGTCCCCGGCGCCGTGCACGGCCTCGATCCTTCGACCGCCCGGCGCAGCCGGTCGCATCGTCCCGATCCGGCTGCACGATGACCGGGGCCCGCTACAGCCAACAGCCGAGGCCCTGGGACATCTGGGCGTAACTGGTAAGAGGCACGCCGCACATCCGGTCCCAATCCGCCTTGTCGATGACCGTCCGGTTCATCAGTTCGATCATCTCGTCGAATTGGCTCAGCGCGGCGCAATCCACCGCCTCGGGGGCCGCCGCCTCGCGGAATCGCGGCCATGCACGGTCACGCGCATAGCGCCAGAATGCGCTGTCGTATACCGAGCCGCAGGAATAGTGCCAACCCACGAACAGGCCGTAGCAGAGCATGTTGTTGATGAGAAATCGATTGACCACCGGCGCATCGCGTTCAAGATGCTCTACCGCGCGGTTGAGGCGCATGTTGAGAACCATGCCGATCTGCAGCTGCGCCGATACGATGGCCGTCGCCTCGAGGGGCTCGATGAAAGCGGCGGCGTTGCCGATGCGGGCCACCGCGCCGTCGTAAATCTGACGATGGATAAAATTGGGAAACGGAATGACCGCGCGTTGCTCGAATTCCGCTACGCCGTCGGTTCCGAGAAACGCGTCGAAGTCCGCTTCGACTTCGGCCATGCTGGATATATCGCGGTTGAAGATGTACCCGTATGACGTGTGCACCGTCAGCGGAATAACGAATATCCAACCGTGCGGACGGGCAACGGCACGGGTATAGGTGTGTTGCACGACCGGCCCTCCCCCCTTGCGCTCTTCGACGACGGCCGGACAGCGGCGGATAACGGCTGTGTTGGTGGGGATGAAGGAAATATCGATGTGCCGGTCGGGATCGAGTTCCCTGGAAAACCCGCGGGCGTCGAAGACCAGGTTGTAGCGCTCCGGCGGCAGGCTCTCGAAGGCCACTTCCGCGCCGCCCTCCACCCGCGTGATACTCAGCACTTTCGCATCGATGCGGCGCGGGCGTTCCCGGCGCAGCAGTTCCTCCATCAGGTCGGCGGACAGGTGGTAGGCGTAGGACACCTGCTGCGGCGTGAAATAGTGCGTGAAGTCTCGATTGCCGCGGCCCCATCCTTCGAACGCGACGCCGTACTTGCGGGTTCCATTCAGGCGCTGCTGGACGGTCTCATGGGGCAGATTTGTCAGTTTCTGCAATTCCTGAACCAGGCTTGGCCAACTGCCTTCGCCCACGCCGATGGCCGGGATGCGCGAGTCGTATATGTGGTGGAGTTCGTAGTCCCTGCCGGGGTGAAGAGACGATACGCTGGCAGCCGCCAGGGCGCCTGCGGTGCCCCGTCCGACGACCGCGATCTTCTGTAAGGACTTACTGCCCGGCTGGATCAATCCGCTCGACTCCCGCATGGACGGCCATTGCCCTTCGCCCCGGTATCAGAAGCGGTATCTGAGTTCTCCGCCGACAAAGCTGTCGCGCCGTCCATCGTAGGTCAGATCCTGCCGGTCTGCGCTCAGGTTCACGATCGCTTCCAGGCGCATCGACCAGCTGGTCGACAGACGGCGCTTCAGTTCCTGGTTCAATGACCGGGAATCGTGGCGCAGGTCGCCCAGGATACCCGCCGCGAGCTCCGTGCCTTGTACATCGTTGAAGGTCAGCACACCCATGACAAACAGGTCGTTCGCCCAGACGCTTGTGGCGCGGCGCCCGCGGTTATCGTAATGCCATTCGGCGAGGAGCGTCAAATCCGCCGCCCCGCCGAAGATGGTGTAGAAAGTGCGTTCCAGGCCGAAATTGAAGGCGTTGTAATTTTCCTCCCGGCCCAGCAGGTTGCGCGCTCCTCTGCGATGAACGGATTCCATCTTGTAAAGCCACGGGTCGGTGGTGAGTTGTAGATCGATCCCGTATTGCCGGATCTGTTCGTAGTAGGGGATCAGGAGCGGATCGGCGGCCGCCGACTGCCGGCCTCGATCATTGACGAGAAACGAAGGGTCGCGGCTGGTTCCGACAAAAGCGCTCAGTCCGAAATCGGCCGGACCCACGGAATTGCTGTAGCGGAATGCAAGATCGACGTGGCGCTCTCCGGCACCGCTTTCGTACAAGGCGTTCTCGCTGATGCTGGCGCCCGAACGATGGCGCCCCTTGCGCCCCGGAAATGTCAGCTTGCGGTGATAGGGCAGTAGAAACGATTCAGCGATGCCCCAGTCGCCGGAGATCGTCAGGTGCACCATGGGTTGACCCAATTTGGGTCGATCGCGCGGGTGCCCGACGAGGTCGGACTGGTTGACGACATCCACCAGGTTGTGCAGCTCGGCGACGCCCCAGAAAACCCGGCCGACCCCCAGTCGAAGCTCCCAGGAATTTTCGCTCCAGTCGCCGTACGACAGCATGTAGGCCTCTCGCAGATCGGCCTGCGTGCGCGCGGAATCGGCGCTGTCGACGCGGTAGAACGGAGTGAAGGTGAAGCTGGTCGTTTGTGCCGGCTCCCAGTAAAGCGTCGGCTCGACAACCAACGCACCGGTGCCCGAACGCTGTTCCGGAAAGGCCGGCGACTGCGGATACCACCGCCCCTGCAGCTTCAGGTCGCCCGCCAATTTGGCAGACTGCGCCTCGGCGCCCGCCGCGGCCGCCAGCAGGAAGGCCGCGATTGCGCCGCTCAGCCGCATCAGCGTATCCGCCGGAGCGCCGTTCGCGTAAATTCGCTTTCTTCAAGATTGTTGCGAAACTTGAAATCGGTCCATTTGAGTACCGTCGAGGCGCCGGTCAGATGGTTTTCCATCGTCTGTTCGTCGGCCCGCCAGTAGCGATCCAGATATTGCCGATAGTTTGTAAAGGTCAGCGTCTTCCGATGCGCGTTCCGGCGATCGTAGAGTTGCACCTTCCAGGTTCTCAGTTCTTCGCTGTCTTGCCAGACGAGCTTACGGCTGTACCCCGACTTCTTGTCCCTGGGAGTTTGCTCGATCACCGTACAAGTGAGGTCCCCGCATGGCTCGTCCCGAAGGTATTTGTAGGTGTATTCCTCCAATTCTGCAGAGCTCATGTCTTCGTACGAAAACTCGCTTCCCATAAACGCGCCTGAACGCCGCGCCGCGTTGATGCGCTTCACCCTTTTGAGGGCCGGCAGATACAACCACTGATCGTCCGGGGTGTCGGCATGGGCGTGGGTCAGCAGGGCCGTTCCCTGCACGTCTTTCGGCTGATCGAACACGAATAGGCTCTTGTCGCCGCCCCCCCTGCACCTCCAGCACCTTGAAGCGCATCTGGCGGATGCTCTCCTCGCCGTGCCGGTCGCGCAGCACCATCGTCATTCCAGCGGTAAAGTCGCCAAAACCGTCGTCGCGGGCGCTGGCTTCGCGGGAAATCCTGAGCCCCTTTTCCTCCGGTGTTTCTGCCAGGGCAGCGGCATGCGCGCCGGGCAGCAGGACGCACGCAGATGCAAGGACGAGGGTGCGGAAGCGGACGCCGCAGGCGTGCGGAAAACCCCTCGTCCGCCGGCGGCCCGCAGACCGTATTTCGGCGCTTTCACGATCAGGAAACATCGGCACGAATCCCATGCAGGCTATGCGGCATGGTATCGCGATTCCCCGGAAAGGTGAAGTGGCGGGCTGCGGCGGGTGGCAGGCTGCAAACCGAGGCGCTGCCCGGGGGTGCGGGCGGGCGCGGGCAACTTGTCAGCCGACGGATTTTGACAGTCGAGAGGTCTACCGGGGCGGGAAGCCTGTGGATATGATGACATGCGGTTCCGCGCCTCGCCGACATACCCACGGGCGCAACAGCGGCTACAAGAACAGCGCTTCACAAGAACAGAGTTTCAAGGGAATAACGGCGGCCTGAACATCGACCGGAATGGACCTTGGCCGGGCCGCCGGCCTCCCCGGCAAACCGGCGCCGCCTCGGTCGCGGCGCGAGGAAACGACATGGCAATTGACGATGCAATCGCATTGACCCAAGAGCGTCTCGCCCGGGAAGGCGGCAGCATGGCGGAGCTGCTCGGGTCCTTGAGAGGCAGCATTTCCCCCGCGCTTATAGACGGGCGGCAATGGGAGCGCATCCTGGACTGTGCGCGCCGGCTTCCGATCACCATGGGCGCTCAGCCGTTCGGCTTTGAACTGCCTTTGCACGACCGGCGGCCGGTGGCGGATTTCGGCGTCACTCTTGCCAGCGGAAACCGGTCGGGCGCTTTCTTCGAAGAGCGGGCGACGAGCGGGGAGACGGACGATACCGCGAAAGCGGTCAGGAAATTGCTCCGGCAAATGGAAGCCGGGAACCCGGCGCTGCGCGAGATTGTCGGGCGCAAACTGATGCTGGAATACGATACAAGCTCTGTGTCCGGGGCGAACGATTTGCGGCCGGGAATGTTTTTGCGGCCCAACGAGTTGACGCTTATTGCCGGCGGCGGTCTGGAGGATGAGGTCGGCGCGGTGGTCGATGCCCTGGTTGCCAGCGCCGGCTGGCAACCGGACGCCGCCGAAAGGGAAAACGTGCAGCGGGCGTACCGCGCGCAGCCGGGCGATACGCGCCTCGATTCGTTCGGCGTATTCCCGTCCCGCGCCCGCACGATCCGGCTGGCGGTCATGGGTTTCGAGACGGAGCGGGACCTTTGCTCCTATCTCGCCGGCATCGGCTGGCCGGGGCAGGTCTCGGTTGTCGAAGACGTCGTTGCGCGGTTCCGGGAACGCGCCACCATTGTGAGAACCGGGGTGAATATCGACGTGCGGGCGGACGGGGTCGGCCCGACGCTCGGCCTCACGCCCATCGTCAAGCAAAGATATACGCAGGACCCGCGTTACTTCGTCGATGCGCTGACCGATTGGGATCCCTTCGTGGACGCCCTGCGCCATGAGGCTCTTGTGGTTCCGGAGAAGATCGAGGCGCTTGCCGGCTGGTCCAAGAAGCCGACCGCGCTGTTCGCCAGGACGGGGCGTTTTGTGATGTTGCGCGGTATTCACCACATCAAGCTGGTGATCTCCGGCGATCGGCTGGAGCAGGTCAAGGCGTATGTCTACATGGTGCTTTCGGGAGCGCTTCCCCTCTGATGCGCCGGTTCCTGCCGGACGATGGATGCAGCGGTCTACGGGCGGTCGAGCCGGCTCCGATCCTGGGATCGGTCCTGGCGATCCTGCCGGTTTCCTGCCACACCCTCGTTCGCTATATCTTGGTTGGCAGTTTCCTGAACGGCCCGCGCACCGGAACCGCCCAACCGCCGGCTGCGGGAAGCGCGGGATAGGAGGCGATCATCGCGGGAAGACGGAAGCTGCGGCTCGGTGCGTTCATGCGGCCGGTGACCATCCACACCGGATCGTGGCGCTATCCCGGCGCCTATCCCGACGCCAATTTCAATTTCCGGCATATCAAGCGCTTCGCGCAGACGCTCGAACGCGGCTGCTTCGCCGCGTTCTTCATGGCCGACCACCTCGCCGTTCTCAACATGCCGATGGAGGCACTGAAGCGGAGCGCGACCGTCACCTCGTTCGAGCCGATTACACTCCTGCCGGCGCTCGCCATGGTGACCGAGCATCTCGGACTGATCGCCACCGGTTCGACGACCTACGACGAGCCCGACCATGTGGCGCGGCGTTTCGCGTCGCTCGACCACATCAGCGGCGGGCGCGCCGGCTGGAATGTGGTGACCACATCGAACCCGGACGCCTCGCGCAATTTCGGACGCGAGGACCATCTCGAACACGCGCTGCGCTACCGGCGGGCGCGCGAATTCTTCGACGTGGTCACCGGGCTGTGGGACAGTTGGGAGGACGACGCGTTTCTGCGCGACCAGGAGAGCGGCATCTTTTTCGATCCCGGCAAGCTCCATGTGCTCGACCACCGCGGCGAATATTTCAACGTGCGCGGCCCGCTCAATATCGCGCGGCCGGTGCAGGGATGGCCGGTCATCGTCCAGGCCGGCGCATCGGACGCCGGGCGCCAGTTGGCCGCCGAGACCGCGGAGGCGGTCTTCACCTCGCAGACCGACCTCGCGGCGGGCCGGGCCTTCTACGCCGACGTCAAGGGCCGGATGGAGAAGGCCGGGCGCGACCCGGACCAGATGAAGATCCTGCCGGGCTGCATGGTGGTGGTCGCCGACTCGCTCGAGGAAGCGCGCGAGAAGCGCGCCGTGCTCGACAGCAAGGTCCACTACGACAGCGCGGTTGCCTCGCTGTCGATCTCGCTCGGCCACGATGCGTCCGGCTTCGACCCGGACGGCCCGCTGCCGGAGATTCCGGAAAGCAACCAGACCCGGTCGGGGCGCGAGCGCGCGGTCAGGCTGGCGAAGCGCGAGAACCTGACGGTCCGCCAACTCGCCCAGAGGCTCGGCGGCTACTCGGGGCTCTGCATCATGGGCACGCCGGAGATGATCGCCGACGAGATGGAGGAATGGCTGGAGACCGCGGGCAGCGACGGTTTTAACCTGATGTTCCCCTATCTCCCCGAGGGCCTCGACGATTTCGTCGACCGCGTGGTCCCGGTGCTGCAGCGGCGCGGGCTGCTGCGCACCGGGTACGAGGGGGCGACGCTGCGCGAGAATCTCGGGTTGAGGCGGCCCGACAACCGCTACGCGGGCGGCTGATGCGATGGCCGGGATCCTGACCGAGGCGCAGATGGACCAGTGGCGGCGCGTCGGCGCGGTCTGGCCCCTCGACCTCCTGTCGCCGGAAGAGGCGGCCGGGCTGCGCCGACGCTACGAGGCGCTCGATGCGGCCACCGAGGGCGGTGCGCAGGCGCGCTAACGGATCAAGGCGCATCTGCCGTTTCCCTGGTTGTGGGAGGTCATCCGGCGGCCGCGTCTCGGCGATGCGGTCGAGGACCTGCTCGGACCGGATTTCGTGTGCTGGGGATCCTCCTTCTTCGCCAAGAAGGCGGGCGATCCGGACTTCATCTCCTGGCATCAGGATTCGACCTATTACGGGCTCGAACCGCCGGAATCGGTCACCGCCTGGATCGCCTTCACCGACGCGACGCCCGAGGCGGGCTGCATGAAGATCATCGCCGGCTCCCATCTCGGGCCGGACATCCTGGTCCACGACGAGATCCCCCACCCCGACAACATGCTGGTGCGCGGCCAGACGGTGCGCGCTGTCGACGAGCGCCGGGCGGTGGAGATGCCGCTCGCGGCGGGCCAGATGTCGATCCATCACAACCGGACCATCCACGCATCAGAGCCCAACCGGGCGGCCTGGCCGCGCATCGGCTTCGCCGTCCATTTCGCGGCGAGCCGCGTGCGCCAGACCCAGTTCGACGGGGCCACGGCGATCCTGCTGCGGGGCGGCGATCCGGCGGGCAACTGGCTGCCCGACCCGGAACCCGGGGAGGCTTTCGACCCGGTGTGTCTCGCCGCCCTCGACGAGGCGTGGATGCGCTACCGCACGGCGATGCGGGCGCAGCGCTAGGCCGCGCCGCCGGGCTCCGCCGGGGCCGGGCTACGCCGCAAGATGGCGCAGGAAGAAGCGGGCCAGCGGATCGAACGAGGTCGACGAGGACCGCGTCGCGTTGTCGATATAGACGATATCGATCTCCCCGCCGGCGGCGCGGTAGTTGCGCGCAAAACGCTCCGGCTCGTTGACCCCGGCGCCGCTCTCCGGGTCTGGGTAATCGTGCACCTCGTCCGGCCGCCCCTGGACCCAGAGCGCGGGCGGCGTCTCGACATCCTCCCCGCGTTCGAGGGCGAGCGTCGGGCTGCCTTCCGCCATCGCCTCTTCGGTGATCCAGTAGCGGTCGTGGCACTCGACGATCCCGGCGACCCAGTCCGGCGGCACCGGGCGCGCCTCGACCCGCTTGGCATGGCGGTAGCGCGACAGCGGGTTGATCACCGGCCACGACATGCCGACGCAGCGCACGCGGGCGTCCACCGCCGGCCCGTCCGCGAGGGGGATCGCCGCGTAGCGCGGATCGTCGGGGCGCATCGCCGCCAGCATCGCGAGATGGCCGCCGCTCGACTGGCCGGACAGGCCGATGCGGCCGGGATCGACCCGGTATTCGTCCGCCCGCGCCTTGAGCCAGCGGACGGCGTAGTTGATGTCGGCGAGCGAGGTGGGGTAGCCGTCGCCGGCATGGCGGAAATCGATCGCGGCGGCGACGAGCCCCGCCTCCGCCAGCGCCTCGTCGCGGTCCCGGCAGGTCGTGAGATCGCCCCGGTTCCAGGCGCCGCCGTGGATGTCGATCACCGCCGGGAAGGGTCCGGCGCCGTCCGGCATGAACAGCCGCATCGCCAACGGCCTCTCGCCGTGGCGCAGATAGGTCGTATCGACGGTCTCAACGGTGCGGACATCGCTCGCCATGGCCGTATCTCCCGGGGAAAGGACTGCCCGCGATGCTACGCCCCCGCGCCGCGCCGGGGAAGGGCCGGGGTCACGCCGCCGCCGTTCGCCGTGCGCCCGCGCGGTGGCGGGCGGCGAAGGTGCGATGTATCGTAGCGATGAGACGCCCTTTCACCGCCGCCGTCGGGAGGAGCATCATGGACCGGAACAGCGAGCCGTCGGGGCCGCCCGTCTTCGACGGCATCGACCATGTGAGCTTCCCGTGCCGGGATCTCGCGGAGGGCATCCGTTTCTACCGCGAGGTGCTGGGCGGCACGCTGCTGGTGCAGGAATCCGCCTTCGCCCTGTTCGATATCTGCGGTGTCCGCATCGGCATCGGCTCCGACGGCTGCACTTTCCTCGATGCGGGCACCGAGTATCCGCATGTCGGTCTGGCATGCAGCGCCGAGGCCCTCGTCCAGATGAAGGATTGGCTCGGCCGCTGCGGCGTTTCGAGCAGCGATTTCTGGACCCGGCAGGGGAAGGAGGCGCTGATGTTCTTCCGCGATCCCTCGGGCAACGTGATCGAACTCTTCTGCCACGAAGGCTACGCAGACGCGCCCAACCTCGCGCGCGGGCCGGCGCGCGGCCACGGTATCACCGTCGATATCGACGCCCTGCGCTACGACGGCTGGCGCGTCCCGGACGCCTGAACCGGACGCCGTCCGACAGGAGGCTGCGACGCTTATCCGGAATACCGGCGTCACGTTCCACGATCGGGGGCGGTCGACGCCCGGCCTGACCCTGTTTTCCCGGACGATGAGCGACCGGGTCTACCTCATCGACATGGAGGGCTGGCCGGTCCGCGAGTGGACCACGGGCGGCGGGTCGACCCACTGCAACGCGCTCCTCGCCAACGGCAATCTCTGGGTCTGCGAGCGGGTGGACGACGGCCCCGACATACAGGCCGGCCCCGGCGGACGCATGCGCGAGTACGACTGGGACGGCGCCGTCGTGTGGGAGCATGTCGACCGCATGCAGCATCACGATGCGCGCAGGCTCGACAACGGCGGCGCCGTCTATATCGCCTGGGAGCTTCTCGATCCGGACCGGGCGGCGCGGGTGAGGGGCGGCGTTCCCGGCAGCGAACACCGCGACGGCATCTACGGCGAGGTCGTCCGCGAGGTCGGCCCCGAGGGCGAGACGGTGTGGGAATGGCGCACCGCCAGCCTCGACTTCGACCGCTACCCCCTGCACCGCAACGCGCCGCGCGCGATCTACGGGCACGGCAACGCGATCGACGTGTTGCCCGGCGGCGACTATCTGGTCAGCTTCAAGACGCTCAACCTGCTCGTCATCCTCGACCGCCGCAGCGGCGAGGTGAAGTGGGAATTCCAGGACGACCGGCTGGGCGGCCAGCACGACTGCACCATGCTGGACAACGGCAATGTCCTGGTCTTTGCCAACGGCGCCTACGCTTCGGACATCCAGTATTCCAGCGTCTGGGAGATCGAGCCGGAGAGCGGGGAGACGGTGTGGAAATACACGGCCCGACGCAACCCGCTCTCGTTCTACAATCCGCATATCAGCGGCTGCCAGCGTCTGGCGGGCGGCAACACCCTGATCTGCGAGGGCGGCAAGGGCGCGATCTTCGAAGTCACCCCGGACTGCGACGTGGTCTGGGAATATGTCTGCCCCTACTGGGGCGCCCACCCGGTGTTCAACGAGATCAACTGGATATTCCGGGCGCGGCGCTACGCAACCGACTCGCCGGAGATCCGGGGCCGGGCGCGGGCCTGATCGCGCACCGACCGCACTTCGGTGCGACGGATTTCCGCTTCCCGTACGTGTAACGTGTCGAGCGCGGGCAAACCGCGTTGCCGCCGGCCTGCCGGACGCGGCCGCGAAGGACGGGGCAGTCCCGGACGGCTGCGCGTCGGCGGCGATGAAAACCCGTTCCGCACGGGTTGAGACCCGTCGGTGCGGCCGGCATCGTAGCGGCTAACGTCAACGGAGGCTCGACCATGAACAAACGCACCTTGCGGGGCGCCCTTGCGGCGGCCGCCATCGCGCTCGTCCCCGCGGCGGCGGAGGCGGCCGAATACCGGATCGATCCGGCCCACAGCGTCGTCCAGTTCAAGATCTCCCACCTCGGCTTTTCATGGATGATCGGCACCTTCGACAAGCTGTCCGGCAGCTTTACCTACGATCCGGCGGCGGGGCCGGCGGGGCAGACGGTCGCGGTCGAAATCGACACCGCCAGCATCGACACCGGCCATGCCGAACGCGACAAGCACCTGCGCTCGGCCGACTTCCTCGACGTGAAGAAGTATCCCAAAGCGACCTTCGTCAGCACCGGCTACGAAGGCGACGCCAAGGGCGGCACGATGACGGGCAACCTGACCCTGCACGGCGTGACCAGGCCGGTCGCCATCGCGGTGAAAAAGCTGGGCGAGGGCAAGGATCCGTGGGGCGGCTACCGCGCCGGCTTCGAGGGCGCGCTGACCCTGACCCGCAGGGATTTCGGCGTGGACCGCAATCTCGGCCCGGCGAGCGAATCCCTCGACCTGTTCCTGTCCATCGAGGGGATCCGCCGGTAGGGAACGCCGCCCGCGCCGGCCGGCCGCTGTGTGGAGGAACGCCGAAGGGCGTTACGGCCTGGTCTCGATCGCCTTCCACTGGTCGGTCGCGCTCGCCTTCATCGGGCTGACCGCGCTCGGCGTGTGGATGGTCGGCCTCACCTACTACGATCCCTGGTACAACGACTCGCTCGCCATCCACAAGGCCGCGGGGATCGCGGTGCTGGTCCTGGCGCTGGCGCGGCTGGGCTGGCGGTGCGTCGATCCCGCCCCCGGTTTGGTGCCGGGGCTGCGGGCCTGGGAGCGGACGGGCGCTGCCGTCACCCACTGGAGTCTCGCCGCGCTCGCGGTCCTCGCCCCGGTCACCGGCTACGCGATCTCGACCTCGGAGGGCGCCGGCATCGACATGTTCGGCCTTTTCGAGCTGCCGGCCCTGTTCGCGGTGACGGGCCGGGCCCGCGACCTCGCCGTCGATCTCCACTACTGGTTCGCCTACGGCGGCATCGCGCTCGCCGCCGTCCATGCGGGGGCCGCGCTGAAGCATCATTTCGTGGACCGCAACGCGACCCTGACGCGCATGCTGGCGCCGCGTTCCCCGCCCGGCGGCCGGGCCGGAGGAAACCGCACGCGGGGCGGGTAGCACAGGCATGGTTTCGCCGGACGGCGTTTCGCCCTACTGTGCGAGGCCGATGCGCGTGAAGGCGGGCGACCGGGACCGGAGGGAAAGATGGGGCTGATCGATGTCGGCGCGGCCGCGCCGGGGTTCACGATGGTCAACCAGGACGGCAAGGCGGTGAGCCTCGACGAATTCGCCGGCAGGTATGTGCTGCTTTGGTGGTATCCGAGAGCCGACACGCCGGGGTGAACCATCGAAGGCCAGGGGTTCCGTGATCGAATCCAGGACTTTGTCGACAGGAATGCCGTCATCCTCGGGATCAGCTACGACAGCACCGAGGCGAACCGGGCGTTCCGGACCAAGCACGGGTTTCGCTACGACCTGCTGAGCGACGGCGACCGGACGGCGAGCATCGCCTACGGCGTGGCGGCGCCGGAGGATGAGCGCACGCCGCGCAGGTCGGTCCTGATCTCGCCCGAGGGCAGGGTCGCGGCGTCCTATGCGGCGGTGAAACCGGCCGACCACCCCGACCAGGTGCTGGCCGACCTCGACGCGCTCGCCTGAGGCGGCGCCGACGACAGAGGCCGGCGCTCAGCCGGGCAGCAGCGCCTCCTGGGTCACGTCGGGGTCGGCGTAGCCGTCGATCCAGAAGCGGATCGCTTCCCAGCATGCCGGGTCGCGGTCGCGGCTCGGCACCGGGTCGCGCCCCCAGTGGCCGTACTCGTCCACCCCCCGGCACAGCACCGCCGTCCGGTTCGGCAGGTTGCAGCGGACATGGGTCGGCAGGTAGGTGAACGACATGCCGAGGCGGCGGTCGTCCGACCGGTTGGGGGCGGAGCCGTGCACCAGCCGCTCGTGGTGCAGCGAGAACTGCCCGGCCTTCAGCTCGAGCTTGACGGCCGTCGAATCGTCGATGTCTTCGATGGTCTGGCCGCGGGCGAGCAGGTTGTCCGCCGCGTAGGTCTCGACATGGACGTAGTCGGGCTCCTTGTGGGTGCCCGGAATGATCTGCACGCAGCCGTTCTCCTCGTTGGAGTCGGTGAAACCGAGCCACAGCGTCACCACATCGTGCGGCTCCAGCCCGTAATAGGCCGAATCCTGATGCCACGAGACCAGCTTGCCGTCGCCCGCATCCTTGAACCACAGCGTCGACAGATAAAGCAGGATATCGGGGCCGATCAGATCCTCGACGGCATCGAGGATCGCGCGGTGGTGAGCGAGTTCCCACAGCCACATGAAACCGAGATGGACCTTGACGCGCAGATGCTTCTGGATGTCGCCGCCGATCTCGGCCTCGAATGCCTCCAGCCGCGCCCGCGCCAGGGACGCCTCTTCCGTCGTCAGGCAGTCGAAGGGGAAGCAGTACCCGTCGTTCCAGAACTGATCGACCTGGGCTTGCGTCAGAACCTTGGGCATGGCGGCCCTCCCGCACCGGTTGGCCCGCCCATTGTGCCGCCGAACGGGCGGCGGCGGAAGCCGAAACCGGCGGTGTCTCGGCACGACCGGATATGACGCACCGCTGCCGTAGGATCCCTCCATATCGCCAACCCGGAGGGGCCGAGACGAAAATGGCGAACCCGGTGGACAACGGCTTCGACGGCCGGTGCGGGAGTCATCCTCATCTCCGAGGCGCGCGGTCCGGCGATGGTGACCGCAGCCGTTCATCGAAATCGGGCGCCGGCAACAGTGGAAAGGGATCGATCATGCCCCGTGCGAGGACGAGCGAGAGCGATCCTCTGAGAATTGCCGAGGTTGCCGCCGGACCGAACCAGGGCCGCGTCGGCATCACGCTTTGCCCGGGCAAGGTCGATGCGGCGGCCATGTCGGGCGCATGGGACCGCGACCTCGATCTCGACATGAGAGAGATCGCGCGCTGGGGCGCAAGCGCGGTGGTTACGCTGATCACCAACCGGGAAATGGAGCTTCTGAGGGTGGAGCGCCTCGGCGACGCGGCGGCCGCGCACCGCATGGAGTGGTGGCATCTGCCGATCGAAGATGTGAACCCGCCGGGACCCGATTTCGAAGAGGCGTGGCAGAGGCGGGCCGGGCCGGCGCTGCGCGACCGGCTGCGCCTCGGCTTCGACGTGCTGGTGCATTGCCGCGGCGGTCTCGGACGCGCCGGTACCGTGGCCGCGCGCCTTCTGGCGGAGCTTGGCGTTGCACCGCAAGAGGCCATCCAGCGGGTGCGCGCCGCGAGGCCGGGCGCCATCGAGACATCGGCGCAGGAAGCGCATGCCGCCAGACGAACGCCTCGGCCGCCCATCGGCCCCCCGCGGACGCGGGACTCGATCGAGGACCGCGCCCTGGGGGCATTCGTCGGACTCGCCGTCGGGGACGCTCTTGGAACCACGCTCGAATTCGCGGCGCGCGACAGCAAACCGCGGTTGCGGGATATGTGCGGCGGCGGCCCGTTCGATCTGCGTGCGGGCGAGTGGACCGACGACACCGCGATGGCGCTTGCGCTGGCGGAAAGCCTGGTCGCGTGCGACGGATTCGATGCCGCCGATTTGATGGACCGGTTTGTCGGTTGGTGGCGCAACGGCGACTATTCGTGCACGGGGCATTGCTTCGACATCGGCGTAACGACGCGGCATGCACTCGGTCGATACGAGATGCGGGACAATCCGTTTGCCGGCTCGACGGATGAAAGAACCGCGGGCAACGGCTCGCTCATGCGGCTGTCGCCCGTCGCGGTGCGCTACTGGAACGACGCCGGCCGCGCGGCCGCCCTCGCGGTCGATCAGAGCCGCACCACGCACGCGGCCCGGGCGGCCGTCGACGGATGCCGGGTTTTCGTCGAACTGCTGTCCGAGGCCATCGCGGGCGTCCCCGCGGCGACGGTGCTCGCGCCGAGAACATTCGACGGCAGCCCGGAAGTTGCCCAAATCATGGCGGGGAGCTGGCGCGGGAAATCCCGTGACCGCATCTCGTCGAGCGGATATGTGGTTCACACGTTGGAAGCGGCATTGTGGTGTGCCGCCCGAACCTCCAGCTTCGAGGGCGCGGTGCTTCTGGCCGCCAATCTCGGCGACGACGCCGACACTGTGGCAGCGGTCACAGGGCAACTCGCGGGCTCGTTGTACGGCCTGAGCGGCATTCCGGAACGCTGGCTGTCGGCCCTCGCGTGGAGAGACCGCCTGCACGAAATCGGATCGACGCTCGTGCACCGGTCGTTCCGGTGATCGCACGATACGGGCCCGAGCCTATGGGGCGCCTATCGCGGCTCACACGACGCATCTGGACGCACGGGGAAACGTTTTTGGCTTGGTTTCAATAGGCCATTGGCCCATATGCCCGCGGTGGAGTTCGAACGGGGCGATGCTAGGAACAAAGCGTGCTTCCTGCGCCGCGGCTTCGACTTCGCCCATGCCGTCCGCACATTCCTCGACCCGCACCGGATCGCCGAGCGGCTCAAGCAAAGCTCCTGAGCACGGTGCTCGCGCCTCCTTGTGACGCAGCTCGATCGGGCTGTCCGGCGGTGGCCAAGGCGCCCACAAACTGGGGACATCGCGATCCGCTGGCGATCGGCCACGGCCTGTAGAGCGCCTCCCCGACCATTCGAGCCCGGCCCGCATTCACCGGCAATGTGGCAAGAGGTACGATCCGGGATCTGCACCCCTCGGAATGTCGGACCGCACGATGAGCATGATCCTGTTTCTGACGACCTGTTCGCTGACCAAGGTATCCGGCGGGACAACGGTGTTCGACGATCGACAAACCGTTGCCTCGACCCTGCCGCCCGGGACCCGGGGGCGGTTGCTGGAGCGGCGGGAGGAAGTGCTCCGGCTCGTTACCGGCCCGACGGCACCGGACTGGCACGGCGTCCGTCTGTCCGCGCTCGAGCACAACCGCAATCTGGTGAGCGGTCAGGATTTTGGCGGCCGGCGCACCGCCGCCTACCTGCCGGCTGTCTCCCGCTACGAGGGGCGTCTGTTCCAGGCGCTGGGTGCTGACAGGCAAGCACGGCTGGAGGCCTCGCCCCACCACGTGCTTTTCCTGTCCGGACTGTACGGCCTGTTGCGCCCGCTGGAGCCCATCCAGCTCTACAGCTGTCCTCTCAAGTCCGAGGTTGCCGAATTATGGTGCAGGGATTCCCTGTTGACGGAAATCCTGGCGGACTATGCGTCGAGGTTCGGGATCGGCAGGATTTTCGACCTGACCGCTATCGACGCATACCGGAACCTCATCGACTGGAACGAGATCGGGGAGAGAAATATCAAGGTCCTGCATTTTTTCGATTCGATGGCTCCGGGCGATCGAGCGCTGACATCGTTCGGGAAATTGCTGGGCTCGAATTTCCTCGATTGTTCGGAAGACGATCTCGTCGGTCTGGAACCGGGCGCCCGGGTGGAAACCGTGCGCATCGGGTTCGAGGCGACGCCGCCGCCCGAGTGGCCGCAGGAACTGGCCGATATCTTCACGGCGCGGCAGGAAGCTGAAATGGTGCAGCCGCAATCGCCGGCAGCCGCGGCGGAGGTCCTCCGCGGCGGCAATCCCGAGATGACAGGCGACGCCGCGGGCGGCGTCGGTTGGCGGCTGGCGATCGCGGGATCTTTTGCCAGGGACGTGCGGAAGCAGCCTCACCTCGTGGAACAGATCCTGAATTCAATCATGGAAATCAGCCGCGATCCCTGTACGCCCCGCGGGAACACGATCAAGCCCCTCCAGAAAGACTTACAGGGTATGTGGCGATATCGGATAGGCGATTATCGTCTCTTGTACGAACCCGATACGGAAAAGCATATCGTGAAGCTATGCCAATTTTCACCCCGGGGGAACGCCTACGATTGAGGTACATCAACCGAGCCGCAGGCGCCGGGTTCGGACGGTCGGCGACCGAGGGAAACCGGGAAGAGCGATGCGAGCGGTGAAGATGGCCTTCACAGACGCGGCAGGTGTAATCGTGCCGCTTTCACCCCTGACCGTGGGCGAGACGGATGACGCGGTGACCCGGTTCGCCCGTTCGATCGAAAATTCGGCTCGACCGGCGCCAGGCCGGTTCGGCGAGCAGGCGCGTGCGTTCCAGGATCAGCCGGAAGCATCCACGGATCCGGGACCAGAAGGGGAAATTCGGACCGCCCGGCGTTTGGGGGTGCTCACGGGTCGGGCGCGGGCGTCGGGATGGCGGCGTTCACGGCGATGACCCGGCGTTCAGGATCGTCGCAGCCCGGACCATGCCGAAAAGCATCGGCTCGGGGACTCCGGTCCGGATTACCGTCTGTCCGCCGGGGTGAAGCTCCAGGCCCGCTACCGGCTGCTGTGGTGGAGGCCCTTGCCAAACGCGGTCTGCTGGAGCGAGCCGATCTGGAGAACGCGTTTGCCAAGGTGAGGGAAAACATGGAACAGAACGAACAATTCGGGCCAGACAACATCTCCGCGTTCGACACGTTGGCGGATATGTTCATGAGCGCGGCCGGGGGCCGATGCAAGGAGGGCCGTCGTCCGACCGGCCGGACTGGTTGCGCGGGGTGCATGAGCCTCCTGAGCCGCGTCGCGAATAACGCAACGCACCCCGATGACCTGGCCGCGGGTATCCGCGGCGGCTCAAGGCGCGGGCACGGCCGCCAGTGGAGCACCTGCGAACAGACAGAAATGACGTCTCGGCGTTATCATCCCTATCGCCTCCCACCGGTTGTCATGAGCGAGAGCCCGGCTTGGCCCGCGGCGCGGCTCAATTGCTTCGATGGGCTGCGATGGGGCCGCTCTCTCAGCCGCCGTTCGCCCGTGCTATGCGGCGCGGCGCGGGCGAATGGCGCGCAGGGCTTCAGCCTTGTCCCGCTCCGCACACGCCAGTTCGTAGCGTTGCTGGAGGTTCATCCAGCTTCGAGCGTCGGTGCTGAAATAACGGGCCAGACGCAGGGCGGTCTCGGCGGTGATGCCCCTGCGCCCGCGCACAATCTCGCTGATCCGCGCCGGCGTCACGCCGATCGCCTTCGCGAGCGCCGTCGAGGACAGCGCAAAAGGATCCATGAAATCATGTTTCAGGATCTCGCCGGGGTGAATGGGTTCCAGGCGCATTATGGCGAACCCTCCTTGGGCGGTATCAGTGGTCATCGACGATTTCGGCATCATGGGCGTCTCCGTCGATGAAGCGAAAACAAAGCCGCCATCGGCGGTTGATCCAGATGCTGTACTGACCGTTGCGGTCGCCGCGCAGGGCTTCGAGACGGTTCCCGGGAGGGACGCGCAGGAAATCCAGGGTTGCAGCCGCGTCTAGTTGCGCGAGCTTGCGTCGGGCCACGCCTTCGACACTCGCAAACCGGGAAACTCGGAAGCCGTCGGCGAGCCGTTCGGTCTCCTCGCAGCGAAAGCTCCGGATCATGGCTCGCAGTGTATCGTATTTCGATATGCGAAAGCAGGGCGAATTCCTTGCAGCGCGTCCCGGTCACAAGAGTTGCGGCCTTTTGCGGTCTTGACCCCATTACTCCGTGTCGCCGTGCTGTCTGCCTCTTTCGGCAGGGTTCGAGGGGCTGGCCAGTAAGGTCAGTGCGCCGGAATTCAAAGCAAATTCAGGAGCAAAGATGAGCATTCGGCATATCGACAGGGAGGCGGTGGAAAAGACTATCCGCGAATCCGATCGTCACGGACCGGAGGTTATGTTTGCCCGGTACGATGGAAGTCCCTCTACGTGCTGCTACGTTCGTTTTCACGGCAAGCATTATGATCAGAAGCTCCCGTTGCGGGCCGCCCATGGGTTGTCTGGTCTGGGCCCTCTCCCGGTGATGGACGCCTGCACCTTATTTTTCCCGTGCCGTTGCCCGCTTGCCGCCCGGGCCGGCCAAACTGCCGGGTCATCGCCGTCTCACTACAAAACAGAGGTCCCGACCGGCGTCCTCAGCCGCGGTCCTCGAGCGTCCGGATCAGCAGATCGCGCAGGCACTCCGGGGCGGTGACGTGAGGGCTGTGGCTGGCATCGAGATCATGACAGGTCCAGCGCGGCGCGGCGCGCGCGTGCTCGGCGAACCGGCGGAACGGATCGCCGGGGGCGACGCGCGTGCAGTAGATGTAGCTGCGCGGTCGGTCGATCGCACCGCCGGTCATCCGCAAAGGCGCCTCGAAGGCCGCGAGCGGGTGCGGCATCCGGCGTTGCCGGATCCATTCGGCATCGGCGCCGGCGGTATCGGACGGGATCGGGTTGGGCGGCACCAGCCAGCCGTCGCCCTCGTCCCGCGCCGCCGCACGCATGGCCGCGCGCGTTTCCTCCGGCACCAGGTCGAGAAGGCATTGGCCGTGCTCGGGCACGAAGGCATCGAGATAGACCAGCCGGGCAACGCGGTCGCGCGCGCGGTCGGCGACCGCGGTGGCGACGATGCCGCCATAGCTGTGGCCGACCAGGACGACATTCTGAAGATCTTCGAAGGTGAGCACCGCCAGCATGTCCGCGATATGGGTTTCGAGATCGACGGACCTGGCCGCCAGATGCGCGCGCTCGCCAATCCCGGTCATCGTCGGCGTCCACAACTCATGCCCCGCCGCACGCATCAGCGGGTGCATCTTCCGCCACGCCCAGCCAGCCGACCACGCACCGTGGGCGACCACGAAAGTTGCCACGTCCCGATCGCTCCTGCCGCGGTTGCCGCATCGCTCCGACGGAAGGATCATAGCGCCGCGGCGCGGGCACGTACGTCTCGGTCCGCGCGGGCGCCGCGGTGACTGTAGTCGATATCGATGCCGGGGCACTGTCTACAGGGAGTAGAGCCATGAGCGGAACCGTCACCATTACCGAGGCCGAGTACGCCCGCCTGTGCGCGGCTGCGGAGGAGGGCGCGGATATGCATGCGGCCCGGTCCGTTGCGGCCCGCCTTGCGGCCGGGGCCGAGGAACTGCTGCCCGCCGAGGTCGCCGACCGGCTGATCGACGGTCACAATCCGCTGAGAGGCTGGCGGACATACCGGGGCATATCGCAGTCGTATCTTGCGCGTTCCGCGGGCGTCAGCCGCGTGCAGATCAACGAAATCGAAGCGGGGCGCGCCACCGGATCTGTCCGGACGCTGCGATCCCTCGCCGATGCCCTCCGCATCACTCTCGACGACCTCGCGCCCGCCTGACCAGCGGGGAGCACCCGGCCCCGAGGCCGAAATCAAGACCGCCAAAGCCTCATTTTCACCGCCCAGGCTCTCGCACGCGACCCGTAAGGCCCTTCCTAATGACGGTTCAAGTTTCTCTGCTTGAGGACATGATATTTCGCCTTGTGGAGAGCGCACCGCTCGGTTTGACCATAGAGCGAATTCGTTCCCAGCTGACGATGGCAGGCGCCGTTGCAGGCAAGCATGAAATCGTCCGCGCCCTGGCCGAGCTTCATCGCCGCCGCATGGTCGAGATGGATGCGGGCCGACGATGGAGCCTGTGTGAGAATCCGGCCGCAGCGCCACGCCCCGGCGGCTTCGACGATCGCTTCGACAGCCCTTGGGAGAAGCGCCTGCATGACGCGCTGGTGAAGCGGGGGCACGACCTGATCGTGCAGCATCCGGTCGCTGGCCGCTTCCTGGACCTCGCCATCGTCGATGAAACCCGCAGCCCGCCGCTGCGTCTCGACATCGAGGTGGACAGCGTTGCCTTCCATACCGACGGCGATGGCAACCGGCTGGCGACGGACCTGTGGCGGGACCACCAATTGAAGGCGCTCGGTTGGCAGGTTTTGCGCTTCTGGGTCCATGAGCTGAGGGATGAACTGGAGAGATGTCTTGAACGAATCGACCACGCCATCCGCGGATAGGACGCAGCCGCCGGCATTTTGGCCGCCCTTGCTGCTACTCGGCGTTCTGGCTCTGCTCGGCGTCGGGGCAATCGTCTGGCTTGCTTATGCCACCTAGGAGCAGGTCGCGAGCCGCGAGACCCGACGGGCCGAGCTGGACGGCGTCACCTTGAGGCTCGAGCAGTCGCAGGAGGCCCTCCGCGCGTTGGAGGCCGCCTTGGACACAAAGCGGGCCGCCGAAGCGGAGCTGCAGCAGGCTGTGAGCGATCTCAGCCAGCGCAAAGAGTTACTGGACCGTGACATTTCACAAGCCCAGGCGGTCGTGGCAAAGGCCGAGGCGGCGCGCAAGAAACAGGCCGCGTTGGAGGCTGACCTTGCTGAGGCGCGCCAGGAACTGCACACGCTGGAACGGGAGCGCGCCCAACTTGCTGACCGGACTGCCGCCGAACGGCAACGCGCCGACGACCTCAAAGCCGAGCGGGAACGCGCGGGCGACCGCCTGCAGGCGATGCGCGACAGTCTCGAAACTATCGGCGCCGATCGTGATCGGGCCCGAAGCGAGTTGGCAGCCCTGCAGAGCGAACTCGCTGGTCTGCAGGGCCGTTCGGAGCAGGAACGTGAAGGACTGGCGGCGCTGACCAAGCGGCTGGACAGCGCTCGTCAGGAGCTGGGCGCGCTGGAGGCCGGGCGAGACGACCTCCGTGCCGCGGCCGATGCGGCGCGTCAGGCGGTCGGGCGGGAAACGGCCGCCCTGGAAGCCGTCCGTGGCCGGCGCGAGGTGCTCGCCGGGACTGTCGCTCAACTCGATGCCCGCAAATCGGACCTGGAATCGGCAATCGCAGCCCTGGAGCGCGACCGGCAGGCCCACGGCGAGGCAAAGAGCGCGCTCACCGCCATCAGGGCCGAACTCGGCGCCGCGGAAGACGAGCTTCGCCGCGTCCGGGCAGGCGTGGAGACGGCGCTCACAGAGGAGCGGACCCTGGCGGCGCGGATTCAGGACCTGACTGGCAGGCATACGCGCCTCGCGCCGGTTCGCGAGGACCTTGCAGGAGCCGAGCAGCAGCTCGTCATCACTCGTGGGGCGCTGCTGGAAGCCCGGCGTGCGCTCGCCGAGACGCGCGACCATGCGGATCGGGCAGAGCGCTTGGCGACGCGGCTGCCACGGTTGGAAGAAGAGATCCAGTCCCTGACCGCAACGCGCGAGGCCACGGCCAGCGAGATCGCCGATCTGGGAGCCCGCCGCGCCGAGCGCGACCGGCTGGTGGCAGAGATCGCCGCAGCCAAGGGTACCCTGCAGGGCTTGCAGGGGGAGAACGCGGAGCTCCAGTCGCGCCTGACCGCGCTTGACGCCCGGCGTGTGACCGCCGGCGGGCAAGTCGCCGATCTGGGAGCTCGCCGCGCCGAGCGCGACCGGCTGGTGGCAGAGATCGCCGCCGCCAAGGGCGCCTTGCAGGGCTTGCAGACGGAGGAAGCGGAACTCCGGTCGCGCCTGACCGCGCTTGACGCCCGGCGCGAGACCGCCGGCGGAGAAGTCACCGATCTGGAGGCCCGCCGCGCCGAGCGCGACCGGCTGGTGACTGAGATCGCCGCCGCCACAGGCGCCTTGCAGGGCTTGCAGACGGAGGAGGCGGAACTCCGGTCGCGCCTGACCGCACTTGACGCCCGGCGCGAGACCGCTGGTGCGATAGTGGCCGATCTGGAGCGCCAGCAGGCTGAGCGTGCGCGGCTCCTGGGCGAGATCGGCATCGCGGAGGCTAATCTGGCAGGACTGCGCGCCGAGGAAACCGAATCGAGAACGCAGCTTCAGGGGCTGCAAGAGGCGACCCGGCGGCTTGAGCAGCGACTGCGCGACTTGCAGCGGCAGGGCGCGGGCACCGGGCCGGCGAGCGTGCTGGAAGAGTGACTGAAATTCGAGAAATGAGGACGGTTTGATGGATTGGACCTTGAATCCCGAAGAATGGTCACTGCTTGCTGCGGCCGCGGTCACGATCGTCGTTCTGGGACTGAGCTTTGCTTTTGGAGTGCGGCACCGGCTTGCCTGGTCGCAGCTTCCGGCCGCAGCCCGGGACGGAGAACTGACAACCCTAGTCGCAGCGCGCGAGGCGGAACTGCTCGACCTGGAGTGCCAGAAGAAAGCGCTCGAAGAAGACATCCATGGCCTGGAATCCCGCATTCTGGAGCGTGACCGTCTGGCAGCGGAGGCGGAACATTGGAAATCGCAGGTCGAGGCAGCCAAGGCCGAATATGCCGGCTTGGGGGCCATGCGCAGCGAGGTCGAGCAGGTGCGCGAGGATTTTCGTCAGACGCTGGAGAAGCTAGCTGAAACGCAGACGCAACTCGGCGAGGCCAAGGGTCATCTGGAGGATGCGCGCGGGCGCGCCGAGGCCGTGGACCGGCAACGGGCAGGGATCGAACGCGAGATCGAAGACCGCGGCCGGGCGCTGGACGCACTACGCCGGGAGGTCGATGAGACGAAGGCGTTGGCGACAAAAGAACGGGCCGAACTCACGGAGGCGCGCCTCGCTCTGGAAGAGGTTCGGGAGCGCCGGTCCCGCCTGGTCCGCGAAGCGGAGGCGCTCGAAGGGCGCCGGCGCGACCTACTGGAGACGCTTCAACGGGAGGCAGGCCGGCTTGAGACGGTCAAAGAGGAACTTGCGAGCCTGGCGGGCAAGAGGAAGGAGCTCAAAGAGGTTGAAGCCCGCCTACGGGAACTCGGTCCAAATGTGGCCCGTCTCCAGTCCGAGGAAGTCCGCCTCAACGCGCGAATCGCGCAGCAGGAAGCGGAGCTGGAAGGGGCGAGCGAAGGGGACGATCGCGCGTTGGAGGATCTGCTCACCCCGCCCGACTGTCTCAGAGCATCCAGTGACGGGACAGACCGTGCGTCGAACGACGAAAGCGAAAACAGGGCGCTAGACCGGGTTCGCAAGCATCTGGAACAGAGCGGCTTCGACTTCCATGACCGGCAGGTCAAGGCGTTCCACACCAGCCTGAAGACGGCGGCCATCTCGCCGCTCACCGTGCTCGCCGGCATCAGCGGCACCGGCAAGAGCCAGTTGCCGCGAATTTATGCCGAGGCGATGGGGATGCACTTCCTGAAGCTGCCGGTGCAACCGCGCTGGGACGGCCCCCAGGACCTGTTCGGTTTCTACAACTATATCGAGCGGCGTTACCGGGCGACCGACCTGGCCCGCGCCCTGGTCCATCTCGATCCGCATAACTGGTCGGAGCAGGCCGAGCGGTTCGAGGACCACATGTTGCTGGTGCTTCTGGATGAGATGAACCTTGCGCGGGTAGAACATTATTTCTCGGAGTTTCTGAGCCGTCTCGAAGGCCGGCCGCTCGATGATCGCGCGACGGACAAGGCGGCCCGGGCCCCGTCCGAGATCGAGATCGATGTCAGCAGGCAGGGTCAGCCCCGGCGCGTCTATGCCGGCCAGAACGTCCTGTTTGTCGGAACCATGAACGAGGACGAGTCCACGCAGTCGCTCTCCGACAAGGTGCTTGATCGCGCCAATCTGATGCGCTTTCCGAAACCGGAGGAACTGAAGCCGGAACTGGCCGAACCGAAGCCCGGCGAACAGCGCGGCTATCTGCCCAAATCCCGCTGGCGGGAGTGGACGCGAAAGGCCTCGGATCAGGAGAATTTCCAACGCGCGCGCGACTATGTCCAGGACATCAACGCCATCATGGACGACATGGGGCGGCCGTTCGGGCATCGCACCGGGCAGGCGATGCTGCATTACGCGGCCAACTATCCGGAGCGGCCGAGCCCGAATGCGTTAGAAGCCGCGATCAGCGACCAGATCGAGCTCCGGATACTGCCGCGATTGCGCGGCGTCTCCAGGGAAGACCACCACCAGCCGCTTTGGAAACTGCACGCATTTGTCGATCAGAAGTTGGCCGACCGGGAATTGGCAGAGGCGCTTCGCGATGCGCTCGGCTCATCGTCCGATAGCAGCGATCTGCTCGTCTGGCGGGGACTGACACGACGATGAGAGGTGCGGCGACGGGTACGCCGGACCTGATCGTCCTGCATCGGCCCTGGGGCCTGCTCGGACCGAGCCAAAACCGGCAGGAGCTTCGCGCACCCGGCAAGGTGGAGAGCGACGGGCTGATGGCGCCGCTGCTGTTCAGCCGCGACGAACGGGCGGTGTTGATCGACGGCAATGGCCGGAACGGCGAGCGCTTTGTCGATCTGCGCACCCGTCTGGACGAGACGCAGCAACTCTGGGAGCTCCCGTTGCCGCTGGACGGTCGGAATGCGCAAACGCTGCGCTTCCACGGCTGGGACGGCGACGCCACGATCGAGTACAGCCTTCCTATTCGCCGGCCGCCAACCGAGGCGGCGCCGGAGGGTGCCACCGATCGGTCGTCGCGGCTGCTGCGTTCCCTGCAAACGATTGCGGCGCGCATGGAGGATTTCCGCTCGGCGCTCGCCAGACAGCAGGACCCGTGGAGACATGTCCAGGAGCTCTGGCTCAATCCGACGCATACCAGAGACCCGACCAAAGACGTGATCGTCCGCCACGCCGAAGAGCATGGCCGGCTCTGGGAAGATATCGCTGAGCATCCGCGGCGGTTGCTGAACCGGAGCCGCGAGCTTGTGACCCTGTCGGGCGTACAGGAACTGGACACGCAATGCATGCGCTGGCTCTCCCGCCAGCCCGGCCGCAGCCTGGCGGAGCGGGCCGGGCCCCGGCAGCGCATTCTGGCCGTCGCGCGCCGCGAGAACCGCGACACCCTCGAAAATCGCGTCTTCCGCGACCTGATGGTGCGAAGCGTCGCGGCGGCCGGAGACTATTTGGACGCCGTCCAGCCGCATCGCGGCGCCGAGAAGCAGCATCTCGTCCGGCGCTATCGGCGGGCTTGCCGCAGTCTCGAAGCGCGACTCGTAGAGCAGGGCGTCTCACGCCAGATCGAGGCCGCGCAGCCCAACTATGTGCTGGTGCATGACGCCCGCTACCGGCTCGTCTGGCAGGCGCGGCAGGAACTGATCCGGCGCGAGCGCGCGCTCGACGATCTCTGGCGCTGGCAGCACCGCTGCTGGGCGGAATTCTGCAAGGCGGTGGTGGCGGCCGGCCTGTTGTGGGCCCATGACGCCGAATGCGGATTCGCGTCGCCGCTCGTCGTTGCGGATGAACATCATCGCGGCCAGTGGCTGGTCCATGACGACCCGATGATTGTGATCGCCGAGCAGCGTACGGTCGTTGAGCTGCTGTCGGGCAATTCGCGCGACCTGCCTTCGAACCTGCGCGAGCTCGGCGCGTCCTTCTGGCTGCGCCGGGCGGATATGGAGGGCGGCGACTTTCGCTATCTCGCCGTCTGGGCCGTGCACGGGCTGGATGAGCTGGATTTGCCTGAACTGGTCGCCTCGGCCGAAAAGGCGTTGCGATGTTTCCCGGAGCGCCAGCGCCCGGCAGGCGGATTGGTGCTGGCATCCACCGTGGAGAAGGAACGTGAGGTTCGGCCGGTCCGGGCCGAGATCGTGTCCGGTATGGCGTTCTCCCCCTATGACCACCCTCTGGCGGCCGCGCTCGGACATCTGCCGGAGATCCTGCCGGCGCAGATCGAGTGTCTGGCGGCGTCCACGGTGGCGCGCGGCTGCCTGGAGGCGGCGCGGCGCGGCCGGGAGGGCCAGCCGATCTATTTCGACTTCCTGCCGCAACTCCAGATCAATGCGCTGGTCGAGGGCCGGCCGCAATTTGTCGATCTGATCGCCAGCGGGGAGCGCTGCCAGGGCGGCCAGGTCTTCCGCGCCCCGGCACCGGACCGCTACGCCGTCAACCCGGGCGCCAGCCAGTTTGCCTTCTGGCTGTTCATGGAAGACCGCGAGCATGGGCGCAAGGCGGAGGTGCCGCTGCCGGAGACGGCCGACCGACACTACGCCCTGACCGTCGAGGTTTCCCAGACGCCGGGGCAGGGGTTTGCCGAGGTCACGATTTCGTCGCCCGAGTTCGATGCGCTCCGGCGGAGCCCGATCCGCCTCAACTGGGCGAAGATGCAGGAGATTTTCGAGACGCGCGAGCACATCTTGGAGGAAATGGGCAGGCAGTCGGGAGGACTGGCCTGGCCTGAAACGGCTGTGCTCCGGGGCCACCCGGAGCACTGGTCCGAGACACATTGGCGCGACAGCCTCCTCGCGTTGCTGGCAGCCTATCGGCGGGAGCCGCTGGTGCGGGATGGCGCTATTCATGAGCCGACCTAGAAACTGCTAAGGCACCTTCGTCGAAGGTTCAGCGCACCTGTTTACAGCCAACGCGCCCTCAACAGCGATGGCGCCCTTCCCGATCCGGTGGGCGATCTAGCCGCGCCGCCCGGCGCGGCGCGGGAGTTGGATCGAACGCTGGCCAAGCTCGAGCACGACCTGGCGGCGCTGCAGCGCGCCTTCGACTTCTCGATCCAGCCGAAGTTGCTGGGCGATGTCGTGGGTTTCGCCAGCTGGTGTTTCTGGCGCTGCCCGCCCGGCATCGCCGATCTGCTGCTCGACACTTATGGCGGCCAGACGCAACACAAAGTGCACCATCTTCTTCTGCGCGAGGGCGTAGCCCGCATCGCCGGCAGCCGTGATCGACTCGAACGCTATTTCGCGGCCGTCGAGCGGCGGTTCGAAACCGTCACATCCTTGACCGCAGCGGAATTTGCCGGCCTTGCCCGCGCGCTGGGAACCGCGCCGGAGGCGGCGGTCATCCTGGGAGGGCAGCTCGCAGACCGTCTGCTTGAAGAAGCCCGCAAGGCGCTGGAGTTGGAGAACCGCAAGCCGAAGAAAGATGCTTACAAGCGGCGCTTCAAGTCGGCCCTGCTGATGCTGAGCGCGCTCCTGCGCCATCGCAAGCGCCGCGGCGATTTTGTCGATCCGGAAGGTTCTGGGGGCCGGCAGTTGCTGTCGCTCCTGGAAGAGACGAAGCAGCGAAACCTGCGATTTGCCAAGGAGTACGGAGCGCCCCCGCTCGGATGGACTCCCGCTGCTAAACAGATGGAACGCAATGTCGAGATACTCGACGATCTTCATAAGTTCGTCTGCTTGCAGGGCAGCAACCCGAACCTCATCGAGAAAATTGAGGCGATGCAAGATGACTGACGTCGATGGTGCCGGCGCCATGCACGACGATGCCGCCATCGGCGACCGAGCGGAACTTTTCCACGACGTAGCGGTCGTCTTCGAGGCCGCCTCCGGCGAAATGGGTGAGGAATGTGCGCGCGTCGCCCCGCAGTGCGAGCGCCGCCTGCATCGTGCGTGCTCCTTCGGTCAGGTGAGAGGGGACGGCGGCGGCACCCCCTCCGGAGCGCCTGCCGCCGCCCCGCTTCCGGCCGGACCTTTCCTCTCGATGGCGCGGGGCCTTCCAGCCTTGGCGACGCATCGATCCGGCCGGTGATAGCTGAATTCCCCGTCCTCGCTCCGGTACATCATGGCGGCCGGGGCCTGTCCGCCCGGAATGCTCACCCTGTAGAGCATGCACCCCTGCGGACCGACGCCCGCAGGGGTGTAAACGACGCTTTCCTGCAGCAGCGGAGAACCGAGATCCGCGGACGGTGGGCGCAATTCCGATGCTCGTTCATGGGCGCAGGCACCGACGAGCAGAGCCGCGCCGACAACGCTCAGCGTACGAAGCCGATCCACCACCGGATCACCAGACTGTGCGGTAGGCGAAACCGACATTTGTTTCACGTTCACCCGGGACATGGCCGGCGTTCACCGCGGCGCCGACCTCCATGGCGAAGGTCCCGCCGAGAGTATTTTGCTCGTGGCGAAGCGTCATACGCAGCTCTCGTGCTCCCGGGCGCAGAGGAATCCGGAATTCGTCATACAATCTCTTTCCATTCTCTATCCGTCCGTTCTCCAGCCGGAACGCGCCTGTCCCGGACTCCGCGCGCAACGGCTGCTCCACAACGACCCCCGTCGTTCCTGTGCCGACGCGCATGGACATCGCGGACATCATGGAAGGCGTTGCCCGAAACATCGCATCGTTCCCGTACTGCGGCAGGCTGAGCGCCACAGTGCCGACGGCATTCAGCTTCCATCCGGCGCCAAACTCATGCTCGAAGGCGTGCGAGGTCCACAACATGCTCGATCGTAAACCCGTCTGGAACGCGCCGGACGCCTCGGTTCCCAGATAGCCGCCGTCCTCGACGCTGAGCCCATACCCCCAGCCGTCATCGAGCGGCCGGCGCGCGAGGCTCGCCGATGCCGGGCCGAAGCCCGCCACCCATCCCGAGTTCAGCGGCGTCCGGCGATTTCGATCGTCACCGATTCCCGTCCAATAGAGGTTCAGGACATGGAGACCGGGGGCCGGCGCGGCCGGCGTCTCCGTGTCGTCGAACCGGGGAATCGGAGAACGGCCGTCCGAGCCGTCCGAGATCAACCCGGCGACGGGTATCCAGAACGGAAAATCCTGTTCGTCGAACGCGGCCAGTTCCATATTGGCGGTGCGTTGGGCCACCGAGCCGAACGCGGCCGGTGTTTGCAGGGCGGTGCGGCTCAGGGCATGTCCCGGTTGTCCGGCATTGAGGGTGCCGACCGGAGACAGCGCCGCCTCGAGGTCGAGATGCCCCGCCCCGTATGTTTCGAGATCGGCGTACCTGCCGAACCGATCGGCCGTATCGACCATCCGCTTGACGATTTCCGTGTTGCCCCGCGTTCCCCGGAAGTGCTCTTTCAGGAGCGCGAGAGCGCCGGAGACGAGAGGCGCTGCATAGCTGGTTCCCTGCAATCCGTCTTTCACCGCGCCGCTGCCGGGCGTGCTCGCGTTGGGCACCAGCCCCCGCACCGTGCCCGGCGCAGCGAGGCAATAGTGCCGGCCGTGCCTCGCCGCGTTCCAGCCCCGCGGGAGAGGGCCGCACCTGTTGGAGTATTCGGCAATTGCCCCGGTTTTCGGGTCGGTCGCCGCAACAGCCAGGGAGTGGCCGCGCAGCTCCGGGATGAAGAAGGGCAGAAGAGCTCCCAAACCGGGTGCACGATCTCCGTCATTCCCTGCAGCGTAGACTAGGATCGTTTTCTGCGAAGCCGGCACGTCACTTTGCCAAAGGGCGCTCTGCGTTCGGGGAAGGTATGCACTGAACCATTCCGCAGTCCGCACGCTGTCGATAACGGCGAACTGAGACAGCCGCTTTCCGTAGGACCGATTTATGATGTCGAACTTGGTGTAATCGTCGCGTACGGAGCGTGCCGACTCGTCGTCCAACTGCCGCCGATCTGTACTCGGGAGCGCCTGTATCCAGACTCGCAGCGCCCGTCCCACGGCGGCGTCGATATGTTGATCGTCAGTCAGGTTCTTGGCAATCGGTATAACCGTGGCCTCCGGCGCGACGCCGAGATTGGTTCCTGCCGCGACAGACGCGACGATGGTTCCATGACTCCCGGACCCGTAAGGCGTCGGCACTTCCTGCCAACGGCGCAGCTGCTCGATCGAACCGTCTTCGGCATAATGCTCGTCGAGGATAAAAACGGTGTCATCCCCGGTCGCCCACCCGTCCGCACCAACGATCTGACGTACCCACGAATTGCGCGCTTTATCATCGCCCTCACTATTGCCCTTCCATATCTTGCATGCGGGGTCGCTGCGGCAGACATCGACGTCACTGGAGGGTAGGTCTCCCAACGGTCGGGAGTACGCGAGAACCGCCCCGTCCGAGTCCCGCAGCTTCACCCTGCTGCCAAATTCGGCAGTCTGTGTGTAGTCGACGATGGTGTCGTCGATCCCGATCCGCACGCCGCGGCCGGTCAGTCCTCCGGCATAGGCGTGATGGGCGCCGATCTGTTCGAGCACGCCGGGCTGGTGCGTCGTGAAACGCGCCGTGGCCAGATGGTACGCCGGGTTGGCGGACGGCGGTGGAGGATTCGCGGGCTCCGGCGGGGGGCGCGAAACACTCAGACCGGCCCCTCCGCCGCCGCAGGCGGCGAGCAGGGACAGGACGACAACGCCGAACAGAAAACGCATGCACACGGACTCTTTCCCTGGTTTCTCGGTGCTCGCCGAGCACAGCACGGGCGCCGGGGGCGCGGCTGCGGTCCTCATTTCCGGGCGGCCCGGTTGTAGACGGGCTCGACCAACTTGGCGCTCTCGACCCAGTTCGCCACATCGTCGAGTGAGCGCTTGCCCGAGCAGTCGCGGAACGAGACGGCGGTGTCGTAATGCTCGTCGGTGCGCTGCCCGATCTTCGCCCAGTCCGAGAGCAGCCCGAACCGGGCGAGGATGCACGCCTCGCCCGTATGCCGGCCGCGCACCGCGTAGACCCAGCCGGCGCGCTCCCCGTAGCTGTAGATTTTCCGCCTTTCCTCCGCCTCGAACGCCTCGCCCCGCGACCGCCCGAAGCGGCCGAGCAGACTGTCCGCGTAATCCCGGCTCCTCAGGCGGTCGGTGACATAGCCGTGATAGACCCCCACCAAGAGGTGCTCGACAAACATCCAGCCCCTTCCGGTGTCGAACCATATGCGCTCGTGAGGGATGCCCTTGTTGCGCGTCCTCCGCTGCGCCCGGGTGAATTCCGCGCCGGGCAGGTCGACGATGTTGAGCATGAACGCGTGGGTCGGCATGGAATGCCACGCGGACAGGTCCATGACCGCACCGCTGCTGTCGCGCGGGCGCTTGTCCTGGGCGAGCGGGGGCGGGCCCGCGGTCATGACCGCGAGCGCTGCGAAGACCGAAATCGCGGCCGGGGCCCGGGACCGGTATCGTTTCATTGGATCTCCGAATTCGGCGGGCTGGTGAGAGCGGCGGTGCGGAAGCGCCCCCGGCGAAACAGGCAGCGGTCCCGCCGGCGCCGGACGGCAATCGAATACTAGCATCCGCGGCGCCTGTTGGCCGGGCGCAGAGAGCGGTCCGGCGCCGGTTCGCAGCGGTTCGATCGAGCAGGCCGTCCGACCGAGCGGGACACGCGCGCCGCGGGGCCTCCGATCCCTGCCGGGCCGCCGTGCCGGGCGCCGGTCCGCGCACGGACTTTCGCGGCGAAGAATTGCTGGAACAGGGTATGATATGGCATGTAATAGGCATTTAACCTGAATAATTTATCTCTAAAGGAAATTTACTGCTTGACACGGGACCCGTTTCAGGAGAGACCGACATTTGATCGAAGTCCCGATCTGATCAGATGTAACCTTTTGATTAATTGGAGACTTGGAGCGCTGGCAATGAGGCGACACCGTGTTGCCGGCCAGGCCGAAGATATTGTCGACGCCGTTCGCCTCGCAACACGCCATGGCCTCGGCCCAGCCGTAAAGGCTGTCCGCCGGAAGGTGAGCCGGGAGCGCGGCCAGTGCCGGCGGATGCGGCGGGTCAGGTGCTTGAGCATGGTGCGGACCTCGACCCCCGACGTCGTCTTGCCGGAGCGCAGGAGGACTGCCGCCGGCTTGCTGCCCTCGACATGGTAGACGCGCTCCGGCGGGAAGCACCGCCTGTCGCGATAGGCGTCGAACAGCGACAGCTGCTGGTGGCCGTGCACCGCGTCGCAGGTGTCGTCGATGTCCAGCGTGAGCGCCGCCGTTCTCCCTACGCTGCGGTACACCGTCTGTTCAGCACGCATCGGGCACCGGATTCCGCCGACTTCGAGAAATCCGACGATATCCAGCGGTCGGGCGAAAACCTTTGCGTTCGAGGCGGCCGGCACCTCGCGCGGGAAGAGATGCAGTGGCACGGAGTTGACGCCGGCGGTGAGGAGCTGGACGAAGCCGGGCCCGCGGTCATCGCGGCGACATCGTCCGCCGCGATCTCGATCCGGGGTTCAGGGCGATTAGCACACGTGTCCGGCCGGCGGGTCTCGGGCGACGAGAAGGCAGGGTGCGGTCATCCGGGCAGCCCGTTCGGTAGTCAGGGCAGCCAGTCGTTGGGCACCGGCTGGGCGCGGAACACCCAGTTCGCCTCGCGGCCGCCGAAATTGACCAGGTTCATCTGATGCTGGCTCCATTCGCCATAGTGCGGATTGACGAATTCCCAGGCGATCTCGCCCTCCGCGGTCACCTGAAAAAAGCGCCCGTGCATGCCTTCGCAAATCAGCGTGTTGCCGTTGGGCAGACGCCGCGCGCTGGAGATGAAGGAGCTGTAGAAGGCCCAGAACGGCAGCCCGGAGCGCGAGGCGTCGTACTGCCAGACGATCTCCCGGGTGATCGGATGGATCTCGAGGATGCGCGAGCCCGGGAAGGTCTTCAGGTAGAACTGCGGCAGCCCGGCGGGGCTGTCATTGTCGAACACCAGCACGTTCCCCGCGCCGGGCAGGCCGGGCGGGATCATGTGGGCGTCGTGTTGCCCCGAGATCGAGTCGACGGGACGCGGGCACGGGCCGTTAAAGTCGCGCTTCGAGAAATCGTGCGCGGCGGGATGGTCGGGGCCCATGCGCCAGACGACCTCGCCCGTCGCCTTTTCGATGATCGCGATGAAATTGGCCTCGCGGGAATCGACCATCACGTTGTCGGGGTGGAAGCGCGCATCCCCGCCGTCATACCATCTGTTCGGTCCCAGCGGCTGCATGTCGTTGATGACAAAGAGATAGGCGCGCGGCCGGACTTTGGACTTCGAGAACAGGACCGACCGGCGTTCTTCGTCTATGCCCAGCCCGTCGAGATGATGATGGGGGACCCACTCCCAAACGATGTCGCCGCCGGGTGTGACTTCGTAGATCGGCTGGTCCATGAACTCGGTGTGGTGAAGCTCGGGGACGGTATATTCCCGCTTGCTGATCATCATGGTGTTGCCATTGGCGAGACGGCAGAGATCGTGGTTCTGTCGCGCCTTGCCGCCCGGCGCCCTTTCGCCCCATTCCCACACCACATTGCCGTCCCAGTCCATCTCGATGACGGCTTCGTTGAAGAAGGTATCGGGCTCCCGTTGGAGCAGGACATGGCCCTTCCGCCCTCCATTGACGGCGGGGTCGATCATCTCGGCCGGAAACCCGGTATGGGGCCACGTGTTGACCACGTTGCCCGCGATATCGATCAGGTAGGACTCGCCGTTGCGGCCCTCATACAGGACATGGCAATCATGCGCCTTGGCTTCGTCGTGGATCGTCACCCCCGTGGGGAAGATTGTCGGCGGCATGGCGGCTCCTGTCGTTCGTGTGGAGACCGAAGGACGGACCTCCGGCGGCACTCATGCGGGAAACGGTGTCCTCACCCGCCGGACGACAGGCGGCGAGGCCCTGTTCGAAGATCCCGCAGGCGGCCGCCACCGCCTCCGAGGCGGTCAGCGCACGGGTGCCGCATCCGGCCGGCGCGGTAATCTCCGGCATCCCGAGATCGTCGGACCAGTCTATCACGCCATTCTTGATCCCGGGCGGCGCCATGTTGCGGATTCCGGCGCACTTGACGGAAGTTCTGGCGACATTTGACGGCGAATGAACGACGGCGCTTTGCGCAGTTATCGGTTTGAGGGTTTTGCCCTGGTGTTCGCGTCTTCGGTGCCGGCCGTTCGGTTCGGGTCCTCCGACAGTCTTCCGATATTCCCAGTATAGCATCGATCTCTTTGACGGTCCGTTGCGGGAACGGTCCGGCGGCGCGCCGTCATGCGGGCGGCCAGCTTGGCATGATGATCGTCTCCGGAGCCGGCGGCCGGTATCCCAGGCTGCCATGTGGGCGGATCGCGTTGTAATGGTGCCGCCAAGCTTCGATGAGACCCCGGGCTTCCTTCAGGGTGTAGAAATCTCGCCGTTGCGGAGCTCGCCGCGTAGCCGCGCATCGAAGCGCTCGATATAGCCGTTCTCCCAGGGCGAGCCCGGCTCGATGAAGGCAGTGCGGGCGCCGACTGCAGCGATCCACCGCCTGACGGCCTCGGCAACCAACTCCGGGCCGTTGTCGGAACGGCTGTAGCCTGGGATGCTGCGCGATGATCGCCGTGCGCGAGCACGAGACCGCAGCCGCAGCTATGGGCGTCGATCTCGCGCGGGTCAAGCTCGCCGCCTTTGCGCTGTCGGCGGCCTATGGCGGCGTTGCGGGCGTGCTGTTCACCTACTATTTCGGCATCGCCAACTATCAGCAGTTCACCTTCGCGATCTCCATCTATTACCTGGCGGTCAACATCATCGGCGGGCTGGGCAGCGTCTGGGGGACGCTGCTGGGCCTCGCCTTCCTCAGCCTGGTGCCGCGCGCGGTCTGCCCCGCCATGAGCACGGTCGGCGCCTGGTTCGTCGATCTCGCCCATATGGCGCAGGCGGTTGCGCAGGTAAAGCAGATGACCTTCGCCTGCCGATCCTCGCCTTCCTGGTGCTCGAACCCGAGGGTCTGGCCGTTCTCCTATTGAGCGCCGGCCAGGCAGTCCGCCAGGGTCTGCGCCAGGCCCTCGATAAGCGCCGGATAGAGTTCCGGTCCGAAATCGAGCGCCGCGCCCAGCGGGTCGAGGACGCCGATGCGCGCCCCGGTTCCCTCGGCGGCGATGCGCGAGAGCTTCGGGTCGATCTGCGGCTCGATAAAGATGCAGGCGACCTTGTGTTCCCGGATCGTCTCCTGGATCCGCGCCAGCCGCGCAGGCCCCGGCGACACGGCGTCCCCGAGCGCGACCGAACCCTCCGATTCCATCCCGAACCGGAATTCGAAATACGCATAGGCGTCATGGGCGGTAACGAAGGCCCGGTCCCGCACCGGCGCCAGGATTGCTTCTACCCGCTCCGCAAGCGCATCCATTTCAGCGGCGGCGGCGGCATTGGCCGCATAGGCTTCCGCATTCTCCGGATCGATTTTGGCGAGGCGGGCAGCGATCTCCGCAAGCATCGCGCTGGCGTTGGAGGGATCGAGCCAGATATGCGGGTCTGTGTCGCCATGATCGTGAGCGTGCTCATGGTCTTCGTGGTGCCCGGCTTCCTGCGAGTGCTTGTCCTCGCCGGCGTGCTCTTCATGCTCCTTGTGGCCCTCATGGCCGCCGTGAGTCTTGTGGTCGCCGTGGTCGTGGCCCTTATGGTCGCCGTGGTCATGGCCCTTGTGGTCGCCGTGGTCGTGATCCTTGTGGTCGTCGTGGCCCTTGTGGTCGCCGTGGTCGTGGTCCTTGTGGTCGTCGTGGCCCTTGTGATCGTCATGCCCGTCGCGGTCGCCGTGGCTGTCATGGTCATCATGGTCGCCATGGGCATCGCGGTATTCACGCAGCGCGACGCCCGGCGCTGCCATAAGCTCCACCGATACCGCATCGGCGGCGAGGCTCGACACGGCGTGCTCGAGCCAGGGCGTAAGGCCGGGGCCGATCCAGAACACAATATCCGCCTCGGAAAGCCGGGCGGCTTCCGACGGCCGCATGGAATAGCTGTGGGGCGTCGCGCCGGGCGGCAGGATCGACCCCGGCTCGCCGACACCCGCCATCACGCGCGCCGCCAGGGAGTGAACGGGCGGAATGTCCGCAACGACCTTCGGCGCCGCGAGACCCGGCAAGGCAGCAAGCGAGGCCAAGGCGGCGAGGACCGGGATACAGGGCTTCATCGGATTCTGCTCCTTGAGCCCGAATACGGGTGAACTCTCATCCTGTCATAATATACCGGAATACTCGGCAAACAGGACAGGCAGGGAAAGGGCCGCGTCGGTGGAAGCAATGCGTCCCCATGACCACGAAGATTGCATCCGCCGGGTGCTCGACGAGGCGGACCGCCGCGCCTCGGAGGACAAGGTCAACTTCACCCCGGTCCGCCGCCATGCCCTGAAGATTCTGCGGGAGAACCGCGCCGCCGTGCCCTGAAGATTCTGCTGGAGAACCACGCCGCCATGCCGGCATATAATCTGCTGAAGCGTCTCGATGCGGACGGGTTCGGCTCCCAGCCGCCAGCGGCCTGTCGGGCGTTCGACTTCCTCATCGGTCAGGGTTTCGTCCACAAGGTCGAGCGGCTGAATGCCTTTATCGCCTGCATGTATCCGGACGAGGCGCATGAGCCGGCTTTCCTGATTTGCCGCGATTGCCGTTCGGTCGCCGAAATCTGCGGACCGCCGGCGCCGCAACCGCTTGCGCAGGACGCGCAAGCGCTCGGTTTCCGCATCGAGCGTTCGGTGATGGAAGTGGAGGGGCTCTGCCACGAATGCGACCCGGGAGCCGACGCGCCGTGCAACTGATTGCAACACACGGTCTCACGGTCCGGCTGTCCGGGCGTCTGGTGCTTCACGACATCGACCTTGCGGTCGAGCGGGGCGAGATCGTAACAGTGGTGGGGCCCAACGGGTCGGGCAAAAGCACGCTGCTCCGCGTGCTGGTCGGCGCGGTGCGGCCTGAGTCCGGCTCTATTGAGCGCGCACCCGGCCTGCGCGTCGGCTATGTGCCGCAGCGCCTTCATCTGGACCCGACCCTGCCGATCACGGTCGCAAGATTTCTCCGTCTCGGCGCCCGGCGGAACGCCGGCAATATCCACGGCGTGCTGGAGGAAACCGGCGTGCCGGGCCTGGCCGGGCGGCAGATGACGGCGCTCTCCGGCGGGCAGTTCCAGCGCGTGCTGCTGGCGCGGGCGCTGCTTGCCGCCCCCGACCTGCTCCTGCTCGACGAGCCGGCCCAGGGGCTGGATCAGCCGGGTATCGCCGCGCTCTACCGGCTTGTCGAGACGGTGCGCGGCAGGTTGGGCTGCGGGGTGCTGATGGTCAGCCACGACCTGCATGTCGTGATGGGCGCGACCGACCGCGTGATCGGGCTGAACGGCATCGTCTGGTGGGAAGGGCCGCCCATCAAGGTATCGTCCAGCTCGGAATATCATGCGCTGTTCGGCGCGGTGGAGGAAGGCGCGCTCGCGCTTTTCCGCTATGAGGCGGATGGCGGAAAGGCGCCGGCGAACCGGTGCTAGACGACTTTCTGGTGCGTGCCGGCCTGGCCGGTATCGGTGTCGCGCTTGCCGCGGGGCCGGTCGGCTGCTTCGTCGTCTGGAGGCGGATCGCCTATTTCGGCGACGCCACGGCACATGCGGCCATTCTGGGCGTCGCCGTCTCGCTGGCCTTTTCGATCTCGACCGTGATCGGCGTTCTTGCCGTCGCGGTGGCGATGGCGCTTGCGGTCTCGACGCTTTCCGGGCGCGGCCTCGCGATGGATACGCTGCTCGGCGTGGCGGCCTATGCCGGTCTTGCTATCGGCCTTGTCGCCGTGTCCCTCGTCTCCCGGCGCGCAATCGATATGGACGCCTATCTGTTCGGCGAGCTCCTGGCCGTGGACCGGATGGATCTGGCGGTCATCTGGGGGGGAGCGGCGATTGTGCTGGGCTTGATCGGCTGGCGATGGTCGGCGCTGCTGACCGCCACGCTCAGCCCCGAACTGGCGCGGGGCGGCGGCATCGACCCGAACCGCGAGCAGCTTGTGCTGATGGTGGCCCTTGCGGTTCTGGTCGCGGTCTCGATCAAGGTGGTCGGTGCGCTGCTGATTACCGCCATGCTGATTATTCCCGCTGCGGCGGCCCGCCCGTTCTCGCGCATGCCGGAGCGGATGGCGGCCGGCGCAGCCCTGGTCGGCATCGCATCCGTGGTCGCCGGTCTCGCCGGCTCCTGGCGCTGGGACACGCCCACCGGGCCGACCATCGTGACGGTTGCAGTGCTGTTCTTCGCCGTCTCCAACTCGTTCGCAGCGCTGCGGCGGAAGTCGGGCTGACCGGACGCCCCGCCAACCGTTTGCGCGGGAGCCGCCGCCTTGCCGTGCTGCGCATCTTCCGTCCGGCGAGGAGAGTGCGCCCCCATGGCCAAGAGCGGCATTGAACTTGCCCGCGAAGCCGTCCTGCATCCGACTGGCAGGATTGGCGGGCGCTGATCCTCCCCAATCGAATTGGTCCACCGTTAGGTTATAGGGAGAGGAGGGCCGACGATGGCAAGGAAGCGTTACAAGCCTGAAGAGATCGTGAGCCTGCTGCGGCAGGCAGAAGTCCTGCACGGGCGGGGCATGTCGATGGCGGCGGCGATCGGCTCCGCCGTCTGAAGGAGCTTGAGAAGGAGAACGAGCGGCTGCGCCGTGCGGTCTCCGATCTGACGCTGGACAAGCAGATCCTCAAGGGGGCCGCAGGGGGAAACGTCCAAGCCCTTCGCGCCGGCGGGCATGCATCACCGGACGTACGACGGCAGGGCCTTCCGCATGCTCAACGTCCTGGACGAGTTCACCCGCGAGAGCCTGGCGATCCGTGTCCGGCGCAAGCTCTCCTCGACCGAGGTCATCGACGTGCTGACCGACCTGTTCATCCTGCGCGGCATCCCAGGCTACATCCGTTCCGACAACGGCCCGGAGTTGGTTGCCGAGGCCGTCAGACGGTGGATCGCTGCAGTCGGCGCCCGCACTGCCCTCATCGAGCCGGGCTCGCCCTGGGAGAACGGCTATATCGAGAGCTTCGATGCGCGGCTACGCGACGAGCTCCTCAACGGCGAGATAGTCTACACCCTGAAGGAAGCCCAGGGTCTCATCGAAGCGTGGCGGCGCCATTACAACGCGATCCGCCCACATGGCAGTCCGGGATACCGGCCGCCGGCTCCGGAGACGATCATCGTGCCAAGCTGGCCGCCCGGCTCCGCTACGCTCCGCCGAACCCCCAGCTTGGCCGAACAACCCGTAATGCACTAACATTCAAAACGGACCAGTCGCTGGGGGCAGGTCAAGACGTCTGTGGACGCGCGGTTCAGCTCTTCTGGCGGCGGTCGGCGAAGATGCCCAGTGAGCGCGAGACCCAGAATTGCACCCCCCAGTCGCGCAGCTTGACTCCCGTCGCGATGTCGCTCAGGGCCGCGTTCTCGGCGTGCAGCGCCTCAAGAGCCGCTTGCTGGCGGTCGATCAACGCCCGCAGGGGCCGCGCGAGCGATGAAAGGTCAACTCCGGATGCGCGTGTCTCCATGACCGGGGCGTTCCGATGACATATTGTATATCGCCAACATCCCCCGTACGGTCGCATGCATGTCCAGACAGAGGGAAATAGCACCGTCGCCGCCGAACATACCGGGCCGTCCGGAAGACTGGCGCGAACAGATTAAGGCGGACCTCGCGGCACCGCTTGAGGCCGGCGGGGCTCTTTATGACGTCCGGTCTGACGGTGCCTATACCGCGCGGACCATGGATGGAGACCAAGTGCCTGAGCGATCCGACCGAAAATCCGCTTGAGTCAGCCCGCTGGCGTTTCCCGGGATGCCGACGCCGTTTGTTGTTGCCGGCCCAGATAGGGGCGGCAAGTCTGCACTGACGCGCACCGCCCGGTTCGACAGCATCGAAATAATCGACCCGGATGCGCCCGCGCGCGAAACGGCGAGCGTGAAACCCGCATTCCGCGCCGCATATCTTGGACGAGATGTTGCCTAAGGCGCAGTTCTTGCACTTGACGGATTACCTATTTCGTCTCAGTCGAAGCATTCGCGGCCGCAAGGGGAGATAGGATGGCCTATCTGGAATTGGGGACAACGGGAAAAAATTATGCGGGGGAGAAGCTGTTAGAGGATCTTCAGGAGCTGGTTCCCGCCTTGCTGGAGCGAGCGGGAGAGGCCGAGGAAGCCGGCGCAATCCCCGAGGAAACCATTGACGACCTTAAACGGATCGACGCCTTTAAGGCCGTCGTACCGTCGGCCTATGGCGGCCTGGAAGTCGACTATCCGGTGATCCCGCAGATTTTTCGGGTGCTGGGGCGAGGATGCACATCGACGGCCTGGTGTATGGGATTTCTCATTTTTCATAATTTTCAGTTCGGGTTCTTTCCCAAAGAAGCTCAGGACGAAGTGTGGAGCGGGAAAGGGTACACGATGGCGCCCGGCCAGATAATGCCGAGCGGCGAAGCCATTCCGGAAGACGGCGGGTATCGGCTGTCCGGGCGTTGGGGCTATGCTACCGGCATTCTGCACGGAGATTGGATGCTGCTGAGCGCACCGGTGAAGTTGGAAGAAGGCAAAGTCGATATGCGCCGCTTCTACATACCTGTCGAGGACGTAAATATTCTCGACACCTGGCACGTCTCCGCCATGAAGGCCACCGGCAGCCACGACGTCACTTTGGAGGACGTATTCGTGCCCGCTTGCCGCAGTGTCCCGGCCGGGGCGATGCGCGACGGGACCGCAGAGGGACTCAAACACATGAACGGCCCGTTGTGGAAGATACCGCTCTTCACTTACATGATCTTTGGCGGCGTTGCGCCGATGATTGGCGCCGCAGAAACCGTCTTCGAAATGGTCAGCGAAATTCTCTCGACGAAAGTCGGAGCCTATTCGGGAGAGAAGCAGGCGGATCTTACCACTCAGAGGGTCAGGATGGCGCGGCTGCGCATGGAACTCGAAGCGGCGATCGGACTTTGGGAAGATCGGCTGGCCTTTGTATGGAACACCGTTGTGGCAGAGGGAGGTCTGACCCGGGAACAGAGGGCTGAGATGCGCATGGTCATTGTCCATGTCGCTCGAAAGTGCACCGAGATCGTCAACGAGATGACCGTGGTTGCGGGCTCGCGCGGAACGTTTATGGCGTCACCGATCCAGCGATTTCATCGCGACGTGACGTCATTGGCGACCCATGCGGCCCATGACTTCGACCATGTCGCAAACCTCTTCGGCGGAAGATTTCTCGGTGTCGATCTTCCTGAAAACGCCATGATCTGAAAGGGGATCGCAGGAAACCATCATGCGCTTTCAGCAAACCGGGCTGCTGCACCACGACCCAATCCGGTCGTATTCTGGCTTCACCACGATCACCCCGTTCCGGCATCCGAGCTGTTATCTGGTCAACATGGCCGGGGAAACGGTCCACCAATGGGACCTGCCGGGAGCGCTCGGGTCGAAGGCTTATCTTCTCCCAGGCGGCAACCTGCTTTGCTCGGTCGCGACCGATGACGGCGCTCCCCTCAAGGCGGCGAAGGGCGGGCGTACCTTAGAGCTGGATTGGCACGGCAATGTCATCTGGGAGCATGTCGACCATGATCAGCACCACGACCTTCGTCGGCTTGAAAACGGCAACACCCTCTACATTGCATGGGAGGCGCTTTCCGATGAGGAAGCCTCCCGCGTCCAAGGCGGCGTCGCCGGTACGGAGCGGGACGGCAAGATCTATGGCGATGTGTTCCGTGAGGTGACGCCTTCCGGCAACCTGGTGTGGGAATGGCGGTTGGCCGACGTCGACCTGGACAAATATCCGCTTAGCGAAGACTGCCAACGAGAGGAATGGGCGCACGCCAACTCCTGCGCACCGACAAACGACGGCAACTTCCTGTTCAATTTCCGTCATCTTGATCTCATGGTGATCGTCGATCGCGACACCAAGGAGATCATTTGGGAGCAGCGGGACCGCAGCTGGGGTCACCAGCACAATCCGGAAATGCTCGAGAACGGGAACATCACCTTCTTCGCCAACGGCATGAACAATCTCTACCAGCCGGTTCACTCCCGCGCCATGGAGCTGGACCCGCGAACCGGGGAGATCGCCTGGTTTTACCGCGATCCTCAAAGTTGGTGCTTCTTCAGCCCCGTTATGGGCAGCGTGCAACGCCTGCCCAATGGCAACACCCTCATAGATGAGGCTGTCACCGGCCGGTTCTTCGAAGTGACCCGCGAGGGCGACATGGTTTGGGAATTCATAAGCCCTTATTTCTTGGACGTCCCGATCTTTGATGCGCCCTGTAACGCCTGCTTCCAGGCCTATCGGTACGCGGCCGACTCACCCGAGATCGGCGGGCGTCTGAGCGAATGACAAGGCTTTCAGGTACGGATTGTAGGCCGAGATACATCTTCGCCGGAACGCCGTCGATCCAGCCGGGAAAGCCCGCCGGATGCGCCTTCGGATGCGCCGCCTTACGGCCACCGGTACCAGGCCGCCGGTGACGCTTCACCGTTCCACGGCCGCTCATCCCGCACATAGGCCCAGACCCGGCCGGTCGCCGTCTTGCCGGTCCCCAGCGCCGGCAGCTTGACCGTGTTCGCCATGGCGCGCCATCGGCGAACCCGGCCTGTCCGGCCGGCACATGGCGGCCGACGGCATCGGCCAAGGGCTCCAGCAGCGCCGTCGCCTTGCCGACCAGCCGGCCAGCGTCGAGCGGTCGAGACCGATCCCCTCGCGCGCGAAGATGCGGGACTGGCGATAGAGCGGCAGATGACCGCAATACGTCGAGACCGGAACATGCGCCAGAAGACCGGAGCCGGGTCGGCCACGCTCGATCGGCCATGGCGGCAACGGCGCCTGATGGAAGCGCTCGCAGCCGCCGCAGGCCAGGCGCGGACGCACGATGCGCTTCCGTGACATCCTCTCCGGGGCGCGCGGCGCTTCGCGGGTGCAATTGGACGGCGGTTGTCTTGGCGGCTATACGGTGAAGCACAGGCAAGACGCGTCCAGCCCGCGTTGCCCTTGTGCCGATACTTGGGTGAAGAGATGCCCGGTCAACCACCCGAACCTCCGCGGCGCGAGGAATTGGCGCGAGTCGATCCGCGCAGGTTCCATGCGACGGCGACGCTAAATCACTCCCGCATTGGTCCCGAAGCCAGTCGGATTGCGGAAGAGGTGGTCTCTCACCTCGACGGCTTGGTGGGCTCGAAGGTGCGAGTCACTCTCGAGATCGAGGTAAACGTGCCAGACGGCGTGCCGGAGCATGTCGAGCGGGTGGTCACCGAAAACAGCGCGAGCCTGCGGTTGGACACTCACGCCTTCGAAAAGAACTGAGGACGTTTTCCTTCTGCCGTTTGTTGCTGGTCATGCTGTCCAGACTTCGTCGCACCCAGATATCGTTTGTACTGGGCAAATTGCGGCAGAGACGTCGTGTCGACCCCGTTGATTGAGGTGGTCTCGGTTCGTCGGCCGGCCTGCTGGCCGGGCTTCCGAGATTTCGACCGGCCCAGACGGACGATGCTTACCTTTGCCGTCCGGCGCAGCGGCGGTCGACAGGCCTTGCGAATCTCCGTCGGGCGATACCGTCCGGTCTATCTGTGTCCTGCCGGCACTCAACCAGGGGAACTCCAGCGATATGTCCGCCGCGGGCGGGGATCCGTTTCGATTGGAAACGGCCTCTGCACCGGGTTCCCGGATATCCGGGCGAAGAGCCGGATCATCCTCGATCTCGCTCTCCCTCTCGTCGGGCAGTGGCGGCGGCTCCGCCCCGAAACCCATTTGCGGCGGCGACAGCGCTGGCGCTCAGCCGGGGGTGGCGGTCCCGGCCGGTCATGACTGGTTGTATGGACGCCTCGCGGGACGCAAGGAGCGATACCGGTGTAACGGTGAGGCAGATTGCAGCTTTGTATCCGGCCTTCGGTGCGGCGCTTTCCGTCCGCTGGCCCTGATGGGATCTGCCGATCCGCGCCTCATTTCCCCCGCGGGTTTCGCGCCCTGAGAGCCATCCAGGCTTGGCGGATCGCGGTGCGACCTGTTTGTCATCACGCCTTGTCGCGCCTTACGCAACCTTTCAGCGGCCACCTCCTGTGTCGGGTCTCTCCGTTCGGTCGTCGGCCGCGGTCGAGCCGGCCGGCTGACGAAGTCCGCCTGGTACGCCCGGTCATACGCCAGCAGGGCCCAGATCGTGCGCGCTGTCTTGTTGGCCAGCGCCACCGTGACCACGTTGGCCGGCCGCCGTTCGGCCAGGCGCAGCGCCCACCCGGGCGGCGCCTTCGCATGGGTGAGGACACTCCGGGCGCCGTGGATCAGCAGGGTGCGCAGATACCTGTCGCCGCGCGTGGAGATGCCGAGCAGGCGAACCTGTCCTCCGGCGCCAGTGTGCCGCGGCACAAGACCGAGCCAAGTCGCGCGGGCGCTTGTCCTGGGCGAGCGGGGGCGACTACGCCGCCGTAGGTAAGGTGATCCCGGAGGGTTGATCATGGCTGCGGAGTTTGGTTTTGCTGCGCGCCGGGTGGCGCCCAGGTTGGGTGAGAGGCCTGTCGGCGGCGGATTTCGCTGACCCGCCGCAGCACTGTGCCGCAGTGAGGGTAGGTCGCCGGCGGGGCGGTGCCGGCGTCGTGATCGTCTTTCCCGTCTAGTCTTCGACGGCGCTGTGAACGGCGAGGGCGCATCCAGCGTCGCCAAGCGCCTCGCAGGCGCTTTCCAGCGTCCTGGCGCGGCAGCCGTTGGCGAGGATGCCGAAGTGGCGGATGCGGTGGAGACTGTCCGGGAGGACGTGCAGCAGGAAGCGCCGGATGAACTCGTCGGCGTCGGCGGTGGCGGTGGCGTAACGTGGCTTGCGCTGTCCCGGTTTCCCAGGCTTTCGGTATCTGAATGAGATGGTCTGGCCGTTGAAGGCTGTGATGCGGCTGTCCGAGATGGCGATCCTGTGGGTGTAGCGGGAGAGGTATCGGAAGACCTGCTCTGGCCCCCGGAAGGGCCGTTTCGCGGACCACCCAGTCCTTGCAGCGGGCGGCGGCGAGGACGGCATGGAACGCCTCGAGATTGGCGTGACGGGCGATGTCGCCGTGGAAGGCGATCTCGCCCTTGCCGTGGGCGCGAGCGAGCTCTTCGAGGAAGCGGCGGCGGAACAGGCTGGCGAGGACCTTGACGGGGGCGAGGAAGGTGCTGCTTCCGGTTTTCCACCCGCCGCCGCCGACATCGAAGCTGGCGTTGGGCACAACGACATGAAGATAGGGATGGAAGAGCAGCTTCTGGTCCCAGGTATGGAGGACGGCGATGCCGTCGATGCGGATGCCGCCGTGTCGGCGATCCGCGGCGATGGTGCGCAGGGTCTCGGCCACCGTGCGGAACAGAATGTCGAACACGATCCCACGGTTGCAGAAGGCGATGACGGCGATCTCCACGGGCAGGGTGAAGACCACGTGGAAGTAGGGCACCGGCAGGATGTCGGTGGCGCGAGCCTCGCTCCAGCGGATCGCCGCGAGGCCTTGACAGGACGGGCAGTGCCGGTTGCGGCAGGAGTTATAGAGCGGATGCTCGCGCCCGCACCCATCGCAGCGGTAGATGTGGCCGCCGAACGTGGCGGTGCGGCACGCCTCGATGGCGCCCATGACCTTGAGCCGGCCGGTGTCGAGGCGGCCGGCCATGCGCTCGCGGGGAGCGGGACCGGCGCGGCGGAAGATCTCCGCCACGCTGGCGCCCTCGTGCGCCACGCCGCGTCAGCTTCGCAGGACCGGGAAGCGCGACAGGGGGTGGTCGAGGGTCTCGAACATCTTGCCCGTGGCGCGGGCGTAGTCGCGGGTCGTGTCGGCGCTTCGATGCCCGAGCGCGTCGCGGATCACCTCGATGTCCGCGCCGCGCTCGAGAAGATGGGTGGCGGCCGAGTGACGCAGGCTGTGGAAGGTGTGGCGGCGATCGATACCGAGCTTGTCGCGCGTCTTCTTGAAGGTGAAGTGTAGAGCCTGCGTTCGCATGGGCTGGTCGAGCGAAGCGTCGTGGAGGCGCTCCTCGATCCGGCGCTCGATGTCGCGCTTCACCCGCTCGGTGTCGTCGGAGGCGAGCTTCGCCATGAAGTGGCCGGCGTCCGGCACCGGCATGATGCGCCAGCGGATCGAGAAGCGGTCCCGGAGCGCCTCCTTCGACGGATACTCCTCGATGCGGAACAGCTTGCCCAGTTCGAGCCGCGCCCGGTCGACATTGTCGTCGTAGTCCTCGATGAAGCGGGCGCGCTCGCGCACCATGCGCTCCCGCAGACCCTCCAGCAGTTCGGTGTAGCGCTCGTGGTTGGCGACGGTGAGCAGGCGGCATCCCCGGTCGTCCCAGGGCAGGGTCTGCTCGTGATGCGCGGCCCTCGCCCGGCTCGTGGTCGCGGCGAGCGCCGCGAAGGCGGCCTTCGGCAGCAGGCGCTTGTTGTAGCGCCCGGCGCCGGTCGATGCGTCGTGGCTGACGGCGACATGGGTGCTGGCCTCGCGGTCGTGCAGCCGGCCCGACCAGGCCGAGATCCTGAGGGCGACCAGCATGGCGTCGTGGCTGAGGTTCATGGACTCCTCCGGGGATGGTGTCACCGGGTCCGGGCGGCGGCCCAGCGGATGAAGGCGGGCGAGCGCTGCAGCGCGGGATCGCGGCGGATGCAGGAGCCGACCAGGAACTCGCCGACCTCGCGCCTGAGACGCGTGGCATAGGTGACGATGGCATCGAGGGTGACGTCGCTGGCGAGGCGGTAGAGCGAGCCGCACAAGGCGATCAGCGCGCTCGCGTTCTCCGGCACCTCCGCGTTCGCGGGATCGTCGATCACCGCCCGGGGATGGGGCAGTTCGCGCCAGATCCTGAGGAAGGCGGCGAACTCCATCGCCGCTGCCTCGCCCACGGCGCCCCGGAACAGCGCCCGCTCGGCGGCCGGATCGAGGCCGTTCCGGCGCTGCACGATGTTGGAGACGAACTCCCAGGTGCGGGGCGAGGCGAAGGCCTTCTCCTTCGACCGCGGATCGAAGTCGTGCAGCAGCTCGGGCCGGAGCTGGATGAAGAACAGCACCTCCGGCGCGATGCCATTGGCGGCGCCCCAGGCGCACCAGTCCGCCGCATCGACCCGGATCTCCAGGTGGACGAAGCGGGAGGCGAGCGGCGTCGGCATCCGGTGCGCGACCCCGCGGTCGCTCTCCCGGTTGCCGCAGGCGATCAGCGAGGCGCCGTCCGGCAGTTCGTACTCGCCGACCCGGCGGTCGAGGACCAATTGATACAAGGCGGCCTGGACCGTGGGCACGGCCGACGGCAGTTCCTCGAGGTTGATGAGGAAGCGCCCGGGATCGTCGGACGGCGGCAGGAACGACGGCGGCGCCCAGCGGGTGCGGTCGGATGCATCGCGCCACGGGATGCCGCGCAAGTCCACGGGATCGAGCAGCAGCGCGCGGACGTCGATGTAGGCGCGCCCGGCCTCGGCGGCGACCTGCTGCGCGATCTGCGACTTGGCGCAGCCGGGCGGGCCCCAGACGATGCAGGGCTGGCGGGCCTCGACCAGCAGGGCGAGGGTGGAGGCCAGTTCATTCGGGTTGAGGGCGTAGTCGGCGGAGACGGTGTCGGGCATCGGCGGGCTCCGGACAGGGGACGGCGAAGGCCAAGCGCCCTCGGGCGCCAGACCTCGCCCGACCGAACCCAGGCTCCTCTGTTGCCGGCGCTGCCGCAGGACGGCGTGCGATCCCCGCCGACGGGGATCGGGACGATCCCGGGAAGCCCGACCCGCGCAAGCGATGGCGCGGCGGCGATCCCGGCAGCGTCTCACAGCGTCGCGGCGGCGCGCGGCCTCCCCGGCGACCGGCCCACCGATCGGTTGCCGGCCGCCGAACGGTGTCCGCACGGTGCCAACCGCTGGATACCGCTCTGTTCACCGGCAATGGCGACGGCGCGCATGTCATGGGCGGGAGCGGTGTGGATCGTCAGACGGGTGCGGGATCCCGGACAGGCGCCATGACCCCGCGGAGGGGGACAGACGGCGGCAGGTCTCCCCGCCGCCGCCTGCCCGGTCTCAGAACCCGGTATCGAGGCGCAGCATGATGCCGTGCTCGGCGGGGCCCGCGGCGTCCTTCCGGTGTTCCAGCGCGAGGTTGGTCCGCACCGGGCCTTCCAGCGCGACGCCCGTGCGCAGCTGGTGCGACGCGCCGTCGGTGAGCGAGAACTCCGCGTACGGGCGCCGTCGCTTGCGCGGGTCGGAATGCCGGAGGCAGATGGCGGGAGGGGGAGTCCCCCTCCCGCGCTGTTGTCAGAATTGCACGTCGAGCCGCAGCATGATGCCGTGTTCGGCGGGGCCGGCGGCGTCCTTCCGGTGCTCCAGCGCGAGGTTGATCCGCACCGGGCCCTCCAGCGCGACGCCCGTGCGCACCTGGTGCGAGGCACCGTCGGTGAGCGAGAACTCCGCGTACGGGCGCAGCATCTCGCGGTGTGCGATCAGACCCGGGACCTGGATGCCCCACGAGACGCGCCCGTCGAGATGCGCCGCAGGCTCCTGCTCCGCCGCATCGCCGTCCAGCGTGCCCAAGAGGCCGCTCTCGCCCTGCTGTGCGCCCGACGCGCCCCAGCCCGGCGACAGCGCGAATGCGAGGCCCGTCCCGTCGGCCTTCGCACGCAGGCCGACCGCGGCCCGCACGCCCCGCTCGCCGAACCCGGCGCCCGTCGTCTCCGCCGTGTACCAGCGGCCTTGCGCGCCCACTTCCCAGCGGCCCCACGCGTGGCGGACCTCGCCCGACACCTCGGCGCCAGACGCCGTCTCGCCGTCGCCGCCGTCCACGCGACCGCCGATGCGGAGCGACGACGCCAGACCGCCTTCCGCATACCGGCCAGACACCGCAACCCGCGTCCGCGTGACCGTCGCCGACACACCGTCCGCCGTGCCGCCCGAGACCGCGAGGCGCGACCACCCCGCATCGCCGACCGCGGAGACGCTGAGGCCGTCGGCCTCGTACAGCACCTGTTCCGCACCCGCCATGCCGAGGCTGAACCCGAGACCGCCGGCGAGATCGATCTCCACCGGACCCGACCCCGGGGCAAACCCCGTCCACCGGCTGTCCACCCGGCCCTTGCCCCAGCCGGCCAGGCTCCAGAGTTCCAGACCCGAGGCAAAGCGGCCCCGCGCGTAGGGGTAGACCGCCGTCACCTCGCTCTCCGCGAACCCGGAGACGCGCGCATCCCCGTGCTTGAGACCCGATGCGGCGATGGCGCCGCTCTCGGCAAAGGCGATCCCGGTCATCCAGCGCTCGCCCATCGAGGCATCCATGCCCCAGAACATCGCACCGTCGGAACCGCCCCCGGCGCCCTGGCCCCACAGGGTCAGCTGCATCCCGGCGTCGTCGGCCGGCGCCTCCTCCTGGGCAAAGCCCATGGTCGGCAGCGGGCGGTTGAGCGAGATCGCAAAGCCCTGGCTCTTCATCAGGCCGCTCAGGTCCGAGAGGCTGTACGAACGGTTCGTACCGCCGCTGCCCCCGAAGCCGAAACGATCACCCGTACCCCCGAAGCCGCCGTGCGTCTGCGCGAGGGACTTGCTGTCCCCGCCGGTCACGCAGTCCTCGATACTGTCCTCGAGCGCACAGCCGCCCGGACCCTGGCCCCCCAGCAGACCGGCAAACGCCGACAGAAGGTCGCTGCCCGCACCGCCCGACGACATCCGGCGGCCGATCGCGTCCGACGCGTCCTCCAGAAGCTGGCGCGCCTGGCCCGCGAGCGCACGCTTCAGCGCCTCGCCCGCAAGGCTCTCCGCATCCGATGCCGTCGATGCCGTCGCCGACGTCCAGTTCGAGGCGAACAGACGCGCGCCCTGCCAGTCGATCGCGCTGCGCACGAACAGACGATATTCCGTCCCCGCCTCGAGACCGTCCACCTCCGCCTCCTTCGCACCGAAGTCGGGCACCTCGGCGAGCAGCTTCTCCGGCTCGTTCGCCGACGTGTCCTTGGCGTAGCCGATCTCGTAGGCCGCCTGCAGGTTCTTCTTGCCGCCGATATTGCCGATGCTCCAGGCGAGCTTCAGCGCTGTCGCCGACGCCGGCGTCGCGCTGTGCACCATGTCGGACGCCTCGCTGCACCCGGCGTCCGAGACGGTCTCGCCGCAGAGGCGCAGCTCGACCTCGTACACCCGCCCGATGGCGAGCCTCGGCTTCGTCGAGGCATGCACCCGGCTGCCATCGACAGTGACCGTCTTGAGCGCCATCCAGCCGGTGCGCTTCGCGCCTTCCTTCATCCCCAGCACGCGGATCTGGGTGTTCGCCGCAACCCAGTCCGCCCAGGCGGGCGGCGCGTCGAAGGTCACATCGAGGGACTTCCACTTCGTCTCCGCCGTGGTCGCGTTCGCCACGTTCGCCGGTTTCGGCAGCGGGGCCACCACCGCGACCGTCAGCGTCGGCGCCGCCTCGTTGCCGTTGCCGGCCGCGTCCTCGACCGCGCCTGCCGCGAGGTCCACCGTCAGGTTGCCGGAGAACCCCTCGTCCGGGGTCACGGTCGCCGTCCACGCCGCATCCGAGCCCGCGAGGTCCGAGGCCGCGCCGTTGGCCACCGTCAGGTCGGCGAGGGCGAAGCCCGTCACCGGCTCGCTGAAGGCAATGGCGATGCCGAAGGCGCCGGCGACCGGGCTCTCGACACCGTCCGCCGCCGCCAGCGTCACTGTCGGCGCCGTCGCATCTCCGGTCACCGTCACGGTGAAGGCAAGCTCCGCCGTGTTGCCATCCTCATCGGCGGCGGTCAGCGTGTAGTTCACCGCATCCGCGGCCGCGGCCGGCGTGCCGGAGATCTGGCGCGTTGCCGCATCGAAGGCGAGGCCGTTCGCCAATGCCGGTGCGACCGAGTAGGTCAGCGCCCCGCTGCCGCCGCTCGCCGCCGGCAGCGTCACCGGGGCGATCTTCTCACCGGCCACGAAGCTCAGCGCGGGAGACTCCACGCCCTCGTAGCTCGGCCCCTCGCCCGGCTCATTGTCCGGAGCTTCCGGCGTCGCCGTCAGCGTCTCGGACCATTCGCCCGGCTCGCCGTCGGCGAGCGCGCGCACGCGGAAGGCGTAGGCCTTGCCGTTTTCGAGGCCGGTGATCGAGGCCGCGAGGCCGGAGACCTGCTGCGAGCCGCCCGCGCTCCACTCCGAACCCGACAGGGTGTAGCCGACCTCGTAGCCGGTGGGGGCCGGGGTATCGCCGCTGTCATCGTCGTCACTGCTGCCGCTCTGGCCCCGGGTGCCCTTCACGCTGCGCGCGTTCAGGCCGTGCCCGTTGACGCCGTTGCCGGGGGGCTGGTCGTCTTCGGTTTCCTCTCCCGGCGGCTGCCAGGTCATGCCGACGACGCCGTTGCCGGGATCGACGGCCAGCCCTCTGGGCGGCCCCATCATGCCGGAGGCGCCTTTCGCCGGCGTGCCCTTGATGGTGGGCGACCAGACTGTCGTGTCGGTCGGCGGCGTGCCGGTGGAATGCACCGCGCCCACCTGCACGTCATATTCCGTGCCGTTGGTCAGCCCGGTGATGTCGTAAGGCTTCGAGGCGGATGTCGCCGTGGTCCAGCTTCCGGGGCTGCCGGTGCCATCATCGCTCTGCCTGTGCCGCACCGAGTGCGATGTTGCGCCGGAGGCATCGTTCCAGGACACGGCCAGCTTCGCATCGCCGGCCACGGCCTTCACATTGGCGGGATGCGGGTTTTTGCCCGGCGTGGCCGCGACGGGTTCGCTGTATAGAAATTGAGTTGGGTTGTGCCTGGTAAAACTCGTGGAAACTCGCACCTCATAGGTCGTGCCGTTCACAAGGGCCGGGTGGCTTCCGCTCGCTCCCCCGACCTTGGTGATCGTCTGCGGGCTGGTGATGGGATCATAACTAAAATCATTCCAGGCAGTATGCCCTACTTGGCGGACCCACAGGGCTTCAATGTCTTCGGATCCCCCCGTCCGTGTCCAGTTCGCCACCAACTGCCCATCGCCCGGTGTCACCACAAGATCGTTGACCGCAACCGCCTTCACCAGCGCGGAAGCACTCTTGCTCGCGCTCCAGAAGGTCGAACCGTCCTTTACGGCGCCGAGTCGCACCCGGTACGTTCCGCTGGTCGGAACAGAGATTGTGTATGGGCTGGTCACCTCCGTGATTGTCGTGATCCCGTTCAAATTGCCATCGTAGATGAAGTCCGCCCCCTTGCGGTATCGCAGCGTCCAGGAATCCGCGCCGCCGGACACATCATCCCATGTGACGATGAGCTGCAACTCCCCGCCTTTGACCAGTTTGATCTTCGGGGTGAGGGCTGTATTGACCAGAATGATCTCGGAATACGGGCTCCAGCCGGCCGCGGTTTGATGGCGCACCCGGAACTGGTAGGTCTCGCCGGCAGCGAGGCCGGTCACGGTATGGACATCGTTCTCGCCCACCGTAACGGTCTCCTTTGTCCATTTGCCGCCGGACGACGCCAGCCTGTAACAGGCTTCCTTGCCGGTAATGCTAATACCGGCAGGGGAGGCCCAAACCAGCTCTATCGAAGTGGTTGACCTGCTTTGTGCACGGAGCGCGGACGGCGCCGTAAGCGTCGGGTTGCCAGCGTTTGACGACCAGAACTCTTCGACAGTGCCTGCGCTGTTGAGACAGAGCGTGGCGACCTGCACATCATAGGCGCCGCTGTCCAGCCCGGACTTCGAGTAAGGAGACGACTGATTATGCTCGGTAGTCCATGCGCCCGGGCTGCCGGTGCCGTCATCGCTCAGTCTGTAGCGCACCGAATGGCCGCTGGAGCCGGGCCGTTTGGCCCAGATCACGTTGAGAGAGATCGTGCTGCCGCTGGTGCTGGACGTCACGACCACAGTGTCCGGCGGCTCGCCGGCCAGGGAGGTTGCCTCCGTTTCGGGACCCCAATAGTAGATGAATCCGCCGCCTGACCCGGGAAACTTTGCCCCGATCCGGGCCTCGTAACGCTGGCCCGGATACAAATTGACATCTCGTGCCAGGCCGCCGTTGATAATCTTGTTCAGACTGTAGCTGTTGTCCCAGGCGCCGGCATTGCCGTCGTTATCGATCTCGCGAAACACCGCCGTATAATCGGCGGTGACGCCTGTGAGTTGCTGCCCCTCGACTCTCAGGCCGCAAGCAAGCGGCGTCACGGTCGGGGCTGCGGGAATGACGCCGGGGCGGCCCGTGAGTTCCCTCGCCCACAGGATGGTGTCGGAATCTTCGTGGGCGGTGCCGACCTGAACCACATAGATGGTCTCGTTGTCGAGGCCCGCAATCTCGCGCGAGACGCCGGTTTCGCCCGTGACCTCCTGCCACGCCGTTTCCGTCTCCTTGCGGTAGCGCACAGTGTAGGACCCGGCGCCGGCGGCGGCGGTCCAGCGAGCTTCCAGCTTCCCGCTGCCGTTGAGAATCCATATGTCCGCGGGCTTGGCGAACGGCGTTCCCTCAGTGACGGCGCTGCGCTCGACCCCGTTGGGGAAGGTGGCCGTGAGCCGGATTTCGTAGGTGGTGCCGTTGGTCAGTCCGAGGATTCGGTAGTCTTCCTGCTCGGCGACATAGTTCCCCAGCCAACGGTTCGGATTCGGGTCGCTTTGGCTGCTCTCGCGATAATGCAGCCTGTGCGCATTCGTTCCGCGGAGCGAGGACACATGGCCGATCCCCACCTCCAGAATGCCGTCCCTGCCCTGGACGCCTGTTATGGTGGGTGTATCGACGACCGATTGCGACGCAACCTGTGACCAGTAGATCACACCGTCATGCTTGGCGCCGACCTGCACCAGATAGGTCCGGCCCACCTCGCGGTTGGCAAGCGTGGTCTGGGTTTCCGCAGCGCCGAGGACCAGGTAGTCGCCGCCGCCTGCCGGCCCCCAGTCGCGAGGGGGATTCTGGAGAATACGGTAGCGAAGATGGTGCGAGGCGGCGCCCGCCGACGCGGTCCAGGAAACGGTGATGTCGCCGTTCCCTGACACCGTCTTCAAGCCGGAGGGTCCGTAGAGCGTCGCGGTCGCACTGTCCGACCACTTGACCGCGGTATCCTCGTAACACGCGGCCCCGACCTGCGCCTCGTATGTCTTGCCCTGCGTCAGGTCTTTCAGGGTCGCAACTATTTCCTTCCCCGCATTCCTTACGGACCGGCTGAACCCGGTCGGGCGGAGTTCCGTCCACCCGGTCGTGCCGCTTTCCCGATAGCGTATGTAGTGATCGACAGCCGCCAGCGAGCTGGTCCCGCTCGGTTCGTAGTCCCAGACGAGTTCCAGGCCGCCGCTGGCTGCGGGCGCTGTCCTGAGGCCTGTCGGTTTTGCGGCAGCCTTCGTGGTTGCGGTCTCGGAATTCGCCGGTCAAGTGTAGGTTCCCCCGCTGGCGACGCCGACCTGAACGTCATATCCGGTTTCGCTCTTGTAAGAGGGGAGCGTTATCTCCGAGGCGTCGGCGCTGCCGCTGGCGGATTGCTCCAGCCATCCCGTCTCGCCGGTCTCTCTCGACCTGATACGGTATTCGGTGGCGCCGGTCACCCGACGCCAGCTTACATCTATGCCGCAGGCGATCCCGACTAGAGTCGTCAAGGGAGTTGTCGAGGGTGCGGTGTCGAGCGCACTCGTCCACCGCACATGCGTGCCGTGCGAGGCAGCGACCTCGATCTCGTACTTGTTGCCGTTGGTCAGGCTGGAAATCGTGTGCGGGCTGGTCGCCGGGTCGATCTCCGTCCATTCGCTCGCGCCCTGGCTGCGCCAGCGCAGCTTGTGCGACGCGGCGCCCTCGCCACCGGTCCAGCGCACCTCCAGCTCCCCGTCGCCCGACAGGACCTCCAGCCCCGTCGGGTTGCCGAAGGGCGTCGCGCTGACCGGGCCGGCCCACTGGATCAGGCCCGCCTTGACCGACCCGAACCGGACCTCGTATTCGGTGCCGTTCTGCAGGTTCTCGAGGTTCTCGGCGTAGCCGACACCCCTCAACCTGTTCCAGGCGCTTCCCGAGTCTTTCACGCGCCATTCGAGCACACGTGCATCGATCTGCGTGTTCCGATCGATCTCGACGCGCAATTGACCGGGTTCGTCCGGCGTCACGGTCAGGTTGGCCGGCGGCCCGAACGGCGTGCCCGTCACGGTGTCCGACCATGTTCCTCCCGAGGTGCCGACCTGCAGATCGTAGCTCAGGTCGTTGCCCAGGCCGGTCACGGTATACGGGCTTGTCGCCGCCACCACCGTCCAGGACGTTGCCGACGACTTCTTGTAGCGCAGGTTCGGTTCCGCGCCCGCCCAGCTCGCCGTCAACTGCTGGTTGCCCGGCACCACCTCCAGCCCTTGCGGTGTAACGGCCGGGAAGCCGATATAACTCTCGCTGCCGTCGCAGGCAGGGGACACCTCCACGACATATTCGGTGCCGTTATCCAGACCGCTGATGACGTAGGGCGACGAGACCGCATGATACACCGTTTCCTCGGTTCCCTTTTTCAGCTTGACCTTGTGAAGGCCCGCCGTGAAGTTCCTTTCCGTCCAGGAGACGGTCAGCCGCTCATTCCCCGGCGCCACCGCCAGATCGAGGACCTGGCCGATCTTGTTCGTGGTGGCCGTGACGATGTCCGACCAGCGTGTCTCGCCGGGCCCGTTGCCGTCGTCGAACCGGGCGCCCACCCGAAGCTCATAGGATTGCGCGGAGCGGAGTTCGACCAGATCCCACGGATTGGCGGTCAGGTCCTCTCCCTGCCAGGGCGCCGAGGCGGCGGTCCGGTAGTTCACGAAATACTCGTCCGCCCCCGCCACATTGGTCCAGCTCAGGCTGAAGCCGCAGACGGTCGCGGCCGCCGCCAGACCCGTCGGCCGCGGCGCCGGCTGCGCCTTCACAGTCTCGCTCCAGGCGGTCGTGCTGCCCGCAACCGCCCCCGCCTGCACTTCATAGGTCAGGCTGTTGTCGAGCGACTCAATGGCCTGCGGGCTGGTGGCCGGGTCGATCGTCGTCCATTCGCTCGCACCCTGGCTGCGCCAGCGCAGCTTGTGCGACGCGGCCCCGAACCCGGCGGTCCAGCTCGCCGAGAGCGCGGCATCGTTCTGCTGAAGCGCAACATCCCCCGGCGCGCCGACAAGGGCGGTGCGGGCGATGGAGGACCAATGGGTCACGCCGTCCAGGGTCGCCCCGACCCGCACCTCGTACTCCGTGCCGTTGGCGAGGCCCTCCAGCCACCAGCGGAGATTGACATTCTCCACCGTGGTCCAGGACGCCGCCGCCGCATCGCGGTATTGCAGCCTGTGCGGCAGATTGCGGCCGGGCGCACGGGTCCAGGATACCTTCATGCGGCCGTCTTCCGGGGTCAGCACCACATTGGACGGCGGCTGGTAAGGTGTCGCGGTGATCGCATCCGACCAGTTGGTGTCGGCGTTCGTGACGGCGCCGACGCGCAGTTCATAGTCCGTGCCGTCGTCGAGACCCGAGATCGTCCGCGTGGTCGAGGAAATGCCGGTGAGCGTCGTCACATCGCTGCCGGTCCAGCCCGCCCAGTATCCCGGCTGCTGCTCGCGGTATTGCAGCGAATAGGAATCGGCATTGGCCACGATATTCCAGCTTGCGGAGAGCGCGCCGGCGCCGGCGGGCGCGGCGGCCAGACCGGCGGGCGCCGAACCGGAAACCGGTACCGCTGTCACCGTCTTCGTCGAGACGGTCTTGCCGTTGACGCGCGCCCAGACGCTCACCCCGTAAGGCCGGGCATTGACCAGACCGCCGATGACATGGGGGCTGGTGGCGTGCCGCACTTCCCTGCGGGTCAGGGTCAGGCGGTCGGTCCACACGACCACATAGCCGAGCCCCGGGTGCAGGCTGCCGGAAAAGGCTTCCCACGCCACGCTCAACTGACCGTCGCCCGGCGTGACCGTAATGCTCGTGTCCACCGGTGCTGCGGGCGTGACGGTCATCGGGTCCGATGTGCCGGTGGCGCCGTCATCACCCTTCACCCGCACCGTGTATTCCGTGCCGTTTTCCAGCCCGGTGACGGTGTAGGGGCTGGTGACATTGGCGATGTCGCTGAACGCCGTCTCCGATGTCTTCCTGTATTGCACCGTGTGGGTGCTCACCGAACCGCTGTCGGTCCAGGTCACGGTCGCGCTGCCGTCGCCCGCCGTCAGCGCCGTGATGGCCGGGTCCGAGGGCGTTCCGCACGACGGGGCGCAGTCGTCGTCGATCACCGTCACCGACACAGTGACGGGGTCGGTGCTGTAGCCGCCGCCGGAGGGGGTGTGACTGATGGTGGTGCTGCGCTGGCCGCCGCTGTTCTCGACATCATCGTCCTGCGGCGCGACGGCGACCTGCTGCAGGTCGTTCCAGTTGGCTTGCGTGAAGGTGAGGGTGAGGCTCTGCCGGGGCTCCGGGTTGTCGTTGGTGTAGAGCCTGGCGACCGTGTCGTCGCCGCTCGCGACCGTCACCGTCACCCCGTCGATGCTGCTCGGGCGGACATTCAGCCCCACCTGGTGGAAGCCGGTCTCGTTCTTCGCCTCGTCGAAGGTCAGTTCGTCGTCGGGGGTGAAGGTCAGGCTGCCGGAGGCCGTGACCTCGATCTTGAAATAGCGGGTCTGGCTGGTGGTGCCGGCGCCGTCGAAGCTGTCCGCCGCCGTGTAGGCGAAGGTCTGGCTGCCGGCGGAGGACGGCGTGCCGGAGATGCGGCGGGTCGAGGCGGTGAAGGAGAGGCCGTTCCAGGAGGACGGCTCGAGGCTGTAGGTGACCGTGCCGCGCGCGCCCGACGCCGCCGGCAGGGTGACGGCCTGCATCGCCTGGCCGCGGAGCAGCATCAGACCGTCCACGGAGCCGAGTGAGAAATTGTAGGGCTGCGGCGTGCCCGTGCCCGCAACCCATGCCGAGACATTGGAGCCGGAGCGGGTGCGCACCTCGACGTCGTAGAGCACGCCGTTCTCGAGCTGCGAGAGCGCCACGCCGCTGCCCGTCGGGGCCTGCATCACCCACTGGCTGTCGTCCTCGCTGTCCTTCTTGTAGCGAAGCTCCGCGCCGAATTTCGACTGCTGCTCCCAGGTGACCACCAGCGCGCTGTCATAGCCGACCGCCTGCACATTGGTGGGGGCCACCGCCAGCGGGTCGTCATCGTCCAGCACGGTGACTTCGACGGACGCAGTCTTGTTATTGTAGGCAGTGTCGGTAGAGGTCGAGGTGTGGGTCAGTACTGCCGTGCGCTTGTCGTCGGTGTTGTCGTCATCGTCATTGACGCCGGTGACGGTGACTTCCTGCGCCGTCTCCCAGTTCGACGCGGTGAAGTCGAGGGAGGTCTTGTCGAGGCTGACGGCGCCGGTTTCGCCGGACGCGGCGATGGCGATCCTGACCTCATGCGTGGGCTCCGACGCCAGCGCCACCGTATAGGTGACAGAACCGCCGTCCTCCTGGATCTCCAGCTCGCTCGCGCTGAGCACAATGGGCGACGCCGGCGCGGTCTGCGCCCCCCGCGGCGGGGCCGCCGCCGAGGGCAAGGGGTTCCGGGCCGGAAGGCCCCGGCGCAGCCGTGCGGCGGCGCGCCGGATGCAGGCGGCCCGGGCCGGAAAGCGATGTCCGTACGAATTGCAGCAGGGGAACGGGCGGTCTTCGCTCGCCGCGGCCGCAGGCTTCCCGGGGCAGCGAGGCCGCTGCCGGCGTTTCGCCCGGTGCGGCGATGGCGAAGCCCCATCGTGACCATGCTCTCTCCCCTGTCGTCGCTGCCACGCTCCCTCTCCGGGAGCCGACAGGCCGGTAAAATTGCTTCGATTACATGGTTTTGTCAAGTATACGACATATACAAGAATCTTATAACAAAATTGTAACAGTATTGAAAATCGGCGTTAATTGAAGAGTCCTGCCGGAAACACCGGTGAAGTCACGATACGACCCGGCACCGGCGCCGGGCCAAGGGCTGCCGACGATCGGCAAGCTGCCCGGCCATGCCCGGGTGCAGACGACGGCCCGCCATACCCATCTCGGCCGCGATGCTGTCTCCTGCCTGCCTTCGCGCCGCCGCCGGCGTGGCCTACGATGGTCCCGTGCAAACGCTTTGCCGCGACTGCCGCCACCACCCGCCCGCCGGCGCCGATACCTGTCCGGCGTGCGGATCGCTGCGCATCCTCCGACATCCCGAGCTTCACGATCTCGCCATCGCCCATCTCGACTGCGACGCCTTCTATGCCGCCATCGAGAAACGCGACCGGCCGGAACTCCGCGACGCCCCGGTGATCGTCGGCGGCCGCCACCGCGGCGTGGTCGCCGCCTGCTGCTACATCGCCCGCACATACGGGGTGCGCTCGGCCATGCCCATGGCCCGCGCCCTGAAGCGCTGCCCCGACGCCGTGGTGATCCGGCCCGACATGAAGAAGTACGCAGCCGTCGGACGTACGGTCCGTCGGATGATGCTGGAGCTGACGCCGCTGGTGGAGCCGCTCTCCATCGACGAGGCGTTCCTGGACCTCACCGGGACCGAGGCGCTGCACCGGGCAAGCCCGGCCGGGTCGCTGGCGGGGCTTGCGCGCCGGGTGGAGGAGGAGCTTGCCATCACCGTCTCGGTCGGCCTGAGCTACAACAAGTTCCTGGCCAAGATCGCCTCCGACTTGGACAAGCCGCGCGGCTTCGCCGTGATCGGCCGGGCCGAGGCCCGTTCGTTCCTCGCCGGAAAGCCGGTGGGCCTCCTCTGGGGCGTGACGCTCAAGCTGAAGACCGGAGACTTCCGCATCGTCACCCGCACGCGCCGCCTCGGCGGGGCCACGCACTCGGCAGAGGAGATGTACCGGGCGGCCGAACCCCTGTTGCTGCGCGAGGCGGACGGCCGCGCGTTCCGCCTGATCGGCATCGGCATGCACGATCTCGTCGAGTCCGACAGCCGGGACGATTTCCTTGGCCAGCTCGCGCCCGGGGAGGGGAAGATCGACAAGGCGATGGATGCGGTGCGCGACAGGTTCGGGGAGGACGCCATCGTCAAGGGGCGGGGGTTCGGGACGAAGCTGGTGCGCCAGGGGCCGTCGAAGGTCGAGTGATGGCGCGCCGGATCGCCGCGTTCATCGCCTCCAGCGAGAAGAAGGATTGGTGGCGCAGCGTTAGAAGAAGGCGGGTCTGGATCGCCCCCACCGCAGCCTCGACCTTTCTCGTCTGTATTCGACCGACAGACATGCGCTCAAGTTGAGTTTCAACTGATTCCCAATGGATTCCCAAACAATAACACGAGCTTCTTGTGAAAAGAAAAATCCCCGCTAATCTACTGATATAGCGGGGATTTTTTGGTTGCGGGGGCCCACAACCACCGAGACCGACATTCGATCGAAGTCCCGATCTGATCGGATGTAACCTCTTGATTAATTGGAGACTTGGAGCGCTGGCTATACAGCGACATCGTGGAGGACGGGACCGTGCTCGACCCCGCCGTTAATCCCCGAACCGGACTTCCACCCGGCCGAGGGAACCGAAATCGGCGGTGACAGTGTCGCCGGTCCGGCACTGGACGATGTCGGTGGCGCTGACGGTGGTGACGATATGGCCGGCCTCCAGGGTCATGCCCCGGGCGCCCGGCTGGTTGGCGAACCAGACCGGGACGGTCCCCATGACCTGCCGGTCGTCCACCTGTCTCCCGACACCGCGGGTCCGGCGGGTGGAGGGGCTGGGCGGGAAGGCAATGCCACCGCCGCGGGCGTGCTGGACTGAGCGGACATCCGCGGGAGATGCGCATACCCGAAATCCAGTCTTGCGGACCGCGAGACGATCGCTTATTTATCGTCAATTGACGACATGCGCGGAAGGCACCCATGACAGGCTCAGTCGTCCATGCTCCGGATCCGGAGAAAACCCCTGCTGTCTTCATCTCGGAAAGCGCAAGCGAAACGGCGGTTATGGCCAGGCTTCTCGCCATCTCCGACCCGGACAGTTGCAGCGACGTGAGTCTGGCCCAACGTGTTGCCGATGGTCTCCGGCCAGCTGCCGTGGCAGCGATGGCCCAGGCCCTCGGAGGAAACAAGAAGAGGATCATCGGCCCCATCGTGCCGGAAGCGACCTTCCGGCGGGCTCAGAAGGTCGGGAAGCTGTCGAAGGAACACAGCGAACGTCTCTACGAGATCGGCCGGGTGGTGATAGCTGTCGCCTGGGCCTACCGAGGCGATCTCGACCGCGTGGAGGCGTTTCTGACCCGGCCTCATCCCCTGCTGACGGGAGAGACCCCGTTTGATATGGCGAGGTCCAGTTCCGCCGGCGCGGATGCAGTCTTGAATCTCATCCGGCGGGCCGAGGCGGGCGTCTCCTCCTGACCGGCCCCCGTCGGCTTCCGGAAACGCAACGGGCTTTCCGGATCGGGGATCCGGCGGGCCGCTTCCCTGTCTGGAGCGCGGAAGGGGCCCGGAGGGTTCCAGGCCGATGGCACACGGTCGGGGCTTCCGTGATTTACACCAGCGAAAGCTATGCGACGGCCATGCTTGAGAAGCTGGTGCAATGGAACGGCGTATTTCCGGACAACCAGCACTTTGTCGAGATCACGATTCCCCGGGGCGTTTCATACGAGGTGGCGACGCCCGATACTGTCCCGGGTTGGGACAGTCCGGACTGTCTCGCCTCTCGAAACTTCGCCAGTGCATGGTATGAGGAAAGGCGTAGCGTGATCCTGATCGTTCCGTCGATCGTGGCGCGCATGGAGCGCAACGTCGTCGTCAACAGTCTTCATCCCGAATTTCGAGACATCCAGGTATCGCTGGAGACCCCGGTGTGGTGGGACCGGCGCTTGTTCCAGTGAGCGCGCGTAGATGTGCGCTCGACGGTATGGCGGTGTGCGCTTGGCGTATTTCGAGATAGACACTTGGGCGATCAGGTCTTCGGCCGACTGCCCTTAATTCGCTTCCGGAGACGGTGAAGACTTGTTGTTTGTCTGAAAATACCGCATATTTTCGGACGAAAGGGAACTCTGCCATGTCCACCGCAGAAGCCGTTCGGGCCGACATCCGCAAACTGCCGAGAGGGCGGCCGTTCACGATCTCGCGCTTCGCCGCCCACGGCTCGCGCGGCGCCGTCGACCGGGCGCTGTCGCGCATCGTCCACACGGGGGAGATCGAACGTCTGTCCCGGGGCGTCTTCGTCCGGCCCGGGAAGAGCCGCTTTGTCGGCAGCGTCCTGCCCGGCGTTGCCGAGGTCGTGCGGACCATTGCCAGGGACAACGGCGAGACCATCCAGGTGCATGGCGCCGAAGCGACTCGGCGCCTCGGCCTCAGCACCCAGGCGCCGACGACGCCGGTGTTTCATACCAGCGCGTCCAGCCGCTCGATCCGGATCGGTAACACTACGGTAAGGATGATCCATACCTCGAACCGTCGGCGCCTCCAGTTCGCCGGTGAACCTGCAGGCCTTGCACTCGCGGCGCTCTGGTATCTCGGCAAGGACCAGGTGACGCCGGAAACGATCACCAAGATCGAGTCCGCGATCGGCCCGGAAGAGTTCGCCAAACTCCGCTCGGCCGACGTGCCGGCGTGGATGGCCGCGGCGCTCGATGCCGGCGCGCGGGACGTCCGTGGCTGACGTTTTCCTGTCGCTGCCTGATGCGGCGCGGCGGGACATCCTCGAAACTGCCGCCGCCCGTTCCGGACGGCCGGCAGTTCTTCTGGAGAAGGACATCTGGATCTGCCGGGTGCTCGAGATCCTTTTCTCCATCCCGGGCAGTCATCCGATGGCCTTCAAGGGCGGCACCTCGCTCTCGAAGGTCTATCGGATCATCGACCGGTTCTCCGAGGATATCGACATCACCCTCGACTACCGGGCTTTCGCCCAAGGGTTCGACCCCTTCGCGCCGGGTGTCAGCCGCTCCCTGATCAGACGCTTCAGCGACCGGCTCAAATCCTGCGTCGGTCACTACACCCGCACGGTCATCGGTCCTGCCCTGGAGACCGCGGCCGAGCGGCTGCTAACGTCGGACCATCACGCCGTCCGTATCTCCGAGGATGGCGAACGCGTCTGGTTTGCCTATCCCTCCGCCGTCGAAAATTCCCTCGACTACCTGGCAAGCGAGGTCTTGCTGGAGTTCGGCGGCCGCAACGTCACCGATCCCAGTGAACGGCACGAGATCGTCCCCGACATCGCCGCCCTGACTTCGGGCCTGGCGTTTCCCGCCGCGACCGTGACGGTCCTCTCGCCGGTGCGCACCTTCTGGGAGAAGGCGACGCTGATCCATGTCGAATGTCACCGGCGCCGGCTCGCCGTCGGCCCGGAGCGCCTGTCCCGCCACTGGTTCGACCTGGCTTGTCTCGCCCGCCACGAGGCCGGACGCGCAGCGCTCGCCGACCGAACCCTCCTCGAAGATGTCGTCCGTCACAAGATGGTCTTCTTCAACGCGAGCTACGCCAACTACGGCCAGTGCCTGGACGGCCGGTTTCGGCTCGTCCCCGACGAGGATCAACTTGACGGTCTCCGGTCCGACTACGACGCCATGCGCCGCGCCGGCATCGTCGGCGCCGCAGCACCGAGATTCGATCACCTGATGGATGAAATCCGCAGCATTGAAACCAAAACCAACCGTCAGAGCGGGGAGCACACCGATGTCTGATTCGCACCAGTGTCCAGTCTGCAACACGCCCGCCAAGATGGTCTCCACGGAGGATCACGGCAACAATGTTCGCTGGAAGTGTCCGCGCTGCGTCAAAATATTTGTATAGACGATACGATCTTTGACGCGGTCTAGTTCAAGATGATTACGAAACCCTACAAGCAGAAGACCGGGCACCGGCACGTCCGCCTGCGGGCGGGCGACAAGGCCGAACGGCAGATGGCCCACTATCTCAACCGAAGGTTCAGGGACGATCCTGAAATCCATGTGCTGCACGATCTGCGGCTTGTGGATCCAGCCCAGCCTGAACAGGACGGTTCTCCCGGAGTGTGCCAGATCGATCACCTGATCGTCCATCGCTGGGGGCTGTTCATCGTTGAGAGCAAATCGGTGACAGGCGAGGTGTGCGTCCGCCCCGACGGCTCGGGCGGTGACGAGTGGAGCCGCGTGTACGGGAACAGGGAAACAGGGATGCCCTCGCCGATCCGGCAGGTGCAGCGTCAATCGGCGTTTCTACGGCCGTTCCTGCAACAGAACCGGAAAGAATTGCTCGGACGCATGGACTTCGGATACCGCACCGTTGCCAAGCTTCATATTGGCACGGACCAGCGTGGATTCAGGTCGATGCCCATTCAGCCGGTTATCGCGGTTTCCGACGAGGGAATGATCAGACGACTGGACGGTTGGGAAGAGCCTCGCGAGCCGTTTCGGGCATTAGTGACCAAGGCCGATCTGGTGGTAGACAAAATCGACGGCGAACTGGAGCGGCATCGCAAGGGTCCGAGCATGCTGAGTATTTCGGTGGCGGGAGGGTACGGGGTGTGGAGCATGGAGACGGAGGAAACTGCCGGGGTGGCGGAGTTTCTTGCGGCATCCCGGGTTGTCGGTACTTCGCCGGGAGACGGAAATATGATCGATACGTTCAAGCTCGTCGCCCTCGATGAGGGCGGTGTCATGCGTTCTCGGCAGAAAGCGAATGGTCTGAGGCTGGTATGCCGTATCGAAGGTGGCGGCAAGCTCGCGATCTGGGGAAAGGAGGGAGCGCGGAAGAACATCGATGCCGTCTGGAGTGCGGGGCTACCCTGCACGGTGGAATGCGAGTACCAGCAACCCAGTCGGGTGCACGCCGAGAAGTACGGCCACACCCAATGGGTCGGGGACGATTGCTGGCTACGGGTTGTATCGTAGCGGAAGGGTTTGAGAACCCGATGGGGCTGGCTGACGTGCCGATCGCCTCAGTTCTCGTCTCCAAGGGTAATTCGTCAGCGAGGATCTGGAGAATCCGGCAACGGCCCTCCTGACGTCGGACCTTCCTCCATGGCCTCGGTCATCGTCCTGCAGGGCTGTTGGCGATGATCTCCCCGCCATCCTCGGTCTTCCGGATCCCCGGATTTGGGCATGAACCGGTTTAATGCGAGCGGGGCGAAAAAGTTTCTCTCCATGCGACCGTATATGACGCATACGTGTTTTAGGGTCCTTCCATATCACCAGCCCGGAGGGACCGATGCACACCGCATACGAATATCGCCTGCTCGTCCGCTATCTCGCCAACGCCGCCGCGCGGATGGACCACAGGGACCGTGCGCCGAGGGAGATGGTCGACTGGCTGCTCGACCGCGACGACCGTCCGGCATTCGACGACCGCCGGCTTCTCTCCTGCCTGGACCAGGCGCAGGTCGACGCCGACGCCGGCGACCGGATATTGACGTTCCAGCTGCGCCGCCTGCAACGGGCGCTGCGCGACGAGCATGCGGCCGTGGCGCGCACCCGGCCCGACCGGACCGCCCGCCGGCTCCGGCGCCTCGGAGAAACGACGGCTCTCTCCCGGGTAGACGTGGACATCCTGGAACTGCTGCTGCGCTGCCAGACACAGCCTGTCATCGAATCGATGATCGAGGGAATCTTCGGCGGGCACAATACGATCACATTCGGACGAAGAGGGAGCTACTTCAAGCGCGGCGCTTCGGCGTTGTCCGTGGCGCTCGGGGTTTCAGACAACGCCGTCCGCGGCCGGCTGGCCGCCGGCGCACCGTTGATCCGGTCGGGGCTCGTTGCCGCCGACGAGGACGGCGACCTCGAAATCCTTGGCCGGTTGAGGCGGCTGGCCACCGCTCCCGGCCGCGCCGAGGCCGACGTGAACGGCCTGCTGCTCGACGCCGCCCCGGCGAGCGATCTCGAATGGTCCGACTTCGATCACATCGCCGGCCCCCGCGATCATATCGAACGCCTGGTGATGGGCGCATTGGAGAAGGGCGAGGAGGGGGTGAACATCCTTCTCTACGGCCCGCCGGGCACCGGCAAGACGGAGTTCTGCAAGGTGCTGGCCGAACGCGTCGGCATCGCCCTCTACAGCGCCGGCGAGACGGACGACGACGGCGACGAACCCTCCCGCCGCGAGAGGCTCCAGGAGTTCCGCCTGGCTCAGCGTCTGCTCGCGCGGGACCGGAAGTCGCTTCTTATGTTCGACGAAATGGAGGATCTGCTCCCCGGCTGGGGCGGCGGCTTTTCCTTCTTCGGTCCGATGCCGTTCGGCGGCGGCCAGACTGGCGATTCCAAGGTGTTCATGCACCGCCTTCTGGAAGAGGCGCCGACGCCGACGCTCTGGACAGCGAATGACACGGGCTCGATGAGCAAGACGATCCTGCGCCGCATGATGTACGCTCTGGAAATGCGGCCGCCGACGGCAACTGTCAGGGCGCGGATCTGGGAGCGTCAGCTCGAGCGTCACAGCGTCGCGACGGAGCCCGGCGATGCGGCCGCCCTGGCGCGAGAGTTTGCGGCGACCCCGGGCGTCGCGGCGGGGGCGACCGCCGCGGCGCGCATCGTCGGCGGCGATATCGACACGGTGCGGCGCGGGATGCGCAGCCTTTCCCGGGCGCTTTCGTGCGACACGCCGCCCGAGGGGACGCCGCCGCTGTTCGACCCCGCGCTGGTCCGCGCCGACACCGACCCTGTGGCGCTTGCCGAACGCCTGGTGCGGAGCGGCGAACGGCGCTTCTCGCTCTGCCTGCAGGGGCCGCCGGGAACCGGGAAGAGCGCCTATGTCCGCTATCTTGCCGAGCGCCTCGGGCTTGAGGTCATGCACAAGCGGGCGTCGGACCTGATGTCGATGTGGGTAGGAGGGACGGAAAAGGAGATCGCCGACGCCTTCGCAGAGGCGCGCGACACCGGCGCCTTCCTGGTCTTCGATGAAGCCGACTCGCTGCTTGCCGACCGGCGCTCCGCCGTGAGGTCGTGGGAAGTCAGCCAGGTCAACGAAATGCTGACCTGGATGGAGAGCCACCCCGAGCCATTCGCCTGCACCACCAACTTCGGCAACCACCTGGACTCGGCGACGCTGAGGCGCTTCGTCTTCAAGATCGTGCTCGACTACCTCTCGCCGGAGCAGGTCGAGGGGGCTTTCCGCACATATTTCGATCTCGCGCGCCGCAGGGAGTGGCAGATCTCTCCACCCTCACCCCCGGCGACTTCGCCACGGTGCGTCGCAAGGCGGCGATCCTGGGGCGGCTGGCGGAACCGGCGGCGCTGGCCGACATGCTCCGCGCCGAGTGCGACGCCAAGCCCGGCCGGCCCCGGCCTGTGGGGTTTCTGGCGTAGGGGCGAACGGCAGCCCGGTTCCCGGCGCCCCGCGCCGCCACTAGGATCGAGTGCGCGGGGCCACACCGGGAGGCAAGAAAAACGTCATGCGTTTAGAAGGTCTGGTGCACCTCGTGCAGCTCGCGATCCGCCTGCAGACTTCGCATCTCGGGGTGACGATCGACGACATTCGAGAGGAGTTCGGAGTCAGCCGAAGGACGGCGGAGCGGATGCGCGCTGCCGTCGAAGCAGCGTTCGAACCGCTGGAGCTCGCTGAGAGCGACGACAACCGGAACCATTGGCGGCTGCGTTCGAACGCGCTCCGCCGTCTGGTGCGCTTTGCGCCCGCCGAACTGGCGGAACTCGGCTGGGCTGCAGGGATGGCGGAGCGTGGCGGCCAGCAAGCGCGCGCCGCCGCCCTGCGGGAGATCGAGACCAAGCTGCGCGCGACTCTGGACGAGGATTCGCGGACGCGGATCGAGGCCGACGTCGAGGCGCTGACGCAGGCCGAGGGTCTCGCCATGCGGGCCGGCCCGAGGCCGCGCCTCGACCGGGACCTGGTTGCGCTCCTGCGTGAAGCCATCGCCACGCAGCACATCGTCGAGATAGGCTACCGGTCGCAGTCCACCGGGCGGTGGAGCCGGCAGCGCATCGAGCCCTACGGCCTGCTCTACGGCAACCGCGCCTTCCTGGTCGGGCGGACGGAGTGGGCCGGCGGGATGCGGTTCTGGCGGCTTTCGAACATGAGCGAAGGCCGGATCGGCGAACGGTTCGTGCGCGACCCGGGCTTCGATCTGGAAGAGTACGCCCGGTGTTCCTTCGGGACCTTCCAGGAAGAGCCGGTCGAGGTAGTCCTGCGCTTCTCGCCCGCGGCGGCGCCGGACGCCGGGTCCTTCCTCTTCCACCCGAGCCAGTCGGTCAAGGAGAACGCCGACGGCACCCTGACGGTGTGTTTCACCGCGGGCGGCATCGACGAGATGTGCTGGCACCTCGTCACCTGGGGCAACACCGTCACGGTCGAGAAGCCCGACCGCCTCCGCCGACGCCTCGCCGACATGTGCGAGACCCTCGCCACGCATCATCGCGAGGCGCAGGAATGAACCCGCGACGTCTGAAGCGCGGATAGCGGCCTCTCCCGCGCCAGTTGGCGATTGTCCACGGCCGGATCGCGGGGTTGCACTGGCTCGACGGCGATGCGATCGAGGCCGTGCGGCCGGACCTGCAAACGCTCGGGACCACCACCGTCAACGCGGTCACCCGCCATCGCAAACGCGTCGAGGCGATGCGTCGGGCGCGCCATCGCATGGCATGCGGGGCGGCCGAGCCGGCCGATATCGCGCACTTCCGTGACCGCTCCATACATTCCGGACGCGAGGACACCCGTCGAGCACAGAAAAGTGCCGCACACTGCAAACTGTGCGACCGGTGCTGACGTAGAGGCGCATCACACTCCCGGACATCCGCCAATCAGGAGAAGATGCACGGCCTTTGACGCCGGACCCCGAAACGCCGTTACCAGGGTCGCGGCGTTGACGAAGCACGGTTTTCTCGCTGCCCGCTCGGGCGCCACTGTCGCCCTCGGGCTGCGGCCGGCCGCACGCCCGAATTCCCAGGAGGTCGAGGTTGTCTGCAATCGTATACCCCGAAGGCACCGCCACGCGCTATCCGCACCCTCGGAACCGTACCGGCAAGGGGCCTCTCGTCAACCTGGCTGGCGCCCAACTCGTGGTGCTCGGAACGGGACCGCTGGGCACAAGGGCGGTTTCCCGCCTGACGTTCTCCAGAAACCTCTGATAGACGCATCTGTTATTTCACGCGTAGCAATGCAACGCCCCAATACCATTCTAATTCTTCGTCGTATTTGATCCACTCTTCGGGACGGTTCAAAAGTCTGACTTTTGCATTAAATTTGTCGCAAACGTCGAATCTCCCTATGATCGTCCTTTCCTTTTTCGCCGCAGTGTAAAACAACACGTAACAAGCTATGTTGCTGACGGATTTGGGAGCCTTGAAATTAATGGGGATTATATCGGATGGTCACATTGGGCCGATCTAGCCCTCGTCGTTCTCGGACTTGATCGGGCGGAAGAAGGCCCGCCGCAGGGTGGCCATCTTGGCCTTGGGCATGTCGAAGGCTTGCGCCCGGTCTTCCTTTGACGGGTTGTAGGATCGGGACGGCATGTCGATAGTCCGTTCCGATGGAAGACGGGCGGGTTTCCGGGGTTTCTTGTCGGTCATTGTGCGGCCCTCCATTCGGCCATTGTTTTGCCGCCCTTGCTCCGGTTGCACCCGGAGCATAGCAGTTGCAGGTTGTCGGGGTGATCCGTTCCGCCCTTTGAGCGCGGGAGGATATGGTCAACGTCCATGACGCGGAAGGGAAAGTGCGTCTCGCAGCCGATGCAAACGCCTTCCTGGAAACCGTAGAGGCGATGCCGGTGCGTCCGGTAGTTGGGAAGGTTGCCAAGGTCGGTGCGCTTGGGCGGGGCTGTGAGCGCCGTTGCGCCGCCGAACAATCCCCCTGGTCGATCTTCGGCGATCCGCTCATCTACCAGCTTGATAGCCAGCGGCGACAGGTCGATACCTGCCCATTCCCGCTGTAGCCGGTCCGCCGCGACAAGGGTTGTCGCGCACCCGCAGAAGGGATCAAGCACCATGTCGCCGGGGTTGGAACTGGCTTCGATAATCCGGGTCAGCAACGCAAGAGGCTTCTGCGTTGGATAGCCGAGACGTTCCTTTGATGATCCCGCGATGATTGACATTTCCCATACATCGCGTCTCGGCAATCCCTTGGTGGGGGCTTCAACTACCAGCTTTCGCGTCCGCGTTTCCGGGTCGAGAATTTGGGTTTTCCCTTTGAATCGCTTGAGATAGCTTTTGCTCGGCGGTTCGTACGCGACATTGAATATATGCGGCTCACCGGCGGTGAAAAACAACAGAACATCATGCATGGTCTGGAAGTTGCGGCTTTTCGATGGCCAGCGACGATATGACCATATGACTTCGTTTTTGAAGTTGGCTCGCCCGAAGATTGCATCCATTGGCAACTTGAGGTAGTGCGAGGCGGTCGGATCGCAATGCAGGTAGATGCTTCCTGTCGGCTTGAGGATGCGCTGCATCTCTAGCAGCCGCACGGCCATGAATATCAGGTATGACATCATGCCCTTGCCGTGAGCGAGACGGGCAGCCTCGATAACGGCATAGGCGGCGGGGTTGCGATCCGCCAGTTCGCCATGCTCGTACACGTCCACGTCCGCCAGCGTCCATGCATCCTTGAACGATGCGCCAGCCGCCTTGCTGCCTATCGGCGCTTCATAGGTGCGGTTCGAATTGAACGGCGGATCGAGATAGATCAGGTCAATGCAGGCATCGTTCATGCCTCGCATGACGGACAGGTTATCACCCGTCCAAATCGTCCCGCTCGCAAAGTTGGCGGTCACGCCCGCGCTCCGCTCTCCAGCCCGTTATCGGCGATCAGGTCTTCGTAACGCAGCCGCTTGCCCGTCATTCCCTTTGCTAGCTTGCCCATTTGATCGACCGTATCGGCGTCGCGGTCGTTATGGCGCTCGGCGAACTCCGTCACGTACCGTTCAAGATGCTTAGGGCTCATCTTGTGGTAGGTGCCCTGATAGCCGCGCTTGAACATCGACCAGAAGGATTCGATCCCTTGGGTATGGGCATCGTTGCGGACGTATTCGCCAGCCGAGTGATTGACGCTTTCGTGGTTGTACCGCATCCCGACATAGGCCGGGGCTTCGTCAGTGTAGATGGTGGCGCAAGGGACCGCGTTTTCCTTCACAAAGCCTTGCAGCGTGGCCATCTGCGTGTTCGGAACTGTACGGGCGGAAACCGCGTTAGTCTGGCGATCCTTAGCGCCCGCCACGATGGTCTTGCCGACCGCGCCCCGGCCCGTCATCGCTTCGCGCTTGGCTTTCGGCATGTTCTTGCGCTTGCCGCCGATATAGGTCTCGTCAACCTCGACAGGGCCGGGAAACGGCTTTCCCTAGCCAAGGTCGAAACCCTCGCGGATGCGCTGCATCATGAACCAAGCGGTCGCTTGTCGAATGCCGACCTCGCGGTACAGCTTCATGCTGGACGTTCCCTTGAGTCCGGTCGTCATCATGTAGATGGCGATGACCCACTTTTGCAGCCCGATCTTGCTGGACTGCATGACCGTTCCCTTTTTGACCGAGAAGTGACCCCGGCAAGACCGGCAGCGGTGCGGCATGGGCTTGCGGCTGGCGACAGGGACGGTATCCGTGGAGCCGCAGTCCGGGCAGAACCGGCCTTCCGGCCAGCGCTGCGCCTCGAACCATTTCTCCGCCGCTGCATCGTCGGGGAACATCTTGAGTAGCTCGATGACCGTCATCCCTTCCCGATGCGCCTTGCCCGGACCCCGCTTTGCCATCTTCCTTACTCCCTCGATGCTCTGCAACCCGTCTATCTCTGGCTAGTAATATAAGAGAAAAGGGGGCAGCGTCAACCCTCTTGACAAGGAAAATCTCCATCTATTGGATCGTCTCTCCAAGGGATGGGGGAAAGGATGAACCAATCCAATGCCATACGATTCGTGATCTTCAAGGAAGACGAAGTCTATGTGGCCGTCTGCCTTGAACACTATATCGGTGCGCAGGGTTGCAGCATGGATGAGGTCAAGCAACGGCTGCGGACAGCCTATCGGGCAACGTTGGACGATACCCGTGCCCGGTCGGGAAGGCCGTTCGACGGGATCGAACCCGCACCTGCCCGGTATCATGAAATGTGGGATGCCCCCGGCGTCAGAAGGGGAAGAATCTTCGAGAAGGAAGAAAATCAACTAGAGCTTGCAGCTTAAGGTGTCCGCGCATCCGTTCCAGTCGTTCCCTACCTTCGCCGAATACTGCGAATGACTGGGTGGTGAAGGCGGTCGAGCAGATCAGGCAGGAAGCAACGAGTGGGGAGGTTTCACTAGGTTGGCCTCCCCCGACGGCAAGCGCCATGTGCTTGAACCCGGAATAGAGCCTCACGAAGGTTTGGCTCCGAGCACCCTTAGGCGTCTCGATCTTTGCCTCGGCTTGGTATCGCCATGGAATCCTGATACAGATTCCAACTCTGGCTAGCCAAGCGTATAATTCCCATCGCGAGGGTCTCGGCTGACCCGCCGGGTTTTGCGGCGGCACAGCAGATGCCGCTGCCAGGTTCTCGAAGAGAGCCGGCTTCCCGGACGCTGTTTGCGTTTGTCATTATCTCTCTTGTTGACGAATTTATCTTTCGCGTGTATCACCAAGTCGGGCGCTGCAACGGTGAGAAATGATCGGTGAAAGAGAATTATTCGAGCATTGGTCATGCGAAAAGTTCTGCGCGTTATGAATTTGATCTCGGCGCTTGGAAAAGAGACGTCAAGGCCGCGTCGCCAGAAGCAAAGGCGTGGTTCAGTTTAGGGCTGAACTGGACATACGCTTACAATCATGAAGAGGCCGTATCGTGTTTCCGTGAAGCGCTCCGACACGACCCCGACTGTGCGATGGCTTGGTGGGGCATCGCCTATGCCGGCGGACCATTCTACAACCGCCCCTGGATCCGCTATACCGAGCGAGAGATTACCGAGACATTGCCGCAATGCTATGACGCTGCAAAAGAAGCATGCCGCGCGCTGGATAGAGCCGATAACGACAGACCGGACGAGCGTGCGCTGATACGGGCAATATCGGCCCGCTATCAATCTCGAAGCGAAAACAAGCATCGAGTATTGGATCGATGGCATCGCGAATTTACCGATGAAATGCGAGCGGTTTACGCCGCTTTCCGGACCGACCTTGATGTAGTTGCTCTGTTTGCGGAGGCGGCTATAACCTGCACGCCTCGGCGTTTGTGGAATCTCAAGACCGGGAGACCGAATCCGGACGCCTTGACCGAGGAAGCAATTTCCGTTCTGGAGACTGCGGTCCGGGAAACCGATAAGACGGGGATCCGCCATCCCGGTGTTCTACATATGTATATCCACGCGATGGAGATGTCGCCATTTCCTGAACGGGCTCTGCGCGCCGCGGACATGCTGCGCGGACTGGTGGCGGACGGAGGTCACATAGAGCATGTAGCGGCGCATATTTACGTGCTGTGCGGCGATTACGCACAGGCAATGGAACAGTCCCGTCGCGCCGTTCGTGCGGACGACAAATATTTGGACATTGCCGGTCCCAATAACTTTTACACTACCGCTCGATGCCACGATTTTCATCTATACATGTACACCGCCATGTTTTTTGGCCGCTACGTGGACGCGATCAACGCCGCAAACCGAATTTGCACCACGGCAACCCCGCAATTAATTGCCTCAAGCTACCCATTCATGGCTAACATCCTGGATGGTTATTCGGCGATGCGAACCCATGTATACGTGCGTTTTGGAAAATGGCGAGAGCTGATTGAAGACGGATTGCCGGAACGCCCGGAAGGAACCCCGATCCGGACTGCCATGCATTACTACGGCAAGGGGGTGGCATATTCCGCCTTGGGCGATATCGAAAGCGCGGAAGCCGCCAGGGTACAGTTCGAAAGGCGTCTTCAAGCGATTCCCGAAAACGAAATTTTCCTCAGCAATTTTGTGCGTGATATCCTGCTTGTCGGCAAGGCCATGCTGGAAGGGGAATTGGAATATAGGAAGCAAAACTACGATCTCGCCTTTGATTTATTGCGCTTGGCTGTTCAGAGGGACGACAATCTGAACTTCACCGAACCGTGGGCGTGGATGCATCCGCCGCGTCATGCCCTGGGTGCACTGTTGTTGCAGCGAGGTCGGTTGGAAGAAGCGGAAGCCGTTTACAGAGCAGATCTCGGCTACACCGACGAGATCGCCCGCTGTAGCCAGCATCCGGATAACCTGTGGGCTATGCATGGGCTGTTGGAATGTGTGCGAGAAAATCGCGATTCGAAAGAAGCGCAGATCCTCGAACAGAAGCTCGGGTTTGCTTTGGCAAGAGCCGACGTTGCCATTACGTCGTCATGCTACTGCCGAGTACAATAAGGCACACTGGCCCGCCGATCGCGAAAGCCTTCGGGCCCCTGTTGTCTTCATCGCCGTGTGCGGATGAAGCGGGCGCCGGCTCTGGTTCAGGTTCGGGCCGTCGCTCCGATGGTATCGTTCGGACGCCGCTTGCCCGGGGACCCGGCGGCTGTCACGCTGGATCGTCTAGGGACGCTGGACTTGGGGAGAGTTGCCGTCATGCAACCGGGAAAGCCGCCATTCCGCGCCGACCATATTGGCAGCCTGTTGCGCCCGATGGAGTTGCAGCGGACGCTTGAGGCGCACGAACGCGGAGAGATCGACGACCGGGCGCGGCGCGAGGTCGAGGACCGCTGTATCCGCCGGGTCGTGTCGCTCCAGGAGGAGACCGGCATCCCGACGGTGACCGACGGCGAGTTTCGTCGCTACGAATTTCACACCCCGATCCTGACCCGGATCGAGGGCGTCGAGTTGACCGGCCGGGTCGAGTTCCACTTCCACTACGAGGACGAGGACATCGAATACGCCCCGCCGGTGCTGGAGGTCACCGGTCGGCTGGGGCATCCGCCCGGCGGACTGGCGGTGGAGGATTACAAGTTCACCAGCGCACTGACCGACCGCACGGTCAAGACGTGCATCCCCTCGCCCACCTACATGTACGCCCGGGGCGGCTGGGCCGGAATCAACAAGGCGCTCTATCCCGACAAGGACGCGCTGATTGCCGGGCTCGCCGAGGTATACAACGCCGAGCTTCACGCGCTGTGGGATGCGGGCTGCGACTTCGTGCAGATCGACGATACCAACTTCGCCCATATGTGCGACCCGAAGTTCCACGACCGGTACCGCCGCATCGGCGAGGATCTGGACGAGCTGCCGGGCTTCTATGCGAAGATCATCAACGCCTGCATCCGCAACCGGCCCGCCGGTCAGCGCGTCGGCTTGCATATGTGCCGCGGGAACGTGCGCGGCGCCTGGGTGGCGGAGGGCGGCTACGAGCCGGTCGCCGAGGCCCTGCTGAACGACCTCGAGGTCGACGCCCTGTTCATGGAATACGACTAGCCGCGGGCGGGCGACTTCACGCCGTTGCGCCACCTCCAGCGGGACGACAAGCTGGTTGTGCTCGGGCTCGTCACGACCAAGAAGGCGGCGCTCGAACCGAAGGACGACTTGAAACGCCGGATCGACGAGGCCGCCCGCTACGTGCCGATGGAACAGCTCGGGCTGAGCCCGCAATGCGGCTTCGCCAGCATCTACCAGGGCAACCCCATCGCGGAGGCCGACGAGATGGCCAAGCTCGGCCTCGTGGTCGACGTGGCCAGGGAGGTCTGGGGCAACGATTGACCGGCGTCAGTCAATCGAAGCGGGGTCAGGCGATCTTCGCGTAGCCCGCATCTTCCGCCGCACGCTGGCGGTCGATCAGCTCGTCGAATATCTCCGGCAACACGGTCTCGAACCGGCTGAGCAGCAGTGCATCGCGCGTCGCCGCCATCTCGGGCGCCGCACCGAAGGCGAGAAGCGCGTCGATGAGGCGCCGCCGGTCCGCATCGTCTGCAGCGAGCGAGGTCACCATGGGCAGGATCGGCGCCGCCTCGGTGGTCGCGATCACCCGCACCCGGCCCGCCGAATCCGGGTCGTGACGGCGCAGCAAGTCGAGCGCGAAACCGTCGACGGCGGCGACATCCGCCTCGCCCGCCGCGAACGCGTCGAGCACCGCGCCTTGGCGCATATAGGGCCCCAGCACCTTGCCGAACAGCGACGACCGATCCGCCGTCCGATAGGACAGCAGGTGGTAGCGCGCCGCGTTGTAGCCCGACTGGGAGTGCTCGGTGGAGTAGGCGAAGCGGTGGCCGAACGTGTCCTCCAGGGCCCCGAACGGGCTGTCGGGAGGCACCACGAAGTCGCTGACGTAGACCGGCCGGTCGCCGTAGCGCGGCGGCGCGGGCACCGGCGCGGCGAGCAGACGCGGCGGTTCCTCGGCCAGTACCCAGGGGTAGCCGCACATCGCCACGCACCCCATGTCGCCCCGCGCCCAGAGCTCGTCGAGCCCCATCGGCACGTCTCGCGGGATGACCTCGTAGACGACGCCGGCCGTCTCGCTCACCCAGCGCAGCAAGTCGCCCCAGGCGGTTCCGAGGCCGGGCGACCATTCGTATAGCCGGGCCGAGCCGATCATCCCATCCATGACGACACCTCCTCGCGGCCGGACGACGTTGCACGCGTTTTCGGAGCGCCGCTAAACTGATCCATGCTACACCGCAGGGCCGGAAGGGACATCATGCAGCTCGATGCCTACGGGCTCTCGCTGTCGACCGCATCCGGGGACGCAGCGGACGCCTTCGACCGGGGGGTCAAGGGTCTTCTTTCGTGGGACGTCCGGTCGGTGGATTTTTTCCGCGATGCGGTCGCCGGGGACGCGGGTCTCGCGGCCGCTCACGCCGGGCTCGCGGCGGCCTGTTTCGTCGAAGAGGACTTCGGCGAGGCGCGGGCCGCGATAATCGCGGCAAAGCGGGCGGCGGACCGGGGCTCCGAGCGGGAGCAGAGCCTGGTGGCCGCGCTCGACCACTATGTGAATCTGCGCCCGCGCGATGCCGAGGCGGCGATGCGCGCCCATCTCGGCGCCTGGCCGGCGGACCTCATGATCGCACAGCGGCTCTACCTGATGTGGTTTTTCCAGGGGCGCTTCGCCGACATGCGAGAGCTGTCGGAGACATTGCTGCAGGCGCTGCCCGAGGACTCCTTCGTGCACGGCCTCTTCGCCTTCGTCCTCGAGGAGCAGGGCGAGGGCGAAGCGGCGGTGCGCTGGGCCGAGCGCTGCATCGCGCGGAACCCGGAGGACACCTGGGGCGTTCATGCGCTGACGCACGCGCTCTACGATCTGCAGGCCTATGACGAGGCGCTGGAGCGCGTGCCGCCGGCGCTCGATGCCTGCGTCCACATGAACTATTACCGCAACCACATGCTGTGGCACCTGGTGCTTTACCGCATCGCGGTCGGCGGCTACGAGCAGGCTTCCGAGATGTGCCGCGGCTGGTTCGAACGCAAGCCGTCGCCGCGCGGGCTCGACTTGCGCAACACAGTTTCCACGCTCTGGCGCTTCGAACTTTACGGCATGGACGTAGGCGAGCGCTGGCAACCCTTCGCCGACATTCTCAGGGACCAGCTCGACCGGCCCGAAGATTCGCCCTTCCACCATTCGCATGTCGGGATGGCGCTGGCCGGGGGGCGCGACTGGGAGACCGCGGAGGCCCATCTCGACAGTCTGCGCGCACGCGGACGGGCGTCCGGCAACGACATCTGGGAGCGGGTGGTGATCCCGCTCAACGAAGCGCAGCACGCTTTCATCCGTGGCGAGTGGGGCCGCGTCGTCGCGAAGACCGAGCCCATATGGGATGAGATTATCCGGCTCGGCGGCAGCAAGACCCAGCGCGATGCCTTTCACGACACCCTGCTCGAGGCGGCGCTCAGGAGCGGTGACAGCGGCCTTGCCAGGCGCTATCTCGACGAACGCCTCGCCCGGCGCGCCGAGCATTTCTGGAGCAACCGCAGGCTCGACGCCTGACACGGACGGGCCGCTCCCCGCTCAGGACATCTCCGGGTAGAGCTGTCGCGGCAGCCAGCGCTCTTCGAGCGTCGCGCGCGGCCGCCGCTCCATCCGGTGGGCGATCGACCAGACGACGCGATAGATCCCGTAGAGCAGCGCAAACGTTGCGCAGGTCCTCCCCAACGCGAATGGAGCATCCGCAGACACCCCGACCATTCTCGTTCGGTGCCCAACACTGGTACTGTTTGTTTGCCAAGCTGAGCGGCGCCGTTGCCGGAGACAAACCGCGATGATCCAAACCGTGGCCGCCCCAAGAGCCGGGCATGACCGCCTGTGCGCCGCGGAAGAAGACTCTGATGACTTGCACGCAGCGCCGGACTTCAAGGCATGGATCGCGGCCGGAGAGGAAGAACCGGTCCCGTCCCATGTCGCGGACCGCCTCTTCGCGGGCACATCGCCGCCCCGGGTCTGGGGCGAATACCGTGACCGTTCCCGGTCGAAGCGCGCGCGCGTCTCGGGCGTCAATCGGGTGCGGATTGTCGAGATCGAAGCGGGCCGTGATGAGGGCTCGGTGAAAGCCCTTCGCAAGCTCGCCGTCATGCTCGATGTGACGATGGACGATAACGTTCCGGGGTAAAGGATGCCGGAGTTCATCGCCGCCGGCGAGCCCGCGATCAGGCTCGGCTTCTTCGTCGGCATCTTCGCCGTGGTGGCGCTGTGGGAATTGGCCGCACCGAGGCGGGTATTGAGCCAGCCGCGCTGGAAGCGGTGGTACGCCAATATCGCCATCGTCGCGCTGAACACCGCAGCCGTGCGGCTGCTCGTCCCCATGGTTCCGGTCGCGCTGGCGGCCACCGCAGGGGAACGCGGCTGGGGCGTGCTCAACCTGGTCGCGCTGCCGTTCTGGCTGGAAGTTCTGATCGCGGTGGTCATCCTCGATCTCGTCGTCTACCTCCAGCACGTCATGTTCCACGCCGTGCCGGTGCTGTGGCGGCTGCATCGCATGCATCACGCCGACCTGGACTTCGACGTCACCACCGGGGCCCGCTTCCACCCGTTCGAGATCCTGCTGTCGGTGCTGTTGAAGCTCGCGGCTGTGATCGTTATCGGCCCGGCGGCGCTCGCCGTGGTCGTTTTCGAGGTGTTGCTCAACGGAACCTCGATGTTCAATCACGGCAACCTGCGTATGCCGGAGGGACTCGACCGGGGACTCCGCCTGTTCGTGGTGACCCCCGACATGCACCGCGTCCACCATTCCGACATCGACGCCGAGACCAACAGCAATTTTGGTTTCAACTTCCCCTGGTGGGACCGTCTCTTCGGCACCTATCGGGCGCAGCCGGAGTTGGGCCACGAGTCGATGACGATCGGCCTGGACCGCTTCCGCGACCCGGCCGAACTCCACCTCCACAACCTGCTCATCCAACCCTTCAAGGGCGGTCGGGGCGGCTACGCGATCAACCGCCGGTCGAGATGACGTGCTGCCGGCGGGTGCAGCAGGGAATGCGAATGCCTCGGTATCGGCTCAGGAATCATGACCGGAAGATGACGGCTGCTGCACATGCGTTCGATGAGGTTTGGGCGCTTGTACAAGCCCTTGGTCATAATCGACCGGTGTTTGCGGTTGCGACGATCGGGGAGGCGGGACACGACCCCGCGCCCGGCAAGGGCGCCGCGGAAGCGGCCGCCGTCACAGCCCCTGTCGGCGCAGGCGCGCGGCGCTACAGCAGCTTGACCAGGGCGACGATCAGACCTCCCTGGGCAACCAGCGCGCCGAACAGCCATTTCAGCAAATCGGCCTTCACGGCCTCCATGCCCGCCCGGGTCTCCTGACGCAGCGCCTCGATGCCGGCCTCGACCCGCGCTATGTCGGCTTGGGTCTCCTGACGCAGCGCCTCGATGCCGGCCTCGACCCGCGCTATGTCGGCCCGAGTCTCCTGACGCAGCGTCTCGACGCCGGCCTCGACCTGCGCTATGTCGGCCCGGGTCTCCTGACGCAGCGTCTCGATGCCGGCCTCGACCCGCGTTATCTCGGCATGGATCGCCGCGCTGTCGGCCTTGGTCGCAAGATTGGCGTTGAGCAGGGCGACATGCTCTTCCGCCAGCGTCTCGGCCTGCCTCTCGGTGAAGCCGCTCTCCGTCAGACGTTTGACGAAGCGGTGGGTGTCGAAGGCGATCGCCCCGGTCATGCGCCGATCATAGGAACTCCCCCGGCATCGGACAAGGATCGGCGCTCGAGCCGTCACCGGCTGCGCGGCGCGCATTCGTTGAAATCGAACTCAATCAGGAGTTCCGTCAGCCTCAGCTTCCCGGCCGTATACCAGTTCCGAGATCATTCCCGAAGCGATGGACAATCGTCGCGCGGATCGTGCCGACGGAATGCGCGACCTCGCAGGGGCGTGGTCTGTTGGGCCCTTCCGGCCCGCAGCGGTTGTCGCCAGACCGGTTCACGTGATGAGTGCTGCTGTCGAAGTCCATGTAGGACGCCTCCAGCCGCACCATCCAGGTATCCGACAGTTTCGTCTCATGGCCGACGCCGATGGCCCAGCCGGGCGCCGTCTAGCAGTCCCGCAATGAGTCATCGGGATCGAACCGGGGCGGCACGGATGCACCGTGATCGATGTCGGTCACCGAACGGTCGATCCGGGCCAACGCCAGCCCTGCGGTGATGAACACGCTGGCTAGGCCGAAGGCTTCCCCGATGCCGCGCCGTTGGCGCAGAGCGTGTCATCCGATATATTCGGATATATTCCGATCGTCGAAAGGAACCAACATGCCGCTGGTCAAGAAGAGCATCACCGTGACGGATCGGCAGGAGCAATGGATCCGAACCCTGGTTGCCAGCGGCGAGTACGGAAATGACAGCGAGTATTTTCGCGATCTGATCCGCCGAGACCAGGAACAGAATGCGCAATTCCGCGCCTTGAAACGGGCCGTCCAGGACGGTCTGGAAGGCGGTGCGAGCGACAGGACGGTAGCGGAAGTGTGGGCCGAGGCGGAGCAGCGCTATCGCGCGCGGCATGACTGACTATCGGCTCGCCTCTCTCGCCGAAACCGACCTTGCCACGATCGCCGACCACACCATCGAGACCTTCGGCCTCGAACAGGCACGCCGCTGTCGCGAACCGTTCGAGGCGTGCTTCCGAAAGGACAACAAGAGAAGATTTGGAGAACTGCCGTCAACGACCGCCGGGACCCGTTACGGCAGGGGGGTGACTTGACGGCGTCGATCGGCAAGAGTCCGCGTTCGATGGATGGAACGGTCGTCCGGGAACGCCGACCCTGCGGCTCTCGATGCAGCACTTGGCGGTTTGACGATCCGGGCCGGGCCGGCGCTGCACGACGTGACGCCGGATCGGGCGAAGCGGAGCGTTGTACCGGGTCAACCGATCCGGAGGCTCGCCAACTGGATAATGGAGGAAACCAAATGAACACCCTGTTGCGATCGATCGCGGGCGGCCTTGCCCTGACGGGGGCGGTGATGATTCCGCTCGGCGCCGCCCAGGCGGAGACGCTCAAGCTGGAAACCTATGCCGGTCCGAAACACGCGATGAATACGGATGGATGGCCGCAATGGATCAAGTGGGTCAAGGAGGAAAGCGCCGGGCGGCTGGATGTCCGCATGACCTACCCTCCCATCAATCCGCGCGATCTGTATGACCGTGTCCGCAAGGGAATCGCCGACGTCGCATGGATTACCCACGGCTATACGACCGGCCGTTTCGTCTTCACCGATATGGTCGAACTGCCCGGGCTGGACGGAAATGCCGAGCAGATGTCGCGCGCCTACTGGCGTGTCTATACCAAGCGGCTGCTGGGGTTCGGCGAGCACAAGGGCGTCAAGCTTCTCGGGCTCTTTACGCACGGGCCGGGAATGCTTCACACGCGGAAGCCGATCGCCTCCCTGGCGTCGATCAAGGGGCTCAAGGTCAGGACCGGCGGCGGCACGCAGGCCGCGATTGCCAAGCGGCTGGGCATCGTCACGGTGTCGGCGCCGGCGACGAAGGCGCATGAAATTCTCTCGCGCGGCGTTGCCGACGGTATCTTCTTCTCGATCGAGACCATCTGGAGTTTCCGCCTCGGCGACGCCGTCAAGTTCCACTACGCCTATCCCGGCGGACTGTATACGGCGAGCTTTGCGGCCATCATCAACAAGGACAGGTTCGACGGGTTGTCGAAAGACGACCAGGCGGCGCTCATGCGGGCATCGGGAGAACGGTTGTCGGCGATGTTCGGATCCGTCTGGGACCGCGCCGACAAGCTCGCGGTCAAGGGTCTCGGCGACGCCGGCAATACCATATCCTCATTCGAAAAGGACACCGCAGCGGAAATTCGCTCTCTGCTTTCCGATCTGGACGGCGAATGGATCGCGCGCGCCACGAAGGCCGGCCTGAAGGATGCCGGGCCGGTGCTGAAGGCGTTGCGCGACGAGGTCGCAAAGATCAAGGGATAAACCGGAGCGATCGTGTCAGCCAACCCGCCGCCCGAAGAGCCGTGGCGGACCGGCAGCCGTTTCACGACCGTCGTCCACGGCGTCTTCGGGGGAATTTCCGGTGTTCTGCTGTTCTGCCTGATGGGCATAACCGTCGTTGACGTGGCGGGGCGGTACCTGTTGGGCGCACCGTTGCCGGGCGGCAACGAAATCGTGCAATTGACCATGGCCGCGACCATCTACAGCGCCCTTCCTTCCGTGAACCGGCAGGAAGGGCACATCGTGGTCGATCTGCTCGATTCCGCGGTGCCCCGGACGCTCGTGCGGGTTCGCCAGCTGGCCGTCAACCTAGTCGCCATGATGATGCTCGGCGTGGTGACCTGGTGCCTGTGGCTTCTTGCGGAGGATCTTCGCGAGGTGGGGGAAACATGGGAATACCTGACCTGGCACCGCTTTCCGCTGGTCTATCTCATGTGTCTTTTTTCGCTGATCGGAACGCTGGTTTTTCTGTTCAACATGCTGCGCTACGCGCGCGGGGCCCGGCGCCCCGAACCCGGATTTATCTGAACCCGACACATGCTTGAAGCGGCAATCGCCTTCGTCGCAGTCATCGTTCTGGTGCTGGTGCGGATACCGATCGCGTTCTCCATGGCGCTGGTCGGCGCGACGGGCTTCGTCATGATGCGCGGCCTCGATCCCGCCTTCTCGATCATCGGCGAGAAGGCGCGCAGAGGCGCCGAGAACTACGAACTGTCGGTTGTTCCCCTGTTCATCCTCATGGGTGTCCTGGTAGGGCGGGCCGGCCTGTCGGAAAGATTGTACGCGGCGTCCAACGCTTTCCTCGGCCACCTGCGCGGCGGCCTGGCCATGGCGACCGTCGTAGCCTGCGGCGGTTTCAGCGCAATCTGCGGTTCGAGCCTCGCTACGGCGGCGACCATGGCCCGGGTCGCCATGCCGTCAATGCGCCGCTACGGCTACAGCGACGGCCTAGCCGCAGGAGCCATCGCCGCGGGCGGCACGCTGGGAATACTCATTCCGCCGAGCGTCATACTGGTTCTTTACGGGATAATGGCGCGCCAGGACATAAGCCTCCTTTTCATCGCCGGCCTGCTGCCCGGGATTATCGGCATCGTGTTCTATCTCGGCGCCATTCGCGTCGTTGTGTGGTGGAAACCGTCCCTCGGACCGGTGGCGGAACGCACAGGATGGAACCAGCGCCTGCGCGCCCTCGCCCGGGTCTGGGGCGTCGCCGCATTATTCGTGCTCGTCATCGGCGGAATCTATCTCGGTGTCTTTACGCCGACGGAGGCCGGCGGAATCGGCGCTTTCGGCGCATTCGTCTTCGCCCTAGCCTCGGGCAACGTAACCTGGCAGCGCCTGTTCAGCATTTTCGCGGAGACCGCCGCCACCACGGCGATGCTGTTCTTCGTTCTCATCGGTGCGTTGATCTTCGCCGATTACATCAACGAAACCGACATGCCCAACCAGCTCGCCGCCATGATACAGGACATGCGCATCCCGCCGATGCTGGTGCTCGCCGTCATCCTGCTGATCTATCTCGGCCTCGGTTGTGTCTTCGAGAGTCTCTCCATGCTCCTTCTGACGGTTCCGGTCTTCGTACCGATCGTCAGCGCTCTCGGATTCGACCTGATATGGTTCGGCATCGTCATCGTCGTGGTGACCGAAATCAGCCTGATCACACCGCCGATCGGCATGAACGTGTTTGTGCTGAAAGGCGTCCTCCGGGACGTTTCCACAATCACCATCTTCTCCGGCGTGACTCCGTTCTGGGTTGTGGACATCCTGCGGCTGATGCTGATCGTGCTGGTGCCGTGGCTGTCTCTCTTACTGCCCTCCCTGATGTAGCAAGCCGCGTGCGGAGATGCGGACAGCCGGCCCGTTGGGATACGAAATGAGACTCATCGATGGAATTGTCGATATCCATCCCGAGATGACAGCCTGGCGCCGGGATTTTCACAGACATCCGGAGATCGGGTTCGAGGAACACCGGACCAGCCGGATCGTCGCGGAAAAACTGTCCCAATTCGGTCTGACCGTGAACCGCGGCATGGCTGTCACCGGTGTGGTGGGAACGCTCAGGGCAGGGCAATCGGATCGCTGCATCGCCCTGAGAGCGGATCTCGATGCGCTGAATCTTCATGAGGAGAACAATTTCGAGCACCGCTCGCAAACGGATGGAAAGATGCATGGCTGCGGGCATGACGGCCATACGGCGATGCTGCTCGGTGCGGCCTGGTATCTCGCCAAGACACGCGCATTCGACGGCATTGTCCACTTCATCTTCCAGCCCGCGGAGGAAGCGGGGAACGGCGGACTGGCGATGATGGAGGACGGGCTCTTCGAGCTGATCCATCCGGAGGCCCTTTACGGCATGCACAATCTCCCGGGCATCGAAACCGGCCGGTTCGCCATCGCCCCGGGCGCCTTCATGGCATCGATGGACGTGTTCAGGATCACGGTTCGGGGCCTCGGCGGCCACGGCGCCTTCCCGGAAAAGGCGCGCAGCCCGATCCTCCCCGCCTGCGCCATCGTGTCGGCCCTCAACGAATATCTCGGTTCCCGGCGTTCGCGATCCGACGACCTGGTCATGAGCGTCGCCCGCATCGCCGGCGGCAGCGCCGTCAATGTCATTCCGGAAGACACTGTCATCGAGGGGACGGTGCGTACCTTGAGCGAGGATGCGCAGGCGGATATGGAAGCCTCGATGGTGCGGATTGCGAACGGCATCTGCGCCGCCTACGGCGTCGACTGCGACGTCGATTACCGTCGCCAGTATCCGATCCTGATCAACCATCCTGGAGAAACCTGCGCCGCGGCCGAGGCGGCGGCCAGTCTGGTCGGGGCCGGGCATGTCGACAGCGGCGCCCGCCCGCTCATGGCGTCGGAAGATTTTGCATGGATGCTGCAGAAACGCCCCGGCGCGTACATTCTCATCGGCAACGGCACGGGTTCCGAGGGCGGCTGTTTTGTCCATAACCCGGAATATGATTTCAACGACGCCATCCTTCCGCTCGGCGCAAGCTATTGGGTTGCGCTGGTCGAACAGCAACTGCCGCGGCAAGGGGGCGCCTCCCGGCCTGATCGCGCCCCGGTCTGAGGGCCGGCAGCCTTGCGTTCGTCGACCGTCGCAGCTTGATTTGTTCGCGCAAGTTGGATTTTCCGGGTTCTTTTGAGCAGGGGCGTTGGCGCGGCCCCGAGCCGCCGCCGGGCGTTGTTCGCCCGTCAACCGCGAACCCGGCGCCCGGACGAGCGCCCGTCCGGGTACGCCGTATGGCTCAGCGCCCGACGCAGCGGACCGGCAGGGATTCGAGGCCCCGCAGCACGATGGTCTTGCGGAATCGCGCGCTGTCGTCCAGCAGACCGATCGAAGAGAAGCGCTCCAGCAGCATCTCGAGCGCGATCCGGCCCTCCAGACGCGCCAGCGGTGCGCCCAGGCAATGGTGGATGCCGCGTCCGAACGACAGGTGGGCGCTCCGGCCGCGTCCGACATCGAGCCGGTCGGGGTCCTCGAACACATCCGGATCGCGGTTGGCGGCGCCGAGAAGGAGGACGATGTTGTCGCGTTTTCGCAGCGAAAAACCGTTGATCTCGCAGTCGACCAGCGTACGCCGGAAATCCGCCTGCACCGGCGGGTCGAAACGCAGCAGTTCTTCCACCGCCTGCGGGATCAGACCGGGGTCGTCCCTGAGCCGCTGCAGCTGGTCGGGATTGCGCAGCAGCGCCAGCATGCCGTTGCCGATCAGGTTGGTGGTGGTCTCGTTGCCGGCGACCAAGAGCAAACGCAGCATGTTCAGGACTTCGCGTTCATTCAGGCGTTCGCCCTCGTCCTCTGCCTGGACCAGGGCGCTCACGATGTCCTCCTGCGGCGCCGCCCGGCGCTGTTCGATGATCGAACGGAAATAGGCGTCGAACGCCCGGGAGGCCGCGGCGCCCGCCGCGCGTTCGCGCCGACTGATCGTCGGTTCCAGCAGGCGGGCGCGCTGCTCCGACCATATCTTGAACTGCGTCCTGTCTTCCGGCGCAACGCCCAGCATCTCGGCGATAACGATCACCGGCAGGGGCTGAGCCACCGCCCGCATCAGATCGAAGCCGCCGGGATCGTCGATCTCGTCCAGCAGCGTCCCGAGGATGCTGCGGATGTGGGGTTCGAGGGCGTTGACCGCCTTGGGGGTAAAGGCCTTGTTCACCAGCGCGCGCAGCCGCGGGTGGTCGGGCGGATCGAGAAGCAGCATCGTGAACTCGTCCGGCGACGGCAGCATCGCGCGCTGGCGGGGCTTCAGGTCCCCCTTTCGCGGATCGTTGCCGAAGCGGCGGTGGTCGCGAAGGACGGCATCCGTGTCCGCGTGGCGCGTGAACAGCCAAGCGTTCAGCAGCCGGCTGCGATGGATCGGATCCCGGGCGCGCAGGGCGGCGTAGACCGGGTAGGGGTTCTGGGCCACGCGATTCGATAACGGATTGTAGGCGATCCCGCTTCGCCAGCGCTCCGGCAGCAGCATGGCGCTGACGACGGCGGACCGTATCGCCTCGCCGGGCGAGAACGTTGGGGAATTGTCTGTCGGGGATTTTTTCACGGCTGGGTCACCTCCGGTCGCGCAGCCCGGAGCGGGAGCGTCCGCGATCGGACGCGGTCCGCGTAACGGGGCTCGGGGCTGCATGTCCCTTGTTCCGGTCGAAACGCCTCCTGACATTCTCCACAGGCGTATCCCGGCGGTCGATCGGCCTCACCGGTGCGCCGGCGGCGTCGAACCCGTCCAGACAGCGGGTGTTGACGGCCCAGCCCGAGAAGGGTGCGATGCCGCGCCCGATTTCCTCTTCCGTCGGATAGCTGGGACGGCGGAAGGGAAGGATGCCGCAGATGGGGCAGAAATAGTCTTCGCCCGTGAAGGATCCCCACCGGTAAAGGGTGAGGTCGTCCAGCGGGGTCAGCAGGCGAACCGCCTCCTCGGGCACCCGGTGGATGAGGGCGCCCCGCTTGTGGCAGACCGAGCAGTTGCAGACCCGCACGTGGTCGATATCGGCCTCGACCTCGAAGCGGACGTTGCCACAATGACAGGAGCCCCGATAGGTTCGTTTCATACCCCCGTTCCTCCCGACACGCCCCGCCGGCCGCCCCGCCCGCATTCGGCCGCCGGACGCGGTGCAGGGACTGACCTCTCCGCCGGCGGCCGGGGTGCCATCATGCCGGAATACCGATCCTCTTCAATCGAGACGGACGATCCGCCCCTCGACCGCGGGCGAGACGGTGCCGGCGGCCTCGACGAATTCCATCACCTGGACGGCCGCGAAGGAACCGTCCCTGGCGGCGATGCGCCTTTCCGCCCCGGCGAACATGGAATAGCGGTTTCCGCCCTCGGCGAGGAAGTCGTTGGTGGCGAGCGTATAGATCCTCTCCTCCGTCAGCGGTTTGCCGCCGACGGCAACATCGACGACCCGGCCGCCTTTCCGCCGGCCTGCGTCGAAGGAGAAGGTCAGGCCGGAAACATGCGGGAAGGCGCCGCTCATGCCTTCCGTGCCGGAAACGCCGTGCTCCAGGGCCGCCCTGACCTGCGCGCCGGAGAGCGCGAGCTTCACGGTTCTGTCGCCGAAGGGCAGTTCGGTCAGCACCAGCTTGCCGGTGATTTCGGAACCGGCCGGATAGACAGTGTCGCCCCGAATCCCGCCGGCATTGGTGAGTGCGATGTCGGCGCCGACGGCGGCCCGCATGGCGTCGGCCACCAGATTGCCGAAGGCGTTTTCGCCCGACCGGACCGACGCGCGGCGCGTGTCCAGTTCGGTCGCCGTCTTGCCCACGGCGATGGCGAGGCGGCCGTCGAGCCGTTTTCGGTGTTTTTCGACCTTTGCCGCCAGCGCCGCCGCGCCCGTCACACCGTCGGTCGAGCGGAGTTCGTAGTCCGGCGTCCACACCACGCGGGACCTGCCGTCGCGATCCTCGATGCGGTCGAGCGCAATCCTGAGTACGCCGACATGGATGCCCTGCGAGCCGGCCTTCAGCACCGTCTGCCGCCCATCGAACCAGGCGACGGCGAGATGGTCGTGGCCGCCGAGAACGGCGTCGATCTTGTCCGATGCGCGCAGCAGTTCGATGTCGTGCGCGAGATCGTTGTGCGTGAGCGCAATCACCAAGTCGGCCCCGGCATCCCTCAATTCGGCCGCGAGCGCAGCGCCGGTTTCCACGAAAGGGGTGAAGGAGACGTCCTTGCCGGGGGACGAGATGAAGGCGGTCTCGGGGGTGACGAGGCCGAGGAAGCCGATCCTGAATCCGCCGTGCTCCACGATCCTGGTGGTCCGGGCGCCGGGAAAGCCGGCTTTGCCCCGGTAGCGGACATTGCCGGCGAGCCACACCGCGGCGGACTGTTCGAGCCGCTGCATGAGGCTCTCGGGGCCGAAATCGAACTCGTGGTTCCCCGGGACCGCGAGATCGAACCCGATGGCGTTCGCGAGCTCGATCATGTGTTCGCCCTTGTCCAGCCCGGAAAGCATCGACGGCGAGATCATGTCGCCGCCGAAGGTGGCAAGGGCCAGGCCGCCTTCCGCCTCGGCGCGGGCGCGCTCTTCGGCAACGACCGCCGCGATCTTCGCCGCCCCGCCCCGGCCGTCCACGCCCTCCATCCGGTCCCAGTCGTTCACATGGATGAGCGTCAGGGAAAGCGGCTCGGCGGCTGCCGGCAGCCAGAGCGTCGCGAGGAGGGCCAGCAACGCGGCGGCGAAGGCGGCCGGGCGGCGGGTTCGCGGCATGGGCGGCGGTCCTATCTCTGTCTCGGCAAGTCCCGACTGTGTTCCCGACCGTCGTGAGTCCGCCCGACCGGAGAAAGACCGTGGCGACTGCCGACCATACGATGACGTTGCGCGCGCGTCAGGAAAGGAGGTCCGACGCGCAGCGCACGAGGAAAACTGCGCCGTTGCGGCCCGGTCGGACGCTCCCGTAGGATGGGCGCGGATCGGGAGACCCGGATTGAAGATCGAGGACAGTTTCACCGTCGATGCGCCGATCGAACGGGTCTGGGCGATGATTACCGACCCGGAGATCGTGGGGCCGTGCATCCCCGGCTGCGAACGGGTCGAGGCGACGGGTGCGGCAACCTACAAGGCCGACATCAGGGTCGCCGTGGGCCCGATCAAGACGACCTTCTCGGTCATCGTCGAGAAAACCGAGGAACGCCCGCCTCATTACGCCGCATCCACGACGACGGGCGAGGAAGGCGGCCGCGCGAGCACATTGAATGCGGCAAGCACGCTCACTCTCTCCGAGGTCGAGGACGGGACCGAGATCGCCTACGCCTCGGATGTCTCGGTCTTCGGCCGCCTCGGCAAGTTCGGGCTGGGCGTGATGAAGAAGAAGGCGCGCGACCTCGGGCGCACATTCGCCGGGAATTTCCGCGAAAAGGCCGAGGCCCCGTCGTGAACGGCGGCGCCGACGGGCCGGCGGTTCCGGAATACGCGCGGCTGTTCGTCGAGGGGCTCAAGGACGCCGGCGTCAGCGTCGTCGCCGCCCTGCCCGAGTCGCTGCTGGCGAGCGTCTACCGCCTGTGCGCCGCGGACAACGCGATTCGCTACATCCAAGTCTCCAACGAGGCGGACATGCCGGGCATCTGCGCCGGGACCTATCTCGCCGGCAAGCGGGCGCTGATGATCATGGAAAACTCGGGCATCCGCCAGTGCTGCGAGCCGGTCGCACGGCTGGCCTTCCAGCACGCCATGCCGATGGTGATGGTGATGAGCTTCCGCGGCGAATGGGGGGAGCAGAACTGGTGGGGCCACAACCACGCGCAGACCATGGCGCCGATCCTCGACGCGCTGCGCATCCCCTACCGGGAGGTCACCGAACCCGGGGAGATCAAGCCGGCGATCCGCCGCGCGTTCCTGCACGCCGACGGCAGCAACTGGCCGGTTGCACTGGTGCTTTCGGGCAACTGCGTGGAGCGCCCCGCCTATGCGCAGGATTGACGCCTTCGGCGCGATCGCGCCGCTGATCACCGCCGACGACCTGGTCACGACGTCGATCGGCGCGACTTGGGACGACTGGTGGAACCTGAAGCCCGCCGACAACACGTTCTTCACCGGGGTGCTCGGCTCCGTCACCTCGACCGCGCTCGGCCTCGCCGTCGCCCTGCCGCACCGCCGCATCGTCGCCTTCGAGAGCGACGGGTCGATGCTGATGAACACCGGCATCCTGTGCACCCTGGGCGCCGAACGCCCGCCCAACCTGACGGTGCTGGTCTTCGACAACGGCATCTACGAGAACATCGGCGGGCCGCCGACGCTGACCTCGAAAAACACCGATCTCGCCCGCATGGCGGAGGGCGCCGGCTGCCTCAACTGCGCGACGGCGGACGAGACCGGCGCGCTTGCGGACCGGCTCGCGGCGATGCTGGACGACGGCGAGATGGGCTATCTGGTCGCTCGGATCCAGCCGGGCAAACATTCGTGGGAGTGGAAGGACCGCAAGCCGACCGACGGGATCGAGGACAAGTACCGCTTCCTGCGCTACGTGGAGAAGCTGGAGGGGGTCGTCATCCATCCCGGCGCGCCGCAGAACTGAGGCCCGCAGGGCCGATGGCGGGGCCGGCGGACGACGCCCGTTATCTCAACCTCACCGGCCCGTTCCGCGCGCTCTACCGCGCCGCACGAACCGCGGAAAGGGAGCGGGCCGGGACGCCCGCCCAGTCCGACCGGCCCGCCACACCGCCGGATCCGATCCACACCGCGGTCCGCCGCCAGGTGGAGGCGCTGCTGGCCGACGCCGACATCGCCCCGGACCGCAGGCAGGCGGTGCTCGATGCGATCGCGTGCCCCTGCTGCGGCGGCACCGGCGCGAGTTTCGCGATCTCGATCAAGCCCGCGTCGCAGGCCGGCTTCTGAGCATTCGCCGGGGAACGCGATCGCGCAAATGCAGGCGGGGTCCCGCCGCGTAGGCGCCCTTTCAGCCGCCCGTGGCGGGGGCGGGGGCGATGCCGGCGAGCGCGCGCTTGGCCGCGCGGACCCTTTCCGATGCATCGGCATCCACGGCAAGCGTCGCGTTGTCGCAGACGACGCCGTAATCGCGGAACGCGGCGTCCGGCGTGACATAACCCTGGCGGACGTCGCCGGCGACGTCCTCGACCGGCCGTTCCAGCGGCGATCCGAAGCCGCCGCCGCCGCCCGAGCGCAGGGCGAACGCCTCGCCCGCCTTGAGGCGCGCGGTCAGTACCTTGGCATTGGGAAAATCGTCCTGCCAGGCGCCGCCGCGTCGCACCGCGACCGCATTGCCCATCGCGTCGCCGCCGCCGGCAAGCCCCCAGGGCGCGCAGTGCACGCGGTCGATCTGGGTATTCAGCGTGAGGTCGGCGCGCGCCTGGACGATGTTCTCGATGCCGAGCCCGCCGCGCCGCCGCCCCGCGCCGCAGGAATCCGGGCGCAGCGCGTGGGCCTCGAACAGCAGGGGATACTTGGCCTCGAGCTGCTCGACCGGGCTGTTGTGGGTGTCACCGTCGTTCATGCAGATGGTGGCGCTGTTGCCGTCCTCCGCCCGTTTCGCACCCCAGCCGCCCCCGGTGGGGCCGATGAAGGCGATGTAGAATTCCGACGTCTGCGGGTTCACACCGTTCAGCATGGCGATAATCAGGTCGGCGTGATGTCCGGCGACGACGCGTTCCGGGATCGCGTCCGCCAACGCCCGGAACACGGTATCGACGATGGTCATCGGGAAGGTCATCCACCAGCGCATGGGCGCCGGCTTGCGGGCGCTGACGACCCGCCCCATGGGAACGACGGTATCGAGGTTGCGGAAGCTGCCGTCGTTGATCGGGTAGTCGACGGGCGATGTCAGGCATTTGAACGCGACCTGGGTGCACGCGTGACCGGTGGTCACGCCGGAGTTGTAGAACCCCTTGACCTGTTCCGACACGTCGGACAGGTCGACCGTCATCCTGTCGCCCTCGACGATCACCCGGACGCGGATGGGAACCGGCCTCGCGATATCCACACCGTCGTCGTCCATGAAGGACTCGGCCTCGTAGACGCCGTCCGGTATCGCCAGGGTGCGCTGTCGGGCGGCGGCCTCCGACTGGTCCATGATCGCCGCGATGCCGTCGAGCACGGCGCCGCGGCCGTAGCGCCGGATGAGCTCGAGAAAGCGCCGCTCGCCGGTCGCGATCGCCGTGAGTTGCGCGCGAAGGTCGCCCATCGCCCGCTCCGGCAGGCGGACATTCATCCTCAGGATGTCGAGCAGGTCCTGGTTGACGGCGCCGGTGCGCTGGAACTTGAGGATCGGGATCTGGAGACCCTCCGAATAGATGTCGGTGGTCATCCCGTCCAGCGTCCCGCCGATGTCGGGCCAGTGCGCCATGCAGACCGAAAAGCCGACCAGGACATCGCCGTCGAATATCGGCTGGCTGAAGGTCAGGTGGTTGAGATGGCTGCCGGTGATATAGGCGTCGTTGGTCAACAAGATGTCGCCCGGCCCGATGTCGCCGCCGAAATGGCGCAGCTTCGCCTTCACCGTTTCCGCCATGCCGCGGATGAACATCGGCAGGCCAAGGCCGATCGAGACCGTCTCCCCCTCCGCCGTGAACAGCCCGACGGTGAAGTCGAGCGCCTCGTAGATGATCATGTTGTAGGCGGTGCGGGTCAGGTTGGTCTTCATCTCCTCGGTGACGGCGATCAGCCCGTTGCGCACCAGTTCGGTGACGACGGGATCGACGCGGGGGGCGGCGGCGCTCACGATCCGCGCGGCCCGACCCGGATGCGGAGGTTGCCGTACTCGTCCACGGCGAGGCTGTCGCCCGGCAGCAAAAGCGTCGTCGAGGCCTCCTCCTCGATCACCGCCGGGCCGTCCACCGCCGCCCCGGCGCCGAGCGCGCGGCGCGGATAGACCGGCGTTTCGACGAAACCGCGCGCCTCCGAAAAGTAGACCCGGCGCCTCTCCGCCGGCGCGGGGTCGGGCGATCCTCCGCCCGCGGCGCGCACCATCGGCGGCTTGCGCAGCACGCCGGTGACCGTCGCCCTCAGGCTCACCAGCTCGGCCGGTTCCTCCGGCGCCGAGGTGCCGTAGCGGATCGCGTGCACCTCGTCGAAGCGGGTCTTGATCGCCTCCCGGTCGCCGGCGGCGAACAGGGCCGCAGGCAGGTCCACCGTCACCGCATGCTCCTGGCCGACATAGCGCATGTCGGCGGCGCGCGCGGCCACCGCGGCCTCGACGTCCGCGCCGGTGGCGGCCACCGCCGCGCGGCCCTCGGCCTCCATCTCGGCATAGATCCGCTCCACCTCGTCGAGCGGCGCCTCGGCGAGGCGGGCGAACCAGGTGCGGACATAGTCGTAACGCAGGTCGGCGTGCAGCATGCCGATGGCGGAGAAATGCCCCGGCGCCTGCGGCACGACGATCTCCCGCATGCCGATCTCGCGCGCCACCGCGCTCGCGTGCAGCGGTCCCGCGCCGCCGCAGGCGACCATGGCAAACGCGCCCGCATCGAGGCCGCGCTCGGTGGACACGCCCTTGACCGCAAACGACATCGCGGTCGCGGCGATCTGCAGGACGCCGGCGGCCGCCTCGACCGTCCCCATCCCGAGCGGGTCGGCGATCCCGGCCTTCATCGCCCGGACCGCGGCGTCGCGGTCGAGCGTCATCGCGCCGCCGAGGAACCGGTCCGGGGCGATGCGGCCCAGGATCAGGTTGGCATCGGTCACCGTCGGCGCATCGCCGCCGGCGGGATAACAGGCCGGCCCCGGGACCGCGCCGGCGCTCTCCGGCCCGACGCGAAGCGCGCCCTGCGGCCCGGCGCGGGCGATCGACCCGCCGCCGGTGCCGACCTCGAAGATGTCCATCATCGCGATCTGTACCGGCAGCCCCTGTTCGTAGCCGCCGATCTTGGCGCTTCCCGTGGTTAGCGCCTCGCCGCCGTAGATGACGCCGGACTTCGCGGTGGTGCCGCCCATGTCGAAGGTGATCGCGTTGTCGATCTCCACCGCGCGGGCCAGCGCGCGGCCGGCGATGACCCCTGCGGCCGGCCCGGATTCGAGCATGTGGACGCAGTCGTGCCGGGCCTGGGCCGCGTCGTAGAGGCCGCCGGTCGATTGCACGACGAGGAACGCCCCGGGGAAGGCGTGGCTATCGAGATGGGCGCCGATCCCGTCGAGGTAGGTGCGCACGCGCGGGCCGATATAGGCGTTCGCGGCGACCGTCGAGCAGCGCTCGAACTCGCGGTACTCCTGCGAGAGCTCGCAGGAGGCGGTGACGAAGACGCCGGGCAGGCATTCCTCGAGTATCGCCTTCGCCCGCCGCTCGTGGTCGGGGTTGCGGTAACTGTGCAGCAACAGGATGGCGACGGCCTCGACATCGAGCGCGGCGAGCCTTCCGCCCAGCGCGCGGACCTCGTCCTCGTCGAGCGGGGTCAGCGGCTCGCCCTCCGCCAGCATCCGCTCGTCGATCTCGAAGCACATCGCACGCTCGATCAGCGGGCGGTGCTTCTTGAAGAACAGGTTGTAGGAATCCGGCCGGTTGACCCGTCCGATCTCGTAGATGTCGCGAAAGCCCTTGGTGATGACCAGCGCGGCACGGGCGCCGGTCCGCTCCAGCATCGTGTTGATCGCGATCGTCGAGCCGTGGAGAAAGAGCGAGGCGTCGGCGAACGAGACCCCGGCCCGGCCGACCCCGGCCGCGATTCCGTCCACCAGCCGCGCCGGCGTGGACAGCGCCTTGCCGAGCCGGAGAGCGCCGGTCGCCGGATCGAAGGCAGCGATGTCGGTGAACGTACCGCCGATGTCGGCGGCGAGCCTGAGCCCGGCGCCCAGGGCTTCCGGTTCTGTCATACCCCGCCCGGCTCCCGATCCTGCCGGGCGCGACTATCGAAGCGGCCCCCGACCGAGTCAACCGCGGGCGGCCATGCCCGGGCGCGCGGCGCGGCCGGCGTCCCCGGGGCGCCGCCCGGCGGGATCAGCCGCGCAGCATCCGGACGATGCCGGAGAAGTCGGACGCCTCCTCCCCGTCGGCGCAGTACTGTTCGTAGAGGCTGGCCGCGTGGCTGCCGAGCGGCGTGCCGGCGCCCGACGCTGCGGCCGCGCCGCGCGCAAGCCGCAGGTCCTTCAGCATCATCGCCGCGGTGAAACCGGCCTGGTAGCTGCGGTTGGCGGGCGACGATGGCACCGGCCCCGGGACCGGGCAATAGCTGGTGAGCGACCAGCACTGGCCGGATGCAGTGGAGACGATGTCGAACAGGGTCTGGGCGTCGAGCCCGACCCGTTCCGCCAGCACGAACGCCTCCGACACCGCGATCATCGAGACGCCGAGGATCATGTTGTTGCACATCTTCGCGGCCTGGCCGTTGCCCGGCCCGCCGGCGTGGACGATGTTGCGGCCCATCGCCGTCATCAGCGGCCTGCCGCGCTCGGCCGATGCGTCGCCGCCGCCGACCATGAAGGTGAGCGTGCCCGCCTCCGCTCCCCCGACCCCGCCGGAGACCGGGGCATCGAGCATCGCGAGACCCGCCGCCGCGGCCTCGGCATGGACGGCGCGCGCCGTCTCGAGATCGATGGTCGAGCAGTCGACGAGAAGCGTGTCCCCGCCCGCCGTCTCGAGAAGCCCGCCCGCGCCGCAATAGACCGCGCGCACGTCGGTCCCGGCCGGCAGCATGGTGAACACGGCCTCCGCCCCGTCTGCGGCGGCGGCGGCGAGGCTGTCCGCCAACGGGATCCCGGCCGCTCCGGCCGCCTCGCGCGCGGGCGCTGCGGTATCGAAACCGCGCACCGCATGGCCGGCCGCGGCGAGCCGGCGCGCCATCGGCCGCCCCATGTTGCCGAGCCCTATGAAGCCGATCTCCGCCATGATTTCCCCCCGCCCGGTCCGGCGTGTTCAGTCGAACGCCAGCTCGCGCGCCGCCGGCGCGAAATAGCGCGCGATATCCTCCTCGCCGACATCCTCGAGCCGGTCGGGCCGCCAACGCGGCTTGCGGTCCTTGTCGATCACCGCCGCCCGGATTCCCTCGAAGAAGTCGTGCCCGGCCAGGAAGGCGCAGGCCATGCGGTATTCGCGCCGCATGACGGAGTCGAAGTCGAGGTCCGCCCCGCCGCGAAGCTGCCGGTGGGTGACCAGCAGGCTGGTCGGCGACTTGGAGCGCAGCGCATCGGCCGTTTCCATCGCGAAATACCCGTCCTCGGCATCCAGCGCATCGACGATTCCGGAGACCGTCGGCGCCGCGAAGCAGCGGTCGATCACCGGCGCGTGCTCGCGCAGCTGGACCGGGCCCGGCGGCCCGGCGAACCGGGCGAGGACGGCATCGACCGCGGCGGCGCCCGCCGTCAGATCCGCTTCGGCGAGGGCTGCCTCGAACGCCGCGAGATCGCTGCTCGGCATGTAGTGGGTGCCCATGCGGGCGCGGATCGCGTCCGCCGCCTTCAGGCGCGCGCCGGTCAGGGCGAGATACATACCGAGATGGCCCGGTGCGCGCGGCAGGAACGCGGTCGCGCCCACATCGGGGAACAACCCGATGCCGCATTCCGGCATGGCGAACATCGTGCGTTCGGTCATCACCCGGTGCGAGCCGTGAACCGAGACGCCGACGCCGCCGCCCATCACGATACCGTCCATCAGGGCGATGCAGGGTTTGGGAAACCGGTGGACGGCGCGGTCGAGCCGGTATTCGTGCCAGAAGAACGTTTCCGTCTCGCCGTCGCCGGCGCGCCAGGAGTCGTAGAGCGCGCGGATGTCGCCGCCGGCGCAGAACGCGCGGTCGCCCGCCCCGGCGATCGTGACAGCGGCGATGGCGGGATCGTCCGCCCATGCCAGCAGCTTGCCGCGGAAGGCGATGCACATCTCGCGCGTCAGCGCGTTGAAGGTTTCGGGCGCGTTGAGCAGCACCTTGCCGACCGCGCCTTCCACGGCGAATGCAATGCGGCCGGTCACGGAGCCCCCGCCAGAAGGCGCCGGGCGATGATGACCCGCATGATTTCGTTGGTCCCTTCGAGGATCTGATGGACGCGGAGGTCGCGCAGGTAGCGCTCGACCGCGTGGTCGCGAAGATAGCCGTAACCGCCGTGCAGTTGCAGCGCCTCGTTGCAGACCTCGAACCCGGCGTCGGTGGCGACCCGCTTGGCCATCGCGCAACGCAGCGTCGCGTCCGCTTCGCCGGCGTCGAGTGCGGCGGCGGCGCGCCACACCATCAGCCGCGCCGCCTCGAGCGCGGTCGCCATGTCGGCCAGCTTGAACTGCGTCACCTGGAAATCGGCGATCGCACGGCCGAACTGCCGGCGCTCCCCGACATAGGCGCGCGCCGCCTCGTAGCACGCCCGCGCGCCGCCGACGGAGCACGCGCCGATGTTGATCCGCCCGCCGTCGAGCCCGCGCATGGCGATCCTGAACCCCTCGCCCTCCGCGCCGAGGCGGTTGGAAACGGGCACCCGGCAATCGTCGAAATAGACCATCGCGGTCGGCTGCGAATGCCAGCCCAGCTTCTTCTCCTGCTCGCCGAAGGAGAGGCCGGGGGTTCCGTCCTCGACAACGATGCAGGAGATGCCGTCCGCCCCCTCGCCGCCGGTGCGCACCATGGCGACGTAGAGATCGGCGCTGCCGGCGCCCGAGATAAACGCCTTGGCGCCGTTGAGGACATAGGTGCCGCCGTCGCGGCGCGCCCGGGCGGCGAGGGCGGCGGCGTCGGATCCCGCGCCGGGTTCGGTGAGGCAGTAGCTCGCGAACCACTCCATCGGGTTGAGCTTCGGCAGCCATGCCCGGCGCTGGTCCCCGGTGCCGTAGGCGTCGATCATCCACGCCGCCATGTTGTGGATCGAGAGATAGGCCGCCGTCGAGGTGCAGCCTGCGGCGAGTTCCTCGAGCACCACCGCGGCGTCGAGCCGGCTGCACGCCGTGCCGCCGACATCCTCGCGCACATAGAGGCCGGCGAAGCCGAGCGCGGCGGCGGCGCGCAGTGCGTCTACCGGAAAGACGGACTCCTCGTCCCACGCGGCGGCGTGCGGCGCAAGCTCGCCCCCGGCGAAGGCCCGCGCCGCCTCGCGAAAGCCGATCTGCTCCTCGGACAGGGCGAAATCCATGGCCGCCGGTCCTCCCGTTCCGCCGGACCCTAGCCGTCTCCGCGCCGATCCTCAACGGGCCGCCCCGGAGTGTATCGTCCGGCGGTGCGGTCTTGCCGACCCGCCGCCAGCGGCATTCCGGACCGTTCCGCAGAACGGTCCGACGAGATAGGACGACGTTTCGCTCCCGTTCGGCCTGCCATGCAGGCAAACGGTTGCGGCGACGCCGTCCTTCCCGCTTGTCTCTCCTCCGCGAACGGGGGAGAAGCGGTGACCCGTCGGGTCCCGCGGGCCTTGCACTCGGCGTCCTGACGTCGAGTGCAAGGCCCCTGTCCCGATCCCCCGTCCGGGGCGCCGGATGGCGGGAGGGGGAAGCCCTGCCATCCGGCCGTCAAGAAAAATTACCGTTTGTGATCATTTTTCTTGACAAGGGACGTGATTTGCCGTATGTTTGTCAAGATCGGAAGAAGTGGGACGATGTCAGCCTCCGGCCGCCGGGGCGGGATCGGCCGGGCCGGCGCCCCGCTTGAACAGCAGGAACAGGACGACAAAGAAATTGGCCGGCGGGATGACGCCGACATAGGCGATGCGTTTGCCCATGCCGGCATGCCGTGCGCGCCGGACCAGCCGCTGGTAGAAGATGTAGCCGATGCAGAGCATGCCGACAGCCGCCGCGATGTCGATCGCGGGATTTTGCACCATCGCCTCCAGGGCGCTCGCGGCGATCGAGAGTCCGACGACCAGCGCGACCCAGAGAGCGAATTCCTTTCTGGCCATCGTGAGGGCGCTGTTCTCGCGCCAGACCGCGACGGCGGGGATGGCGATCACCACGGCGAAGGTGAGCAGGGCGACAACGAGGATGAAAGCCGGTTCCGACATTGCGAGTGCCTTTCCTTTCGATGTATATCTAGAGTAGAAATATCCATACAATATGCAATCATGAATTTCAAACCCTTCTCGTCCGCGCCGCATGCGGACGAGGAGGCGCGATCCGGCCGGGAACGGCCGCCTTTGGCGCGGCAATGCCGTCGCGCCCGCGCCGCGTCCCGTGCATCCGCCGGAGAGCGGCGCTTTACCTTGCCCCGCGCGTACCGCTATATCACCGCAAGGAGCCGGAGCGGCGCGCCCGGACCAACCGAGGAGGCAGAACCGGATGCGTTACGAAACGCCGGCGTCGCTGGACGCGGCGACACGGCTGCTGGCGGAGGCGGGGGACGCCGCGCGGATCCTGGCGGGCGGGACGGACCTGCTGATCCAGATGCGCGCCGACCTGGTCGAGCCCGCCGTGCTGGTCGATATCAAGCACATCGCCGAGATGCGCGAGATCGCCGCGGAGAACGGCCGGTTTCGCCTCGGGGCGGCGGTCACCGGCATGGAAATCATGGAGCACGCGGGCTTCAACGCGGCATGGCCCGGGATCGTCGATGGCGCGAAGCTGATCGGCTCGATCCAGGTGCGCGGCCGCGCCACGCTCGGCGGCAACCTGTGCAATGCCTCGCCGGCGGCGGACAGTGTGCCGGCGCTGATCGCGGCCGGCGCGGTGGCCGCGGTCGCCGGCCCCGGCGGGCGGCGCGCCGTCCCGGTCGAGGACATCGCGGTCGGCCCGGGCAGGACATCCCTGGAGCCCGGCGAGCTCGTGGTCTCTTTCGACCTGCCGGAACGCCCGCCGCGCTCGGGGGACGCCTATCTCCGCTTTACGCCGCGGACCGAGATGGACATCGCCGTCGTCGGGGTCGGCATCAACCTGACCCTGGACGGGGAAGGGGTCTGCACAGCGGCACGGGTGTCGCTCGGCGCCGTCGCGGAACGGCCGCTGCTGGTGGACGAGGCCGCCGCCGCGCTGGTCGGGCGGGCGGTGGACGATGCGGCGCTGGCCGACCTGTCGCAGGCGGCGTCTGCGGCCTGCCGGCCGATCGACGACAAGCGGGGGACCCGCGAATTCAGGATCGAGGTCGCGGGCGTGCTCGCCGAACGGGCCGCCCGGATCGCCCTCGAACGGGCGGAGAAAAGGTGATGGCGCGCTATCACGTAACGGCGACGATCAACGGCGACGAGATCGACTTCCTGTGCGAGGCCGACCAGACGCTGCTGTCGGCGCTGCGCGACGAACTGGTGATGACCGGGACCAAGGAGGGCTGCGGCACCGGCGACTGCGGCGCGTGCTCGGTCACCGTCGACGGCCGTCTGGTGTGCTCCTGCCTGATGCTGGGGGTCGAGGCCGCGGGCAAGCGGATCGAGACCATCGAGGGCATGGCGGACGGGGAAGACCTGCACCCGCTCCAGCGCAAGTTCCTCGAACATGCGGCCCTCCAGTGCGGCATCTGTACGCCCGGCCTGCTGATCGCCGCGCGGGCGCTGCTGGAGCGCAACCCCGATCCCAGCGAGACCGAAATCCGCTACTGGCTCGCCGGCAATCTCTGCCGCTGCACCGGCTATCACAAGATCGTCGAGGCGGTGGACGATGCGGCGCGCGAGATGAGAGGAACCTGACCATGGCGACGATGCTCAAGTACGAGGACAAGGATCTCAAGGTCGTCGGTACGCGGCCGATCCGCCCGGACGGGGTCGACAAGGTCACCGGCCGGGCGCGCTACGGCGCCGACATCAACCTGCCGGGCCAGTTGTACGGGCGCGTGCTGCGCAGCCCGCACGCCCATGCGCGGGTGCTCGCCGTACGCACCGACAAGGCGCTGGCGCTGCCCGGGGTCAAGGCCGTCGTCACCCGCGACGATTTCCCCGAAATGCCGGTGGAGTACGCCGCCGCCGGCGAGTTGATCGTCAATTTCCGCGACGTGACCAGGAACATGATGGCGCGCGAGAAGGCGCTCTACGACGGCCATCCGGTCGCCGCCGTCGCCGCGACCACGGACTCGATCGCGCGCCGCGCGGTGAAGCTGATCGAGGTCGACTACGAGGTGCTGCCGCATGTGATCGATCCGGTGGCGGCGATGGCCGACGACGCGCCGCTGCTGCACGAGGAACAGTTCACCGCGGGCGTCGAACCGGCGCCGGAAAGGCCGTCGAACCTTGCCAAGGTAGTGCGCTTCTCGAAGGGCGATGTGGAGAAGGGGTTTGCCGAGGCGGACCTGGTGATCGAGCGCGAGTTCGACACCAAGCCGGTTCACCAGGGCTATATCGAGCCGCAGGCCTCGATCGCCAGTTACACCGAGGACGGCCAGGTCGAGCTCTATACCGCAACCCAGGGCCATTTCGTCATCCGCGCACAGTGCGCCAAGCTGCTGCAGATGGACATCTCGAAGATCCGCGTGATCCCGACCGAACTCGGCGGCGGGTTCGGCGGCAAGAACAACGTCTATCTCGAACCGCTCGCCATCGTCCTGTCGAAGAAATCCAACCGCCCGGTGAAGATGACGATGAGCCGGGAGGACGTGTTCCGGGCCACCGGCCCGACCTCGGGGGCGCACACCCGGATCAAGATCGGCTGCTGCAGCGACGGCCGCATCACCGCGGCGGAGGCGCAGCTCGACTTCCAGGCGGGCGCGTTCGCCGGCTCGTCGGTGCCGATGGCGTCGATGTGCACCTTTACCCGCTACAACCTCGACAATGTCAGGGTGGTCGGCAACGACATCACCGTGAACCGGCCCAAGGTCGCCGCCTACCGGGCGCCCGGGGCGCCGATCTCGATCTTCGGCGTCGAGAGCATCCTCGACGAGATGGCGATCGAACTCGATATCGATCCCATCGACCTGCGCCTCCGCAACGCCGCGGCGGAGGGCACCGAGACCTATTACGGGCCGACCTTCGGGCCGATCGGCTACGAGGCGACGCTGAAGCGCGCGCAGGCGCATCCGCATCTCAAGGAGCCGCTCGGCCCCGACCAGGGGCGCGGTATCGCCACCGGGTTCTGGTTCAATATCGGCAACGAGACCACGACCACGCTCAACGTCAACGAGGACGGCAGCGTCGCCGTGATCCTCGGCACCATCGACGTCGCCGGCGGGTCGCGCGCGGCGATGGCGATGATGGTCGCCGAGGAGCTCGGCATCGATGTCGACAAGGTGCGCCCGCAGATCGGCGACACCCAGGCGCTCGGCTTCAACTTCGTCACCGCCGGCAGCCGCGGCACCTTCGCCAGCGGCATGGCGGTCACCGTGGCGGCGCGCAAGGCCATCGACGTCATGCGCGAGCGCGCCGCCCAGGTCTGGGAGGTGCCGGTCGAGGGCGTCGTGTGGGAGGACGGCCACGCGCGGCCGGCGAGTTCCAACGTCGGCGATTTCGAGCCGCTGTCGATCGCGCAGATCGCCCGCATGGCGGGCAAGACCGGCGGCCCGATCGCCGGCCATGCGGAGATCAACGCGCAGGGCGCGGGGCCGGGGTTCGGCACGCACATCGTCGATGTCGAGGTCGACCGCAAGACCGGCCTGGTGAAGATTCTCCGCTACACGGTGATTCAGGACACCGGCAAGGCGATCCACCCGGCCTATGTCGAGGGCCAGTTCCAGGGCGGCGCCGTGCAGGGGATCGGCTGGGCGCTCAACGAGGAGTACATCTACAGCGAAGCCGGCACGCTGGAGAACCCGGGTTTCCTCGACTACCGGGTGCCGGTTGCCTCCGACGTGCCGTTCATCGGCACCGAGATCGTCGAGGTGCCGAACCCCAACCACCCCTACGGGGTGCGCGGCATCGGCGAGGTCCCCATCATCCCGCCGATCGCGGCGATCTCGAACGCCATCCACGACGCCATCGGCATCCGCCTCCGCGAACAGCCGATGTCGCCGCCGAAGGTGCTGAAGGCGATCCGGGAGGCGGCGCGTTAGGGGCGGACGTTCTTTCCCGCCCTGCCGCACCGCTATCGGAACGGACGGGCCTTGCGGTTCGGCCCCGCCGATCCGCCGGCGGGATGCGTCCGCATATTGTGGACCGGGATACGTTGGCCGCGTCTCCACCCTCGCGGATCGTAGGCCTCGCGCATTCCCCACATGCCCAGCCCGCGTGCCCTGGCGTGCGCCTCCGCCCGGAAGTACTCGACGCGGTATGCAGCGATGGCCAGCCCTTCGCGGACCAGCCACTCGTTCACGTCGTCTCCGCGGTCGTCGGTCACGAATCCGACCAGACGGCCGTACTTGTCCCGATCGACAACGCGAACCTCCAGCATCCGGCCTTTGATCCTCTCGATCAGCCTCGACTTCACGTGCCTGCCGTGATCGATCCACCGCCCCTCGCAGGTCAATGCTGGCTGTTTGTGCTCCGGCGCATCGAGGGCCGCGAGACGAATGTCCTGCCCGTGGATCCTGAGACCGTCGCCGTCCGTCGCGTATCCGCGCCCGCGGAGGGTGCCGAGTCCGGCACCGGTCTGAGCCCCTCCAGCGCGCGGCGGGGCGGATATTTTTCCCGGTTTTGGGGTGTTGGCTGTTCGCCGTCTCCCGCGCCGCCGCTGCCACAGCCGCGTTCCGATGGTCCGGCGACCGCGGCGGCCCGGCAAACGCCTCCGGCGCCGGTGCTCGAATAGGGAAGCGACGGCGGCAACCGCGAACACCCCGGCAAACACCAGGCCGAACAGGTCGGAGTGGGTATTGAGGACGGTCTGGATCGGCGCGTCGAACAGTTCCAGACTGTCGGCCACGCCCGGAAAAACGTGCGCGATAAAGCCGTAGCCGGCGGCGCCGATCGCCGCGTTCACCCGCCAGGGAAACAGGTATGCCGGTTTATCTTTGTTGTCGTGCACCGGAAGGCGCGGGGCCCGCTAGCCGCGTTTGCCCGGGTAAACCAGTTCGGCCAGGCGGTCGTGGGTCGTGATCCAGACCCGGTCGCGGCGCTTCACCATGTCGATCGCGGCCTTGAATTCGACCGCGCCGGCCGGGCGGCCGAACACGTGGGCATGCGCCGTCACATCGAGCGTGGCGAACGGGCTGCCGATATCCTGCCACCCGTCGAGAATGCGGGCGAGCGTCCGCGTGAAGGCCTCCGGCTCGTGCCCGTAGCGCATGGTGATCGGCAGGTCGTTGACCTCCATCGTGAACGGGACGCAGGCAAGCGCCCCTTGCGGCGTTTGTGTCAGATAGGGCAGGTCGGTGTCGAACACGTCGGCGGTCCAGCGGAACCGGTGCTTGGCGAGCAGTTCGGCGGTGCTCGCGCTGGGGGTTCCGCGCGGGCTGATGAACCCTCGCGGCCGCTTGCCGATGCACGCCTCGAACGCCTCGATCCCGCGCACCAGGTCGCGCTCCTCGGCGGCGCGGTCCTGATAGACCGGGAGCAGGTTCTGGGCCCACGCATGGGCGCCGACGGCGTGGCCGTCGGAATCGATGCGCCGCAGCAGTTCCGGCCACCGCTCGGCGATGATGCCGCTCGCGTAGGTCGTGCACGGGATCCCGGCTCCGGCGACGATATCGAGCAGCCGCCACGCGCCGGCGGTCATGCCGTAGCGCGCCCAGGACTGCGCCTGGGTGTCGAGCGTGCCGGCCCGGATCGGGTTGCCCATCGGCCCGACACCCGGCGCGGACTCGTCGGTCCAGGCCTCGCACATGACATGGAAGGAGACCGCGAGCGGCCGATCCTCCGGCCAGCCTCGCGGCGGTTCGGTCTGCATCATGGTCTGCACCCCCGATAGTCCGCCCCGGACGTCAGATCAGCCACCACGCCGCGAGGCCGAGAAAGGCGAGAAAGGCGATCGCGTCGGTGATCGTGGTCAGGAGCACGCCCGAGGCCACGGCCGGATCGATGGCGGTGCGCGACAGGCAGAACGGGATCGCCGTGCCGGCGAGCCCGGCGACGAGCATGGTGACCGTCATGGCTGCCGCCATGACCAGACCGATGGAGACCTCGCCCGACCATCCCCAGGCGACGAGGCCGACGATGACCGCAAACAGGAGCCCGTTCAGAAGGCCGACCAGACCCTCCTTCGACAGCACGCGCAGCGCGTTGGCCGAGGTCAGGTCGCGCATGGCGATCGCACGCACCGCCACCGTCAGCGACTGGGTGCCGGCGTTGCCGCCCATGGAGGCGGCGATCGGCATCAGCACCGCGAGAATGACGATCTGCTCGATCGTCGCCTCGAACAGTCCGATCACCACGGAGGCGAGGATCGCCGTCAACAGGTTGACGAAAAGCCAGGAGAACCGCGCCTTTCCCGTATCGATGACCGCCTCGAAGATGTCGGTCCCGGCGACGCCGCCGAGCCGCATCAGGTCCTCTTCCGCCTCTTCGTGGATGACGTCGACGATGTCGTCCACCGTGATCGTCCCGACCAGCCGGCCGCCGGCATCGACCACGGGGGCGGAGACCAGGTTTTTCTGCGCGAAGACATAGGCGACCTCCTCCTGGTCCATGCCGATGGGCACGGTCACCGCCTCGCGGCGCGACAGATCTTTCATCGGCACCGGGCGGCGGGACCGCAGGATGTGGCTCAGACCGACGATGCCGACCGGGCGGTGGGCGGGATCGACCACGAAGATGTCGTAGAAGTCGCTCGGCAGATCGTCCGCCTCGCGCAGAAAGTCGATGGTCTCGCCGACCGTCCAGAAGGTCGGCACCGCGACCAGGTCGCGCTGCATCAGGCGGCCGGCGCTGTCCTCGGGATAGGCGAGCCCCTGTTCGAGGGCGCCGCGCAGCGCCGCCGGGATCGCCTGCATGACCCGGCGCTGCTGCTCCTCCTGGAGCCCGGCGATCAGGAGCAGCGCATCGTCCGATTCGAGCCCCGCGATCGCCGCGGCCAGGCGCCCGGTGCCGAGGCGTTCCGCGACCTCGCCGCGGACGGTGTCGTCCAGTTCCGGCAGGATTTCCGGCGGAAATGCCGGTGCGAGGATATCGACCATCTCGGCGCGATGGTCGGGGCTGAGCTGTTCGAGGAGATCGGCGACCTCGGCGAAATGGAGCGCCTTGACGAGTTCGGCCGCCCTCTCGATCCGGTTGGCGTCGAGCGCGTCGATCGCCGTGCGCGCGACCGCGGGCTCGAGCCCGACCATCTCGCCGAGCACCGCCCCGTCGCCGTCGCGCGCCGCACTGTCCGGGGTCTGGATCACGGCAGCCTCCGAACGGACCGGGCTCCGGAAGCGGAACGGGCCCGCCCATCGGATGGGCGGGCCCCAGAAAGTGGTGCGGTCGAGAAGACTCGAACTTCCACGGGATCGCTCCCACAGCGACCTCAACGCTGCGCGTCTACCAATTCCGCCACGACCGCAAGGTGGTTGGACTCAACGCCGGCATCCGCCAGATTACCGGACGCGGGCATAACAAAATGCGCCGGCGGCCGCAAGGCTCGTGCCGCGCAGCGGGGTCGCCGACGATGATCGAATGGGTGGTCGAGCCGGGACTGCTGCCCTACGACGCCGGGGTGCGCCGGATGGAGCGGCGCGTCGCGGCAATCCGCGCCGGAGCGGCCGGCGAACTCGCCTGGCTGGTCGAGCATCCGCCGCTCTATACCGCCGGCACCTCGGCGCGGGCCGGCGACCTGCTGGCGCCCGGCCGTTTCCCGGTGCACGCCAGCGGGCGCGGCGGCGAGTTCACCTATCACGGGCCGGGCCAGCGGGTGGTCTACCTGATGCTCGACCTGACGCGGCGGGGGCGCGATGTCCGCCGCCTCGTGCGGTCCATCGAGGCATGGCTCATCGCGGCTCTGGCGGAGTTCGGCGTGCGCGGCGAACGCCGGGCGGGCCGCATCGGTATCTGGGTCGAACGCCCGGGCGGAGAGGCCAAGATCGCCGCGGTCGGGATTCGCCTGCGCCACTGGATCAGCTATCACGGGCTGTCGCTCAACGTCGCGCCCGACCTCTCGCACTATGACGGGATCGTGCCGTGCGGCATCCGCGGCTACGGGGTGACCTCGCTCGCCGACCTCGGCGTGCCGGCGTCGATGGCGGAGGTGGACGCGGCCCTTGCGCAGCATTTTCCGGCGGTCTTCGGGCGGGCGCCGGACGACGGTGTCACGCCTCTCCGTCGGGGCGGCTGAGCGCGATGAAACGCGCCGCGGCGGCGAGTTCGCGGCGCGTGCCTTCCCGCGCCTGCCAGGCTTCGCCGTCCCGCCCCCAGCGGCCGGACTGGTAGGTCTCGTCGATCAGCGATGCGGCCCAGGTTTGCTCGGCGTCGATCCGGCCGGCGGCCATGGCGAGGGCCAGCACGATCGAGCCCGCCGCCCCGGCGGCGCTCTGGACCGCGGCGAGCGCGAAATCGTCGAACGCCGCGACCTGGGCGCGCAGGGCATCGACGGCTTCGCGCGGCTGCGGCGCCGGAACCAGCCCGGCGGTCACCCGGAGGCGGGCGCCGTACTCGCCGGCGATCCAGTCGAGCAGCGGGTCCCAGACCTCCTCCTGCCGCCGCCGCAGGGCCGCCGGCCGCAGCGCGCGGTAGCATACGAGGTCGGTCTCCGCGTAACCCGCGATCTCGGCGACGGCATGGTCCCGCCGGCCGTGCACGATATCGATGGCGGTATTGGCGAGCCGGGCGAGCGGCATCGAGCCCGGCTCGACCGTGTCTCCCTGGTCGGTCCATTCCCCGGCGACGGCGCGCGCCAGCCCGGCGGTCGGCAGGACCAGTTTCCGCTTGCCGGGCGTCAGCACCGGGCGGGCGTCGAGAAACAGGCCGAACCCGCCCTCCGCCGGCCCCGGCGCAGCCGCGCGGTAGAACCGGCGCAAACCGCTAGCCCGCCTCGTCCCCGGACGCGCGAAAGACCGCGAGCGCGGCATCGACGCCGGCGCCCGGCGGCGCGGAATAGCCGCACTGGCGCAGCGTTGCTTCGAGCGCCGCAAGCGTGGTGAGAACGGCGTCCTTGCGGCAGTTGTACGCCATCGTGCCGATGCGCCAGATGCGGCCGCGCAGCGGGCCGAACGAGGTGCCGATCTCGATGCTGAAGTCCTCCAGCATGCCGCGGATCACCCGGTCGCCGTCGACGCCGCCGGGGATCTCGATGCCGGTGACATTGGGCATCTTGTTGGCGATGTCGCCGAAGATGGCGAGGCCCATCGCCCGCAGACCGGCCACCAGCGCCCGCCCGACCAGCGCGTGGCGGGCGAACCGCGCCTCGAGCCCTTCCCGGAGGGCGATGCGGAAACACTCGCGGGCGGCATAGAGCATCGATGTCGCCTCGGTGTGGTGGTTGAGGCGCATCTCGCTCCAGTAGTCCATCAGCATGGGCAGGTCGAAATAGTTGGACCTGATCTGCGCGCCCTCGCCGGCCGCGAAGCCTTCGGGGCGGATGCCCTGCTCGATATGGCGTCTCGGGCGGAGCCTCTCGACCACGCGCTCGTTGAAGGTGATCGGCGCCGAACCCGACGGTCCGGACAGACATTTCTGCAGCCCCGCCGCGGCGGCGTCGATCTGCCACTCATCGACCGGCAGGCTCATCCCGCCCAGCGTCGCCGTCGCATCGACGAACAGGAGCGCGCCGTAGCGCCGGCAAAGCGGGCCGATCTCCGCCAGCGGCTGGGCCATGGTCGTCGAGGTGTCGCCGTGGACCGCTGCCACCAGCCGGGGCGAGTCCCGCCGCAGCGCCTCCTCCACCTGTTCGGGCGCGAAGACCGAGCCCCATTCGGTCTCGATGGTGCGCACGTCCGCCCCGGCCCGTCCGGCGATCTCGCAGAGGAGTTGCCCGAACCGTCCGGAGACGGGGACGAGGACCCGGTCGCCCGGCTCGATGACGGACACCAGGACCGCCTCGATCGCCGCGCGCGCCGTCCCGTCGACCAGCAGGGACCAGTGGTTCGCGGTGTTCCAGACCTGGCGCGACAGCGCCATGACCTCGTTCATATAGCCGGTGAAGACCGGATCGAACTGGCCCAGCATGGGCATCGACATCGCCCGCAGGACACGCGGATCGACATTGATCGGCCCGGGGCCCATCAGCAGGCGCGGCGGAGGGTTGAGATCTTCGAACAGGCTGGACATGCGCTTGCACACTCCCGGGCACCGGCCCCTCGGGCCGCTTTCGCGGGGGGCGATAGCTCAATTCGCCCCGCGCCACAACGCCCCGCACCGCGGCGATTGCGCGACACGGTCGCGGACCGCAAAGTAGCGGTGCGGGGCCGCCCCCGATACCGCAACGGCCCGACAACGCCACGGAGCGAGTCGTCTTGGCACGGTTTCCGATTCCCGACCGCCTCCTGGTCGCCATCGGCGGCAACGCTGTCCACCCGGAAACCATCGCCGGGACCGTCGCCGAACAGCGCGCCTACGCGGAGAAGACGGCGGAGTCGCTGCTGCCCCTGGCGCGCCTCGGTAACCAGTTGGTGCTGACCCACGGCAACGGCCCGGTGGTCGGCAAGATCCTGATGCGCCAGGCCATCGCCCGCAGCCGGGTCGCCCCGATGTCGCTCGACATCTGCGTCGCCCACAGCCAGGGGGGCGTCGCCTATCTCCTGATGCAGGCTCTCGAGAATGCGCTGCGCGCCCAAGGCGACCCGCGCAACGTGGTCTGCCTCCTCACCCAGGTCGAGGTCGACCCCGGCGACCCCGCCTTCGGCAATCCGACCAAGCCGATCGGCTATTTCTACTCCGAGGAGGAAGCCCGGGCGCTCGCCCGCGAGACCGGCTGGGAAATGCGCGAGGATTCGGGGCGCGGCTGGCGCCACGTGGTGCCCTCGCCCAGACCGCGGCACGTCGCCGATCTTGCGCTGGTCCGCGACATCGCCGCCCGCGGCGCGGTGGTGATCGCCGGCGGCGGCGGCGGCATCCCGGTGGTGCGCCGCCCCGACGGCACCCGCACCGGGATCGAGGCGGTCATCGACAAGGACCTGACATCGGCGCTGATGGCCCGCGCGCTCGGCATCGACACGATCATGATCCTGACCGGCGTCGACAGGGTCGCGGTCGATTTCGGCACCCCGGCGCAGCGCGGCCTCGAGACCGTTACGCTCGCCGAGATCCTGCGCCACCGCGGCGACGGGCAGTTCCCGGCGGGCAGTATGGGGCCCAAGATCGACGCGGCGGTCGATTTCATCGAGCGCGGCGGCCGGCGGGTCGTCATCGGGCCGCTGGAGCGGGCGGCCGAGGCGCTGGACGGCACGACCGGGACCCACATCGTGCGCGATGGCTGACCGGCGGGCGGCGCTCCGCATCGCCCTCGCCGGGCGCCGCGCGGCGGCCTGTCTGCACGCCCTGGCCGCCGACGGCGGGTCGGTCCTCGCGGTCTTCCGCCGCACCGTCTATCTCTGCCACGACCGCTCGGGGGAGATCGTCTGCGTCGGCCCGTCGAGCCTCGGCGCCGGGCCGCTCAACGCGCTCGCGGCGCCGGCATCGGACCGCGGCCTGCCCGACTGGCAGGATGCGGGGCTGGCACCGGGCGATCCCGCGATCCCGCAAGGCGGCGGAATCGCCATAGGCGCGGCCGGGGCGCTCGCCTATTCCGGCGCTCGCCTCCACGATCCGCCGCGCGGCCCCCTCGCCTGGGACCGGGCCGGCCTCGCCGCCGCGTTCGCACACTTGTCGGCGGCGCTCGCGCCGTTCGATCTGGGGGAGGGGCTGGCGCCGTTCGCCGATCCGGCGCGGCGTGCACCCCCGCCGGCTTCACCGACCGTCCGCCGCGCCGGGCCGGCGGTTGCGGCGCTCGAGAGCTGGCTGGCGGCGGCAGCCGGGGCCCCGCCGCAAGATGCCGTGGAGGCGCTGGTCGGCCTCGGCCCCGGCCTCACCCCCTCGGGCGACGATTTCCTGGGCGGGATGGCGATCGCGCTCTCGATGTCGGGCCGCGCCGGGGCCGCCGCCGCGCTGGCCGGGCCGGTGCTGTCCGCGGCGGCGCATGCGACCAACCGGATCAGCGCCGCGCATCTCTGGGCGGCGGCGGACGGTCTCGGCGCCGATGCCCTCCATCGGGCGATCGACGCGCTCGCCCGCGGCGGCGGCGCCGCGCTGGCCGACGCGCTCCGGGGCCTGGAGTCGATCGGTCACTCGTCGGGTTGGGACGCGCTGGCCGGCGCGGTCTCCAGCCTGGCAGGGATCGAGCGGCGGCTCGCCGCTCAGCCGGCGAGGAGCGCCGCCGCGGTTTCCGCCGCGCCGGCCGCCGACTCCGCCACCACCACGCCGGAATCGCGCAGCGCCTGGACCTGAGCGGAGCGATCCTGCGGGTCGGCGTCGGTGCCGCAGACCGAGGCGATGACCACCGGGCGGCCGCCCTCGTGCGCGGCCAGGGCGGCGGCGAGCGCGCCGGCCGGGTCGGCATGCGCGCCGTGGCCGAGCACGACATCGAGAAGGACGATCCCGACATCCGGATCGGCCAGCGCGGCCCGGAGCGGCGCGTCGCGAATCCCGGGTTCGATCATCGGGTGGGGCCGGCCGCGCGTGTATTCGTCGGCGCCGAGATCGATCAGCAGGTGGCCCCCGGCATCGCCGCCGGCCGCCGCGGCCCCCGGTATCGGCGCGTTGGACGACACCGCGAGTCCGGCCGCCGTCAGCACCGCCTGGGCCTCGCCGCACAGCGAACCGCCGCTGAACAGGCCGCGGACGCCGCCCCTGCGGGAGACCCGCGCCCGCGCCTCGTCCAGCGTCGCCGGCGGTTCGCGGGCGCCGGCGCCCGGCAGCGCATCGTCCGCCGCGGCGCGGAGCGTCGCCGTCTGGCGCGCGTTTTGCGGCAGGGCGATGGCGTCCATGCCGATGAAGCAGAGGGTGAAGCGCTTCGCGCTGCGCGCGATGCGGTCGGCGATCCGCCCGGCGACGCCGGGGTCGGGCGGCTTCGAGATCAGGACGATGCGCGCCGTCGCCGCGTCGCGGTCGAGCGCATCGATCGCCGCCAGGGTCATCGCGCCGCCCACCGCGGCGCCCAGATCGCGCCCGCCGACGCCGATCCCGTGGCTGATGCCGCCGCCGGCCCGCGCCACCAGGCAGGCGACCTCCTGCAGCCCGGTGCCCGAGGCCGCGACCAGACCGACGCCGCCGCGCGGCACCGCGTTGGCAAAACCGAGGGGCGCGCCGGCGACCAGCGCGGTCCCGCAATCCGGCCCCATCATCAGCAGGCCGCGTTCGCGGGCGTAGGTCTTGAGCGCGACCTCGTCGGCGATGTCCACATTGTCGGAGAACAGCAGCACGTTGAGGCCCCGCTCCAGCGCCCGGCGGGCCTCGCGCGCGGCGAATTCGCCCGGCACCGAGACGATGGCGAGGTTGGCGTCGGGCCTCGTCCGCAGCGCGGTCTCCAGCGAACGCGGGTTCCAGCGCGGTCCGCGGCCCGGCGCGCCCCGCGCCGCCGGGCCGTCGAGCGCGCTGTCCGCCGCATCGAAGGCGGCGCGCAGCGCGTCCGCATCCCGCGCCCGCACCGCGATCACCAGATCGTTCGGCCCGGCCGCGTCGTCGTCATTTTCCAGCAGGCCGGCGTCGCGCAGCAGCTCTTTGTTGGACGGGCTCCCCATCATCAGGGAGGCCGCGGACACCCCGGGCAGGGCCTCCACGGTGCGGGAAATCCGCATCAGGGCCACCGAATCGAGGTAAAAGCCGGCGCGCATCCGGGCGGCGGCGACGCCTGCGCTCATGCGACGCCCATTTCGGCCGCGAAGGCTTCCAGCGCGCGCTCGAAGCAGGCCATCGGCGCGCGCACCACGCCGGCGCCGACCTGGCCGACGCCGGCCTCGCGGTGGGCGATCCCGGTGTTGATGGTGGGCGTGCGGCCGCTGGCGACGACCTTGCGGATGTCGATGCCGGTCGGAACCCCGGCGAAGTCGAGCGCGGGGATCGTCCATTCCGGGTTGCGGGCGAGCGTTATCTCCTCCATCGCGCGGGTGTAGTCGAGCGCGTCGGCCGCCGCGCCGGCGCCGACGAAGCCCGCCACCGCCGGCGAAGCGGCCATGGCAAACCCGCCCAGCCCGACGGTCTCGACGATCGTCGAATCCCCCATGTCGGGGTTGGCGTCGGCCTCCGAGAAGCCGGGGAAGTAGAGCCCGCGCGGCATCTCGACCGGGGCGGTGAACCAGCGGTCGCCGAGGCCGCCGACGCGGATGCCGAACTCCGTCCCGTTGCGGCACATCGCGGTGACCACGCTGGCGCCGGCGATGCCGCGCACCGGGTCCATGATCGCCTTGCCCATCGCCATCGCGACGTTGAGGAAGAACTGGTCGTTGCCGCCGATGAAGGCGAACAGCTCGGCCAGCCGCTCGCGGTCCTCGACCGCGCGGACCAGGGCCGGCGCGACCGCGCGCAAGAGGAGACCGGTGCAGCCGACATTGCGCTGATGCATTTCGTCGCCCATCGACAGGCCGCGCGCGACCAGCGCCTTGAGCGGGACGCCGCCGGACTCGCGCAGGGCGGCGCCGAGCGCCGGCCCCAGCGCATCGGCGAGCCAGCGCAGCCGCTCCAGCACCCCGGCGTCGTTGCCGCCGAAGCGCATGACCTTGCCGAGGCCTTCGTTGAGGGTGCACCAGGAACGGTTGCCGAAGGTGCGGTTCTCCACCGCCATCACCGGCATGGAGGGGGTGATCACGCCGGTCATCGGTCCGACGGCGTCGAAGTCGTGGTTGGGGTGGAAGGCGATGCCGCCGCCCGCGGCGAGCGCCGCCGCGCTCTCCAGATCCTCCGCCCAGCCCTCGAGGACGACGGCGCCGGCGATCGCGCCCCTGAGCGGGCCGCACATGTCGGCCCAGGCGATCGGCGGCCCGGCGTGGAGGATCGTGCGGTCGCCGAGGCCGCCGATCGCCTCGCCGGCGACGGCGACATCGACGAGCACCGGATCGGCCGCCAGCATGCGCTCGACCGCGCGGGCGTTGGCCGCCTCGATCCGGCCGGCCGCGTCGCCCGCCATCACGCGCCGAGCCTGTCGAGCAGGCGGATCAGCCGCCGGTCGCCGCCGGCCGGCGGCGTCCAGTCCACCTGGACCGCGGCGACCCCCTCCCGCTCCAGCGTCTGCGCAAACGCCGCGAGCCCGATATTGACGGCGACGACCGGGCCGTCCAGCAGGGTCGCGGCGGGTTGTTCGGGAGGTGCCACGGGCGGAGTCGTCCCCAAATTCCGACGGCCGCCAGTCTACCGCCTCGCCGGGTGCGGGTCAGCCGTCGATGATGCCCGCGCCGCCAATTCCCCGGACCGGTTGAACGGCGGCCCGCCGGACCGCATGATCGGGGATCGGCCGGCGGCTCCGGGAGGACGACATGCTGAACGGCGAGGCGCGGGATCTCTCCCGCCTGGTGACCGGCACCAGGGTCCACCGCGACGTGTTCCGCGACCCGGCGATCTTCGCGCTCGAGATGGAGCGCATCTTCGCCCGCTGCTGGGTCTATGTCGGCCACGCCTCGCAGGTGCGGGAGCCGGGCGACTTCCTGTGCACGCGGATCGGCGCCCAGCCGGTAGTGATGGCCCGCCACACCGACGGCGAGGTCCATGTGCTGTACAACCGCTGCGGCCACCGCGGCGTCAAGGTGGTCGCCGAGGAGGCGGGCAACGCCAAGCGGTTCATGTGCATGTACCACGGCTGGACCTACCTGACCAACGGCGACCTCGATTTCGTCACCCAGCCCGAGGGCTATCCCGAGGGGCGCCGGCCGGACACGGTGCGCGACGGCATGGGGCGGGTCGCCCGGGTGGACAGCGTGCACGGTTTCGTGTTCGCCAGCCTGGCCCCTGGCGGGCCGGGCCTGCGCGACTATCTCGGCGCCAACGTGCTCTGCCTCGACGATCTGGCGGCCAGCGCCCCTGACGGCGAGGTCGAGATCCGGGGCGGCGTCCACCGCTACATGTACCGCGGCAACTGGAAGTTCCAGGTCGACAACCTGTCCGACATGTACCACCCCGCCTACAGCCACGAATCGTCGTCGCGCCCGTCGGGGCAGCAGTTCGTGCGGCGCAAGGGCGACAAGGGCGGCATCCAGTTCTTCGAGAAGAAGGGCCGCGCCAAATCCCTCGACCCGCTCGGCGTCTCGGCGCTGCCCAACGGCCATTCGTGGCAGGGCGGGCTGCCGCGCATCGAGAACGATTCGGACCTCCAGCGGGACTATGTCGCCCGGCTCGAGGCGCGCCACGGGGCGGAGCGCACCCGCGCGATCCTCGACAAGACCCGCCACAACGTCATCTTCTACCCCAACATGGCGATGCAGGAACTCAACCCGCACATCCGCGTGATCCGCCCGGTGAGCGTCGATCTGACCGAGATCTTCGTCTATCCGATCCGCCTCAAGGGCGCCCCGGAACAGATGTTCCGCGAGCAGATCCGCATCCTCAACGGCACCCATTCGGCGTCCTCGATGGTCCAGACCGACGACGTCGAAGCCTTCGCCCGGGCGCAGGAAGGGCTCGCCACCGCCGGCAACGACTGGATCCTGCTCGCCCGGGCCGGCGCGGAGACCACCGATCCCGAGACCGGGCGGGTGAGTTCGATCGGCACCAGCGAGGTCGCGATGCGCAACCAGTACGCGGCCTGGCTCGCCATGATGTCGCGCACCTGATGCCGCGCGTCTGATGCCGGGGGGCGGAGAGACGGCGGCGGGCGGGGCGGCGCTTGCCGAACTGCTGCTGACGCGCGAGATCGAGCGCTTCCTGATCGGCGAGGTCGGGCTGCTCGACGACCGCCGTTTCGAGGACTGGACCGCCCTGTTCACCGAAGACGGGACCTACTGGGCGCCGGCGGCGGTCGACCAGGACGACCCGTGGGAGCACGTCTCGCTGTTCTTCGACGACCGCGAGCTGATGACCACTCGCCTCGCCCGGCTGCGCCACCCCAGGGTGCACGCCCAGATTCCGCACAGCCGGACCAGCCACACGCTCGGCAACCTTCTCGTCGAGCCGCCCGATCCGGCGGCCGGGGCCTACGAGGTGAGCGCGCGGTTCGTCATGCTCGACTACCGGCCGGGCCACGGCCAGCGCTGCTTCGGCGGGCGCTACGACTATCGGCTGGTGCGCAGCGGCGGCAGTTTCCTGATCGCCGCCAAGAAGGCGACGCTGCTCAACTGCGATGCGGTGCACGAGGCGATCTCGATCCCGTTCTGATCCCCATACCGCAAAATGGCGCGCCTGTATCCGATATACCGAGCAGTAATTTTCCTCATATGAAAAAATCTCTTGACGCGGGACGCGATCCGGGGTAGATTTGCCAGGCTCGCGAGATAGCGCCGCCGGCCTCCGCACCGGCGGCGTTTCTCGTTCGCAGCCCCCCGTTTCCCGACCCGCTGGAGACCGCCATGATCCACCCGTCCGCGGCCGGGCGCCGCGCCGCGCCGCCCGCACGCCTGCCCCTGCCGGCGCTGCTTCTCCCGCCCCTCGCCGGGCACTCCGCCGCCCCGGAGGCCGCGCCGCAAGCCGGGTCGATCCCGGGGCCGGGCCCCGGCCTCGCCCCCGCCCCTGTCCCCGGGATCGACCCGGAACGCCATCCCGACATCGTCCGCCGCCTAGTGCAGGCCTTGGCGGCGCCCCCCGGCCCGGCGCCCGCCGCCGAGCCGGCGCCGGCGGAAGCGTGGCGCGAGTCCAACCGCCGGCGCGAGGAGACCACCCGCGCATTGTGGGACTTCCGGGTGCGCGAGCGGGCGCTGGTGGAGACCAAGGCGTACTGGCCCGCCGCAGGCGCGGACGGCGCAGCGCCCGCCTTCTCCCCGGTCTCCGACAGCGACGCGGCGGCGCTGGCCGAGTTCGGCCGCAGGACCAACCTCCGGGTGGATTTTCCGCCCGAGCACGGCGGCTATTTCGTCCGCATCACCGACGCCGACGGAAAGACCGAGATCGGCCGCTTCCCGCGCACGCTGATCCTCGCACTCGCCGACGACCTGCGGGGGTCGGGGATGATCGCCATGGAGGCCGGCATCCCCGCGCTGCGGCCGGGTGCGCGGCGCGGGCCCGAGGACGGGGAGGGCGGCGGTCGGCGGCAGGACGGTGAGGCGCCGCTACGACGCCGTCGTCGAGGAGGTCGAGCACAGCGTCTTCACGCGCGGCGCGGAACTCTTCCACCCCCGGACCCGGAGCGCCGGGTTCGAGGTCAAGGTGCAGTCCTCCAGCCTCGGCAGACAGGCGCGGGTGGACGATGCGGTGACGCGGGACGGATCCTTCGTCCAGCAGGTCGTGCACCTGCGCTACCCGGCCAGCGCCATCCCGGAGAAGGAGTTCGAGCGCGCCGCCCGCGAGATGCTGTCGAAGCACGCGGCGGGCAAGGCCGCCCGGCTGACCGCGCGCGAAATCGACATGGTGGTCGGCGAACTCAAGAGGCTGCGCCGGCGCGGCGACTGGGTGACGGCGGAACTCATCGTCGGCGCCGGCGCGCGCATGGCCGCCAACCTGATCGCCGGCAAGGAGCTGAAGCTCGGCGGCGGCCCCTGGGCGCCGGCCGAAGCCATGCCCGAATTCGTCGGCGGGGCATAGCCCGCGCTGCCGCCGGCGGTGGACCGCACCCGAACGAACTGCGAGGATCGGCCCGCCGTCCCGGCGCCGGCGCACCGACCGACTGGAGGGCTGGAGATGCCTGACCGCCGACTACTGACGCGGATAAGGCTCAGAAACTACAAGAGCATCGGCGCCTGCGACATTTCGCCGGCGCAGGTCTCCTTCCTCGTCGGGCCGAACGGATCGGGGAAGAGCAATTTTCTCGACGCCCTCCACTTCGTCGCCGATGCGCTCCGCTTCTCGATCGACCACGCGCTGCGCGACCGCGGCGGCATCGGCGAGGTGCGCCGGCGCTCGGGCGGCCATCCCAACCATTTCGGGATTCGCGTCGAATTCGGCTTGGAGGCGTGGCGCGGACACTACGCCTTCACGGTCGGCTCCATGCCCGACCGTGGATACGCGGTGCGCAGCGAGGAGTGCCTGTCGATTGCGCGGGACGGATCGGGTTCGCACTATTTCAGGGTGGAGAAGGGCCGGGTTCGCCGGATCACCGTCTCGCCGGCCCCGCTCGCCGCCGCCGACCGCCTGTATCTGGTCGCGGTCTCCGGGATCGATGCCTTCCGCCCGGTCTACGAGGCGCTGTCGTCGACGGGGGTTTACAATCTCAACCCGGAAGCCATCCGCGACCTCCAGCCGCCGGATCCGGGAACGCTGCTGAAACGCGACGGGAGCAATCTGGCGAGCGTCCTCTCCGGCCTCGCCGCGCGCGCACCCGATTTCAAGCGGAGAATCGAGGACTATCTGGGCGAGGTCGCGCCGGGCATCGACGGCGTCGACCGGCGCCCGGTGGGACCGCGCGAGACCCTGGAGTTTCGCCAGGAGGTTCGCGGTGCGCAGCATCCGTGGCGCTTTCTCGCCGCCAACATGTCGGATGGCACCCTGCGCGCGCTCGGCGTGCTGACCGCGGTCTTTCAGGGTGCCGGAACCGCCGGGGCGGCGCGGCGGCTCGTCGGTATCGAGGAGCCGGAGATCGCCCTTCACCCCGCCGCCTTCGGCGTCCTGATCGACAGCCTCAGGGATGCCGCGGACAACGCGCAGATCCTGGTGACCAGCCACAGCCCCGACCTGCTCGACGACGAGGATATTCCTGCGGAATCGATTATTGCCGTCGCGCTGGAGCACGGCGAGAGCCGTATCGGCCCGCTCGACGAGGTCGGCCGTGCGGCCCTGAAGAAGCGCCTGTACACCGCGGGCGAACTGCTCAGGATGGACCAGATCGAGCCGGATCCCGAGGCTTCGAGGCCGGCGCCGCGCCGCATCGATCTGTTCGGCCCGGGTCCCGGCGCGTGCATCGAATAGCGACCGTCGTCGAGGGGCATGGCGAGGTCCGGGCGGTTCCGGTGCTGCTGCGCCGGATCGCCGCACAGGTGTCGCCCGATATCGCGCTCGACATCCCGAGGCCGATCCGGGTGAGCCGCAACCGCATCCTGCGAGGCGGCGAACTCGAACGCACCATCGACCTCGCCGCCGGAAGGGCGGCAGCGAACGGCTGTATCCTGCTCCTGTTCGACGCCAACGGCGATTGCCCGGCGAGGCTCGCGCCGGAACTCCTGCAGCGCGCCCGCGACGCCAGACCGGACCGGACCGTCTGCGCGGTGCTGGCGAAGATGGAATACGAGGCTTGGTTTATCGCGGCGGCCGCGTCGCTGATCGAATGGCGGGACGCCGATCCCGCCGTCGCGCCGCCGGGCAACCCCGAGGCGATCGCGAATGCGAAAGGCTGGCTGGCCGCGCGGATGCGGCCGGGCAAGACCTATCGCGAAACACTCCACCAGGCTTCGTTTACCGCCCGCTTCGATATGGACGCGGCGCGCGCGGCGGCGCCCTCCTTCGACAAGCTGTGGCGGGATGTGAGCCGACTGCTCCGGGTCTCGGGAGCGGCGGGGTAAGGCAGCCGCGGCTTCGAGAAGCGCTTCTCGACGTCCCGCGCGGTACGGGCTCGCCACGCCGGCGGTGGACCGCATCCGGACGAACTGCGAGGATCGGCCCGGTAGTCGAGACCGGAGATTCGGCGCTCAAGGAATCCCGGTCGGGCCTTACCCGTCCGTGGAAGCGAGAGCGCCGTTCCTGACCCCGCACCACGCCCCGATACCGTTGTCAAAGACTGGCATGCATTGTCTGGTAATCAATCTCGCCGCCGAAACGGAGCGCATGAAATTCATGAGCGAGCAGCTCGACAGGCTCGGGCTGAAATTCGAGAGACTCGAGGCCGTCGAGTCCGGCGACGCCTCGACGGCGCGAAGCGACAGCTACTGGAACAGTTGGGCAAGGCCGCTGGGGGACGCCGAACGCGCCTGTCTCCTCAGCCATATCGCCGCCTGGAACCGGGTCGCCGAGATGGAAATGCCGGTTCTCATCCTCGAGGACGACGCCATCCTGTCAGCGCATACACCCGGCGTTCTGGCGGCAGCCGGACAACTTGCGGAGATCGATCGCCTGACGCTCGAAGTTCGGCAGCAGCGCAAGACCGTTGCACGCGCGGGCCGGCACCTCACGCCGGAACATCGGCTTCACAGGCTCTTCCAGGACCGCAGCGGCGCGGTTGCCTATCTGTTATGGCCGTCCGGGGCGAGGATGCTTCTGGAGAACGCGTCGCGCAGGGCCGGGCCTGCCGATGCTGTAATCAGTCTGGCGTACGAACTGCGCAGCTTCCAGATCGAACCGGCCTGTGCGGTACAACTCGACCGCGCCGCCAGGTACGGTCTGGCAGCGCCGATCCGGGCTCCCTCGACTATCGGTGCCGACCGCGAGAAGCGAGTAAGACGGTGGACCCCCGGTTTCCGGCTGCGTCGCATAGGGATCGAGATGGGGATCGCGGTCCGGGTGCTGTGCCATGCGCATCATGCCCGACGCCGTCAAATCCGCCTCGACCGCAGCCATTTCATCGGCGGTCAGCGCTGATCGGTATCGTCCCACCAGCGCGTACGGTTGCGGCGGTGCAGTTTGCGCATTCGGGCGAAAACCGTGTCTTCGACCTGGAGCCGGGACCAGACTGTCTTCAGGATTTTTCCCCCCGGTCCGGCCCCGAAGAACGGCTCAAGCCGCCAGTACATGTTCCTGAGCGTATCGTCGGTGCCTACCGAGAAAGAGGACATCCCGGAAAAGAGCGGCACCAATTCGTTCCCGAGACGGGTGATGCGAGCAGGATCGGGCGGCAAGCTCGACGCATCGCACACGTAGCGCTCGCTTTCCTGCATCTTGATGGTGTTGACGAGAAGGGTCGCCATCATCGCCGCCGCGCGTATCTCGGGATCCCGGTCATGATCAGCAATGGTGTCCGCTGCCGAAACCAGCCATCGGATGTTCAGATTCTCGCACAGAAAAGTGTGTTCGGCATCCCAAAGCAACCGAAATTGTGAATAGTTTTCCGATGTGCGGAACTCGCGTCTGATCAGGACGATCAGCTTGGCATGGTACCAAATCAATTCCGGTTGTCCCGAGAACTCGTCCCGGAGATTGGCGAGGTGGAGATCGAGCGACTTCTCGGAACCGCGTGTCTGTATCGGCGTTCCCGCCTCGACGATATCCGTCTTCATGGCGGAGAGGTCGCCTCTCCCGCCGGCGGCGACATGCTTCGAAGCACCCCAGCGCTTGCGGTGCCAGTTCAAGGACAGAAGGCGCTCCAGGCGCGATTTTCGCCTGGCTGTCATCTACTATCGCTGTCCCCCGCGGGGGGGGGGGGGTAGAATGGTCTCAATTCGCGCATCGAAACTGAAATCACAGCGTTTCAATGCATTGCGGAAGCCCGAAGAAACGTTTTCTGAGCCCAGTTCTTCCCCTTGCATTCCGGCGCTGTTCCCGGATGCATTTATGAACGATTTTAGCGAGCGCGAGGCTTGTTTCTGATCGATGAACGGTCGAATTTTACGCTTGTATGGGTAATAGAAGACACGGTCGCGCCAGTCGCGTATTCTCGGTCGGGGAAACCGAAAAATTCCCTCATTCAGCCAAAGGCTGGCGATTGGCATGTGTTTTGCCACGCGAAACCACGCCAGGGTCAGGAGAAGCTGATCCCAGACATTGCGATGGTCGCGACAGAATGCCGCCCAGGACGCGATCAATCGTCCGACCGGATCGCTTTTGCTGAAGTAAACGCAACTCGATATATCATACCAACTGTCCCGCCGGATCGCGAATATGGGCGATCGGGCGGTGCTCGGGAAAACGGTCGCCGGTCGGACCCCAGTCGGGGTTCGCTATAGAAAGAAACTCCTCGATACGCGCTTTCTCCACGGGGCCGGGCTTTCCAATCAATGTGCGCAGCGACTCGGGTACTGCGGCGACGGTTTCCCGCCATTATCGGCCAGCTCAACCACCCCCGTCATCACCGTCCAGCAACTTGCGGTAAAGCGCGTTCAGCGCCGCCGCCTCGTCCTCGATCCGGAAGCCCTGCTCGACATGGCGGCGGGCCGCCGCCGACCACCGGGCGAGGGTGCCGGGGGCATCGAGCGCCTCGCCCACCGCCGCGCTCATCCGCCGGGCGTCGCCGGGCGGCACCAGGCGGCCGGTCCCGCCATCGACCACCAGTTCCTCGAACGCGCCCGCCGTCGTCGCCACCACCGGGACGCCGCAGGCCATGGCCTCCAGCGGGGTGAGGCCGAACCCCTCCCAGCGCTGCGGGGCGACGAACAGGTCGAGCGCCCGGTACCAGCGCGGCATGTCGTCCACCGGCGCCTCGGGCAGGAACAGGATGCGGCCCTCCAGCCCCGCCTCAGCAACCTTGGCGCGCTGCGCCCGGAGATAGGCTTGGTGCTTCCCGGTTGCGCGGCCCATGACCAGGGCGACCGCATCGGCGCGGCGCGCCAGCACGTCGAGCATCGCATCGACGAACACATCCGTGCCCTTGTGGCGGCGGATGCGCCCGAAACAGCCGACGGTCACGCCCTCGGGCAGGCCCAGCGCGCGCCGCTGCTCGCGGCGGTCGGCGGGCGCGCAAAAGGCCCCGGTATCGATGCCGTGCGGTATCACCTGCGGGGGCTGCCGCAAGCGGGAGATTGCGCCGATGTAGGATGCGGTGCCGTCCGAGGTCGCGACCACCGCATCCATGCGCGAGAGCAGCCAGCGCTTGTATCGGGAATGATTGTGCTCGGGCCGCGATGCCGAGGTGAACACGAGCTTCAGGCGCTTGCCCAGCACGTGGCGCAGGACCAGCCCGAGCAGCATCTCGTTGTTGCGCCGCGCATGCCACACCCGGCGTTTCCGCCCCGGCATCAGCAGCACGGAGCGGAGCGGCACCTGCGGCACCTGCGGCGGCAGCCCCGGCCCGGTCGCGGCGATGCCGATCGACCGCGCCTGCACCGGCAGCAGGCGCACCACCGTCGCGGTGATGCCCGACAGCCGGCGTTTCAGATTGGGCGCGATGGCCTCGACGTTCTCGAGCGTCAACCGGTGTCCTCGCTGCGCCGGCGGCGGGGAGAGGCGGGCGCCTGACGCGCCGGGCCGCGCCCGCAGCATACGGCCGCCCGTTGGCGCGGTCGAACGCCGGATTATCGAGTATTTTTCAGTACCAGATTAGCCGGCCCTGCGAATGCCGGCATGAGAGAGCTATGCCAAGTCCACCCTGCGATCCGTTATCTCCCGCACCGAAGCCCTGCCCGTCCCCCCGGTTCGGCGAGGGGCCCGTTTCCCGCTTCATGCGGGTCTTCGTGCGCACCGCTATCCCCGGTTGAGTGATTGACAGGATCATCCCGATGCAGTATATGGGGCGAACCGATAGTCGGCTCGTCAACCGGAGCGTAGGAAATGTCGGCCAAGGATGACGCGATGGCGGAAGCCATCGTTCGGGCGCTGGAGAACGGCATCACCGAGATCGTCAAGAAGAACATAGAACCGGTCAAGGCGTCGGTGGAGGCGCTGCGGCACTCCATAGCCGCCAACATGGCGACCAAACAGGACATCGCCGACCTGAAGTCGGATATAGCGGAGATCCGGGGCGAGATCGCCTATGCCAGGGGCACCGGCGACTGGCCGGACAAATCGGTCTGAACGCACGGTCCGCCGGTCGTGCAGGACCGCCCGTCCGGACGACGGCCCCCGAACGGGCAACCCCTCGAGGGCGCCGGGACCGTCGCAGGGCACGGGTTCGAGCGCCGTTTCAAAGGGGACCCGATCCCTGACCGGAACCGCCGGCGGCGGCTCGCAGGACCGCGTCGCGGCTGGACGATAAACGCCGGCTACGCCGGCTAAAGGCTTCGCGCGATGGCGGAAGCCATCGTTCGGGCGCTGGAGAACGGTATCGCCGGGATCGTGAACGAGGCCGCGAAGGAGCACGTGGAACCGGTCGGGTGGAGAGAACGGATATGAAGGAATGGGCGCGCATCCTCGTTCCGACCGTGGTTCCGAGCCTGGTCACCGCCTTCGCCTTCTCCATGCTCGACGAGCGTGTCACCCTTCTCGCCGCAGACATCGGGACTCTCGAAACCGGGTTTTCCGATCTCTCCAGACAGGTCGCCGACATCCGCAAGCGGTTCGAGGATGCGGGTGAGGTGGAGGTGGCCCCGGTCATGACGGCGGAGGGAACCGAGGGACCGGTGCCGCCGAACGTGATCTGGCAAAAGTTCCCGGCGCTGGTCCTCCCCGCCGGCGCCGTGCCCGCGGTTCCGGCCCCGGACCGCGGCAGGTGATCCTCCCGACCCCGCCGCCGGTTCCCGCTACCCGATCCTCCGCCCGACCATCCCGGTGGCCGCGGCCGCCGTCCGGTCCGCCGCGTCGGCGTCGCGCAAGGCGTGCCCGGCCGCGGACTGCGCCACGCAGTCGATCCATTCGTTGGGCACCCCATCCCTGACCGGGACCGCGGGGGCGCAGGCGGCAAAGAGCGCCCCCGAAATCCCCCTCTCGCAGGCGGCGGGCTCGTCGGTTATCCTGCGTGCCGCCCTTTGCATCGGTGGGGAGAGGCTGTGCCCGAAATGCGGTTTCTGTGCCGCGGTCTCCGCGTTCTAGCGGTGCTGGCGCCGCTGCCGCTGGCCGGCGGGTGCTATCTGCCGCTCGCCCTGCAGGATGCCTATTTCGCGCCGGGCAGCGCCGCCGCCCGGGCCCACCATGCGGAGGCGCTGGACGCGGTGCGGCACGGCCGCGCGGTGCAGCAGGAGAAGCTCGCCTGCGCCGGCGCCGCGGCGGCCGACCGGGTGTGCGCCGGCCGCCCCCCGCCCGTCACCGCGGCCGACGGCGGCATCGCCAACGCCTACCGGCGCTGGACCGAGGACAAGGTGCGCACCCTGCCCAAGGCGTCGGCCACCGCGGCCGGCGCCGCCGGCGACGGCTAGGCCGCGCCGCCGCCGCGCGGCCGGGCCGACCGACGATGGCGACCTCGCCCAGGCGCAGCCCCTCGAAGCGCCCGTGGGCGCGCGGCTTCGCGGCCGACGCGGCGACCGAGCGAGCGCTGCGCGCCGGGCTCGCCGGCCGCGATGCGCGGATACAGCGCGGACGCCTGGCGGCCGCGGTCAGGACGCTGGCCGCGGAGCCGCCGGCGAAGCTGGTGTTCGTCGATCTCGACGGCGCGGCCGAGCCCGGCGAGGCGGCCCGGCAGCTCACCGGTGTCTGCGCGTTCGACACCGCGCTGGTCGCCCTCGGCTCGACCGACACCGCGCAGTTCGGCCGGACGCTGATGCAGTGCGGCATCGCCGACTATCTGGTCAAGCCGGTGACCGCGGCGGCGGTGCGCGAGGCCGCGGCGGCGGTCGCCGACGATGCGCCCGAGCATCTCTACGCCGGCAAGGTGATCGCCTTCGCCGGCAGCCCCGGCAGCGGCACCTCCACCCTGGTCGCCGCGGTCGCGCGCGGCATCGCGGCGGACGGCCGCACCGCCTCGGTGGTCGATCTCGACCCCGTCTCGGGCCGGCTGCCGCCGCTGCTCGGGGCCGAGCCGGTGGGCGGGCTGCCGGCCCTGCTGGGGACGCCCGCCGCCGCCGCTGCCGCCATTGCCGAGGGGGAGGGCGAGGGCGATGCGGAACTCGAGATCGACCCCGACCGGATCGGCGGCCTGACGACGCCCGCCGCCCCCGGCATCTCGCTGGTCGCGCACCCGCCGGCCGCCGGGCTGGAAAAGCCGCGCACCGCGCCGGTGCTGGCGGCGCTGTTCAAGTATCTGGCCAACCGCACCCATGTCGTGCTGGCGACCGGGATGCCCGACCCCGAGACCCAGCTCGCGGTCATGCGCCAGGCCGACGGCAGGGTGCTGGTCTACGAACCCACCCTGCCCAGCATCTCGACCGCGGTGCGCCTGCTGGCCCGGCTCGGGGCGGACTCCCCGGCGCTGCTGGTCCAGTGCTCGACCCGGATGCGCCGCTACACCCTGTCGCCGGCGCATATCCGCTACGCCCTCGCCGACCGCCGCCCGGGTGCGGTGATCCCGTTCGAGCGGGCGCTGCACGCGGGCGCCACCGGCGGCGCCGCCGGCCGGCCGGGCCGCGCCTACCGCAAGGCCATGCAGCGGGCGGTCGCGCTGGTCGGCAGCGACCGCGGCGAGTGACCGCGGGCGAGCGACCGGCACACGCGGCCAAGGCAAGCGGCCGGACCTGCCGCCGGTGCGACAAAACCCCGCACCGCCGGTTCCCGGCCGCCGCGCGCTTGACTCGCTTCCGCCGGAGCGCGTAGACGGGCTGCACTCCGCAGCGGCAAACGGAGGTCGCGTGAACCGGATTTTCGCCCGTGGCCGGGCGGCTGCGGCCGCCTCGCTTCTCCCCTTCGCCGGATCGCGGCGGGGGGCGGTCACCCTCGAGGCGGCGCTGGCCATCTCCGTTCTCGTCATCGCCTTCGCCGGTCTGGCGGAGATCGTGCGCGCGAGCTATGTCGGCGACATGATGGGGCGTGCGGCGTGGGCGGCGGCGCGCGCCGTGGCGCTGACCCCGGACGCGGCGGCGGACGGCGCGCAGGCCGCCTGCGCCGCGATCCGCCGCGAACTCGACCTCGCCGACGACTTCGACTGCGCCAACCGCTGGACGCTGACCGTGGAGACCGGCCTCGCGCCTTCCGCCCTGCTCGACGCGGCGGGGACGGGCGCGGGGACCGGCTCGGGCGCCGGCGGGGGCGGCGAGATGATCCTGGTCCGCCTCGCCTAGACCCCCGAGCCGTGGGAGTTCGGCCAGCTTGCCGGCGGCGGGGACGAGGCCGGGCAGAATGTCGCGGTCGCGGTGGCGCGCCATGAAACGCCGGACGGCTGAGATGCCCGCTCTGCCCGCGCTGCCGTTTCCGCCCTTCCGCAGGCCGCCCGCCCTGCTGCGCACCGTCCGGCTGCGGCGTTCGCTGCGCCGGCTCGTGTGCGGGACCCGCGCCGCCGCCACCCTCGAGATGGCCCTCGGGGCGGTCTGCCTGCTGGCGGTGTCGGCGGTCTGCTTCGACCTCTATTCGCTGCTCCGGGTGGACACCGCCAGCGCGCGCAGCGCCGTCGCGGTGGCGGAGTACGTCTCGTTCGAGACCGATCCCGACGGCGACGGGATGGAGGCGCTCGGCAAGTTCCTGCACCGCCACGACTTCGCCGCCCCGGCGGCGGCGGTCATCGCCGTCTCCGCCGTCCACCAGCCGCAGGGCGGCAACCCGACGGCGCCGCTGTGGACCGACGACACGATCCGGATCGGCGCCAAGGAGGCCACCGACGAGCTCGCCGCCAAGTGCACCGCCGGCGCCGCCGACGGCTGGAAGACGCGGCTGCTCGGCCCGCAGGCGAGCGACAGCCTGGGCGAGGGCGAGACGGCGGTCATCGTCGAGGTCTGCTCGCGCCCGCTGCGCGAGGGGATGCTCTCCAACCGGCTGATCGCCGGCGATCTCTACCGGGTCCACATCCTGCCCGTCCGCGACTTCCGCCGCCAGCCGGCGGCGCCGGTCCGCCAGCCCACCCCCTGACTCCGGCCCCTCCGGGGGTGCGACTCCGTGACGCAGCGCGCCCGCCGGGGCACCGGCCGGGGGGTGCGACGCCGTGACGCAGTGCGGACGCTTGCGCCCGGCGCGCGGACCCTCGCGAAGCCCCGTGCGGCACCGAAGGCGGTCTGAAAAACCGTTGTAAATCAATGGCGTGATGAGACGGTGCGGGTTGCGGCGGCGGGTTGCGGTGCGGCCGGGCGGGCCGGCGCGGCGGCGGGCGCGCGCCCCGCCGCGGGCGGCGATTCCGCCCCCGGAACCCGCCGCCGGGCGGGGGTGCGACACCCTGCCAAAGTGCATCGCTCCCGGATTCGATGTCTTGTCGCAGCGTTGCGAAAGCAGTTGCGAACGCATCCATTGCACCGGCAACAGTTGCGTTGGCAACGAGAGCTTTCAGAACCCGACGGCGGGGAGTGCGAAGAGGCGATGGCGATCCTGTCCCGATCCGCGCAGTGCGAAATTTCCGGTTCCGCCGGAAAAATCGCGCAATTTCCCCGTCGCTGCCGAATTTTTCGTGCGTGCGTATCCACCGCGTCCGCCCGCCGGGCGGGCCGCGACCCCTTCCTTCACCACCCTTCTCTCTCCAACCCAGGAAAGGACCTCTGAGATGAAGATCGAGCATGTATGGCGGCGCGTCCGTCCCTTCCTCCGCGGCAACAAGGGCGTCTCCGCCCTCGAATACGCAATCCTCGCCGGTGTGGTCGTCACCGCCGCCGGGGCAGGGATCGCCGCTTTCAGCGGTCAGATGAAGTAGGCCCTTGAGGCTATTGGCACCAGCATCCAGACCGAGTCCGAGGACGCGATCCCGACCCCCGAAGAAGGGTAGAAACAGCCGCGGAACACAGGGGCGGCGGGAGACGCGGGGACCTTTCCGCGCTCTCCGCCGCCCGCCGGGCGGGAGGGGCAGGGCCCCTCCCGTCCCGTTTTGCGTGAACCGACGCATGGGTGAACCGATTTAGGGCTCCCCGCCGCCGAGGCGCCGGATGGCACACGACACCTCCCCGCACACAGCCGCGCGACGGGCGGACGATCCGCCGCCGGTCGATGCCGACCTCGAAAGCGCCCTGCTGGCGGGGCTGGCCGACGATCCGCCCGCCGCCGATAGACCCGTCGACGATGCGCCGGTGGACGCGGGTGCGCCGGCGGACGCCGGGGACCCTGCGCAACCGCCGACACCCGACGATACCGGGCGGACCCGGCACGAAACGGCCCCGTCCGAAGCAGACCCGTCCGATACGGATCCGTTCGATGCGGATTTCGCGAGCGCGCTGCTCGACGGCCTCGCGGAGTTTCCGCCCGATGACGAAGACGCCCGCCCCCCGGACGATGCGCCCGCCGCCGCTCCGGACGCCGCGCCTGCCCCGGCGGCGTTCGCCGCCCCCGCCGCGCCAGAGTCGAAGCCGGCGCCGGAAGCAGGCCCGCCCGACACCGATTTCGCGAGCGCGCTCCTGGACGGGTTCGAGGACGATCCGGCCGACTTTTCACATATTTCACCGACCGACGGTCCCGCCGCCGCCGGCGTGCGGGACCCGGAAGACCGCGCCGCGCCGGAGCCGGACCCCGGCGCGGAGCCGCCCGGCGCCGATTTCGCGGCCGCGCTGCTGGACGGGCTCGACGATTTTCCCCCCGGCGCGCCCGACCGCCCGGAAGCGCCGGAGGCCGACGATTTCGGGGCCGATCTCGCGGCCGATCTCCTATCGGACTTCGCGCCCGACCCGCCGCCCGGTCCCGCCGGCGCCCCGGCTGCCGCGCCGGAGACCATCCCCGGCATCGCCCCGGACACCCTGCCGGACACCGCACCCGGCGCCGATGCCGCACCGCCCGATGCGCCCGCCGAGCCGGCGCCCGCGGGGCCGCCGGCGGCGCTCGCCTTCGCGACGGACGGGGAGACCGAGAATGCGCTGCGCGAGGGGCTGCTCTATTTCGAGGGGCAGGCGCCCGGCTGCGAGGATCCGCAGGTCTGGCCGGGCGGACTGCGCGCCGCGGTGGCGGCGCTCGGCGAGGGGCAGTCGGCCCAGCTCGTCATCGTCGATATCGACGGGGTCGGCTATCCGGCCGGTGCGCTGCACGAGCTGGCGGAGGTCTGCGAGGTCGGCACGGCGGTGATCGCCGTCGGCTCCTACGACACGGCGCGCACGGGGCGCGAAATCCTGCTCGCCGGGGTCAGCGACTATCTGGTCAAGCCGATCGATGCGGCGGCGGTGCGCGCGGCCGTCGCGCGGGCCACGGCCGACGACGACGATTTCGACGCCGGCGGGCGGGTCGCCGGGTTCGCCGGCACCGGCGGCAGCGGGGCGACCACGCTCGCCGCCACGACCGCGCTGCGCGCGGCGGAACAGGGGCGCTATGTCTCGGTGCTCGATCTCGGCCGGACGGTCGCCGCGGCGGCGCTCCAGCTCGACGTGGACCCGGCGCCCGGCCTCGACCAGCTCTTCGACATGGCGGGGCCGACCCTCTCCGACCCGCAGGTGCTCGACGGGGTGCGCACCGAACGGTCGGACCGGATCGCGGTCTACGCCTACCGCCTCGGCCCGGAGCCGCCGCCGGTGCCGCCGATGGCGGCGCTCGACTGGTTGCTGGCGCTGCTGCGGCGGCGCTCGCAATTGGTGCTGGTGGACGGGATGGACGATCCGGAAACCTGCTTCGCGCTGCTCGCCGAGGTGGACGCGCGGGTGCTGGTGGTCGAGCCGACGACGGCGGGCGCGCAGCGCGCGGCGCACATCCTCGCGGCGATGGGGACGGGCGCGAATGCGCCGGTGGCGCTGGTGCAGAACCATACGCGCGCGTTCCGGCGGAACGCGGGCGCGGGGCTGCTGGCCGAGGCGGGGGTCGAGAGGCCGCCCGGCATCGTCGTCCCGTTCCAGGCCGCCGTGCCGGATCTCGCCGGCCGCGGCTGGCCGCAGGGCCGGCTTCCCCGGCGGCTGCGCAAACCGGCCGCCGCCCTTGCCGAACGCATCCTGGCGCCGGCCCCGGCCGACCTGCCGGCGGCCTGGGCGGAGGCCTGATCGATGCCCGCGCGCGCCTTCGGACGGCGGGTCCGCACCGCCCCGGCACCGGCCCCGGCCGCGGCCCCCAGCCCCTCTCCGGCCCGGCCCGCGGGCGATGCGCCCGGGGCGGCGGCGCGCCTGCCGGCGGCGCCCCCGGCGGCGGTCGAGGCGAAAAGCGCGGCGCGGGCGCGGTCGCCGGCGGATGCGGCGGTCGCCGCCATCGTGGCGCAGGTCCACCCGATCGTCGTCAAGTCGCTCGACATGACGAAAATCTCGGGCCTCAACAACGAGCAGCTCGCGACCCAGCTTCTCGCCTTCCTCGGCACCGAGGAGGCCGGCGTGCCGGACCTCAGCCCGCTCGACCGGCAGCGGGTGGTCACCGAACTGGTGCACGACATCAAGGGGCTGGGGCCGATCGAGCCGCTGCTGCTGGACCCGCAGATCTCCGACATCCTCATCAACGGCATGGATTCGGTCTATGTCGAGCGTCGCGGCCGGCTGGAGCGGGTGGACGTGCAGTTCCGCGACCGCCAGCACCTGCTGCACATCGCGCAGCGGATCGCCGGCCAGGTGGGGCGGCGGGTGGACGAATCCAGCCCGATGGTCGATGCGCGCCTCGCCGACGGGTCGCGCGTCAACATCATCATCCCGCCGCTGGCGCTCGACGGCGCGGCGATCTCGATCCGGCGCTTCGTCATGCGCGGCGTCAGCCTCGAGGACATGGCGGAGCGCCGGGTGATGTCGCCGGCGATGGCGGACCTGTTCCGCATCGGGGTCAAGGCGCGGCTCAACATCCTGGTCAGCGGCGGCACCGGGGCGGGCAAGACGACCTTCATGAACGCGCTGTCGCGCGAGATCGACCACAGCGAGCGGCTGGTCACCATCGAGGACGCGGCGGAACTGCAGCTCCAGCAGCCGCATGTGATCCGGCTGGAGACGCGGACGATGAGCGCGGAGGGCACCGGCCAGGTGACGATGCGCGACCTGCTGGTCAACACGCTCAGGATGCGGCCGGACCGGATCATCGTCGGCGAGGTGCGCGGCGGCGAGGCCAACGAGATGCTGCAGGCCATGAACACCGGCCATCCGGGGTCGATGTGCACGCTGCACGCCAACAACCCGCGCGATGCGCTGACCCGGCTGGAGAACATGCTGATGATGGACAGCGACATGCCGCTGTCGGCGCTGCGCCGCCAGGTCGCCTCCAGCGTCGACATGGTGGTGCAGCTCGCGCGGCTCAGGACCGGCCACCGCTGCGTGACCAGCGCGACCAACGTGGTCGGCATCGAGAACGACATCGTCACCACCGAGGAAATCTGGCGGCGCCGGCCGGGCGAGGGCGAGATCGCGTTCGAGACCTCCGGCCGGCAGCCGGCGTGGATGAACGCGGTGGACGAGGTCGGCCTGCGCGAGCCGCTGCTGGCGGCCCTGCAGGCCGATCCCAGGATCGGGGAGGCGGAGGTTTGAGCACGGCCCTGCTGATCTATATCGGGGGCGGCGCGAGCACCCTGCTCGGACTGTTCCTGTTCCTGCGGCTGCGGCGCGACGACAGCGGGTTCCGGCGGCGGCTGCGGCGCGCGGCCGGGCCGCTCACTGGCCGCGACGACGGGGGCGCGGCGGCAGAGGAGGTCGACATCTTCCGCACCGAAGGCGGCCGGCGGGCCGGCCGGCTGCGGCGGATGCTCGAGGCCCGCTACCCGCTGCTCGATGTCGGGCGGACGCTGCCGCGCGCGCTGCTGCTGGGGATCGCGGCGGCGGCGGGATCGTGGATCGGGATGCGGTTCCTGGTGATCCCGACCGGCTGGTGGACGTGGCCGATCGTCGCTCTCGCCGGCGCGGGGGCGGCATGGTACGCGTTCTCGTGGAGCCAGAAGCGGCTGGCGACCGAGTTCGGCAACCAGTTCCCCGAAATCATCGACCAGATCGTGCGGCTTTCCGGCGCCGGGGTGCCGCCGATCGAGGCGATCGCGGTGGTCGCCGAGGACGCGCGGCCGCCGGTCCAGCCGGTGCTCAAGAGCGTCAGCGACGGGCTGACCGCGGGCCTCGACGCCGACACCGCGCTGGCGACCGTCTCGCAGCGCGTGCGGCTCCCCGAGTTCGCCCTATTCGCCGCGGTCCTGCAGTTGCAGCGGCGCGCCGGCGGCGGCGTGTCGGCCGCGTTCGCCAACCTCGCCGATGCGCTGCGCGAGCAGCGCAACACGGCGATGAAGGCGCACGCCGCCACCGGCCAGACCCGCCTGACGCTGCTGGTGCTGAGCGTCCTGCCGCCGGTCGTGCTGACGGCGCAGAGCTTCATCTCGCCGCATTCGGTCCATATCCTGTTCAACACCCCGGAGGGGGCGAGCCTGCTGCACTGGGGCGTCGGGCTGGCCGTCGCCGGCCTGCTGGCGGCGCGGGCCATGGGTGCAACCGTCGAGAAGTAGGAGAGCGACGCCGATGCCGGAATCCCGGCTGCCGGCCGTGAGCATCGCGGCGGGCGTCCTGTTCGTCCTGCTGATGGTGCCCCTGCTGTTCCGCGAGACGCGCCGCGCGCGGGCGCTCGACCGGCGGCTCGGCGCGCTGCGCGAGGAAGGCGTCCCGGTCGGCGGCCCGCAACGGAGCGCCCGCCGGTCGGGCGGCGACCTGGTGCGGCGGTTCGTCCTCGCCCTGCTGCGGGCGGGCTCGATGCTGGTCCCGGTCGGCGCCGGGGAACGCGAGAAGCTCTCCCGGCTGCTGCGCAAGAGCGGGTTCGCCCGGCCCGAGGCGCTGTCGGTGTTCCTCTCCTGCAAGCTCGGCTGCGCGGTCGCCCTCGGCCTCGGCGCGGTGTTCGGGATCTACGGCTCGGGGCTGCTGGGCGGGAATCTCTTCGTCGTCACGCTCGGCGGGCTGGGCGGTCTCGTCCTCGGCGGGGTGGTGCCGGAATACGTGCTCCGCGCGCTGGCCGCCCGGCGCACCAAACGGGTGATGTCGGCCCTGCCCGACGCCCTCGATATGATGGTGATGTGCCTCGAATCCGGCCTCACCGTGGAGCGCGCGATGACGACGGTGGCCGAGGGGCTGTCGCAGATCGAACCCGGGGTGGCGCGGGAGTTCCGGCAGATCGAGGCGGAACTCAGGCTCGGCTCCGACCGGCGCGCCGTGCTCGGCGAATACTACCGGCGGACCGAGATCGACGGGATGCGCGACTTCGCCATGTCCCTCATCCAGGCCGACCGCTACGGTACGCCGCTGTCGCAGTCGATGAGGAACATCGCCGCGGATGCGCGGGTCCAGAAGGCGGCGCGGATCCAGGCGCAGGCGGAGCGGCTGCCGGTGCTGATGACCCTGCCGATGCTGCTCCTCGTGATGCCCGGGACGATGCTGCTGGTCGCCGGCCCGGCCTTCCTGTCGGCGATCAATGCGCTCAAGTCTCTCGGCAATACCGGGGGTTAGGTCGTGATCGGTCGGATGGTCAGTCTGCATGTTCCGCGTTGCCGGCCTTGCCGCCGGCGGACAGTTTCGGCGCTTCGGCGCGCCGTTGCCGGCGCTCTCGCACTGGTCGCTGCGGCGGCGCTCTGCGGGCCGGCCTGGGCCGAGGACGAGCCGATCCTGCCGATCCCCGAGACGGTGGACGTCGATCCGGCCAAGGTCGCGCTGGGCCGCGCGCTGTTCCACGATCCGGTGCTGTCGAAGGATGGCACCATCGCGTGCGCAAGCTGCCACGACCTCGCCAGCGGCGGCGCCGACGGGCGCAAGATCTCGCTCGGGGTCGAGGACAAGCCGGGCGTGGTCAACTCGCCCACCGTGTTCAACTCCGGCATGAACTTCAGGCAGTTCTGGGACGGGCGGGCGCGGACGCTCGAGCACCAGATCGACGGCCCGGTGCAGGCGTCCTTCGAAATGGGCAGCCTGTGGCCGGAGGTGGTCGCCAAACTCTACCGCGACGAGAACTATCCCAAGATGTTCAAGGACATCTATCCCAACGGGATCAACCGCAAGAACATCAGGAACGCGATCGCCGAATTCGTGCGGTCGCTGATCACCCCCAACAGCCGCTTCGACAAATGGCTCAAGGGCGACAAGAATGCGCTCACCGCACAGGAGGCGCGCGGCTACGCCCTGTTCAAGGACTATGGCTGCGCGTCCTGCCACCAGGGGGCGAATGTGGGCGGCAACATGTTCCAGGTATTCGGCGTCCTCAACGATTATTTCAAGAAACGCGGCGGCATCACAGAAGCCGATCTCGGCCGCTACAACATCACCGGCAACGATGAAGACCGGCATTCGTTCAAGGTCCCCAGCCTGCGTATGGCGGCGATGACCGCGCCGTACCTGCACGACGGCACCGCCAAGACGCTGCGCGACGCCGTCGACGCCATGTTCGAGTTCCAGTTGGGGCGCGAGGCGCCCGACAAGGACAAGGACGACATCGTGGCGTTCATCAAGACGCTGGCGGGCGAATCCAAGGAGCTATCACCATGAGAGCTGGCGCAGTCATTCTCGGCATCTGCATCTCCGCCATCCTGCTGGCCGTGGCGGTCGCGCTCTACCTGCTCGCCGACAACAACAGCGGACAGCATTACCGGCGGTCGGTCGACCTGGTGCGGCAGATCCAGCTCGCATCGTCCGACTGGAGCATGGAGATCACGCGGGTCAAGGCGAACCCGTTCGCCGACTTCGATTCGCTCGCCGCCTTCATCCCGCGCATGGCGCGGCTGAAGGACAACCTGTCCGACACCGCCCAGCGCATCGGCGGGATGCCGGACCGGCTGTCGAGCGACATCCAGGCCTATCTGAGCGCGATCGAGGCCAAGGAGGAGCGCATCGAGCGGTTCAAGACGGGCTACGCCGTGGTGCGCAACTCGCGGCGCTATCTGCCGCTGGCCGCGACCAACGTGCTGCGCCAGGCGCAGAACGCGGACAACGACGCGCTGGTGCGCGACATTTCCGGCCTGATCCGCGACGTGAACCTCTACCTGGCGACGCCGACCGAGACCTCGCAGGCGCGGCTGACGACGGAGATCGAGTCGCTGCGCGAGGCCAGCGTGTCGTATGCGCCGGGGCTCGCCAATGCGCTGGCCAACCTGTTCTCCCACGCCGAGGTCCTGGTCAGCAAGCAGGGGCCGACCGAGAAGCTCTACTCCAGCGCCACCTCCAACGACATCTCCGACCTGACCGCCCAGTTGACCGGCGCGCTGGAATTCGAGCTCGGCAAGCAGAAGATCCTGGCGACCTACTACAACCGCGGCAGCGTCGCCGCCATCGCCGCGATGATCGCCTTCTGGATCCTGCTCGCCGTCCAGCAGCGGCTGTCGGGGAGGGCGGTGGCGCCGCGGGTCGCCTCCAGGCCCGCCGCCATCGAGGTCGAACCGGCCCCGGCCGCCGCCGCCGCCGCCGAGGAGCCCGCCGCCGCGGCGGAACCGGAGGCCCCGGCGCCCGCTCCCGCCGCCCCGGCGCCGGCGCCCGCCGTCGAGCCGGCGCCGCTGCGGCTGCCGGCCGGCCCGGCGCTGGCGGATGCGGATTCGCCGCTGCGGCAGGGCTTCGTGGTCAGCAGCCTGGCCGAGACCCTCGCCGCCTCGGCGGAGGAGATCGCCGGGCGCATGGACTATCTGCGCCGCACCCAGCAGCGCATCCAGGACGCGGTGCGCAGCGGCGGCGGGTTCGCGCTCGACGGGACCGACATGGACGAGGAAATCGAGGCGATCGCCGCCATCGCGGTCAGCGTCCGCCAGCGGATGAACGGCATCGCCGACCTCGCCAAGCGGCTGGACGCCCTGCCCAACGGCCTGGCCCAGGGCATCGACCGCGGCATGATCGACCTCAACGCCTGCGTCGAGACCGTGGTCCAGGCGGCCGAGGCGGCCGGCGGGGCGATCATCGTCAGGAACCTCGGCGAACTGCCGGAGATCTTCGCCTCGAAGGACGAGTTCGAGATGCTGCTGGCCGAGATCGTCGAGAACTCGATGGCCGCGGTGCGCGGGCACGAGGACGGCAAGGGCATGATCAAGATCGACACCGTGCGCAAGAACGACGAGATCCTGATCACCGTCATCGACAACGGCGACGGCATCGCCCCGGACAAGCGGATGAACGTCTTCAAGCCGTTGTACACGTCGCGCGACGGGTCGATGGGCATCGGCCTCGCGCTGGCCCGGCATCTGGCGAAGAGCTACGGCGGCGAGATCAAGCTCAATTCGCTGCTCGGCCAGGGCACGGCGGTGCGCATCGTGCTGCCGGCGGGGATTTCGGGCCCCTGAACGCTTCTGCGGACGGAATACGGGAAACGGTGCAATGACGACGGTACAACGACGCCGGAGCAGCAGCCTGCGGATGCAGCTCGTATCCAATGTGCTGTTCAGCGTGGCGCTGCCGATTCTGCTGACCGGCGGCCTCGCCTTTCTGCTTCTGACCTATCATCTCGACATTATCGAGACCAGCTTCTCGCGCAGCCGGAGCGCGCTGACCGACGACATCGCGCGGATGGACATGGTGGCGCGGGCGACCAACGTCACCGGCCAGATCGACACCTTCCTCATCGGCCGCATCTCGGAGGCCAAGGCGTGGGCATCGTCCGGCACCGTCGTCGGCGCCGCGCAGGCGGCCCATGCGCGGCACCGGGCGGAAGGGTTCACGAACATGTCGGTGGAGGAGATCGAGAACCGGTTCCGCGTCCGCAAGACGCTCAACCTGGCGCCCGAAGCCGATGCCTTCCTGCGCCAGCAGGTCGCCGCGTCGCCCTACTTCGCGGAGGTCTTCTTCACCGACCGCAACGGGTTCAACGTGGCGGCCACCAACCCGACGAGCGACTTCGTGCAGTCCGACGAGGAATGGTGGCAGAGGGCCTGGAACCAGGGCATCTCGGTGGGCGAGGTCGAGTTCGACGACTCGGCCGGGGTGTGGTCGGTCGAGATCTCGATCCGCATCGACCGCGCGCGCTCCGACCAGCCGGTCGGGGTGATGAAGACGGTGCTGGCCATCGAGCCGGTGCAGAGGATCGCCGACCGGGCGGCGCGGACCATCCCGGGCGGGCGCGTGCAGGTCGCCACCGACTCCGGTGCGCTGATCGCCGAGACCGCGTCGAACCACGCCCGCGAGCGCATCATGAGCGCCGAGGTCAATCTCCGCGAGCAGGGCGAGGCGTCGGTGCGCGCCGGCTTCGGCGGCGAGGAGACCGGGTTTGCCGTCGACGACGACTGGCTCGCCGGTTACGCCCGCACCGGCGGGCGCGAGACCTACGCCTCGACCGCCGCGCGCTTCGGCGGCTTCAACTGGATCGCCATCGTGCAGCGGCCGCTCTCCGCGATACAGGAACCGATCACCGCGCTGCGCGGCATCGAGGAGGCGCTGCGCGACTGGCGGCTGATCATGGCGCTGGCGCTGGCCGGGATGGCGCTGTTCGTCACCGCGCTCGCCGCCGCGCTCGCGGTCGCCACCGCCCGGCGCTACGCCGCCGCCCTCGGTGCGGTCGGCGAGGTGGCCGAACGGTCGGCGCAGGGGGAGCGGGTGAGCCCGGTCGCCATCGACAGCCCGGAGGAGATCGCCGGCGTGAACCGCGCCGTCCACCGGCTCGGGCAGACGCTCGTCCGCCTGCGGGAGCGCAGCCGGCCCGGCTAGGTCCGGGGCCGGGGAGACCGACGATGGAAGACGCGGTACCGTGGATCGTCCGGCCGGCAGAGTGGGGCGCGTGCGCCCTGTTCGGGCTCTTCGCGGCCTACGCGGCGGGCGGCGGGAGCGCGCCGCGCGGGCCGCTGTGGGGGCATCTCGCGATCGCCGCCGCGCTGCTCGCCGGCGGGGTCGCGCTCTATGCGACCGGGCGGTTCGGGGCGGGCGACGCCAAGCTCGCCGCCGCCGCCGGGCTGTGGGCGGGGCCGGCCGATCTCGCCCTTTTCCTGCTGGTGCTCGGCGCCTGTGCGCTGGCGCTGAGCGCGGCGGCGCTGCTGCCGTTCGTCGGCGCGCGGGCGCTCCGGTCGGAACTGCCGTTCGCGGTGGCGATTTCGCCGGCGGCGCTGGCCGTCGTCCTGCCGCGTGCGCTGCCGTTCGAGATGCCCTACCCGCTGGCGTGAGCCGCCGCCCGGCGGCGCAACCGGAGAGGCCCGATGCAGAGATACCGGACGGTCATCATCCTGGTGCTGCTGGTCGCGGTGCCGCTGATCGCCACGGTGGCCGCCGTGCGGTTCCTGCTGCCGTCGAGCGGCGACGATGCGGACCGGCAGGCGGGAAACGTTACCGCGGCCGCGCCGGCGCCGAAGAAGAAACAGAAGACCCGCAAGATCCTCGCCGCGGCGCGCAACCTGCCGGTCGGCACCCTGCTGCGCGAGTAGGACTTCGCCGAAACCGATTATCCGGACAAGGAGGTCCGGCGCGGCCATGTCCCGGCCGACGACAAGGCGGTCGACAAGCTGCGCGGCCACGCGGTGCGCGCAGCCCTCGCCGCCGGCGCGCCGATCGCCCGCTCGGCGGTCGTCGGCCCCGGCCAGCGCGGGTTCCTCGCCGCCGTGCTCCGCCCCGGCACCCGCGCCGTGACCATCGAGCTCGGCGCGGGGACGAGCCACGCCGGCCTGGTTGATCCGGGCGACCGGGTGGACGTGATCCTGACCGCCGGGCTCAAGCTCGCCGGCGGCGCGCAGGGCGTGTTCACGCGCACCATCCTCGAGGACGTGCGGGTGCTCGCCGTCGACCGCCAGATCGGGGTGGAGGCGGAGACCGCCGACGGCGGCAAGGAGGTCACGCGCACCAAGATCGTCACCGCGACCCTCGAGGTCTCGCCGTCCGAGGCCGACCGTCTGGCGCTCGGCGACCACGAGGGGTTGCTCTCGCTCGCCGTCCGCCCGCTCGCCGCGGCCGCCGCCCGGCCCGCCCGGAGCGAGGCGGTCGACCTCGAGGAACTGCTGTCCCTGCCGACCGAGACCGAGCGCGAGCGCGCCGCCGCCCCGGCCCCGCCGCCGCCGCCGTTGCCGTTGCCGAGCGAGCCGGAGACGCGCACGGTGCTCGCCGCGGCGCGACACCTCGCGGTCGGCACCCTGCTGGGCGAAGACGACATGGTCGCCGTGCAGCTGAAGGCGGGCGAGGTGCGGCGCGGCCACGTGGTTGCCGAGGGGGCCGTGGTCGATGCGCTCAGGGGCTACGCGGTGCGCGAGGCGCTCGCCGCCGGCGCGCCGCTCACCCGGTCGGCGGTCGTCGGTCCGGGCCGGCGCGGGTTTCTCGCCGCCGTGCTCCGCCCCGGCACCCGCGCGGTGACGCGCCACGCCGGGCTGATCGATCCGGGCGACCGGGTGGACGTGATCCTGACCGCCAAGCTCAAGCTCGACGAGGGCGGGCAAGGCGTGTTCACCCGCACCATCCTGCAGGATGTGCGGGTGGTCGCGGTCGACCGCCGGGTGGGAAGCGGGGCGCAAATCGCGCGCGGGGGCGAGCCGGTCAAGCGCAGCCAGATCGTCACCGCGACGCTGGAGGTCTCCCCGCCGGAGGCCGATCTCCTGGCGCTCGGCGAACACGAAGGCTCCCTGTCGCTGGCCGTCCGCTCGCTGGCGGCGGCGGCGGCCCCGCCGGCCGGCGGGCTGGTCAACCTGCGCGAACTGCTGGCCCTGCCGGAGCCGCCGGCGGCCTCCCGCGACGACGCCCCGGCGCCGGCGGCGAAACCCGCCGCCGGGTCCGGGGCGAAGAAAAACGCGCTGGCGCCGCCGAGGACGGTCCGCGTGATCCGGGGCGACAAGGTCACCGAGCAGGCATTCCCCGCCGCGGCAGAGGGCGCGCCCCGATGAAGGCCCCCCGGCACCGGCTTCGGTTTGATGGAGGACACGGTGGATTCGGCTGAACTCTTCGCACGCGCGGCGATGTCGCTTCCCGATGCGGTCAGGCAGCGGCTGGACGGCGAGTCTCCCCTCGACTGGGCGGCGATCCAGGCCCCGGCGACCGGCGCCGCCCTCGACGGCGCGGCCCGCGCCCACCGCCGGGGTGAACGCGGCGCGCGGCGCATGCGCCCCCCGGCGGCGGTATCTCGCGCCGATGAACGGCTACCGGGTGCATCCCTTCGACCTCGGCGAAGTCCGCTGGCTGCGCGCCCTCGCCGAACGCGCCGGGGTCCGTATCCCCGCCGCCGAACCGGCGGCGCTGCCGCCGCATACCGGCGTCGAGGAGGAAGCCCCCCCGGCGCCTCCCGAGCCCGATCCCGGCGAACTGGCGCTCGGCAGGGAACTGGCGGAGCTGCAGCGCGCCGCGGGCCGGATTCCGGACGCCGATGCCGCCGGCCCGGCGGCGGCGGGCACCGCCGCGGGCGGACCCGGCGAGGACTCCGCCGCTCTCGACATGACCGCCCTGGAAGCGCAGATCCGCGCCGAGGCCATGAATGCGTTCGAGTTCGCCGCCGGTTCCGGCGGGGCCGCGCCGGAGAACGGCCTGGACGATCTCGTCCGCGCGGCGAACCGGCTTCCCGGCGCGGTCAGGCGGCGGCTGGGGGACGCCCGCGGGATCGCGGTCACCCAGGCGCTCGCCCGGCTGCGCGACCCCCGCGAGGCCGATGCCGCCCGGGCCGAACTGCGGGCGGCGGCCGCCGGCCCGAGGGCGCCGCGATGGATGGAGGAACTCGCCGCGGCCCTGCTGCTCGACACCGGGGCGCAGACCCGGGAGGGGCTGCGCACGGAAAGCCTGCGCCTCGATCCGGCCGAGGAGTCGGACGGCGGCTATGTGGCGACCGAGGTGGAGAGCGGAACCCACGGACATCTTTCCCCGTCCTGTCTGATCGAGCAGGTCTGTTCCGGCCTCGCGTTCGCCGGCCGCGCCCGGTCCGCTTTCGACACGGCCTGGAACGCCCGCTTCCGCGCCCACCCGGTTGCCTACGTCCCATGCCGGTAACGGGCTGCGGACGGCGGGGCGCTTCGGCGCTGCGATCGGGCGCCCGGCAGCGCGCGATGACTGAATCGGGAGGCAGACGGAAATTGGCAACCTTGTTTGGTTTCTTGCGCGCGACGCACGCCGGTGCGACGGCCTTCGCCGCCGCGATCACCCTGATGACGCTCGGCGCGGGCGCGCTGATCGTCGACCACAGTTGGCTGGTGAGCCAGCGCGACCTGCTCAAGTCCGCCGCGGACGCCGGGGCGGTCGCGGCGACGAAAGAGCTCCAGGAACTGCCCCAGTCGATGTCCGATGCGGACGTCGACGCCCACCTCCGCCCGGTCGCGGAACGCTACGTCCGTCTGAACCTGGCCGAGAACCTCGGCGAGGCGGCGCGGCAGAAGATGAGCGAAACGCTGGCCGTTTCGCTCGACATAGACCGGGATCGGGGAAGCGTGGGCGTCGATGCCCGGGCCGACCTCGGGGGAACGCTGCTCTCGAAATGGGTTCTCAACCATAGCGGCCCCGAGCGGGTCCGGGTCGACTCCGGCGCCGAAGCCTCTCTCGGCGCGACGGAGATCGTGCTTGTCATCGATGTGACCTCTTCGATGCTCGATAACCTCCAGGGCACCAGAGTCGCGAGCGGCGATCCCAGCAGCCGCCTGAACATCGTGAAACAGGCGGCGACCGACCTCGTCGATATTCTCGACAGCCACCCGAACACCGCCATCGCCGCGGGGATCGTGCCCTGGTCGTACCGGATCCGGCTGAACGGGTCCACGCGCACGCGTTGGGAAAACGACGGATGGGCCGTCTATCCCGCGCAGCGGACCTACCCCCATCCGACGCGAACGCCGCCGGACAGCAGCCGGTATATGCTGGAGATCCAGCCCATGCCTCCGAAGGACCGGCTCCCGCAGGCGTGCAGGGCGTGGGCGGGGTGCCCCGATCCGCGGCTCGAGGGAGGCGCGCCCTCCTTTTCCACCGCGCTCCCCTCGGACGAGCCGTTCGTCATGGGTTATTTCACCGACCGGACGACGTATCCGGACGATCAGTATGTGTCCTACCAGTGTCAGGATTACACCCGGCCCGAGTCGAGCGATCAGGGAGGGGAAGAGCCGCTGTGCTACGACCTCTCCCGCGCCCGAGGGAACGTGTGCGGGCAGGGGGGCGTCCAGCCGGACGGGCCGTGGCGGGTCCAGCCGCAGGACAACTGCCGCAACTCGTCGGAAGTCATGCCGCTCACGTCGGATCTGGCCGCCGTGCGCACCGCCGTCGACAACCTGTGAACATCCGGCTCCGCGACCTACTCGAGCACCGGACTGGCGTGGGGAATCCGCTTGCTCGACCCCGCGTGGCGCGGCGTGTGGGGCGATCCCGTGCACCCGATGGACCGGACCGCCGATGTCCGCAAGGCCATCGTTCTGCTGACCGACGGAGAAGACAATCATGTGAGCGATGCCTGGCGGCATCGGCGGACCGGCTGCACCGCCGCCAAGGACGCGGGGATCACCGTCTTCACGATCGCCGCGATGCATCCCAACCATGTCGGGACCAGGCTGGCCGAAGAGTTGCGGAAGTGCTCCAGCTAGGAGGACGATCCGGACGGGACCTACGTCTTCGTCAACAACGCCACGCCGGAACAGTTCAGACAGGCATTCGCCGATGTCGTCAAGCAGATGATCCGGTTGAAACGGACGCACTGACGGGCATCGCCGCCCCGCCCGCGATACCGCCGTGCGGGGGGCCGTGCGGGCGTTTCCCCGAGGGTCGGCGGAGTGCGGATGTGTTTTGTCGAGGAATTATAGGGAATAGTGCCAACGGGCGGGGGGCGGAGCGCTGTCGCCTATTCCGGTCTGGCAGACGCCGGCGTGACGGTAGCGTCCGGTCCAGTCACGGGTACCACCTTGTACTTTTCCCAGAAAGCCGTCGGGATGGTTCTGGTCCTCGCCAGTCCCGCAACTTGCTCATTGGTCACGGCAACCTTTTGTTCCACGGCCGCGAGCCGGCCTTGCATAGCGTCCAGGGTCGATTGGATCGCCGAGAGGCTCGATTGAATGGATTTCGTGCGTTCGTCGATCCGCGCCGATGCCGCTTTGATCTCGCCGATCTCCGCATAGGTAAGGTAGATCAGCACCGCCAGCGTCCCGACGACGGCCAACGCAAGGGTCCACCCAGCACCTCTCTCCATGATGTCCCTCCGGTAACTGGGAAAGCCCAATCACCCGGCTATTGATCTTCCCTTTCTGTAGTCCAACCACTCTATCATCGCTTGACCGAGGCTGTCAGCCGTCCAGTCCGGTGTTGGTGAGTCAGTTGCGCTTGCGGGGCGGGGCCGCACCTGATCGTCTTTCTCCTCTCTGCCTGCTCGGTCTGCTGACGACGTGCGCGCTGTAGCGCGGAGTGAGGCGCCGGCTGGGGGTTTTGGGGCCGGGCCGGGTCTGTCGGCGGGCCGGTGCGGCTCCTGCGGTGCGGCCGGCTGCCCCGGGGCCCGGCGGGGTGCGGGTGTGTTTATTGCGCCGTGGCGGCGATGCCGTTGATGTGTTGCATGGGGTCCTGCTTCTGTCTCGGGCGTTGTCTGGTTCTGGTGTTTCTTTGCGGGGCGTGGTTTTCGAATGCGTTTCTGGCGTCGTCGAGGAGTGCGTTGCCGGCGTCTGCGGCGGCGTCTGCGAGGGTGTCGATCCAGCGTTGTCCGCGGTAGACGGCGCGGTGGACGAGGCCGATGCGTCTTGCCGGTTCGGGTTCCGGGAAGCGCAGGAAGCCGAGGCCGGGGGCGGCGGCGCGTTCGCACAGGGCGGCGGTTTCGGAGAGCAGGGTGAGGCCGGCGCCGCCGGCGACCAGGCGGGCCAGGGTGGCGAGCGAGGCGGCGCCGCGGCGCACCTCGTGGATGCGCCACATGGCGCAGGCGCCGAGCACCTGGTCTGCCAGGCAGTGTCCTTCCCCGAGGGTGATGAGGGGTCCGCTGTCGGCCTTTGCCAGGTCGGCCGGCGCGAGTGTCTTGCCGCGGGCGCGCACGGCGTCGAGGCGGTGGGTTCGCCCGGCGAGCAGGAAGCGGTCCTGGAAGAGGTCGCGTTCGGGCAGTTCGAGCATCCCCAGGGGCAGGGAGACGATGGCGGCGTCGAGGCGTCCGGCGAGGAGTTCATCGACCAGCTGCTGCCCGGGCGCCTCGGAGACCGTGAGTTCGACCCGCGGGGCGGCGCCGCGCAGGCGCTCCAGGAGGCCGGGCAGGAGGTAGGGGGCGAGGGTCGACAGGATGCCGACGGCGAAGCGCAGCGGCCCCTCCTCGAAGCGTTTTCCCATGGTCTCGAGGAGCAGGGTCTCGTCGAGGATGCGCCTTGTCTGTTCGTGCGCCTCGCGCCCCAGGCGGGTGAGCAGGATGCCGCGGCTTTCGCGTTCGACGAGGGGCCCGCCGAGGGTGGTTTCGAGTTCCCTGATCTGGATCGAGAGGGCGGGCTGGGAGACGTGGACGCTGCGTGCGGCGCGGCTGAAGGAGCCGTGTTCGACGAGGGCGTGGAAGTATCGCAGCTGACGCAGGGTGACGGGCATGACATGGCCTCCAGTGTGCGGGTCCGCCCCGGCGGCGGCCCGACCGGCCGGGGAGCGCCGGCCGACAGGAGGAAGATGGAGCCTGGCATCTATAATAACCAATACTATCTATTCCACCAATCGATAGGAAAAGATTATTCATCCGGGGCCGCATCGACCCCCGACAGACCCGGCCCGCCGGCACGCCTCCCTCGCACCCCGCCGCCCGGCGTGGTAAGACCGGTGCGGGCGCCGATCGACGGCTGGACAGGGAGGTCTCGGGATGAGCGATGTGCTGCAGGCGATGCGCGACGTGGTGGTCGCCAACCGCATCCTGGCGCGCGAAGGGGTGGTCGATGCCTACGGCCACGTCACCGTGCGCCACCCCGGCAACCCGGAGCGTTATCTGATGTCGTGCTCGCGCGCCCCCGAGCTGGTGACGCTCGACGACATCATGGAGTTCGCCCTCGACGGCGAACCGGTGAACGGCGGCGGCCGGGTGCCCTACGCCGAACGGTTCATTCACGGCGCGGTCTACGAGAAGCGGCCCGACGTCAACTCGGTCGTCCACAACCATTCGCACGCGGTCATCCCGTTCGGCGTGACGGGGGTTCCGCTGCGCCCGATGATCCATGTCGGCGCGGCGATCGGCACCGACATCCCGGTCTGGGACATCCGCGACAGGTTCGGCGAGACCAATCTCCTGGTGGTCAACATGGACCAGGGGCGCGACCTTGCCGACTGCCTCGCCGGCAACCGGGTGGCGCTGATGCGCGGCCACGGCTGCGTGGTCGCCGGCGGCTCGCACCAGCAGTCGGTGATGACCTCGGTCTACCTCCAGGTGTCGGCCGAACTGCAGCGCGCGGCCATGCAGATGGGCGAGGTCACCTACCTGTCCGACGCCGAGGTCGAGCACTGCTCGGCCACCTTCACCAGCGAGATATCGGTCAACCGGGCGTGGCAGTATCTCCGCCACCGCGCCGGCGTGAGCGACCTGTAGCCGCCGGGGCAGGGGGGATGAGCGGACCCAGCCGCGAGGTCGCCGCCGCCATCGCCGAGCGGGTCGCGGGCTGCGGCATCGAGCTGGTGGCCAGCCTGCCCGACGGCTGGATCGCCGCGCTGATCGAGGAATTCGACGCCGACGGCCGCTTCGACCACGTCCCGGTGAACCGCGAGGAATCGGCGGTCGGGCTGTGCTCCGGCGCCTTCTTCGGCGGCAGGAGGTCGCTCGCGCTGATGGGCGCCTCGGGGCTGATGACCTGCATCTATGCGCTGACCAAGATCAACTACACCTACATGGTGCCGATGCTCATCTTCATCACCATGCGGGGGCGGCCCGGGGACCGCGCCAAGTTCCACGTCTCCAACGGCCTCTATCTCGAACCGGTGATGCGGTCGATCGACCTGCCCTACACGGTGATCGAAGAGCGCCGGCAACTGGACGAGATCGGCCGCGCCGAGGCCCATTCGAGGACCATCGCGCGGCCCGTCGTGGTCGGTTTCACCCGCGGCCTGCTCTACGGGGAGAGCGGCTGATGGCGATGGCGATGGAGGCCTGCTTCGCCCGTCTGGTGGAGCGCTGGACCGACCAGGTCGTCGTCACCTCGGCGGGCACCGCCTCGGAGATGTGGTGGAAACTCACCGGCGAGACCGAGCGGGTGTTCTATCTCGAAGCGTCGATGAGCCTCGCCTCGCTGTTCGCCGCCGGCATCGCCCACGGCATCCCGCAGGCCAATGTCTGGGCCTTCTCCGGCGACGGTGCGTTCCTGATGAACCCCGGCATGCTGACCGTCGAGCGCCGGCTCGGCCTGCCCAACCTGACCCATTTCCTGGTCGACAACGGGGTCTACGGCGCGACGCACGAGCTGGCGATGTCGGACGGCGGGGAGACCGACTATGCCGCGCTGGCGCGCGCTTGCGGGCTCGCCAACGTGTTTCGCTTCGACACCCTGCCGGGCCTCGATTCCGGGATGGACGAGGTGGCGCGGGCGAACGGCGGCGCCTTCGTGGTGCTCAAGGTCGCGCCCGTCGGCGGCCCGCTGCCCGACCCGCCGATGGACGGCCCGGAATGCAAGTTCCGCTTCGGCCGCTATCTCGAGCGCACCTACGGCGTCAGGATCTTCGACGCGCAGGTGTGAGGGGCGCGCGGGGCGCGCCCGCTACACCGGGAACACCAGGCAGTTGTTGATGATCACCGAATCGTAGACGCAGCGGCGCTCGCTGATCAGCAGCCCGCCGTCCGTGCGCTCGAAGACGTCGAGATACTTGCCGACCTGCTGGATGCGGCTCGGCTCCTCGACCAGGGTCTCGATCAGCAGGTAGTTCGCCTCCGCGCGGACCGCCGCGCCCGCCGCCTCGAGGACGCGGACGTTGCCGATCTGCAGGTTGAGATAGCGCGGCGCGTACATCTCCGTATTGCGCAGCGCGAAGGCGCGGTCCCTGAGCATGCCCTTGCCTTCGCAATAGACCAGGCCCAGCGGCAGCCCGGACTCGTAATTGTCGCGCGCGATGATGCAGTAGAACGCATCCTCGGTGAAAAACTCGGTCCACTGCTCGACCTCGCCGCGCTCCAGCGCATCGGCGTAGTCGTAATGGAACTCCTCGATCTCCAGCCGGAGGTCGCGGAACCGGGCGCGGTCGGCCCGGGCTGCGCGCGGCCGGTCCGCGGCGGCTTCCATGTCAGAGCGCCATCGCTTCGCGGTAGTAGCGGTACATCGCGCGGATCGCCCGTTCGGTGATGATGGTGTCGGTCTCCTCCGCGTCGTCGCCGAGCAGGGCGAGGCCGACCCGCGGCATCGAGCGGGTGAGCCCGTCCTGGACGAACTTGAGCGCCTCGTTGTCCTCGATGCCGAGGAAGCCGCCGGGGCCGAAGATGTTGTTCTGGCGCAGCCGGTGCCGGGTCATCGCCTCGTCGTCCGAGGCGCGGCCGAAGACCGCCCAGATCATCATCAGCTCGTTGGGGCCGCGCGGCACGATCAGCCGGGTGTTGAGGATGTTGGTCTGGCGCAGCGCCGTCATGTTGGGCCAGATCGTCATCGCCGCCCCCGACCAGGGCGAGTCGAACTCGCGCACGAAATTCAGCACGCTCTCGTCGCTGAGCCGCAGCCCCTCGCGGAACGCCTTGATCTGCGCCTGGTCCTCCTTGCTCACGTCCGGGCGGCCCTGCGGGCGGCGCGACATCAGAGCGCTGTGGCGCCCCACCGGATCGACCAGGATCTCGGATTCGTTGCTGGTCACGAACAGCCCGAAGGTGGTGAGATAGGTGTGCAGCAGCGTCGCGTGGTAGGGATCCTTGAGGTTCTCCTGGTAGAGCTTCCAGTTGCCCGGCAGGACGTTGCGGTGGAGGCCCAGCAGCACCTGCTCGGTGCCGTCGAAGATGGTGTCGAACTGGGCCCGGATCTCGGGCCCGAGATAGTCCTCGATCGGTTCCATGTCCTCGCACGCGGTGGCGAAGACGACGCCGCGGTAGGCGGCGACCGAGAACCGCCTGAGCCCGTGCTCGGCCATGTCGAAGCCGGCCGGCATGCCGCCCTTGCCCTTGACCCCGCGCCGGAAGGGAACCGCGACCAGCGCACCCTCGAGATCGTAGGTCCAGTTGTGGTAGGGGCAGACGAAGCGCTCCGTGTTGCCCCGGTACTCGCGGCAGAACTCGGCCCCGCGGTGGGCGCAGCGGTTCTCGAAGACATGGAACCGGTGGTCGGCGTCGCGGGTGACCACGACCGGCACCTCGCCGACATAGGAGCGGATATAGTCGCCCGGCTCGGGGACCTCGCATTCGAGGCCGACGAAGTTCCAGTGCCGCCCGAAGAAGATGCGCTCCTGCTCGCGGGCGTAGATGCGTTCGTCGGTGTAGACCCAGTCCGGCACCCGGTTGTCGTCGGCCGGCCACACCAGATCGGCCGGCGCCCCGGCGTCGGCGGCCTGGAAACCGCTTGTCCCGTCCATCGCCAGTCTCCCGCAGATTGCGCTCAAGTATCCGACGGATCGGCGCCGATCACAAGTGCGCCCCGCGCGAGGCCCCGCGCGACGCCTCCTGCACCACCGCCCGGTCGGTGTAGCCGGCGAGGCAGCGCTCCATCGCCGCGACGCAGACCGGGTCGAGGTCGAAACGCGGCTCCGGGTCGGGGTCCCAGTGCCCGTACCGGTCCTCGCCCCGGACCAGCAGCGCCGACCGGCGGCCGACCGACGACCGGACGCGGGTCGGGATGTAGATGAACGAGACCCCCATCCGCCGCCAGGCGCTGCGGTTGGGCGCGGAGCCGTGGATCAGGCGCTCGTGGTGGATCGAGAACTGCCCCGCCCGCAGCACCAGATCGACCGCGCCGCTCTCGTCGATCCCCTCCAGCGTCTGGCCGCGCGACAGCAGGTTGTCCCTGTCGTAGGTCTCGACATGGACGCGCTCCTCGCCGCGGTGGGTGCCCGGCAGCACCCGGACGCAGCCGCTCTCCGGCGTCGAGTCGCTGAAGGCGAACCACACCGTCGCCTCCTCGTGCGGGTCGAGCCCGTAATAGGCCGAATCCTGGTGCCACGAGACGTAGGACGGATCGCCGGCGCCCTTGAACCAGAAGGTCGACAGATAGATCAGCAGGTCGGGGCCGAGCAGGTCCTCGACCGCATCGAGGATGGCGGGGTGGCGCGCCAGCCCGACCAGCCAGGGAAACACCAGGTGCCCCTTGACGCGGAACGCCCGCGCCGCGTCCACCCCGGCCCGCCGCTCGTGATCCTCGATGCGGCGGGCGAGCGCCGCAACCTCGGCGGCGCTCATCGCGTCCAGCGGCGCGACATAGCCGTCGCGCTCGAAGGCCGCGACCTGCGCATCGCTCAGCGCCTTGCCCATACCGCTCTCCTCCCGGTTGCCGCCGGGGCCCGGCCGGCGCCCCGGAATTTTGCATCTGGTGAATAAGTCAGCCTTACTGACCAATGTTTCACGTGAAACATTGGTCAGTATTGATGCCATATTTTCGCGCGTGTCCGCGTCCCCCGGGGACGCGGCCGCCCCGATACGCGCATTTCCGTACGCTCTCCGTACGCTTTCGCGCCCGCGTCCCGAGCCACAAGGGCGGTGTCACCGCCGCCATCGACATGCCCCGCCCGTGCAGGACTTCTGCCTGCCGCAGCAGGCTCACGATCTCTTCAGGCTTGTAACGCTTCCTTGCCATCGTCGGCCCTCCTCTCCCCATAACCTAACGGTGGACCAATTCGATGGGGGAGGATCAGGGAATCCGCTTCGGGATACTCAAAATCATCGGTGGCAATCAGAACTGCGATTAGAGCTTCCAGCCGCCGGATGCGCCGGTAAAGATCATCATCTTCTCTGGAAACCACTTGCCACTCCGAATGTTAAATTGCTCTCAGCATCACTTTACTGAATAATCCGAAGGTGCGACCTGCCAATTGGTCCCGGCAGTGGATGCATCCGTCGGACGTCTTCCTCTTGGGCGTGTAGAACCGAGCACAGGTCTCCGATCCCGTAGCCGAGCTCTTCCAAGTGAATCCGGATCATCTCTGGGAGCACTCCGGCTTCTTCGGCGGGGAAGTCCAACTCCGGGGGTTCGGCTCGCCTGAAGCCCATGGAACTCATCTGACGCCAAAGGTATCCGCTCTGGCTCGACGTAATCGCGCCGATTGCCTTGGCACGATACAAGAGCGCGGCCATTGAGACGCGCCACACTGGCTTTAGCGCGGCGAGCCGCTGCAGTGTGAGCCTGCCGCCCAGCTTTGGGCGAAGTTCTCGGGCGGGCATAAGGAGGGCCGACGCGAAGGCGTTTGCCTCGTCCTCCATCTCTGGCGATGGCACCCTGTGCATCACGATGTGTCCAATCTCGTGGGCGAGCGTGAACCGCTGCCTGTCGCTGGGCTGATTCCTGTTCAGGAAAACGCATGGCGGCATGTCGGGCGCTTGGATGGTCACGCCATCGACGGACAACGCGGCAAGGTCACAGTGGACCACGATGCAACCGGCCCGCTCGATCCAACCGACAAGGTCGTAGAGCGGCCCAGACGGTACAAGCCACGTTCGTCGGACGAGTTCTGCGATGCGCTCAGGGCCTCCGCCAAACTCGTCTGGGTCCAATCGAGGCAGCAGAAGCTCGGGCTCAAAGTCGGCGGCGGCAAGTAGTTGCCGGAGATGCATCAGCCGAATGTTCAGTTCGGCCTCGAGGCGGTCGATGGCCTTCTGTCCGACGCTTGCCTTCTTGCGATACATGGGGTGGACGCTGATGGGTAGGCCGACAAGCCGATGGTTCTGATAGAAGAAGGATTCGGGAAACCGCAGGGCACTCGCCACGCGATCAACCACTTCATCTGTCGGCCCAATCAGCCCGTTCTCAAGCTTGGATAGGTTGGCCTGTGAGACGCCGGAGTTGCGAGATAGTTCCGCCTGACTCCATCCTCGGGCCTGTCGCGCCACCCGCAGCAGGCCTGTATTGAAATCGCCCTGCACGGTCAGTCACGCCGCTTTCGTTCCTCGGCGTCGGAGGCGCGGGCTTTGACAAGCCGACGGGCGGACTTCTCCTCCGGGTCTCCGGCGGGAGCGGGCATCGGCAGCGGAATGACCCCATCGGCCGCGTCCATCAGACTGTACGTCCAAACCACCGTCTTGCCGTCGCGACCAACCACGATCACGTCCGCGATCTCAGTCTCCAGCGCGTTGAGCGTGTATGCCACCTCCACGCGAACAACCTCGGGCAGGCCAAACAGATCCTGCTCATGCTCATGAAGGGCGAGCGCGAGCTGGGTCGGGTAGTTGGACGTCATTCCCGACTCGTCAGCCTTCTTGAAGCGAAAGAGTACCCGATCGTTCACGAGAAAGCTGAAGGTTTCATATCCGTCGAGGATGCGCACGCCCACCTCCAATGCAAATTCCGAATGGGCCCGCTCGATCATCTGTTCCCAGACGAACCCCGCCCGGCTGCGCTTGCAGCGCCAGACACCGGCGTGCGGGCTCTCGCGCCAGTCGGCCCATGAGCCCAGCACGATCTCAACGATCTGTTGGGAAAGACCCGACAACTCGGGCTCAACGATCTCACGAGCGGGCGCTGCCATGCCTCTTGTCTCCTCGAATGCCTGCGAGCATTGTGCACGAGGTGGACGACAAATTCAAGTTCAAATTATTCACGAAAATATTCAAGGGCGCTGCAGCGCCGACGCAGCCGGTAGCAGGCGACACCGGACGGTAACTCAAGGAAGCAAAGGGCGGTGTCGCGGCGGTGTTCTCACGATTGGGGTGGGTCAACGCGCTGAAATTATTAGTATTTCTCCGCGTTGACCCTCCAGCTTCATAACCTGAAGGTCGCAGGTTCAAATCCTGCCCGCGTCCCCGCCGGGCTCAGATCCCCATCGCCGTGCGCACCGCCCGGGTCAGCCTACCCTCCGGGTTCTGGTAATCGAAGACGATGTCGAAGTGGTTGGCCTCCGGCATGTCGATATACTCGGCGGCGAACCCGCGGGCGCGCCACGCCGCCGCGTAGTCGTCGGTCTGGCGCTTGAACTCCGAGGTCTCGTTGCCGCCGTAGGAGACGATCAGCGGGCAGCCGCGCTCCGGCAGATGGTGGATCGGGCTGTTGCGCCGCGCCGCCGCCTCGTCGAGCTGCGCCCAGTCGTTGACCTCCGACAGGCGGATCGGTTCGAGGTCGAAGATGCCGGAGAGCGCGCACGCACCCTTGACGATGTCCTCGGGGACGCCGAACGCGCCGTGCCAGCCGCCGGAGATCATGGCGCCGGTCAGGTGGCCGCCGGCCGAGCTTCCGGTCACGAAGATCCGGTCGGGGTCGGCGCCGAACGAGGCGGCGTTGGCGTGGGTCCAGGCCAGCGCCCGGCGGCACTGGGCGACGATGGCGTCCAGGCTCGCCGCCGGCGCCAGGCTGTAGTTGACGGTGACCACCGCGGCGCCGAGGCCGACGAAGCATTCCGCCATGAAGGCGCTTTCCTTCTGGCTCAACATCCGCCAGTAGCCGCCGTGGATGAAGAACAGGACCGGCGCCCCGCCGCCGGCGGCGGCCGGGAAGATGTCGACCACCTCGTCGGCGCTTTCGCCGTAGCGGACGTCGGCCCGGCATTCCAGGGTCTCGCGCGCCCGCGCGCTGTCGGCGGCGTAGCGCGCCACCGCGGCCTCGAACACCGCGAGCGGAACGGTGGCGCGCGCCCGGTATTCGCTGTCGAGCGTCTCCTGGTCGAAACCGCGATAGACTGCCATGATCTCCTCCCTCTTGCCGTGGGCTACAACAGGCGGGCGCCGCGCCGCCATCCGGTCTCAGCCGCCCGCGCCCCCGTGTCCGATGAAGTCGGGGCGGCGCTTTTCCTTCAGGCTGGCCAGCCCCTCCCGGACCTCGGGTCCGCCGAAACCGAGGAACTCGAGCGCGAGCGACGCATCGAAGGTGGGGCCGGCCAGCCGCAGCCAGTTGTTGAGCGCATGCTTAGTCCAGCGGATCGCGCTCGGCGCGCCGCGGGCGAGCTTGCGGGCGACGCCGCGGGCGGTCTCGAGCACCGCATCGTCGTCCACCGCGAGCGAGACCAGGCCGATCCGCTCGGCTTCCTCGCCGCTCACCGCCTCGCACAGCAGCAGATAGTACTTCGCCTTCGCCATGCCGCAGAGCAGCGGCCAGACGATCGCCGCGTGGTCGCCCGCCGCGACCCCGAGCCGTGTGTGGCCGTCGATCAGCCGCGCGGTGCGCGCGGCGACCGAGATATCCGCCATCAGGGCGCACACCAGCCCGGCGCCTACCGCCGGCCCGCGGATCGCCGAGACCACCGGTTTGGAGCAGTCGATCAGCCCGTAGACCATGTCCTTCGCCTCGCGCCAGACGCGCACGCGGGTCTCGTAGTCGAGGGTCATCTCGTCCACCAGGTCGAGGTCGCCGCCGGCCGAGAACGCATCGCCCGCGCCGCGCACCAGCGCCGCCCGCGTGTCCGGGTCGCGGTCGATGTCGCCCCACACCCGGGCGAGTTCGCCGTGCATCGCCGCGTCCGCCGCGTTCAGCCGGCCCGGGTTGTTGAGGACGATCTCGAGAATGCCGGGCTCGGGCCGGGAGAATTCGAGGCGCTGGTAGCTCGCATACCGTTCGACCATGGGGGCGGCCCGCTCCTGTCCTGCGCTGTTCTGGACGCTCCGGCGAAGCTACCCTACAACAGCCTCCGGCAACACGGGGCAATAGGACAGGAACGGGGATGGCCCTCAGGCTCACCTTCGCCTGCGGCAACTACGACCGCATGGACGCGCTCCGGTCGGGCGAGGTCGGGCCCGAGGGGATCGATCTCGACTTCATCGGCATCGACGCGCCGCGCGAGATCTTCGACCGGATGATGGGCGCCAACGCGTTCGACGTGTCGGAGCTCTCCTCGTCCGAATTCATCTCGATGACGGCGGCGGGCGACCGGCGCTTCGTCGCCCTGCCGGTGTTTCCGTCCAAGGCCTTCCGCCACGGATTCTTCTGCATCAACCGCAACGCCGGCATCGCGCGGCCGAAGGACCTCGAGGGCAAGCGGGTGGGCGTGCCGCTCTACACCCAGACCGCCGCCGTCTGGTGCCGCGGCCACCTCGCCGAGGATTACGGCGTGGACCTGTCCACCATCGAGTGGGTCCAGGGGGCGGTGGAAAAGGGCGGCACCCACGGCACGCCGTCGGCGCCGCCGCTGCTCAGGCCCGCGCGCATCGTGCAGAACCGGAGCGGGCGCTCGCTGAGCGACATGCTGGCCGCCGGCGAGATCGATGCGCTGCTCGGCTCCCGCCTGCCGGACTCGCTGCGCACCCATCCCGACGTGGTCCGCCTGTTCCCCGACTTCCGCGCGGTCGAGAAGGAGCTCTACCGCACCCGGCGCATCCACCCGATCATGCACCTCGTGGCCCTCAGGCGGGAGATCTGGGAGCAGCACCCGTGGGTCGCCAAGTCTCTCTACGACGCCTTCGAGGCCTCGAAGGCGCTGGCCCTCGCCCGCATGCGGATTTCCGCGGCGCAGCGCTACATGCTGCCGTTCCTGTTCTCCGATCTCGAGGAGATCGACGAGATCTTCGGCGGCGACCCGTGGCTCTACGGGGTGGAGGCCAACCGGCCGACCATCGAGGCGCTGGTGCGCTATCTGAAGGACCAGGACTTCATCGCCGAGCCGATGCCGGCGGAGAGCCTGTTCGTCCCGGTCGGCGGGCGATGAGCGCGCCGCCGGCCGGCGCCCGGCGGGCGCTGCCCCGCCCTTCCCGCAACCAGAAGAGATCCGCGAGCGAGGAGTCATGACCGAAGCCTATATCTGCGATGCCGTGAGAACCCCGATCGGCCGCTACGGCGGCGCGCTGAGCGCGGTGCGGGCGGACGATCTCGGCGCGGTGCCGATCGCCGCGCTGATCGAGCGCAACCCCGGCGTCGACTGGGAGGCGGTCGACGACGTCTATTTCGGCAACGCCAACCAGGCGGGCGAGGACAACCGCAACGTCGCCCGCATGTCGGGCCTGCTCGCCGGGCTTCCGGTCGGGGTCGGCGGGGCGACGGTCAACCGGCTCTGCGGTTCCGGGCTGGAGGCGGTGTCGCAGGCCGGGCGGGCGATCCGCACAGGCGAGGCGCATCTCGCGGTCGCCGGCGGGGTCGAGAGCATGTCGCGCGCACCGTTCGTCATGGGCAAGGCGGAACAGCCGTTCGCGCGCAAGGCCGAGGTCTACGACACCACCATCGGCTGGCGCTTCGTCAACCCCAGGATGGAAGAGGCCTACGGGGTCGATGCGATGGGCGAGACCGCCGAGAACCTGGCCGAGGAACGCCAGATCACCCGCGAGGACCAGGACCGGTTCGCCCTGTGGAGCCAGGAGAAGACCCGCGGCGCCCAGGAGGCCGGCCGGCTGGCGCCGGAAATCGTCCCGGTCTCGATCCCGCAGCGCCGCGGCGACCCCGTCGTGGTCTCGGTCGATGAGCATCCGCGGGGCGACACGACGATGGAAACGCTGGCCAGGCTGCGCCCGGCGTTCCGCAAGGGCGGCACCGTGACCGCCGGCAATTCGTCCGGCGTCAACGACGGCGCGGCGGCGCTGATCGTCGCCGGCGAGGCGGCCTGCCGCCGCCACGGGCTGACGCCGAGGGCGCGCATCGTCGGCGCCGCGACGGCCGGCGTGCCGCCGCGCATCATGGGGATCGGACCGGCGCCGGCGACCCGAAAGGTGATGGAGATCGCCGGCCTCTCGCTCGACGATTTCGACGTGATCGAACTCAACGAGGCCTTCGCGGCGCAGGCGCTGGCGGTGACCCGCGACCTCGGGCTCGACGACGACGACGCGCGGGTCAACCCCAACGGCGGGGCGATCGCGCTCGGCCACCCGCTCGGCTGCAGCGGCGCACGGCTCGCCGCCACCGCGCTCCACGAGCTCGAGCGCAGCGGCGGCCGCTACGCGCTCTGCACCATGTGCATCGGCGTCGGCCAGGGCATCGCCATGGCGATCGAGCGGGTGTAGGGCGAGCTGAAGGAGTGTCTCGTGTGAAGAAACTAACTGATCGCTAACCTGGCGATTCTGGCTCCTGTCGCCCTTGCCGCGACGGGGTGTGTTGCTCCGAGGACGAATGTCGTCCCGCTTTCCGCGAACGAAGTCAGGATCATGGTCGATGCTCATCAGAGATGCGGCCCGACTGTTGCCCAACAAGAGACTGTCGACCAGGCGGCGATCACCACGATCAAACGCGGTTTCGACCTGTTCGAGGTCTTGTCGATCAACGAGGGCAGCAACGCCATTGGCCTTGTTTCAGCGGCCCCGAACCTATCTGTTATCGTGCACAGGCATCGTAGTGCAGCGGTCGTCAGGATGTTTCGGCAGGGCGATGCAGCAGCCCGAGATACCATTGATGCGCGCCGGCACCTCGGTCGCGACTGGCAGGACAAGGTGCGGAAGGGTACGACAACTTGCTGAACGAACATGAATTCCGCCCGTGGCAGCGGGTGCGGTTCTTAACCTGATCTATTCAGCACGGCGTCGGGCTGCACCGACGAGCATGGCGTATGCCGTTGTGATGGGGCAGAAATTCGTTGCCAAGCGCGCTTCGCGAAGCGTTGTCATTTTGCTCCGGCTACGGCGGCCAAACCGGCGACCAATTCCATTCCTTGTACCCAAATATTCCAAGTGGCGAGCATCACCGCCGCTACTCCGACTGCGGTAAACAGTATGTTCCACTTAATTTTTGCTGACGATTCTTGAGCTGCATTCGCCGCTTTTTCCGCCCTCTCCGCGGCCGATATAACATCTTGCAGGCGCTCAAACATTCGATCGATTTTGCCGTTTATCGCCGCCAGTTTGGCATCGAGGCGCGCTTCAATTGTTTCTATTTTGGCGTTCACTTCTCCGCGCGACGGATTATCGCCATCTGACATTTCTTGTTCTCCGTAGTGATGCTTGCCGAGCATCAAGACGATATTATTGTGTCTCGCAGTTCCCGATGTTAGTTGAGGACTGATGTTCTTTGGTGTGCACGTTGTTGCTCCGTTTGCCTCTCCCTGTGACCAAGGAGATGAAAGCGATGAAGACGGTTGCCAACAAATGAACGGTTTATTCATCGGCCCCGGCATCGAGATTGTTCTCTGCCTCGCTAACCTCATTTGGTGTCAGTGCGCAGAATCGTTTTATTCGAGTTGCGAGAAGAGCGGTCATTTTTCTATCAATTGCGTACGCGCCATGCATCCGAACATTCCTGAATGTTTCATCGTCATGTTTCCCTGTCAAAACACCTCCGAGAATTAAAACCAGGCCAGCTTTCGGACCGTAAGGATGCGGAACGATTTCAAACCTATTCGCCAATACCGGAAGTGTGGCCATCTCCAAGGCGGTATTAATGCTTACCTTGTTCAGCTTCTCAGTTTCATCCTTTGGCAGGTCGACCTGTTTCATGTTCCGTCTCCCACAACACCAAATCCTGTACGGCGAGATAAAACCTTTTCAACCCCTATACCTTAATCAATCGACCTTTGCAACCCGCGCGAGAAGAACCGCCGGGCGCCGGGCAGTCTCCCCCGCCCGGCCGGAGCCGGATTGCCGGCTCGGGGCCGCCAGCCCGGTGCACGGCGGCCGACCGGAGACCGATCGATGCCGCCCGGGGCGCCCAGCGGGGCGGCCGGATATACTGCCGGCGCGACGGAGGACGGGATGGGCGATAGCGACGGGGCCGGGGCGATCCTGGCGGCGGCGCGGGCGATGCGGCCGGCGCTGCGGGAACGCGCCGCGGCGGCCGAGGCGGGCCGCCGGCTGCCGGCCGAAACCCACCGGGCGTTTCTCGAGGCGGGGTTCTACCGCACGATGCAGCCCGGCGGCTTCGGCGGGCTCGAACTGCCGTTCGGAATCCAGACCGAGATGGCCATCGAGCTCGCGCGCGCCTGTCCGTCGAGCGCCTGGGTGGCCGCCCTGATCGCCTGCCACGGCTGGCTCCTCGGCATGATGCCGGGCGAGGTCCAGGAGGAGGTCTGGGGCAGCGCCCCCGAAACCTGCGTTGCCACATCCTTCCACGGCATCGGCGTCTCCGCCGTCCGCGGCGACGGCGGCTACCGGATATCCGGCCGCTGGCCGTTCTCCAGCGGCGTCGATTACTGCGGCTGGGCGATGCTGGTGGCGCCCCTGCCCGGTGCGGATGCGCCCCCGGCGGAGACCCCGCGCGGCGGGCTCCACTACATGGTCGTGCCGCTCGCCGATTGCCGCATCCTCGACACCTGGCACGCCACCGGGCTGGCCGGGACGGGCAGCAACGACATCGTCGTCGCGGACGCCTTCGTCCCCGACCACCGGATCGCGCCGATGCAGGCGCTCTGCCGGGGCGAGGGGCCGGGCCGCGCGGTCAACCCCGGCTACCTCTACCGGCTGCCGCAGATGGCGGTGTTCAGCTTCAATCTGGTCGGCGTCGCGATCGGCGCGGCAGAGGGCGCAATCGAGCATCTGACAACGTCCCTGCGCCCGACCAGCAGCGCGACCGGAGCGCCGCTCGCCGGCCAGCAGAGCATCCAGCTGCGGATCGCCGAGTCGATGGCCGAGATCGATGCGGCCCGCGCCCTGGTCGACCGGAACAGACGCGAGATCGTGGCCTGGGGGGAGGCCGGCGCGATCCCCGCGGTAGAGGAACGCGTGCGCTACCGCCGCGACAACGCCTTCGCGGCGATGGCCTGCTGCCGGGCGGTCGAACGCGTCCTGCCGATCGGCGGCGGGCGCGGGCTGGCCGCGGGCGATCCGGTCAACCGCGCCTGGCGCGACGCCAACGCGGTCGCCCGCCACATCGCGCTGACCTGGGACATCGCCGGCGCGGTGCAGGGCGCGGTGGCGCTCGGCCTGCCCTGCCCGGACCCCTACGTGTGAGAGGACTGCGGCGCCCGGGGCCGCCGGGCGCCGATCCGGCCGCGGCGCTGGACGCCGCTGCTAGCGCCGGTACTCGATCCCCGCCTCGTCGAGCTGCCGCAGCAGCGCCGGCCATTCGTGTTCCCCGCACGCCGACTGGGCCGTCTGCCGGGCGGTGTGTTCGCAGACCTGCCTGGACGGATGATGGATTTCGGCGCCGGAAGACGCGGCGGCGAGCAGTGTGAGCTGGGCCGCGCAGACCTTCTCCAGGAAGAACATCTTCACCCAGGCCTCGGCCACCGAGCCGCCGGTGGTCAGCAGACCGTGATTGCGGAGGATCATCACCTGCTTGTCGCCGATGTCGCGCACCAGCCGGTCGCGCTCGGAGAGGTCGAGCGAGATGCCCTCGAAATCGTGGTAGGCGACCTGGCCGTAGAACATCATCGAATCCAGGTTGGTGAACATCAGCCCGCTCTTCAGCGCCGAGACCGCCATCCCGGCCTCGGTGTGGGTGTGAACCACGCACGCCGCATCCTCGCGGGCGCCGTGGATGGCGCTGTGGATGGTGTAACCCGCGGCGTTGATCCCGTAGGGGCTGTCGTCGAGGATGTTGCCGTCGAGATCGATCTTCACCAGATTGGACGCCGTCACCTCGTCCCAGCGCAGCCCGAAGGGGTTGAGCAGGAAATGGCGTTCGGGGCCCGGAATGCGCGCCGATATGTGGGTGTAGATCAGCGTCGTCGCCCAGCCGTACAGGTGCGCCAGACGGTAGGCGGCGGCGAGGTCGGTTCGGCTCTGCCATTCCTCCGGGCTGACCCTGTCCCGCAGCGCGGGGCCTGCGATATCGCGGACGGCAGTGGCATTCATCGTGGCCTCCCAGGATTCGGTGGTTCGCCGGCGGAGTGTACTCCGTAATGCGGGCCGGCGTTAGCCGCGGCGCCGCGGTCATCGGCCGTCCCGGCCGTCCGGCCGCCGCGCCAGCAGATCGATCTCGACGCGGGCGTCGAGGGCGAGCGCGGTCACGCCGACGCAGGTGCGCGCAGGCCGCCGCTGCGGCTCGAAATAGGTCTCGTAGACCGCGTTCATCGCCGCGTAATCCTCCTTGAAGTGCGTGAGATAGACCCGCGCGACCGCCACGTGCTCGAACCCGAGGCCGAGGGAGGCGAGGACGGTCCTCAGATTGGACATCACGTTTCGCGTCTGGTCCTCGATGCGCGCGGGCAGGGGTGCGGCCTCGTCCGCCGGGTCGTTGGGCATCTGACCGGTGACGAAGACCCATCCGTCCGCCTCGACCGCGTGGCTGAAAGGGGCGACGGGTGTCGGCGCACCCGCCGCCATGTGGAAAATCGGCGCCGTCATCGGCATCTCCCGGCTGGTTTCGGACCGGCGGGACCTTGCGTCCTCTCCCGGCGCCTTGTCCACCCGGTGCGCCGGTCCATAGACTGCGCGCGGGGCCGTTGACCCGGATGGCGGAGGAAGCGACATGACCGTGGCGACCGCGCGCGCAATGAAATTCGGCGGCTATCACCGGCGGCCGAGCAACAGGGAGGATGCGGAGCTGACCCATGTCGGCCGGGGCACGCCCGGCGGCGAGTATCTCCGGCGCTTCTGGCACCCGGTCGCGCTCGCGTCCGAACTCGGCGACCTGCCGCTGGCGATCCGCATCCTGGACGAGGAGCTGGTGCTGTTCCGCGACCGCAGCGGCCGGATCGGGCTCCTGCATCTCCGCTGCAGCCACCGCAACACGTCTCTCGAATACGGTTTCGTACAGGAGCGCGGCATCCGCTGCTGCTATCACGGCTGGCACTACGATGTGGACGGGACGATTCTCGAGACGCCCGGCGAGCCGCCCCGCAGCCGGATCAAGGACAGGCTCTGCCACGGCGCCTATCCGACCCGCGAGTACGCCGGCCTGGTGTTCGCCTATATGGGGCCGCCGGAAGAGACGCCGGACTTTCCGGTCTACGACAGCTGGGCCTACCCCGAAGGCAACCGCCTGCTGCCCTACAAGATTCACAATCCGTGCAACTGGCTGCAGTCGCACGAAAACGGCGCCGATCCCATCCACACCTGTTTCCTGCACGCGCGCGGCAACGAACTCCAGTTCAGCGAGCAGTACGGGGCGCTGCCCTCGCTCTCGTTCTTCGAGACGCCGATCGGCCTGCTGTCCCTCGGGACGCGGCGCTGGGACGATTATCTCTGGGTGCGCGCGAGCGACGTGATCCTCCCCAACGCAGCCCAGTTCGGGCTCGCCGAGGTCGCCTCGGAAGAGAAGTTCGCGCTGTGTGCGTGGCTCACCCGCTGGATCGTCCCGATCGACGACACCAGCGCCTATGCGATCGGGCTGCGCCATTTCAACCCGGTGATCGATCCGCACGGGACCGGCGACCCCGACGGCGTCGGCCTCGGCAAGGTGGACTTTCCCGGCCAGGTCGCCGCGCCCAGCCACGAGGAAGGCCAGCGCAACCCCGGCGATTTCGAGGCGCAGGTGGCGCAGGGTCCGATCACCGTCCACGCCAACGAGAACCGCGGGATCACCGACGAGGGCGTCGTCATGACGCGGCGCCAGATCCGCGAGGGCATCCGCGCCGTCGCCGAGGGCCGGCGGCTCGCCCCGCCGCCGCGCGTCGGGAGCGCGCTGGTGCCGACCTACAACATCGAACTCGTCGCGCGCGTGCCCAGGCGGCCGGGAACCGACGACGGCGAGATGGTCGGGCGGTTCGGCAGGCGCGTGGCGGAGATCGTGATCGAGAGCGGCGGTCTGCCGCCGGGCATCCGCCAGGAGACGGCGAGGGCCCGGGTCGAGACGCTGATCGCCGAGGCGTTCTCGTGACCCCCGGCCGGGTGGGGGCGGGCGAGGTCCGCTGCGTCGTCGACGAACGCTTTATCGTCGGCGAATCGCCGCGCTGGCACGAGGACGAGCAGGCGCTCTACTGGGTCGATATCTACCGGCCGTCGGTCGAGCGCCTCGATCCGCGCACCGGCGCGCGCCGCACCTGGACGATGCCCGAGCGCATCGGCTGCTTCTCGTTTTGCTGGGACGGCCGCCTGATCGCCGGCATGCAGTCCGGAATCGCCTTCGTCGATCTGGCGGCCGGCAGCGTGGACCGGGTCTTCGATCTCGAACCCGACAATCCCGAGATGCGTTTCAACGACGGACGCTGCGACCGGCAGGGGAGGTTCTGGGCGGGCGCCCTGGTGGAGACCATGGATAGCGGCGCCAACGCGCTCTACCGCTACGACCCCGACGGCCGCTGCCGGGCGGTGGTGGACGGGCTGATCTGCCCGAACGGCCTCGCCTTCAGCCCGGACGGGGCGACGCTCTACCATTCCGACAGCCGCCGGGACTTCATCTGGGCGTGGGATCTGGATCCGGCCACCGGCGACATCGCCAACCGCCGGGTGTTTGCGGCCAACGACCCCGGCGAGGGCCGGCCGGACGGCGCGGCGGTCGATGCCGAGGGCTGCTACTGGATCTGCTGCGTCGGCGCCTGGCGGGTCGCCCGCTACGCGCCCGACGGCCGGATCGACCGCGTCATCGGCATTCCGGTGCAGCGCCCCACCGCATGCACCTTCGGCGGGCCCGACCTCGACACCCTCTACGTGACCAGCGCAACCTTCCCGCTCGCCCCGGAGGCGCTGTGGAAACAGCCGCTCGCCGGCGCGGTCTTCGCGCTCGACGCCGGCGTCCGCGGCCTGCCCGAACCCCGCTTCGGCGCCTGACGCCGGCAGCGCCTTCCGGGTGCGCCTCCCCGCGCTGGAGTCAATGCCGGCCGTCGACTAGCATTCCCGGCGGGGCGCCCCCCGACGGGGTCCGCCGGGCGACGGAAAAGGTCAAATCGGAGGAAACGGTGACAGAGAAGACAAAAGGCGCGCTTTCGCGGCGCACGTTCGTCAAGACGACAACCGCCGCAGCCATCGGCGCGAGCGGCGTCATCGCCGGCTTCCCGGCGATCGCCAAGGGAAAGCACAAGCTGCGCTACATCACGATCATCAACCGCAAGACGGTCTGGGGGAAGTGCTACGACTTCCTCGCAGACGAGGTCGACAGGATGTCGGGCGGCGAACTGAAGATCGAATACGCCGGCGGCGCCGAGGTCATCAGCGGTTTCGACGCGCCGGAGGCGGTTGCCAAGGGCGTCTTCGACATGAGCCATTCGGCCAACGCCTATTTCGCCGGGGCCATGCCATCGTCGATCTCGCTGGCGAGCGGCACCGCCTCGATCGAACGGCTGCGCGAGGCCGGCGTGCTGGACGCCTATGCCGACATCCTGATGAAGAAGCGGGGCGTCATGCTGCTCGGCATTCCGATGAGCGGCGTGGGCTACGTGTTTCAGGTCAGGTTCAAGCCGACCGACCTTGCGTCCTTCAAGGGACGGAAGATCCGGTCCATCCCGCTCTACGATCCGATCCTGGAGACCCTCGGGGCGGTGCCGGTCACGGTTGCGCCCGCCGAGGCGTATACGTCGATGGAACGGGGCGTCGTCGACGGGCTGGGCTGGCCCGATATCGGCCTGCTGGATTTCAAGTTCTACGAGCACGCCAAGTACATCGTCTCCCCGACCTTCTACCGGCTGCGCACGACCACGCTGCTCAACCCCAACAGCTTCAAGAAGCTGCCCAAGGAGCTTCAGGACATCCTGGTCAAGGCGTCGCGCTCGGCCGACAAGATCGGCGAGGAATGGTGCCGGAAGACCCGCGACGAAGAGCACGCGGTGATGAAGAAGCACGGGCTCGAGATCGTCGAACTGCCGCCCGCAGACGCCAAGCGGTTCGTCGACCTGACCGAAGAGAAGCTGTGGGCCAAGATCCTCAAGCAGTCGCCCGAGAACGGCGCGCGGCTGAAGGCCCTGTTCGACAAGGCGGCGGCCTAGACTCGCCCGTCCGGGGTTGCCGGGGGCGGGCCTGTCGGCGGGCCCGTCCCGGGCAGCCGGGAAACGCGGAATGAAGGGTCTTGCACGGCTGGTTGAGCGGCCGGCGCGGTGGCTCGCATACCTGTCCGCCCTGCTCATCCTCTCGATGAGCCTGTGGATCACCTACGACGTGGTCACGCGGAACCTGTTCGGCTGGGCGTCGCCCTGGGCGTTCGACCTGTCCGAATACTCGCTGGTCTGGATGACTTTTCTCGCCGCGCCGTGGATCCTGCTGCGCGACGGCCATGTGCGGGTCGAGATCCTGATCGACGCCCTCGGGCCGCGGCCGCAGCGGGCGATCGGGATCGCGGTTTCCGCGGTCGGGCTGGCCGCCTGCGCGGTGCTGGCCTGGCGCACCGGGATCGCGGCCGTCGAATACGCCCAGAACGACGTGCGGGTGGGGCGTATCTGGAACATCCCGCGCATCTATCCCTATGTCGCCGTTCCCTTCGGCAGCGCGGCGCTGACACTCGCCTTTGCAGCGCGGCTGCTGACCTATCTCGGCGAGCGGGATCCGGAGGCCGCGCTCAGGGCGGGGGGCGGCCAAAGCGGCGGCCTCGACCCGCACTGCGGAACCTGAGGGCGGGGCGGTGGAACTCGACTGGTCGCTGCTTCTCCTGATCTTCTTCGTCTTGCTGGCCGTCGTGCTGGCGAGCGGCATGCCGGTGGCGTTCGGGTTCCTCACGCTCAACATCCTCGGCCTCTACTTCTTCATGGGCGGCGAAGTCGCGCTGTCGCTGCTGGCGACCAGCGCGTTCTCCTCGGTCGGGCAGTTCGCGCTGATCCCGATCCCGCTGTTCATCCTGATGGGCGAGCTGCTCATGCGCACCGGCCTCGCCGACATGACGGTCGATGCCGCGGACCACTGGATCGGACGCCTGCCGGGCCGCCTCGCGGTCTCCGCCGTCGGCGGCGGCACCCTGTTCGGTGCGTTGAGCGGCGCCAGCATGGCGTCGGTCGCCATGCTGGGATCGACGCTGGTGCCGGAGATGGGCAAGCGCGCGTACCGTTCGGAATTCTCGGTCGGCGCCATTCTCGCGGGCGGCGGCCTCGCGGTCCTCATTCCGCCGAGCGCACTCGGCGTGCTGCTCGGCGCGCTCGCCAAGGTCTCGATCGCAAAGCTGCTGCTCGCCGGCCTGCTGCCGGGCCTGGTGCTGGCGGCCCTCTACTTCGCCTATTTCACCCTGCGGGCGAAGCTCCAGCCGCACCTCGCGCCGCCCTATCTCGCGCCGCCCATGACAACGGCGCAAAAGCTGCGAAGCCTGCTCCGGGTAACGCCGCTGCTCAGCCTGATCGTCGTCGTGACGGGTTTCATCTTCATCGGCATCGCGACGCCGTCCGAAGCCGCCGCGATGGGTGTGGTGGCGACCCTGGCGATCGCCGCCTGTTATCGCCGGCTGACCTGGGAGGCGACGAAGGCGGCCCTGATGTCCACCACCGCGACGACGTCGATGATGCTGCTGGTGATCGTGGGTTCGGCGGGGTTCTCGCAGATCCTGGCCGCCACCGGTTCGACCTCCGCGCTGGTCGATGCGGTGGCCGAACTCGATCTCTCGCCGGTGGCGATGGTGATCATCATGCAGCTCATGGTGCTCGTGCTCGGCTGCTTCATCGACACGATCTCGATCATGATGGTCTCGATCCCGGTCTTCATGCCGCTGGTGCTGGCGCTCGGGCTCGATCCGATCTGGTTCTCGATCCTGATTCTGGTGCAGCTCGAACTCGCCGGGATCACGCCTCCCTTCGGTGTCTTGCTGTTCGTGATGAAGGGGGTCCAGCCCAGGCTGAGCATGGCGGAAATCTATCGCGCGGCGGTTCCGATCGTCGCGATCCAGTTCGTCTTGATCGCTCTCCTGATGATCTTTCCCGGGATCGTCACCGCCCTCCCGGCGGCCATGCGCTGAGTCCGGGCGCCCGGCCGCGGGGAATCTCTACCGGAGGAAATGGGATGACACAGGTTCGAATCATCGACGCCGACGGCCATGTCTTCGAAGATGCCGAAGCGATGGGCAAGCGGATGCCGGCGCTCTACCGCGACTGGAAATACGCGCACGGGATCTTTGCCAATCAGTCGTGGTTTCCGCCCCTCGGCCATCTTCATACGCCGACCGGCACCAACCCGCCCGGCGCATTCGGCGACGGCGGGCATGTCGGTGTCGAGGAATGGATGCGGTTCATGGATGCGACCGGGATCGAGAGCGCTGTCCTGTTCCCCACCAACGGGTTGACGATGGGCCACATCGCCAACGCCGACTATGCGATAGCGGTTGCCCGGGCGTACAACGACTGGCTTGCGGAGACCTATATCGCACGCTCCGCCGCGTTCAGGGGGATGGGGCTGGTCGCGCTGCAGGAGCCGGACGCCGCGGTCGAGGAACTCGCGCGCTGCGTCGGCGACCTCGGCATGACCGGTGTCATGCTCGCCGGCACCGGCATCAAGGGCAATCTCGGTTCGAAGGAGTACTGGCCGGTCTATGCCGAGGCCGAACGCCTCGGATGCCCGCTTGCGGTGCACGCCGGCAACCACATCAATTTCGGCATGGACCAGATGAACGTCTTCGCCCCCGCGCACGCCATCGGCCACCCGCTGGCGATGATGATCGGGCTCGGCGGTCTGTTGTTCAACGGCGTATTCGACCGCTTCCCCGGCCTCCGGGTCGGTTTTCTCGAAGGCGGCGTGGCGTGGCTGCTGTTCTGCATCGAGCGCTTCGAATCTTCGCACGACAATTTCCTGCCGCTCGACTGGCGGGGCGAACTGCTCAAGCTGCCGGACGGGCAGTCGGTGAGCGACTATCTGCTCGGGCTGATCGATCGGGGCCGCATATTCGTCGGCGCGGAGGGCGACGAGTACACCCTGGCCGCGGCGATCGGGAAGGTGGGCAATCGACCCTTCATGTTCTCGTCGGACTTCCCGCACGAGGTGAATACGGAGAAGTGCCTGCGGCATCTCGAAGAAATCTTCGAACACGAGGAACTGAGCGCCGACGACCGCGATGCGATCCTTTTCCGCAATGCCGAGCGGTTCTACGCGGTGCGCGCCGGCGATGCAGGGCGCGAGGCTGCGGAGTAGGGAGGGGCCGGGACGGCCGCCGGGAAGCGTCCGGACAGGGCGGACGGGGCCGCCGCCGCCGGCGCAAGCCCGATTGGTTCGGAAAATCGGTTGACTTTGATACCCGTTGGTTCGTACCAAGCGGGGATTGCGGTCCGGCTGCACCGGGCCTGTCGTGCGCGCTGTTTCATCCGGACGCGACCCTGTCATGAAGCTTTCCGTACCGAAGGAACGGCGGCGCCACGAGCGGCGGGTCGCAGCGTCTCCGGACACCGCAAAAAAACTGGTCGGGCTCGGTTTCGATGTCGTCGTCGAGACCGGCGCCGGCGTTTCATCGGGCTTCGCCGACCAGGCCTATGCCGAAGCCGGCGCTGCGGTCGCGGACGACGAGGCGGCGGCGCTCGCCGACGGCGATGTGGTGCTGAAGGTCCAGCGGCCGCTGATCGAGGCGGAAAACGGGGTCGACGAGGTGGCGCTCATGAAGCCGGGCGCCGTCGTCATCGGGGCGCTGGCCGCGCTCCAGCACCCCGACCATGCGGCGGCCTACGCCCGGGCCGGGCTGACCGCGTTCTCGCTTGAACTGCTGCCGCGCATCACCCGCGCCCAGTCGATGGACATCCTGTCGTCGCAGTCCAATCTCGCCGGATACAAGGCCGTGCTGGACGGCGCCGGCGCCTTCGGCCGGGCGCTGCCGATGATGATGACCGCGGCGGGCACCATCCCGCCGGCGCGGGTGCTGGTGCTCGGCGCCGGCGTCGCCGGGCTGCAGGCCATCGCGACCGCCAGGCGTCTGGGCGCCATCGTCACCGGCTACGACGTGCGTCCGGCGGTCAAGGAACAGGTCGAGAGCCTCGGCGCCAAGTTCCTCGCCGTTGACGAGACGGCCGCGGCGGATGCCGAGTCGGCGACCGGCTACGCCAGGGAGATGGGCGCATCGTACAAGGAGCGCGAGGCCGCGATGCTGGCCGACTCGCTCGGCAGAAACGATATCGCCATCTGCACCGCCCTCATCCCGGGCCGCCGCGCGCCGGTCCTGATCGGCGAGGAGATGGTCGCCGCGATGCGCCCCGGCTCGGTGATCGTCGACCTCGCGGTCGAGCAGGGGGGCAACTGCGCCTTGAGCGAGCCCGGCGAAGCGGTCCTCAGGCACGGGGTGCACATCCTCGGATACCTCAACGTGCCGAGCCGGCTGGCCGAGAACGCATCCTCGATGTACGCTCGCAACCTGCTCAATTTCCTCTCCGCCTGCGTCGCCCGCGACGCCGGGGCGCTCACCATCGACCGGGATGACGAGATTGTCTCAGCGTGCCTGATCACCCATGAGGGGGCGATCGTCCACCCCGCACTCTCGCCCAGCCCCGCCGACAAGGATGTAGCGTGAAACCAGCAGAAGCCGCGCAGCCGGCGGCAGAGGCCGCGGCCTCCGATCCATTCATATTCCTCTTCACCGTTTTCGTTCTTGCCATATTCGTCGGCTATTACGTCGTCTGGAACGTGACGCCGGCGCTCCACTCGCCGTTGATGAGCGTCACCAACGCAATCTCCTCGGTGATTATCGTCGGCGCGTTGATCGCCGCCGGACCGGCCGAGCTCAACTTCTCCAAGGTGATGGGCTTCGCGGCGGTGACTCTCGCCTCCATCAATATCTTCGGCGGTTTCATCGTCTCGCAGCGCATGCTGCGGATGTACCGCAAGCGGCGCTGAGGAGGGGCGGCCATGAACCCCGACGCGACCGGCATCGCCTATCTGGCCGCCGCGATCTGCTTCATCATGGCGCTGCGCGGGCTGTCGTCGCCCGAGACCGCGCGCCGGGGCAATGCGGTCGGCATCGCCGGCATGGCGATCGCGGTCGCCACCACGCTCGCCGATCCCGGTGTGGTCTCGTTCGAGATGATCGCCGCGGGCGTGCTGATCGGCGGAGCCATCGGAACCTTCATCGCGCTGCGCATCCGGATGACGGCGCTGCCCCAGCTCGTCGCCGCCTTCCACAGCCTCGTCGGCCTCGCCGCGGTTGCGGTGGCGACGGCGGCGTTCTACGCGCCGGAGGCCTACGGCATCGGCACCGTCGGTGCGATAAAGACCGCGAGTCTGGTCGAAATGGCGATCGGCACCGCCGTCGGCGCCATCACCTTCACCGGTTCCATCGTCGCCTTCGCCAAGCTTCAGGGCCTCGTCACCGGCGCCCCGCTGATTTTCCGGGGCCAGCACCCGCTCAACGCCGGGCTCGGGGTCGCCCTGGCCGCCCTCGTTGTCTGGCTCAGCCTGGCCGAGGCCCCGGAGGCCTACTGGCTGATCGTTTTCCTGTCGCTGGCGCTCGGTTTTCTGATCATCCTTCCCATAGGCGGCGCCGACATGCCGGTCGTCATCTCGATGCTCAACTCCTATTCCGGCTGGGCCGCCTGCGGCATCGGCTTCACCCTGTCCAACACGCTGCTGATCATCACCGGTGCGCTGGTCGGTTCGTCCGGGGCGATCCTGAGCTACATCATGTGCAAGGGGATGAACCGGTCCTTCTTCAGTGTCATCCTCGGCGGCTTCGGGACCGAGGGCGGGCAGGCCGCGGGACAGGATCTGGGCGAGCGCAGCGTCAAGGCCGGCAGTGCCGAAGACGCCGCCTTCGTGCTCAAGAACGCTTCCAGGGTGATCATCGTTCCGGGCTACGGCATGGCGGTCGCCCAGGCCCAACATGCCCTGCGCGAGATGTGCGACACGCTGAAGGGGCAGGGGATCGACATCTCCTACGCCATCCACCCGGTGGCTGGCCGCATGCCCGGCCATATGAACGTGCTGCTCGCCGAGGCGAGCGTGCCGTACGACGAGGTCTTCGAGCTCGAGGATATCAACAACGCCTTCGCCGCCGCCGATGTCGCCTATGTGATCGGCGCCAACGACGTGACCAACCCGGCGGCCAAGACCGATCGCGAGAGCCCGATCTACGGCATGCCGATCCTCGAGGTCGAGAAGGCGAACACGGTCCTGTTCGTCAAGCGGTCGCTCGCGTCCGGCTATGCCGGTGTCGACAACGAGCTGTTCTACCGCGGCAACACGATGATGCTGTTCGACGATGCCAAGAAGATGACCGAGGAGATCGTCCAGGCGCTCTGAACGCGGGGCGCGGTCGATTCGAACGCGCCCGCCGTGCTGCGCAAGATGAACCGCGATGTCTCCGGAGTCCGTTCCAGGGACTGGGCCGAATTCGCCGCCGCCTTCGCCGACACCTGTCGCATGCCGACCGACCGGATCCCGATGCCTGTCACCCTGCCGATCGCCCCGCTCGACGGGCCGGCGCTGCAGGAGCGCCTCGACAGCATGGGCAGGACGGCCTGACGGCGCGCCGTGACGTTTTCCCTCACCCGAAAACTTGCGGCCGAGGCGCTCGGCACCGCCCTCTTGCTCGCGACCGTCGTCGGCTCCGGGATCATGGGAGAGGCGCTCGCCGGCGGCAACGCGGCGCTCGCGCTGCTCGGCAACACCGTCGCCACGGGCGCCATCCTGATGGTGCTGATCCTGATCTTCGGGCCGGTCTCTGGCGGCCATTTCAATCCGGCGGTGACGCTCTCCCTCCTGATTCGGCGAGAGATCGGTGCCCGCGATGCAGTGCTCTATATCCCGGTCCAGATCGCCGCCGGGCTGGCCGGCGTCCTGGTCGCCCATCTCATGTTCGCCGAGCCCGCGTTCGCCGCCTCGCTGAAAGGCAGGACCGGCATTGCCCAGTGGGCCGGGGAGTTCGTGGCCACCTTCGGCCTGGTGGCGACCATCCTGGGGACGGCGAGGTTCCGGCCGCAGGCCACACCCTATGCGGTCGGGCTGTTCATCACCGCCGGGTACTGGTTTACCTCGTCGACGTCGTTCGCCAACCCGGCGGTCACCGTCGCCCGCAGCCTGACCGATACCTTCTCCGGCATCATGCCGGCCCATGCCCCGGGGTTCATCGTCGCCCAGCTGGCGGGGGCGCTCGCCGCCACGCTGCTGTTCGGCTGGCTGCTCGAGGAGGGGTAAATCTCCGCCGCGGGACGAAATCTTTCGGCCGCGGCGATTTTGCAATTGACCCGGCCCGCAACATCCGTAGTTTCCGGCGCGCCGCATACGGTTTCGTCGTCCAAGGGAACCGTTTGCGTTTTTCTTTTCTTGGACGTTTCCTCCCAAACTGGTGGCCGCCCTCGGGCGGCCACTCTTTTGTCCGGGTCTCCGTGTCCGGCCCGGTTCACATCCGGCCGGACGGCGCGGAGCGGTTGCCGTCGCCGAGCGGACGGATCATGAGAACGCTGTCGACCCAGCGGTCGAACTTGTAGCCCACCGAGGGCAGGGTGCCGGCATGGCGGAAGCCGTGGCGCCGGTGAAACCCGATCGAGGCCTCGTTGTTCGAATCGCCGATGACCGCGATCATCTGCCGGTAGCCGAGGGCGGCGCAGCGCTCGACCAACACCTCGATCAGGCGGTGGCCAATCCCCTTCCGCGCGTCGCCGTAGCGCACGTAGATCGAGTGCTCGACGGTGAAACGGTAGGCGCGGCGCGGCCGGTACAGGGTCGCGTAGGCGAAGCCGACAACGGCGCCGTCGATCTCCGCCGCCAGATACGGCAGCCCGTCCGCGGTCACCGCACGCCAGCGCTCCACCAGCGTCCCGACGTCGGGCGGCTGGATCTCGAAAGATGCCGTACCGCAGCGGACGTGCCGGCTGTAAATCGCGGCGATCGACGCGAAGTCGCCGCTCGAGGCGTCGCGCACGGCGATCTCCGGCGCGGCGTATCCGGCGCCGTTCATTCGGCGGCCAGATCGACCTGGCTCAAGCCGATCAGCGCCCCTGTCACCGCTGTCATATGGCCGGCGATGCGCCCGAGCGCCGGGAGGCGTTTGATCCTGTCCTCGTCCATGTAGAGCGCGCGGTTGATCTCGATCTGCAGCACGTGAACGCCTTCGTCCGGGCGTCCGTAATGCCGCGTGGTATAGCCGCCGGCAAACGGCTTGTTGCGGGTCACCCTGTAACCGTGCGCTTGCAGGGCGCGCTCCACGGTCGCGGCGATCGCCTCCTGGCACGTGGTGCCGAAACCGTCGCCGAGGATGAAGTCCGCGCGCCCGCGCCCGGCGTCGGGGTCCATCGGCGCGCCGACCGAGGGCATGGAGTGGCAGTCGAGGACGATGCAATGGCCGAAGCGGTCGCGGGTGCGGTCGATCAACCCGCGAAGTGCGGCATGATACGGGCGGTAGCAGGCGTCGATCCTGCGCAGGGCCTCTTCGAACAGCAGCTTGCGGCCGTAGATCTCCTTTCCGTTTGCCACCACCCGCGCGATGGTCCCGAGACCCGCCGCCACGCGGCTCGAATTGACGTTGGCGTAGGGCGGCAGGGCGTCCTCGAACATCTCCTGGTCGAGTTCGAACGGCTCGCGGTTGGCGTCGACGAACGCGCGGGGAAACCTGGCCCGCAACAGGGGGACGCCGAGCGCCTGGGTGCCCAGATAGAGCTCATCGACGAAGCTGTCCTCCGACCGGCGGAGGTCCAGCGGATCGAGCGGCGAGAAGGCGACAAAGTCCGCCGGGTATACGGCGCCGCTGTGCGGCGAGGCCAGGACGACAGGCGCGACCTGCTCTTCCGGCCACAGGATTTCATGGTGGTCCGAAGCCTGGATGCGCGGAGTCCCGTGGGTCGTCATGGCCGGAGAGATGTAGCCGATCGCCCCTGCCCTGTCATCCGCGCCGGTTGCCGCGCGCCGCCCGCTCGGGAAACCGACCGGCGCCCTTGCCAAGCCTGCGGCGGAGGCGATAGAACCGTTCGCGGCGGGGCGCGTAGCTCAGCGGGAGAGCACTACGTTGACATCGTAGGGGTCGCTGGTTCAATCCCAGCCGCGCCCACCATCCCCTCCGCCTGCCGCATCGCCGCGGCCTACGCGCAGGCCATCGCGTAGATGCCCGAGACGCCGTCCGGCAGCGTCAGGTCGCGCCATGTGGCGCCCGCATCCTCGGTGCCGAACACCTGTCCGCCCCTCGCCCCGCAATAGATCCGCGCCGGATCGGACGGACTCTCCGCGACGGTCATCAGGGTCGAGCCGATCGGCAGGTCCGCATCGAACCGCCGCCATGTCCGGGCGTCGTCGTCGCTGCACCAAAGGGCGCCCTCGTCGCTGACCGAGGCGGGGCTGAGCGCGGCGAAGAGTCGTTCGGGGCGGTGGGGGGAAACGCACACGTCGCGCGCGTAGGTCAGGGGCGAAAAACGGCCGATCCCGATCTCCGACCAGTGTTCTCCGGTATCGTCGGTGCGAAACAGCCCCATGCGGTTGGCCATATAGACCCTGCCGGGGGCGGCGCGGCTGACCGCGAGCGCGTGAATGTCCATCATGCCCTCGCGCGGATCGCCGGTGAGCAGCCCGCTTTGCAGGTGCGCCTCGAGATCGGCGAGGGCGAGAAGGTCGCCGCTCGCGTCGGACCAGCTGTCGCCGCCGTCGAGGCTGCGCACCACGCCGCGCACTTCGAGGCCGGCATAGACGCGGTCCGCATCACCGGGATCGACGGCGATGCGGGTCACGCGCGTCGGGAACGGCATCTCCGGGAGGCCGGCCGGCGTCGGCACATCGAGCCGCTGCCACGCTGCGCCGCCGTCGCGCGTGCGCCATACGGCGAATCCTTCGACGCCGACAAACATCGTCTCCGGGGTGTGCGGATCGAAGGCGATCGACCAGACGGTCCGATGCGGGCCGGGGAGATCGAGCGAGGCCCAGGTGTCGCCCGCATCGTCGCTGCGGTAGACCCCGTCCTGCGTTCCGGCGAAGACGATCCCGGGATCGTCGGGGTGGACCGCGATCGCGCGAACCTCGGGGTCGGCCGGGAGGCCGCGGGTCAGCGGGCGCCAGAGATCGTCGCCCGGAACCCGCCGGAAGAGGCCGCACGTGCGGACGCCAGGAGCGCTCGCCTGCCAGTGTCCGGCGCCGACATAGACTGTTCCCGTCATTGCTTCCTCCCCGGCGCCGCGGTCTCCGCCGCGGCCATCATTATTTCCCGGCCGGCCTCGCCGGGGCCAGACAAAAGGGGCGCCCGAAGGCGCCCCGTCGACCAACCGCGATGCCGCGCCGGCTAGCGGCGGTCCCCGATCAGGTGCATCAGCATCACGAACAGGTTGATGAAGTCGAGATAGAGCCGGAGCGCGCCCATGATGGCGAGCTTGGACGAGGTCTCGGCATCGTGATACTCGGCATATTCGTTCTTGATCTTCTGGGTGTCGTAGGCGGTCAGGCCCACGAAGACGATCACGCCGATCACGGAGATCGCGAAATGGAGGGCGCTGGAGGCGATGAACATGTTGACGACCGCCGCGATGATGATGCCGATGAGGCCCATCATCAGGAAGGAACCCATGCCCGACAGATCGCGCTTGGTGGTGTAACCCCAGAGGCTCATCGCCGCAAAGGTGCTCGCGGTGATGAAGAACACCCGCGCCACGCTCGCTCCCGTGAAGGTGATCAGGATGCTCGCCATCGAAAGCCCCATCACTCCGGCAAACGCCCAGAACAGCGTCTGCGCCGTCGAGGCGCGCATGGTCGAGATCTTGAAGCTCAGGAAGAAGATGAAGCCGAGCGGCGCCAGCATCACCACCCAGATCAGCGGCGTGGCGGCAAGCTGCGCGTACAGCCCGGAGAAAGCCATCGCGTAGGCCACGATCCCGGTCAACGCGAGACCCGAGGCCATGTAGTTGTAGACCCGGAGCATATGCGCACGCAGTCCGGCGTCGAACGCCTCTTGCACCTGCGCCGGGCGCGCAAACACCCGTTCCGATCCGAACGCCATGTGGAACCTCTCCCGATCTGAGATTGAAGGTGGCTAACATATGGCCGCGCGGGGCGGCAAATCAAGCGTCCGGTTTTGCCGCCGGCCGCATGCGGCGCGGCTACTCGTTGCGCAGCAGCGGAGCCGCCTTGTCGCCGAGCGCGCGCCAGGTGCCGACGAACCCGAAGGCGAGCGTCACCGCCGCCGAGCCGGCGACCGTCGCGAGGATGATCCACGGCTGGAACAGCCACTCGAAATCCATCATGAAGGTAACCGCAGCCCAGGCGGCGAGGGTGCCGATGCCCGCCGCGGCGACCGCGGTCACGGCGCCGAGTATCCCGTATTCGATGGCGTAGGCCTGCAGGATGCGCCCCCGGGTGGCGCCCAGAACCTTGAGGACCACGGAATCGTAGACCCGCCGCCGGTGGCCTGCGGCGGCAGCGCCGGCGAGCACCAGCAGGCCGGCGGCCAGGGTCACCGCGGATGCGGTTCTGACGGCGCTGCCGATGTTGTCCAGGATCCCGCGCACCAGGTCCAGCACCTCGCGGACACGGATCGCGGTCACGTTGGGAAAACGGTCGGTCACGGCCGACTCGATGCGCGCGAGCGCCTCGCCCGACGCCTTGACGGTCGCGAGGTGCGTTTGCGGCGCGCTCTCCATGACGCCCGGCGAGAACACGATCACGAAGTTGATGCTCAGCGAGCGCCAGCGCACTTCCCGGGTATTGGCGATCGTCCCGGTGACCGCGCGGCCGAGAACATCGACGGTGAGGGTATCCCCGACACCCACCCCGAGCCCCCGGGCGGCCTCCGCCGACAGGGATATCAGCGGCGGGCCGGCATAGTCGGCCGGCCACCAGCGCCCGTCCACGAGCCGGGCATCCGGCACCGGGGAGGCGGACCATGTCAGCCCGCGGTCGCCGCGCAGCAGCCACCGCGCGTCCGGATCCACCGCCGCTTCCGATGCGCTCCTGCCGTCGATCTCGATGATCCGGCCGCGCAGCATCGGCACCCGGCGGAGCCCGCTGGTCCCCGGCACGGCTTCCACGATCCGCTCGAACGCGCCGACCTGGTCCGGTTGCAAGTCGATGAAGTAGAAGTCGGGTGCATTGGCCGGCAGGCCGTGCGCCACCTGCTGGCGCAGATTGCCCTCGATCGAGACCGTGGCGACGAGGACTGCCAGGCCGAGCCCGAGCGACAGCACCACCTTCGCCGTCGGCCCGCCCGGGCGGTGGAGATTGGCGAGCGCGAGGCGGAGCGTGGCGCCCCGCACCCGGCGGAACCGGGCCGCGCCCCGTTCGAGCCCGTAGCCGGCGGCCCGGCACAGCGCGAACGCCCCGACGACACCGCCGATGAACCAGAGCGCGACCCGCGGATCCCCTGCGGTCGCCAGGACGAGGGCGACAAGCGCGGCCGCGACCGCGGCGGTCGCGAGAATGGGCGCCCGCCCGGGCAGGGCGGAGACTTCGACGATCGCCGCCCGGAACAGCGCCGATGCGGGGACCTCGCAGGCTCGCCCGACCGGCCAGATCGAGAACGCCAGGGCGACGAGCAGGCCGAAAGCGGCGGCGCGGCCGAGCACATCCGGGTAGATCCCGAACTGCGCCTCGATACCGAGCGCTCTCTCGATCGCTTCTCCGGCGAGCGGGGGGCCGGCCGCGCCGAGGACCAGGCCTATCGCGACCCCGATCGCCGCCATCGCCAGGATCTGGAGCAGGTAGACTGAGAAGATCACCCGGCCGGGGGTCCCGATGCACTTGAGGGTTGCGATGGTCTCCATGCGGCCGGCCAGATAATGGCTGACGGCGTTGCCCACGCCGACGCCCCCGACAAGCAGCGCCGTCAGGCCGATCAGGGTGAGGAACACTTGCGTCCCCTCGACGAAGCGCCGGGCCGCCGGAGAGGCATTGGAGCGGTCGCGCACCCGCCATGCGGCATCGGGAAAGCGGCGGTCGAGCCGGGCCCGCCAGTCGTTCGGGTCGGCGCCCGGTTCCAGGCGGATCTTGTACAGGTAGCTGACCAGGCTTCCCGGACGAATCAGCCCGGTTTCCGCCATGCTGTCGGCGGAGACGATCACCTTGGGGCCAAGCCCGATGAGCCCGCCGTCGCCCAGCCGGTCGGGCTCGCTGGCGATGATGCCCCGGATCTCGTAATCGGCGCTGCCGACGCGGATTCGCCCGCCGGCCGAAATGCCGAGGCGGTGCAGCAATCGTTCCTCGACCACCGCGCCGGGAAGCGCCGACCCGCCCCGCGACAGCGCGTCATCGAGAGACCGGCCGGAGGCCAGCGCGAACGCCCCGTAGAGCGGGTATGCGTCATCGACCGCCTTGAGTTCGATCAGCGCCCGCAACCCGCCGTCTGCGGTCCGCGCCATCGCCCGCATGCGCAATGTTCGCGAGACCGCGCCGGAGGACGCCAGCCATTGCCTCGCTTCGCCGCCGATGTCGCGATGGACGCTGCGGACCGCGATGTCGCCGCCCAGCGTTTCGCGTCCGTTGGCGTCGATGCCGGCGCGGATCGCGGTTGTGGTCGAGCCCACGGCGGCGACGGCCCCGACGCCGACCGCCAGGCAGGCGACGAACACCCGGAACCCGCGAAACCCGCCGCGCAGCTCGCGCAGGGCTAGCCGGAATGCGACCGCCGCGCCGTTGCCCGCCGAGGCTCCGGTCACGAAACCGCGTCCGCCGCCCGATCGGCGGCAACCCGTCCGTCGGAAAGAACCAGTCCGCGCGCGCAGCGCCGCGCCAGCGCCGGGTTGTGGGTGACCAGCAGGAGCGTCGTCCCCGCCTCCGCCACGAGCGAAAACAGGAGTTCGATCACGGCGTTCCCCGTGTCGCCGTCGAGATTCCCGGTCGGTTCGTCGGCGAGCAGCAGCGGCGGCGTGTTGACGAAGGCGCGGGCGAGCGCGACCCGCTGCTGTTCGCCGCCCGAGAGCTGGCCCGGATAGTGGCCGAGCCGATGCCCGAGGCCGACCCGGTCCAGGGCTTCCCCGGCCTGGGCGAAGGCGGCGCCGCTGCCGTCCAGCTCGCGCGGGATGGCGACGTTCTCGAGCGCCGTCATGGTCGGTACGAGGTGGAAGTTCTGGAAGACGATGCCGATATACTGCAGGCGGAGGCGGGCCAGCGCGTTCTCGTCGAGGGCGGCGAGATCGTGCCCGTCAATCTCCACCCGGCCGCCGGTCTGTCGCTCGAGACCGGCGATCACCATCATCAGGCTGGTTTTTCCGGAGCCCGACGGTCCGACCAAACTGATCGTTTCACCCCGCCCGACGGAGAGATCGATGCCGCGAAGAATATCGACCCGGCCCGCCGCGCCTTCCAGGCTGAGTTCTATCCTGTCGAGGCGGACGAGCGGCGGAGAAGAGGAAGAGGTATCGCTGGGCATCTCGTGCGGCGGGTCAGGGTCCAGGGTTCGATATGGCGGTTCCGCGCGCGGTTTCAACATCCCGCGCCGCGCCGCGCTGGCGGTTCTGCTCGTGAGCGTCGCGGGCGTTGCGGGCATCGCGGGCAGTCCGGCCGCTGCCGCGAACGAGACGAGGCTTCTCGTGCTCGGCGACAGCTTGACCTCGGGTTGGGGGCTGGCGGCCGACGACGCCTTCCCGGCCCAGCTCGAGCGGGCGCTCCGCGCCGCCGGACGCAGAGGCGTTCGCGTGCTCGCTGCCGGCGTCGCCGGCGACACGTCCGCCGGCGGGCTGGCGCGGCTTGCCTGGTCCCTCGCCGGGCGCCCGGACGCCGCCATCGTCGAGCTGGGCGCGAACGACGGGCTGCGCGGCCTCGATCCGGCCGCGACATACCGGAACCTCGATGCCATCCTGACGGAACTGGCGCAGCGCGGTATCCCGGTTCTGTTGGCCGGCATGTACGCGCCCCCCAATCTGGGCCGCGAATACGGCGAGGCGTTCGACGGCATCTATCCGCGGCTCGCGGAAAAGCACGGTGTGCGCCTCTACCCGTTCTTTCTCGATGGGGTGGCGGTCGAGCCCGAGCTCAACCAGGCCGATGGAATCCACCCCAACGAAAAGGGGGTCGCCGTTATCGTCGAGCGCATCCTGCCCTATGTTATGGGGGTGCTGCCGTGACCGGGAGATGCCGATGACGATCCACAGGCCAGGGTTCCGCGTCGGCCATGCCGGCGGCGGCGAATGGCAGAGCATCGCAGACCGCTGCATCGAGCAGCTGGATGCACCGCGCGAGGCGACGCTGGGCTTCGTCTATCTGACCGACATGCTGGCCGATTCCCTGGATCGGATTCTGGCCCGCCTCCGGCATGCGACCGGCATTTCCGACTGGGTCGGCACCATCGGATTCGGCGTCTGCGTCGGCGGCAGGGAGTATTTCAACACCCCCGCCATGGCGGTGCTGATCGGCGACGTCCCCGAGGACAGCTACCGGATCGTGCCGCCGATCTCGCGGCCCGGAGAGCCGCTCCCGGCGGATATCGGCGATTGGGCCGCGCGGCGCCGGCCGGCCCTCGGCGTCGTTCACGGCGACCCGCGCAACCAGTATTTGCCGGCGATCATCGATTCCCTTTGCGACGACACGGAGTGTTTCCTGGTGGGCGGCCTCACGGCGTCGCGCGGCGCGTTCAGCCAGGTCGCCGGCGATATCGTCGAGGGCGGCCTTTCCGGGGTGCTGCTGGCCGAGGACGTGAGCGTCGCGACCGGACTCAGTCAGGGCTGCACGCCGATCGGCGAGGCGCACGACGTGACCAAGGCGCGCGACAATGTGCTCTACGAGCTCAACGGCCGGCCGGCGCTCGACGTGTTCAAGGAGGATATCGGGGAGGTGCTGGCGCGCAATCTGGAGAGGGTCGGCGGGTATATCCACGCCGCCCTTCCCATCGCCGGCGGCGATACCGCCGATTACCTGGTGCGCAACGTGATGGGCATCGACCCCGGCAACGGCTGGCTTTCCATCGGCGAGCGTCTGAGGCCGGGCGACCGGATCCTGTTCGTGCGCCGCGACGGGCCGAGCGCCTTCACCGATCTCGAGCGCATGCTGGGCGACGTGACCAACCGGGCGGGCGGCGCGGCGCGCGCGGGGCTCTATTTCTCGTGCGTTGCCCGCGGCCCCAACCTGTTCGCCGGGAAATCCCGGGAAATGACGGCCGTCGCCGGGGCGGTGGGCGAAGACGTGCCGATCGTCGGGTTCTACGCCAACGGCGAGATTTCCAACAACCGGCTATACAGCTACACCGGCGTTCTCACCCTGCTCCTTTAGGAGTCCCGACGCAGCGGCACCGATGGTTCGCCTGTTTTTCGGTCTGGAGCTTCCGGAAGAGCTCCGCCTGCGTATCGCCGGGCTCGCCGGCGGGATCGAACGCGCGCGCTGGGTGCCGTCGGAGAACCTGCATATCACGCTTCGTTTCATCGGCGAGGTCGACGAAACCGCCATGCAGGACATCGCGGTCGCCGCCTCGGCGATCCGGTTCGAGCCGTTTTCGGTCACGCTTAGCGGCGCCGGCCATTTCGAGCGCAGGGGGCGGGTAAGCGCGGTCTGGCTCGGAGTTGCTGCAGATCCCGCCCTCGCCGCACTCCGCGATCGGGTCGAGGGGGCGGTGGTGCGGGCCGGGCAACCCCCGGAGGGGCGAAGGTTCCGGCCGCACGTGACCGTCGCGCGGTTCAACGGAGCCCGTCCCGGTGCGGTGCGCCACTGGCTCGCCGCCAACACGCTGTTCCGCGCGGTCCCCTTCACGGTGGACAGTTTCGTCCTGTTTTCCAGCACCCTCGGACGGTCCGGCCCCGGCTACCTCGCCGAGTGCCGCTTTCCGCCCGCGCCCTGACGGGCCCGCAGCCCCGGGGAGCGGGCTTTGCCGGCGTCAGTCCCAGACGATGTCCTCGCGGCTCACCCGCACCGCACCGTCCGCGGCGAGCCGGACCAGGTTGATCGTCTTCGCGAGCTCGGGGGAGCCGGAATACCAGGCCGGCACATCGCCCGCGCCCACCCGGACCGGCCGGTTCCAGTGGCCGAGGGCGACGTAATCCGCGCCGGTCGCGGCAATATGGGCGTCCGAAAAGATCCATGACGGGCGGTAGGCCGCGCCGGCGTCCTCCTCTCCGTCGTAATGGCCGTGCGCCATCGCGATCTGCCAGCGCGTGGAGCGCGCCCGCGCGGAGCCCAGGGGCGTCATGTCGCCGTAGTCGCGGTGGGCGATACCCCAGACCTCCAGGTCGAGCGCGGCGAACCGTACCGAGTCCTCATCGGCAAGCCCGAGGATTTGGACGTTCTCCGGTTCGGCCATGACCGCCCGGCGGTAGACCGAATCCGGGGTCAGTGGGTCGTGATTGCCGGGCAGGATCACCACCGGGATGCCGCAGGCCGCGAGAAGGGCCGCGGCGCGCTCCAGCAGGGTCGGCGGCAACCGGTTGTGTTCGAACACGTCGCCCGCCAGCAGCACGATATCGGCGCCGAGCCCCGCGGCGGTCGCGAGCACGCACTTGAGCCCGCGCGCACCGTCGCCGCCGTGGGCGCGCGCCGTGTAGCCGTCGTCCACATGGATATCCGAACTGTGGGCGACGGCGATGTCCCGTTCGGTCGATCCGCTCAAACGGTCTCTCTCCCCCGAATACACCGACAGCTTCCGAAAACCCGCCCGCAGGTCAAGACGTCCCGCAGCAGGCCGGTTGCCGGGGGGTGCAACGGTCCTGAAACCTTGTCCGCCGGGCGGCGGTACGGATAGAAACGCGATGGAGCCCGAACCGGATCGGAACGAGAGGAGGACGCCCGATGATCGTCATTCATGTGGACATCCGGGTCAGACCCGACTGTGCGGAGGCGTTTCGGGACCGGTTGCGCCGGCACTCCGGGAACTCGCTCGAGGAGCCGGGATGCCTCCGCTTCGACGCGGCCGAAGCCGACGACGACCCGGGCCGGTTTTTCATATGGGAGATCTACGTCGATGAAGCGGCCGTCGAGCACCATCGGACGCAGGCCTCTCTCGCCGAGTTTCGCGAGGCGACGGGGCCGATGACGGTGTCGCGCGAAATCGCGGTGTCGAGGCTCGTCACCAGGGGGTGAGGCCGGGCGGCTGCGAAGCGGGAACGGGATGGAAGCGGTGCGGGTCGTAAGCTGGAACGTCAACGGCATCCGGGCTTGCGCAAAGCGGGGCTTTGCGGATTTCCTCGACCGGTGCGGCGCCGGCGTATTGGGGGTGCAGGAGGTGCGGGCGCTCCCCGACCAGATTCCCGACGAGGTCCGCGCGCCGGCGGGCTGGCACGCTGCGTTCGCGCCGGCCGAGAGGCGGGGTTACAGCGGGGTCGGCATCTACGCGCGGCTCGAGCCCGAGCGGGTCGAGACAGCACTCGGCGAAGCGCGGTTCGATGTCGAGGGCCGGTTCATCGCGGCGTCTTTCCGTGGCAAGCAGGGGCGCTTCGCCGTGGTCAACTGCTACTTTCCCAAGGGCGGCGGCAGGGACGGCGAGAACAGACGCATTCCCTACAAGCTCGATTTTTCGCGGGCGGTGTTCGAACGGGTGCAGGAGTTGCGCCGGAGTTGCCCGGTGCTGGTCATCGGGGATTACAACACCGCTCACCGCGAGATCGACCTCGCCCGCCCCAAGACGAACGTCCGGAACAGCGGATTCCTGCCCGAGGAACGTGCGGAGTTCGGCCGCTGGCTCGACGCCGGCTGGGTCGATACCTTCCGCGCCCTGCACCCGGACGCGCCCGGCAACTATACGTGGTGGGCGCAGTGGGGAGGCGCGCGCGGCCGTAACGTGGGCTGGCGGATCGACTACGTCCTCGCCTCGCCGGAGGCGATGGAGCGTGTCCGCGCGGCGTTCATCTGGCCGGACGAGCAGGGCTCCGACCATTGCCCGGTCGGGGTCGATATCGACCTGTAGGGGAAAAGCGGGCAGCGCGAGGGCGGCAGAATGGTCTATTCTGCCCGCGCGCAACCCGTTCAGGGGAAGACGCTCGATGAAGCCGCGGCGCTATCACGCACTCCGTGCCATTCCCGTCGACGCCGTCGTTCGCGATGCGGCCGGCAACCGTTGTCCGGCCTTCCGCAACGGGACGGCAGCCCGCCCGTTGGCGCATGCGCTCCGGGCCGCAGGGTGAACCCGTGGCGCCGCCCGCCGTTCCCGTGATCGACATCTCCGGCGACCGGGCCGAAGTCGCCGCTGCCGTCGCCCGCGCGGTCGAGGAGATCGGTTTCTTTACCGTCGTGGGCCACTCGGTGCCGCCGGCGCTCATCGAGTCGATGAGGGCATGCGCCCGGAACCTGTTTTCGCAGCCGGAGTCGGCGAAGGCAGCGCTGGCGGATCCCGCGGGAACCCTCAACCGCGGCTACACCCCCTTCCGGTCCGAGTTCAACGGCTCCACCCGCGCCGCGAAGGCGCCCGCCGACCTCCGCGAAGGTTTCATCTACGGGCCGTTCGACCTCCCCGACGACATCCACGGCGACGCGTCCGGGGCGGATTTCGCCTTTCAGCGGAACATCTGGCCATCGGACAGCGGCACGGTCGCCGCTTTCAAGGCCTATTACCGTGCGCTCGAGGCACTCAACCGCACATTGCTCGGGATCTTCGCCGCGGCTCTCGATCTCGCGCCCGACTTCTTCCTGGACAAGTTCGACCGCCATGCGAGCACCGTTCGCGTGCTGCACTACCCGGCGCAGGAGGTGCCTCCGACGCCGGGCCAGCTGCGCTGCGGGGCGCACACCGATTTCGGCAGCCACACGATCCTGCTCGCCGACGACGCCCCCGGCGGACTGCAGGTGCGCAGCCGCGGCAGCGGGTGGATCGACGCGGTCTCGCCGGCCGACAGTTTCATCGTCAACATCGGCGATCTGATGATGACCTGGACCAACGACCGCTGGCTCTCCAACCTCCATCGCGTGGCGAACCCGCCGCTCGGCAGCGACGCCGCCCGCTTGTCGATCGCCTTCTTCGCGCATCCCAACCACGATGCGTTGATCGAGTGCATCGAGACGTGCCGGCGCCCGGGAGAACGGGCGCTGCACGCGGCGGTCCGCGCCGGGGACTATCGCCGCCGGCAGGTGACCGCGATCACCGCGGGGCTGGGTTAGCGTCCGGCCGCGGTTTTTCGCCCAGCGGCGAAACGTCGGAGATGCGCGCATAGAGCGCAACGCCCGCCGCCAGCGAGAGGGCGAGGACGCCGAAGGTCGCCCGGTAGGCGATCTCCGGCGCCTCGCCCCCCTCCGGCGCGAAGGCGCCGATAACCGCCCCGGTCGCCGCCTGGACCACGAAAACGCCCAGCATCACCGCGAGATTCTGCAGCGTGAGCCCGCGGCCGATCAGCCGGTCCGGCAGGATCGCCCGGGCGTGCGCGTGGATCAGCATGAAAAACGCGCTCGCGACGGTGAACAGGATCAGGACGGCGAGGGCGGTCCAGAGGCCGGGATCGGGGACGAGCGCCAGGACGACGAGAAAGATCACGGCGGCGATGCCGCCGCCAACGATCGCGCGCTTGCGCGAACCCAGCCAGCGCTCGATCTGCGCGAACAGGAGAACGGCGAGCAGGAGCGTGACGTTGAGCCCGAACAATGCGTTGCCGCGGTCCACCCCGGTCAGCCCGTGCACGTCGTTGAGATAGGGTCCGGCCCACAAACCGACGATCGACAGGACCGCCGCGTAGTTGACGAACTGGATGGCGCAGATGCAGCGCATGTCGCGCCGGGCGAGAAGCTCGCCGATGCCGCGCCACATCTCGCCGGCCGGCTCGTGCGCGGCTGCCGCCGGATCGGCGCCCGGCGGAGCGTCGCGGACCAGCGCGAACAGGAGGATGGCGAGGACCCCCGTCACCGCGGCCATGGTCACGAACGCGCCGCGCCAGCCGACCGCTTCCGACATCGCCGCCAGCGGCGTCGAGGCCATCAGAACGCCGAGCCCGCCGACAGTGAAGAGCAGAGAAATCAGCCTCGCGTACCGCTCGCTCTCGAACCAGCGCGCGATCACCACCAGTGCGCCCATCAGACCGAGGGCGCAGCCGATGCCGATCAGGGCGCGTCCGGCGATAAGCTCCAGCCCGCTTTGGGCGGCGGCATAGAGGAGCGAGCCGGCGACGGCGAGAAGAAACAGGCAGGGCATCATCCTCCGTGCGCCGAAACGGTCGAGCAGCATGCCGGCCGGGATCTGCATTGCCGCGAAGGCGAGAAAGAACGCCCCGTTCACCACCCCCATGGTGCCGGTGCCGATGGAAAGCTCCGCCATCAGTTCGGGGGCGATGACCGCGTTGGAGACGCGGTAGAACTGACTCGCGACCAGACCGGCGCAGAGGACCGCGTAGATGACATAGCCCTGGCGCCGCAGCGCCCGGTCGGACGGGCTCACCGTGCGGCCCGTGCACCGCACGCGCGGGCGGGGACATGCGCCCGCCGCGCCGCCGCAAACCCCGGTTCGTGTGCGAGAACCATTTCGCGCCGGGCCTCCTGCAAACGCGCCCCCCGGCGGCGTGCACTGCCGCGCGGATGTCCGTCCGGGGCTCTCATAATACCGACGCTGCGCATGGTCCGGGATCAGGTGCGGACAGGCCCGCCGGATCCGGACCGGAAGAGATCGTGCGGGATGTCGTCGAAGGACGCGTAGTTGAAGGCGTGAAGCCTGGCATAGAGGCCCTGCCTCGCGATGAGTGCGTCGTGGGTGCCGGTTTCCACGATGCGGCCTGCGTCGAGAACGACGATCCGGTCCGCGTTGCGCACGGTGGCCAGACGGTGCGCGATCACGATCCCGGTCCGCCCTTCCAGGAGGCGTTGCAGGGCGGTCTGAATCCGCCGCTCGGTGTACGAGTCGATATTCGCCGTCGCCTCGTCGAGAACCAGGATCGGCGCGTCGGCGACAAGGGCGCGGGTGAAGCTCAGCAATTGCCGCTGGCCGAGCGAGAGGTTGCGGCCCTGCTGGTCGAGCACGGTATCGTAGCCCTCGGGAAGCCGGACGATAAAATCGTGCGCGCCGACGACGCGCGCCGCCCTCTCGATGTCCTCCCGGCTCGCATCCTCGGTGGAGAAGCGGATGTTGTCGAGAACCGTACCGGTGAACAGGTAGGGGTCCTGGAGCACCATCGCGATGTGCCGCCCGAGCGCCGCCCTAGCGTAGTCCCGCACATCGCGCCCGTCGATGCAGATCCGCCCGTCCCAAACGTCGTAGAACCGGTGGAGCAGGGCGGTGATGCTGGTCTTGCCCGATCCCGTCGGTCCGACCAGCGCCACGGTCTCGCCGGGCGATACGGAGAAGCTCACGTCGTGGAGCACCGGTTGGCCGGGGGCGTAGCCGAAGGTCACCTCCTCGAAGGCGATCTCGCCGGCGACGGTTTCGGGATCGGCCGCACCCGGCCTGTCGGTAATGGCGAGCGGGACATCCAGCACCTCGAAAATGCGCTGGCCCGAGGCCATCGCCCGCTGCATGACGCTGTACTGGATGGTGAGCGAGCGGATCGGGTCGAAGAATCTCTGGACGTAGAACAGGAACGCCACCATGACGCCGATCTCGAGCGTATCGTCGAGCACCATCGAGCCCCCGAGCACCACCACGATGGCCAGCGCCGCCCCGGTGAGGGTATCGACCACCGGCACCATCGCCTGCCCGTAACGGGAGGCGCGCAGGTGGGCGCGCAGGTTTTCGCCCGCCCTGTCGCCGTAGAGCGCGTGGTTGACGTCCTCGCGGCGCATGCCCTGAACGGTGCGGACGGCGTGGATGGCCTCGGCCAGCGCGCCGTTGGCAATGGAGTTGGTTTCGCGCGCACGCCGGAAGGCGATGCGCGCGCGCGGCAGCCAGACGATCCGCACCAGCACCAACGTCGGCATGAGTACGAGGGTGAGCAGCCCCAGTTCGAGGTTGAGCGCGAGCATGATGACGACGATCCCGATCAGGAGCAGCAGGTCGCCGATCGCCGTGATCGAGTTTTCCAGGAACTCTTGGAGCGAGTTCACGTCGCCCTGCAGGCGGGACATCATCCGCCCGACCTCGGTCTTGTCCATGAACGAGAGGGAGACGTCCTGGAGGTGGCCGAACATGGCCCGGCGGAGATCGAAGATCACGCGCTCGCCGATGTGTCCGACCAGGCGGTCCTGGAGGTAGTTGGCCCCGTAACTCACCACGATCACGATGCCGAACACCGCTGCCGTGAGCTGCAGGTGAGCGATGTCGCCGCCGCCGGCGAGGATGGCCTCGTCGATGGCGTGGCGAATGACCAGCGGAATCAGGAGCTGGGCCGCGGTAAAGACCAGCACCGCCCCGACCGCAACCGCCAGCCCCCGGCCGTAGGGCCGGACATAGCCCGCGAAACGCCGCACCACGCGGCGGTCGTAGGCCGCGCCGAAAATTTCCTCGTCGCGGCTGATCTGGGAGCCGACGACGGCGCGCGGCGGCCGCTGCGCTCCCGCCGGCTGCGCCGCCGCACTCATTCTGCCGCTACCCGCAGCCCGTCCGCTGCGCCTTCCCGGCTTTGCAGCGCGAACAGCCTGGCGTAGTGGCCGTTGCGCGCGATCAGTGCGTCGTGGTCGCCGCGTTCGATGATCCGTCCGGCTTCGAGAACCAGGATCTCATCCGCCTCGCGGATTGCCGCGAGCCGGTGAGAGATGACGATCTTCGCGGTCCGCCCGGAGCGCTGCGCCAGAGCCTCGCGGATGCGGCTTTCGGTCGCCGCGTCGATCGCCGCCGTCGAATCGTCCAGCACCAGCACCGCCGGTTCGAGCAGCGCCGTCCGCGCGATCGAGACCCGCTGCTTCTGCCCGCCCGACAGCGACACGCCGCGTTCGCCGACCAGGGTTTCGTAGCCGTCGGCGAGCTGGCCGACGAAGCCGTCGATCTGCGCCAGGCCGGCGGCGTCGCGGATCGCGCGTTCCCCGGTCCACGGATCCCCGTAGGCGATGTTGTTGTCGATCGAGGCGGTGAACAGGAACGGGTCCTGCTGCACGACGCGGACGGCGCGGCGCAGGCTGTCGAGGGTGACATCTCGGACATCCTGCCCGTCGATCGCGATGCGCCCGCCGGTGACGTCGTAATAGCGGGCCAGCAGGTGGGCGACGGTCGACTTGCCGCTGCCCGGCGGACCGACGATACCGAGCGTCCGACCGCGCCGGACCTCGAAGGATATGCCGTCGAGCGCCGGCGGACCGTCGCTGTCGTAGGCGAAGCTGACATTCTCGAAGCGGACCGTTCCCTTTCCGGGGACAAGGTCACGCGCCTCCCCGGAATCGCGGATCGACGGCTCCAGGTCGATGACCGCAAACAGCCGCGCCCCGCAGGTGGCCGCGCGGGCGAACGAGTTCACGACGAGGCCGAGCGAGCGCACCGGGAGTTGCAGGATGGTGATGAATGTGAGGAATTCGGTCAGCGTCCCCACCGTCATCGTGCCCGCGATCACCCGTTCGCCGCCGATCCACAGCACCAGTCCCATGGCGACGAAGTAGACGAAGGTCATCTCGGTCGTCGATGCGACGCGGGTGTCGATGCGCCGTTTCGACAGGGCCAGCGCCTCGTCGGCCGACCGGTCGTATTTCCGCATCTCGAACGGCTCGGCGCCGAAGGCGCGGACCACCCGGATACCGGTGAGGTTTTCGTCCATGATCCGGCCGAGGACAGCCATCCGGTCCTGGAACAGGCTCCACAGATAGCGCAGCCGCAGGCGCACGGTCGCCGACCGCCACGCGATGTAGGGAACGAAGGCGAGGCTCAGCAGACCGAGGGTGACATCGGTATCGAGGAGGAGCACCGCCCCGGCGCAGACCAGGATGACAAGCTGCACCGCCCGCAGGAGCCCGTGGTTGATGAACATCCGGACGCCCTCGAGATCGAGCATCCCGCGGGTGATCAGTTCGCCGGTGTGGATCCGGTCGTGGAACGAGAAGCTGAGATGCTGGAGCTTCCGGTAGAAGATCAGCCTGAGGTCGTAGGCGAGGTGATGACCGATCGATTCGCCGCCGTAGTTGTGGCCGAGGGTGAATATGCCGCGCAGCACCGAAGCGCCGAGCAGAAGCAGGGCGGCGGTATAGAGCGCCGCCCGGGCGGCCTCCGCCGTCGCCGCTCCGTCGTCGAGAAGCCGGAGCGCACCGTCCACGGCGTCGCCGACCAGTCCGGGGATGGCAAGTTGGAAGGCGGATGCCGCAAACGTCGCCGCCAGCGCGACCGCGACGCGGACGCGGTAGCGGCAGGCCATCCGGGCGATACGCCATATGATCGCCATGTCGCCCGGCGCGGGGCCGTCCGACTCCATCCCGGCATAGGCCCGGGCGTACGCGCGGGGCCGGGTCTCTTCCGCAGCACCGTCGGAACGCCGCCTTTCCTGTGCGACGCTGTCGTCCGGGCTCATGGCCGGTCGGAACCCTTACGCCGGGCCCGCTCCGGACCGGATGCCCGGCGGCGCGGGCAGGGGCGCAGAGGGGCGAAAGGCGGGCGGACGCTCAGGCGTACTTGCCCGAAACCTGCGTGGTATGCGGACCCTCCAACCCTTTTTCGGCGTGCTGCAGCCGGGTCACCCGGTCCCAGCCGCGCTTCAGGTCGTCGCGCACCGCCACGGCGAGCCGCCCGACGCTCTCGATCTCGAGTTCGATCGCGTCGCCGTCCTGGAACGGGTGGAGGCCGCGGTGGTTGGTGCCGGTGGCGACGATATCGCCCGGAACCAGCGGGTGGATCGATGACAGCCATTCGATGCAGCGCGGTATCTGGTGCGCCATGTCGTCGGTATTGAAATTCTGCATCAGTTCGCCGTTGTTCCACAGCTTGACCTGCAGCGTCTGCGGGTCGGCGATCTCGTCGCGGGTGACGATCCACGGCCCGATCGGGGCGAAGGTTGCGCGCGACTTGACCTGGAAGAATGTGTTGCCGGGCGGCGGCAGGGCGCGGGCGGACCCGTCGATGAAGCAGGTGTAACCGAATATGTGATCCATCGCATCGTCGATGCTCACATTGTCCGCGCGCTTGCCGATGACGACGGCGAGTTCGGCCTCGCCCTCGAACACCGCCGCCGGGACGTCGGGCAGGATCATGGTGTCGCCGTGCCCGACGATGGAGCCGGGCGACTTGTGGAAGGCGTTGATCGGCGCCGGCGCCGAACGCGTGCCGTCCTCCATGTAGTTGACCGCCATGCAGTCGATGGTGGTCGGCTTGGGCAGCGGCGGACGGATGCGGACGTCCGCGAGGGGGATGCCGCCGCCGTTGGCGGCCGCGGCCTCGAGCCTGGCGCGGTAGTCGTCGAACCGCTCGATCAGCCCGTTGATCAGGTCGCCCGGCCCGACATGGGGGATATCTGCGCCGATGTCGGTGACATCGACGACGCTGTCCCCGGCAACCACGCCAAGGCGGAATTCGTTAAAATACAGGAGTCTCATTCTCGGTTTCCTTCACCGGTGGGAAGCCGGGCTTCCTGGCCCGGCCGGAGCTGGGTGTCGAAGGCCGCGAGAAGCGCGGCGGTGGCGGCGTACAGTCCCATCAGGGAGACGAGATCGACGAGGTCGGCCGTCCCGAAGATCGCATGCGCCCGCGCGTAGGTTTCGGAGTCCACGCGGCGGTCCCCGAACAGGGCGCGTCCGAGCGCGACGACCGCCGCTTCGCTTGCGTCGAGCCCGTCCAGGGGGCCGTTGGTCCGGATGATCTCCACGGTTTCCGGCGAAACGCCCTCGGCGAGCGCGGCCGGTTCGTGCTGCGCCCATTCGAACTGGCAGTCGTGGGCGCGCGCGGTAACCAGGATCGCGATCTCGCGGACCGCGCCGGGCAGGTTGGTTTCCCAGCGCAAGTAACGGTTGACGGGCTGCGTCACGACCGCGAGCGCCGGACTGTTGAGCCGCAGGCCGCCCGGTCCGTAGAGGCCGACCAGCGTCCGGCTCGACGGGCCGCTCAACTGGTCGAAAATCTCTCGCGCCGCTTCCGGCAGATCGCCGCGGCGCGGCAGGGGCAGCCGACTCCCGGACTCCGGGTCGATATCGGCGGGAAGCGTGCTGTCGGCCATGGTCGCTCGATAATCTTCGCAACGCGCCTGTCATAGACGACATGCGGCCGGGCGGCAAACCGGGACGGGACGACGGGCGAACGGACACCCCGGGGCACTCCCGGACGGCAGCGTCGTTCAGATCCCGCCGGCGCGCTGCAACAGGCCGTGGACCGCAGGCGGCGACAGCGGCAGGGCATGCGGGGCGGCGCCGAGCGCATCGGCAACCGCGTTGGCGATGAGGCCGCCGACCGGGATGACGCCGCCCTCGCCCGCGCCCTTGACGCCCAGCGGGTTGATGGGCGAGGGGTGGTCTTCGCGCATGATCGCGGCGATCCGGGGGGTTTCCGCCGCGGTCGGCAACAGATAGTCGGCGAGTGTGGCGAAGAGCGGCTGGCCGTCCGCGTCGTAGGGCATGTCTTCGAACAGCGCCCCGCCGATCCCCTGGACGACCGCACCGATCGCCTGTCCGGCGACCGTTACCGGGTTGACGATCCGCCCGACATCCTCGACCGCAACATAATCGACGATCTCGACCTCCCCGGTTTCGGGATCGACGGCAACCTGCGCGGCGTGCGCCCCGTAGGCGTATGTGTGGCGGTGGTTGTCGAAGCGTTCCTCGGCCTCGATCCCCGCTCCGGCGACGGCGGCGACCGCCAGCGACGCCGACCGCGGACCGACGATCCTGCCGCCTTCGACGATGGCAACCTCCGCAGGATCGCAGCCGAAGCGTGCGGCGGCTTCGGCGCGGATTTTCGCCTTGAGACCGGCGGCGGCCAGTACGATCGCCGAGCCTGCCATCACCGTCGAGCGCGAGTGGTAGGAGCCGAAGCCCTCGCTGACATCCGCGGTCGAGCCGTGGTGGACGCCCGCGATCGCCTCCAGCGGCCGTTCCAGCGCATCGGCGGCGATCTGCGCAAGGACGGTCTCGATTCCCTGGCCGATCGACGACGAGCCAACGTGGACTGCGACCCGTCCGTCGGACTCCAGAACGAGGCGCGCAGTCTCGCTCGGACCCGCCGCTCCGCCCTCGATGAACGGGCCGACGGCGACCCCGCGATGGCGGCCCTCGACGACCGTGCCGGAGTGCGCCGATTTCTCCCGCCAGCCGAATGCGGCGAGGCAACGGTCGAACGTATCCACGTGATCGCCGCTGTCCAGCGCATCCTCGCGGGGAAACGGGGCGATGCGCGCGAGAGGCCACGGCATTTCGGCCGCGCGCGGAAGGTTGCGGCGGCGGAATTCCGCGCGTTCGATGCCGAGATCGGCGGCGGCCAGATCGATCAGGCGTTCGCGGAAGAAATCGGCCTCGAAACGGCCCGGCCCGCGGTAGGTCCCGATCGGCGCCTTCGCCGTCAGGGCAAGCGAGACCGTCGCATCGATATGATCGATCCGGTACGGGCCGCTCAGGAACTGGGCGATGTTGCGCGGGCCGATCACGCCGTTGGTCCGCACATAGGCGCCGATATCGGCCACCGCGTCGCCGCGGAGGCCGAGGATGGCGCCGTCGGCGGCGCAGGCGATCTCGATGTCGCAGCGCGCCTCCCGCGCGTGGCTCGCCGCGATCAGGTGCTCGCGCCGGTCCTCCACCCATTTGACCGGGCGGGCCAGACACCAGGCGGCGAAGGGGATCAGGAAATCCTCCGGGAAACCCTCGCCGCGCAGCCCGAAACCGCCGCCGACATCGTTCTCGATCATCTCGACGGCGTCTTCGGGCAGGCCGATCTGGCCGACCAGCGCCCGGCGCACCGCAAACGAGGCCTTGGCCGCGCCGCAGACCGTGAGTCGGGCGCCGTCCCATTCGGCGAGCAGGCCGCGCGGCTCCATCGGCGCAGCGCTGTGCCGGCCGACCGAGAAGCTCTCGCCGCGGGTGTAGGGCGCGCACGCGAACGCCGCCGCGGCGTCGCCCTTCCGGGCGCGGTAGACGATCGCGGTATTGTCGGGACAGCCGGAAAAGAGCGGGGCGTCGTCTGTCTCCGCCTCGATCTCGACCTCCACGGCCGCGGCGGCGTCCTCCGCGACAGCCCGGCTCTCCGCCAGGATCACCGCGAGAGGCTCCCCGACGAAGCGAACCGCGTTCTCGGCGATCACCGGCTGAGCGAACGGTTCGAGCTCCGGAAGCGGGCAAAGCCGGATCGGCGTCACCGGTACGCGGCCGAGCCGGTTTGCGATGTCGCGGGCGGTGAAGATGGCGGCGACCCCGGCAACCCGGTGCGCAGCCGCCGTCCCGATGCGCCGAATCCGGCCGCGCGCCTCGCCGCTCCGCAGGATCGCCGCATGCAGCAGGCCGGGGCGGTGGAGATCGTCGACGAAACGGCCGGTCCCCGTCAGAAAGCGCCGGTCTTCCCGCCGCGGGACCGGGCTGCCGATCAGGGCATTGCGCAACCCGTGCGCCCTACCCGAGCCAGGACGGAGTCGGCAGGTTTCTCTCGCGCAGGAAATCCGGGTTGAAGAGCTTGGACTGATAACGCTGTCCGCCGTCGCACAGCACGGTGACCACGGTCTTGCCGCGCCCGAGCTCCCGAGCGAGACGGATCGCTCCGGCGACGTTGATGCCGCTCGACCCGCCGACGCAGAGGCCTTCACCGGCCAGGAGGTCGAAAATCACCGGGAGGGCCTCGCTGTCCGGGATGCGGAAGGGGATGTCGACATGGGCTGCGGCGACGTTCCCGGTGACCCGGCCCTGGCCGATTCCCTCGGTGATCGAGCTTCCCTCGGAGGCCAGTTCGCCGGTCTTGAAATAGCTGTACATCGCCGCGCCTTCCGGGTCGGCGAGGCCGATCGTCACGTTCTCGTTGAACGAACGCAGCGCCTGGCTTACCCCGGCCAGGGTTCCTCCGGTGCCGATTGCACAGATGAAGCCGTCGACGGCGCCGCCGGTCTGGCGCCAGATCTCGGGTCCGGTCGATTCGACATGGCCGCGGTAGTTCGCGGGATTGTCCCACTGGTTGGCCCAAACGACGCCGTCGGGTTCGGTTACGGCGAGTTCCTCCGCCACCCGTTCCGAGACCCGGACGTAGTTGCCGGGGTCGCGGTAGGGTCTGGCCGGGACCAGCCGGACCTCGGCGCCGCACAGCCTGAGCATGTCGATCTTTTCCTGGCTCTGGGTCTCCGGCATCACGATCACCGTCCGGTAACCGCGCGCGTTGGCCACCAGGGCGAGGCCGATGCCCGTGTTCCCGGCGGTCCCCTCGACAATCACCCCGCCGGGCTTGAGGAGGCCGCGCTCTTCGGCGTCCCGGATCATGAAATAGGCGGCCCGGTCCTTGACCGATCCGCCGGGGTTCAGGAACTCCGCCTTGCCGAGGATTTCGCAGCCGGTCATGTCGGAGGCCTTGTTGAGCCGGATCAGCGGCGTGTTTCCGACGGTGCCCGCAAACCCGGCGCGGCGGTCGTTGTCGATGATGCGAAAGTCGAATGTCGCCATGCCCCGATCTTTCCTGTCAGCTTTGCCGGCTGTCCGCCGCCGGTGCGACGCGCCGGTCGTCCGCCGGCGGGGCAGGGGGCCTGTCCTCGCCGTCCTCGATCGCCTCCAGCCGCGCCCGCAGCGCCGCGATCTCCGCCGACATGGCGTCGAGCGCCTTTGCCGTCGGGTCGGGTATGTTGCCGCGCGGCGTTCCGTATGCGCGGAACGCGGTCGATTCCTTGTCGGTCTGGCGCGGCAGGACCTGCTTCGCCGGGATGCCGACCATGGTCACCCCGGGGGGCACGTCTTTCAGCACCACCGCATTGGCGCCGATGCGCGCGTTCTCGCCGACCGTGACCGGACCCAGGATCTGGGCGCCGGAACCGACGATGACGCCGTTCTCCAGCGTCGGGTGCCGTTTCTCCCTGGCGAGCGAGACCCCGCCCAGCGTCACCCCGTGGTAGAGGGTCACGTCGTCGCCGACCACCGCGGTCTCGCCGACAACGCATCCCGTGCCGTGGTCGATGAAGACGCGGCGCCCGAACCGGGCGGCCGGATGGAGTTCGATCCCGGTGAGCGCGCGCCCGATATGGGAAATCAGCCGGCCGATCAGCCGTAACCGCGCCCGCCATGCCGCATGTGCGAGGCGGTGGATCAGGAGCGCGTGGAGACCCGGATAGCAGAGCACGATCTCGATGCGCGACTGCACCGCCGGGTCGCGCGCGTCGATCGCGTCGATATCTTCCTTGAGACGCTTCAGTCCGAACATCCCGATTCCCCTGCCGCACGCGACGGTGCAGGGGAATTGGTAAGCGAACGCAGCACCGTCAAGCCGGCCGGCGGTTCGTCCCCGCAGTCTCGACACCGATTTGTCCTCATCCGCATACTACGGGACCCGATCGTGGCGGAGCCCCGTCCCCGTGTCCGACGACCTTTCCTCCCTGCTCGACGAAGTGCGGCGCTGCCGCGTCTGCGCGGGCGATCTCCCGCTCGGGCCGCGCCCGGTGCTGCGCGCGGCGGCCACCGCCCGGCTCCTGCTGGTCGGGCAGGCGCCCGGCACCAGGGTGCACGCGAGCGGCACGCCGTGGACGGATGCCAGCGGCGACCGGCTGCGCGGCTGGCTCGACCTCGACGCGGACAGGTTCTACGACCCCGCGCGGGTCGCCATCGTGCCCATGGGGTTCTGCTATCCCGGTGTCCTGCCGCGCGGCGGAGACCGCCCGCCCCGGCCGGAATGCGCGCCGCTCTGGCACGGTCCGGTCATGGCGGCGCTCCCGGGCATCGCGCTGACCGTGCTGATCGGGCAGTACGCCCAGGCCTACTATCTCGGCGCCCGGAAGAAACGCACCCTGACCGAGACCGTCGCCGCGTGGCGCGACTACCTGCCGCGCTTCCTGCCGATACCGCATCCGAGTTGGCGCACCCTCGGCTGGCAGCGCAGGAATCCGTGGTTCGACGCCGAACTCCTGCCGGAGCTTCGCCGGCGGGTTCACGCGCTGCTCGCCGCCGGCTGATACCGCGTGCAGCGCTCCGCCCGGACTTCCGGCCTCCTCGCCGGTTCGCTGTGGATGACCGGGGCATCGGTGTTCTTCGCCCTGACCTACGTGGTGGTGCGCGAACTCACGCAATCGATGTCCGTCTTCACCCTGGTGTTCTACCGTGCGGCGTTCGGCGTCCTGTTCATGACCCCCTGGCTGCTGAGAAACGGGCGCGGCGTGCTCGCAACCCGGCGGTGGAAGCTCTACGCGATCCGCGCCGTGGTGATCTATACCGGGATGGTGACTTGGTTCTACGGCCTCGCCGAGGTCGAACTCGCCGACGCCAACGCCATCCTGTTCACCGGACCGTTCTTCACCGTGATCCTGCTTCAGGTGTTCGCCGGCGAACGGGCCGGGTTCGACCGCTGGGTGGCGATCTTCGTCGGGTTTGCCGGCGCCCTGCTGATCGTGCGGCCGGGATTCGGAGCCCTGGTGCCGGCAACGATAGGCATCGTCTACACCGCCTTCGCCTACGGTGCGTCCAACGCCGCGACCCGTTCCCTGTCGATGACGGAGGACAACAACGCGGTCGTCTTCTACATGTTTGCGCTGATGCTGCCGCTTTCGATCGGCCCCGCCGCCGCCGACTGGACCACCCCGGCGCGCTCCGACCTGCCCATGCTCGGCCTGTTCGCCGTCATCGCCTACGCATCGATCCATTGCGTGACCCGCGCCTACGCGTACGCCCCGGCGGCGGCGCTGACCCCGGCCTACTACCTCCAGCTGCCCATGGTCGCGCTGATGGGCTACCTGTTCTACGAGGAAGCCCCTGACCTGCTGACCTGGATCGGCGCGCTGGCCATCTGTTCGAGCGGCTACTGGATCGCGCGCGGCGCCCGCGCCGGGCGGTGAGGACCTACCGTCCGTCTTCCCCGGCCGCGGCCTCGATCCGTTCCATGTCCTCGTCAGAGAGGCCGAAATGGTGCCCGATCTCGTGGATCAGCACATGACGGATCAGCAGCCCCAGCTCCTCCCCGGTCTCGCACCAGTAGTCGAGCATCGGGCGGCGGTAGAGGAAGATCATGTCCACGTCCTGGCGCGTTTCGGCCATCCCCTGCTCGCCGAACGGGACGCCGCGGTAGAGGCCGAGAAGATCGAACGGCGAGGCCAGATCCATTTCGCGTTCGGTCTCGGCGTCGGGAAATTCGGCGACCTGGATCGCCACGTCCCGCACGTGGCGGCGGAACGCCTCGGGCAACGCCTCCAGCGCATCGCGGGCGATGGTCGCGATGTCGTCGAGCGTCGGCGCGCGGATGCCGGGAACGGTCACCGCCCGGTCATAGCGCGGCTTGCCCCTGCCGCCAAGCCGATGCACCTTGATCCGGGACACTTCAATCGCTCGTCGGGGGAGAAAAGAATGCTCGAGAAACTGGGCGGAACCGAACGCGAGGCGGCGCTCGCCGCGCTCGACGGCTGGGACGAGGTCGATGGCCGGGACGCGATCCGCAAGACCTTCGCGTTCGGCGATTTCAACGAGGCGTTCGGCTTCATGGGCCGGGTCGCCCTGGCGGCGGAGCGGGCGGACCACCACCCGGAATGGTTCAACGTCTACAACCGGGTCGAGATCACGCTGTCGACCCACGACGCCGGCGGCCTCAGCCAGCGCGATATCGACCTCGCGAAATTCATCGACAGCGTCGCGGGTTAGGGCCGCGGAGGGTTGGTGCGGGCGATATAGAGTGCGCTGGCGATGATCATGACGGCTCCCGCGCCGGTCCAGACCGAGGGAATCTCGGCAAACATGTAGTAACCGATCAGCGCGGCGTAGATCAGGCGCAGATATTCGAACGGCCCGACGAAGCTCGCCTCGCCGATGCTGAAACCCTTGACGAAGCAGACCATGCCGGCGCAGGTCAGCGCCCCGATCAGCGCCAGCATGGCGAACTGGCCCGCCTCGGGCGGCTGCCACACCGCCGCGCTCGGTCCGGCGAACAGGACGATTCCGAACGCGTGGTAATAGAAGAGGATCCGGATGACCGGTTCGGTGCTCGACAGGCTCCGGATAAACATGATGCCGAGCGCAAACAGCACCGCGGCAACCACCGCGACCAGCCAGGCGACGTCGAACCCGGTTTCGCCCGGGCGCACCATCACGAGAACGCCGAGGAAGCCGAAGGCGGTCGCCGCCCATCTCCGCCAGTCCACGGTTTCGCCGAGGATCAGCACCGCCAGCAAGGTCAGAAACAGGGGCCGGCTGAAGGCGACCGCGGTGGCGTCGGCGAGGAAGAGGTGGATGACCGCGTAGTAGACCGCCGCCTGGCCGATCCCTGCAATGATCGAGCGCGTGAAATGAAGGCCGAGGCGGCGGGTGCGCCAGGCATCGCTCCCCGCTTTCAGGAACCACGGCAGCAGCAGCACAATGCCGATGGCGTAGCGAAAGAGCGCCATCTGGATCGGATGGAACTCGGCGCCCAGCGTCTTCACGACCGCGTCGTTGGCCGAAAAGAACAGCGAACCGACAAGGATCCAGAGCGCGCCCTGGGCGTTTGCCGGGAGGGCGCGAAGCGAGCCTCCTGTCATTCCTCCCCCCGGGCCCGCCCGGCGTCCGGCCGGCGCCGGGACTCTGCGCGCATCTGGTGCGCCGAGGCGCAGAAGATCACCAGCGCCCCGAGCCAGGTCCAGAGGTCGAGCCCCTGGGCGAAGACGAGATAGGCGAGGAAGGCGGTCAGCGGCAGGCGCGCGAAATCGAACGGAAAAACCGCTGTCGCCTCGGCGGCGCGGTAGCTGTTGGTCATGGCAAACTGGCCGGCATTGGCGACCGCGGCGGTGACCGCCAGCCAGAACAGGTGTTCGAGGGTCGGCGTCTGCCAGACGAACAGGGCCATCGCGAAACTGACCGGCACGGTGTAGGCGATCATGTAGAAGACGATGCGGTCGGTCGGCTCGGTCGCGGACAACTGCTTCACGAGTACCCAGATGAGCCCCATGCCGAACGCGGCGACCAGCGGCATGAGGAACTGCCAGTCCACGTCCTTGAAGCCCGGACGCAGGATGATCAGTACGCCGAGGAACCCGACAAGCAGGACGCCCGCCCGCCGCATGTCCACGATCTCGCCCAGGAAGACGACCGCCAGCAGCGCGCCGAACAGGGGTGCGGTGAAGGTGAGGGAGACCGCGTCTGCCAGCGGCAGGATTGCGACGGAGACAAAAAAGGCGGCCTGCGCCATCGCCGAGGCCAGTCCGCGGAACAGGAAAAGACCGTGCCGCTTGGTGCGCAGCCCGGCGGTGCCGCGTCTGAGAACGAAGGGCAGCAGGAGCGCAATGCCGATGACGCTGCGGTAGAAGGAGGTCATCAGCGGGTGGAAGCCGATTTCCGAGAGATAGCGGATGCAGGCTGTCATCGCCGAGAAGAAGGCGGCGGCGAGCAGCATCCAGAGCGCACCCCGGAGCGCTCCCGGCAGGCTCTCGAACGGGGCCCGGATGGCGCGAAACCCGGTCATCGCCGGCCGCCGCCGCGCCCGGCCGCCGCTTCGCCCCGCGCCAGCAGGATCGACGAGCAGCAGATCACCCCGGCGCCGACCCAGACCCAGACATCGGGAATCTCCGCGAAGAACAGGAATCCCACGGCGGCGGCGATCGGCAGGCGGAGATAGTCGAAAGAAACCACCACCGAGGCGTCGGCCGCATGGAACGCGCGGGCAAGGCAGCGCTGGCTGTAGGTGCCGCAGGCGCCGATCGCGACCAGATAGGGAAGATGGTCGAGGTGCGGCCATTCCCAGACCGCGATCGCGGGGCCGGACGAAAACACCAGCAGGAACAGCACCATGTACATCGCCATCGTGTCCGGCGAGTCGTAGCGGACGATATAGCGCGCGAGGATCGCGTGCACCGCCCCGACCAGAACCAGCCCGAACACGAGGAGGACGCCCGGGTTGAGTTGCTCGAAACCGGGGCGGACGATGATCGCCGCACCGGCCAGCCCGACGGCGATGGCGATCCAGCGCCTCGCCCGCGAAGGCTCGCCGAGGATCGCGATGGCGAGCAGGGTGGCGGCCACCGGCCGAATGAACGTGATGGCCGTGATGTCGGCGATCGGCAGCAGGGTGACGGCGTAGAACGTGCACAGGAGGCCGCCGTAATTGAGGGCGGTGCGGAGTCCGTGATAGCCCAGCCTGCGCGTCGCCAGCGCGCTTCGCCCGTGCCGCGCGAGCCACGGGGCCATGAACAGCAGGCCGAAGACGGCGCGCCAGAAGACCACCAGCAGGACGTCCAGCTCGTCGGTGATCAGCCGGGATATCGCCATCATCACAATGAAGAGCGTGCCGGCGCATACGAACCACGACGCGGCGCGCACGGCGTCCGGAAGATCGTGAAATCGCGCGAAGGCCAGACGGCCGGGATGAGTCAAATCGGTTTTCCGTATCGCGCCGCTTGGTCCCGCGGCCCGGGCGCTGGCCCGCTATAGTCTCTATCATGCCCGCGGCGGCGCAGGCGAACACCTGCCGACCGGCATTGCAGGGATGCGCCAGATGGGTGGCAAGCGCCGCGTCGACGGCGAGACGGTCTGGATCACCGGCGCCTCGGGCGGGCTGGGCGAAGCCCTCGCCCGCGCCTTCGCGGCCGCCGGCGCGCACCTGATCCTGTCGGCCCGCCGCGCCGACGAGCTCGCCCGCGTCGCCGCAGCGCTCGCCGACGGCGGCGCCCGGGCGAGGGCGGTGCCGATGGACCTCGCCGATCCGGCCTCGATCGAGGCGGCGGTCGCAGACGTCGCGCGCCGCGAGGGCCAGGTCGATATCCTGGTCCACAATGCCGGGCAGACCCAGCGGGCGCTGGTTGCCGACGCCGGGATCGACGTCTATCGACGGCTGTTCGAGGTCAATTTTTTCGGACCGCTTGCATTGACCAGGGCGGTCGCGCCGGCGATGGCCGAGGGCGGCGGCGGGCGAATTGTCGTGATCTCCAGCATCGCGGCCTACTACTCCTCCCCCTACCGCTCGGGCTACAACGCGTCCAAGAAGGCGCTCCACGGCCTGTTCGATGCGCTGCGCGCAGAGATGCACCGCGACGGCATCGGCGTGCTGCTCGTGGTGCTCGGCGGCGTCAGGACACGGATCTCGATCAACGCACTGCGCGGCGACGGCAGCCGGTATGGACGCATGGATCCGGCGTTGGCGGCCGGGATGGACCCGTCCCGGGTCGCGCGGCGCATCCTCCGCGGGATCATCGGCGGGCGCGAGGAAATCACCGTCGCGCCCCTGCATCAGCGGTGGCTGATGTGGCGCAAGGCGTGGTTTCCGCGCCTCGCGTCGCGGGCGGTTCGCCTCCGTCCGCGGGGTTGACGCGGCGGCGGCGACCGCGCGAGATAGCCGCGCCCGAGGAAAGGACGCCCGTTGAACGAGCCGCTATGGACGCCGCCGCCGGAACGCATCCGGGGCGCGAACCTCACCCGCTATCTGGCGATGCTGAAGGACCGGCACGGGCTCGCCTTCCCGGATTATCCCGCGCTGCACCGCTGGTCGGTGGAGCACAGGGAGATGTTCTGGACCTCGGTCTGGGATTTCACCGGCGTGGTCGCGGAGGCCCGCGGCGACACAGTCCTCGCCGACGGCGACAGGATGCCGGGGGCGCGCTGGTTCCCGGACGCCCGGCTCAACTTCGCCGAAAACCTCCTGCGCCGGCGGGATGCGGCGCCCGCCCTGATATTCCGCCGCGAGGACGGGGCGAGCCGGACGGTCGACCGCGCCGAGCTGTACGACCTGGTTTCCCGGCTCGCGCAGGCGTTCGATGCGGCCGGCGTCGGCGCCGGCGACCGGGTGGCCGGCTTTCTTCCCAACATTCCCGAGGCGATCGCCGCGATGCTCGCGGCGTCCAGCATCGGCGCCGTCTGGTCGTCCTGCTCGCCGGATTTCGGCGTCAACGGCATGCTCGACCGGTTCGGCCAGATCGAGCCCAAGATCCTGATTACCGCCGACGGTTACAGCTATAACGGCAAGCCTATCGAGTCGCTCGGCCGTGTCCGCGAGGCGCTCCGCCGCCTGCCCTCCGTGGAGGCGGTGATCGTCGTTCCCTGCCTCGACGACGATCCCGATCTTGACGGCCTGCCGCTCGCGAAGACTCTCGCCGATACCGTCGCGCCGTACCGCGCCGGGGAGATCGCCTTCCGGCAGCTTCCCTTCGACCACCCGCTCTACATCCTCTTTTCGTCGGGGACGACCGGCACCCCCAAGTGCATCGTCCACGGCGCCGGGGGAACGCTGCTGCAGCATCTGAAGGAGCATGTGCTGCACACCGACGTCAAACCCGGCGACCGGGTGTTCTACGCGACCACGCTCGGTTGGATGATGTGGAACTGGCTGACCTCGACGCTGGCGGCGGGAGCGGCGGCGCTGCTCTATGACGGCTCGGTGTTCCACCCCGGGCCCGAGGCGCTGTTCGACTTCGCCGACGAGGCGGGCATGACGCATTTCGGGACCTCGGCGAAGTACATCGACGCGGTCAAGAAATCGGGTCTCGCCCCGATCGAGAGCCACGACCTAGGACCGCTCCGCACGATGATGTCGACCGGCTCGCCCCTGGTGCCGGAGAGCTTCGACTTCGTCTACCGTTCCATCAAGGCGGATATCTGCCTGTCGTCGATCTCCGGCGGGACGGATATCGTCTCGTGCTTCGTCCTCGGCAATCCGACCGCGCCGGTCAGGCGGGGGGAGATCCAGGCGCTCGGGCTCGGCATGGACGTCAAGGTCTTCGACGATGCCGGCCGCCCCGTCAGCGGCGAGAAGGGCGAACTGGTCTGCGCCGGCCCGTTTCCCGCCATGCCGGCGATGTTCTGGAACGACGCTGACGGCAGCCGTTACCGCTCCGCCTATTTCGAGCGCTTCCCCGGCGTGTGGTGCCACGGCGACTACGCCGAGATCACCGAACACGGGGGGATGATCATCTACGGGCGGTCCGACGCTGTCCTCAACCCTGGCGGGGTCAGGATCGGAACGGCCGAGATCTACCGGCAGGTGGAACAGCTCGACGAGGTCGAGGAAGGCCTCGCCATCGGCCAGAACTGGCAGGACGACGTGCGGGTGGTGCTGTTCGTCAAACTCGCTTCCGGCCATGTGCTGGACGATCGCCTGATCGGGAAGATCAAGAGCCGGATACGCAGCGGAGCGACGCCGCGCCACGTCCCGGCGCGGGTGGTGGCGGTGCCCGACATTCCCCGGACCAAGAGCGGCAAAATCGTCGAACTCGCCGTGCGCTCCATCGTGCACGGGGAACCGGTCCGGAATATCGAGGCGCTGGCCAACCCGGAAGCGCTGGATCATTTTCGCGACCGCAGCGAGGTCGCTGTCTGACGGGAGGATGCGATGAGCAAGGACTACAAGGCGCTCGCCGGCGGCGTCGACGCGCGGGCCGGCAACCTGTTCAAGGCGGCGCCCAGCCAGATGCGCGCGTTCCGCGACCTGATGGGGGCGGCGTCCAAGGACGGGGCGCTCGACGCCAAGACCAAGGAGTTGATGGCCACCGCGATCGCCATCGTTACCCGCTGCGAGGGCTGCATCGTCTTCCACGTCCGCTCCGCGGTCAGGCACGGCGCGACGCGCGAGGAGATGGCCGAGACAATCGGCGTCGCGGTCGAAATGGGCGGCGGTCCGGCAACCGTCTACGGCGCGGACGCGCTGGCCGCCTACGACCAGTTCGCAGGCGGCTGAGGTGGATAACGCGCGCGCCGATATCGAGCGTCTCGCCGAGACGATAGAACAGGCGCGCCGGGTGGTCGTCTTCACCGGCGCCGGGATCTCCACCGAATCGGGCATTCCCGACTTCCGCAGCCCGACCGGCATCTGGGCGCGGACGACGCCGATCTACTACCAAGACTTCATCGCGTCCGCCGAAGCGCGCGCGGAAGCGTGGCGGCGCAAGTTCGAGATCGACCGGGACATCGTCGACGCCACGCCCAACCGGGGCCACCGGGCGGTCGCCAAACTGGTCAGGGTCGGCAAGGTGTCGAGCGTCATCACCCAGAATATCGACAACCTGCACCAGGCGTCCGGCGTGCCTGCGGAAAAGGTGATCGAATTGCATGGCAACGGCAGCTACGCAAAATGCGTGGCTTGCGAGGCGCGCTACGAACTCGGGCCGATCAGGGACGCCTTCGAACGCGACGGCGCGCCGCCGGACTGCGCGGCGTGCGGCGCTCCGGTGAAGGCGGCGACGATTTCCTTCGGCCAGGCCATGCCGGAGCGGGAGATGAAGCGCGCGCGGCGCGAGACGCTGGCGTGCGACGCCTTCCTCGCCGTCGGCTCCTCGCTCGTCGTCTATCCCGCGGCGGGGTTTCCGGTGCTCGCCAAGGAGTCCGGCGCGCAGCTCGTCATCCTCAATCGGGAAGCCACCGATCTCGACGGTATCGCGGATCTCGTCATCAACCGCGAAATCGGCCCGACGCTGGGCGAGGCGGCCAACGTCAACTGACGTCTCCGACCGCGGCCGAAGCCGCATTCCGGGAAACCGGCGCCGAAGGGGGTTGCGGTCGCCCCGTGCGGTTTCCTACATCTTTCGCATGCGGGGATATTTCGGGATCGGCGTCGAGGGCGTCAGCAAGGCGATGAACGTGGGCAACCTGTTCCGGTCCGCCCATGCCTTCTCGGCAAGCTTCTGCTTTACCGTCGCCGCGGCCTATTCCCCGGCGGAAGGCGGGCAGGCGGACACCTCCAACGCGCCCAACGAGATACCGCTGTACGCCTTCGATTCGGTCGAGACCTTGATGCTGCCGAGGGGCTGCGCGGTGGTCGGGGTGGAACTCGACGACCGGGCGGTCGACCTTCCGAGTTTCCGCCATCCGAGACGGGCCGCCTACGTGCTCGGCATGGAGCGCGGCAGCCTGTCGGACTCCATGGTGGAGTGCTGCGATTTCATGGTGCGGATCCCGACCCGTTTTTCGCTCAACCTAGCGGCGGCGGGCGCCGTCGTGATGTACGACAGGATGATCTCCCTCCGCCGTTTCGGTGCGCGGCCGGTTGCGCCGAACGGTCCGGTCGAGGCACTGCCGCCGCACGTGTTCGGCGAGCCGGTGTGGAAGAAAAAACAGGCCGGCCGGAGAAGCGTTTCGGCATGACGGTTCGATGTGATTCCGAGGCCCCGCCAAATCTCCGCCCTCCGGCGGAGGACGGCGCGCGAACCATCTTCAGCGCCGCGGCGGCCTCGGCGGCCACGGTCGCCGTTGCCGTGGTTGCCGCGGCGGCGGTCTCGGCCGCCGAACCCAAGCGGGTCGGCGGGACCGATATCTGGGGAGGCTACCGGGCCGGCGATGGCAAGAAGCGCGTCTGCTTCGTCCACGGCGCGCCCGAGCAGAGCCGCGGCAAGTACAAGCGGCGCGGCAAGACCTACCTCCAGGTGACCCACCGTCCGGGAGAAAAGGAGCGGGATGTGGCCAGCCTCACCGCCGGCTACGTCTACAAGAAGGGCAGCGAGGTCCAGATCGATATCGACGGGAACAAGTTCGCCCTGTTCACCCACGGCGACACGGCATGGGCCAAGGACGAAAAGACCGACCGGGCGATCGTCAAGGCGTTGATCCGGAGCGGCAAGATGACCGTCCGCGGCCGCTCGACGCGCAACACTCTGACGACCGACACCTATTCGCTGACCGGCTTCACCAGGGCCTATCGCGCCGCCAGCAAGGCCTGTAAGATCCGGCCGCTTTGAGAACCGCTTGCCGGCCGCGGTCCGCCTCCCCAGAATGCGCCCCGTTCACCGCGGCTCCGCCGACGCCGACCGGCCGCCCGCAGCCCGGACTGTCAACGGCATGGAGGAAACGTCGATGAGACCGGGCAGCGTCGCCGTCCCGTCGGCCTGTTTCGCGTTTGCCGCCGCCTCCCGGACGGCGGGTGCGGCAGGGGAGGCGCACGCATCGCCTGCGGCGTTATCGCCGGGTCGCGCGGGCACGGGTCCGCACTTGCCGGCATCCTGCCCAACGGTTCGATAACGCCGTAACCGGTCCGGAATGTCCGCGATCAGGTCCGTCGCCGTTTTCTGCGGTTCGTCGCCGGGCGTCTCGCCGCGTTACGCCGAAGCGGCGCGGGAGTTGGGGGAACGCCTCGCCCGCGCCGGTATCCGGATCGTCTACGGCGGCGGCCGTGTCGGGCTGATGGGTGTCCTGGCCGACGCGGCGCTTGCCGCCGGCGGCGAGGTCGTCGGCGTCATCCCGTCCTTCCTGCACGAGCGCGAAGTCGCGCACGCCGGGATTACCGACCTGCGCGTGGTGCCGGGCATGCACGAGCGCAAGAAGCTGATGTTCGACATGGTCGATGCGGCCTGCGCCCTGCCGGGCGGCCTCGGCACGCTCGACGAACTGGTCGAGTTCGTCACCTGGCGCCAGCTCCGCCTGCATCGCCGCAAGATGGTGCTGGTCAGCGTCGACGGGTACTGGGACGACCTCGATGCGCTTGTGGACCGTATCGTCGTTCACGGCTTCGTCGAGCCCGCGGCGCGCGATTTCTTCCACTACGCCGCGACGCCGAGGGAAGCCGTCGAGGCCCTGTCGGAGCCCGCCGCGCCGACACGCCGCGAGAACCCTTCCCCGCCGTAGACCCGGCAACCCCGCGTTTCCGTCGTCTTGCACCGGCGCCCTGCATTGTTATGGTGCGGGCCATCCGGCACAGTCGAAGCGAAGCGGTCCGCGGCGCCGCAGGGGGTGCCGCACGATCGAAGGAATCGAACTTATGAGCAAGATCAAGGTTGCCAGTCCCATCGTCGAGATGGATGGCGACGAGATGACCCGTATCATCTGGCAGTTCATCAAGGACAAGCTGATCCTCCCCTACCTCGATGTCGAACTGGTGTATTTCGACCTCGGGATCGAGGCGCGCGACGCCACCGACGACCAGATCACGATCGATTCGGCCAACGCGACCAAGGAATACGGCGTCGCGGTCAAGTGCGCGACCATCACGCCCGACGAGGACCGTGTCGAGGAATTCGGCCTCCGGCGGATGTACCGTTCTCCCAACGGCACGATCAGGAATATCGTCGGCGGGACGATTTTCCGCGAACCCATCGTCATCGGGAACATCCCCCGCCTCGTGCCCGGCTGGACGCAGCCCTTCGTGATCGGCCGCCACGCCTACGGCGACCAGTACCGCGCGACCGACTTCCTGGTGCCGGGGCCGGGCAAGCTGACCATGACCTTCGAGCCGGCCGACGGCGGCGAGCCGGTCACCCGCGACGTGATGGAATTCGCCGAGAGCGGCGTTGCGCTCGGCATGTACAACCTCGACGAGAGCATACGGGGTTTTGCCCGGTCGAGTTTCAACTACGGGCTGGACCGCGGCTGGCCGGTCTACCTGTCGACCAAGAACACCATCCTCAAGGCCTATGACGGGCGCTTCAAAGACCTGTTCCAGGAAGTGTTCGACAACGAGTTCGCGGACCGGTTCAGAGAGAAGAACATCGCCTACGAGCACCGGCTGATCGACGACATGGTCGCCCAGGCGCTCAAATGGTCGGGCGGCTTTGTGTGGGCCTGCAAGAATTACGACGGCGACGTACAGTCCGACACCGCCGCCCAGGGATTCGGTTCGCTCGGGCTCATGACCTCGGTCCTGATGACGCCGGACGGAAAGACGGTCGAGGCCGAGGCGGCGCACGGCACCGTCACCCGTCACTACCGCCTCCACCAGCAAGGGCAGGAGACATCGACCAACCCGATCGCCTCTATCTTTGCCTGGACGCGCGGGCTCCACTACCGCGGCACGTTCGACGATACCCCCGAGGTGGTGCGCTTTGCCCAGCGCCTCGAGCAGGTTTGCCGCGAGACCGTCGAGGCCGGATTCATGACCAAGGACCTCGCCATCCTGATCGGTCCCGACCAGCCTTTCCTGACCACCAACCAGTTCCTCGACAAGCTCGACCAAAGCCTGCGGGCGGAGATGGCCTGACGCCCCCTTCGCTTCCAAAGGACGGGCCGGAAAGGCCGGCGAAGGTCGGCGAAACCCGCCCGAGCCGGCCTTCCGCGCCTGCGGCCGCGGATGGGCGCTCGAGGCGGCGCCGGACGGTCGGCTAGGGCTGCCGGTCTTCGAGCACCGCGCGGACCGCAGCGTCGAACCCGACCAGGGACCGGCCTCCCGCCTCGATCACCGGGCGCTTGATCAGCTTGGGATGGGCAAGCACCATCGCCGCGGCGGATGCAGGATCGGCGGTCGTGCGTTCGGCCTCCGGCAGTTCGCGCCATGTCCGGCTGCGCCGGTTGACCAACACGTCGGCGCCATGCTCGTCGAGCCAGCGATCGAGGGTCTGCGCATCGATGCCGTCGACCGCGAAATCGTGAAAGCGGTGAGCGATTCCCCGCCCGTCGAGCCACTTCCGCGCCTTGCGGCAGGTATCGCAGTTGCCGAGGCCGTAGACCGTGACCGCGGCGCCGCGAGCGCGGAGGGTCGCTTCGAGGAAGTCGATTCCCGCGTGGGCAAACGCCCACATGTTGGCCTCGCGCCCGCTTTCGCCGGTCCCGATCGTCCGGCAGCGTTCGACCGGACCGGATACAGCGATACAGGCGTGCCCCGCCGCATCGCCGTAACTGTTGCCGCCGGGGCCGGCGGCGCCGCTCTCCGCGAGCGCCCATGTCGCACCGAGCCGACGGCGGACCAGGCGCGCCGCCGCGAGCGTGTATTCTTCCGTGGCGCCTCTCTGCTTCGCTTCGTCGTCGGTCATGCCGAGCAGTCCGCGCCGCGCGTCCCGGGTATAGACGACCCCGCCGCCGAGAAAGTAGGCCGACGCCCCCGGGATCGACAGCATGGCCGCCGAAATCAGTCCGCCCGCGGCCGACTCCGAAACCGCGAGCGTCTCCCCGCGCTCGATCAGGAGCGCGGCGGCGGACCGGGACAGCGATGCAAGTTCGGTCATTTCTGCAACCTCCCGCGGGTTCTGTGTCAGACGGCTTCGACGCCGAACAGCCGCGCTGCCGTGCCGCCGAGAATGGCCCCGGTCGCGGTCTCGTCGAGGTCGGCTTCGCGGACGACTCGAGACGGGGTGAGATCGCCGATCGCGAACGGATAGTCCGATCCGAGGACGACCCGGTCGGCCCCGGCAAGGTCGATCAGATACCTGAGCGCCGGCGGATCGTAGACAATGCTGTCGAAATACATCCGTCTGATCCCTTCGCGGGGATCGTAACGCAGTGTGTCGTCCTCTTCGTAGTTCTTGGTCAGCCGTCCGAGCACGTAGGGCAGCGCCGCGCCGCCGAGCGACAGCACGAGGTTCATGCCGGGGAAGCGCATCGGATGGCCGGCATACAGGAGACGCGCGACCGCGATGGTCTCGTCGGTGACACGTCCGACCGCGTTCATCATGCCGAAGTCGTGCAGCCTGTCGTCGTCGCTGCCGAACATCGGGTGGATGTAAAGCGTCGCCCCGAGGTCCGACGCGGCCTGCCAGAACGGGTCGAGGTCGGGGTCGTCCAGCTTGCCGCGCCCGCCCTTCGGCTGCGTTCCGATCATCGCGCCCGGGAAACCTTCCGACATCGCTTCCTCCAGCGCCCTCGCGGCGGTTGCACCGTCCTGCAGCGGCACCGTGGCGAGGGGCAGGAAACCGCTGTTATCGTTCGCCGCGCGCTTGAGATGCTCGTTGACGAAGCGGCTCCACGCGAGCCCCTCGTCCGGCGGGATCTCGTAGCCGAAGGAATCGAGCCAGCCGGCGCAGACCTGGTAATCGATCGACTGCTCCTGCATCCATGCGAGCCTCGGTTCGACGGCGCGCAGGCCGGGTGCGACCGGCCGGGTCGGTTTTCCGCCGGCGAAGGCGAGGCGGTATTTGCCGTCCTCCGCGAGGAGTTCGATCGAGGGGAAATTCGTGCCGCCTTTCACCAGCGCCGCCAGCATTCCTTCCGGTACGTGGTGCGAGTGGGTGTCGATGATCATCCGGTCTGCTCCGTTCGTTTCCGGTGGATGGCGGCCTCGATATCGGCGGGCCGCATCGGCAGTTCCGACAGGGCGATGCCGAGCGGCGCCAGCGCATCGTTGACCGCGCTCGCGATCGCTGCAGGCGCTCCGAGATAGCCGCCCTCGCCCGAACCCTTCTGCCCGAGGGACGTCTTGGGCGAGGGGGTGCAGTGCTCCACGTCCTTGACCATCGGGATCTCGTGCGCCGAGGGCAGCAGGTAATCGACGAAGGAACCGGAGAGGAACTGCCCGGCCTCGTCGTAGGAAAATTTCTCGTAGAGGGCGGCGCCGATCCCGTGCGCGAGCCCGCCGATGATCATGCCGCGGACGATATCGGGATTGATGACGGTGCCGCAATCGTGGCCGATCGCATAGTCGAGAACCTCGACCTTGCCGGTGCCGGGGTCGATCTCGACATACGGAATGTGCGCCTGGAAGGAGAAGCAGGGATAGAGCTGGATCTCCTTTTTCTCGTTGGGAAGCTGGCCCGACGCGCCCGGCACCTGGAGCACCGAGAACGCCTGCAGGCAGGGCTCGGTATCCGGCGGCAGACGGTGGAACTGGCGATGGGCGATCCCGGCGATCTCTTCCCAGTCCAGCTTGCGCTCCGGTTCGCCGCGGACGAAGAATGTGCCCGCTTGGTACTCCACGCGGTCCGGGCCGATCCCGAGATTGTGGGCGGCGATCCGGATCATCTTCGCCCTGATCTTGCGCGCCGCCTCCGACGCCGCGCTGCCGAGCACGATCGCCATGCGGCTCGCCACCGGGCTCCGCGTCGGCAGCGCCTCCAGGGAATCGGCATGAGTGACGCGGATCGTGTCCGGATCGCGCTCGAGTTCCTCGCCGGCAACGGTGGCGATCAGGGTCTCGTGGCCCTGGCCCGAGGTGGTGGTCGACATCACGGCGGTGACGTGGCCGTGCATGTCGACCCGCATCAGACAGGACTCGACGAACGTGGTGATCTCCAGCTTCTCGTTGAGGAGCTGTTCGAAAATGTTGTTGCCGCCGCCCGGCTCGAGGCAGGTGGCGATACCGATCCCGGCAAGCCTGCCCGCCTGCCGCGCCGCATCGCGCCGGGCGACCAGGGCGTCGTAGCCGGCGAGGCGGAGCGCCTTGTCGAGCACCGCGTGATAGTCGCCGCTGTCGTATTCGGTCCCCGTCGGGATACGCCAGGGGAACTCATCGCTGGCGATGAGATTACGCCGGCGAACCTCGATCCGGTCGATGCCGAGACGGCGCGCAACCCGGTCGATCCCAGTCTCGATCATGAAATTGGTCGGCGACTGGCCGAATCCCCGCACCGGCACCTGGCCTGTTTTGTTGGAGGTCACCGAAATTGCCTCGTAGGCCACGCTGGACAGCCGGTAGGGTCCGACAAGGGCGGTGATGGGCTTGCCGAGCTGGAGCGGTCCGCGGCCGGGATAGGCGCCCACATCGTCGATCGCGCGCAGCTTCATCGAGCGGATCGTGCCGTCGTCATCGAAGGCGAGCGTCACGTCGAACAGCCGGTCCGGCCCGTGCGCATCGCCGCCCGACATGTTGTCGAGCCGGTCCTCGACGAGGCGCACCGGCATTCCCAGCCTGCGCGCGAGATAGGCGGTGATCACCGTGTGCTTGATACCGCGCTTGACGCCGTAGCTGCCGCCGACATCGACGTCGTTGTGCACGCGGACCGCGTTGGTCGGGATCCCGAGCGCATTGGCGATCTGCTCCTGGTAGTTGGGCATCTGGATCGACGCCCAGACATCGAGAATCCCGCGCACCGCGTCCCATCTGGAGACCACGCCGAAGGTCTCGATCGGCACCGTCGAACTCCGCCCCCAGCGCGCGCGGTAGGAGAGTGTCTGCTGCGCCCGCGCGAAATCCTCTTCCACCGGCCCCCAGGCGAAGGTCTTGCGGACCAGGAGATTGCTGCCGTGCTCGGGATGGACGAGCGGCGAGTCCGGTTCGAGCAGCGACTCGATATCGACCGCGGCCGGCAAGGGCTCGTAATCGACCTCGACCAGTTCGGCCGCGTCCTCCGCGAGATAGCGGGAGTCCGCGACCACGGCGGCAACCCATTCGCCGGCGTATCGGGTCATGCCCACGGCGAGCGGAAACCACTTGACCGCGGGGATGTCGAGCCCGTTGAACAGCGGCGCGGTCCCGGCCGCGAGTTCGTCGCCGGTCAGCACCGCGTGGACACCGGGGCTGGCGAGCGCTCGATCCGAAGCGATCCCCCGGATGCGGGCGCGCGGATGCGGGCTCGCGACCAGGGCGACATGCTTCATCCCCGGCACCGCGATGTCCGCGGCGTAGCGCCCGCTGCCGAGGATGAAGCGCTTGTCCTCCTTGGTGCGGCGCTTGCGGGAGACGTAGCGGTAGTTGGCGCCGTGTGCCCGGCCGTTCACGGCCCGTCCTCGCCGCGCCGCTTCGCCGCGCAGAGCGCGACCGCCTCGACGATCTGGGTGTAGCCGGTGCAGCGGCAGAGATTGCCCGAGATCGCCTCGCGGATCTCGTCCGTGCCGGGCGCGGGGTTCTCCGCGAGCAGAGCGTGCCCGGCGATCAGCATGCCGGGCGTGCAGTAGCCGCATTGCAGCGCATGGCATTCCCAGAACGCGTCCTGAAGGTCGCCGACCGTACCGGATGCACCGGCCAGCCCCTCGATCGTGGTCACCGAATGGCCGTCGGCCTGCACCGCGAATATCAGGCAGGAACGAACCGGGGCCCCATCGAAGAGAATCGAACAGGCGCCGCAGACTCCGTGCTCGCAGCCGATATGGGTGCCGGTCAGCCCGAGCACATCGCGCAGGAAGTCGACGAGCGTCATTCGCGGCATGACGCTGGCGCGGCGGACCCTGCCGTTGACCGTGACGGAAATGTTCCTTTCGGTCATTGCGGCGCCTCCGCCAGGGGAGACGCCGCCGCCCGGGCCTCGCGGATCGCCCGGCCGAGCAGGACGCGCGCGACGCGGCGGCGGTACGCGGCGGTGGCGTGCAGGTCGTCGTCCGGATCGATGGCCGAATCCACACCGGCGAGGGCCGTTTCGATGTCGCTGTCGCCGAGCCGGCTGCCGACCAACGCCTCCTCGAGCGCCGCTATCCTCACCGGTCGCGGCGCGGCGCCGCCCAGCCCCGCCGCGATCCGCGTGCAGCGCCGGTCTCCGTCCACCGATACCTGGGCTGCCGCCGCGACGATTGCGAAGTCGCCCCGGCGCGAGGCGACCTCCTGGAACCCGATCCCCGGACGGCCGCCGTTCCAGACCGGAAACTCCGCCTCGACCAGGCATTCGTCGGCGCCGATGGCGGTGAACATCGGCCCCTCGAAGAAGTCCCTTGCCGCATAGCGGCGCGGTCCGTCGGGCCCCTCGGCGGTCAGCACCGCATCCAGCGTGACCGCCGCCAGCGGGATCTCCGCAGACGGGTCGCCGTGGACCAGACTCCCGCCCACGGTCCCGCGGTTCCGGGTCTGCAAATGTCCGACGAAGCCGAGCGCCCGGGCGAGCAGCGGGACGCCGTCGCGCACCAGGGGCGAGAGTTCGGCAGTGCGCTGGCGTGTCATCGCGCCGAGTGCGATGACACCGTCGCGGGCTTCGATACGGTCGAGTTCGGCGATGCCGTCGATATCGATCAGCAGCGTCGGTCGGGCGAGGCGCATCGCCATCAGCGGCACCAGCGTCTGGCCGCCCGCGATGATCTTGTGTTCGTCGCCGCCGCCGGCAGCGGCCAGCGCGTCGCAGGCAGCCGAGACGCTTTCGGCCCGGACATATTCGAACGCGGCCGCTTTCATCCGTCTCCCCGCTTTCCGGTGGCGCAACTTCGCCATCGGGGCGCAGCGGGTCAAGCTGCGCGCTGGCGCGCGCGCGGTCAGCGTTCCGCGAGGCTGTCGCAACGCCGGCGAAACCCCTAATCTTCGCCCGGCCTGTCGCATGAGGAGGGAAGGAATGGCGCGCCGTTTTGTCGATATCTCGGTTCCGCTCGAAGCGGGTATCCGGTCCGATCCGCCGGGTTTCGAGCCCGAAATCGAATATCAGGTCCACGACGAGACCGCCGATGATCTCTGCGCCTTCTTCCCCGGGCTCGAGCGCGACCAGCTGCCCGACCGCGAGGGCTGGGCCATCGAGTGGATACGGGTTACCACCCACAACGGCACCCATGTCGACGCGCCGTGGCATTACCACTCGACGATGGACGGCGGAAAGCGGGCCATCGCCATCGACGAGGTGCCGCTCGAATGGTGTTTCCAGGCCGGCGTGAAGCTCGATTTCCGCGAATTCGCGGACGGCTACGTGGTGAGCCCCGCCGACATCGAGGCCGAGCTCGCGCGCATCGGCCACGCGCTGCGGCCGCTCGATATCGTCCTGGTCAACACCTCGGCCGGGCTGCGATACGGCGAGGACGACTATGTCTCGCGGGGCTGCGGCATGGGCCGCGAGGCGACGATGTATCTCACCGAACGCGGGGTGCGGGTCTGCGGCACCGACGGGTGGAGCTGGGATGCCCCGTTCGTCCATACCAGGGCCCGGTGGGAGGAAACGCGCGACCCCGAAATCATCTGGGAAGGCCACAAGGCCGGGCGGGAGATCGGCTACTGCCAGATCGAGAAACTCGGCAATCTCGAACAGTTGCCGGCGACCGGGTTCACCGTCGCCTGCTTTCCGGTCAAGATCAGGGGTGCGTCCGCGGGCTGGACCCGCGCGGTGGCGATTTTCGACGAGTAGGGAGCATCGGTATGGCAAAGGACGACAAGGTCATCATCACCTGCGCGGTGACCGGCGCGATTCACACCCCGACGATGTCCGATCACCTTCCGCTCACCCCGGACCAGGTCGCCGAACAGGCGATCGGGGCGGCGGAGGCGGGCGCCTCGATCCTCCACCTGCATGCCCGCGATCCGAAGGACGGCAGGCCGACCCCCGATCCGGCGGTGTTTATGGATTTCCTGCCCCGCATCAAGCAGAACACCGACGCGGTGATCAACATCACCACCGGCGGCGGGCTCGGCATGACCGTCGAGGAGCGCATGGCGGCGGCGCTGGTCGCCAAGCCCGAGGTCGCCTCGCTCAACATGGGGTCGATGAACTTCGGCATCTTTCCGGCGGCGGACCGCTTCAGGTCGTGGAAATACGACTGGGAGGAGCCCTATCTGCGCGGCACCGACGATTTCATCTTCCGCAACACCTTCCGCGACATCGCGCGAATCCTGAGGGATCTGGGAGAGGCGCACGGCACCCGGTTCGAGTTCGAGTGCTACGACGTGGGCCATCTCTACAACCTCGCCCACTTTCTCGACCGCGGACTGGTCCGCCCGCCGCTGTTCGTGCAGACCATCTTCGGCATCCTCGGCGGCATCGGGACCGACAAGGAAAATCTGGTCTTCATGAAACAGACCGCCGACCGCCTGTTCGGCGGCGACTACGAGTGGTCGATCCTCGGCGCCGGGCGCCACCAGATGAGCCTGTGCACGATGGGTGCCATGATGGGCGGCAACGTGCGCGTCGGGCTGGAGGACAGCCTGTATATCGGGCGGGGCGAACTGGCGCAGTCCAATGCCGACCAGGTGGCCAAGATCCGCCGCATTGTCGAGGAACTCTCGCTCGAGGTCGCGACGCCGGAAGAGGCGCGCGCCCGCCTCGATCTCAAGGGCGGCGACCGGGTGGGCTTCTGACCGGGTCGATGCCGCGTCTTCCGATCACGATCGCGACGGGCGACTACGACCGCGTGCGCCCGATCATCGACGGACGCGTCGCCGTCGAGGGCTGCGAGGCCGCCTGTTTTCCCATCCCGATCGAGGAAACATCTTACCGCACGTTCACCAACGCCGAATTCGACGTCGCCGAGGTTTCGCTGTCCTCCTTCGTCCTCGCCCGTTCGCGGGGCGAGATCCCCTATATCGGGCTGCCCGTGTTCACCTCGCGGATGTTCCGGCACTCGGCAATCTACGTTCGCGCCGACTCCGGGATCGAGCAGCCGGCCGATCTGAAAGGGCGGGAGGTCGGCGTCCCGGTCTATGCGATGACCGCCGCGTTGTGGGTTCGCGGGCTGCTCGCCGACGAATACGGCGTGATGCCGTCCGACATCAGATGGCGTACAGGCGGGCTGGAACAGCCCGGGCGCTACGGCGCGTTCCGACTCGATCTGCCGCCGGAGATTGCGGTCGAGCCGCTGCCGCCCGGCCGCAGCCTCTCCGCGATGCTGGCGGCCGGGGACCTTGCAGCGTTGATAAGCGCGCGGGCTCCGTCCTGCTTCGAGGCCGGCGCGGGCGCGGTCCGGCGCCTCTTTGCCGACTACCGTGCGGCGGAGGAAGCCTATTACCGGAAGACCCGGCTCTACCCGATCATGCATCTCGTCGCCGTGCGGGAGAGCCTCGCCGAGGCGCATCCGTGGCTTCCGGCGAGCCTCTACAAGGCATTCCTCGATGCCAAGAACATGGCCGTCGAGGCTCTCGGCGATGTCACCGCACCCAGCGTCTCGACCCCCTGGATCGCCGCCGAGGTCGAGGCGACGTGGGCATTGCTGGGCCGCGATATCTGGCCCTACGGTTTCGCGGACAACCTGCGCGAACTGCGGGCGGTCACGCGATATTCCTACGAACAGGGCCTCGCCGTGCGCGAGATGGATCCGGCCGAACTGTTCCACCCCGCGGTTCGCGAGCGCGCCCGCGTCTGATCAGCCGAGCCACCGTTCGAGATTTTCCGCGACGAAGGCGTCATCGTTCAGATCGGGGTGAGCGGCGCACACCCGGTCGATCTCCTCCCTCTGGCCGGGGCTCAGCGTTTCCCCCTCGTCCAGGCACCAGGTTCCCGCCATCAGGCCCTGCCGCCGGAGAATCTCGTGGCAGCCGGGTATGCAGCCGCTGAACCCGTTCGCAACATCGAAGATCGCACCGTTGCAGTCGGTAATCCGAGAATCCAGCGCCAGCAGGTCGTCGTCGACGGCGCTCCTGTCGATCGCATCGCGAATGCGGTCGAGCAGTTCGACGGCGCGTTTCGTCCACACGCTCCAGTGGCCGAGCAGCCCGCCGCGAATCCGCACGCGGACCTCGGCGCCATGCCGCCGCACGGCGACCGGCGCCGCGAGATCGAGCACGATGTGGTCGTCATTCCCGGTATAGACGGCGATCCGGTCTTCCGCGCCGGCCTCGACAATGCCGCGGACCACGTCGAGGGTGCGGTAGCGGTTGAACGGCGCGACCTTGACGACAACCGCGTTGTCGATCCCGGCAAAGCGCCGCCAGAACCCGGCTGACAGCGGCCGCCCGCCGACCGCCGGCTGGAGGTAGAAGCCGACCAGCGGGAGCTCTTCGGCCACCCGGCGGCAATGATCGACCAGCGCGTCCTCGGAGGCATCCTTCATGGCGCCGAGGCTCAGCAGGCCGGCGTGGTAGCCGAGCCCGGCCGCGGTCCTCGCCTCCCCGACGGCCTGGCGCGCACCCCCGGCGAGCCCCGCGATCATCGCGACCGGACGATCCGCCCATTCGTCCGCCGCGGCGGCGGCAAGTTCCAGGACGGTTTCGTAGAGCCCGGCTTCGCGAATCGCGAACTGGGTCGCGTGGACGCCGACGGCAAGCCCGCCGGCCCCGGCATCGAGGTAGTAGCGCGAGAGCGCCCGCTGGCGCCGGGCGTCGAGCCTCCGGTTGCGGTCGAGTGCCAAGGGGTGGGCGGGAATGACGATTCCCCGCGCGATCAGCGCCCGCACGTCCTCTGGAATGTCGTCCCGATACAGACCCATCGCTGCCCGGCGCGGCGATCTCGAGGTGCGGCGGGAAACGGTCCGGGCGGGGCCGGCCTAACGCGCCCGTTTCAGCGCGGTCCGGGTGAAGTCGTCCAGGTCGAGATCGGTCCGGAACTTGTAGTTCGCCCAGAGCAGGACGGTGCTCTTCCCCGTGAGGTGGTTGGTCATCGTCATCTTGCCGGACTGCCAGTACCGATCGAGATACTTCTTGTAATCCTCCAGGACGAGCGTCTTGAAATGCTCCTTCCTGCGGTCGAAATAGTGGACCTTGATCGTGCGAAGCTCCTTGCGGTCGAGCCAGACCACCTGGCGCGTGTAACCCGATTTCTTGTTCACCGGGATGCGCTCGGAAACGCTGCATTCGAGATCGCCGCAGGGCTCGTTGCGCAGGAACCGGTGGGTGTATTTCTCGACTTCCGGGGCGCCCATGTCCTCGTAGGAGAATTCGCTGCCCATGAACGAGCCGGACTGGTTCGAAGAACTGATCCGTTTGACGCGCTTGAGGGCCGGCAGATAGAGCCACTGCTCATCCGCCTTCTCCCTGTGGGCATGGACCAGAAAGGCAGTTCCCTTGACGTCGCGCGGCTTGTCGAAGACGAACATGCTGCGGTCGCCGTCCCCCTCCACCTCGATGGTCTTGATGCGCAGTTGGCGCCGGCTTTCCTGCCCCCGTTTGTTGCGCAGTATCATCGTCAGGTCCGCAACGGAATTGACGAAACCCTTGGCGCGTTCGCGGGCCTCCGTGGCAATCTTGATGCCGGCCTCCTCCGCGCTGTCGGCCGCACGCACGGCCGGCGGTTCGGCTGCCCAGGCCAGAAGGGCAAGACCGGCCCCGAGAAGCACGGGCATGGGCCGGGGACGAGAGACGCGGGTCATCGTTTCCTCCTGTCGGTCGCCGTCAGCAGGGTGCAGAAACCGGGGATGGCATCCAGGCGGCAACCGGAGCCGGCCAGCCCGTTCCTGCTCTCCTCGCCGGAGTGATTTCCCTTACGATAGCATACTTCCTGTCCTGTTCCGGCGCGGGAACGGCGCATCGGATCGCCTCAAAAATTGTAGTCCAGGTTTACCCCGACGAAGCTGTCGCGCCGCACATCGTAGGCGATATCCTCGCGGTCGACCCCGAGATAGACGATGGATTCGATATGCAGGGACCAGCGGTCCGAGAGGCGGCGTCTGAACTCGGCGCCGAGGACCCTGGTAGAGCTGTCGACCGCACCCAGAAGGTTGACGAGGAACTCGGTACTCTGTTCGTCGTTCAGCGCGAGGCGAGCGGCGAGGAACAGGTCGTTCTCGAAGACGTTGGTGGCCCGGCGGCCCCGACCGTCATGGGTCCATTCGGCGAGGACGCTCAGATCGGCGCCCGACTCCGTGATGCCGTTGAATGTGTATTCGCCGCCGGCCACGAACGCCGCGTAGTCTTCCTCCGCGAAATCGCCGATTTTCACGTCGTACTCGCCGTTGCGCGCCCCGCTGCGGTGGATGGCCTCCAGCTTGAGCAGCCAAGCGCCGGTGGTGAGCTGGGCATCCAGTCCGAGTTGGCGGATCTGTTCGTAATGCGGCGCGAGAACGAGGCCGCCGCCGGAGACAGCCGGCCTGAGAACGGGTTCGCGGCCGGTGCCTTCGAACGCGCTGAGCCCGATGTCGAGCGGCCCGAAGGTGCCGCTGTACCGGGCGGCGAGATCGACATGCCATTCTTCCGCCGCGGATTCGTATGAGATCAGGTCGGGATCCACCGCGATCGCGGTCCGCAGCCGGCCGCGCCGGCCCGGGAAGGTGCGCGGACGGTGCCAGGTCAGCCCCAGCAGTTCGAGCGCCCCCCAGTCTCCCGACCAGGTGACATAAGCCATCGGCTGGCTCAGCTTGGTCTTTTCGTCGGGGTGTTCGACGAGGTCGGTCTGGTTGACTATATCGACCAGCGAGCGCGATTCGACGACGCCCCAGAACACCCGGTCGAAGCCTAGGCGAAACTCCCATTCGTCGTCGCCGATATCCCCGTACAACAGAAGATAGGCTTCGCGAAGGTCGGCGTGGGTCCGGTCCGGGTCTCCCGCGTCGTACCGGAAGAACGGCGTGAACGTGAAGCTTCTTCCGTCGTTGTCCTCCAGATAGACCGTCGCCTCCGCGGCGATACCGCTGGCGTGCGAGCGCTGGTCGGGATGCGCGGCGCTCCTCGGGTACAGCCGGGTCTCGGTGGAAAGGCGCCCGGAAACGTCTATCCGGTCGGCAATCCCGGTATCGGCGTACGCCCCGGTCGCGAGAACCGAAACCGCCGTCCAGAGGGTTGCCCGGAGAAGGGCGGAGATGCGGGCGGTCATGGCGTCGCCGCTTCATCCGGCGCACGGCGAGACTGGAACGTCAACAATCGGCACCTCCGATTTGCTGCCTGCGCGGCGCGGGAAATCCGGCGGCGCGCAGGTGGCAGTCTACCCGAAAATCCTACCCGGTCCCGGCAACCGCGTATATCCCCGGGCGGGTTCGGGATGCTAGATTACGCCCGCGACAGCCCCTGTCCCGTATTGTCAAACGATCGCCGCGGCCGGCTTCGACACGCCGGATCCGGCGGAGCGGAGTGAGATGGCCGGCATCTGGGGAAAGATCATCGGCGGCGCGGCCGGTTTCGCGCTCGGCGGTCCGCTCGGCGCGCTCGGCGGTGCAGTCGCGGGCCATGCCGTCGACCGGATGCGCGCCGCGCCGGAGGATCCCGGGCGGCAGAGCGCCGCGCGCGAAATCGCCTTCACCACCGCAGTGATCGCGCTTTGCGCCAAGATGGCCAAGGCGGACGGGCAGGTGACCCGCGACGAGATCGAGGCATTTCGGCGGATCTTCCACGTGCCGCCCGAGGAGATCGGCAATGTCGGACGGGTGTTCGACCTCGCGCGCAAGGACGCGCGCGGGTTCGAACCGTACGCCCGGCAGGTGGCCGGGATGTTCGCCGCCAACCCGGCGGTGCTCGAGGAACTGCTCGATGCGCTGTTCTACATCGCCAAGGCCGACGGGGTGATCCATCCCGCCGAACTCGACTATCTCCGGCGCGTCGCGGAGATCTTCCGCTTCGACGAAACCACCTTCCGCCGCCTCCACGCCAGCCATGAGGGCGAGGGGAAGCCCGATCCCTACGCCGTGCTCGGCGTCGATCATGATGCCGACGACGAGACGGTGCGCGCCGCGTGGCTGAGGCTCACGCGGGAGAACCATCCCGACCGGCTGACGGCGCAGGGTATGCCCGAGGACTTCGTCCGCATCGCCACCGAGCGCATGGCGGGCATCAACGCGGCCTGGGACGCGATCAGGAAGCAGCGGGGCATCCGCTGATCCCGGCGAGCCGCTGCCGCTTCGGCGAAACCGGATTGCAACAAATTGACGCAGCCGGCGCGGTATTCCCCGGCCGGGCCTTGACCCCGGGCAAGGCCGGCAATATCTATCCCGCGTTTCAACGAAGGACACGCCAGAATGTCGAATCGATCCGAACTCGTCTCACTGATGAGGGTGAGCAAGACTTCTCCGTACAGGACATGCCAGTGGCCGTTTGGCGAACCTGGCACAGAGGATTTCCATTTCTGCGGGCGTAGCACGGCGGAAGGTTTCTCCTACTGCGCCGCCCACGTGAAGATGGCTTACCGCGAGCCCGAGAGCCGGCGCGATTCGCTCCCGCGCCGCAACGCCGCCTGAAGCCTCGCCCGGACGGCCCCGCGTCGGGATACCTTCCGACGGGCCGCGGCACCCGCTCCAGCGTGATCGACCGCCCGTCCCCCAATCACGGGCCGCGCCGGGACGGTGTTCCTGTCGACCTCGTCGTCCTCCATTACACCGGGATGCCGAGCGCCGAAGCCGCGCTCGCGCGGCTGTGCGAGCCCGCATCGCAGGTAAGCGCGCACTATCTGGTCGACGAGGACGGCGCGGTCTTTCGCCTGGTCGGCGAGAATCGACGCGCCTGGCACGCGGGCGTCGCCTCATGGGGCGGGGAGACCGACGTCAACGGCCGGTCGATCGGGATCGAACTGGCCAATCCGGGCCACGAATTCGGTTACCGGCCGTTCCCCGGCGCGCAAATCGAGGCGCTCGAGCAACTGCTCGGCGATATCCTGGTCCGGCGGCGGATCGATCCCGTTCGGGTGGTCGGACATTCGGACGTCGCGCCGGCGCGCAAGCGCGACCCGGGCGAACTCTTCCCGTGGCGGAGGCTGGCCGGCAAGGGGCTTGCCTGGTGGCCCGGCGAACCGCAATACCCTGCCGCGCCCGACGAGGAACGGGCGCGCGCGGCGCTCGCCCGCTTCGGCTACCGGGCGGAGGTGCCGGCAGACGCCTTCACCGCCGTGCTGGCCGCGTTCCAGAGGCGCTTTCGCCCGGCGCGCTGCGACGGCAGGCTCGACGGTGAAACCATGGCCCTGATCGCTGCGGTCGAACGCGGCATGGAGCGCAACGCCCCGTCCGGGCTCGATTGACGCTGCGCCGTCGCCGGCCCATCTTGGTCGGCGTCAGGCGGCCGGATGGCCGCCTCCCGCACCGCGGGGGGAGGAAAGTCCGGGCTCCACGGAAACACGGTGCCGGGTAACGCCCGGCGGGGGCGACCCCAGGGAAAGTGCCGCAGAAAGCAAACTGCCGGTCCGCATCGCCGGCCGGCAAGGGTGAAAGGGTGCGGTAAGAGCGCACCGCGTCTCCGGCAACGGCGACGGCAGGGCAAACCCCACCGGGAGCAAGACCGAGTAGGGGCGGCAAGGGGCGCAGGCTCCGGGCGGGTTTCCGCGCCGCCGCCCGGGTGGGTCGCGCGAGGCGTCCGGCGACGGACGTCCCAGATGAATGGCCATCCCCCGCCATGCGGGGACAGAACCCGGCTTACAGGCCGCCTGACGCCTCGTTCCGGCAGCCGTTCCGGAGAGGGGCCGGCCGGCGCATCGGCCGCGTCGGTCGCGGTCGTCCGCCCGCGCAGCCGCCGTGACTATTCCCAAATATAGAACATAAGAAGAACAAACTTTCGGCAAGTTGTCGCCGCATATCGGCCCGGGCACAGCCTCCGGCCACTTCTCCCGTTCAAGCGCAGGAGCTCCCAGGACTTGGCCGTTCCGGGCAATGGCAAAAGTCTGCTTGTAAACTACTGTTTTTCCCATTGATTCCCATAGAATCCCATGGTACACCATCCTACCCCATTCCTGCCGGATGCCGGCAGGACGCAACTGCACCGCCGGCCGCAATCGTCGCGGCGGCGGTTCGGGAAGTCTGGAGGGAGGAGCGTGACCGCGTTTCTGTCGACATACACAAACAAGGTCGACCGGAAGAAGCGCGTCTCGGTGCCGGCGTCGTTTCGCGCGGTGATCGCGGAGTCGGATACCGGCAAGCTGATCGCCTACCCCTCCCTGCGCGACCCTGCAATCGAGGCGATGAGCCGGGACGTGCTCAACCGGATCAGCAGGCGGCGCATGGACCAGTCCCTGGAGCAGGCCGATTTCGACCAGATCCTGCTCGGCAGCGGCGACAGCGACCTCGATACCATGATGTCGATCGCCAACGATCTGCCGTTCGACCGCGAAGGGCGCGTCGTGATCCCGTCCGATTTCGCGGAACATGCGGGGATTTCCGACGAGGCCGTATTCGTCGGCCGCGGCAACCGGTTCCAGATCTGGGCGCCAGAGAGATTTCGCGACCACCAGGACCGGGCGCTCGCCGCGCTGCGCCGGCGCATCGGGAACGGAGCCGCCGCATGACAGGCCCGGCGCACAGGCCGGTGATGCTCGACCAGGTGCTGGCGGCGATCGCTCCGCGCGACGGGGCGATATACGTCGACGGCACCTTCGGCGCCGGCGGCTACAGCCGGGCGCTCCTCGACAGCGCCCGCTGCACGGTGTGCGGCATAGACCGCGACCCTGCCACCGCCCCGATAGCGGAGGCGCTGCGGCTCGGCTACGCCGGCCGCTTCATGTTCGTCGCCGGGCGGTTCGGCAACATGGCGTCCCTGCTGGCGTCGCGCGGGATCGACACGGTGGACGGGGTTGCGCTGGATGTCGGCACCTCGTCGATGCAGATCGATTCCGCCGAGCGCGGCTTCTCGTTCCGCGCCGACGGTCCGCTCGACATGCGCATGTCTTCGACCGGGCGCAGCGCGGCCGACGTGGTCAACGGGGAGTCGGAGCGCAGCCTCGCCCGCATCATCCGCGAATACGGCGAGGAGCGCCGCGCCGGACGCGTCGCGCGCGCCATTGTCGAGGCCAGGTGCGAGGCGCCGATCGTGCGTACCGCCGTGCTCGCGGACATCGTGCGCCGGGCGGTGGGGCGCGCCGGCTCCGGCGCGCGCGCGACCATCGATCCGGCCACCCGCACCTTCCAGGCCCTCCGCATCCACGTCAACGACGAGCTCGGCGAACTCGGGCGCGGGCTGAGCGCAGCCGAAACCCTGCTCCGTCCGGGCGGGCGCCTCGCCGTCGTCACCTTTCACTCGCTCGAGGACCGCGCGGTAAAGCGTTTCCTCGTCGAGCGCTCGGCCCATCGGCCGCTGCCCTCGCGCCATGCGCCGGATGCTCCGGCGCGCCGGGCGTCGGCCCGCTTCCGACTGCTCCGGCGCCGCGCCGTCCGGCCGGCAGCGGCGGAGATCGCCGCCAACCCGCGCGCCCGTTCCGCGCGGATGCGCGCCGCCGAGCGGACCGAAGCCCCCGTCGCCGAGGTACGGACGCAATGAAGCGCGGTCCGACCGTTCTGTTCGCGCTGCTCGCCATCGCCATGGGCGCGGCCTCCATCGTGATCGGGACAGAGGCCCAGGATCTGGAGGACCGCCTCGCCGCGATCCAGCGCGACATCGCGCGCGAGCAGGAAGCGATACACGTGCTGCGCGCGGAATGGAGCCATCTCAACAGGCCCGAAAGGATCGAACGGCTCGCCCGCAAGCACCTGGACCTCCGCCCGTTCGACCCGGCGCAGACGATGCCGATCGCCGACTTGCCCTTCGCGGTGCAGCCCGAGTTCGCCGACCCGGAAGCCCTGTTCCGTCCGCTGCTGCTCGAGGCTCGCGAGGTTTCCGCGAAAACCGGCGGGGTGCGGCAATGAGCGAGCATCCGCGCTACGACGGCAGATACATGTCGCTCACGGGAGACCGCAAGCGGGCGATCGAGGTCGGCCGCAACCGGCTCCTCTTCACCTTCGCCGTACTGGCGGCTTCATTCTTTACCGTCGGCGTCCGCCTGGTCGAGGTCACGGTACTGCGGGCCGGCACCGAGCCGCGCGATCCGCCGAGCCTTCAATTGGTGCGCGGCGGGGCTGCCAAGACCGAGATCGCCGACCGCAACGGTATCGTCCTCGCCGTCAATCTCGGAACCGCCGCGCTCTACGGGAAGACAAGCTGGATCGCCGATGCCGCCGGGACCGCCCGGGCGCTGTCCGGAGTCCTGCCCGACCTCGACATCGCCGGAACTGCCGAGCGGTTGAGCGTCCCGCAGCGCTACGTGTCCATCCGCCGCCACGTGACGCCCGACGAGCAGTACGCGATCCTTCGGCTCGGTATCCCCGGCCTCGTGTTCGAACCCGCCCAGCGCCGCGTCTACCCGATGGGGAATCTGGCGGCGCATGTTGTCGGGTTTTCGGATTCCGACGGCAACGGGCTCGCCGGCATCGAACGGCAGTTCGATTCCGAACTCCGCAGCCGGCGCGGCCCGCTTGCCCTCAGCCTCGACGTTCGCGTTCAGCACGTGCTGAGAACCGAACTCAAGAAGGCGATGACCGCGCACCGCGCCGCCGGCGCTGCGGGGATCGTTCTGGACAGCGCGAACGGCGAGGTGGTGGCGATGGTCTCGCTGCCGGATTTCGATCCCAACAGGTCGCAAAAGGCGGCTTCGGAGCTGCAGTTCAACAGGGCGACGCTCGGCATCTACGAGATGGGCTCGACGTTCAAGATCCTGAGCACCGCGCTGGCGCTGGAGAGCGGCGCCGTAACGCTTTCCGACATGGTCGATGCGACCAAGCCGATCCGCGTGGCCCGCTTCACCATCAGGGACTTTCACGGCAAGGCGCGCTGGCTCTCGGTTTCCGAGGTGTTCATCCATTCGTCGAACATCGGCGCGGCCAAGATAGGGCTCGCGGTGGGCAGCGAACGACTGCAGCGGTTCCTCGGCACTCTCGGCATGTTCGGGCGGCTGCCGATCGAGATAGGCGAGGTCGGCTACCCGCTCTATCCGCGCCGCTGGCGCGAAATCAATACGATGACGGTTTCCTTCGGGCACGGTGTGGCGGTCTCGCCGCTTCATCTGACCAGCGCTGTCGCCGCGGTGGTCAACGGCGGGACGCTCCACGCGCCGACCCTGCTCAAGCGCCCGCCCGATACCCGCCCGGAGGGCAGGCGGGTCCTGTCTCGTGCGACATCCGAGAAGATGCGCCGGCTGCTGCGGCTCGTTGTGGTTGACGGGACAGGGTCCAAGGCGGCGGCGACGGGCTACCTCGTCGGCGGCAAGACCGGCACAGCCGAGCAGGTGACGCGCGGCCGGTACAGGCGGAAACACCTGCTGTCCTCCTTTATCGCGGCGTTTCCCATGCACGAGCCCCGTTACATCGTGTTTGTGATGCTCGAACGCCCGCGCGGCACGCGCAAGACGCACGGCTATGCAACCGGCGGCTGGGTCGCGGCGCCGGCCGCCGGCAAGACGATCGCCCGTATCGGCCCGCTGCTCGACGTCCCGCCGGTTGACGAGGAGTTGTAACTGATGGAGCGGCACCTGCGCCTGGAGTTCGTCCAGGCGATTTTGGGGAGCGTCCCGGTTGCGTCTCGCTGAGATCCTCGGCCCCGACCGGCCCTGCACCCAACCGGGAGCCGATCTCGAAATCCTCGGGATCGCCAGCGACTCGCGCGAGGTCCGGCCCGGCTTCCTGTTCGCCGCCCTGCCGGGCCTGGCAACGGACGGCAGCTACTTCATCGACGATGCGATCGCCCGCGGCGCCGTCGCCCTGCTGGTGCCCGACACGGCCGATATCGCCGGCGCCGCCGACAGAACGCGGGTTGTCGCCGATGCCAACCCGCGCCGCCGATTGGCCGAGATGGCGGCGCGCTTCTATCCCGACCCACCCGAGACCTGCGTCGCGGTAACCGGGACCAACGGCAAGACTTCCGTCGCCGTCTTCGCGCAGCAGATCTGGAACGCCATCGGCTTCGGGTCGGCGGCCGTCGGCACGCTCGGGTTTATCGGCCCGGCGGGCAGACGGGCCAGCGTGCTGACCACGCCCGACCCGATCACCCTGCATCGCGAACTCTCGGAACTTGCCGCAGCGGGAACCCGCCGCGCCGCCCTCGAGGCCTCGAGCCACGGCCTCACCCAGCACCGCCTCGACGGCATTTCGTTCGCAGCCGCCGGTTTGACCAACCTCACACGGGATCATCTCGACTACCACGTTTCGTTCGACGCCTATCGCGCCGCCAAGCGGCGTCTGTTCGACGAACTGCTCCCGCCCGGGGCGACCGCCGTCCTCAATGCCGACACCCCGGAGTTCGATATCTTCGCCGATACCTGCCGGGCGCGCGGCCACCTGATTATCGACTACGGGCGCAACGCCGGCGAACTGCGGCTGGTCTCGGTCGAGCCCGACGGCGACGGGCAGATCGCCGAGTTCGTGGCATTCGGCGAGACCGTGAGACAGCGCTTCGGCCTGATCGGCGAATTTCAGTTCGCCAACGCGCTCTGCGCCGCCGGCCTGGTGATCGGTTGCGGCGACGACCGGTACGCGGCGTTTGACGCCCTGGCGGAACTGGAAGCGCCGCCGGGACGGATGCAGCCGGTGGCGCAGAGCCCGGCGGGCGCGGCGGTCTACGTCGACTATGCCCACACCCCGGTCGCCCTCGCCCACGCGCTTCGCGCTCTGCGGCCGCGCACTGCCTCGACGCTGGCGGTCGTGTTCGGCTGCGGCGGCGACCGCGACGAAGGCAAGCGGCGGCTCATGGGCGAGGCGGCCGGGCGGTTTGCCGACCGCATCGTCGTCACCGACGACAACCCGCGCAACGAGGATCCAGCGGCGATCCGGCGCGAGATCATGGCCGGCTGCCCGCGCGCGGTGGAGATCGGCGACCGGGGCGAGGCGATCCGCGCCGCAATAGCCGGGCTCGGTCCGGGCGACATCCTGCTGATCGCCGGCAAGGGCCACGAGACCGGACAGATCACGGGCGGCACGATGCGGCCGTTCGACGATGCCGAGGCGGCGCGCGCAGCAGCGCTTGCTCTCGGCGGCGTCGGTGCATGAGCGGCGTCCCCCTCTGGACATCGTTCGAGGCCGCCGCTGCCACCGGCGGCACTTCGAGCCGCTTGTGGCAGGCCAGGGGCGTGTCGATCGACAGCCGCACCGTCGCTCCCGGCGATCTGTTCGTCGCCATCGAGGGGCCCGAGCGGGACGGCCACGCCTATGTCGCCGCGGCGCTCGCCGCAGGGGCCGCCGCGGCGGTCGTCCGCCGCCGGCTCGGCGCCGCCGACACCCCGAATGCCGTGGATCCCGACGCCCCGCTGCTGCTCGTCGACGACACCCTCGCGGCGCTGGCGGCGCTCGGCCGCCGCGCGCGCGAGCGCAGCCCGGCGCGCATCGCCGCGGTCACCGGCAGCGCCGGCAAGACCGGGACCAAGGAAGCCTTGCGCCATGTCCTCGCGCCGCAGGGCGAAACCTGCGCGAGCGCCGCGAGCTACAACAATCTCTGGGGCGTGCCGCTGTCGCTTGCCCGCATGCCCCCCGCCGCCGCATTTGGCGTGTTCGAGGCAGGGATGAACCGGGCGGGCGAAATTGCCCCGCTTGCTCGCCTCATCCGACCGCACGTCGCCATCGTCACCAATGTCGAGGCGGCCCACACCGCGTTCTTTCCGTCGCTCGATGCGGTTGCCGACGCCAAGGCGGAGATTTTCGAGGGCGTGGAGCCGGGCGGGACCTGTGTACTCAACCGCGACAACCCGTATTTCGAACGGTTGCGGACGGCGGCGCTCGACAAGTCCGGGCTCCGGGTGGTCTCGTTCGGTTTCGTCGATGCCGACGCAACGGTTCGCGCGGTTGCGCACGATGCCGGCGGCAGCGATGTCACCGCCGAGATCGCCGGCCGCCGGATCGCATTCCGCGTCGGGCTGCCCGGACGTCACTGGGCGCTCAACGCGCTCGCCGTGCTGGCGGCGGCGGACGCTCTCGGCGCCGATGTCGCCCGGGCGGCGGAAGGCCTCCGCACCCTCCCGCCGCTCGCCGGCCGGGGCAAGACGCACAGTGTCGCCTGCGCCGGCGGGACCTTCACCCTGATCGACGAGAGCTACAACGCCAACCCTGCCTCGATGCGGGCGGCGATCGAGATCCTCGGGCGCATCGCACCCAGCGGCGGCCGCCGGATCGCGATCCTCGGCTCGATGCGCGAGCTCGGGCGGGAGTCCATCGCGCTCCACGAGCAGCTGGCCGATCCGCTGATCGAGAACGGGGTCGATACCGTGCTCGCGGCCGGCGACATGCGCGTGGTGATCGACCGGCTGCCGGCCGCCATGCGCGGGGCGACCGCGGAGACCGGCGAGGCGCTGGCCGATGTCGCCGCCGCGGTCATCGGCCCCGGCGATGTGGTGATGGTCAAGGGTTCCAACGCGAGCCGCATGGGCGACCTGGTTGCGCACTTGCTGGCCGCCGGCGCGCCCCGCCGGGCGGCGGTCGGCGGAAACTGACGGGCGTCGGCGAATGCTGTACAACGGTCTCCTTCCCTTCACCGATGACGGCGGCGTCCTCAACCTGATCCGATACATCACCCTCAGGACCGGAGGCGCCGCGGTCACCGCGCTCTTCCTGTCGCTGATCTTCGGTCCGTCGTTCATCCGCTGGCTCAAGCGGCGGCAGGGTGAAGGCCAGCCGATCCGCGAGGACGGCCCGCCGTCGCATCTCCTGACGAAGAAGGGCACGCCGACGATGGGCGGCGTGCTGATCCTGTCGACGATTCTGATCGCAACGCTGCTGTGGGCCGATCTCGCCAACCATTACGTGTGGATCGCCCTGTTCGTGACGTTCAGCTTCGGCGGGGTCGGCTTCGTCGACGATTATCTCAAGCTCAGCCGCCGCTCCAGCGGCGGGATGCCGGGGCGGGTGAAGCTCGCCGTGCAGATCGCGGTCGGGCTGATCGCCGCCTACTGGATGGCGCGGGTGACGCCCGGTCCGCTCTCGACGGGGGTCGCGGTTCCATTCCTCAAGGATGTTCTCGTTCCTTTCGGCTGGTTCTTCCTGGCGTGGGCGGTCCTGGTGCTGGTCGGCTCGTCCAACGCGGTCAACCTCACCGACGGTCTGGACGGTCTGGCCATCGTGCCGGTGCTGATCGCCGCAGGATGTTTCGCGCTGATCGCCTACCTCGTCGGCAACGCGATCTTTGCCGACTACCTGCAGATCCATTTTGTGCGCGGCGCCGGGGAGCTCGCGGTTTTCTGCGGCGCCCTCGTGGGCGCCGGCCTCGGCTTCCTCTGGTTCAACGCCCCGCCCGCGATGGTGTTCATGGGCGACACCGGCGCGCTTTCGGTCGGCGGGGCGCTCGCGGCGGTCAGCCTGATCACCAAGCACGAACTCGTCCTCGCGATCATCGGCGGGCTCTTCGTTCTCGAGGCCGCGTCGGTCATCGTCCAGGTCGCCTCGTTCAAGCTGACCGGGCGCCGTATCTTCCGAATGGCGCCCCTCCACCATCATTTCGAGCAGAAGGGTTGGGCCGAATCGACCGTCGTCGTACGGTTCTGGATCATCGCGGCCGTGCTGGCCCTGGCCGGCCTCTCCACGCTCAAGCTGCGCTAGGCCGATGCTTATCCCCACCCGCGGCAGCCAGACCCTCGGCCTTTTCGGCCTCGGCAGCTCGGGGCTGGCCGCTGCGGCGGCTCTGCGCGACAGCGGCGCCTCGGTGCTGGCCTGGGACGATGTCCCGGCGCAGCGCCGCGCCGCGGCCGCGGCCGGGATCGGGGTGTGCGAACCCTCCGGCTGGGACTGGCCCGCCCTCGACGCCCTGGTCCTGAGCCCCGGCGTGCCGTTGACCCACCCGCAGCCCCATCCGGTGGTGATGAGCGCCCGCCGCGCCGCCTGTCCGGTGATCGGCGATATCGAATTGCTGGGCGAAGCGGCGCCTGAAGCGCGGATGGTCGGCATAACCGGCACGAACGGCAAGTCGACGACCACCGCCCTGATCGGACACCTGCTCGCCAACGCCGGACGGTCGGTGGCGGTCGGCGGCAATCTCGGCCCGCCCGCCCTTTCGCTCCCGGCTCTCGGACCGGCCGGCATCTATGTCCTCGAATGCTCCTCCTTTCAGCTCGACCTGATCGAGGAGACGCGTTTCGACACTGCTGTCCTCCTCAACATCAGCCCCGACCATCTGGACCGGCACGGCGATCTGGCGGGCTACGTCGCGGCGAAGCGGCGCATCTTTCGCGGCCGGCCGGGCGGCGGGCAGGTGGCGGTCGTCGGCACCGACGACGAGGCGTGCTGCGCCGTGCTCGCCGATCTCGAGACCTGCGGCGGCTGGACACTGATCCCCGTCGGCGTCGGCCGCAAGATCGCAGGCGGCGTCTCGGTGCTCGACTCCGTACTCTACGAGGACGAGGCCCCGGTGGCCGATCTTGCGGGCATCGACACCCTGCCCGGCCCGCACAACCAACAGAACGCCGCCGCCGCCTTCGCCGCCGCCCGGTCGCTCGGCCTGTCGCGCGCGGAAACCGCTGCCGCACTCGCTTCCTATCCCGGACTCCCGCACCGCCAGGAGACCGTCGCCGTCATCGGCGGTGTCCGCTACGTCAACGATTCCAAGGCAACCAACGGCGAGTCGTGCCGCCATGCGCTGGCCTGCTACCGCCCCGTCTACTGGATCGCCGGGGGCAGGGCGAAGGCCGACGGGCTGAGCGCGGCGCTGCCGGAACTCGACCGGGTTCGCCGCGCCTACCTGATCGGTGAGGCCGAGGCGGCGTTCGCCGAAGAGATCGGCGGGCGCGCGCCCGTTGAGCGGTGCGGAGATCTCGCCCGCGCTCTCGCGGCGGCGCACCGCGACGCCCGGCGCGAACGCCTGCCGGGCGCCACGGTCCTGCTTTCTCCTGCCTGCGCCTCGTTCGACCAGTGGCCATCCTTCGCCGCTCGCGGCGATGCGTTCCGCGCCGCGGTCCGCCGTCTCCGGGAGGGCGCGGCATGACCGCATTCAGCCGGGCCGACAACTCGCTGCTGGGCCGCTGGTGGTGGACCGTCGACCGCTGGACTCTGACCGCGCTCTCGATGCTGCTGGCCGGCGGTGTGCTGCTGGTTCTCGCGGCGAGTCCGCCGGTTGCCGAGCGCCTCGCGCTCGATCCCTACTATCTCGTCTGGCGCCATGTCGCCTATGTGCCCGTGGCGATCGCGGCAATGATCACGATTTCGCTGCTGTCGCCGGCGTCCATCCGGCGCCTCGCCGTCGCGGTCTTTGCGGTCGCGGTCATCGGCGTCGTCGTCACCATCCTTCTGGGCGCGGAGACCAAGGGCGCCCGGCGGTGGATCGATCTCGGCCCGCTGTCGATCCAGCCGTCGGAGTTCGTCAAGCCGTCCTGCGCCATCGTCGTCGCCTGGCTGCTCGCCCGCTACCGGGAGACCGGCCGGGCCGGCGAGGGAATCGCGGCGACGGGTCTTGTCGCCGCGGTTTTCGGTCTGCTTTTTCTGCAGCCGGATATCGGTATGGCGATGGTGATTCTCGCCACCTGGTATGTGCAGATCCTGATCGCCGGCCTCACTCTCCCGTGGGTGATCGTGCTGACAGGCGGCGCGGTCGCCGTGGCGGCCGCCGCCTATCTGTTCCTCCCGCATGTCAGCAGCCGGATCGACCGCTTCCTCGATCCCAGTTCGGGCGACAACTACCAGGTCGAGACATCGCTCCTCGCCTTCCGGAACGGCGGCATGCTGGGCCGCGGACCCGGAAACGGAACGGTCAAGGAGGGGCTGCCCGACGCTCACGCCGACTTCATCTTTGCCGTCGCGGGCGAGGAGTTCGGCCTGATCGCGTGCCTCGCGATCCTCGGGTTGTTCGTGCTCGTCGTGCTCCGCGGCCTCGGCCGCGCGCTCCGCGAGACCAATCTCTATGCGATGGTGGCCATCGCCGGGCTGACGGTCCAGTTCGGCCTCCAGGCGATCGTGCACATGGGCTCGTCGCTCCGGCTCCTGCCGGCCAAGGGCATGACGCTTCCCTTCATCTCCTACGGCGGGTCGTCGCTGATCGCTGTCTCCTTTGCGATGGGCATGCTGCTCGCTCTCACCAGGCGGCGCATCGGGGACGAACGGCTATGAGGTCTGGACCCATCGTTCTCGCCGTCGGCGGCACGGGCGGGCACATGTTCGCAGCCAGCGCGCTGGCGCTCGAGCTCGCACGCCGCGACTACCGCGTGGCGATCGTCACCGATGGTCGCGGGTCGAGTTTCGCCGATGAGTCGGGGGCGGCGGTTTACCGGATCGCTGCCCGCTCCGTCGGCGGCGGGCTCGGCGGCGCGACCCAGGGCGTGGTCACGCTCTGCTTCGGCTGGCTGCAGGCGCGGCGCCTTCTCGCGCGTCTGCAGCCCGCGGCTGCGGTCGGTTTCGGCGGCTACCCGTCGCTGCCGACCATGTTCGCCGCGATCCGGGCCGGCGTCCCCTGCATGATCCACGAGCAGAACGCCATCCTCGGACGGGCCAACGCTGCGCTCGCCCCGCGCGTCGCGGCCATCGCCACCGCGTTCATCGAAGTGGAAGGGGTCCGCGCCGACGACCGCGCCAAGCTGGTCATGACCGGCAACCCGGTTCGCGAGGCCGTCGCCGCGCTTGCCGGCAGCCCCTACCGCGAGCCCGCCGGCGGCGGATGTTTCCCGCTTCTGGTCTTCGGCGGGAGCCAGGGCGCGCGGGTTCTGGCCGACGCAGTACCGGCCGCCGTCGGCGCGCTGGACGAAGGGTCGAGGCGCCGCCTGAAGATCGTCCAGCAGGCGCGGCCGGAAGATGTCGAACGGGTGACCGCCGCCTACCGGGGTTTCGGCGTTGCGGCCAAGGTCGCACCGTTTTTCAACGATCTGCCCGCGCATATGGCGGACGCCGCTCTGGTGATCTCCCGCGCCGGCGCATCGACCGTGGCCGAACTGGCGGCGATCGGCCGGCCGGCAATCCTGGTTCCCTACCGGTACGCGGCCGCCGGCCATCAGGAACGCAACGCGCGGGAGATGGAGCGTTGCGCCGCCGCGTGGGTGATGACGGAAGCCGAACTCGGCGCCGGGGCGCTCCCCGCGCGGCTCGCCGGCCTGATGCGCGCGCCCCGCCTGCTTGCCGATGCGGCCGCCGCGGCGCATGCCTGCGCCGTCCCCTCGGCTGCCGCCCGTCTCGCCGACCGGGTCGACGCCCTTGCCCGCGCCAACGGCGGCTCGCCGCGGTGGGCGGCATGAGAACGCTCCCGCTTTCGGTCGGCACCATCCATTTCGTCGGCATCGGCGGAATCGGCATGAGCGGCATCGCCGAGGTGCTGCACAATCTGGGTTACCGGGTCCAGGGCAGCGACATCGCCGACAGCGCCAACGTTCTCAGGCTGCGATCGCTGGGCATCGATATCCGTATCGGCCACGACGCCGCCAACCTCGGCGATGCGTCCGTCGTCGTGGCCAGTTCGGCGATCGCCCGCGACAACCCCGAGATCGCGGCGGCGCGCGCGCGCATGGTGCCCGTCGTCCCCCGGGCCGAAATGCTGGCCGAGATCATGCGGCTCAAATGGTCGATCGCGGTCGGCGGGACGCACGGCAAGACGACCACGACCTCCATTGTCGGCGCGGTTCTGGAGGCCGCCGGCCTCGATCCCACCGTCATCAATGGCGGGATCATCAACGCCTACGGCACCAACACCCGCCTGGGCGGCGGCGAGTGGATCGTCGTCGAGGCCGACGAGTCCGACGGTTCGTTCGTGAAGTTGCCGGCGACCGTCGCCGTGGTCACCAATATCGACCCCGAGCATCTCGACTTCTACGGCTCCTTCGCCGACCTGCGCCGGGCGTTCGCGGCGTTCGTCGCCAACATCCCGTTCTACGGCTTCGCCGCGCTGTGCATCGATCACCCGGAAGTCCAGAGCCTGATCGGGGAGGTCGCCGACCGCCGGCTGCTGACCTACGGCACGAGCCCGCAGGCCGATGTCCGTGCGGTTGCCCTGCAGGCCACCTCCGACGGCTCGCGCTTCGACGTCGAGGTCGTCGACCGGACCAGCGGCGCACGGCGGACCATCGCCGGCCTCCGCCTGCCGATGGCCGGCGCGCACAACGTGCTGAACGCACTGGCCGCCGTCGCCGTCGCCATCGAAATGGGGATCGACGACCGCACCATCGCCGGGGCGCTCGCCGCTTTCCGCGGGGTCAGGCGCCGCTTTACCTGCACCGGAGAGGTCGCCGGTATCGCGGTAATCGACGACTACGGCCACCATCCGGTCGAGATCGCGGCTGTCCTTGCCGCTGCCCGCGCCAACGCCCGCGGCAACGTCATCGCGGTGGTGCAGCCGCACCGCTATTCCCGCCTCGCCAACCTGTTCGAGGATTTCTGCACCTGTTTCAACGACGCCGACACGGTGGTCGTCGCCGATGTCTACGCGGCCGGCGAAGAGCCGGTCGAGGGGATCGACCGCGACGCTCTGGTGGCCGGGCTGCAGGCCCGGGGCCACCGCGACGTGCGCCCTCTCGATACGCCCGATGCGCTCGCCCCGCTGGTCGCCGGGCTTGCCCGATCCGGCGATATGGTGGTTTGTCTCGGCGCCGGCAGCATCACCGCCTGGGCCAACGATCTGCCCGGCCGGCTGAGCGCGCTCCTCCCTGCCAGCCCCGCTCTCGCCGGGGCTGTCGGCGCCGGAGCGGGCGATGATTGAGGCCCGTTCCCGCCCGATCGATCGCCTGCCCGCGGTCCGCGGATCGCTCCGCGCCGACGCGCCGCTCGCCGGCTTCATGTGGTTCCGGGTCGGCGGTCCGGCGGAGATCCTGTTCTCGCCCGCAGACCGCGACGATCTCGCCGGATTTCTCGCCGCCCTGCCCGACGATATGCCGGTGACCGCGATCGGCGCCGGCTCCAACCTTCTGGTCCGCGACGGCGGGATCCCGGGGGTGACGATACGCCTCGGCCGGCCGTTCGCCGCGGTCGAATGCGATGGGACGCGCATCCGGGCCGGCGCCGGCGCGATGTGCGTCGCTGTCGCGCGGGCTGCGCGCGACGCGGGCATCGCCGGGTTCGAGTTCATGAACGGTATACCCGGCACCGTCGGCGGCGCACTGCGGATGAACGCCGGCGCCTACGGGCGGGAGGTCGGCGACGCGGTTCTCTTCGCCGAGGCCGTCGATCGGACGGGGGGGATCCACCGGCTCTGCGCGGTGGAACTGGGCTTCGGCTACCGCAGGTCGACCGCGCCCGAAGACTGGATCTTTACCGGCGCGGTGCTCTGCGGCAAGGCGGGCGCCCGCGAGGAAATCGCCGCCTGCATGACCGGGATCGGCGAAACCCGCCGCCGCGACCAGCCGGTGCGGGAACGCACCGGCGGCAGCACTTTCAAGAACCCGCCGGGAGCGAGCGCGTGGTCGCTGATCGACCGGGCGGGTTGCCGCGGCATACTCCGCGGCGGCGCCCAGGTCTCGCCGCACCACGCCAATTTTCTCATCAATACCGGCGGTGCGACCGCGGCGGAACTCGAGGACCTGGGCGAAGAGGTTCGCGACCGGGTGGAGGCCGCCACCGGTATCAGGCTCGAATGGGAGATCCGCCGTGTCGGGCTCCGGCGGGGGCGGCGTCATGGCTAAGTCGGTCACGGTGCTCATGGGCGGCTGGTCGAGCGAGCGCGAAGTCTCGCTGGTCAGCGGCCGCACCGTTGCCGCCGCGCTCGACCGGGCCGGCTACGAGACGCGCACCGTCGACGTCGGGCGCGACATCCTGGCTCTGACCGGCGCGCTCGATCCCCGCCCCGACGTCGTGTTCAACGCGCTGCACGGCCGCTTCGGCGAAGACGGGCGCATCCAGGGTGTCCTCGACCTCCTCGCGATCCCCTACACCCATTCGGGTGCGCTCGCCTCTGCGCTGGCGATGGACAAGCCGATGGCGAAACGCCTTTTCCGCCACGCCGGAATCCGCTGCGCCGAGCATGTCATTGCCAGCCGGTCGGCCCTGGCTGCCGGCGACATCATCCCGCGGCCCTACGTGGTCAAGCCGCTGAACGAGGGTTCGAGCCTCGGTGTCGTTGTCGTCTTCGAGGAGGAGGACCGCCGGTTCGAGGCGGAAGACTGGCCGTTCGGCGAGACCGTCATGGTCGAACGCTACGTGCCGGGGCGCGAGATCACGGTCGCGGTGATGGGCGAACGCGCGCTCGGCGTCACCGAAATCCGTCCTGTGGACGGGTTCTACGACTACCGCGCCAAATACACCGAGGGGGCCGCCGAACACCTGGTGCCGGCGCCGCTCCCGCCCGACGCCTACGCGGCCGCGATGCGGTACTCGGTCGATGCCCACAAGGCGCTCGGTTGCCGGGGCGTCTCCCGCGCCGACCTCAGGTACGACGACACGGAGGGCGGTGCGGAGGGGATCTACCTGCTCGAGATCAATACCCAGCCGGGCATGACGCCGATGTCGCTGGTGCCGGAGCTCGCGGCCTACGCGGGGATCGACTTCCCTGCCCTGGTGAGCTGGCTGGTGGAGCACGCTTCATGCGACGCCTAGATCACCCGATCCCCAAGGCGGGCGGGCGTTCGCCGCCCCGCCATCCGCGGCGTCGGAGTGCCGCGAAGGGTGCGCTCGCGGCGATGATGCTGGTCCTGATCGCCGGGTCCTGCGGTTGGGCCTGGCGCACGGGTTCGCTTGAAATCCTGGCGACCGACGTGCGGGCGGCTGCGGTCGCGGCATCGGCGCGCGTCGGATTCAGGCTCAGGGAAGTCCTGCTCGCCGGGCGCCGGAGCATTCCGCGGGACACCGTGCTCGCCGCCTCCGCTCTGCAGCTCGGAAGCCCCATGGTGGAGCTCGACCCCGAACAGGTGCGCACGCGGCTCGAGAACAACGAGTGGATCAAGCACGCCCGCGTCACGACCCGCCTGCCCGACGCCCTGTTCATCGAGATCGAGGAGCGCCGCCCGTTCGCGCTTTGGCAACGCGGCGGCGTGCTGCGGCTGATCGACGGCGACGGCGCGGTGATTACCGATCGCGGCCTGCACCGTTACGACCATCTGCCGCTGATCGTGGCGCCGTCCGAACCGGCGCGCGCCCGGCCCGTGGTCGAACTGCTTGCGCGCGAACCCGATTTCCACCGCCGGGTCCATGCCTTGATCCGGGTGGGCGCCCGGCGCTGGGACATCCGCTTCGACAACGGCATCGATGTCCGGCTTCCTGAAGCCGATGCAGCGGCCGCGTGGGCCGAACTCGCGCATCTCGACCGCCGGCACGCGCTGCTGGCCCGGCACATCACGGCCATCGACCTGCGCATACCCGGCCGCGTCGTGGTGACGCGCGCCGACGATCCCGACGCCGGCGCGAAGGGAGGCAAGCGCTGATGGTAAAGCCGAAGACCGGCATGGTGGCGGCGCTCGATATCGGCACCAGCAAGATCGCCTGTCTAGTCGCGGAATCCCGCAGCGAGGGAGAGATCCGCGTCCTCGGCGCCGGGCATCACGCCTCGCAGGGGATCCTGGGCAGCGCCATCGTCAACATGGACGCGGCCCAGTCGGCCATCCTGACCGCCGTCAGCACCGTCGAGGAACGCATCAGCGAGCGGCTGGACGAGGTGGTGATGAACATCTCCACCGGCCATCTCCACTCGACGACATTCAACGTCGAGGTCCAGATCGACGGCCACGAAATCGGCGACGCCGATCTCCGCCGGGTCTACGGGTTGGGGCTCGAGCACAACGGCCACGCCGGGCGCGAACTGATCCACTGCATTCCCATCGCCCACCAGATCGACGGCCGGGGAGGCATCGAGGACCCGCGCGGGATGTACGGCCAGCGCCTCAGCGTCGAAATGCATCTGGTGAGCGCCGATGCGGCGGCGCTGCGCAACCTGGTGACCTGCGTGGCGCGTTGTCATCTCGATGTCGGGGAGGTGGTGATTTCGCCGTACGCGGCGGGCCTCGCGTGTCTGGTGCAGGACGAGCTCGATCTCGGCGCTGCGGTGGTGGACATGGGCGGCGGCACCACCACCGTTGCCGTGTTCCAGGGCGGCCATGTCGTCCACGCGCAGGTCATCCCGATCGGCGGCGGCCATGTCACGCGCGACATCGCACAGATGTTGACCACATCGCTGGTCCACGCCGAGCGCATCAAGGTGCTCTACGGTTCCGCGCTTCCTTCGCTGTCGGACGACAGCGCACTGATCGACGTGCCGCTGGTCGGCGAGGAAGACCGCAACCATCCCAACCACGTACCGCGCTCGGCGGTGGTGGAGATCATCCGGCCCGGCTCGAGGAAACCTTCGAGCAGGTCCGCAAGTGTCTCGACGCCGTCCCGAAAAACAAGCTCGCCGGCCGCCGCGTGGTGCTGACGGGCGGCGCGAGCCAGCTCGCCGGCGCACCCGAGGTCGCCACCCTGGTGCTCGACAAGAAGGTCAGGGTGGGCCGGCCGGTCTCGATCGCCGGGCTCGCAGAAGCGGTAAGCGGTCCGGCCTTTTCCACCGCGGTGGGGCTGCTCCGGTTCGCCGCCCAGCGCCGCGGCGAGTCCGACGTCGTGGTCCGGGCCGCCGCCGATCGCACCAGTCGACTGGGCCGGTTCGGGCAATGGCTGAAGGACAGCATCTAGGACATGGACAATATCCGACACAGCCACCGGCCGACGATGACGGCCCCATCACCACCGCCGGGGCAGGCTATCCCGCGAACGAGGAGGCAATCATGACGATCAATCTCTCGGTTCCTGAAAACGAGTGCCCGCTCAAACCCAAGATCATGGTTATCGGCGTCGGCGGCGCCGGCAGCAATGCTGTGAACAACATGATCGTCGCGGAACTGGAGGGTGTCGATTTCCTTGTCGCCAACACCGATGCCCAGTCGCTCGTCCAGTCGCGCGCGGAGCGCAAGATTCAGCTTGGCCTGAACATCACCCACGGGCTCGGCGCGGGATCCAGGCCCGACATCGGCCGCGCCGCGGCGGAGGAGACGATCGACGAGATCGCCAAGCATCTGGCCGGCGCCAACATGGTGTTCATCACCGCCGGCATGGGCGGCGGCACCGGCACCGGGGCTGCACCCGTGATCGCCCGCCTCGCCGGCGAACAGGGGGTTCTCGTCGTCGGTGTGGTCACCAAGCCGTTCCAGTTCGAGGGCAGCAAGCGCGCCGGGGTTGCCGAGGCGGGTATAGAGGAACTGCAGAAGCACGTCGATACGCTGATCGTGATCCCCAACCAGAACCTGTTCCGGGTGGCCAACGAGAACACCACCTTCGCCGAAGCCTTCGCCAAGGCGGACGAGGTGCTCCACTCCGGCGTGCGCGGGGTCACCGACCTGATGATGGTCCCCGGGCTGATCAACCTCGACTTCGCCGATATCCGCACCGTGATGAGCGAGATGGGGAAGGCGATGATGGGAACCGGCGAGGCCGAGGGAGAGGAGCGGGCGACGGCTGCCGCCGAATCGGCGATTTCCAATCCGCTGCTCGACGATGTGTCGATGAAGGGTGCGCGCGGCGTCCTCATCAACATCACCGGCGGCCCGGACATGACCCTTTTCGAGGTGGACCAGGTGGCCAACCGCATCGGCGAAGAAGTCGATCCCGATGCCCATATCATCTCCGGCGCTACGCTCGACCCCGAACTCCAAGGCCGGATCAGGGTCTCGGTTGTCGCCACCGGTATCGAGACCGAAGTGGAGGCGCGTTCGCAGCAGGTCTTGCAGGTTGCGCAAAATCCGAAACCGAGCGTTCCCGCCGCTTTCGAGTATACGCCGGCGTCCGGCGTCCGCGCGGAGGCGATGCCGTCGTCCGTGCAGCCGGCCTCGCCCCCCCCCGTGCAGCCGTCCGCCGCCGCCGCCGATCGCGCACCGCTCTCGCCGTCTCGACCGGTCCTGGACGCCGCGCCGACGGAGGACGAGCCCGAAGCTGCGGCGCCGTTCGAAATCATGGCGCAGGACAGTTTTTTCAGCGACGAGGCGGATGAGGGCGATACCGCGGAGGACGTGCCCGAACCGATGCCGTCGGTCGAGGAGGACGAGGTGGACTTCATCGAACCGGAAGCCCTGCCCGACAAGCCGCCGCGCCGCCCCAACCTCCTGCAGCGGCTGGGGCTGGCCGGCGGGCAGTCCCGCGACCGCCGCGAAGTGGAACCGCTGCCGCCCGCATTCTCCGACGCCGACATGCCGGAAACGCTGGCAGACGAGCCGCCGGAACCCGAGGAGATGCCCACCGAGAACGTATCCCCGCCGCGCCAGCGAAAGTTCGACAGCGTCGCATCGGAGGACGCTTCCCCGGCGGCCGAGGAGGACGAGGATATCCTCGAAATCCCGGCCTTCCTGAGGCGTCAGGCGAACTGAGCAGCATCGCGAAGAGCCGGCGTCCATCGATGAACCCCGTGCGGCGGCAACGGTTGGCGTGGAAACATTCCGCAACAATTGTTGATTTGCCGCAGAAGGGGGTTGTCGGTAGACAGGTGCCGCGAAGGTGCCAGATTGCGTGCGTCGGTATCGAGGAGCGGTAAATGCGAGTGGGTCAGGCGACGGTCAAACGAGCGGTGCAGTGCGAGGGTGTCGGGCTCCACAGCGGAACCCGCGTTGCACTGTCCTTCCTCCCGGCGCCCCCCGGCCACGGCATCCGCATCCGCCGCACAGATGTCGCGCCCGGCACCGGCGAGGTCCCGGCCGATCTGTCCCATGTGGTGGACAGTCGGTTGGCCACCACCATCGGCAACCGCCACGGCGTCACGGTCGGGACGGTTGAGCACCTGATGGCTGCGCTCGCCGGCACCGGCATCGACAATCTGGTCGTGACGCTGGACGGACCCGAGGTCCCGGCGATGGACGGCAGCGCCGCGCCCTTCGTCGAACTGATCGAATGCGCCGGCATCGAGGAGCAGGCGGTGCGCCGCCGTGCGATCCGGCTGCTCAGGCCGGTCGCCGTGGAACGCGGCGAGGCGTCGATCACGATGACCCCCGCCGACAGCCTCTCCATCGATTTCCGGATCGAGTTTGCCTACCCGGCGATCGCCTGCCAGTCGAAGGCGGTCGAACTGGTGAACGGCACCTTCGTCGAGGACATCGCACCGGCCCGGACTTTCGGTCTGGTCGATGAAATCCTCCGGCTGCAGAAGGCCGGTCTTGCGCGCGGTGCGTCGCTCGACAACGCGATCGCCGTCGGCCGCAGCGGCGCGGTGACCCGCGACGGCCTCCGCTTCGACGACGAATTCGTACGCCACAAGATTCTCGACTGCTTCGGCGACCTTTACCTGGCCGGCGCGCCGATTCTCGCTCGCGTCGTGGCCGTGCGCTCCGGCCATGCAACCAACCATGCCGTCCTGCGCGCCCTGTTCGCCGACCCCGACAACTGGACGTGGTCGGATATTCCGCGGATGTCGGCGCCGCCGATCGCCGGCGAAGCGCCTGCAGCCGCCCTGGCGATCGCCTGACCCCCGAACGCCGGCGCCCGGCGTGTCTCGACTTGGCGCGAAAATGTTTTAGACTGCGCCCCCGCTGCGCGTGCGGCGCGGCGCAAGGAATGGGTCCGCGTCCGTCGATGCTGCATCTCCCGGCTCGCGCAACTCGAACCCTCGTGTCGTTTCTGGCGGTGTTCGCGCTCGCCGCCTGCGCCGAGGACGGCGGGGACGCCGAGCGCTATGTCGAATTGCCGGTCGAGCACGTCTACAACGAAGCCGTCGATACGCTCCGCGCCGAGGAGTACGGCGCCGCGGCCCGGCGTTTCGACGATGTCGAGCGGCAGCACCCCTATTCCCAGTGGGCCGTCAAGGCGTCCCTGATGGCGGCGTTCGCACACTACCAGGCGGCCGACTACGACTCGGCCGTCCTCGCGCTCAACCGGTTCATCCGGCTCCACCCGGGCAACCGCGACATCGCCTACGCCTATTACCTGCGCGCCCTCTGCTTCTACGAACGGATTTCCGATGTCGCGCGCGATCAGGCCAACACGGTCGAGGCGGAGACCGCGCTGCGCGAGGTCGTCCGCCGCTTCCCCGATACTCGTTATGCGCGCGACGCGCAGCTCAAGATCGATCTCGCCCGCGACCATCTCGCCGGCAAGGAGATGGAGATCGGCCGCTATTACCTGACGCGCGGCCACTATCTCTCCGCGATTCGACGGTTCCAGCGCGTGGTCGACAGCTACGAGACGACCACCCACGTCCCCGAGGCGCTGCACCGGCTGACCGAAGCCTATCTCGCCCTCGGTCTCGAGGAGGAAGCGAAGAAGGCCGCCGCCGTGCTCGGGCACAACTACCCCGGCAGCGAGTGGTACGCCGACAGCTACCGCCTGGCCACCGAGGATGCGCCGCCCAGGCGGGAGGAAGAGGGTTTTTTCGCGCAGGTCTTCGGCTGGTCCGGGCGGGCTTTCGACTGGGTGTTCTAGCCGGCGATGCTGCGGACACTCTCGATTCGCAACGTCGTCCTGATCGAGCGGCTCGACCTTGCGTTCAAGCCGGGGCTGTGCGTGCTCACCGGCGAAACAGGCGCGGGCAAGTCGATCCTTCTCGACGCGCTCGGCCTCGCCCTCGGCGCCCGCGCCGTTTCCGGATTGGTCCGGACGACGGCGGGACAGGAAGCGAAGACCGCCGCGGTCACGGCGGTTTTCGAGGTGCCGCGGGGTCATGATGCGATCGCTGCGGTCGAGGAACACGGCCTGGCGCCGCCGGCCGCCGGCGAGCCGCTGATCCTCCGCCGGACCATCGCCCCCGACGGGCGCAGCCGGGCTTTCGTCAACGACCAGCCGGCTGCTGCACAGCTCCTGCGGGCCATCGGTGAAACGCTGGTCGAGATCGTCGGGCAATTCGCCAGCCACGATCTTGCCGAACGGGCGAACCACCGGCGGTTGCTGGACAGGTACGCCGGCCTGGAGACCGACTGCGCGCGGGTTTCCGACTCTTGGGCGGCATGGCAGGCGGCCGAGGCGGCGCTCGCCGCGGCTTCCGTCGATGCCGAGGCGCTCGCCCGCGAGGAGGAGACGCTGCGCCATGCGCTCGAGGAGCTCGACGCGCTCGCACCGCAAACCGGCGAAGAGGAGGCCCTGACAACGGCGCGCCGCCAGTTGCGCCACGCCGAACAGCTTGGCGAGGCGCTCGCCGAGGCCCTGGCGGAGATCGGCGGCGACGGGGTGGAACCCGGGCTCGCCCGCGCCCACCGGGCGCTCGCGCGGCGAACCGACATCGCCGAGGGGCTGTTCGACGGCGCGCTCGAGGCGCTCGATCGGGCTGCGGCGGAAGCGGCGGAGGCGCGCGCCGCGGTCGAGCGCTGCATCGCCGCCCTCGAGGCCGATCCCGGCCGGCTCGACACGGTGGAGGAGCGCCTCTTCGCGCTTCGCGAACTCGCCCGCAAGCATCGCGTGCCGCCGGACGCTCTGCCGGCGCTGCGCGCGGAGACGGCTCGCAGGCTCGCGTCGGTCGAGAGCGCAGAGATCTCCATCGCCGATCTGCGTGCGCGGGCGGGCGAGGCGCGCGCGGGCTATGCGGCCGCCGCCCGGAGGCTTGCCGAGGCGCGGCGTGCGGGGGCGGTGCGTCTGGATACGGCGGTCAACCGCGAACTGCCGCCGCTCCGGCTCGGCGCCGCACGGTTCGAGACCGCCGTCGAAACGCTGGACGAGGCCGACTGGGGCGCGCAGGGGACCGAACGCGTGACCTTTGTCGCCAGTACCAACCGCAACGCCCCGGCCGGCCCGCTGACGACCATCGCATCGGGCGGCGAGCTTTCCCGCTTCATGCTGGCGCTCAAGGTGGTGCTCGCCGGCGCCAGTCCGGTCCCCACCCTGGTTTTCGATGAGGTCGACGCCGGCATCGGCGGCGCCACGTCGACCGCGGTGGGGCAACGGCTGCGCCGGCTGGGCGAGACGCTCCAGGTGCTCGTCGTGACCCATTCGCCCCAGGTCGCCGCGCTCGGCGGCGCTCACTGGCGTGTGCTCAAGCGCGAGGCCGCCGGCCGGGCGCGCCGCGAGGTCAGGACCGTCGTCGACGAACTCGACCGCGACGACAGGCGCGAGGAGATCGCCCGTATGCTGGCCGGGCTTGCCGTGACCGACGAGGCCCGGGCGGCGGCCGACAGCCTCATGGAGGGCGCTGCCCGGTGACGGCGGCGAAGGAGCCGGGCGGCCTGATGCGCGAAGAGGCGGCCGCCGAACTCGAACGGCTGGCGCGCGAGATCGCCGGTCACGACGAGCGTTACCACGGCCGCGACGCGCCGGAGATAAGCGATGCCGAATACGATGCGCTGCGCCGGCGCAACGATGCGCTCGAGGCCCGCTTTCCCGACCTTGTCCGCGACGACAGCCCGTCGCGCCGGGTCGGCGCCGCACCCGCATCCGGTTTTGCCAAGGTCACCCACGCGGCGCCCATGCTGTCGCTCGGCAACGTGTTCGACAGCGAGGACGTGACGGAGTTCTACGCCCGCATCCGGCGCTTTCTCGGCCTCGACGAGGACGCGCCCGTCGACATTGTGGCCGAGCCCAAGATCGACGGCCTGTCGATCTCGCTCCGGTACGAGAACGGCCGCTTCGTCCTCGGCGCGACGCGGGGGGACGGCGCGGTGGGCGAGAACGTCACCCGCAACCTGAGGACCATGGACGACGTACCCGACCGGCTGGACGGCGCCGCGCCGCGCATCCTCGAGGTGCGGGGGGAGGCCTACATGCGCCGCGGCGATTTCCTTGCGCTCAACCGCGCACGAGAGGAGGCGGGCGACCCCCCTTTTGCGAACCCGCGCAACGCGGCTGCCGGCTCGCTCCGGCAGCTCGATCCGACGATCACCGCCGCCCGCCCGCTGCATCTCTTCGCCTACGGTCTCGGCGAGCATGACGGTCCGGTCGGCGACACCCACCGGGACTATCTGCGGAACCTCGAAGCCTGGGGCTTCCGGGTCAACCCGCTGGCGCGGCTGTGCCGCAGCGTCGAGGAAGCGGTCGGCCATTACCGAGCCATCTCGGCCGGACGCAGCGGTCTCGACCACGACATCGACGGCGTCGTCTACAAGGTCAACCGGTTCGACTGGCAGCGGCGTCTCGGAAATGTCAGCCGCGCCCCGCGCTGGGCCGTCGCCCACAAGTTCCCCGCCGAGCGGGCCGAGACGGTGATCGAGACGATCGGCATCCAGGTCGGGCGCACCGGCGCGCTCACTCCGGTGGCGAACCTGCGGCCGGTCAATGTGGGCGGCGTCACGGTCAGCCGTGCGACGCTGCACAACGAAGACGAAATCGCGCGCAAGGGGATCCGCGAAGGCGACACGGTGGCGATCCAGCGCGCCGGCGACGTGATCCCGCAAGTCGTCGCGGTTGTCGAGGGCAGACGTCCGGAATCGTCCCGGCCGTTCGTCTTTCCCGAGATCTGCCCCGAGTGCGGCAGCCTGGCGCCGCGGGAGGAGGGCGAGGCGGTCCGCCGCTGCACCGGCGGGCTGGTTTGCCCCGCCCAGGCGATCGAACGGCTCAGGCACTTCGTGTCGCGCGACGCCTTCGACATCGAGGGCCTCGGGGCGCGGAGCATCGAGACGTTCTGGCGCGAGGGGCTCGTCGCCCGGCCGGGCGACATCTTCCGGCTCGCCGAGCGCGAGAAGGCGGGCGGGATCGCGCTGGCCGGGCGCGAGGGATGGGCGGAACGGTCGGTCGCCAACCTGTTCGCCGCGATCGAGGACCGGCGGAAGATTTCGTTCGAACGGCTGATCTACGCCCTCGGTATCCGCCAGGTCGGGCAGGCCACGGCGAAGCTGATCGCCCGCCAGTACCGGACCCTTCCGGCCTGGCGGGAGGCGATGGAGGCTGCCCGGGACCGCGACGGCGAAGCCTATCGGGAGTTGACGGATATCGACGGTATCGGCCCGTCGGTCGCCGCCGACATCGTCGATTTCTTCCGCGAGCCGCACAACCTCGAGGTCGTCGCCGATCTCGAAACCCAACTCGAGATCGCCGAGCCGGAGGCGGTCGGCGCCGAAAGCGCGATCGGCGGTAAGACCGTCGTCTTCACCGGCACGCTCGAAACGATGACGCGGGCCGAGGCGAAGGCGCGGGCCGAGGCGCTGGGCGCGAAGGTGTCGGGTTCGGTATCCCGGAAGACCGACTACGTGGTGATTGGCAGCGACGCGGGTTCGAAGGCGAAGAAGGCCGGAGAACTGGGTGTTGCCGTGCTCACCGAGAGGGACTGGCTGGACCTTATCGACGCGTGAGGGGCGCGCAGGCGCAGTCGAGCCAGCGCCCGGTTTCCTCGTCCACCGACCCCGCGTGGGCCTCCAGCACGCGCTGATGATAGGCGTCGAGCCAGGCGGTCTCCGCCGGGGTCAGCCGCGCCGGCTCGATCAGGCTCCGGTCGATCGGCGCCAGGGTGAGGGTGTCGAAGGCATAGAGCGTCCGCTCGGCGCCTTCCGGCGGCTCGGCCTCGACCACGGTGACCAGGTTCTCGATGCGAATCCCGTAGGAACCCGGTTTGTAATAACCCGGTTCGTTGGAGAGGATCATGCCGGGCGCGAGAGCCGCACCGGAAGAGCCTTTCGAGATTCGCGCAGGGCCCTCGTGGACGCCGAGGAAACTGCCCACCCCGTGGCCGGTGCCGTGGTCGTAGTCGAGCCCCGCCTCCCACAGCGCCCGGCGGGCGAGCGCGTCCAGCTGGTCGCCGGCGGTGCCGCGCGGAAAGACCGCGGCGGCGAGCGCGATATGGCCCTTGAGCACCCGCGTGAAACGGTCGCGGATCTCCGCCGCAGGCGGTCCGCCGTCGGGATCGCGGATATGGACGGTGCGCGTGACATCGGTCGTGCCGTCGAGATACTGCGCTCCCGAATCGAGGAGGAATATGGACCCCGGCTCCAGCCGCCGGTTCGATGCCTCGTTCACCCGGTAATGCACGATGGCGCCGTTGGGGCCGGCGCCCGCGATGGTCTCGAAGCTGAGGCCGCGAAAATGCGCCCCGTCCGCACGGAAGGCGCGAAGGCGGTCCGCCGCATCGATCTCGGTTACCCCGCCGGCGGGCGCCGCCGCATCGAGCCATGCGAGGAAGCGGACCAGTGCGCGGCCGTCGCGGATATGGGCGGCGCGGGCGCCGGCGATCTCCGCCGGATTCTTGCAGGCCTTGGGCAACGCGCAGGGATCGGGACCATGGACCGGCTCCGCCCCGGCCGACCGCAGCCGTCGGGCGATCCACGCAGGGGCGGCGCGCGGATCGACCCGCACCTTGCGGCCGTCGGCGGCGAGCCCGTCGAGCGCCGCGCCCAGCGCATCGGGCGCGGCGACGGCGACGCCGTCATCCGACAGTGCTGCGGCGAGGCGTTCCGTCATCTTGCGCCGGTCGATGAAGAGCGACGCGCGGCCCGCCGTCTCGACAATGGCGAAGGCGAGCGCTACCGGCGTGTTCGGGATGTCCCCGCCCCGCATGTTGAACAGCCAGGCGATCGAGTCGGGCGCGCTCAGGACCGCCGCATCGACGCCGTCGTTGGCGAGCGTCTCGCACACCGCCGCGCGCTTGGCAGAAGAGGCGAGGCCGGCGAATTCCGGCGGATGCGGAACCGCCGGGGAGATCGGCCGCGCCGGCTGGTTCGTCCACAACGCGTCGACCGGATTGCTGTCCAGCGCGACGAGCCGCCCGCCCGCCTTGGCGCAGGCGGCCTCGAGCCGCGCGGCGCCGTCCGCCGTGTGCAGCCACGGGTCGTAGCCGAGCGCCGCCCCGCCGCCGAGGTTGGCGGCGATCCACTCGTCGGGCGGCTGTTCGGCGAGGGGCATCGGCGAGAACTGCGTCTGGTCGACCTCCGTCTCGACCTGGAGGGTATAGCGCCCATCGACAAAGATCGCCGCTTTGTCGGCGAGTACGACAGCGATCCCCGCAGAGCCCGTGAAGCCGGTCAGCCAAGCCAGCCGCCGCGCCCGCGGCGGTACGAATTCGCCCTGATGCTCATCGGCCAGCGGGACCACGAAACCATCCAGTCCGCGGTGCGCAAGTTCGCGGCGGAGCGCCGCCAGCCGTCCGGGCGGCGCCGGGCTGCGGCCGAGTCCGCCGTCGCCGTCGGCGCGGCGGGCGGCCGCGCGTGCGGACCAGAGGGCGACATCTCCGGGGTCCGGCGACGGCGCGATCAGCGCCACCCATTCTGCCGGATCGACCGGCTCCGGGGCGGCGGCGATCCCGCGCAGGAAGGCCTCCGCCTCGGGCGAGATCGGCTCCCGCGGGTCGTTGTCCGCCGCCGGTTCCGGATGGTCCGTCCCTGCCGCCATGCTCCAGCCCCGAGCGCGCCGCCGGCCGGATCGCCCGATGCGTCCGCCCGCGGCGTCAGCAACGATAGCCGATCGGGCGCGCCCGACCACGAGGGTTCTCCAGCCGTCGAGCGCAACGCGCTCGCGAACGGTCAGGCCGCTCGCGGCGCAGGCCCCCGCCACCCTCTCCTCCTGCTCGTCCAGAAACCCGGAGAGGATCGCCAACCCGTCGTCCCCGAGATACCGCGCGAAGCGGGGTGCGAGGGCAACCAGCGGTTCGGCCAGTATGTTGGCGATAATCAGGCCGTAGGGCGCCCGCCGGGGCAGGCGCGGGTTGGAAAACCCGCGGCTCCGGCGCGGTTCGACCAGCGCGCCGACGCCGTTGCGCACCGCGTTCTCCCGCGCCGTCTCCACCGACACAGGGTCGATGTCGGCAGCGAGAACCGGCCTCTTCCACAGCTTCGCGGCGGCGATGGCGAGGATGCCCGATCCGGTGCCCAGATCGAGGACCGCGCCCCCGGCCGGAACGGGAACCCGGTCGAGGGCAAGCAGGCAGCCGCGCGTGCTCTCGTGCGCCCCCGATCCGAAAGCCGGCCCGGCGTCGAGCACGATCTCGACGGAGCCTGGCGGCGGCGGTCGGGTCACATGGGTTCCGCGGACATAGAAACGGCCGGCGGAAACCGGCGGCGTCCGCCGGTTGGCCTCTGCCACCCAGTCCACCGCCGGGAGGGGTGCGACCGAAACCGACGGTGCTTCCCTCCCCGCGGCGGCGGCGGCGACGGCGAGGCGGAAACGCAGTTCGCTCTCGTCGGGCCGGGTTGCGCGGATGGCGCGGAGCGTCCAGGTCCCGGCGCGCCCGCCGCGGGACAGGGAAACCGCGGTCGTTTCCGCGGGATCGTCGAGCGCGGCCTCGAAGGCGGCGAGCGCGGTATCGGGGCCGGCCACGACGAGTTCGATGCACCAGCCGCGCGCTGCGGCGTCAGGCTGGCTCGACAAAGCGCTCCATCACCTTCTTCACACCCGCCTTCTCGAAGTCGATCTCGAGCTTGCTGCCCTCGACGACAAGCACCTTCCCGTAACCGAATTTCTGGTGGAACACGCGGACGCCGACCTCGAACGCAGACGCCGGATCGTCGAGCCGGCGCGCCTTGCCGTCGACGACCGGCGCTGCACCGCCGCGCCGCGCGCGTGCCAGGCGGGCATAGCCGGGGCCGCGCCCGACCGTTTCGGCGAAGCCCTCCGTCCCGGGGTCTCCATCCAGACCGCCGGCCCGGCGCCGGTAGAGCCCCGCATCGGCCACGACATCGACATGCTCTGCGGGCAGTTCCTCGATGAACCGCGACGGAACCGCGGAGATCCACTGGTTATAGATCCGCCGGTTCGCCGCGAAGCTTACCGTCGCCGCCTTGCGCGCGCGGGTCAGCCCGACATAGGCGAGGCGCCGCTCCTCCTCCAGCGAAGCCTCGCCCCCTTCGTCGACCGCGCGCCGGTTGGGAAACACGTCCTCCTCCCAGCCGGGCAGGAACACGTAATCGAACTCCAGCCCCTTGGCCGCGTGCAGCGTCATCAGGCTGACAATGTCGCCGGCGGCGACGTCGTCGCGGTCCATCACCAGGCTGATGTGTTCGAGAAAGCCGCCAAGGCTGTCGAAGTCCTGCAGCGCCGCCACGAGTTCCTTCAGATTTTCCAGCCGGCCCGGCCCGTCGGGCGTGCGCACGTTGCGCCACATCTCGGTGTAGCCGGATTCGTCCAGCACCGTCTCGGCGAGGCGTACATGATCCTCGAACGACCCGGATCGCCAGCGGTCGATGTCGGAGATGAATCCGGCGAGCGCATTGCGCGACCGGGCGGCGATCTCGTCGGATGCGGCAATGCGCCGGGCCGCCTCCATCAGCGACACGCCGGCCGCGCGGGCGAACCGGTGGAGAGTCTGGAGGGTGGCGGCGCCGATGCCCCGCCGCGGCACGTTGTAGATGCGCTCGAAGGCGAGGTCGTCGTCCGGCTGGTGCACGAGGCGGAGATAGGCGACCGCGTCGCGGATCTCCTGGCGTTCGTAAAATCGCGGCCCGCCGACCACGCGGTAGGGCAGGCCGATGGCAATGAACCGTTCCTCGAATGCGCGCATCAGGGAGCTTGCACGCACCAGGACGGCGATGTCGCCGAGCGCCGCCCCGCCTCCCCGCAGACTCTCCATTTCGTCGGTGACGGTCACCGCCTCGGCCTCGCCGTCCCAGACCCCGCGGATACGGATCGGCGCGCCGGCTTCGCGGTCGGTCCACAGGGTCTTGCCCAGCCGCCCCCGGTTCCGGGCGATCAGGGCGGATGCGCCGGCGAGTATCTGCGGCGTGGAGCGGTAGTTCTGCTCCAGCCGCACGGTCGCGGCGCCGGGGAAATCGGTTTCGAAACGCAGGATGTTGCCGACCTCGGCGCCGCGCCAGCTATAGATCGACTGGTCGTCGTCGCCGACGCAGCAGATGTTACGCCGCCCCTGGGCGAGGATGCGCAGCCACAGATACTGCGCGACGTTGGTGTCCTGGTATTCGTCGACCAGGATGTAGCGGAATCGCCGGTGGTAGAGGTCGAGGATATCGGCCCTGGTCGTGAAAATGTGCAGGCAATGGAGCAGGAGGTCGCCGAAATCGCAGGCGTTAACGGTCTTCAGCCGCTCCTGATAGGCGGCGTAGAGTACGCCGGTCCGCCCGTCCAGCGTGTCGGCGGCGACCGCCGTGTCGACCTGTTCCGGCCCCAGCCCCCGGTTCTTGAAACGCTCGATCGCCGCGTGCAGGGCGCGCGGGGGCCAGCGGCGGGTGTCGATGTCGGCGGCTTCCGCCAGCGACTTGACCAGCCGGATCTGGTCGTCGGCGTCGAGGATGGTGAAGTCCTGGCGCAGGCCCACGGCCTCCGCGTGCCGCCGCAGAATGCGTGCGGCCAGGGCGTGGAAGGTGCCGATCCACAGCCCCTCCACGGCATCGCCGATCAGCCCGGCCGCCCGGTCGCGCATCTCGCGCGCCGCCTTGTTGGTGAATGTCACCGCGAGGATCTGGCTCGGCCAGGCGTGGCCGGAGATCGCGATATGGGCGAGCCGCGTGGTCAGCACCCGGGTCTTGCCCGTTCCGGCGCCGGCGAGCACGAGAAGCGGCCCCTCCGTCGCTTCCACCGCCTCGCGCTGCCGGTCGTTGAGGGCCTCGAGATAGGGGGAATCGGAAACGGTGGCCAAGTTGCCGGACATGGCCCATCATAGCAGCGCGGCCGGGCGGCGGGGCGCCGTTTCGGGTCTGCCGCGGTGCGTTGCCGTCCGTGCCCGAGACCCCATATTCCGAGGGTGAGCCGCGAACGAGACTGTTGCCATGACCCGACGACACGCCCGGTTCTCGTTTCTCCCCGCCCGGTTCTGCGCCGCCGCTGCGACGGTAGCCGCGGCGGTTGCATTGATCGCAACGATTGCGCCCGCCGGCCCTGGTGCGGCGGCCGAGCCGTCCACCCCCGCCAAGCCGCTGTCCGCCGTGGTCGGCCTCGAGAGCGAGGTGCCGGCGGACGCGCGCACCGCCGCCGCACTCGGAACGACCCGGCGGGGCAGCGGCGTTGTCATCGACGACGCCGGGCTGGTGCTGACGATCGGCTACCTGATCCTCGAGGCCGAGTCCGTGGAACTGACGGTCGGCGGCGAGCGCCGGCTTTCCGCCAGGGTGCTCGCCTACGATCACGAAACCGGGCTCGGGCTGGTGCGCGCCGACCGCCCGCCGGGAGTGGCGCCGATCCCCATCGGCTCGTCCGCGGCGCTGGTCCGCGGCCGCCCGGTGCTGGTGGCGAGCGCCGGCGGGCAGGGTGCGGCGATCGGTGCCTACGTGGTCTCGCGGCGCGATTTTGCCGGCTGGTGGGAATATCTGCTGGAAAAGGCGGTCTTCACCGCGCCCGCGCACCCCGACTTCGGAGGGGCGGCGCTGATCGATGCCGACGGGCGGCTGGTCGGGATCGGCTCGCTGCTGGTACCCGATGCCGCGGCGGAGAACGAGCCTCTGCCCGGCAACATGTTCGTGCCGATCGATGCGCTCAAGCCGATCCTCGCCGACCTGATCGCCGAGGGCCGGGCGTCGCGTCCGGCGCGGCCGTGGCTCGGCCTCTACCCGCAGGAGGTCCACGGGCGGCTGTTCGTCGCCCGGGTCCCGCCCGGCGGGCCCGCCCATCGCGCAGGGCTCAAGCCAGGCGATCTCGTGCTCGGCGTCGCCGGCAAGGCGGTCACCACCCTGCCGGGATATTACCGGGCGCTGTGGGGTCTCGGCCCGGCCGGGATCGAGGTGCCGCTCAGTGTCCTGCGGGGCAACGACCTGACCGATATCAAGCTGCGTTCGATCGACCGCAGCGAGTGGTTCAGGAAGCCGCCGTCCTACTAGCGGCGTCTCACCGCTCGCCGCGTTCCTCGCGCCGCACCTCCATCAGCGCGCGGTTGTAGGCGAGCGTCACGTCCACCTCGTGGACAACGCCGACCAGCCGGCCCTTCCCTGCGCCGTCGAGCACGCCGAGATGCTCCTCGCCGGTCTCCAGCATCTGGGCCAGCGCCTTTTCGATGTTCTCGCGCGCCCGGATCACCGGGGGGTTGGCGCGCGCCACCTGGCCGGCATTCAGATGGTCGTCGTCCGACGTGTCGAAGGCGTAGGTCGACAGATCGGCGAGGGTAATGGTGCCCTGCGGATAGCCGGCCTCGTCGACCACGAAGATCTGTCCGTGCGGGGCGCGGAGCAGTTGTTCGCGGACCTGCGCCATGTCCGCTCCGGACGGCACCGTGACCATCCGGGTGGTCATCAGGTCGCTGACCTGGATGGCGCTCAGCAGACCGTGTTCGCGCCCGCCCTTGATGTTGATCCCGCGGACCAGAAGCTGCCATTCGAAGAACGACCGGCCGTGCAGGGCCTGGGTGAGCGGCGAGGCGACGGCAACGCCGGCCATGACCGCGATGGTGATCGTGTAGTCGCCGGTCAGTTCGAAGACGATCAGGGTGGTGGAGATCGGTGCGCCCAGCACGCAGCCCGCTACCGCGCCCATACCGACCAACGCATAGACCCCGTGGCCCGAGGCCAGTTCGGGGAACACCCCGGCGGAGACGATCCCGAACGCGCCGCCGAGCATCGCACCCATGAAGAGGGAGGGGCTGAACACCCCGCCGCCGAACCCGCAGCCGAGCGAGACCGCCGTCGCCGCGGTCTTGGCGACCAGCAGCGCGACCAGGGTCCAGAACGGGATCAGTTCGCGCAGCGCCGCATCCGCCGTGCCGTAGCCGACGCCCAGCACGCCGGGAAACGCGAGGGCGATCAGACCCACAACCAGCCCGCCCGCAGCCGGCCTCGCCCACACCGGGGCCGGCACCCTGGCCACCGTGCTGCGGGTGAATTCGACGCTCCGCAGGAAGACGATGGCGACGAGCCCGCTGGCGAGGCCGAGCAGGAGAAACGCCGGAAATTCGAGAAACGACACGATCGTGCGTTCCGGGATGACGAACGCCGGGAAGTCGCCGAAATGAATGCGGGCGATGATCGCCCCGGTCACCGAGGCGATGACGATGGGCGCGAAGGCGCTCAGCGCGTAGTGGCCGATAACCACTTCAAGCGCGAAGAACACGCCGGCGATCGGGGCGTTGAACGAGGCGGAAACCGCCGCCGCCACACCGCAGCCGAGCAGGGTGACGGTCTGCGAGCGCGACAGGCCGAACCGGCGGCCGACCAACGAGGCAAGGCTCGCGCCGAGGTGGACGACGGGGCCTTCGCGCCCGACCGAGGCGCCGGTGCCGATCGACGCGGCGCTGCCCACCGCGGCGCCGAGGCCCGCCCGCCAGTTCATCCGACCGGCGCGGAAGGCCACCGATTCCATGACATCGGCGACCCCCTGCGGCTGTCCGCCCGGCATCGCATAGCGGTAGAACAGGCCGACCGCGAGGCCGCCCAGCGCCGGCGCGGCGACCACCTGCCAGGCCGGCAGCCCGTCCAGGACGGCGATCAGTTGGTCGGTGCCGGCGCCGAACGCAACCGACTGGATGGCGAGATAAAGTTCGCGGAACCCGATCGCGCAATAGGCGGAGGCGAAGCCGATCAGGGCGGCGAGCACCAGGGAGAGGAATGGCTCGGCGCGCAGCCAGCGCCCGATCCGCCGGATCGGACCGCCGGGCCTGGCTTCCCCCGGCGCCTCCACGGGTTCGGGGTCCGATGCCTCCCGCTCTGCCATCGGTTCGGTGCGATCACATGTCCGCGGCGCCTACTGGCACTTGCCGATCGACCCCTCGGCGCAGACCTTCCTGCCGTCCACCCAGGTCGCGCCGGTGAAGTCGGCGTTCAACAGGTCTGCGCCGCGCAGCTTGGCGCCGCTCAGGTCGGCGTCCTGCAGCACCGCACGGAACAGGCGCGCCCGCCGGAGGTCGGCGTTGCGGAACGACGCGCCGGCGAGGTTCGCCTTGGTGAAATCCGCTTCCACGAGCCGGGCGCCGTCGAATGTCGCCCCGGTCAGCGAGGCGCTGAGGAACTTGGCGCGGTAGGCGTCCGCCCCGGCCAGGCTCGCCCTGTCGAGGACGGCGCGGCTGAACGAGGCGTCGCGCAGCTTGGCGTCGGCAAGATCCAGCCCGCGCAGGTCCTGCCGGTCGAGGATGCAGCGCCGCCAGTCCACTCCGCGCTCGCCGGGGTCCGTGCACTCCGCATGCGCCGTGCCGAAGCCTGCGGCGCCCGCCACGACGCAGAGCGCCACGAGCAATCTTGCGATCATGGCGCAAGGTGTAGCCCGCCAGCCGGGCAGCCGCAAATCCCCATTTGCCGGCCACCGGCGGGCTATCGGCGGTGCGGGCCGCCGAGCCGCATGACGCGGCCTGCCTCCGGCGGCCGTTCGAGCCCGGCATGCGCCACAAAAATCTCGCCGAGGCGGTCCTGCACCGGCCCCGGCATCGGGCGGACCTTGCGGACCCCGAGATCGACATGGACGGCCATCAGTTCGGTCGTCGCCGCGAGCGCCCCGTCCGCCTCGCGGTACATGCGGTGGAAATAGTGAAGGCGTTTCTCGTCGAAGCCGAGAAGCTGGGTGGTGCAGCGCACGGCCGCATTCTCGTGGACCTCGGCGAGATAGGTGGTGTGGTTCTCGACCGCGAAAGTCGAATGGTTGGTGCGCCTGCAGTAATCCTCGCCGAGACCGAAGGCCGCATAGAACCGGTCCGTCGCCAGATCGAAGATCAGGATGAAATAGGCGAGGTTCATGTGCCCGTTGTAATCGGTCCATTCCGCGCGGACGGTTTCGCGCAGCGTTTCCATCGGCGCCTGGATGCGGGCCATCGTCCCGGCTTTCCTCATCGTTCGGAGGGGATGCGGCGCCGTTGTAGACATCCTCCGCCATATTGCAACCCGGCAAGGCGCGCGGCGAGGTTCGCCCCGGTTTCTTCATCCGCCGTGCGAAGAAGGCGGCGCAGTCTCAAGAGCAATGTTTCACGTGAAACATTGGTCAATATGACTGCCATAAATTTTGCGCGATTTTCGTCCCCCCGGGACGAACCGGCCGGGCGCGCGCCGCCCCGCCCGCTGTCTCGCGCGCGACCCGCCCGGCCGACGCGCTTGACATCCGGCCGGCGCCCGCCCGTACAATCGGGCAGCGGGCGTTGATCGCCGGCCCGGGACAAACAGCCTGAAACGGGGGACGGGATATGTACGGATATGCGGGAGATGCGTTGCAGTCGAAGCTGAGGGGGCTGACTGCTGTCGGGGTGGCCGCCGCCGTCCTGGCGGGAACCGCCGCCGCGGCGACGGCGCAGGCGCGGGATCTCAAGATGGCATTCTTCGCCAGCCCCAAGCACCATATCTGGGCCAAGCTGATGATGCCGTGGGCCAACGACCTCAAGGCCGCGAACGTCGGCATCAACGTCGTCGGATTTCCGGGCAGCCAGATCGGCGGCAGCCCACCGGGCGCGTTCAAGCGGGTCGTCAACGGCATTGCCGACGTCGAGTTCGGGTTGCAGGGCTACACCTCGACGGTGTTCCCGAAAACCATGGTGGTCGAAATCCCGCTGCAGTGGGGCTCGCCGACCGACGCGACCAAGGCGCTGTGGAGGATTTATGACAAGCACCTGTCTTCCGAATACCAGCGTGTCGAGGTTCTCGGCATGTGGGTCACCGATGTCCCGGTGCTGATGACCAACAAGGTCGTCCGCCACCCCGACGACCTCAAGGGACTCAAGCTGCGCACCCCGTCGCGCGACCAGGCCGCGATCATCAAGGGGCTGGGCGCGACCCCGGTGGCGATGCCGATGCCGCAGACCTACGGCGCCATCGAGAAGGGCGTGGTCGACGGAGCGCTGGTCGGCATTTCGGTGGTGAACAGCTTCAAGCTCGCCGAGGTGGTGAAGAACTACGTCATCGACCTGCCGATGGGCTATTCGCCGCAGATGATGGTGATGAACAAGAAGACGTACGCAGGCCTTTCCGACGACCAGAAGAAGGCCGTCGAAGCGCGGCGCGGGCTGGCGCTCAGCCTCAAGGGGGCAAAGCTCTACGAGGCGGCGCGCGAAGCCGGCCTCAAGACGGTCCGGACCCGTCCCGATACCAAGGTGACCGCGTTGAGCCAGGCCGACAAGGCGGCGTGGAACGCCCGCTTCGAGACGATCGTCGATGACTGGGTCGCGCGTTACGAGAAGACCGGCCTGCCCTACAGGCAGATTCTCGCCGATTACCTGGCGAAGGGTTCATGACCGGCAACGGCGATCCGGCCTCGCGGATCGTCGGCATCTTGGTTACGGCCTCGGCATATGTTGCCGGGGCCGTTCTCGTCATCCTGATGTTTCTCACGACCGCGGACGTCGCGGGGCGCTACTTCTTCAACGCGCCGCTCAACGGGGTCTTCGATCTCACCCATTTCGCGGTGCTGATCATGACCTTTCTGAGTTTTGCCTACTGCGCCTATCACGGTGCGCATGTGGCCATCGAACTGCTGTACAACCGTCTCGGACGGGGTGTGCGGCGCGTCCTCGACCGCCTCACCAACGCCGCCGGGTGCGTGCTGTTCGCGGTGATCGCCTGGCGCGCCGTGGTCCAGTCCGTGGATGTGCGCGAGTTCGGCGAGGCGTCCCAGCTTCTCACGATCCCGTTTTTCCCCTTCTACTGGGTGGTTGCATTCGGTTCGGGGCTGCTGGTGGTCGTCCTCGCGCTCCGGATCTTGGTGCCGGCGCCGGAAAGGCAAGAGGCGGCGTGAGCCCCTCGCTGGTCGGCATTCTGGGCCTCGCGGGGCTGTTCCTGCTGATCTTCCTGCGCGTACCCATCGGCGTCGCGCTGGCGATTTCCGGGGTGCTCGGCTACTGGGCGCTGAGCGGGCTCGACCCCACGCTGGCGCTGCTCGGCAGCGTCCCGTTCGAAATCGCCTACAACTACGACCTCAGCATCATCGCGTTGTTCGTCCTGATGGGGAACTTCGCGATGGTATCGGGAATGAGCCGCGATCTCTACGACATGGCGCGCAGCCTGGTCGGACACTGGCCGGGGGGTCTGGCGTCGGCGACCGTCGTCGGCTGCGCCGGCTTCGCCGCGGTCTCCGGATCGAGCCTGGCGTCGGCGGTGACGATGGGCCGCGTCGCGCTGCCCGAGATGAAGCGCCACGATTACCATCCGCGGCTCGCCACCGGATGCGTTGCGGCCGGAGGCACGCTCGGAATCCTGATTCCCCCGAGCACCGGCTTCATCATCTATGCGTTGCTGACCGAGGAATCGATCGGCCAGCTGTTTCTCGCCGGGGTCTTGCCCGGCCTCCTGCTCACCGGCCTGTTCATGGCGACGATCGCCGTCCTGACGCGGCTGAACCCGGCCATCGGACCGCGCGCCCCGCGGCTGCCGTGGCGGGAGCGCGCGCGGTCGGTCGGGCGCTCGTTCTCGCTGATCGGGATCGTGGCGGCGGTCCTCGGGGGCATCTATTTCGGTGTCTTCACGCCGGTGGAGGCGGCGGCGATCGGCGCATTCCTGACCATGGCCCTGACCGTCGTTCGCGGCAGGCTCACCCGCGAGACGATCAGGTTCTGCATCCTCGAGACGGTGAAGACATTCGCCTTCGTCTACCTGATCGTCATCGGCGCGTTCCTGTTCAACCCGTTCCTCGCCGTCACCCGGATTCCCGCAGACCTCGCGGCCGCCATGCCCGGGCTCGACCTGCCGCCGCTGGCCGTTTTGATCGTCATCGTGATCGGCTACATCGTTCTCGGCACCTTTCTGGAAGGGCTCGCGATGATGGTGCTGACGCTGCCGATCGTCTTCCCGCTGATCCGCGACATGGGTTACGACCCGATCTGGTTCGGGGCCCTGTTGGTGGTGATCCTGGAGATGAGCCTGATCAGCCCGCCGCTCGGGCTCAATGTCTTCGTGGTCAAGGGGATCGCCGAGGGCGTGCCCATGGGCGAGATTTTCCGGGGCATCGTGCCCTTCTGGGGCGCCATGCTGATCTGCGCCGCCCTCCTGATTGCGTTTCCCGATATCGCCCTGATCCTGCCCGAAACCATGATCCGTTGACCGCCGACCGGCAGTTTTGGCAGCCCGGTCCGCCCGGCCCGGCCGAGCGCGTTGCGCCCATGCGTGCGACGCCGCCGGCACCGTCATGCCCGGCGGCCGGACCGGGGCGGCGAATTGACCATCTGCCGCCCCGCGGATAGGGTGCCGGCCTTCGGCGACGGGCCGCTGGAACCGTCCGGTGCGGGTGGCCGGAGGCGCCGCCGCTGTGTGGTTGCGGGTTCGCGGATGACGTTATCGTTCACAGTTGGAAGGCGCGGCTCGTCCGCGGCACGCGGCGTTCTCCGCAGCGCGCGCGCGTGGGCCGCCGCCGGCATGCTGGGGGCCGGGCTGCTGGCAACCGCCGGCTGCGCGGTGCCGCCGCCGGACGACCCCGAGGCCGCCGCAAGTTTGCGGCAGGTCAACGATCCCCTGGAGCCGCTCAACCGCGCCGTCTTCGCGGCGAACATAGAGGCCGACCGCTACATCCTCCGGCCGGTCGCCTACGTCTACAAGGAGGCCGTTCCGGTTCCACTGCGCAACATGGCCGGCAATTTCCTGCGCAATCTGAAAAGCCCCGTGACCGTGCTGAACGCCGTTCTGCAGGGGGACATGGAGCATGCCGGGTTGACGGCGGTCAGGTTCGCGGTGAATACCACTCTCGGCTTTGCCGGCATGGTGGATCTCGCCGCAGCGTTCGGGATCGTCGGGCGTGAGGAAGACTTCGGCCAGACGCTGGCGGTCTGGGGCGCGGAGGAGGGCCCGTATCTCATGCTGCCGCTGCTCGGCCCGTCGAGCGTCCGCGACGCGGCCGGTCTGGCGGCCGACTATCTGGGCGATCCGCTGACCTATCTCGCCCCCGGCAGCACCGCCTATTACCGGATGGGTGCGACGATGGTCGATGCGCGGGCGCAAAACTACGATATGCTGAACGACCTCGAACGGACCTCTGTCGACTTCTATGTAGCCGCTCGCAGCCTCTACCGGCAGAACCGCAGGTATTCGATCGGAAACGGCACGGTATCGGACTTGCCGACGCTTCCCGGCCTGCCCGTCGAGGACGATCCGGAGGGCGGGCGGAGCGGCCGCGCTCCCGGCCCGCACCGCTAGCGCCGTGCGCCGGTCCCTGGCAGGCCTGCTCGCACTCTTCCTGTGCCTTGCGTCCGCCGCCGCGGCCGCCGGCGGGACGTCCGAGGCCTTCGTCCGCGATACCGCCGACCGCGTCTTTTCCTCTTTTTCCGCCGCCGCCGGCGGCGAACAGCGCGCCACCGCGTTCCGCGAGGTGCTCGTCGAGACCTTCGAACTCGAGACCGCCGCGCGTTTCGCTTTGGGCCGCTACTGGCGCATCGCCTCGCCCGGCCAGCGGCGGGAGTATCTGCGCCTGTTCGAGGATTTCCTCGTCCTCGTCTACACCAACCGCTTCGGCGATCTCAGCGGCGTGACGCTGCGCATCGTCGGGACCCGGACGGTCAACCAGCGAGATCGGCTGGTCCTTTCCGAGGCGGTGACGGCGGGCGGCAGGCCGCCGCTCCGCATTGGCTGGCGGGTGCGCGAGACGGGGAAGGGGCTCCGGATCGTCGACGTCTTCGTCGACGGGATCAGCATGAGCGTTACCCAGCGCGACCAATTCGCCGCCGTGATCCGCTCCTCCGGCGGCAAGGTCGAGGGACTGCTGAAAATGCTGCGCGAGAAGACAGGTCCCGGTCGCTGACACTCCGACAACCATGCGCGGGCCATCAACTGCGCATGGCAGACGGTTCGTGCGCCGTGCCGGACTCGACGATGAGCGGCTCCACGATCTACGCCATTCGTATGCGCCGCGCGCCCTCGCACCGGGTGGGCCGCTTCCGATAATCGGGGAGCTTCCGGGCCGCAGCCAGATCGAGACGACCGCCCGGTACGCGCATGCGGTTTGCGATCGAGTATTTCGGCGTCGACAATGTGATGTACGGGAGCGACTACCCCTGCTGGAGCCCGGTCGACGCGCTGCGGTTCCTGCACGAGACGGATCTTTCCGCCGGCGATGCAGAGAAGGTCCTCAATGGCAACGCCCGGCGCATCCTCGGCCTGCACGACCCCGCCCCGCCGGTCGCCGCGAGGGAGTCGGTGCCGGCGTGAGTCGGAGCAGCCGGCGGTCCAGGCCGCTGTAACGATCGAGACCGCGTCCGTCGTCTTGTACCGCGCCATTTTGGTGCCGAGGGTAAACGGCCTATAATCGAACAGGTTGTCCCTCGGACCGACGGAATCGGTGCGAGACGGGGAGATGGGCGAGATACGGGAACGAACGCTTTCGATGCCGGCGCCGGCGCCAGACAAACAGCCGCTCAGGTGCAATGTCTACGAGTACGCGCGCACTCTGGCAAGCACGCTGACGCCCATGTTCCCATACGTGGACGAGGGCGCGATGGTGCCGACCATCGCGCTGTTCTACGGCCGGCCAGGCGGCGACTACGGTTATTTCGAGCACGAGAACTCGGTCGACGAGGTCGCGATCGTCTTCGGTGCGGGCGCAACCACGGGCCGCGGAAAGGCCGGGCTGGTGCGGGCGAGCGCACGCAGCCACGGGGTTGGCAACCTCCTGAGCGAACCCGAAAGCCCGGAAAGCTTTTCGCTCGTCTCGGTCACCCAGCGCCAGTCTACCGGCGTAGAGCAGAAGGAGGCCGTAGCCTTCACCTGCGCCGCCTGTTCGACCGAGGTCTACCGCGAGGCGTTTGACTCGACCCCGCCCCGGCGCGGGAACCAGGAGGCGGAGGCAGGCCCCGTCGGCCACCTGCACACCATCTACGGCAGCGCCCGGGCGGCGCTCAACTACAACGAAGACGAGAAGAACCGCACCTGCCCCAAATGCGGCAATGTCAACGCGTCCTTCCCGCTCGACCGTTGGGGATGGGACCGTTACCGCGACATGACCGATATCATTCGCGAGGCGCACCGAAGCCTGACCGAGACGGCGGAAGCGGCCGGCTGACCGGAGGGATCCCATGCCTCGGAAACCCCGCTTCGCTGCCTTCGATGAAGCCTCCCGGCGCGGCCCCTACGACGAATACCCGATGTTGCCCGCCGGCGTCGATCCACAGATCTGTCTCAGCCGCAACGACCGGCCGCAGCCGTTTTTCCTGATCTGCGAGCACGATACGGTGCTGGTCAACATGTCGGGCACCGGACGGGTCGAATTCCCCGCCGGTCCGGTCCGCTACCACCCAGTGGTGTCCGGGGATTTCGTCTATGTGCCGTCCGGCACCCCGCACCGGATGGTGCCGGAGAGCGAATGTGTGCAACTCCGCTACAAGGCGGAACATCCCGGCCTCGAGGCAGTCGCCTGGTACTGCGAAGGCTGCGGCGCCGAACTCGCCCGCGAGGTCTGGGACACCGCGGTCGAAATCCCGCAGGAGGGCTATCTCCGCGCTTGCCAGCGTTTCAACACCGATGCCGTGCGCCGCACATGCGCTTCCTGCGGGCGGATCCACGACGGAATCGATCTGTCTCCCTACCGCTGGGAAGCGGTGGCCGCGGAGGTTCGCGAGGACATGGAAGAGAGCGCATGAGCGCTCCGCCCGGGGCGGGCGAAATCGTCTCGATCGACCTGCGGCCGAGCAACACGCCGGCGGTCGGGCAGGGAGTCGCCGACAGGGTGCGTCCCCGCATCCTCGGCAAGATCGCCGATCAGGGCTGCGGCAAGGATGTTGCGTTCCTCTTCATGCATCCCTCGGTGAGTTTCCTGCACCACTATGCACAGGCGCCGCTGGCCGAACGCGGCCGCGCCGTGCTGACGCTGACCAGCCGCCATCTCTATAACGACAGCGCGCTGCTAATGGAGCGCCTGATCCAGGATGTCGGGGCGGGCGTCAAATTCCTGCGCGAGCGCGGGTATCGGCGCATCGTCCTCGCCGGAAACTCGGGCGGCGGGCCCGTCATGTCCCTCTACCAGGCGCAGGCGGAGACTCTCACAATATCCTCGACACCGGACGGCAGGCCGTTCGACATTGTGCCCGAAGATCTGCCGCCGGCCGACGCGGTCGTTCTCCTGAGCGCCCATCCGGGCCGCCACCAGCAGTTCCGCTCTGCGCTCGATCCCTCGGTGATCGACGAGGCCGATCCGCTGGCCGCCGACCCGACGCTCGACATGTACAATCCGGCGAACGGGCCGCCCTACGACAGGGACTGGCTGGCGCGCTACGAGACGGCGCAGGCCGCGCGGCATGAGCGGATTACCGAGACTGTTCTGGCGCGTCTGCGGCAATTGGACGACGATCCGCGCGCCGACGACCACGGCTTCGTTATCCACCGCACCTACGCCAAGCCGGCCACACTCGACCGGTCGATTGACACGAACGACCGACCGGCGGGCGATGCAACGATCTTCGGCAAGGCGCGGGCGGTGAACTATTCGGCGGGGGTCTTCGGCCGCTTCACCACACTGCGGTCCTATCTCAGCCAGTGGAGTCCGCTCAGCGTCGCCGACGGCCCGGCGCGTCTGGCGGAGACCTCGGTGCCCGTCCTCAATGTCGAATACTCAGCCGACGAGGGCTGTTTCCCCTCCGAAACCGGCCAGTATACCGAGGCCGTGGGGGCACGCTGCGAGACGTGGCTTCTCAAGGGAGCGACGCATTTCCCCTTCACCCAGCCCGACGGCGACCGGCTGATCGGCGAGCTCGCCGATGTGTTGGCGGACTGGAGCGCCCGCACCGCCTATTCGTAGACCTGGACACGCAGCGCCCGTCCCATAGACGGGCAGGCGCTGAGCGCACATAGCGCATCCATGCGGGCGACGAAGTCGATGTAATCGCCCGGTTTGCTGCGGCCGTCGACCAGAGTGAACGTGCCGTTGCTGCCATCGTAGTCGAGGGTCTGGAAGAGGTTGAAAGGGTCGGGGATATCGTGCGGTTCTATCGGCCAGTCCTTCAACGCCCTCTGCAGCACCTCGTAGCAGCCGAACGACGGCACCCCGAGCGGCCCGCCGACCGTCATCTCGTCGGGGGAGAAGCCGCTATAGTCCTTGTCCCTGAAATTCTCATACACCCAGGCGGAGTACATTCCGTATTGCAGATCGTGGATGCCGTAGGTGTCCTCGACAATCGAAAGGATTGGATTGTTGTCGCGCGAGTAGAGGTGGTCCCCCTCCGACAGGAGAAACTTGCCCTGATTTGCCTTGGTCCGCGCCTGGCTGAACCGTTCGGTAAGACTGTTGGCGTTGAAGCAGACGAAATCGCCGATCGGGGCGCCCTCGACATCGATGATGCGGATGTGCTGGCCTTTCTTCACGGTCCAGGCGCCGCCGTGCCGGCCTGGAAGGACAACGTCTTCGAGAATGTTCATCGCGTGCCTCCGCTTCGGTTTAGCGCCGGGCGCCCCATTCGGCGATTACGTCGGCGAGCTCGGCGATCAGCACCGAACCATTTTCCTGCTTGTAGGGGAAATGCCGGGCGCCGACGAGCGTATAGTCATCGCAGCGTCCGTCTGCTGCATCGGAATATTCCTGCGACAGGCTCGGATAGGTGCCCTCGTCGGCCGAAAACCGGATGTTGATCACCGGCACCGAGGTTTCCGCCAGCCGTGCCGGCCCGTCGGCCGCCCGTCCGAGCAGGCTCCACTGACTGAGATAGGATCGGAGCGTGGTAAAACGGCCGAGAACGGTGGCCGCATAGTTCGTTGCCTTTGCCCCGCCCCAGATCGAGGATGCAACGGGCCTGTCGTTGGGGTCTATGGTCGGATCGAGGGTCTGCGGGCGTGCGTATGTCCGGTGGATCAGGAATGGCTCGTCGACGAGTCCTGCCTCTTCCGGCATGGCGTCGATCTCGCGCAGCCGGCCGAGCACCCAGTCGGTGATCCGCTGATGCCGTGCCGATTGCGCGGCGGCGTAGCGCGCGAGCCACTCTCGGTCGTAGGGCGGGCCGTTGGCCGGGTTGAACATGTCGAGGTCAGGGTCAGTGCGGATCAGTTCGCGTTCGTCCAGCACCGAAGGGTCGAGCGACATCCCGAAATGCCGCCCCTGCCGACGTGGCACGAGGCGAGGACAATGGCATCGACCGGCGGCAGATCCTCCGGGTAGATGTCGATGGCAAGCCCATCCGGCGTGCTGCCGATCGTCAGGTTCTCGGCCTGCGCCTAGTAGAGCGCGCCGACCGACCCGCCGCCCGAATTGCCGATATAGACGATGCGCCTGTAGCCCCGCTCGCGCAGGAACCTGACACCCGCGCCGATGTCCTGGATCACCCGTTCGACGAGCAAGGAGGAATCGTTGTTCACATAACGCGTGTTGAGCCCGAGGATGGCGCGCCCGCGGGTCTGCAGCGGCTCGATCAGATAGTGGTGCATGAAGTTGACCGCCGGGTGGAGGACCAGATAGGCGGTGTCCTTGCCGCAGCCCTCCTCGGCGAGCCGGCCGTAAATGCGGGGCCTTAACAGATCCTGGACCCCCTGACGCGGGCTTCTGTCCCCCAGCTCCGCCGGCCGCACGTCGATAGAGACGATCTGTTCTTTCACCACAACCCTCCTCAGGCCCAGCGCATCGCCCAGCGCTCGAAACGATCCATGCCGCGGACGATCAACAGCGCGTAGAACGAGGTGTAGAGAACCCAGGCCCACATCTCCGCAATCTGGTAGCTCTGCGCGGTGACGGCGATCTGCTGGCCGAGCCCGGCCGAGGCGGCGAGGAATTCGGCGACGACGATCATGATGATCCCGAGTGTCACCCCGATGCGGAAGCCGGCGATCAGGTAGGGCAGCGCGGCCGGCAGGACCACGGTGACAAACAGCCGATTGTGCGAATAGCCGAACACGCGAGCCACGTCGATCAGCAGCCGCGGGGTCTGCTTGGCGCCGATATAGGCATTGAACAGGACAGGAAACACCACCCCGAGGAAGACGATGATGGTCCGCGACAGGTCGCCTATGCCGAAGATCAGGATGATGACCGGGAACAGGGCGATACGCGGCATCGCCGAGAAAAAGACGACATAGGGATCGACCACGTCGCCGAAGCGCCGCCACCAGCCCATCGCGAGCCCGCAGGTCGCGCCCAACACGATTGCAGCGGCGACGCCGGCCACGTACGCATAGCCCGTCCGCAGTGTATGGAACAGCAGATCGCCGCCGATCAGCATCGTCCAGGCCTTGGCCGCGATCGCGCCCGGTGTGCTGAAGAAGAACGTGTCCAGCACGCCGGTCCGTCCGCCCGCTTCCCAACCGCCGAGGGTGAGGATAAGGATCAGCAGCGAAGCCGTCCCCGGCCGGGCGGCCTGCGCGCGCAGCCGGCCTGTCCACCCGTTCCGCCGCCGGGCAGCGGGGCCGGTGTCTATGCCGCTGCCTGAAGGCGTTCCCACAGCATCGCCCTCTGTTCCTGGAACCCGGCCGAGGTTCGCACCGAATGCTCGCGCGGCTTGGGGATCGCCACGCGGACCTCGTCGATTACCCGCGCCGGGCGCGATGAGAACACCACCACCCGGTCGCCGAGGAACAGCGCCTCCTCGATGTCGTGGGTCACCAGGAGAACCGTCATCCCCTGCCGGGTGACGATGTCGAGCAGATCGGTCTGCATGGTCTGGCGTGTCATCGCATCGACCGACACGAAGGGTTCGTCGCACAGGAGAAGCCGCGGCCTGACCGCGAGCGCCCGGGCTATCCCCACTCGCTGCTGCATGCCGCCCGACAGCGCCTTGGGATGGAAATTCTCGAAACCCTGAAGGCCGACCCGGCCGATGACGTCGTGCGCCCGGTCGCGCTGCTCGGTCTTTGGCAGGCCGCTGGCGGCCAGCCCGAACAGGATGTTGTCGAGGACGCTGAGCCACGGCATCAGACCGAACTGCTGGAAGATCAGCGGCCGCTCCGGCGTTGGCCCGTCGATCTCCTCCCCGTCGAGCCTGAGTGCGCCCTCGTCCGGCGCTTCGAGTCCGGCGACGATCCTGAGCAGTGTCGTCTTGCCGGACCCGCTGGCGCCGACGATCGAAACCACCTCGCCCCGGTCCTGGGAAAAGCTGATTCCGTCGAGGACCCTGAGCGGCCCTTCGGGCGTCGGGAACGATTTGCCGACGCCGATCACCTCGAGGCCGCGTTCCGCCATCCGTCCGGCGCCGCGCCGATCAGAAGGAAATCTTCAGTTCCTTCAGCACCTCGGCAATGGGCTCCAGCGCGCTCGCCTGGCGCACATCGATCGATCCCTTTGGCCGGCGTAGCGCGATCTCTGACATCGCTGCGTCGAACGAATAATCTCCTTTCGACAGGTCGAGGCGGAGCATCCATGCGTTGCGGTGCATTTCCCAGACCTCTTTCGCGGTGTCCTTCGTCTGGGAATACGGCTTGGCGGTGAGGACGGAGACGGCGAAGGCGCTGTCCTCGCGCAGCCGCACCGTTGCTCTCGCCAGTGCGCGAAAGAAAGCGCGCACCGTATCCGGATGCTGCTTCAGCATCTTGAGCGAAGTGCCCCAGCCGAGATTCTGCGCCTGGTCGGTCGGCAGCCCTCTCTCCTTGCGCCAGTCGTTGTAGTCGAGGAGCTTGACCAGCCCGGCCTTCCGCGCCTTGCCGATCCAGTTGCTGGAGATGTTGGCGATATCCGCGTTCCCGCTCATCAGCGAGCCGAAGCCGTTGAAGGATTCGAAACGCTTGACGTCGGTCAGTTTGAGATCTGCCGTCGCTAGAATCTCCTTCCATACATTGTCCAGCGTCTCGCCCGTCCGTACCGTCTGGATCGTCTTGCCGCGCAGGTCCCCGAGCGACTTGATGGCACTCGATTTCTTGACCCAGAAGGCGTACGGGTAGCGGCTGGAGACCAGGGCGAGCGCCCGCACCGGCGCCTTTCCGCCAATCGCAGCACGGATGAAGCTGCCGCCGCCTGGGCGATCGAACGGCATATCGCGCAGCCCCTCGGCCTCGACCTGGCGCCGGCGGCCGAGGCGGTCGTCAAGGTCGCCAATTCCAGCATGGCCGGCGCTATCCGGCTGGTCTCCATCGAACGCGGTCACGATCCGAAGATCTTCTCGGCAATGCCGTTCGGCGGCGGCGGAGCGCTTCACGTCGGCGCGCTGATCCCGCGCTTCCCGGGCGTGACCAGCGCGCTCGGCTGCATCATCGCCGACATGCGCCACGACTTTGTCCACACGATCAACCGACCGCTCGACGATCTCGACATCGCCGCGCTCGATGCCGAGATGGCGGAGACCGCCGAACGGGACCTCACCCTCCTGCGCCGGTCAGGCGCCGCTCTCGACCGGCTGGATATCGTCTTCGAACTCGATATGTCCTATATCGGCCAGACCCACACCGTTCCCGTGCCGCTCCCGGCGCGCCTCGCGGGCGAGAAGACCGACGTTTCCGCCAGCATGATCCGCGCCGCCTTCGAGGCCGCATACCGCAAGACCTACGGCCGCCTGCTGGAGGGGGTCGGCGTGCGGCTGTTGTCGCTCCGCACGACGGCGGTGGGGATCCGTCCGCGGTTCGATCTTGCGCTGCTCGGCCCCGCGCCCGGCGCCACCCTGGCGGGCGCCCGCAGGGGATCGCGGCAGGTATGGTGGGAAAGCGGCTGGCACCGGACGGCGGTCTATGACCGCCTCGCACTGCCGGCGGGCGCCGAAATCCGCGGTCCTGCGGTCCTCGAACAGGACGATGCGACCGCCTTCATCGACCCGGGCCTCGCCGCCGCCGTCGACCGCCTCGGCAACGTCATCGTCAGACCCGCGGAATAGACCCTTCCGCCCATCGGAGCTTACGCCATGTCAGACACGCTTCGCCTTCCCGCCCTCGATCCCGAGACCGTTCCCGGCGAGGAGCGGCAACCCTACCCCCCGCCATGGGACACGGCGCTCGCCGGCAAATGGCGCAAGGCGCTCGGCGACGCCCTTGGCCTCACCCAGTTCGGCGTCAACCTGACGCGGCTCGCGCCGGGTGCGGTATCGGCGCTGCGCCACTGGCATACGGGGGAGGACGAATTCGTCTACATCGTCTCGGCCCAACCGACGCTGGTCTGCGATTCGGGCGAACAGCCGCTCAAGCCCGGCCATGCCGCCGGTTTTCCGGCCGGCGACGGAGACGGGCACCGGCTGGAGAACCGCACAGACAGCGAGGTCGTGTTCATCGAGGTCGGTACGCGGGCGCCGTCCGACCGCGTCCACTACACCCGGGACGATCTGGTGCTTCACAAGTCCTACAGCGCGCCGTCGCGGCGTTTCACCCGCCGCGACGGCACGCCGTATTGACCGCCCCGCCGGTGTCCATCCCGTATCGGCGGCGGCGCCGGGCGAGGCGCGGCGAACCGGCAGGAAGCCGGGTGACCGGGTTGCCGTCTCTCGCGCAAGATGCGAGGCTCGCGGCCCGGTCCAGGCGAACGGAGCGTCGAATGTACGGTTGGAGAGCCCGCATCGGCATGCTGCTGCCCTCAGTCAACTCGGCTGCGGAGCCGCTGGTCCAGGCGATGACGCCGGACGGCGTGTCGGTCCACACCACGAGGCTTCGGCTGTCGGGTTCGACCGAGAGCGACATCATGGGGATGGCCGACGGGGTCGAGGAAGGGGCCAGCCTGCTTGCCGACGCCGAGGTCGATCTGATCGTGTTCCATTGCACCGCCGCGTCGATGTTCCGGCCGGGCTTCGACGACGAGATCATCGAGCGGATCGAGGACAGGACGTCGACCCCGGCGACCTCGACATCCAAGGCGGTGCTGGACGCCTTCCAGACGCTGGGCGTGCGGCGGATCGCGCTCACCACCCCCTACACCCAGCAGACCAACGACCGCGAGGTCGCCTATCTGGAGAGCCACCAGATCTCGGTTCTGAGCGAGACCGGCATGGGAATCTCGGGCAGCGGGACGGCGATGATCGCCGTCGAGCCGGGCGAATGGTACAGGCGGGTGAAGCGGCAGCAGGACGCCGACGCCGACGCCTATTTCATCTCCTGCACCGCCATCCGGGCGGCCGAGGCGATCGAACCGCTCGAGCGCGACCTCGGCAAGCCGGTCGTGACCAGCAATCAGGCGATGGTGTGGCACAGCCTCAAGCGGCTCGAGATCCGCGACCCGGTGCCGGGCTACGGCCGGCTGATGGAGACCCTCGGCAACGCCTGAACCGGTGTCGGAACACCGTCGTCCGCCGCCGTCGATGGCGGCCGGCGGGATCGACGGCGGCAACGTTGCGGGGCGGCCCGGCAAAGCCGTGCCGGCGCGCCCGGACGAGGGCCCGGCAGACCCCACCGACCGGATGCAAACGAACAGCGGATGCCGACCACCGACAATGCCCGCCCGACGCAAATGAACAAGTACACCGATCTCTGCCCGGCGGATGCGCGCCCCGATCTTCTTTTCGACCTTCCGGGGCTCGATTACCCCGAGCGCATGAATGTCGCCGAGGTGCTGCTCGAAGGCGCGCTCGAAGCGGGCTGGGGCGAGCGGACCGCCTATTACTACCGGGACGAAACCATCGCCTACCGGGAGCTCCACGCGTCGGTCCATCGTCATGCGGCGGCGCTCCGCGCGCTCGGCGTCGCACCCGGCGACCGCATCGTCGTGCGGATCGCCGATACCCCGGCGCTGGTCCACGTGCTGCTTGCCGCGCATGCGGTCGGCGCCGTTCCCATCCCGACTTACGTCCAACTCCGCACCGACGACCTCGTTTACCGGATCGAGGATGCCGGGGCCCGCTTCGCCGTGGCGAGCGCCGCGCTGCTGGACGACATGGCGGCAGCGGTCGAGGCGACCGCCGGCGTCACGCTCATCGTTGCCGACGGCGCGGAAAACCGGCGGTTTCCCTCGCTGGCGGCGTCGTTGCCCGAAACACTGCCCGAGCCCCGCTACTTCGACAGCCATGCGGAGGCGCTCACCCTCATCCTCTACACCTCGGGCTCGACCGGCCGGCCCAAGGGAACCTGCCATTGCCACCGCGATCTGGTCGCGGCCGCCGATTCGTACTGGCGGCACTGCGCCGGTCCGACCGAACACGACGTGATCGGCGGCCCGCCGTCGGTGCCGTTCGCCCTCGGTTACGGGTTGACGGTGATCTTTCCGGCGCGTTTCGGCTCCGCAGCGGTCCTCGAGCCCGACAAGTCGGTCGAGGCGTCGCTCGCCGCGATCGAGCGCTGCGGCGTCACGATCTTCACCGCCGTCGTCTCCTATTACCGTCTGATGGCGGAGGCGCTCGACAGAAGCAGGATCGGCAGCCTGCGGCGGACGATGACCGGCGGCGAGCCGTTGTCGCCGGAGACCGAGTCGCTGTGGCGGGACGCCAGCGGCATGATCCTCGAACAGTTCATCGGCACCACCGAAATGTTCCACTGCTTCGTCGCCGCGAGCGATCCTGCCCGCCCGGCGCGGACGGCGACCCTGGGCCGCGCTGCGCCGGGCTACGAGGTCGCGGCAGTCGACCCGGAGACGCTCGCCCCCGTCGCGGACGGCGAGCGTGGACTGCTCGCGGTCAGGGGGTGCACCGGCACCGTCTACTGGCGCAACGACGAGCGCCAGCGCGAACTGGTCCGGAACGGCTGGAACGTCTTCCCCGACGTGGTCGTCAGGGACGCGGACGGCTTCTACCGTTATGTCGGGCGGCACGACGACATGATCGTTTCCGCCGGCTACAACATATCCCCGGTCGAGGTCGAGACCGCGCTGCTGCGGCACCGGGCGGTGCTCGAATGCGCCTGCGTGCCGGCGCCCGACCCGGCCGGCGTGCGGGGCGCCGTCGTCAAGGCCTACGTCGTGCCGGTGCCCGGCCACGCCGCGGGCCGGAGTCTCGCCGCCGCGCTGCAGACCCATGTCAAGGAGACCGCGCCGCCCTATATGTATCCCCGCGCAATCGAATTCCTCGATGCTCTGCCCAAGACGGTCAACGGCAAGGTGCTGCGCTCCGAACTGCGCGCCCGCGCGGCGGCGGGCGGATAGGTGAAGCCTCCTACTCCGCGGACGATGGTGCCCCCGCCGTCCAGCCGAGCGGCACATGGGTGGCCGCGCGCAGCCGCTGCCGGTCGATCCACCGATTTCCGTGGGCGAAATCGTAGACCCAGGCGCGAAGCCGGGGCGGCCAACGTCCCGGCCAGCCGTAGATCGTGGAAATCCGCTGGGTGTGATCGGTGAGCGGCCGCTCGCACCGCTCCCATTCGACGAGCCCGGCGGCGGTATCCGGGCGCCGGTCGAGATGGACCGAGAGTGCGAGCGCGTTCATCATCCCGCAGCCGCCGCCCTGTCCGAGATTGGGCGCCATCGCGTGCGCCGCATCTCCGATGATGGCGACCCGGCCGCTGGACCATCGCTTGAGCCGGATAACGAGGAACGGATCCCACCGGCCGCGGCCGCCGATTCGCGGGAACAGGGCCTCGAGATGCGGAAACGACCGCGTCCACAGGGCGACATCGATCGGAATTCGCTGCGCCGCGGTGTCGGCGACCGGGCACAGGAGAGCGAGATAAACCGTGTCGTCCGAGACCGGCGTGTAGAGCAGCCGGCGCCGGCCCGACCAGTACTCGACATAGCTCTGGGTTGCGGCGCCTTGCCGCTCCTCTTCGGTGCGCGGGACCAGGAGGCGGATCGCGCCGTCCGGCAATTGCCTGCGCGAGCGCATCAAGCCCAGCGAATCGCGGACCGGCGAGCCGACTCCGTCGGCGCCGATCACGAGGTCGGCCCGGTGGCGGCGGCCGTTGGCGAGGACCAGCACCCCCTCGGGTTCGGCGCCGACGGCCGCGGAGCCGGTCACGATTTCGGCGCCGGCGCCGGTTGCCGCCGCCGCCAGCGCATCGATGCAGTTCTGGCGGACGATCGAGAACATCCGCATCGGCCCGCCGGCGGGCCATTCGATACGGGCGACGGTGTTGTTGGCGTCGTCCCGCATCTCGCGCACGCGTCCGGGGAAGGCGTGGCGGGTCGCCGACCGGTAGGCGCCGACCGCTTCCAGCACCTTGAGGCCGTTCTCGTAGATGTAGATCCCGGCGCCGGCGGTTCGTAGACGGTCGGCCGCCTCGTGCACGCGGACGCTCCAGCCGCGCTGGGCGAGGGCGGCGGCCGCGGTCAGCCCGGCGAAGCCGGCGCCGGCGATTTCCGCGTGCCGCACCTTCGCCATCGACGCGGTCGCAGCCGGCCTATCGCGTCGCCGGGGGCTCGACGCCGACTGTCATCGCCGAACCCGGTCAGACGACCGGGGCGAGGGTGCGTCTGAAAAAGGCGAGCAGCTTTTCCTGCGCGTCTTTCGACTGCTCTTCCCGGTAGTTGGGGCCGAGGAAATTCTGGAACGCATGTCCGGCGCCGTCGTAGGCGTGGAACACGTGATCGACGCCGCGCCCGGCGAGTTCCGCGTCGATCCGTGCAACATCGTCGGGCGAGGGGTTCTCGTCCTCGTTGCCGAAAAATCCGATGACCGGACAATCGATCCCGGCCGCGCGGGCAATCGGCGCCGGATTCCCCTCGCCCCAGGGCTTGAAGATGTTGCCGCCGTAGAAAATGCCGCATGCGGTGAACGCGCGGTTCGTGGCGGCGCCGAGAAAGGCGCTTCGCCCGCCCATGCAGTGGCCCACGATCCCCAGCGCGCCGTCGCGCCGGTCGGCGCGGCCGCACAGATAGTCCACCGTGGCGTCGATATCGGCGATCAGCTCGGCATCGTCGAGTGCGGCCATCGAACGGGATGTGTCTTCGCCCTCCGGGCGCCGGTGGTAGAAAAGCGGCGCCGCCGCGATGTAGCCCGCGGCCGCGAGATCTTCGACGAATTTGCGGGTGAATTCGTCGAGCCCGCCGCGATGATGGGTCACCACCACGCCCGGATGCGGCCCCGGAACTCCCGGTCCGTCAACATAGACCGGCATCGCACTGCCGCCGACCGTCAGGTGTTCGGTTTGCGCCATCCTGCGCCTCCTATGGGATCGCTTCGGCCTGGGTTTGCGGAATGTCCGTCTCGTCGTAGCGAATATCGCGGAACGCGCCCGACGTCACCGGACGGTAGAGCGGCGGCCGCGCCCGGTCGGTACATGTCGGAAGGCACGCGATCTCCGCGTCGTAATTGGGCTGGTGGAAGAAGCCGATGGAGATGCGCCGCGCCGTCGGGCCGATCTCCGCCGGCGGATTGACCACCCGGTGGAAGTTGGAGGTCCAGACGTCGTTGGTCCAGCGGCGGAACAGGTCGCCGACGTTGATGACGAAGGCCTCGGGCCGGGTTTCCACGTCGTGCCAGCTTCCGTCGCGGTCCTGGACCTGGAGCCCGCCCGGTTCGTCCTCGCCCATCAGGATCGTGAAGGTGCCGAAATCGGTGTGTGCGCCGGCGCGGATCTGGCCCTCCGGCGGCGCTGTCGGCTGCGGCGGGTAGTGGTTGATCCGCATGGCCGTCACGTGGCGGTCGATCTTGTCCTCGAAATAGTCCTCGTCGAGTTCCAGGGCGATCGCGGCGAGCCGCATCAGATGCCCGACCAGTTCCTCCATCGCGGCGTAGTAGGCGACGGCTGCGCGCTGGAATTCGGCGGGGCGCCGGGGCCAGATATTGGGGATGAAATAACGCCTGCCCTCGGGCCCGGTATAGTAGGGATCGTCCGGCCAGCTCTCCTTGCCGTAGTGGTAGAACTCCTTGAGGTCGGGCGGCGCTTCCCCCCCGGCGGCGCGGCCGAGCGCCTCGCCCTCATACACCCGAAGGCCGCGCGGCGTGCCGGCCTGCGCATGGACGCATTCCCGCTTTTCCGCGTCCGGCAGGGCGAAGTAGGCGTGCGCGGTGCGGCGCAGGTCGTCGACGATCACCCGGTCGACACGGTGGCCGGTGATCGAGAAAAACCCGATGTCGGCGCATGCAGAGCCGACCGCCTTGCCGATGCGGCGGCGAGCCGCCGCGTCGCCGTCGAAATAGGGCCCGATGTCGATGAGCGGAACCCGCGCCCGTTCCATCGCCCCCTCCTGCTGTTTCGGTCCGCGCTGCGGATGGCGCAGTCCGCAGGATGACTCGCCGACCGCCGCGAGAAAACCCCCTGCAGCCGCGCACCCGCCGCGGGGCCGTCTTCTTTACATCGGCGGGGGCGATGGAGACACTGCACGACCTATCGCAGCGGGTGGAGGGACGGCATGAAGTTCGGTGTCGGGCAGTCGGTTTCGCGCACGGAAGATCCGCGTTTTCTCAGAGGCCAGGGCCGTTATGTCGACGACATCACCCTGCCGGGCCAGACCTGGGGCTATGTCCTGCGCTCGCCGCACGCCGCGGCCGAGATCCTCACGATCGATGCGGATGCGGCGCGGGAGGCGCCCGGCGTCGTCCTCGTGCTCACCCGCGCCGATATCGAGGCGGACGGGGTCGAGGGCATTCCGCATTTCATCCCGCCGATGGCCTTCGGCGCGCCGATGCCGAAGTTCAGCCCGCTCCACCCCGTCCTCGCCGGGGACCGGGTGCGCCATGTCGGCACGCCCGTCGCGTTCGTCGTTGCCGAAACGCTGGATCAGGCAAGGGATGCGGCGGAACTCATCGCGGTCGATTACGCTCCCCTGCCGTCGGTAACCGCGCCGGGACAGGCGACCGCGGCGGATGCATCCGCCGTCTGGGACGAGGCGCCCGACAATATCTGGTTCACCCTCGAGCGCGGCGACCGGGCGGCAACCGACGCCGCCTTCGAGAAGGCGGCGCATGTCACGCGGCTCAGCCTGGTGCATAACCGGTTGAGCTGCAACGCGATGGAGCCCCGCGCGACCATCGTCGAATACGTCCCTGCGACCGACCACGTGACGATGTACACGGAGAACCAGTCCCCGCATGCGCAGCGCAGCCATCTCGCCCACCTGTTTCACAAACCGGAGGGCAATTTCAGGGTGATCAGCCCCGATGTAGGCGGCGGCTTCGGAATGAAGAACGCGGTCTATCCCGAGGACGCTCTCTGCGTGATCGCCGCTCGGCGACTGGCGCGGCCGGTGCGCTGGACCGCCGACCGGACCGAGAGCCTGCAGAGCGATGCGCACGCGCGCGACGCGGTCACCGAGGCAGCGCTCGCGCTCGATGCCGACGGCCGGTTTCTCGCGCTGCGCGCCGAGACCGACCACGCGGTCGGCGCCTATCTCGGCGAGGCCGCCTGCGTCCCCGTCGGGCTCGGCTCGACCATGTATGCCGGCAACTACGACTTCCCGGCCGCGTGGCTTTCGATCAACGCGGTTTTCACCAACACCAACACGATCGCGCCCTATCGCGGCGCCGGCCGGCCGGAGGCGTGCTACATCGTCGAGCGGCTGGTCGACCGCGCGGCGGCGGAACTCGGGATCGATCCGGTCGAACTCCGGCGGCGCAACTACATCAGGCCGCAGGACATGCCGTACCAGAACGCGATCATGACGATCTACGACACGGGCGAGTTCGAGAAAATCACCGATATGGCGGTCGCGCTTGCCGACCGCGGGGCTTACGCCGGACGCAAGGCGGAAACGGAGGCCGCAGGCAGGCTCCGCGGTCTCGGCATCACCTACTTCATCGAGATCGGCTCGCCGTTCAACGACCGCATGGAGATCAGTTTCGATCCGGGCGGCGGAGTGACCGTCGGCGCCGGCACCCATAGCCACGGCCAGGGTCACCAGACGGTCTACGCCCAGATGGTTTCGGAATGGCTCGGTGTGCCGTTCGAGACCGTCCGCCTGATCCAGGGCGACACCGACCAGGTCGCCTACGGGCGGGGCACCTACGGTTCGCGGTCGATCACCGTCGGCGGGGCGGCGCTCAAGAACGCGGCCGACCTTGTGATCGCCAAGGCAAGGCGGATGGCCGCCCATCTCATGGAGGCGGCCGAGGCGGACATCGAGTTCGCAGACGGCTCGTTCACCGTTGCGGGCACCGACAAGACTGTCGGGATTGTCGACGTCGCGCGGGCTTCCTTCATGCCGATGGGTTGGCCGGAGGAGTTCGGTATCGGGCTCGAGGCGACCGGCACCTTTACCCCGACCAACGGCAACTACCCCAACGGATGCCACATCTGCGAGGTCGAGGTCGATCCGGAGACCGGCGAGGTCGATCTCCAGCGCTACGCGGCAGTCAACGATTCCGGCTTGATTATCAACCCGTTGCTGTTCGAGGGGCAGGTCCATGGCGGGCTCGCCCAGGGGATCGGCCAGGTGCTGTTCGAACATGTCGTCTACGACGACGAATCGGGGCAGCTCCAGTCCGCGTCGTTTATGGACTACTGCATGCCGCGCGCCGACGACCTGCCGTCGTTCGTGCTCGACGACGTGGAGGTGCCGTGCAAGACCAACCCGCTCGGCGTCAAGGGCGCGGGCGAGACGGGGACCGTCGCGGCGCTGCCGGCCGTGATGCATGCGATCCTCGATGCGGTCCGTCCGCTCGGTGTCACCGACCTCCAGATGCCGGCCACCCCGCACGCCGTCTGGCGGGCGATCCGGCAGGCGAACGCGCGGTAATACCGGCGCCGCATCGATACCGCCCGCGCGGTTTCCGCACCGGGATCCCGCCGCCCGGGCCGCTTGCCGCTGTTCCGAAGCGGTGCATATATTGGCCTCTGGAACCGTCGTCGAAGGGGAAGGGCATGGAACGGGTACGCGGACGCGGTGTCGTGGATGTCGGCGGTCTCACGCGCAAGGACGTTCGGACGCTCGCCGAACGGCCGACGCCGAAGGGGCTGCCGTTCGCGGTTCGCAAGATCGGTCATGTCGTGCTCAAGGTGAGGGATCTCGAACGGTCCACCGCGTTCTATACCGATGTCCTCGGCTTCCGGGTGTCCGACGTCTACCCGGAGACCATGATGCCGGGCGGCATGGTCTTCATGCGGTGCAACGCCGACCATCACGGCGTCGCCCTGGTCGGCGGGCTGGACGATGCGGTCGACAATTCGGAACTGGATCACATGGCGTTCGAGGTTTCCTCCCTCGAGGAGGTGCTGCGCGCGCGCGACCATCTGGAGAAGCACGGCGTCAGGATCGATTTCCACGGCCGGCGCCGCGCGGGCTGCCAGATCGCGGTCGAATTTCGCGATCCCGACAACCACCGGCTCGAAATCTACTGGGGGCTCGACCAGATCGGCCATCCTGCCCATATCCGCCCCGCGGACGAATGGCGCGAAGCCCAATCGCTCGAGGAGGCAATCGAAAATCCGCCCCCGGGGCAGGACACCACCGTGCACGACAAGTCGTACATGCGCTCGTAGACATCCGGGCGCAGACCAACGCGATGAAGATCCTCGCCGGAAACAGCAACCGTCCGCTGGCCGAAGCGATCTCGGCCTATCTGCAACTCCCGTTGACCGACGCAAGCGTGCGTCGGTTCTCGGACATGGAGTGCTTCGTCGAAATCCATGAAAACGTCCGCGGCGAGGACGTTTTCGTCATCCAGTCGACCTCCTATCCGGCCAACGACAACCTGATGGAGTTGCTGGTGATGCTGGACGCGCTGAAGCGCGGCTCGGCCAGGCGCATCACCGCGGTCATGCCCTATTTCGGCTATGCCCGACAGGACCGGAAGTCGGGACCGCGAACGCCGATCTCGGCCAAGCTGGTGGCCAACCTGATCACCGTCGCCGGGGCCGACCGGGTGCTTACCCTCGACCTCCACGCCGGCCAGATTCAGGGCTTTTTCGATATTCCGCTCGACAACCTGTTCGCTGCGCCGGTTTTCGTCCGCGATATCGAGGAGAATTTCGGGCGCGGCAACCTCACCGTGATATCGCCCGACGTCGGGGGCGTGATCCGCGCGCGCGCGGTCGCGCGCCGGCTCGACAGCGACCTCGCAATTATCGACAAGCGGCGCGAACGAGCGGGGGTATCGGAGGTGATGAACATCATCGGCGAGGTGGAGGGGCGGACCTGCGTGCTGATCGACGACATCGTCGATTCCGCCGGCACCCTGTGCAACGCGGCCCAGGCGCTGGTCGAGCACGGTGCGCAGTCGGTTTCCGCCTACGTCACCCACGGCGTCCTGTCCGGCGGCGCGGTCGCGCGCGCCTCGACCTCCGCCCTGACCCGGCTGATGACCACCGACAGCATCCTCATCACCGAGGCGATGCGGGTATCGGAGACCGTCGATCAGATTTCGATCGCTCCGCTGATTGGTGAGGCAATCCGCCGGATCGCCGAGGAGAGATCGGTATCGAGCCTGTTTGACTAATCTCCGCTAAGGGGATAAAAGGCCGCGCTCCGCACAATATCGGGACCTGCGGCGAGCGCCGCCGGACGAAGCCGGCGGGGTGTGCGGGCTCCGCGACCAGAGGCAAGAAATCATGGCCGAGGTGGGCACCATCGCAGCGACTCCCCGCGAGCGCACCGGAAAGGGCGCGGCGCGCGCGGCGCGGCGGAACGGCCTCGTTCCGGGGATGATCTACGGCAACAAGCTGGCGCCGGTGATGGTCAGCCTCGACCGGCCGGTGGTAGACCGGGAACTCGGCCAGCCGGGTTTTTTCATCCGTCTGGTCGATATCGAGGTCGATGGCGAGACGCACCGCGTGCTGCCGCGGGAAGTGCAGTTCCATCCGGTGACCGACGCGCCGCTCCACATCGACTTCCTGCGCTTCTCGGCGGACCGCAAGCTCAGCGTCGCGGTTCCGGTGCGCTTCCTCAATGATGAAGAGGCGCCCGGCCTCAAGCGGGGCGGGACGCTGAACATCGTCCGCCACGAGGTCGAGGTGCTGTGCACCGCCGACAACATCCCGGATTTCTTCGAGGTCGATCTTGCGGACCTGGATATCGGCGATGTCGTCCATTCAAGCGCGATAACCCTGCCCGAGGGGGTTGCGTTCACCATCGCCGACCGCGATTTCACGATCGCAAGCGTCGCGGCGCCAACGGTGATGGCGGCGGACGACGAGGAAGCGGAGAGCGAGGACGCGGAAGCCGCCGATGCCGACGCCGAGCCGGCCGACGACGAGAGTTGACGCCCGGCTACACCCCCGCGATCCATGCTGATCATCGTCGGGCTCGGCAACCCCGGGCCCAAGTACGCGCGCCAACGGCACAATATCGGCTATATCGTTGCCGATGCGATCGCCGCACGCTACCGCTTTCCGCCGCCCCGCCGCCGCTTCCAGGGGCGGGCGCAGAGCGGTGAGATCGCCGGTGAGCGCGTACTGATCCTGAAGCCCGAGACCTTCATGAACGAATCGGGCCGGTCGGTGCGTGCGGCGCTCAACTACCACCGGTTGCGCGCGCGCGACGCTCTGGTCATTCACGACGAGCTCGATTTCGCGCCGACCAAGGTATTGCTCAAGAAGGGCGGCGGCCACGCCGGGCACAACGGGCTGAGAAGCCTGCATTCGCACATCGGGCCGGACTACCGACGGATCCGCGTCGGCATCGGCCATCCGGGCGACAAGGCGCGCGTCTTGCGGCACGTGCTGGGCGACTTCGCGGCGGCCGAACGACCGCAGTTCGCACGCCTCGCCGAGACCATCGCCGAGGCTCTGCCGCTGGCGGTCGCCGGCGACGATCCCGGTTTCATGACCAGGGTTGCCCTGCTCTGCCCGCCGCCCAAGCCTGCGAAACCGGCGCCCGCCGAAAACCCGCAGACAGGCAACTGATGGGCTTCCGCTGCGGCATCGTCGGCCTGCCGAACGTCGGCAAGTCGTGCCTGTTCAACGCTCTCGTCCACTCCAACGCCGCCGTTTCCGCGAATTACGCTTTCTCGACCGTCGAGCCCAATCTGGGACGCATCGCGGTGCCCGACGAGCGCCTGGCGCAAATCGCGCCGCTCGCCGGATCGGCAAAGATCACGCCGACGCAGCTCGATTTCGTCGACATCGCCGGCCTCGTCGAGGGGGCGAGCCGCGGCGAGGGGCTGGGAAACCGGTTCCTTGCCCACATTCGCGAGGTCGATGCCATCGCGCATGTCCTGCGCTGTTTCGAGAGCGGCGATGTCGACCGGGCCGGCTCGATCGATCCTGTCGCCGATGCCGAGACCGTCGAGACCGAACTCATGCTGGCCGATCTCGACAGCCTGGCGCGCCGGCTGGAGCCGCTCGTGAAGAAGGTGCGCGGCGGCGACAAGGAAGCGGCGGCGATGCAGCGCATGGTCGAGCGTGCGACCGTCGTACTCGAGGCGGGGCGGCCGGCGCGCGATCTCGAGATCGACCGGGACGAGGAGAAGTTGTTCCACCAGATGCAGCTGCTGAGCGCCAAACCGATGCTCTATGTCTGCAATGTCGACGAGGACGCCGCGTCGGACGGCAACGCGCACGCAGCCCGGACCGCCGAATGGGCGGCGGAGAAAGGTGCGCCGGTCGTCGTCATCTCCGCCGCCATCGAGGCCGAGATCGCCGGGCTCGACGACGCAGGCGAACGCCGGGATTTCCTGGAGACCCTGGGGCTGGCGGAGACAGGCCTGAGCCAGGTGGTGCGCGCCGGCTACGACCTCCTGGGCCTGATCACCTTCTTCACCGCCGGGCCGACCGAAACCCGCGCGTGGACGGTTCCGCGCGAGACGCGCGCCCAGGATGCGGCGGGCAAGATCCACAGCGACTTCGCGCGCGGCTTCATCGCCGCCGAGACAATCGCTTTCGACGATTACATCGCGTGCGGCGGCGAAACCGGTGCCAAGGAGGCTGCCAGGATGCGCCGCGAGGGGCGCGACTACATCGTCCGCGACGGGGACGTGATCCTTTTTCGTTTCAACGTTTGACGGTACAATTGGGTTCTCGCGCGCCCGGTTCCGGGCCGCCGCCAATTCCATCCGGGAGAGATCGGGAACATGGGACAAACCGTTACGCTCACGTCCGGGGACGGCCATACGCTTGACGCCTACCGGGCAGATCCGTCGGGGACCGCGAAGGGCGGAGTCGTCGTCATCCAGGAAATCTTCGGTGTCAACAGCCACGTCCGCCATCTCGTCGACATGTTTGCCGGCAAGGGTTACGCATCGATTGCACCGGCGCTGTTCGACCGTACCGAGAAAGGCGTCGAGCTCGGCTACGACGAGGTTTCCTTCGGCAAGGGGCGCGCACTTCGGGGCGGCCTCAGCGACGAGTGGATTCTGGCGGATGTCGATGCGGCGGCGAAGGCAGTCTCGGGTGCCGGGAAGGTCGGGCTGATCGGCTATTGTTTCGGCGGCTATGTCGCATGGATCAGCGGCTGCAACCTCGACAGCCTGGCCTGTTCGGTCAGTTGCTACGGCGGCGGCATCGCCGCGCGCGCGGCCAACGATACGCCGCGCATGCCGATCGAGATGCATTTCGGCGACAAGGACCACGCGATCCCGATGGGCGATGTCCAGGCGATCCGGGACGCCCATCCCGACGTTCCGACCTTCGTCTACGACGACTCCGCGCACGGCTTCTGCTGCGACGACCGGGATGTCTACAACGCCGGCGCCGAGGCCCGCTGCCACGAGCGCGCGCTCGCCCTGTTCGCCGAACACGTGGGGTAGCCGGGACCCGTTTCCGGGCCGCGCCGGGGGGCGGCGTTACCTCGGCGCGGCGGCGATATTGCCGCCGTCGACGGTGAGCACCGCACCGGTGGTCTTGTCGGCGAGCGCCAGGTCGACGAACGCTTGCGCCACATTGTCGGCCGTCACCTCGCGGCCAAGCAGGTTGCCGGTCATGTAGTCCCCGGTCGACACGCCGCGCGCCCTCGCGCGCTCCTCGATCAGCGACTCGGTGAGCAAACCGCTTCTTATGCGATCGGCATTGACCGCGTTGGCGCGGATTCCCTCCGCGCCATGGTCCAGCGCGTATTGCCGCATCAGGAACAGCGTCGCGGCCTTGGGCAGGCCGTAGGGGCCGAAATCGGGGCCCGGGTTGACCGCCTGCTTGGAGGCGTTGAACAGCAGTACCCCGCCGAGACCCTGCGCCCGCATGATACGGACAGCGGCCTGGGCTGCCCGCTGGTGGCCGTAGAAGTTGAGTTCGAAGCTTTCGCGGAGCACCCGTTCGTCGACCTCGCCGATCTTCCCCTGCCATGCCGCGCCCGCGTTGGAGATCAGGATATCGAGCCCGCCGAAGGACTCGGCCACGGCGCCGAAAGCGGTCTCCACCGACAGCGGATCGGTAACGTCGCAGGCAAACGCGCGGCCGCCGACCGCCTCGGCGGCGTCGCGGGCCGCCGCGAGATCGCGGTCGAGGATCGCCACCTCCGCGCCCTCGCGGGCGAACGCCGCCGCCGTTGCGCGGCCGATACCGGACGCGCCGCCGGTCACTGCGACGATGCGGCGAGCGAGCGGCCTTTCCTTCGCAGTGCCGAGTTTCGCCTGCTCGAGAGACCAGTATTCGACGTCGAAGATGTCGCTTTCCGCGATGCTCTCGAAACGACCGATCGATTCCGCCGCCGCGACAACCCGCGCAGTCGTCTCGGCGAGATCGGCGGCGACCGCCGCCGCCTTGGCCGAGACGCCAAGCCCGAACAGCCCGAGTCCGGGCACCAAAATGACCCGGGGCGAGGGGTCGAGAGCCTGTTTCGGCGCCGTCTGGCGGGCGTTGTTGCGTTCGAAATAGGCCTCGTAGTCGCGCGCGAAGGCTGCAACCGCTGTCTTGACATCGCGGGCGAAACGGTCGAGCGCGCCCGGCTGCGGCGCCGCCGCAATAAGGGGCTTCGGCTTGGTGCGGATGACATGGTCAGGTGTCACCGGACCCGCTGCGCAGCGTTCGAGGTCCTCGCGGTCGACAAAGGCCCGCACCTCGGGGCCGCCGCGAAAATCGAGAATCAACCGGCCGGCGCCGCTCGCCAGCCCCCGCAGGATCGGCGCAATCGCGGCCGCGGGTACGCCCCCGCCCGCCGCTTTCCCCGGCACCGTTGCAGCCGGCGCGACACGGCGCCGCCGCGCGAGATGGGTTTCGGCTTTGTCGGCCGCCGCGATCATTCGCTCGTAGGCTTCTTCCGCGGTCTCGCCGAAGGTGAAGATGCCGTGCTTGAGCAGGATCAGCCCGTTGCACGCGGGGGCTTCGGCGTGCGTTGCAGCGCATGCCCTGGCGAGCGCGTGGCCGGGCATGATGTAGGGGACGAGGCCCATCGTCTCGCCGTAGACCTCGCGGCAGATCGCCTCGCCATCGGGCTGGTCGGTCAGCGCGAGGACCGCATCGGCATGGGTGTGATCGACGAATTTGTGCGGCAGGAAGGCATGCAACAAGGTTTCGACGGACGGGTTGGGCGCCTGCGGATCGAGCAGGTTGATGCGCTGAAAGGCGACCATGTCCTCGTCGCTCAGGCGGTCGAGCGCGGCGAGCCGGCGCAGCGGTTCGAGGCACACCGCGGGGAAGCCCGGCGGCTCGATACGCGCCATGTCCCAGCCGCTTCCCTTGACGCACAGCACCTCGACCTCGTCGCCCAGCACATCGGCCGCTGTCGTCTTGACCGACGTGTTGCCGCCGCCGTGCAGCACCAGAGCGGGATCGCCGCCAAGCAGCCGCGCGGTGTAGACGCGAAGCGCGACATCGCGGGAAACGCCTTCGGCCGCGTAGCGGGAGACGAGGGCGGCGGCGGCGCGGGCGGAATAGAGGCTTCGCATGGGCCTTACCCTTCCGCCCGCCGCCGCCGTTCGGGATAGAGTGCGAGCAGCCCGTCAGCGGATGCCTCGGCAACACCGCGTTCGGTGATCAGGCCGGTCACCAGACGCGCCGGCGTCACGTCGAACGCCGGGTTGAACACGGGGCTCGCGGCCGGGACCAGGCGGACAGTCCCGATTTCTCCCGTCTCTGTCTCGCCGGTCGCGGTGGAGACTTCCTCTCCGGCGCGCTCCTCGATCGGCAGATCGGCGCCGGTTTCCGCCGTCCAGTCGATGGTCGGGCCCGGCAGGGCGACGTAGAACGGAACCCCGTTGTCGAAAGCCGACAGCGCCTTGAGATAGGTGCCGATCTTGTTGCAGACATCCCCGTTGGCGCAGGTCCGGTCGGTGCCGGTGATGCAGAGGTCGACCCGTCCCTCGCGCATCAGGTGGCCGCCGGCATTGTCGACGATCACCGTGTGCGGAACCTCGTGGGCGGAGAGTTCCCAAGCGGTCAGTCCGGCGCCCTGGTTGCGCGGGCGGGTCTCGTCGACCCAGACATGGACGTCGATCCCGGCATCGTGGGCCCGGTAGACGGGGGCGAGAGCGGTGCCGCCGTCCACGGTGGCAAGCCAGCCGGCGTTGCAGTGGGTGAGGATGTTGACCGGCCCCGGGGCACCCTCGGCAGCCGTTCTCACCAGGCCCAGACCGTTGTCGCCGATGGCCGCGTTGGTCGCGACATCCTCCTCGCAGATCTCTGCGGCGCGCGCATAGGCCGCGGCCGCCCGTTCCGGCTCGCCCACCGCGAGGATACGGTTCTTCATGTCGTCGAGCGCCCAGCGCAGGTTTACCGCCGTCGGCCGGCTCGCGAGAAGCTCGGCATACGCCGCCTCGACCGACTCCGCGCTCGGGTCGCGGCGGACGGCGAGACAGAGCCCGTAGGCCGCCGTCGCGCCGATCAGCGGAGCGCCGCGCACCTGCATGTCGCGGATCGCCGCCACGGCGTCCCCGAGGGCCGCCATCCGCACGGTCTCGAACCGATGCGGCAGCCTGGTCTGGTCGATGATATCGACGGTCTCGCCGTCGGCGGCGAGCTGGATCGACCGTCGCGGGACGCCGTCGACCTTCACTGTCCGAGGACGCGCCCCGCGACCGCGTCGAGTCGGGCCGCGCGTCGGGGATCGCGGTCGGCGGGCGCGGTGATGAGCGCGGCGTCGAGCGTCGTGTGGCAGCCCGCCGGACAGGCCGTCCGCCGGCCGGACAGCAGGGGCGAGACCCGCTCGACCAGCGCCCGCGCGTGGACTGCGTTCTCCTGCAGCACCGCGATCACTGTCTCGACCGTGACATCGTCGTGCCCGGGATGCCAGCAATCGTAATCGGTGACCATGGCGACCGTCGCGTAGCACATCTCGGCTTCGCGGGAGAGCTTGGCTTCGGGCATGTTGGTCATGCCGATCACATTGGCGCCCCAGGCGCGGTAGAGCTCGGATTCGGCGCGGGTGGAGAATTGCGGTCCCTCGATCACGACGTAGGTGCCGCCCCGCACGATCCGGACATCGACGCCCGCGCCGGCCTCCTCCAACGCGTCTCCGAGCCGCGGACAGACCGGATCGGCCATCGGGACATGAGCAACGAGGCCGGTTCCGAAGAATGTCTTGTCGCGCGCGAAGGTGCGGTCGATGAACTGATCGACCAGGACGAAGGTGCCGGGCGCCAGATCCTCGTTCAGGCTGCCGACAGCGCTCAGCGACAGGATCTCGGTCGCACCGAGGCGCTTGAGTGCGTCGACATTGGCATGGAAGTTGATTTCGCTGGGCGGGATCCGGTGGCCGCGGCCGTGGCGCGGCAGGAACGCGAGTTGCTGACCGTCCAGCGTACCGAGCAGGAACTCGTCCGACGGTGCGCCGAACGGGGTGTCGACGGCCAGCCAGCGCCGGTCGGTCAGCCCGTCGATGTCGTAGAGGCCGCTGCCGCCGATGATCCCGATGACAGGCGGCGTCCCGGGCTCCGTCATGGCGTGCCCCCTAGATGGTGCGCGCCGCTGCTCAGTGCGGAACCTTGGACCAGACCGCGCGCTTGATGGCAAACAGCATACCGGTGAGCAAGAGCAGGAAAAGCACCACCTTGACGCCCATGCGCTTGCGCTCCTCGAGTTCGGGCTCGGCGGCCCAGACGAGGAAGTTCGTCACGTCCCTGGCCATCTGACCGACGGTCGCCTTTGTGCCGTCGGCATACTCCACCTGATCCTCGCTGAGCGGCGCCGGCATCGCGATCTGGTGCCCCGGAAAGTAGGTGTTGTAGCTCATTGCCTCGCCCATCTCCATGCCCTCGGGCGCGTCCTTGTAGCCGATCATCAGGGCATGCATGTAATCGGGCCCGTTGATGCGCGCCTTGGTCATCAGCGACAGGTCGGGCGGCAGCGCGCCGTTGTTGGCGGCCCGCGCCGCGTTGTCGTTGGCGAACGGCGACTTGAAGCGGTCGCTCGGGCGGCCCGGCCGCTCGAACATCTCGCCTTCCTCGTCGGGACCGTCGGTGATTTCGACCGCGGCGGCGATTTCCTTCACCTGCGCTTCGGAGAAGCCGATTTCGGTCAGGCTGCGATAGGCGACGAGCCTGAGCGAATGGCAGGCCGCACAGACCTCCGTGTAGACCTGAAAGCCGCGCCGGATCGATGCCCGGTCGAAGGAGCCGAACAGGCCGTCGAACGACCATTTCACCGCCGGCGGCGCGACGGCGTCGCCCGCCGCCGATGCAGGGCCGCCGGCAAACAGGAGCAGTACCGCAGCGACGGCGCCGGCGATCTTCTTCATGGCGCCTTCTCCATGGTTTGCGCGGCGGCCGCCGGCGCCGCGTTTCCGCCGAGCACGGGCTCGGCGATGCTGGTCGGCAGCGGACGCGGCTTCTCGATGACCGACAGGAGCGGCAGCAGGATCAGGAAATGCGCGAAGTAGTACGCGGTGGCGATCTGTCCGATGATGACGAAGATGCCCTCCGGCGGATTGCCGCCGACCCAGCCCAGCACCACGCAGTCGATCACGAACACCCAGAACAGTTGCTTGTAGATCGGCCGGTAGCGCGCGCTGCGGACCGGCGAACGGTCGAGCCAGGGGACCAGGAACAGGATCAGGGTGGCGCCGAACATCAGCACCACGCCCATCAGCTTCGCCGACAGGAACCAGATGTCGAAGGTGACGGACCTGAGAATCGCGTAGTAGGGCAGGAAGTACCACTCGGGCACGATGTGGGTCGGCGTCTGCAGCGCGTCGGCAGGGATATAGTTCTCCGGCTCGCCGAAGAAGTTGGGCGCGAAGAAGACGAAACCCGCGAACACGGTGAGGAACGCGCTGAGCCCGAACAGGTCCTTGATCGTGTAGTAGGGGTGGAAGGGGATCTTGTCCTGCGGACCCTTGGCATCGATCCCGAGCGGGTTGCTCGAACCGTGCTGGTGCAGCGACACCATGTGCAGCACGACCACCCCGACGATCACGAACGGCAACAGGTAGTGCAGGCTGAAGAACCGGTTGAGCGTCGGGTTGTCGACGGTGAACCCGCCCCACAGCCAGGTAACGATGAGATCGCCCACCACCGGCACGGCGGAAAAGAGGTTGGTGATAACGGTGGCGCCCCAGAAGCTCATCTGGCCCCATGGCAGGACGTAGCCCATGAACGCGGTGGCCATCATGCACAGCAGGATGACGACGCCCAGAATCCAGAGAATCTCGCGCGGCGACTTGTAGGAGCCGTAGTACAACCCGCGGAAAATGTGGATGTAGACGATGACGAAGAAGGCCGACGCGCCGTTGGTGTGGATGTAGCGCAGGAGCCAGCCGTAGTTCACGTCGCGCATGATGCGCTCGACGCTGTCGAAGGCGTGATCGACGTGCGGCGTGTAGTGCATCGCCAGCACGATTCCGGTCACGATCATGATGACGAGCACGATCCCGGCGAGCGAACCGAAGTTCCACCAGTAGCTCAGGTTGCGCGGCGTCGGATAGTCGATCAGCTCCTTCTCGACGAAGGAGAACATCGGCAGGCGGTAGTCGATCCACTGGACCAGACGGTTCTTCATCCAGGGCTGGGTCATCGCCTTCTCCTCCCCTACCCGATACGCACGAGGGTATCGGAGAGGAACTCGTAGGCCGGCACCGGCAGGTTGGTCGGCGCAGGGCCCTTGCGGATGCGCCCGGAGGTATCGTAGTGCGAGCCGTGGCACGGGCAGAACCAGCCGCCGTACTCGCCCTTGCTGTCGCCGCTCGCCTGGCCCTTGGGGATGCAGCCGAGATGGGTGCAGACGCCGACGACGATCAGCCATTCGGGCTTTTTGGTCCGCTGGTCGTCGGCCTGGGGGTCGGGCAGGTCGCCGACCTCGACCGACGTGGCCTGCTCGATCTCGGCCGCGGTGCGGCGGCGCACGAACACCGGCTTGCCCTGCCACACGACGGTGATGCTCTGGCCCGGCTCGATCGGGGCCAGATCGACCTCGGTGGTCGCCAGCGCCAGCGTGTCGGCCGCCGGGTTCATCTGGTGGATCAACGGCCACAGCACGGCCGCGCTGCCCGCGGCGCCGAAGGCGCCGGTCGCCAGGTAGAGAAAATCGCGGCGCGTCTCGCCGTGGCCGGCGCTGGCCGTATTGTCCTCGGAATCCGCCATCGAAGAACCTCTCGGCAGGGCAGGAAACTCTTTCCGTCGACGGCCGGCGCCGCCAGCGGCCCCGGAATGCGGCCGAACGGCCGCGCCCGAACCCTTTGCCCGCCCCGCAACCCGCGCGACAGGCAGGGCAACGGGTATAATCATATCCGTCGCCGAATCAAGGACCAACGGGAGCCCTCATGCGGCATATCTTCCGACGTTCCGATCTGCGGCCGCACCCCCGGCCGGCAAACCCGACTGCACCCGGTTCGCGGCGGGCGGCCGCGGGCGAGGACGAGCCGCGGTGACGATCGAGGCGAGACGGCAGAGCGCCGCGGCGTGGTTCAGAACTCTCCGCGACCGGTATTGCGCCGCGTTCGAGGCGCTGGAGGACGACAGCGAAGGCGCCGCCGGCCCGGCCGGCCGGTTCCGGCGCACCCGCTGGCAGCGGCCGGCCGAAGACGACGGTGCGGACGGCGGCGGCGGCGAGATGTCGATCATGAAAGGCCGCGTGCTGGAGAAGGTCGGCGTCAACATATCGGTCGTGCACGGCGCCTTCTCGCCCGCGTTCCGCAGCCGGATTCCGGGCGCCAACGACGACCCACGCTTCTGGGCGTCGGGCATATCGGTCGTTGCGCACCCGTGCTCGCCGCTGGTTCCGGCGATGCACATGAACACGCGCTTCATCACGACGACCCAGGCGTGGTTCGGCGGCGGCGGCGATCTGACGCCGATCTACCCGGACGAGGACGCGGCGGCGGCGTTCCACGCTGCGCTGAAGGCGGCGTGCGACGCCTACGATCCGGCCTGCTACGCCTCGTACAAGGCAGCCTGCGACGCCTATTTCTTCCTGCCGCACCGCGACGAGCCGCGCGGCGCCGGCGGCATCTTCTACGACACGCTCGACAGTGGCGACTGGGATGCCGATTTCGCCTTCACGCAGCATGTCGGCCGCGCGGTTCTTGAGGCCTATACCGAAATCGTCCGCGCGCGCATGGCCGCTCCGTGGACGGAGGAGCAGCGCGCCCATCAACTGATCCGCCGCGGACGCTACGTGGAATTCAACCTGCTCTACGACCGGGGCACCGAGTTCGGTCTCCGCACCGGCGGCAATACGGAGGCGATCCTGATGTCGCTGCCGCCCCTCGCCGCCTGGCCGTGACGGCGCCGTTCAGCGCGTCCACAGCCGCGGGAAGATTTCTGCATCGATCGGCCCGCCCTCGACAAGGTGCGGCGCATCGTAGAAGGTCGGGGAATAACGCCCGGGGTACCAGGTGATGTCGTCGCCCGCGAAGCGAAGCGACACCGCCCGCCGGCGCGATGTCGTCGAGGGGTTGCCGCTCGCCGAATGCAGGGTCGCACCGTGGAACACGGCGACGTCGCCCGGTTCGAGATCGAAGCAGACCGTCGGATACCGGTCCGGGTCGGCGTCGATATCCGGTACCGCCTCCTCGAACTGCTCGGTCTCGGCGACGAAATCGCCCTGGCCGATCTTGACCGGACGGAACAGCTTTCCCCAGGCGTGCGAGCCGATCGCGAAGCGGAGCGCGCCGGTGTCCTCGGTTACCGGATCGAGCGGGACCCAGAAGCTGCAAATCTGCGAGCCCTTGATGCGAAAATAGGGCAGGTCGTGGTGCCACCAGGTCGGCGTGTCGGTGCCCGGCTCCTTGACCAGCAGATGTTCGTCGTAGAGGTTGATGCGGGTCGCCTCCATCAACTCCGCGGCAAGCCGCGCCATCGGCGATTCGTGCATGAAACGGCGGAACTGATCGAAGCGCAGAAACATGCCGTGGTCGGTATGGAAGCGGCTGCTGCCCGCGCCGTAGTCCTTGGCCACATCGCTCGGATCGGCGATCGCCGCGTCGATCCCCTCGGCCAGAAGGGCGAGCCAGTCGGCCGAGACCACGCGCCTGAGGCAGAGCGCCCCGTCTCTCCGCCAGACCGCGCGTTCCCCGTCGGTGATATGCCTCTCGTCGTCGCGCATCGTTGCCGTCGCCCCCGCGCCAGTCCCAACCGATCACAAATTGTCTCTACAGCCCGCGGGTAACGCAAGCCGTAGCGCGCTACAATGGGCGCAATAACGGCGCCGCGGCGTACGGCCCGTGAACATGGGGGAACGCATCCGCCTGTCCTAGCGGCACGGTCGCGGCGGCGATGTCGAATGTCAACGGTTGGAGGAGGTCATCATGTCTCTCGCGGTCGGGGCCATCGTCGCCTCAGCGGCTCTTGCGCCGGTTTCGGCCCAGGCGGAAACCGTTCGAATCGCCAACTGGGTGCCGTCTGTGCATCACATGACGCAGACCTTGGCCGAATGGGCGGCCTCGGCGGAAAAGGCATCCGGCGGGAAGCTGAAGCTGGAGGTCGACAAGACGGCGCTGGCCAGGCCGCCTGGGTGTGGTACGAGAAGAACGGCCTGATCGGGAAGGAGTTCGGAGACACCCGCCTGCTCACGGTGTGGGTCCACGGCCCCGGCATACTCCACACCAAAAAGAGGATCGCCACGCTCGATGACCTGAAAGGGGTGAAGCTCCGGGTCGGCGGCGGCGGCATCTTCCTCGCCAAGCAGTTGGGTGCCGTTCCCGTCGCAATGCCGGCGACCAAGGCGCATGAAAGCCTGCTTCGGGGTATCACCGCCGGCGCGTTCTTTCCGTTCGAGGCGATCAGGGGGTTCCGCCTGCAGAAGCTCGTCACGCATCACCTTCTGGTGCCCGGCGGGCTGTACACGGTTCCCTTCTTCTTGACGATGAACAAGAAGCGGTGGGCCTCGTTGAGCAGGAACGCTCAGGAGGCGCTGAGCCAGGCGGGAGGCCGCGCCGGCGCCAAGCTGATCGGGCGCAAATGGGACGAGGGCGACAAGATCGGGATGAAAATCGCCCGGGACAACGGAAACACGATCGAAGAGATCACGCCTGCGGAACTCGAGAAATGGTCGGCGAGGACCGACCAGATCTTCGTCGAGTATCTCGCGAAGATGAAGAAGGCCGGGCATGACGGCGAGGCTCTGCTCGCCGACCTGAGGGCGACGGTCGCCTCGATCAAGTAGCCGCCGCTGCGCCGCGCGGCGGCTTCGTGACCGCGACCTCCCCGGCCCGGTTCACCGCGCTGACCGGGCGGGCCTCCTCACGGCTCGCCTGGCTCAGCGCGGCCGCGCTTGCACTGATGACCCTGCTGACCTTCGTCGACGTACTGGGCCGGGAACTGCTTTCCGCGCCGGTCGCAGCCAAGGTCGAAGTGACCGAGTTGATGATGGGGCTGACGGTCTTTCTGGGTATCGGTCTGACCACTTTCCTGCGCGGCCATACCCGCGTCGACATCGTCATCTCCCATCTCCCGCCGCGCTGGCAGGCTGTGTTCGACAGCATCACCTATGCGGTGTCGCTTCTCTTCGTCGCGTTGATTTGCTGGCGTCTCGGCGAACTGGCGATCGTCCAGGGGAACAACGGCAATCTGACCCAGATCTGGGAAATACCGCTGTGGCCGGTGACTGTCGTCATGGTGGCGTGCTCGCTCGTCATGTTCGCCGCGCTGGCGATCCAGTGGGTTCAGGCGGTCCGGACCGCCGCCGGGAAGGCGGCTCCGAGCGGCGCCAATCCCCCGGCCGGCGTCGGCTGAGCCAGAGTCCGCCCGCTCGCGATGGAGCCGATTGTCCTGAACCTGGTCGGCCTCGTGGCGATGTTCGTCCTGCTCGCCATGGGCATGCCGATCGGCTTTGCGATGGGGGCGGTGGGCACCGCCGGCGCCGTTCTGTTGATCGGGGTCGAGCCGTCGCTGTCCCTGCTCGGCCTTACCGTCTACGAGACGGTGCTCACCAACGAGTTGAGCGTCGTTCCGCTGTTCGTGCTGATGGGCTTCTTCGCCACGGGCTCCGGACTGTCGGAGGATCTCTACAGGTCGTGCAACACCTGGCTCGGGCACAGGCGCGGCGGCCTCGCGCTGGCGACGATCGGCGGATGCGGCGCGTTCGCCGCGATCTGCGGCTCGAGCCTGGCGACTGCAGCGACGATGAGCCAGGTCGCGCTGCCCGAGATGCGCCGTTACCGCTACGACGAGCGCTTGGCGACCGGCACGATTGCCGCCGGCGGCACCATAGGAATCCTGATTCCGCCCAGCGTCATCCTGGTGCTGTACGGCATCCTCACAGAATCGGATATCGGCCAGCTTTTCGCCGCAGGCATCGTCCCCGGCCTGCTGACCGTCATCGTCTTCATGGCGACGGTGTCGATCGTCGTGCACCGCAACCCGGCGATGGGCCCGCCGGGCGAGCGGGCCACGACGCGCCAGAAGCTGGCCGCGGTCAAGGATGTGTGGGCGACCATCGTCCTGTTCGTCCTGGTGATCGGCGGCATCTATACCGGCGCGTTCACGCCGACCGAAGCCGCCGGCATCGGCGCTGTGGGCGCCTTCGATCTCGCAGTCAACACCTGGACCCGCGGCGCACCGCCGCGGCGCAGGCGGTTGCTGCGGGCGGCCAACCTGCTGCTTGTCGGCTCGCTGCTGGTGCTGGTCGCCGCCGTCGCCGTCAACCTGTCGACCGGCGCCGAAGCTGCGGGCTGGCCCGACTGGGTGGGATATCTCGCCTATACAGGCATCTTCGCCGCCCATGCCGCCTATGCCTGGCTCGGCCTGTCCGCCAGGAAAGAGTTGGGCTCCTGCCTGCTCGAGACGACCAAGACCGCGGCGATGATCTTCACGATCCTGATCGGCGCGATCCTGCTGAACAAGTTTCTCACCCTGGGCGGCCTCGCGGACGCGCTGGGCGGCTGGGTCGACGGCCTGGGCGCGGGTCCGTTCGTGACCATGGCGGTCATCCTTCTGATCTACCTGCTGCTGGGCTGTGCGCTCGACTCGCTCGCGATGATCCTGCTGACCATCCCGATATTCTTTCCGATCGTGCTGCAGCTCGGATTCGACCCGGTCTGGTTCGGCGTCATCGTCGTCATGGTGGTCGAGCTCGGGCTGATCACCCCGCCGGTCGGCATGAACGTTTTCATTATCAAGGGCATGGCGCCCGACGTACCGCTGTCGCGGATCTACGCCGGCGTCCTGCCGTTTGTTGTCGCGGAAGTGTTTCTTATCGCACTCTTGGTCGTGTTTCCCGGACTCGCGACCTGGCTGCCGGGCACAATGGGGTAGCCGCCGCCGCCAAGGCGGGCCTCCGGCGACAGGGACCGGCGCTGTCTTCGCGGGCCGCCCGCCGCGCGTTGCGTCATCTGCGATGCCCGCGTCGAGGTTTGCCCAAAGTTCTTCGGTAACCCGTTTGCCCGCTACGGCAGGGACAACCGCCCGCCGGTCATCGGCGCGGGGACGCCGGTCGTCGTCGGCAGGCTGAGCGGGAGCCCGTGGCGGCTCCGCACGGCGAGAAATGCGAAGGCTTCCGCTTCCAGTGCATCGCCCCGCCAGCCAAGCGCCTCGACCGGCTCGCAGGGGACGCCGAGCCTGGCGGAGAGCCTTGCCATCATCGCCGGATTGCGGCGTCCGCCGCCGGTGACAAGCCAGCGCCGGGGCGCTGCCGGCAGGTGTTCCACCGCGCGCGCGACCGCGGCCGCCGTGACCTCGACCAGGGTCGCCGCCCCGTCCTCCGGCGAGAGTGCTGCAACGCCGTCGACGGCGAAGTCGAGCCGGTCGACCGACTTGGGCGGCGCCCGGTCGAAATAGGGGTCGGCGAGGTAACGGGCAACCGCGGCCCCGCACACCCGGCCGCGTGCGGCCAGCGCGCCGTCACGGTCGCATGGCTCGCCGGTGTGACGTTCGGCCCACTGGTCGAGAAGCGCGTTGCCGGGGCCGGTATCGAAGGCGACGGGCGGCGCACCGTCGGCGACCCAGGTCAGATTTGCCATGCCGCCCAGGTTGAGGACCGCGGCCGGCCCCTCGATACCGGCCAGCAGCGCCGCGTGGTAGATCGGCGCGAGCGGCGCCCCCTGTCCGCCGGCGGCGACATCGGCGCTGCGGAAGTCGTTGACAACGGGGATGCCGAGCGCGCGGGCAAGCCTTTCCCCGTCGCCGATCTGCACGGTCACCCCGTCGTCCGGCCGGTGATCCAGGGTGTGGCCGTGGAAGCCGATCAGGGCGGGTTCCGGATGGCCGCCCGGAAGTTTCGCGAGCAGGCCGCGGACGGCGCGTGCGTGGCGGTCGGTGAGTTCGGCTTCGAGGACGCCGATACCCGATGTCCGGCCCAGCGCTGCGGCAAGACGACGGCGGAACGCCGCCGGATAGGGAAGGGTGAAAAACGGCCCGAAGGCGCGGACCGTGTCGCCGTCGGTCTCGATCAGCGCCGCGTCGATGCCGTCGAGCGCGGTGCCGCTCATCAGCCCGACGGCCCAGATGCAGTCCTTCCGCCCGGCCCCGTGCACGGACTGTCCGCCGCCCGCCGATCAGTCCGCCGGGACGGTCGACAGGAAGTGGTCGACGATCTCCGATCCGGTGGCGCGCCAGACGCCCTCGTGGGCGCAGATATAGTCGAGCGCCCCGTCGAGCGCGCCGATCCGGTGCGGCATACCGATGACGAAGGGGTGCAGGCAAATCGCCATGACCCGGCCGGACTCGGCGCCCTCGCGGTAGAGAACGTCGAACTGGCGCTTGATCATGGTTTCGAACTCCTCGGCGGTCCGCCCCATGCGCAGCATCGCCGGCAGGTCGTTGATTTCGCCCGAATAGGGGATCGAGCAGATCGGTCGTCCGTCGACATCCATCCGGTAGGGCTGGTCGTCGTTGATCCAGTCGGCGACATAATCGGCGCCGTTGTCGATCAGGTAGTCGAGGGTGTGCCAGCTTTCCTGCAGCCCGGATGACAGCCAGCCGCGGGGCCGCGAGCCCGTCGCCGCCTCGATCCGCTCGAAAACCCTTGCGACGGTCTCGCGCTCGGCCTCCGGATCCATGTGATGGAGATAGCGCGCGTTGCTCTCGTTGTGGCCCATGAACTCCCAGCCCAGCGCCCTGGCATCCTCGACGATCTCCGGGTAGTCGTCGCAGACCTCGCTGTTGAGGGCGACGGTGCCGCGCACTCCGTGCCGGTCCAGCACTTCCATGATCCGGAAGACGCCGACCCGTGCGCCGTAGTCTCGAGGCGCCCAGTTGATGATATCGGGCGCCATCCCGGTGCCTCCCGGGACCGGCTCGTCCAGCGGAAAGATCTCGATGTTGGGGATCACCCAGAGCGCGAGGCGGGCGCCGCCGGGCCACGACAGCTTCGGCCGGCGGTTGATGGGGACATAGGGAAAGGGCCCGGTACGGCTCGGTTTCACGGCTGCCTCCGTCGGATTCGCGACCCCGGAATGTTAGCCCGGGGGGTGAAGCGGACGCCAACGGTTTCCGGCGGCGCGGCGGCTGTGCTAGAGCCTTGCGGGCCGCGCCCTTTGGAGACGACGATGACAGAGTCCCGTTCGGAGTTCATGAAGACCGTCGCCGAGCGCGGGTTCCTGCACCAGTGCACCGACCGGGCCGGGCTCGACGAAGCGCTGGCGCAGGGTGTGCCGAGGCTCTGCTATATCGGCTTCGACTGCACCGCCGACAGCCTCCACGTGGGCTCCCTCCTGCCGATCATGCTCCTGCGCTGGTGGCAGCGGACCGGCCACAAACCGATCGTCTTGATGGGCGGGGGAACCACCAGGGTCGGCGATCCGTCGGGCAAGGACGAGTCCCGCCAACTCCTGTCGGAAGAGCGCATCGCCGCCAATATGGACGGGATCAAGAAGGTCTTCTCGCAATTCCTCGTCTTCGGCGACGGCCCGACCGACGCGGTGATGATGAACAACGCCGACTGGCTCGACGGCCTCTCCTATATCCCGTTCCTGCGCGAGTTCGGGCGCCATTTCTCGGTCAACCGCATGCTCGGTTTCGACTCGGTCAGGCTGCGGCTCGACCGGGAGCAGCCGCTGAGCTTTCTCGAATTCAACTACATGGTGCTCCAGGCCTACGATTTCCTCGAACTCTACCGGCGGACCGGCTGCATGCTGCAGATGGGCGGGTCGGACCAGTGGGGGAACATCGTCTCCGGCATCGAACTCGCCCGGCGCGTCGACAGTGCGTCTCTCTTCGGGTTGACATCGCCGCTGATCACCACGGCATCGGGCGAGAAGATGGGCAAGACTGCAGGCGGTGCTGTCTGGCTCAATGCGGACCGCGTCAGCCCCTACGACTATTACCAGTTCTGGCGTAATGCGGCGGACGCCGACGTCGGCCGCTTCCTCAGACTGTTCACGACGCTGCCGGTCGACGAGATCGCCCGGCTGGAGGCGCTCCGGGACATCGAGATCAACGAGGCCAAGAAGGTGCTGGCGCGTGAGGCGACGGCGCTCTGTCACGGTACCGAACAGGCGGGGCAGGCGGAGGCGACGGCGCGCACCACGTTCGAGGACGGGGCGCTCGGCTCCGGACTGCCGCGTTATTCCCTCGACCGGGGCGCGCTCGAGACCGGTATCGCCGCTTTTGTCCTGTTTGCAGAGGCGGGGCTCGCCGAATCCCGGGCGGAGGCCCGGCGGCTGATCCGGGGCGGCGGCGGCCGGCTGAACGACCGCGCGCTCGAGAACGAGATGCAGATGGTGACCGACCGCGATCTCACCGCGGAGGGGGTGATCAAACTTTCCGCCGGCCGCAAGCGGCATGTCATCGTGACACCGGCGTGAAGACCGGCGCCCGCGGGATCACCGGCCGGACGGCGCTGGCGGCGATCCGGTTTCCGCGCGGTCCGCGTCGAATATTCGGAAAATGTTGCGGAATACGCCCGGCGTCAGGATGCCGAGCGGGTTCACCGCAAAGGCCGGATGTTCGATCTCGCCGCGAATCGCATAAGGCGCGGCAAACAGCCCGCCGTCCTTTTCCCCCGAAAAGAGAAAGCCGACGAAGGGCACCTGTCCCAGCGCCGCGTTGAGCGGATAAGCGGGGATCAGCGTGCCGTCGATGTCGAGCGTCTCCTTGTCCAGGTCGATGACGCCGTCGGCGGTCGCGCCGAAGCCGGTCCCGAAGGCTCGGGCTCCGGAGAGGCGGGCCGTCGAACCGTCATAGGAGAACGGGACGACGAGCTTGTCCACGCGAACGCCGCGGCCGCCGAGTTCCTGCGACAGCGATCCGAGCGATGCGAGCCGCAGCGCCTTCACGAGCCTCGGTGCGCCGGTAAGCACGAAATCGCGGATAACGAGGTCGCCCGCCCACCGTTCCGGCTTGTCTCCTGCCCTGCGCCGCGCCGAGAGGTCGAGACGGCCGCCCCGGACCCATCCGGTCTCGTCCAGCAGTTCGAACATGGCTCCGGCGTCGCCGCTGGTCATGCGCACCTCGCCGGCGCCGACCAGCGGCTGGTAGTCGAGATTGAAAGGTTTGCCGTCCTCGAACCGTCCGGAAAGGCCGATGGTCTGCCAGTTTCCTTCCCGGCGAAGGGTGCGAAGCGATACGGCTTCGACCGCCTTGGCCGCGGTCACCCGCAGGCGGTCGAACTGAGCATCGATGCGGAGCGACGGCAACGGCCCCCCGCCTTTCGCTTCCAGGAACCGCTGGAGCGGAGCGGCGTCGAACAGGCGGCCGCGCGCATCGATCGTCCAGCCGCCGGCTTCGTCGATGGCGAGCGCTCCGGCGAAGTCGTAGCGCCCGGCGACCGACAGCCTGTCGATTTCCACCTTGCGGATGTGCCCGCTCTCGATCCTCACCTGCGCCGCCGCCCGGATATCTCCCGCCGCGAGGTCCTGTATGCGGATCGTTCGGGCCTTGCCGTCGTCGAGTCCGAAGGAGAAAGTGGCCCGTCCGGCTACGCCGGGCGGTTTCCACAGGCCAAGCGGAGCGAGGGCAAGGCTCGTCTCGGCGATGTCCAGCGTCCCGGCAACGCGCGCCGCGCCGCCGGAAAACGCCTCGTAGGCGGCTTCCACCGCCAGCGGTCCCTGGACCGTGGGCGCGAGCACGACGCCCAGGCGTTCACGGTCTGGCTCGGTCAGCCGCGCACGAACCGTGTAGCGGCGCCGAGGCTCCGCGGTCCCGGAAAAGTCTTCCCGCCAGCCGACGACGGCGGGGATGCCGGAGAGATGCGCCTTCCCGTCGATCTTCATTCCCGAGTCGTCGAGGACGAAACGCAGCGCGCCTTCGGTGAGGTTCTGCCCGAAAAATACGCCGTTGGCGCTGGCGCCGGCGGTGGTGCCGGACGCGCCGAGCGCGATGTCGGCGAGCGCCAGGGCCTCGATCAGGGGAAAGCGGGCGGTTATTCGCATTTCGAGCGCGCCGCCGGCGTCTGCCGGGGCGAGACCCACCTTCGAAGCGTAGCCCAGCGGCGGACGATCGAGTACGGAGAGCGCGCTGGAGACCGGTCCGGAAAGATTCGCTTCCAGTGCGAGATGCGGTTCGTCCGTCGACAGCCCGGCGATATCGATCCGTCCGTCCGCGAGGACGAGGTCCTCCACCTTGCCTCCCGAAACGGCGATTCGCACGCGGTCCCGGTCGATGGCGATCGAGGCCCCGGCATCGATGATGGGGGGGAGCGGCCGGAAATAGTGCACACGCGCCGCGTCAACGGCGAACGTGACCTCGGCGTGCTCGATCTTCGCGCCCGCGGCAGGAAAGGCGGCGGCGAAATCGGCTGCGAGGTCGCGGACCTCGCCCCGATCCAGATTGGCGATCAGCCACCGCCGCGTGCCCGCAGCCACGCCCTCGGGCCAGTACCGTCCGAGCGCGGCCATCGTCATCCCGTCGAGCTTCGCCCGCGCGGCGAGCCGCGCAATCCCGTCCACCCGGCCAAGCTTGCCGGAGAGCGACAGTCTCGGCGCGCCGAAATCGATGTCGAGCCTGTCCACCGCGACCGACCCGTCGCCCGCGGCATAACGGCCGTCCAGCACCAGCGAACGGAAGTCGTAACGGTGACCATCGAGCGCCGCAAGACGCAGGGAACCCTCGGTTCCGCTGACGGTGAAACTGGCCTGTTTCAACGCGCCGTCGGGATCCGCCGACGCTTCCACGCGGCCCCGCAGCGGAACCGCGATTCCGCTGATATCGGGGAGGTCCGGGAACCGCTCGGCCAGGACTTGCGCGTATCGTCCGGGAACGAGGTCGCGGAAGTCGAGTGCGGCATGCATGGTTCCGTCGGACAGCCTGTACTCCGCGACACCGCCCAGCGCGAGCCGTTCTTCCGCCGACACGGAATCGATGTCGAACACGCAGACGATCGCGTCTTCGTGGCGCTCGAAATCGAGCGAAGCCCGGTCCGCGTTCATGTGCAACCCGAGCACCCGATCGTCGATCGAGATCGCAGCACGGTGAATGGCGAGATGGTCCAGCCTGCCCATGAGCGAGGCGCCGGATCGGTCGGCGGCGTCCAACTCGAACAACATGAAGGTCCCGGCGCCCTCGCCGGCGAGGCCCACACCCAGCCCGCCGTCGGCGTAGCGGATCACCTCCACCCCCGCTTCGCTCAACTCGACCGTCTTGAGAACGAATTTGCCGTCGAGCAGGGAGGGCAGCGACAGTCCGAGGGAAACTTCGGGAATTCTGGCGACCGCGCGCTCTTCTTCGCTGCGCAGTTCTGCATCGAGGATCGCGAGGCCCAGCGGCCGCGAGGTCCCGCCCCAGGCGAGCACGATGTCCGAGAACGCGATCTCGTAGGGCAGGTCGAGCGCGGCGAACCGCTCCTCGGCATAGGGCTTGAGAAAACCGAGCGAAACCGGCCCGTGCGAGAGCCGCCACCCGCCGACGACGACAAGAACCAGGGCCGAAAGCGCGCAGATGAGGACGACATCGAGGCCGATGCGGGACAGGCGCCCCATCATCGGAGGGCGAACTCCGCTTGACCCGCGACCGCCCGCGGCACACTTTCGGCGATCTTCTCCGCCACCGGAGTAACGCGTTTGGCGCTGGCTGCGGCCGAGTTGACCGGCAACATGGAGGCCCTCCCCAGGCCGGCGAACCGGGCGGCGGTGGATCTCGCCTTCGAACGCTGGGAAGAGGCCGCCGCCGCCGCGCCTGCGGAAATCGGCCGCCGCGCCCGCGCCTTTGCCGCGGATCCGGCCGCGCGGTCAGTGCTTGCAGCGGTGTTCGGGAACAGCCCCTTCCTCGGCAACTGCGCCATCCGCGATATCGGGTTCGCGTGCGGGTTGCTCGGCGATGGCGTGCAGCCGGCGTGGGACCGGACGATGGCGGGGCTCGATCGCATGGCCCCGCAGGATAGCGCTACCGAAGGCGTGATGTCCGCGCTGCGTATCGCCAAGAGAAGAACCTCCCTGGCCACCGCGCTCGCCGATCTCAGCGGCGCCTGGCCGATGGAAACGGTATGCGCCCGCCTGTCCGACTTCGCCCAGCGGGCGCTTGCCGTCGCCGCCGCCCGCCTGCTCGCCGAAGCGGCCGCGGCGGGGGAGATTGCGCTCGCTTCGCCCGACGAACCGGCGCGCGGATCCGGCTGGATCGTCCTTGGCATGGGAAAGCTGGGCGGGCGGGAACTCAACTATTCGAGCGACATCGATCTCATCGTTCTCTACGACAGCGAACGGATCGAATACACCGGCAGGACCAGCCTTCAGCAATGCATGATCCGGCTGACCCAGGGGTTGGTCAGGATAATGGCCGAGCGCACCGGCGACGGCTATGTGTTCCGGACCGACCTCCGGCTCCGCCCCGACCCCGGATCGACGCCGGTTGCGGTCTCCACCCTGGCGGCCGAGGCGTATTACGAAAGCGCCGGACAGAACTGGGAACGGGCGGCGATGATCAAGGCCCGCCCGGTGGCCGGCGACATTGCCGCGGGCGAAGCCTTTCTCGACATCCTGCGGCCGTTCGTATGGCGCAAGAGCCTCGATTTCTTCGCCATCCAGGACATCCATTCGATCAAACGCCAGATCAACGCCCGGCGCGGCGGAGCAACGACGGTTATCGCCGGGCACGACATCAAGCTCGGCCGCGGCGGCATCCGGGAGATCGAGCTGTTCGCCCAGACGCAGCAGCTTATCTGGGGCGGCCGCGACCCTTCGCTCCGGGTCCGCGAGACCTGCGGGGCGTTGCGCGCCCTGGCGGGGTCCCGGCTGCTCGAATCGATCGTGGCCAGCCGGTTGATCCGCGCCTACCGGTTCCACCGGCGGCTCGAGAACCGCCTCCAGATGATCGACGACCAGCAAACCCACAGCCTGCCGGACGACGAGGCCGGGCTGGAGCGCATTGCCTTCCTGATGGGATTCCGCGACCTGGGGCAGTTCGAGGCCGCGCTGCTGGAAGAGTTGCGCGCGGTCGAGTCGCACTACGCCGTTCTGTTCGAGAAGACCCCCGATCTGTCGGGGCCGGGGAACCTGGTCTTCACCGGCGCCGAAGACGACCCGGAGACGCTGGAAACACTCGCCCGTCTCGGCTTTCGGGAACCGGGCCGGGTGGCGGAGCGGATCCGTGTCTGGCACCACGGCCGCTACGGCGCGACACGGAGCGCACGGGCGCGGGAGCTGCTGACCGAACTGATCCCGACGGTGCTCGAAACCCTGTCGCAGACCAACGACCCGGATGCGGCGCTGCTCAAGTTCGACGAGTTTCTGAGGCGGCTCCCCGCCGGGGTGCAAATTCTCTCCCTGTTCACCAACAACCCGGCGCTGCTCGAACTGCTGGCCACGATCATGGGCAGCGCCCCGCGGCTCGCCGACTGGCTGAGCCGCCACCCGATCATGCTCGAAGGGGTGCTGCAGCCCGCCGCCGCGGATTTCGACGCCGGCTGCGACGGGCTGGCAGCGGCGCTCGAAAGGGCGCTGGCCGAGGCGCGCGACTTCGAGGATGTCCTGGATATCTGTCGGCGCTGGAACAACGACCGGGTGTTCGAGATCGGCGTGCAGATGCTGGACCGGCGGATCGACCCGGCAGAGGCGGGCCGGCCGCTTACCGACGTGGCGACAGTCTGCGTGCGCGCCCTTCTGCCGGCCACGGCGCGCGAGTTTGCGCGCAACCACGGCGCCGTTCCGGACAGCGCCTTCGCCGTGGTCGGCTTCGGCAAGCTGGGCGGGCGGGAGCTGACCACCGAATCGGATCTCGACCTCCTGTTCCTGTACGAGACGGCCGACGAATACGCCGAGTCCGACGGTCCGCGGCCGCTGCCCAACCAGACCTATTACGCTAGGTTCTGCCAGCGTTTCATCGCTGCGCTGTCGGCCCCAACCGGCGAGGGCGGGCTGTACGAGGTCGATATGCGGCTTCGGCCGGCCGGCGTCTCGGGGCCGATCGCGACCTCGCTCGCCGCATTCACGCGATACCAGCACGAGCAGGCCTGGACCTGGGAACACCTGGCGCTCACCCGCGCACGGGTGATCGCGGCGCCTGCGCCCTTCGCCGCCAGGATCGAGCGGACCATCGCTTCCGTCCTGACCCGCGAGCGCGAGCCCGACCGGCTTGTCTGCGCGGTCGCCGACATGCGCGACAGGATGGAGCGCGAGCTGTCGGCCGACGACTTCTGGTCGATCAAGCGGTTTCGCGGCGGAATGATCGATATCGAGTTCATCGCCCAGTATCTCCAGCTTCGGCACGCGCACCGGCACCCGGACGTGCTGTCCACCGACACCGTCGATGCGCTCGGCCGGCTTGCCGCGGCAGGATGTCTCGACAGGACCGCCGCCGGCGACCTGATCGACGCGATGACGTTGTGGCGGCGGCTGCAGGGAACGGTCCGCCTCGCCTTTGGCGGCGGCGTCGCGGGACGCGACCAGTCGCCTGCACGGCGGGAATTCGTTGCCCGCGCGCTGGGCATGGCCGACCATGCTGCGCTCGAGCGGACAAGCCTCGCGGCCGCCGATCGCACACGCCGGCACTTCGAGGAGATCGTCGCCGGGCCGGCCGCGGCGCTCCCGTCCGCCGGCGACCTGGCAACGGAAGGGAACCAGCGATGACACCTGAGATCGGACAGCGCGCACCCGACTTCGAGATGGCCACCGACGGCGGCGGGACGGTTTCGCTCGCCGGCCTCGCCGGCAGGGCCGCCGTTCTCTACTTCTATCCCAAGGACGACACGGCCGGTTGTACGCAGGAGGCCTGCGGATTTCGCGATTCCCATCCCGACTTCGCGGCGCTCGATGTCGCCGTGATCGGCGTTTCCAGGGACAGCGTCGCCCGCCACGACAGATTCAAGGCGAAACACGACCTGCCCTTCACTCTCGCCGCCGACCTCGATGGCAGCGTCTGCGAAAGCTATGGCACCTGGGTCGAAAAAACCATGTACGGACGCAAGTTCATGGGGATCGAACGTGCGACCTTCCTGATCGACGAGGGCGGCGTTATCCGCAATATCTGGCGCAAGGTCCGGGTCAAGGGCCACGTCGAGAAGGTGCTCGAAGCGGCCGCCGGGCTTTGACGAAGACGCGTCCGTCGGCTGCCGCCGTTCAGTGCCGGTGCGGCATCCTGGGATAGCTGTACCGGTCGCCCGAACGCACGCGGATCGACAACACGTCGTCGTCCCGGAGCACGGCGAAACGGATCACCGCCCCCGGCGCACCGGCGGCCCACAGCGTCCGGTAATATTCGGGCAGCGTGGCGACCGGATTTCCGTCGGCCGAAAGGATCACGTCGCCGGGCTGTATGCCGCACTGATCGCCGGGTGCATTGGCAGCGACGCCGGTCACGACCAGCCTGTCGTCGGCCTCGCTGACATAGACGCCGAGCCACGGCCGCGGCGCGCGCCTCGCCCGTCCCGTGCGCACCATATCGCCGCGGATCGGCGCCAGCAGGTCGATGGGCACGAACAAGTTGCCCGGCACCGTCTCTTCGCCGTCGGTTCCGTGTTCGACATAGAGCGAGCCGCAGCCCACCAGCCTGCCCGCCCGGTCGATCAGGGCGGCTCCGCCCCAATAGGGGTGCATCGGAACGGTGCAGATCGCTTCGTCGAGCATATACTCCCACGATCGGGCGAACTCGCGCACGGCGACGACCTCGCCCTGGACCGCGTGCTTGAATCCGCCGAACGAGGCGACGACAACCGGGTCCCTCGCCGATACCCCGCGCGATTCGCCGACGGTTATCGGTGCGGCGGCGACCGGTTCCGCAGCGCGCAGAAGCCCGAAGCCGGTTTCGTGGTCATAGGCCACCGGGTCGGCCGACACTGTCCGGCCGGCGTTGTCGGTCAGGTTTATCGTCTCCGCCTCGGTGATCAGATAACCGATGGTGAGCACCAGCCCGTCATCGTCGATCAGGATGCCGTTGCCCTCGCGTTCGGTGCCGAGAATCGTTGCCGTGAAGGCATTCTGAGGCACCTCGGCATGCAATCGGAAGACGCCGCTCAGGACCCGGTCGAGGTCGTAGGGAAGCTGCGCCGGATCGGGCCGGTCGGTGCCCGCCAGGGCAGGGTGGACGATATCGAGGACTCCGTCGGGCCGGTGGCCGTTGGCGCGTTCGATCCCGGACATGATGCTCCGATCGGTTGGGGGGGCGCGGGCGAGGCTAACTGGACGCCGCATCCTGCACAAATGCGGCGGTGCGGCGGTGCGTTACGGACTCTCCACCGTCACCAGAGCATCGGTCAGCAACGCCCGGATGTCATCCGGCATCGGTGCCGACACCCTGGTCGCGGGGTCGAAGAACACTTCCACCGACTCGAGCGTCGCGGTCATGACGCCGTTGTCGACGTTGTACATTCGGTTCAGATGGGTGCAACTCCTGTTGCCGACGCGAATGAACGCGGTTTCGATCCGCAGCAACTCGCCCGCCTTCATCTCGTGGATGAAGTCGATCGTGTTCCTGGCGACCACCAGCATCACCCCGCGCGCCTTCATCTCGCTGTGCGGGCAACCGATATGGCTCCATATATGAAACCCGGCATCGTCGAAGAAATTGCAGTAATGGCGCACGTTCATGTGCCCGAACTGATCGCAATACCAGGGATGGACGACCGCTCGATGCGTCTCGTACCAGGCTCCCAAACCATTCCTCCCTGCTGACGGTCTGCGCGCCCGCCGCCGGACTACGGGGACGCCGGGCCGGCGGGCCGCGCGCCGAGCCGGGCGGCAAGCGCCGCCGCCATGAACGAGTCGAGATCGCCGTCGAGCACGGCCTGCGGATTCCCCTTCTCGATATTGGTCCTGAGATCCTTGACCATCTGGTAGGGCTGCAGGACGTAGGAGCGAATCTGGTGGCCCCAGCCAATGTCGCTCTTGGCGGCGTGCTCGGCCTGGGCTTCAGCCTCGCGCTTCTGCAGCTCGAGCTCGTAGAGCCGTGCGCGCAGCATCGCGAATGCCGCCGCCCGGTTGCGGTGTTGAGAGCGGTCGTTCTGACACTGGACGACGATGCTGGTCGGCAAGTGGGTAATTCTCACCGCGCTGTCGGTCCGGTTGACATGCTGCCCGCCGGCGCCGGATGCGCGATAGGTGTCGATCCGGATATCCTTGTCGTCGATCTCGATCTCGATGTCGTCCTCGATCACCGGATAGGCCCATACCGACGCGAAGCTGGTGTGCCGCCTGGCGCTGGCATCGAACGGGGAAATCCTGACCAGGCGATGTACGCCGCTTTCGGTCTTGAGCCATCCGTAGGCGTTCTCGCCCGTGACCCGCATCGTGACCGACTTGACCCCGGCCTCTTCGCCGAGGCTTTCCTCGAGGACCTCGACGGCGAACCCGCGCGCCTCCGCCCAGCGCGTGTACATCCGCGCCAGCATCTCCGCCCAGTCCTGCGACTCGGTGCCGCCGGCGCCGGCGTGGATCTCGACAAAGCTGTTGTTGGCGTCGGCTTCGCCGGAGAGGAGGCTATCGGTTTCCATCCGGGCCGCGCGGGCGTGCAGGTCGAGCAGCGCCGCCTCGGCCTCGGCAACGACCTCGTCGTCCCCCTCCGCCTCGCCGAGTTCGATCAGGTCGCGGTTGTCCGCGGTTTCCCCGACCAGCGACCGGTAGCCGTCGAGCGCGCTCTCGATGCGGGTTCGTTCGCGCATCACTTCGCGGGCGTGCGCGGGATCGTTCCAGAACGACGGGTTCTCGACCTGGGCGTTCAGTTCCGCGAGCCGGGCTTGCGATCGCTCGGGGTCAAAGATGCCTCCTCAGCAGCGCAAGCGACTGCTCGATTTCGCCGAGGACGGTTTCGATCTCCGCGCGCATGTCTCCGGGCTCTCTGGGTGGTGTGGCCGGCGCCGCTAATATAGATCGCGCGCTTTCCCGCGTGTAGCCGGGGACGCCGCCGTGCGCCCGGCAGCGGCACCGGCGGCGGCGGCGCCCCGCACGGGTTCGGTTCCCGGCTTGAATGCTTCGAGGATGACATCGCCGTCCGGCGCCCGGGTAACGAGGCCGGTTGCCGCATCCACCCGGACCAGCCGGATGCCCGGTGGAATGCGGAACGGCGTCGACGGCTTGTTGCCGAGCGCGGCCCGCATGAAGTCGGCGAAGATGGGCGCCGCCACCGAAGCGCCGGTCTCGCGCGGGCCGAGGGACCGGGGTACGTCATGACCGACGAAAATCCCCACCGCGAGATCGGGCGAGAAGCCGACGAACCAGGCATCGACGCTGTTGGAGGTGGTTCCCGTCTTGCCGGCGACGGGCTTGCCTATCGTGCGGACCCTCTTTGCGGTGCCGCGTTGTACCGCGCCCTCAAGCATCGAGACGATCTGGTAGGCGTTGCTCGGATCGGCGACCCGTTCGCGGGTGTCCGGCACCTCGGGCTCGGCCTGTTCCTTCCAGGAAACGCCGATGCAGCCCGGGCAGGCGCGCCGGTCGTGGCGAAAGACGGTCTTGCCGTCGCGGTCCTGGATGCGATCGAGGAAGGTCGGTGCGATCTTCCTGCCGCCGTTGACCAGTATGGCGTAGGCGGTCGTCAGGCGGAGCAGTGTGGTCTCGCCCGCGCCGAGGGACATCGACAGCATCCGCGGCATATGCTCGACGATGCCGAAGCGTTCGGCGTAGAGCGCCACCGTGTCCATGCCGATGCGCTGGGCTACCCGCACCGTCATGAGGTTGCGCGACTGCTCGATGCCGATGCGCAGCGGGCTCGGCCCGTAGAAGCGCTTGGTGTAGTTCGACGGCTTCCATTTCTCCAGCCCGGGGCCCTGGTCGATCACGAACGGGGCGTCGAGCACGATGCTCGACGGAGTCAGTCCGCGGTCGAGCGCGGCGAGATAGACGAAAGGCTTGAACGCGGAGCCCGGCTGGCGCATGGCCTGGGTGGCGCGGTTGAACTCGCTCGCCGCGTAACTGAAACCGCCGGTCAGCGCCAGCACCCGGCCGGTGTGGGGGTCGAGCGCGACCAGCGCGCCGTCGGCATCGGGAGCCTGCCGCAGCGCAAACACGGCGTGCGCCGCTTCGTCCGCCCCGCCGCCGCCGGCCGCGGCTATCGGCTCCACGAATACCGCATCGCCCGGCGCCAGCACATCGGCGGCGCGTTCGACTGCAGGTCCGCGTTTCCAGCCGTCCAGCCGTTTCCGCGCCCAGCGCAGCCCGTCGAGCGGGATGGTTCCCGCCTCGCCGGACGCCAGGCGGATGCGTGCTCCGGCGGGGGTGACAGCCTCGACGGCGGCGAGCCGCCAGCGTTCCGGCGCGGCGCCGACCTCGATCTCTGCGAGTTGCGCCGCCGCCGGCCGGCCCGGGTCGATCCTGGCGACCGGACCGCGCCAGCCGTAGCGGCGGTCGTGGGCGAGCAAACCGTCGCGCAGCGCCCGGTCGGCTTCCGCCTGCAGCCGCGGATCGAGGGTGGTGCGCACCGACAGGCCGCCGCCGTAGAGCGCCGCCTCGCCGAAGCGGTCGGCGAGTTCGCGCCGGACTTCCTCCACGAAATATTCTGCCTTGGCGACGAGCACCTCGTCGGGCGTCCTCAGGATTACCGGACCGGTTCTGGCGGCGGCTGCCTCGGCGGCGGAGATGCGCCCGTCGGCCAGCAGCCGACCGATCACGTAATCGCGCCGGATCCGCGCCGCCTCAGGCCGGCGCAACGGATTGTAGTTGTTGGGCGCCTTGGGCAAGCCCGCGAGAAACGCCGCCTCGGCTATCGTCAGTTCGTCGAGCGACTTGTTGAAATAGTTGATCGCCGCCGCCGCCACGCCGTAGGAGCCGAAGCCGAGATAGATCTGGTTGAGATAGAGCTCGAGAATGCGTTCCTTGGACAGCGCCCGCTCGATCCGGAATGAGAGAATGATCTCGCGGATCTTGCGCCGATAGGACACGGCGTCTGTCAGAAGAAAGTTCTTCGTGACCTGCTGGGTGATGGTCGACGCCCCGACCGGCCGCTGGTCGGTACCGAGCCGTATCAGGTTCCTGAACGCCGCCGTGGCGATTCCGGGAGGATCGATGCCGGGATGCTCGAAAAAGGTCTTGTCCTCCGCCGAGACGAAGGCGTCGATCACCCTGCGCGGAATGGCGGAGACGGGGACGAAGACACGTTTTTCCCTGGCGAACTCGGCGAGGAGCCTGCCGTCACCGGCATGGACGCGGCTCACCATGGGCGGCTGGTAATCGGCGAGCTGGGCATGGTCGGGCAGGCCGCGGCCGTAGGTATAGAGCAGCCAGAAAACGCCGCCGGCCCCGAGCAGGCCGACAACGGCGAACACCAAACCCAGTACACCGAGCGCTTTCAGGACACGCATGTCGTCCGCTTGCCAGGTCGTCCGCCCCGACATTGGCCGGCAGGCGGAATCTCCGAATCCATCCGAAAGATGATATGGCAATCGACATCAGCGATTGAAGGCCTGCTGGCGTGCAAAATAGGTATCGATTGCGCGGATAATCGCCTGGGTGACGCGCTTCCGGTCGCGCGCGCGGTTGAGCCGGCGCTCGTCCGTCCGATTGGACAGGAAGCCCAGCTCGACGAGCACGGAGGGGATATCGGGCGCCTTGAGGACCGCAAACCCCGCGAAACGATGGGTGTTGCGAACCAGAGGCCGAACCTTGCCGATCTCGGTCATCAGGATGCGGGCGAAGCTGGCCGAACTGTTCATCGTCTGGCGCTGCGACAGATCGATGAGCAGGTTTGCGACCTCCGAGCTTTCTTCGTTCAGATCGACGCCGGCGATCAGGTCCGACTTGTTCTCCTTGGCTGCCAGCGCGGCGGCGTGGCGGTCGGAAGCCCGTTCCGAGAGTGTGTAGACCGAGGCGCCCAGCACCGCCGGTCGGGGAACCGAATCGGCGTGAAGCGAAATGAAGAGGTCGGCGGCGTTCCTGCGGGCGATCGCCACGCGCCGGCGGAGCGGCACGTATACGTCGCGCCCCCGGGTCATCACGACGCGGTAGCGGCCGGTCGCACGGAGTCCCTTTGCCAGCGACCGCGCGTGGCTCAGCGTCACCCGCTTTTCGTGGGTGCCGCGCACGCCGATGGCGCCGGGGTCGACGCCGCCATGCCCGGCATCGACCGCCACGGTCTTCAGGCTGCGTCTGGCGCGGCGCTTCGGAAGCGGAACCGGCGCGGGCTCCGGCCTCGAGACTGCGGCCGGTTTGGGCCGCGCGCGGCGCGCGAACTCAGCCGGGCTCGCCTCCTGAAGGTCGACCACGACCCGGTAGGGCCGGCCGTTGCCCGGCGGCAGGAGAAAGGATTTCGCAACCGTCACCGGGCGGGAAACGTCGAGTACGACGCGGGAGACCGAGTCGCTGAAGTGGCCGTAGCGGAGCGCCTTGACCAGACCCCGCCCGGGTATCCTGGGCCGGTCTAGCTTCCACGCGACCGGTGTCAGGTCGATGACCACGCGGTAGGGCTTTGCCAGGGTAAAGGCGGTGAAACCGACCGCCGAGTCGAGATCGAGAACCAGCTTGGTCTTGTTCTCGCCGGGGCCGATGCGGACGCCGAGCACCGAAACGGACGCTCCAGCGGCGGTCCCGGCCCACCCCGCGAGGACGAGGGCGGCACCCAAGGATAGCCAGAGTCGCCGCCGTTTCAGGAACATGCACCAAGCCCCAAATCCCGCCCGCACTCTATACGCGGGGCAAACGATTCGGTCCACGACCGGGAAGGCGGGACCCCGGAAGAGCGGATGGCCTCGGCGGTCCGTTCCCGGGTTCAGGCGATGCCCGGGCGGTCAATCCCTGAGGTCGGCGAGGGCGATGATGCTGTACTCTTCGATATTGCCCATCGCGTTGCCGGCGACCACATCGCGCAGCGCTTCGTGGTCGTCGACATCGACGAGCGTGGCGTATCCCTTGAGCCCGGCGATCGGATAGACCGAAGCCCGGTTGCTCGCCCCGAGTGCAACGAAATGATTGACGCATTGGCCCACCGGCGCGTCCTTGGTGCGGTGCGGCGGCGGGCGATTGATGATCAGGAACTTGGCCATCTCGCGTTTCCTCCGGATTTGTCCGAGCCGCTAGCGGATGATCCCGGCTTCCCGCATTGCCCGGGTTTCGCCCTCCAGCGTTCCGAGCGGATAGACTTGGTATGACCCCCAGCTGCCGAGAGGGTTGCGGAACAGGACAGCCATCAACTCGTCATGATCATCGACGTCGAGGAAGACGGCGAAACCGGCGCCGTTGTCCTCGACAATCTCGTAGACCTCGGCCTTGCCCTCGTCGCGGAGTGCACGCCACTGGGTGCGGGCACCCTCGACATTGGCCTTCTGCGGAAGCGGTTTCTGCGGCCGCGCCAGTACCAGGAACTTTGCCATCGCAACTCCTCAGCCTCGAACTGCCCCGATCAGGTCGATCTCGATCATCGCGTCCTTTACCAGCAGGCCCGACGTGCCCACGGTCGTCCGCGCCGGCGGGGTCGCGAAATACTCCTTCCACACCTCGTCGAAGGCGTTGAACTCGCGCAGATCCTCGAGAAAGACCTGCGCCTTGATCACATCGTCGAGCGAACTGCCGGCGGCGACGAACGTGCGCGCCAGATTGTCGAGCACGTAGCGGGTGCGTTTCTTGATGTCGGAGCCGTAATAGGGAAACGCAGGGTCGGTTCTCGCCTCGGCCGGGATGCCGGTCCTGAAGTCGCTCGGCAGCTGGCCGGCGGCGAAGACGTAATCGCCGACTCGATAGGCCTCGGTGTAGTTGGCGAGCGGCTGCGGCGCGTCGGAACGAACCGCCGTACAGTCGATCTCGCTCGGCACATAGCCGATCAGGTCGATCTCGATCATCGCGTCCTTCACCAGCAGGCCCGACGTGCCCACGGTCGTCCGCGCCGGCGGGGTCGCGAAATACTCCTTCCACACCTCGTCGAAAGCGTTGAACTCGCGCAGATCCTCGAGGAAGACCTGCGCCTTGACGATGTGTTCGAGGGAGGAGCCCGCCGCCTCGAAGGTCTTCGCCAGATTGTCGAGCACGTAGCGGGTGCGTTTCTTGATGTCGGAGCCGTAATAGGGGAACGCGGGGTCGGTTCTCGCCTCGGCCGGGATGCCGGTCCTGAAGTCGGTCGGCAACTGGCCGGCGGCGAAGACCAGGCCGCCCGCGCGAAACGCTTCGGTGTAGTTGGCGAGCGGCTGGGGGATGTCGGAGCGGATCGCGGCGCAGTCGATCTCGTCCGGCACGTAGCCGATCAGGTCGATCTCGATCATCGCGTCCTTCACCAGCAGACCCGACGTGCCCACGGTCGTCCGCGCCGGCGGGGTTGCGAAATACTCCTTCCACACCTCGTCGAAGGCGTTGAACTCGCGCAGATCCTCGAGAAAGACCTGCGCCTTGATGACGTGTTCGAGGGAGGAGCCCGCCGCCTCGAAGGTCTTCGCCAGATTGTCGAGCACGTAGCGGGTGCGTTTCTTGATGTCGGAGCCGTAGTACGGGAACGCCGGGTCGGTTCTCGCCTCGGCCGGGATGCCGTTCCTGAAGTCGGTTGGCAGCTGACCGGCGGCGAAGACCAGGCCGCCCGCGCGAAACGCTTCGGTGTAGTTGGCGAGCGGCTGGGGGATGTCCGACCTGACGGCTTCCACACGCATGGCTGGTTCCCTGTCGGACTCGTGGACCGGAAATGGCGGGACAATCTTTCTTCCCCGGCGCCGGCGTGTCAATTGACTGCCCCGAAAGCGATATCGGTTGAGCGGACGCCGCCGCACGGCTATGGTACCGGCGCGACAATGGAGACCCGCCGCCTGCGCGGCGCGCAAGAGCGACCCGCTTCGGCAGTGCGCCCGGCAAATGCCGGCGCCGCATGCCAGCGTCGGGATTTGGAGAAAATGACGGCCAGGCCCGGTACAGGCAGAGAACCCGCTGACCGGATCGACGGCGATCGGGCGGGTTGCCGCCCGCCATATCGTTTTTCGACAGCACCGTACTTGGCTGCGGACCAAGCACGGCCGATCGCGCTGGCACGACGCCTGGCGTCGCACCGCGCCGGCCCCGGAGCAATTCATGACCAAACGGATGCTGATCGACGGCGCCCACCCCGAAGAGGTGCGCGTCGTCATCACCAGCGCGAACAGGCTGGAAGAGTATGAAGTCGAGACGTCGACCAAGCGCCAGATCAAAGGCAACATCTACCTCGCCAAGGTCAGCCGCGTAGAACCGTCGCTGCAGGCGGCGTTCGTCGATTTCGGCGGCGACAGGCACGGCTTCCTCGCCTTCAACGATATCCACCCCGATTATTTCCAGATCCCTGTCGAGGATCGGGAAGCGCTGGTCGCCGAGGAGAACGCGGACGGCGGCGACGAGATCGCCGCCCAGGCGCTGATCGACGAGATCGACAGCACAGTCGAGGACATGGCGGACGGGCCTGATTCCGACGATGCGGAGTCGACCGACGACGATGCCGGGGCCGCGGTGGCGGAAGCCGCCGGCGCGCCGATCCCCGGGACAGCGGCGGCGGAACCCGCGGCGCAGGAGGATGAGCCCGATGCCGCCGGCGGCGACGCAAGCGGCGAAGACGACGATACCGGGTCTGCCGGCGGCGATCGGCCGGCGCCGCGCGGCGGCCGCAAGGGGCGCCGGCGGAACGGCGCGAGCGGCGACGGGGAGCCCGGCCGGCGCAGGTCGCGACGCTACAAGATCCAGGAGGTGATCAAGCGGAACCAGATCATCCTGGTCCAGGCCGTCAAGGAGGAGCGCGGCAACAAGGGGGCCGCGCTGACCACCTACATCTCGCTCGCCGGGCGCTACTGCGTGCTGATGCCCAACACTGCGCGCGGCGGCGGCATTTCGCGCAAGATCACCAACGCCGGCGCTCGGCGCAAGCTCAAGAAGATCATCGACGATCTCGAGATCCAGAATGGCATGGGCGTGATCATGCGAACAGCCGGGACGGAACGAAGCAAGGCGGAGATCAGGCGCGATTTCGAGTATCTCAGCCGCACCTGGGACGAGATCCGGGAGCGCACCTTCAAATCGATCGCCCCGTCCATGGTCCACGAGGACGCGAACCTGATAAAGCGCGCCATCCGCGACCTGTACACCAGGGACGTGGAGGAAGTCCTGGTCGACGGGACGGAAGCCTACCGGACCGCCAAGAAGTCCATGCGGATGCTGATGCCGAGCCACGCAAAGCGTGTCCAGCCCTACCGCGAAACCGACATCCCGCTGTTTCACCGCTACCAGATCGAGGGGCAGCTCGACGCGATCCACGGCGCCGAGGTGCAGCTCAGGTCGGGCGGCTATATCGTCATCCAGACGACCGAGGCCCTGGTTTCGGTCGACGTCAATTCGGGCCGCTCGACGCGCGAACGCAACATCGAGGAAACCGCCGTCAGCACCAATCTCGAGGTTGCCGACGAGGTCGCCCGTCAGCTCAGGCTGCGCGACCTTGCCGGCCTCGTCGTGATCGATTTCATCGACATGCAGGAAAGCCGCCACCTGCGTCAGGTCGAACGACGCCTGAAGGAAGCGATGAAGGCGGACCGGGCGCGCATCCGGATCGGCAGGATCAGCGGCTTCGGCCTCCTCGAACTGTCGCGCCAGAGGCTGCGCCCGAGCCTGCAGGAAGCCAGCACCCGGATCTGCCCCCACTGCCGCGGTGCGGGGGTGGTCCGCTCCACCGAATCGATGGCGCTTCAGGTGCTGCGCGCGCTCGAGGACGAAGGCATCCGCCACCGCTCCAGCGAGGTCACGGTTTCGATTCCGGGTTCGGTCGCGCTCTATGTGTTGAACAACAAGCGCGCGATGCTGGCAGATATCGAAAACCGCTACGGTTTCCGAATCGTTCTGCTCGGCGATGACAGCGTGGTGCCGCCTGACATGCGCATCGAGCGGGTGCGCGGTCCGGCCTCCGAAACGCCCGAGAGCGCGCCCAGAACCGACCCGGAAGACAAGCCCAAGCCTGACAAGACCGAAGGTGCGGCGCCCAGGGAAGAGGGTGAAAAGAAACGTTCGAGGCGGCGGCGCTCGCGCCGCAAGCCGGCCGCTTCGGCGGCGGTGCCGGCCGCGGCCGGCACCGCCGCCGAAGCGGCCGGCGATGCAGCCGCGTCCTCCGGCAGCGGGACCGAAGCCGCAAAGGTGGAAGAGACGCCCGCAGACGAGGCCCCGGCCGAACAGCCGCCGGCCAGGCGGCGGTCCGGACGGCGGGGCGGGCGGCGGCGCTCGGGCCGAGGCGCCCAGGCGGCGGGGAATGCGAGCGAGAATGGCGGGGCGGCGAACGTGAAAACGGACGAGGCCGCACCGGCGGATCCTGCACCCGCCCCGGCGGAAACGCCTCAGCCGGAACCCGAGACGGCGCCCGCGGACACATCGGCGGCTGGAGGAAACGGCGTGTCGGCGCCGGCTGGGAACGGCGGCGACAGTCAGCCGGACAAGGACGCCGGGGATGGCGCGCTGGCCGAGGATATCGGCCATGCCGTCGAAACCCTGCCAGCCGTTTCCGCCGAGGCCGAGGCCGACATCGACCGCCCGAAACGGCGCGGCTGGTGGCAGAAGATCGTCAAGTAGCCCGACCGCCGGGGGTTCAGCGGTTCCTGGTTACCCAGTCGTCGAGACGGGACAGCGCCTCGCCCATGTCTTTGCGGCTGCCGGCGAAGGACATGCGCACGTAGCCGTCGCCGCGGCCGCGGTCGAAATCGAGTCCGGGCGCTACGGCAACCCCCGCTTCGGCGAGAAGACGGCGGCTTAGTTCCCGACTGTCTAGGCCGAAGCCTTCGATGTCGGCATAGAGGTAGAACGCGCCGTCGGCCGGCGCGAAGCGTGCGAACCCGACCTGCGGCAGCCCGTCGAGCAGAAGCGCCCGGTTCTCCGCGTAGCGGGCGACGTTGGCATCGAGTTCGGCGGTGCAGTCGAAGGCCGCGACGGCCGCGCGCTGCGCCAGCGTCGGCGGCGAGATGAAGAGGTTCTGGGCCAGACATTCGATCGGCCGGCCGAGATCTTCCGGCACCACCATCCAGCCGATTCGCCAGCCGGTCATCGAGAAGTATTTCGAGAAGCTGTTGACGATCACCGCATCGTCGGTGAGACGGAGCGCGGTGTCGGCCGGATCGCCGTAGACGATCCCGTGATAGATCTCGTCGGACACCAGCCGGATGCCGCGTTCGGCGCAGTAGCCGACCAGCGCGGCGAGCGCATCGCGGTCGAGCATCGTCCCGGTCGGATTGGCAGGGCTCGCCACGATCAGCCCGTCGAGGCGGCCCGCCGCGTCGAGCAGGCCGGGCGTCGGCTGAAACCGGCTGTCGGGTCCGGTCGGGATGCAGACCGCCTCGATCCCCAGCGCTGACAGGATATTTCGATAGGCCGGGTAGCCCGGATCGGCCAGCGCCACCCGATCGCCCGGGTCGAAGGCGGCGAGAAACGCGAGAATGAAGCCGCCGGACGAGCCCGTGGTGACGACGATCCGCGCCGGATCCACGTCGATCCCGTAGCGGTCGCGGTAGTGCCCGGCGATCCGCCGGCGGAGATCGTGGGTTCCGGTGGCGTCGGTGTAGCCCAGCGCATCCGTCTCAAGCGCCTCGGCGGCGGCCTTCCGCACCGCCCCGGGCGCCGGCGTCGCCGGCTGGCCGATCTCGAGATGAACGACATCCCCGCCCGCCGCCGCGCGTTGGTTCGCGGCGCGCATCACATCCATCACGATGAAAGGGGAAACCGAGCCGCGGCGCGCGCGTTTCAGGGCCATGCTACCGCGCCGCCCCCGTGTGCCGCGAACCCGCTCCGCCGGCGTCCCCGCCGGATATAATGGCGGCGGCAATTGTTTTGCGGCCGAACGCTTCCCACATACGCCTTGCCGATTGCTGGAGACCGATGTTGCTTGCCCGCTGCATTCGCCTCGCCGCGAGAATGAAGGCGCTGGTGTGCGTGTGTCTGATGGCGGCGACGCTGCCAGCGGACGCCGAGCAGACCGTACATATCTACGATACCGAGATCGAGCGCAATCTCCGCTCCCATCTCGATCCGATCCTTCGCGCGGCGGGTGTCGATCCCGATCTGGTACGCATCCACCTGATTCGGTCGGACGCGCAGAACGCCTTCGTCTCGCGCGGGCAGCGCATGTTCCTGACCACCGGGCTGCTGCGCAGGATGGCTCATCCCGGACAGCTTGTCGGCGTGCTCGCCCACGAGACGGGGCATATCGCGGGCGGCCATCTGGCCAGGCTGGACACGATGCTCCGCGACGCGACCGCGCCGACGCTCGCGACCATGATCGTCGGCGCGGTCGTCGGCGCCGTATCGCGCGATCCCGGAGCGGCCATCGCGACGATCAACGCGGGCCAGCACCTGGTGCGTTCGGAACTGCTGTCCTTCAGCCGGGCGCAGGAGCGCGCCGCCGACCGGGCGGCCGTCCGTTTTCTCGACCGGACCCATCAGTCGAGCCGCGGCTTGCGCGAATTCATGGAGGTGCTCGACGACTATCAGAAACTGTTCGCCAGCCAGGAAGAACAGGAGCGCATGAGCTACGCCGCCACCCACCCGTTGACCCGCGACCGCATCGAGTTTCTCGACAACCATATCGCGCATTCCGACCATTCCGCCGTTGCCGTCCCGGCGGAACAGCTCGCCGCGCACAGCCGCATCGTCGCCAAGCTCGACGGCTTCATCGATCCGCCCGAACGGACGTTGCGCAAATACCCGGCGAGCGATGCTTCGGTCCCCGCGCGTTACGCACGCGCCATAGCGCTCTTCCGCCAGACCGAGTTCGCCGGGGCGCTCGATGCGGTCTCGGGTCTGATAGCCGACTATCCCGACGATCCCTATTTCATCGAACTCAAGGGCCAGATCCTGTTCGAGAGCGGCCGGGTCGCCGAGGCGCTGCCCTACAACCGGCGGGCGGTCGAGAAACTGCCCCACGCGCCGCTGCTCCGCATTGCCCTCGCCCACACGATGATCGAGACCGGCCGCGATGATCTGCTGAACGAGGCGATCGCCAACCTCGAGGAGGCGATCCGCTACGACGATACGATCGCGCTTGCATGGCGCCTTGCCTCGGCTGCCCACGGTCGGGCGGGCAACCGCGCCGAGGCGGCGCTTGCCTCCGCCGAGTACGCGCTGCGCACCGGGCGGCGCGACACCGCCGCGCTGATGGCCGAGCGCGCCAAACGCGGTTTCGAGAAGGATTCCTCCGGCTGGTTGCGGGCCCAGGACCTTTTGGCGACCCTGAAACGCGCGAAGAATAGGGGGAGATGAATGAAATGACGGCTTCGGTTTTCGGCGCGCCGGTGCGCCTGCGCGCCGCCGTGCTTGCGTGCCTCGCCCTGGCGGCGGTGGCCCCTCCCGCATCCGCGGCCGAGATGAAGGCCGAGCAGCGCAAGGCCATCGAAAACGTCATCGACGACTATCTCCTCCGCAACCCCGAGGTGATCGAACGCGCGATACAGGCGCTCGAGGCGAAGCGGGAAGCGGAGAAGCAGCGCGCGGCGACGGCGGCGCTCGAGACCTACCGGCGGGATCTGTTCGATGCGCCGGCCACGCCGGTCGGCGGCAACGTCAGGGGCGACGTGACCGTAGTCGAGTTCTTCGACTACCGCTGCGGCGTTTGCCGGCGGGTCCATCCCGTTGTCGCCCAGCTCACCGCCTCCGACAAAGGAATCCGGCGCGTCTATATCGAATGGCCGATTCTCGGACCGCAGTCCGTATACGCGGCCCGCGCAGCGCTCGCCGCCGTCAAGCAGGGCGACGGCAAGTATCTGCGGTTCCACGACCTGATGATGGAAACGCGCGGGGCGTTGAACAAGGCGGCGGTGCTTGCCCTGGCCGAACGGGCCGGGCTCGACCGCCGGCAACTCGAACGCGACATCGCCGCGCCCGAAATCGACCGGATCATCGAGCGGAACCATGCCATCGCGCGGGAACTGGACCTCGGCGGCACGCCGTCCTTCGTGATCGGGCGCCAGGTCATCCGCGGTGCGCGCGATCTGGAGACCCTGCGCAGGTTCGTTGCCGACGCGCGCGCCGCCGCCAAGCGGTAGCCCCGCCCGCCGCCGCGCACGGCGTGCCGCTTACAGTTCGATCCCGCGCCGGTCCCAGGCGCGCCGCCACTTGGCGGCGTGGGCGGGGTCGAACAGAAGGCCGGCGTCGCCGGGCGCGACCGCCCAGTCCTTGCGCGCCAGTTCGGATTCGAGCTGTCCCGGCCCCCAGCCGGAATAGCCTACAACGAACAGGAATCGCCGCGATTGTCCGTCCTGCCCCGTACCGCGCAGGATGTCGGGGCTGGTCGATAGCCAGACATTCCGGCTCACCTTCACCGACAGGCCCGCGGCGGTTTCGTCCGAATGCAGGATGAAACCCTGGGTCATGCCCACCGGCCCGCCGTAATGGACGGGGATTTTCTGCCCGGACGGGCGCGCCGGAGCGCTCTCGGGATCGAGGATTCGTTCCGGCCAGTCCTCGGCGATGACGCGGTTGACGATGAACCCCATCGCCCCGTCCCGATCATGGCGGACCATGTAGACAACGGTTCCGGCGAACCGCGGGTCGGGCATCTCCGGCGCGGCGACAAGGAACCACCCCTGCAGACTCCCGGACGGCGGCGCGCGGCCGGTTTCCGCCGCTGCCGCGGGGAGGGCAGCGAAGATGGCCGCAGCCAGCAGGACCGCGGCGGCGCTCCGTCCGAACCGCCGTATGCGCGCACTCACAGCGCCGGCGCCTCGAGCGTGCGGAGATCGCCGGCCGGCTTGAGCGGCGCCCCGGTGCGCGCCGCAAGCGCCGGGAAATCGAGGCCTGCGACAATCTCGCGCGCGAGCAGTCCGTCCGGCGTCACGTCGATCACCGCAAGGTCGGTGTAAATCCGGTCCACCGCGCCGCGCCCGGTCAGCGGATAGGTCGCACGCTCGACGATCTTGGGCTCGCCGCGCTTGGTGCAGTGGTTGGTCATCGCGTACACCGCCCTGGCGCCGACAGCGAGGTCCATCGCCCCGCCGACGCCCGGGATCGCGCCGGGCGCGCCGGTCGACCAGTTGGCGAGGTCGCCGTTGGCTGCGACCTGGAACGCGCCGAGGACGCAGAGGTCGAGATGTCCGCCGCGCACCATCGCGAACGAATCCGCGTGATGGAACAGCGATGCTCCCGGCAGCAGGGTCACGGGCTGCTTGCCAGCGTTGATCAAGTCCTCGTCCTTTGCATCGTCCGGCGGTTCGGGTCCCATGCCGAGGATTCCGTTCTCGCTGTGGAACACGACCTCGCGCTCCGCGGGCACGAAATTCGCCACCAGAACCGGCTGGCCGATGCCGAGATTGACGACGGCGCCGTCCGGGATGTCCCGGGCGATTCTCCAGGCGACCTGGTTGCGCGTCAGACCCGTCGTCATGGGTAGCGCTCCCCCCGCAGGATGGCTTCGCGTTCGCTCATCGGCCGGGGCACGGCGACCACGCGATCGACAAAGATGCCGGGGGTGACGACCGTTTCCGGGTCGATCTCGCCGAGCCCGACCAGTTCGCGCGCCTGGACGACGGTGGTCGCCGCCGCCATGCACATCAGGGGGCCGAAATTGCGCGCCGCCAGACGGTAGGTCAGGTTCCCCCAGCGGTCCGCCCGTTCCGCCTTGACCAGCGCGAAATCGGCATGGAGCGGATATTCGAGGACATAATCCCGGCCGTCGATCATGCGGGTTTCCTTGCCTTCCGCGAGCGGGGTTCCGACGGTGGTCGGGGTGTAGAACCCGCCGAGCCCGGCACCTGCCGCGCGCAGCCGCTCGGCGAGGGTTCCCTGCGGCACCACCTCGAGTTGGACCGCGCCGGAACGGTACGCCGCCTCGAACACCTCCGAATGGGACGATCGGGGATAGGTGCAGATCATCCGCGCCACCCGCCCCTGCTCGATCAGCGCGGCGAGTCCGATATGGCCGTTGCCGGCGTTGTTGTTGACCACCACGAGGTCGCGGGCGCCCCGGTCGATCAGCGCGTGAATCAGTTCGGTGGGGGAGCCGGCCTCGCCGAACCCGCTTATCAGTACTGTCGCGCCGTCGCCGATGTCGGCGACCGCCTCGGCGACGCCCGGTACCTCCTTGTCGATCATCTACCGCCCGAATCCGCCCTTGCGCCGCGAACAGGTTGCGAATCCTATGCAAGGGCTGCGCCCCCGTCCATATCGGAGCCGATTGACCGCCTTGCCGGCGGCGGCCAGAGTTCCCGCATGGAGGGGCTCTGCCGCGACTGTTTCGCCCCGGCCGGGGAGGAAGCGGCGTGCTGCGCCTGCGGATTGGCGCGCATCGTCCGGCATCCCGAGCTCGCCCGGCTCGCGTGCGCGCACGTCGATTGCGACGCCTTTTACGCCGCGGTGGAAAAGCGCGACGACCCGTCGCTCGCCGACCGGGCGGTGCTGGTGGGCGGCGGCAGGCGAGGCGTCGTGATGGCCGCGTGCTACAACGCGCGCAGATTCGGCATCCGCTCCGCCATGCCGATGTTCGAGGCGCTCCGCGCCTGTCCGGACGCGGTGACGATACGGCCCGACATGAGGAAGTACGCTGCCGTCGGGCGCGCTGTCCGGATGCTGATGGAGGAGGCCACCCCCGCCGTCGAGCGGATTTCCATCGATGAGGCGTCGCTCGACCTCACCGGCACCGACCGTCTCCACCGGGCCAGCCCGGCGGCGACGCTGGCACGGCTGGCGCGCCGGATCGAGACCGAGATCGGCATCACCGTCTCGGTTGGCCTGAGCTACAACCGGTTCCTCGCCAAGATCGCATCCGCGGTGGACAAGCCGCGCGGCTTCTTCGCGATCGGGCGGTCCGACGCCCTCCGGTTCCTCGCCGACCGGCCGGTCACCCTGCTCCAGGGAGTGGGCGATGCGGCGCGGAAACGTCTGGCCGCCGACGGGATCGTCACGATCGGCGACCTCCAGCGGATCGACGAGACAGTGCTGGCGCGCCGCTACGGATCCATGGGGCGCCGCCTCGCACGGCTGTCGCGCGGGCAGGACGCCCGCCCGGCCGCCCGCGCTGCGGCCCGGAAGAGCCTGTCGGCGGAGACCACGTTCGCCGACGATATCGTCCGTCTCGACGATCTTCTGAAGCGCCTCCGACCGCTGTGCGAGAGAGTCTCCGGACGGCTGAAGGCCGAGGGGATCGGCGCCCGCGCGATTACCGTGAAGCTCAAGAGCGCCGACTTCCGCGTGCGCACAAGGAGCTTCACGCTCGCCAACGCGACACAGCGCGCCGACACGCTCTTCCGCACCGGTGCCGTGCTGGCGGCGAGGGAAGTCGATGGCACGCGCTGGCGGCTGATCGGGATCGGCGCGGCGCGTTATGTGCCGGCGGAGGAGGCCGACCCGCCCGAACTCGCCGATCCCCGGGCGCTGCGCCGCCGCGAAATCGAGCGCGTCATCGACGGCATCCGGCAACGGTTTGGCGATGACGCCATCGCCTTGGGAACGGACCCGACCTGACGCGGTTGCAGCCGCCCATCGAGCCCCGGGGCGTGGACGGGCCGCGGCCCGGCCCCCTACTATGGAAGACGGATACACCGGACGGGGAGGGGGCCCGGCCATGACTTCTGACGACAGCACGGCGGCGATCGGGGATCGTATCCGCAGGATCCCGGACTTCCCGAAACCCGGCATCCTGTTCTACGACATTTCCACCCTCCTGCAGCACGCCGACGGATGGCGGGCGACTATCGAGGCGCTCGCCGAGGCGGTGTCGCGGCGCGAGCCGGAGCGGCTGGTCGGCATCGAGGCGCGCGGCTTTCTGGTCGCCGCGCCGCTCGCCTACCGGCTCGGGCTCGGCTTCACCATGGTGCGCAAGGTGAACAAGCTGCCGGGCGCGACCATAGGCCATGAATACGCGCTCGAATACGGCACCGATACGGTCGAAATCCAGGCCGACGCGATCGCACCCGGCCAGCGTGTCGTGGTGCTCGACGATCTGCTGGCGACGGGCGGAACGATGAGCGCATCGATCGAACTCCTGCGCCGGGTCGGCGCGGATGTCCGGGGCGCGGCCTGCATCGTCGAACTCGCGTTCCTCGAGGGCCGGGCGCGGCTCGACGTGCCGGTCGACGCGCTGGTCTCCTACGATTCCTGAACCACCCGGTTGACCAGCGTGCCGATGCCGTCGATCTCCACCTCGATCGTGTCGCCGGGCTTCATGTAGAGCCGGGGCGACCGCCCGTAACCGACGCCATGCGGGGTGCCGGTGGAAATCACGTCCCCGGGCGTCAGCGCCGTGAACCCGGAGACGTAGGCGATGAGCCGCGGGATGTCGAAGATGAAGTCCGCCGTGTTGCCGTCCTGCACCATCTCGCCGTTGAGCCTGGTGCGGACGCCGAGCGCGTGCGGATCGGGGATCCGGTCGGCGGTCACGAGATGCGGGCCGAACCCGCCGGTGCGCGGGAAGTTCTTGCCGGCGGCGAGGTTCTCTTCCTGCCAGTCGCGGATCGACCCGTCGTTGAGGATCGTATAGCCCGCCACGTGGCCGAGCGCTCCCGCCTCGTCGATGTAGCGCCCGGCGCGGCCGATCACCACGGCGAGTTCGCCCTCGAAATCGAAGGCGTCCGACACCTTGGGGCGGACGATGGGCCGGCCGTGCCCGACCAGGGCATCGTGGTATTTGACGAACACGCTGGGCACCGTCGGGACCGCGCGGTTCATCTCGCGCACGTGGACCATGTAGTTGAGGCCGATGCAGATCACCTTGGCGGGAGGGCCCAGCACCGGCAGCCAGTCGATATCGGAAAGCGCTAGATGCGGCGCGCCGTCGATGGAGGCCGCCGCCTCGTCCAGCGCTCCGCCGCGCAGCACGCTCACGATATCCGGCCAGCGGCCCGCCGCCCCCAGGTCGGCGACCGCATCCCCGGCGAGCGCGCCCCAGCTCGCGCGTCCGCGATGCTCGAATGTCAGCAGCCTCACGACCCGCCCCCGTTCGCAGCCGGCGGCCGCGCCGCAAAGCGCGAATCCCTGAGGCAATGCCGCCCCTCGGGATCCTGCCAAAGCACGTCGTCGGCGTGCAGCCTGCCCAGCGCCCGGGCGACCGCCTGGAAGCCTTTGCCGGCGTAACGCTCGGCCAGTTCGGCGAAGTAGGCCGGCGCCTCCTCGATGTCGGCGCAGATGCGGCGGGCGAGGTCGTCGATATCGGCGTCGTCCCCGGCGGCGGACACGGTTGCCGCGCCTGCCGCGCCGTCTGCCGGACCGAGATAATCCTCGAGCCTGACGCTGTCGGCGTAGGCGTAGGCGATCCGATGGAACCGCGTGCGCGGCACGTCATCGGAGATGGTCGCGTCGATCCCCATCTTGGCGGTCGTCGGCACCTTGCCCGGTTCGATGCGCAGGCTGGGATCGAGCGGCTTGGAGCGCGCGTTGGACACGATCAGCACGTCGCGGTCGGCCTGCACGCGGGTCGCCACCGCCCATTCGACATCCACGGCGTCGAACACGTCGATATCGTCCTCCACCACGGTGACGTGCTTCATGTCGGCGACCGACAGCGCCGCCGTGATCGCGTTCTTGCCGTCGCCGGGATGCGGCTTGATGGCGATCACCGCATGCCAGTGACAGCACCCGCCCGGCGTGATGTTGACCGCGGTGACCTGCACCCCGGCCTCGTAGCAGACACGCCGGACGGCGGCCTCGTAGATCGGCCCCGACGGCCAGATGTTCTCCCACGGCATGTGCAGCGCGTAGTAGACCGCATCCCGGCGCATGGCGACCGCCTTGACGCGGACCAGCGGGTTCCAGTGAAGCCCGCCCATCAGCCGCGTGAATTCGCCGAACCGGCCCTCCGGGCGGGTCCAGCCGGTCGGCAGGATTTCCGCCTCGAGAACGATTTCCGCGTCGGCGATGCACTCGATATCGACCGTCCGGCACGGGGTGAGGGCCAGCCCCTCGCCCCGTATCCCGCCGGCGATCGCCACCTCGCTGGTGCCGATGGGCGCCTTGTAGGTGGCGGCAATGATCTCGATGGGATGGGTGCCGATATTGATCGAGATCGGCAGCGCCTCGCCCCGCGCGAACGCCCGTTCGGCGAAGCGGCGCAGATTGTTGGGGGTGACGATATCGATTCCGGTCACCGCCGGCTCCTTGACCAGATAGCGGTAGACCCCGGCGTTCAGCCCGTGTTTGCCGTCCGGATCGCGCGCCAGCGTTACCCCGGCCGTGATCATCGGCCCGCCGTCGAGCACCGAGAACAACGGGATCGGCAGCCGGTATAGATCGACATCCTTGCCTTCCAGCAGGATCTCGCGCGACGGGCCGGTGTTGACCGAACGCGGCTCCAGCGGACGGTCGAGGCCGGCGCGCACCTTCCCTTCGATCTCGCCGAAGGAACAGCCCATCGCGACGGCGAGTCTGTCGCGGTCGTTGATCACGCCGGAAACCACCGGCATGTCGTACCCCGCGACGTTGGAGAACAGGAGCGCCCTGTCCGACTGGTCGACCAGCGCCGCGATATGGCGAATATCGACCTCGCGCTCGATGTCGAGCAGATGGCCGCCGGTCCGCAACTCCGTCAGCAGTTCGCGAAAATTCTCCGCCATCCCGTCGCCTCGCCCGTTCCGTGCGGGCGCGACGGTACACCGGGGCAGGCGCGATGCCAACGCGCGGCGGCAGGCCGGTGACACACGGGACAGCGTTCCGCCGGCCGTTCCTGTCCCCGGGGGACGCAAAACGGCCCGAAAAATAGGGCAGCAATATTGACCAATGTTTCACGTGAAACATTCTCTTGAGACTGGCCCGCACTCTTCACACGACGGGTGAAGACGATGCGGACAGGTCGGCCGCGCAGCTTGTCTCGCCCCGGCGGCCGCAGCACAATGCCGCACCGACCGAAGGGGAACCGGCCATGACGCAAGCGGTCTATCGCGGCTACCACAAGGATGCGCTCTACGCACAATACGACAACCGCGGGATGATCGCGGCCGAGGCGCTGGCGGCGATCAAAGCGCGGCAGGCCGAGCGGTCCGACCGGTGCCGCGCCGGGGCCAAGCGGGCCGCTCTCGACCTTGCCTACGGCGCACATCCGCGCGAACGCCTCGACCTGTTCCTGCCCGAGGCCGACGGCGCACCGCTCTTCGCCTTCATCCACGGCGGTTACTGGCAGTGGAACGACAAGGAACCGTTCGCCTTCCTCGGCGAGGAACTGGTGCCGGCGGGCGCTGCCTTCGCCAATATCGAATACGCGCTCTGCCCGTCGGTCACGCTCACCGAACTCACCGACCAGATCCGCCGGGCAATCGCCTATCTGTGGCGCGAGGCCGGGCGGTTCGGCTACGACCGCGGCGCGATCGCCGTCTCCGGACATTCCGCCGGCGGACACCTGACGGCGATGATGATGGCGACCGACTGGCCCGCCTTCGCCGACGATCTGCCCGCCGGCGTGGTAGCGGCGGGCCTTCCGATCAGCGGCGTCTACGATATCGAGCCGTTGCGCCACACCCCGCTCAACGATGCGGTCCGTATGGACGCGGCCGAGGCGCGGGCGCTGAGCCCGATCTTCCATACGCCCGCGACCCGGGCGCCGATGACGGTGGTCGCCGGCGGCGACGAGTCCGACGAATTCATCCGCCAGGCCGGGGATTTCGCCGCCGAGTGGCGCAAGGCGGGTGTCGAGGCGGACGTGCTCATCGTTCCCGGCACGGACCATTTCACCGTGCTCGACACCCTGGCCGAACCCGGCCATGCGACCGTTGCAGCCGCCAGGCGACTGCTCGGGATCTAACCCGCGGGCCGATAGATCCCCTGCGACTCGACGAGGAACGCACGGTTGAGCCGGGCGCGGTAATTCTCCATCGCCGCGGTCGCCGCGAGTTCGACGAGCTGCGCCTCCGAGAAATATCTGGCGGCCTCGGCGTAGACCTCGTCGGTCACCGCCGCCGGCGTCGTCGTCATCCCCTCGGCAAAGGCGAAGGCGGCCTTTTCGGCGGCGTCGAACAGCGGGCTGTCGACCCAAGCGGCGACAGCGGCGATCTTCTCGTCGGTGCTTCCTGCGGCGCTGCCCCCGGCAGCGTTGGTGTCAATTCAGAACGGGCACGCGACGATCTGGGCGACGCGGACGCAAACCAGCGCGCGGAGGTCGGCCGGCAGGGTGCCGCTCTCCGCCGGCGCCGCGCCCAACGCGCGGCCGGCCTTGAGGATCGGCGGGCAGCGCGCCTGTATTCCCGCCGGCACCGACGGTGCGCCGAGCGCGCGCTCGGCGGCCTCCATCGGCGCCCGCGCGGCTTCCGGCGCCTCGCCGCTGGCGAGCGGCCTAAGTCTGGGCATGGCGGCGTCCTCACGGTTCGGCTTCCGCATGCGACTCTAGCGGAGCCGCCGCAGCCATCAAACCGGGCCGCCGCGGCTGTCGATCTCGCGGACCCCATCGTCGGCGCGCACCGTCAGACCGCCCCCGCTTGGGCCGCGGCGACCCAGAGCAGGCGGAGCCCGAGGCCGGTCAGAACGATCTGGAAGGCGATCCGGAAGGTGCGTTCCGGAACCCTGTCGAGAGCCCGGCTGCCGACGATATTGCCGAGCGCCGAGACCGCGATCATCGCCGCAACAAGGGGGAGATAGGCGCCGACGGCGACGCCGAGCGCGCCGAAGGCGGTCAGTTTCGAAATATGGACGATGGTCATCTGGGCCGACAGGGTCGGCGGCACATACCGCCGGTCTTCTGCGGCGCCGGCGACGAAGGGGGCGAGCAGGCTGCCGGTCGCGCTGACGAAGATGCCGAGAAAGGTCATCGCGAAGCCGAGCACGGCGAAGCGGCCGCGTTCCGGCCCGAAGCGGGCGAAGCCCGGCAGCCACGCGACCACGAGGATGAAGACTCCGAGAATGCCTTGGAGGACCGTGCTGGAAAGCGTCACGAAGATCTGCGCGCCCGCCGCCGCTCCGAGAACCGAACCGAGGAGAAAGGGCGGCAGGGTCCCCCGCAGGACGAAACGCCAGCGCATCGCGGCAAGGCTGGAGGAGGAGCCCAGCATGACCATCGTGTGTATCGGGATCAGCACCGCGGGCGGGAAGAAGATCGCCATCACCGCCAGCAGGACCAGCCCGCCGGCGGTGCCGATGGTGGCGGCAATGAACGCGCTCACGAACGAGAAGGCCGTCAGCCCGCCGAACACCCAGACGTCGACATCCGGCACGCCGAGAAAGGAAGGGTTCATGCGCCCCATGATGCCGCAAGCCTGCCGCCGCGTCAGGCGGCAGGATCGAGGCGTCGCACCGTGGCGGGCGGGACGCGCCCGCGGTCGGCCGCAGCCCACCGTGGACGCAGTCCGCGTCAGACGGCAGAATGGCATGCGGTTCAATTCGGAAAACAAGATGATCGACGATCCGGTACTCAGGAACGATTGGCAGGTCGTCGGGCGCGCGAGCGATCTCGAAGACGGCGCGGTGATGGCGGCGAGCCTGTTCGGGACCGATCTTGTCCTGTGGCGCTCGGGCGGCGAGGTGATGGCGTGGAAGGATCACTGCGCCCATCGCGGCGCCCGGCTTTCGCTCGGCGCGGTCCGCGACGGGCAGCTCACCTGCCCGTATCACGCCTGGCACTACAACAGGGAGGGGCGCTGCGTCTTCATCCCGGCGATGCCGAAGCTTACCCCGCCGGCCGGCGCCCGCGTCGAGACCTACCGCGCCAAGGAGGCCTACGGCTTTCTCTGGGTCTCGATGGGCGAGCCCGAGCGCGACGTGCCGCCGTTCCCGGAATGGCGCGACGATGCATACCGCAAGCAGATCGTCGGCCCCTACAACTTCCGCGCCAACCCGTTCCGCACGGTCGAGAACTTCATCGACATCCCGCACTTTCCCTTCGTTCATCCGATGATCAACGGCGATCCCTCGCGGCCCGACATCATCGAGGACTACGACGTGTTCGAGGACGAGGAGGGGATTCGCACCGGCCGCGTCCCGATCTGGCAGCCCTTCGCCGACCATCGGGGCATTCCGGCGATGACCCACTACACCTACCGCTGCTTCCGCCCGACCACGGCCTACTTCGCCAAGGAGACCGGCGACGGCAACATGTTCTGCATGATGCTGACGGTCACCCCGCTGGCGCCGGACGACTGCCTGGTGTGGCTCCTGGTGGCGATCAATTTCGGCGACCAGGTCACCGAACAGCAGATCATCGAGCGCCAGGACAAGGTGTTCAGCCAGGACAAGTGGATCGTCGAAAGCCAGCGTCCGGCCGAGATTCCGCTCGACCTGAAAGACGAGCTTCACATCCGCGCCGACAAGTTCTCGGTCGCCTACCGCCGCTGGCTGAAGGGCATGGGCCTCAGATGGGGCGTCGCCGAGAGCGCCGAGGTCGCCTGACCGCGGCATCGGCCCCGGCGGCCGCGCGCCCTTTCCGGCGTTGACACTCTTCTCCCGTCAGATCGAGGGCGCGCTCTTCATGATCGGCGCGGCGTCCTCGCTGGTGGCGATGGCGCTCCTGGTCCGTTTTCTCACGCCCGAGTACCACGTCCTCCAGCTGATCTTCCTGCGGAGCGTGGTCAACCTGTGCCTGATGGCGCCGTGGATCGCCCGTTCCGGGCTGGCGACCGCGAAAACCCGCCGCCTCGCCCTGCACGGACTGCGCAACGGGCTTCTCTATGCCGGCAATGTCGCGTGGTTTTTCGGTGTGACCCTCGTGACCCTCGCCGAGTTGTCGGCGCTCCAGTTCACCATGCCGATCTTTGTGGTGGCGATGGCGGTGGTCGTGCTCGGCGAGCGCGTCGACCTGCCGCGTGCGTGCGTGGTCGCCGCCGGTTTCCTCGGTACCCTGGTCATCCTGCGACCGACCGAGATCGCGCTCGGCATCGGCCCGGTCGTCGTGCTCGCGGCGGCGTTCTTCTACGCGTCCGCCTTCATCGCCACCAAGAAACTGTCGTCCAGTGAGTCCGGCAACGTGGTCGTCTTCTACATGAGCCTCTTCGTGCTGGCCTACTCGGCGATCCCGGCGGCGTTCGTCTGGCGGACCCCGGAAGCCGCCGATCTGCCGGCGATCGCAGCCCTCGGGGTCGCGGGCTACTCGACGCATTACTGCGTCACCCGGGCGATGGCCGCAGCGGATGCGAGCTTCGTGGTGCCGTTCGACTTTCTTCGCCTGCCGCTGTCGGTCGCCGCCGGCGTCGTCCTGTTCGGCGAGGGGGTCGACCTGCCGATCCTGTTGGGCGCGGCGATCATATTCTGCGCCGCCTACTACAACACCTGGCGCGAGGAGCGCCGGGGCGGGCCGCTTATCCGCTAGCGCCGGCGCCGCCGGTCCGCCGCGCACTGGCCGCGAACGAGAGAAACGTCATCGCCAGCCCGACCGCCGGCGCCAGCGCGCAGAACCCGAACACGGCGGTGAGCGCACGCGCGACGTTGGCCGGATCGGCGGCATCGCCCAGCCCCGCGGCGTTGGCGACCAGCCCGGTCGCCGCCGCGCCGAAGGCGAGGCCGAGCGAGCGGATGGCCGGGATCGCGGAGGCCGTCAGGCTCTCTTCCCCCTCCGCCGCGATGGACATCGTCCAGGTGATCGCCAGCACGTTGGAGATCCCGATGCCGAACCCGATGACGACGGACCAAAGCGCGAGCAGCCACAACGGATGGCCGTCGACCCCGATCGCCATTCCGGCGAGGCCCGCCGTCGAGACCACGAACCCGAGGGCGGTGATCCGCCGCGTCGTGCTGCGCCGGCTCACATGGGCGACGGCGAACGAGCCGAACGACCACGCGATCGACATCAGCATGTTGTAGTAGCCGATCCACAGCGCCGGCACGTCGTGCAGGACCCCGAGCAGCAGGGGCAGGAAAATGGCCGGTGATACCTGCGTGAAGGCAAGCATCATGAACATCCAGTAGGCGGACCCGACCGCGGTGGACGGGGACAGCGCGCGCCGCGGAAAGAGTGCGTTGTCGGACCCCGCGTCCAGTTTCAGGACGATCCCGATCAGGACGCACGAGACGACCACCAGCGCCGCGCCGGCCGCCACGGACGCGATCTGCCCCGCCGCGGCGACGCACAGCACCCCGGCCGCGATCAGGCCCAGCCTGCCGACCGGCAGGCCCGTCCGCTTCGCAGGATCGCGGGACGGCGGGACGTAGCGCCAGGCGAGGCTGCACACCAGGAGGGCGAACGGGACCGCGACCCAGAATGCCCCGCGCCACCAGTCCGCGGCGGCGAAGAACCCGGCTTCCGCAGGGCCGATCATCGCCGCCGCGACCCAGGTGGCGTTGATCAGCGCGAGGATGCGCGGGCGCAGCGGGCCTTCGTAGATCTCGCGGACCAGCGCCATCGATTGCGACAGCATCAGACCGCCGCCGAACCCTTGCAGGAGCTGCCCGCCCAGCAGGAACGCCATGCCGGGCGCCAGCGCGGCGGCGGCGCTGCCCGCCGCGAACACCAGACCGGACGCGACATAGCCGTGGCGGCGCCCGAGGGCGGAGCGCACCGGCGCCCCGCTCGCCGCGCCGACGATGGTCCCGATCAGGTACATCATCGCCGGCCACGCGTAATACGACGCCCCGCCGATATCGGCGATCACCGACGGCATCACGGTGGACAGCACGAAGGTGTTCACCCCGTGCAGGATGACGGCGAGGTTGAGGAGGACGGTGAAAACGCCCCGCCCGCCGCGCATCAGGTCGAGCCAGCCGGCGCGCGCCGGTCCTTCGTCCTTGCTCATCGCACGCCCGCGCGCCGGCCTATTCCGGCGCGCGGGCGGCGGCAAAGCGGGCGTCGAGGAAGGCCACTGTCCGCCGGTGCGCGGCCGCCGCCGCGCCCGCATCGTGGCTGTCCTGCTCGGGGTTGAAGAACGCGTGGTCCGCGCCGGGGTAGATGTGGAACTGGAGCGCCGGATGAGCCGCGCGGACCGCTTCCACCCGGTCGAACGGAACCACCGCGTCGCAATCGCCGTAATGGAGGATGGTCGGGCAGGCGGGCCGCAGGCCGCGATGTTCGTAGACGTCGCTGCCGTAGTAGATCACGGCCGCGTCGAGCGCGAGACGTGCGGCCGCAATCCAGGCCCAGGTCCCGCCGGTGCAGAACCCCTGGACGGCAACCGGCCCGGCCGGGCGCAGCGCTGCTGCAGCGGCATCGACATCCATCAGCACCGTCGCCTCGCGGAGGGTCTCGCGCCGGGCCATGCCGCCCGCGCGGCCGGCAGCGTCGTAGCCGAAGACGGCCCCCTTTCCCGACCGGTCGTACAGCGCCGGCGCGATCGCCGCGATTCCGGCCCGCGCGTAGAGGTCGCAGACATCCGCCATGTGGGAGGTCAGCCCGTATATCGCGTGCAGCACGACGATCCCGCCCGCCGGGCGGTCGGGCCCGGCGCGCCATGCGTCGAGGACGTGCCCGTCGGCGGCGTCCAGGGCGATGCGTTCGGCCACTACTCCCTCGCTGCGAAATACGGCCCGCCAGATTGCGCGCCCGCGCCATTCAACGCCAACTGGTCCGCGGTGTCATCAACCGGCGGGTCGCGGCCGGCCGATTGGACCGCCGCGGCCCGCGCCGCGATAATCGCTGCGGCGGGGCGGACGGCGGTTTCGGGGGGATTGGCATGACGGTGCAGCGGACACTGATCGAAGGCGCGCTGGTCTACGACCACGACGGCGATTGCGACAGTCCGGCGGCGCTCGATATCCTCGTCGAGGGCGCGCGGATCGCCCGCGTCGGACCGGGTCTCCGGGCGGCCCTGGCCGGCGATGCGGCCCCCGACCGGGTGATCGACGCACGCCGCCGGCTCGCGGTTCCCGGCTTCGTCAACGCCCACTATCACTCGCACGATGTGCTGCTCAAGGGCGTGTTCGACCCGATGCCGCTGCAAATGTGGTTCGTCAACGCCCTGCCGCCGCAGTATCCGATCCGCAGCGCCGAGGAGGTGCGGGCGCGGACGCTGCTGGGCGCCGCCGAGTGCCTGCTTGCCGGCATCACCACCGTGCAGGACATGCTCACCCTCTACCCCTTCGACGACGCGCTTCTCGATACGGTGCTCGAGGCCTACGACGAGGCCGGGATCCGCACCGTGTTCTCGCTGCAGATCGGCGACCGGCGCGCCGTCGACCGGATCCCGTACTGGCGCGAGCTCGTGCCCGAGAAATACCATGCCTGGCTCGGCTCCCCGATCGGGGTGGCGGGCGGGGAGGGGCCGCTCGACCTCGTGCGGAGGCAGATCGAGCGGATCGGTTTCGGGCGCGAGCGCTTCGGCTGGGCGCTTGGCCCGACCAGCGCCATCATGTCCTCCCCCGAACTGCTGGCCGGCATCGCCGCGCTCTCGGAACGGCACGCCCTCCCGGTGCTGACCCACATGTACGAGTCGCGGCCCGAGGTGCTCGCCTCGCGCGCCTGCCTCGATGCCTACGGCGGCTCGCAGATCGAGTATTTGCGGGCCGCCGGACTGCTCGGCCCGCGCCTGGCGCTGGCCCACGGAATCTGGCTGACGCCGGACGAGATCGATGCCCTCGCCGAGGCCGGCGGGCGGGTCGTTCTCAACCCGGCGAGCAACATGAAGAGCAAGTCCGGTGTCGCGCCGATCCGGCGCTATCGCCGGTCCGGGGTGGAAATCGCGCTCGGCTGCGACAACTGCGCATGTTCCGATGTCCAGAACATGTTCCAGGCGATGAAGCTCTATTGCGGGCTCGCGGCGATCGGCGACATCGGCCTCGACACGCCCGATGCGGCCGAAGCGATGCGCGCGGCGACGCTCGGCGGGGCGGCGGCGGTCGGGCTCGCCGGAGAGATCGGCGCGATTGCGCCCGGCATGCGGGCCGACATCTGTCTCTACGATCTCGATCGGCCGACCCTCCTGCCGCTCAACAGCGCCGCGCGCCAGATGGTCTACGCGGAAACGGGAGCGGCCGTGGATACGGTGATGGTAGACGGCAAGGTCGTGGTCGAGCGCGGCCGGCTGGCAACGATCGACACCGATACGCTGCGCCAGTCGGTGGCGGCGGTGATGGACGGGCTGCGCGCCGATCAAAGGGCGGTCGCGGCCCGGTTCGAGACCATCCGCCCCTATCTCGTGGAAGCCTGGGAGAAGGCCTGGGAACCCGACATCGGCATGGAGCGCTACCTCGGCGGCGCCCGCACCACCCCCGCCCCGCCCCGCCGAGCGCTTGGAGAAACGGCGCCGGCGAAGCCTGTCGACCGCTGACGAGTCTGCGCCCTGCCGCGTTCCGTTTCTGGGGCGCCCGGGCCGACGCCGTCAACGCCGCCGGATGGCGCAGCCTGTGCTCCGTCGAGGCGGCCCGCGGTCCCCGGGCGAATCGCCGACGGCGCATCGTACAAGCCCGCGGCGAGATACCTTCGTCTACAGGGGAAACTTGACGGTCGGACTCGAGCGGTGCGACGATGCGGCACCGCTCAGCGGGATGGGCAAGGAGCTGAAAGCGGTGGTGCGCGATGCAGTGAAATTTCTGGTCATCAATGCTTTGCTGGCGCGCGAACGCTGGCAGAGCGGGGCGACCTTCAATCCGCTCTCGCCCCGGATGGTCCAGGATCCCTATCCCTTCTATGCCAGGTTGCGGGAGCGGAGCCCGAGACATTTCAGCCGACTGTTGAACGCCTGGGTGTTCTCGCGCCACGAGGATGTGGACGCGATCCTTCGCGACCACCGGAGCTTCTCTAGCGATCCTCACAAGCGCCGTCTGTCGCCCCGCCAGCAGGCTTCGCTGCCGTCCCCCGGCGACGTGTCCATCATGTTCATGGACCAACCGGATCACACGCGGCTGCGCGCCCTCGTCAACCAGGCATTCACCCGCAGGGCGATCGGCGCCCTCGAGCCGCTCATCCGCGGCAGCATGGAGACGCTGTTGGACGGCATCGCCGACCCGGCCGACGGCTTCGATCTCATGGCGGCGGTGGCCAATCCGCTGCCCGTGATCGTGATTGCCGAGATGCTGGGGGTGCCGCCGGAGGATCACGCCCAGTTCCGGACGTGGTCGAACCGGCGGTCCCGCCTCGCCGAGCCGATGATCACCCCGGAAGAGCGCAAGATCGGGATGGAGACCACGGAGGTCCTGAACGACTATTTTCTGCCCGTCATCCAGAACCGCCGCCGCGCGCCCGAGAACGACATCATCAGCGCCCTGGCGCAGGCCGAGGAGGGAGGCGACACCCTCACCGAGTACGAGATGCTCAACCTGCTCCGCCTGCTTCTCGTCACCGGCATGGAGACCGTCACCAACCTCATCGGCAACGGCATGCTCGCGCTGCTCCGCCACCCGGGCGAGCTCGAGCGGCTGCGGCAGGACCGGAGCCTGATCCCGGCTGCGGTGGAGGAGTTGTTGCGCTACGACACCGCGGCGCAGGCCACGTTCCGGGGTACGGTTCAGGATTGCGAGGTCAACGGCTTTCCGATGACGACCGGCCGGAACGTCATGGTGCTGCTCGGTTCCGCTAACCGCGATCCGGCGGTGTTCGACGATCCGGACCGGCTCGACATCGGCCGCGATACGGGCAGCCACATATCGCTCGGCCGCGGCATCCACCACTGTCTCGGTGCCCAGTTGGCTCGCCTCGAAGGGCGTATCGCCTTCGAGGTGCTGCTGGAACGCTTCTCCTCGATTCGCCTCGCCACCGATCGCCCGACGTTTCGCAACGGGGTCATTCTGCGAGGACTGGAATCCCTGCCTCTCCGCGCCGTCCCGGCATAGCCCGCGCTTCCCGGCCGGAACCGGTGTCGGGGCATCGTCGCCGCGCCTTCCGCGGCATCGCGCGGGAGGCATCTCCGCCGGCAGTTACGCCGGCCGCAGCCGGCCGCGCTCGGATGGTACGACGGGCGTTGTTCCCATCCCGCTCTCCGTTCCCAGAGCGGCATTGACGCGGGGCATGACTTCGGTCGCCATCAATTCCATGGAGCGCCGATCGAGGTCCGGCTCCATCCAGTCATGACCCGTATAGAGAAGCGTTCCGAAATCGCCGATCTGCTCGCGCAGAGACAGTATCTGCTCGACCACCGAACCGACGTCTCCTGCGATGACCTGGGTGTCGAGCGACTGTTCGAGAGTGATCTGTTCGTCGGGCTGGTTCGGCCATGCGCGGAAGACCTCGGGCCGCCCGTTTCCGATGACCTTGGTCATGATGTTCCGGAAATAAAATCCGTGCGGCCCGTCCGGCGTCTTGGCGTAGGCCAGCGCCTTCCTGTGGTCGTCTGCAACGAAAATGGACTTCGCGATCCGCCAGCCGTCGCCGTTCGCCGGCCGGCCGCCGAGCGAGAGCCCCTCCAGGTAATAGGGCCGGTTGGACGCAACGCAATGCGCCTGTACGTAGTTCGAGCTGATGGGATCCCAGCCCCGTCGAGCGGCCGCAGTCAGCCCCCTCGAATGCGGCGAGACGGATGTGACGACGATCGGCGGATGCGGCGTCTGGAGAGGGGTCGAGATGATGCCCTGGCCGATTGCCGCATTCAGGGTCTGGGCCGTCGTCGTTTTCCAGTAGTCGTTCTCGAAGTCGTACGGCGGCGCGCTCGACCAGATTCCGAGGATCATGTCGATCGACTGGAGCATCTTCCCGTTGCGGTCGAGGTCCAGATTTTCGAAGACCTCGGCGTCGGACCGGAGGCCTCCGGGACCGATGCCGAAGACGAAGCGGCCATCCGTCAGGTGGTCGATCATCGCCACATGGGCCGCGACCATCGCGGGATGATAGGACGGGAGCGTAACCGCGGCGCTGCCGAAGGTGATCCGCGGGGCCTCGTTGACGAGGGAGGCGATGAACATGAGGCAGGACGTGATCGGCTCCGCCCTGTCGGTCACATGCTCTCCGATGAACGCCTCCTCGTATTCCAACCTGTCGGCGAGGAGCACGGCTTCCCGGTCTTCCCGCAGGACCTGTCGGTAATCCTTGGACGGCGGATGCACGGGCTGGATAAAAAAACCGAGACGCATGACCGCGACTATAGCTCGGCATGCGTTGCGAAGGTAACGGCCGGACAACAGCCCCGTTGGCGCCACGCCGCCGCCGTCGCCCGCCCCGCGCCGAATTCGGGGCAACGATCTGCACAGGATCGCGGCGGCGCCTCGCAAGGGTTCCAGGTAGACCGCCCGCAGGCCGTGGTGCGCGGCGCGGCCCCCCGGAATGCCGAACCGGAGGCGTCCGCGTTCGGCGATGCACAGGCTGCCGCCCATCCAGTCCCAGACCGCCAGAACGCTCCCGAAGTTGCGGTTATGGTGTCGGGGATCGGCCGAGTGGTGGATCTGATGCTGGGCAGGGGAAATCAGGAAACGCTCGACGAACCGGCCATAGGAGACGCGGACGTGGGAGTGCCGCAGATTCGCGCCCGCCGCGTTGAACGCAAACAGCACAGCGTTCGCGCCGAAGACGGTGACAAGCTCCACGCGCTCGCCCAGAAAGAAGAAAAACGCCGCCAAGACCGCGGCCTGCACGAATGTCGACCGGAGCGCGAAGAGCACGCCCTCCACGGGGTGCGTACGGTAGACCGTGAATGGTGTCAGCGTCTCCGCCGCGTGGTGGACTCGATGAAAGCACCAGAGGACCGGCCAGGTATGGAGCCAGCGGTGGAGCAGGTATCTGGTGCCGTCGTCGAGTAGGAACAGGACCAGGGTGAACGACACCGCAACCGTCCAGCCGGGCGCTTCCGGCCAGAGAACAGGGCGCCCGTCGAACCAGACGTGCATGCTTTCGAATAGAAACGTCGCCACGGCCAGCCTGGAGACCAGCCGGGGCGCCACGCCCATCATCACCGCCTGATTGATGACGGCGATGCGGTAGTCCGCCCGGGCCGAACGGGACCACCAGATCCGTGCGCTGAACAGTCGGCCGAGCGCTTCCCGTATCGCGGTCCGGGCGGCGAAGAACTGCACTCCCAGAGCGATCGCGAGCGCGCTGGCGAGATAGCCGACGAACACCCTCTTCTTCGGATTGACAAGCGGATCGGCCAGACGGTCGAGGAAATCGACGGCGAGCGTTTCCATCACTGGACAGCGGTCTCGAAGGGACCCGGGCCGCCCGGCCCGGGTCCCGTCCGCGAGTCAGTCGTTTTCGGCCGACGCCTTGTCGCCGAGGCTGTCGGAGAGGGCTTTCATCTCCCCGGTCACGTCGTTGTTACGCGCCGCGACACCGAACTTTTCGATCAGCAGCTTCTGCACCTTCGCCATGTGGAGCATGTACTCGCCCCAGGCAGGACCCTGATCGCGAAGGTAGTTACCCTTCCTGTCGATGTCGACGACCTGGCTTGCGTTGAGCAGCAGCGGGCCTGCGCCGATCATCCTGTTGAGCCGCGTCGCGGTTTCGCCGAGGTTGTTCTTGCCCGACTGCAGCGCCAGCGAGAAGCCCTTCAGTTCGCCCCAGTGCTTCACGTATTTGCGGTACTGCTTCGCCGGATTTCCGTCGGCGTCCACGATGGTCTTGAGTTTCGTCATGTCCTTGTAGACGGACCCCGCATATTTGAAGGTTGCCTCGGCCAGCACCTTCTCCCAGTTGCCGGCGATCGTTGCGGCGTGGTCCTTGAGTTTCGCGCGGTCGGCGTCGGTAAGCTTTTCCCCCTTCGCCGCGGCGAGCAGCTTGCGCCCGTCGAGGAACGCCTTCGTAATCGTGTGCAGGTAGGAGGTCCTGTTGCCCTTGTCGTAGACCGAAGCGTCGAACCCCGCAGCATAGTAGGCCGGACCGAAGGTCATCTCGGTCTTGAGGTCGACCTTGCCGTCCTTGTCGCGGTCGGCGGCTGCGAGGGCCTCGGCGCGGCGCTTGGCGATTCCGTAGACCTGATTGGGCGTCAGATCCAGGGTATGCACCGGCGCGCCGAAGTAACCGAAGGCTTCGTCCCAGGCGTGCTCCTTGCCCGTATACGGGGCGCCCTTCTTGTAGGGCTTGTCGTTCGGCTTCTTGTCCGGGCCAAGATATTCGTCGAGATAGCCGTCGACGGCCTGGTTGTAGAACACGGCCCCCATGATGAACTTGGAGATCAATTGCGGGTAGTCGTAGCCGTTGGCCGCATCGAACCCCTTGTCCGCCGATGAGGCCTTGTCGATCCAGAAGGCGACCAACTCAGGTCCGGTCATGCCGTTCGGCATCCCCGCCACGGCCGCCTTGTAGGTCTTGCCCGACAGGTTCTTGCCCTTGCTGATGGCATCGACCTCCCCTTGGGAGATTGCGAACGCTCCCTTGGTCGTCGGTGCGAGAATCTTCCGTCCGGCGTCCGTGCCCGCGAAATAGGACATCATCTTGGCCTTGAGGGCGGGGTTCTCCTTCCCGTTCCCCGAACCGGCGAGCTTTTTCAGGGAATCGTGGAGTGCGTGGCGCGCGATCTGTCCGGTGTAGGAGACCGACGTGGTTTTCTTGCCGGCGTATCCTTTGACGGTCACGGGAAAGCCGGCGTAGACCGTATCGTCTGCCGAGGCGGCGCCGGAAAGGAGGGCAACGGCCGCAGCCCCCGCCACAACGGTTCTTTTCATCCTGTGTTCCTCCTGTTTGTGGATTGGCAGAAACCGCGGATAATCCGCGCGATCCCGATTTCAGCGGCCCTGTGCTCCTGCTTGGTCATCCGGAGCGCCGTCGGGCCCGCCCGCGGCGAGATGAAGCCCGGCGGCCAGCGACGACAGGCTCGCGTTGCGCAGCGGTACGAAGGTCTTGGCGGTGCGCTTGCAGAATTTCTTGGCCCTGAGGCAGGCGCTGTGGCTGACGCAATCGACAGGGCAGAGAACCGCATCGGCCTGGCCCAGAATCCTGTCGAGCTGGACGGCGTTGTCCTCGACACCGCCGTCGTGATGGCTGAACCGCCCGTTCGATTTTTCGACCAGCGCGCGGAAATGGCGAACGGCCCCGTCGCGCCCGCCGATATAGGCGATCCGGCGTCCGCAGAGGTCGATTGCCGGAGCGCGCGGCTCCGCCCGGTCCGCCGCATCGGCCACGCCGGACCGCAGCAAGTTTTCCAGGGCGGCGCGCTCGGCCTCAGATTCGTGCAGCCTGGCCGCCGCTTCCTTCGCTTCGCGGCCCAGTCGGGCGATTTCGCGCTCCAGGGCCTCGCATTTTCGCGCCTGGGCATCGCGGGCCCGCCTCGCGTCCCTCGCCTCTGCCGCGCGCGCCGCATCGTTTCTGCGCAGGGCGCGGAAGACGTCCCCGCGCTCGAATTCGCGCAGCCGGTCCTCCGCGGCCGCGAGCGCCTCGGCGCCTGCCTCGGCTTTCCGTAGGCGATCCGACAACGCGCCGGTTTCCCGTGCGTGCCGCTCGACATTCCGGCGGTACTCGGCTTCCCGTTCGGCCAGACGCCGCCTGGTATCGGCGAGCCGATCCGACAGCCGGACGCGTTCTGCCTCGGCTGCGCGCAGACGCTGCGAGGCGTCGCGGTTCGCGGTGCTCATCCAATGGGAGAGCATGTGGACGTCGCCGTACGCCCGCGCCCTCAGGTCCTCCGTTGTCGAGGGGTGCGTCATCAGCGCCCAAAACGGGCCGGGGATGTCCGCGTTCGCCAGCGAGCGCGACCAGAACGCATCCAGATCCGCCCCGTCCCGCAGCGCCCGGCAGGCCTCGACGGCGCTGCGGTAGGTTCTGTCCAGCCGCTTGTGAAGCATCCGCGCGAGGCGGCCCGGCTCGCAGGACCGCTGTACGAACCAGGCATGCACTTCGTAATCGGTGGCGCCGGACTGGGGCACGATGCCGGCCTTTCGTCCGGTCTTGACGAGATCGGCGAATCCCAGGCACGTGCCGAGGATGGCGCAATGGAGGTTCGCCGGAACCTCCCACAGACGGAGACGCTTCTGCGCCGCCGGCCGGGTACCGCCTTGCTCAGCGCACGATTCGCACATGACGCGCTCTTTCCGCGGTTCCGGTCCGGCCGGGATGGCGGCTCCGATGTCTCGGCTCCGGTGCTTCCCGCAACGCCGCGTGCCCGTCCCGGACCGACATTGTCTTGCTGCGCGCCCTGGCCGCCGCCACCAGCAAGGCGGCGAGCAGCCGGGGATCGATGTTGCGCAGGATCAGCATGCGGTCCTCTTCCCGGATCGATAGGGAGGTGGCACCGACTGTTGGTCCCACCTCCCCGGTCCAGCTCCGACTACTTGAAGACCGCCTCGGGATCGTCGAGGCTGTCGGACCCCTCGAAGGCGATCTTTTCGAGCCCGAGAGAGGCAACGACCCGCTCGATCGGAACGGGTCTGCGCGGTGAGGGCGTCGATCGCCGCCTTGAGATAGGCGGCCCTGCGGTCGCAATTGCCCCACGAGCAGTTGGCCGGGTCGAAGTCGCTTGCCGGCCGGTTGCCGGCTCCGGAGCCGGTGTCGTTGAGGTCCTGACCCCAGAGCAGGAATTCGACGGCGTGGTAGCCGGTGGCCACGTTGGCCTCCACGCCGCCAAGCTCGTGCAGCGATTCGAGCAGGCCCTTGTCGATCTTGCCGGCGTCGATCGTCTTTCCGGAGAACGAGAAGGAACGGTTGGCGATCACGTTGGCCCGGTAACCGGGGTTTTCCTCCGACTCGGCTCCATAGCTCCACGCCGCGTCGTCGATCAGCCCCTCGTCGAGCGGCCAGGCGTTCACCCTGCCTTCCCAGTCATCGACGATCGCGTTGCCGAAGCGGTAGACCTCGCTCTGCTGGTAGGGCACGCAGGCCGCCGTCCAGGCCTCGCGGGCAGCGGCGAGGTTTGCCTCGGTGGTCCTGTCCTGCGCCGCAACCCGCTCTTCCAGATAGCGGAGTCGCTGTTCCATCTTCTGCAGTCGTTCCTCGATCGACGCCTGGGCAAGGGCAGGGCCATGCCACACAAAAGCCAGCAAAAATGCCGTGGCCAACACGCTTGTTCTCATCGCTTACCCCTATTGCCGTCGGGTGTACGACCCATCCGTGCACCCCTCCTTCGTGCGCGGCCGATTTGGCGGCCCGCGCACGCCCATAAATGCGAATGAAACGCATTATCGATGCGAATGATAATCATTGTCAAATAATTTCTTCCGACCTAGGCTGGCAGAAAGGGAGAGAGGCAAAGCGCATGCCTGTCCAGACAACACAGGTCCTGGCCGGTCGGCTGACAAAGGCGACGGCGTCGGCGCTTGTCGGAGCCGTGATCGTGCCGCTGTCGAGCTCGGTTTCGCTCGCTGCCGAGCCCCTCTCGGAGCAGGCGCGTATCGCCGCCGCTGTCGAGCCTGCAAGCGATTTTTCGAAGGCCGAACGGTATGAACGGCGCCCGGGCGGTGCGGCGACGGTGTTCGAGGAGGTGAGCCGGGATTCGTTCTCACACCCGTCCGCCAACATGGCTTTGCACGCCAACTCGATTTCCGGGTCGGCGACGGCATTTTTCGCAAGGTCTGGGTATCGGCGCCCGCCTCTACCCGGTCATCGGACGGGCTGGGACCGCTGTTCAACGCAAGATCGTGCCAACGCTGTCATCTGAAAGACGGGCGCGGCCGTCCGCCGGCCCGCGGCGAACGCGCGGAATCGATGATTCTCAGGCTTTCGGTTCCGCCGGGGCACGCAACCGGCCGGACGGTGCCGGCCGCAAAACGGCAGACCCCGATCCCCCATCCGGCTTACGGCGGCCAACTCCAGAATTTTCCGTCCAGGGCATTCCTGCGGAGGGGGAGACGGACGTGGCGTACGATGAAAGGGCTGCCGCGCTGGCCGACGGCATGAAAGTGCGCCTGCGCGCACCCGCCAGACCGATCGCAGCCGGCGGGGTCTTCGGCAGCCTGTCAGCCGTCGCCGTCGGAGCGCACGAGTTTTTCTTCGAGATAGTCGTCGACATGTGCGCCCAGCACGTCGAGATGGTCGTTGAAGAAGTGATCGGCGCCCTTGATGACCCGATAGTCGATGGTGACGCCGCGCTGGTTGGATAAGTGCTCGGCGAGCTTGGCGACCGAGTCGTTCGGGACCAGTTGATCGGAATCTCCGTGCAGGAACAGGCCGGAGCACGGACACGGGGCGAGGAACGTGAAGTCGTAGATGCTGGCCGGCGGCGCGATGGAGACGAAGCCGGTGATCTCGGGCCTTCGCATCAGCAACTGCATGCCGATCCAGGCCCCGAACGAAAAGCCGCAGATCCAGCACTCCGGCGCATCGGGATTGCCCGACTGCAGCCAGTCGAGAGCCGCCGCCGCGTCGCTGAGTTCGCCCACCCCGTCGTCGTAGACGCCGCGCGAGCGGCCGACCCCGCGATAGTTGAACCGCAGCGCCGAAAACCCCCGCGCGGTGAACGTCTGGAACGCCTGGAACACCACCCGGTTGTTCATCGTCCCGCCATGCAGCGGATGCGGATGCAGCAGGATCGCGATCGGCGGGTTGGACGTCTTGCTGTGATGGTAGCGGCCCTCGAGGCGTCCTTCGGGGCCGTTGAATATGACTTCGGGCATGGCCGGAAATTCCTTCTCCGCTCGACACCGCCCGGTCACGCCGGCACCGGTTTTGCCAATGGTTGACAGGACGCCGCGCGCGGCTAGGGTTGCCGCGCAGTCGGCGATTGCGGCGTCCGCAAGAGAACGACAGCGTTTATATCACAATGGTGGGATCGCCCTTCAAGACCGTCGCCGGGACGGAACGGGCGCCGGTGCGGAGGACGAGCCATGAACGCCAGGGTCTATCTCGACTACAACGCCAGTGCACCGGTCTGGCCGGAGGCAGCGGACGCCGTATCCGAAGCCATGCGGGCGGGCGCCAACGCCTCTTCGATCCATGCACCGGGGCGCGCGGCGCGGGCGCGGGTCGAGGATGCGCGCGAGGAACTCGCCCGTCTGGTCGGCGCCGACCCCGCCGCCGTCGTCTTCACCGGCAGCGGCACCGAGGCCAACAACCAGGCAATCCGCTGCGCCGATGCGAAGCGCGTTCTGGTCTCCGCGATTGAGCACGAATCCGTCCTCGCCGCCGAAGAGGAGGCCGAGCGCCTGCCGGTCTCGCGGTCCGGCGTCATCGACCTGGCGGCGCTGGAGCGGGCGCTCGCGGCCGATGCGCGACCTGCCCTCGTGGCGGTCATGCTCGCCAACAACGAGACCGGCGTCATTCAGCCGGTCGCCGAGGTCGGTTCGATCGCCCGCAGGTACGGTGCGCGCGTCCATTGCGACGCCATCCAGGCGGCAGGCCGGATTCCGGTCGATGCGGAGGTGCTGGGGGCCGACAGCTACGCGGTCTCCGCGCACAAGATGGGCGGACCCCAGGGCGTCGGCGCGCTGGTTCTGCGCGGCCCGCACGGGGTGGAGCGCCTGATCCGCGGCGGCGGTCAGGAACGGGGGCGCCGCGCCGGCACCGAGAACGTCGCCGGGATCGCCGGTTTCGGCCGCGCCGCCGCGGTCGCGGCCGGGAAGATGAACTGCTTCGCCGCGCTGGCAGGCTTGCGCGAGCGCATGGAGACAGCGATCCGCGGGCTCGACCCCGAGGCAACGATCGTCGGTGCGGACGCCGAACGCCTCCCCAATACCTCGATGATCGCCATGCCCGGCTGCGAGAGTGCGGCCCAGGTGATCGCCATGGATCTCGATGGCATTGCCGTCAGCGCCGGATCGGCGTGTTCGTCCGGCAGGGTCCAGGCACCCCATGTGCTGGCTGCGATGGGCGTGCCGGAGACGGTGTCGATGTGCGCGCTGCGGGTCAGCCTCGGGTGGCAGACCACGGCGGCCGAGATCGACCGTTTTGTCGCCGCGTGGGGCAGAATCCGCGACCGCGCCGCCCGGCGCGCGGCGTAGCGAACCCTCGATGCCGCGCGTTGCGTTCGTATCGGTCGACGGAGGCCGGCGCGAGATCGATGTCGAGCCCGGCCAGTCGGTGCTCGACATCGCCTGGGCCAACGGGATCGATGTCGAAGGAGCCTGCGAAGGCTCCATGGCGTGCTCGACCTGCCACGTGATTCTGAGCGAGGCGGATTATGGCCGGCTCCCGCCGTCGAGCGGCGATGAGGAAGACATGCTCGATCTGGCGTGGGGGGTGACACCGCGTTCGCGCCTCGGCTGCCAGATTGTCGTCACCGATGCGCTCGACGGGATCGAATTCGTCCTGCCGTCCGAGACCGTGAACCATATGGACGACTGACCCGCCGCCATGCTCTCGCTGGATATCGACAAGCCGCGCGCCGAAACCACCGTGGTGATCGCCATGTCGGGCGGCGTCGACAGCGCGGTGGCCGCCGCGCTCGTCGCCGAGGCCGGCTACCGGGCGGTCGGGGTTACGCTGCAGCTCTACGGGGACGGGACGGAGACGGCGCGCAAGGGAGCGTGCTGCGCCGGCCAGGACATCTACGACGCCCGCCGCGTCGCCGAGGCCATCGGCATACCGCATTACGTCCTCGATTACCGGAACCGGTTCCGCGAGGGCGTGATCGGGCCGTTCGCCGACTCCTATGTCGCGGGCGAGACACCGATACCCTGCGTGGCGTGCAACCAGACCGTCAAGTTCCGGGACCTGTTGGGTTTCGCGCGGGATCTCGGGGCGGATGCGCTTGCGACCGGTCACTATGTGCGCCGTCTGGCCGGACCGGACGGACCCGAACTGCACCGCGCCGCGGACCGCGGCCGCGACCAGAGCTACTTCCTTTTCGCGACCACGCGGGACCAGTTGGGTTACCTGCGCTTTCCGCTCGGCGGGATGAGCAAGGACGCGGTGCGCAGGGAAGCCGTCTTGCGCGCCCTGCCGGTGGCCGCCAAGCCGGACAGCCAGGACATCTGTTTCGTGTCCGGAAAGGGCGGCTATGCCCGCGTCGTCGAACGTCTCCGCCCGGGCGCGGCCGAACCGGGCGAAATCGTCGATCTCGCCGGAAAACGGCTGGGCGATCATGACGGCATCGTCAACTTCACCGTCGGGCAGCGCCGCGGCCTCGCGGTCGGCGGCGCCGGGGAACCGTTGTACGTGGTCCGCACCGAACCCGAAACCCGGCGCGTCGTCGTCGGCCGCCGGGCTGCGCTGGCGCGCACCGGGATTGCCTTGGACCGCTTGAACTGGCTCGCCGGCGCCAGCCCGCCGGCCGGTCCGGTTCCGGTGCAGGCAAAGATCCGCTCGATGCGCCCGCCGGCGGGCGCGGTCCTGCATCCCGCCGGCAACGGGGCCGCGACGGTGGTGCTCGATGCGCCCGAATACGGCGTCGCCCCGGGCCAGGCCTGCGTTCTATACGACGGCGACCGGGTGCTCGGCGGCGGCTGGATCTGCCCCGCCCCGGACGGCTCAAGACCGTCCCGAAACCCCATCGTCCTTGACACCGACGGGGGGCGGTCGTAAAGGCTCCCCGTCCGGTGGCGGAGTAGCTCAGTTGGTAGAGCAGCGGAATCATAATCCGTGGGTCGCTGGTTCGAGTCCGGCCTCCGCTACCATGCATTCCCGCAGTCCTCCCGCGTAGATGGACCTTCTTCTTTCCGAACAGAGTCGGCTGTTGCAGGAAAGCGCGCGCCGCTTGCTGGCCGATGCGGGAGGGACGGGCCGCCTGCGGCGTCTGCGCGGAACCGGGACCGGGCCGGACCGCGGCGTGCTGCGAACAATGGCCGCGCAAGGCTGGCTCGGCGTCCTCGTGCCGGAGAGCCGCGGCGGCCTCGGTCTCGGCATGACCGAGGCCGCATTGCTGGTCGAGCAGGCCGGCCGGACGCTTGCCCCCGAACCCCTCGGCGCATCGATCATGGCTGCTGCCGCCCTCGCCGGGTGCGACGGGGTCGAGGCGCTCTTCCCCGGGGTTCTCGCGGGCGATGTTCTCGTTGCGCCCGCGGTCGATGGCAGCGGGACGGGCGGCGGCGTCCGCGCCGTACCCGACGGGAACGGCGCGATCGTCCTGCAAGGCGCCTGTCCCGGCATTGCCGGCGGGGCCGCGGCGGACGGGTTTCTGGTCGCCGCTTCGGGCGCCGCAGGACCGATCCTTGCCTTCGTCGACAGAGCCGCGCCGGGTCTCCGCATCGCGCCGCGGCGCGCGGTGGATGGAACGTCATTCGCCGATGCCTCTTTCGACCGCGTCGCCGCCCGCGCGGTGGCCGCGTCCGAGAACGGCGGTTTCGCCCGCCCCGAGGCGCTTCGCGACGGCTTGCTGGTTCTTGCCTCGGCCGAACTTCTCGGGGTGATGGACACAGCGCTCGAGACGACGCTCGACTATCTGAAGACGCGGGAGCAGTTCGGCCGTCCGCTCGGCGCCTTCCAGGCCTTGCAGCACCGTGCGGTGGACGACTTCACACGGATCGTCGGCACCCGGTCGCTCCTGTTTCAGGTCGCGAAAGGAGACGGCGATATCAGACCGGCGATGGCGGCCGCCCTGAAAGCCCATGCCTCGGCCTCGGCCCTGTGGGTCGCCAAGTCGGCGATCCAGATGCACGGGGCGATCGGTTTCACTGACGAACACGATGCGGGTCTCTACCTCAAGCGTGCGATGACCCTCTCGGCCTGGCTCGGCAACGCCAGCGCCCAGCGCGGGCGTTACGCCGAGGCGACGCTCTGAGCGGCGGCGCAAGAGGCAAATCTCCCGCGGTCCGTCACGGGATGCCGCAGGGTGCCTTTTCCGGTTAAATCGGCCGGTTGCCATCGCAATCCGGGGAGACGAAGCGATGATGATCCAGACCGCACCGCCGGGCGAACCGCACTTCCTCTGCTCGATGCGGGAGCACAACGCTCTCTGCGGCCAGTTTGTGCGCGCCTTCGGCAATGGCGGGTTCGAACGCTGCGAACCCTACGAAGAGATGGTCCACGCGGTCAGCCACCACGACTACGGCTGGGACGCGTTCGACCGCAACCCGGTACTCGACGAGAGAACCGGGCTGCCCTGCGGGATCGGGACAGCGCCGGTGCCGGGCGGCACCGATACGGGCCGCCGGTCGGCCGATGTCAACGAGGCCCACCACCCCTATTGCGGCCTGTTGGCCTCGATGCATTCCTGGGGGCTGTATCACGGACGCTACGGGTTTTCCGAATTCCGCGTCCGCCCCGGCGGATCGACCTCGATCCCGGTCGCTGACGACGACCGCGCGGAGGTCGACGAAATGCTCGCCGGGGAAATCGCGCGCCAGCAGCAGATCAGGGCGGCGCTGGCGGCGGATCCGGTGACCGCACCGTGGGTCGAGGAAACCCGACTCGTGCAGAATTACAAGCTGCTTCAGTTCTTCGATACCCTGGCGCTCTATTTCAATCTGCGCCACGAGTCCGACCGCGGGATCGAAACCTATGTCCATGTGCCGCGCGATGCGGAGACCGATGCGTCGGTAACGCTGACCCCCGTCGGCGGCGGGGTCTACGCGCTGGATCCGTTTCCCTTCGCCGGAGACCGGGTGGAAGCCGTGTGCAGCGGGCGGTACCTTTTCCCCTATCGCAGCGGCGAGGCGCCGGTCGATCTCGCTGCGGCGCTGGCCGACCGGCCGACCGAACGCCAGATCTACACCCTCGTGAAAGGCTGACCGATGAAGGTGCTGTGGTTCCATCTCATGCCCTATACGGAGCTGCCGGAGGATTTCAAGGAACAGCACCCTGGCGTGTGGGTCGAGATCGACCCCACACTGTTCGATCCCGAGCGCGCCCACGTCATGTACAACGACTTCATGGATGAGTTGGAGTTCGCCGCCGATCAGGGGTTCGACGGGATCTGCGTCAACGAACATCACTCCAACGGCTACGGCCTGATGCCCTCGCCCAACCTCATCGCGTCCAGCCTGGCGCGACGTACGCGCGAGGCGGCGATCTGCGTGATGGGGAGTTCCGTCGCACTCTACGACCCGCCGATCCGGGTCGCCGAGGAATTCGCGATGGTCGACTGCATTTCGGGCGGGCGGCTGATCGCCGGATTCCCGGTCGGGACGCCGATGGACACCTGCTACGCCTACAGCCAGAATCCGGGGCTCCTCCGGCCGCGCTATTACGAGGCGATCGACCTGATCACCCGCGCCTGGCGCGAGGAGAAGCCCTTCGCCTACAACGGACGCTTCAACCAGTTCCGTTACGTCAACCCGTGGCCGCGGCCGATCCAGAAACCGCGGCCGCCGGTGTGGGTGCCGGGCTCGGGTTCGGTCGAGACCTGGCGCATGTGCCGCGAGAACGACTTCGTCTACGCCTATCTGTCGTACTGGGGATACAAGGCCGGGCTCGGCGTCATGAAGGGGTTCTGGGAGGAGATGAAGGCGATGGGGGCGGAGCCAAACCCCTATCAGGCGGGATTCCTACAGGCGGTCGGCGTCGCCGAGACGCGCGCGGAGGCCATCGACCTGTATGCCGAGCCGGCAAGCTACTTCTACGACCGCTGCCTCCATCTCGATCCCAAGTTCGCGCGGCCGCCGGGCTATGTGTCGGAGGCAACGATCCGGTCCCGCATCACTTCGCAGGTCGCCAAGGCGGCAGACCAGGCGATCGCCGCGCGGCCGGTCAACGCGGAGATGGACAATATTCTCGAGCAGGGCCATGTGATCGTCGGCAGCCCGGACGAGGTCGCCGACCAACTCCGCGAAGTGGCGACGGCCCTCAATGTCGGTCATCTGATGCTGTTGCTGCATTTCGGCAACATGTCGAAGGATCTCACGCGGCATAACACCCGTCTGTTCGCCGAACGGGTGTTGCCCCAGATCCGCGACCTGTTCGACGACGAATGGGAAGACCTGTGGTGGCCCAATCCGATGCCGAGCCAGAGTCGCGCGGTGCCGGAGCCGGTTGCCGTATGACTGGTTTCTCCGAACGGACGGCTGCGGCGCCCGGCGGGGAGCTGCGCGTGCGGGAGAAGGGAACGGGTCCGGCGATCTGCTTCTTCGCCGGGCTCTTCGGGCTGCCCCGCTGGCTGCCGGTACTGGACCGTCTGGCGGAGACGCACCGCGTTGCCGTTCCGGCGTTGCCCGGCACGTCGGGCGGGCAGTCGACCGACCGGCTCGACGAGCATGTCGACTGGCTGTTGGCGGCGCGCGATGCACACCGGGCGGCCGATGCCGGGGGCGGCGTGCTGGTCGGCGCATCGACCGGCGGCGCGCTCGCCGCCGACATCGCGGCGGTCTGGCCGGAATCGGTCGGCCGGCTGGTGCTGATTTCGCCGTTCGGCCTGTTCGATGAAGCCGAGCCCGCCGCCGACCTGTTCGCGCAACGGCCCGATGCGCGCTCGCCTCTCCTGTCGAACCGGCCGGAAGATCTCGACGCCTACACCGCCGCCGCCGACGGGGGCGAGACGCTCGAATGGGACATCGCCATGCAGCGCGCCGTGAACGCGGCGGCGCGTCTTCTCTGGCCGCTCGGCGACACGCGCCTCGCGACGAGACTGGGCCGCATCGTCTGCCCGACCCTGTTGCTCAGGGGCGAGGACGACCGGGTGATACCGAAATCCTATGCCGACCGTATGGCGGAGACGATTGCGGGTCCGGTGACGGTGGAGGCGATACCGGGCGCGGGCCACATGGCGGAGTTCGACCGGCCCGACGCGGTGGCGGGCGCGATCGCATCCTTCCTCGCCCGGACCTGACGTCCCCCGCTGCCGCAGAACCGCCCGCCGTGCCGCTGCGGCGGGCGGACCCTAATGCGCGTGCGACGGCCGCCAGCGGAAGGCGCGGCTCTCCAGCCGGGCAAACACGCCGTGTTCGAGAACCAGCATCAGGATCACGAACAGGATCACCCAGGCCAGCACCTGCTCCATGCTGAACTGCTCGAACCAGAAGAAGAACATGTAGCCGATGCCGAACTTGATGCCGAAGGTCTCGGCAAGGGCCACGATCTTCCACGTCATCCCGAAGGAGAAGCGGAAGGCGGAGAAGATGTAGGGCATGAGCTGCGGCAGGTAGACCCTGCGGATCAGCGCCCGCCGGTCGGCCTTGAACGACTTCGCCATGTCGATCAGCGACTTGTCCATCGCCTTCGCGCCCTCGAAGATGTTGACCGCGACGAACGGCGTCACCACCCCGATGACCGCGACCAGACTGCCGGCCTCGTTGAAGCCGAACCACAGCACGGCGAGGAAGACCATCAGGATGGTCGGCATGGTGAGGGCGAGCGGGATCAGCGCGAGCAGAGAATGCTCGATGATCTTGCGCAGCCCCATGGCGAGACCGATGGCGATGCCGAGGAGCATCGCGGCGGCGAAGGTCACGAAGATGCGCGCAAGCGAGATGCCGATGTGGAAATAGGCGGTTTTCCCCTCCGGGCCGAGCGTTACCAGATTGGTCAGGATGGTGGTGCCGATCAGCAACGGCCCCGGCAGCACTTCCTCATCGCTCATGACGAGGGCGAAGAGCCACCAGATAACCACCAGGACGACGACGGAACCCGCCCGCAGCCCGACCGCCTTCCACCGCGAACTCATGTCAGGCCTCCGCGTCCAGGACGCTGAAGAACTCGCGCACCAGGTCCTTCTCCATGTCGAAGATCAGCGGGTCCTCGGGTTTCCGGGGGCGCGGGATGTCCACCGCCACGCGCTTGAAGATCCGCGCCGGCTTGGTGCTCATCATGTAGATGTTGTCGGACAGGAAAACGGCCTCGCCGAGATCGTGGGTGACGAACAGGATCGTCGTCTTGGCGCGTTCGAGAATCTCCATCAGGTCGAAGCGCATCTTGCGCGCGGTGATCTCGTCCAGATGGCTGAACGGCTCGTCCATCAGCAGGATGTCCGGCTCGATGGCGAGCGCCCTGGCGATGGCGACGCGCTGCTGCATCCCGCCGGAGAGGTTGAGGGGGTAGTTCTTCTCCTGCCCGGCGAGACCCACCATCTCGAGATAGTTGGAAACCCGGTCCTGCCAGACGCTGCGCGGGATCCCCTGCGCTTCGAGCGCGAAATCGATGTTTCCCTGGACGGTCAGCCAGTTGAGCAGGCGGGCGCTCTGGAAGACGTAGCCGATGCGGGGCTCGGTGCCGGTGCCGGCCTTCGGGTACACCCTGACCGATCCGCCGTCGCTCGGCTCGTGGGTCTCGATTCCGGCGATGATGTTGAGCAGGGTCGACTTGCCGCAGCCCGACGGGCCGACGATGCTGGCAAAGCTGCCCTCCTCGACGCTGAGGCTGATCGCGTCGAGGACAACAAACTTTTCCTCCCCGCCGGGAACGTTGAAGCGCTTGGTCAGCTTGTCGACGGCGACGACCGTGGCATCGGCAGGTGCGGCGGCCTCCCCGGCCGCAGAGGCTCGGTCAGGTTGCAAATTTGTGCCTCCAGACGAAAGTGCGCTTTTCCCACAGCCGGAAAATCGCCAGGTCGATGACGACCATGATGATCATGAAGCTGATGCCCCAGGCGAGCATCATGTCGACGCGGGTGTCCTCGAACCAGAAAACGAGCCGCTGGCCCACCCCGCTGGCGACGCCGAACGCCTCGCCGACGAGAACGATCTTCCACGACAGCGAGAGCGCGATCTTCATCGCCGAGAAGAGGTAGGGCATCAGCTGGGGGATGATCACCTTGCGGATCACCAGCCAGCGCTTCGCCCGGTAGACTCGGGCCATGTCGATCAGGTTCTTCTCGACCGCCTTGGTGCCTTCCCAGACGTTCATCGACACGAACGGAAAGACGATCAGCAGCACCGTGAGCAGCGGCGCCACCTCCGACAGGCCGAACCAGAGCACCGCGAGGAACGCCCAGCAGATCGCGGGAAAGGTCAGCAGCACCATGATCCAACTGTCGAGAAAGGCCTCGAGGTCCCGCCGCATGCCCATCACCAGGCCAATCGCGGTTCCGATCAGCATCGACAGGATCAGCCCCTCGAAAATCCTGAGAACCGTCTGCCAGACCACCAGATAGGTTTCAGCCTGGCCGTACACCTCCACCACACGCTCGAGCAGGATCAGCGGGCCGGGCAGGAAGACCGGAAGAAACAGGAGCGAGATCAGTTGCCACAGGACGATCGCGGCAATCACGGTCAACAACCCGGGCAAGAAGCCCGGCCTGAACAGGACCAAGTTCATGACGCCGCCGCCCGATGCGGCGGGCGGCGCGGAAACCGCCCCGGCCGATACCTCGAAGTCATGGGTGCCTCGTTTCTTCCCGACTCCTCACTATCGCACACCGGGGCGGGTGCGCGCATCCCCGTCGATATCGACGCCGGACGGGTATCGACGCGCGCACCTGCTGCGGCCGGCAAACCGGTTCATGCCGCAGCACTCTCCAGCAGCAGCCCGTTGTTGCCGCCGAGAATGCCGGCGCCGGCGGCGCCGAGGCCGCGGATGGCGTCGACGAACGCCTTGACGGCCTCCGGTGCGCGAATCTCCTGCGGATAGTCGCTCGCGAACACGATGCGGTCCGCCGGGAGCTCGACCAGCGAGGCCGCGACCGAACGGACGTCGCCGCAGAACCCCGCGGTGTCGAAGATCATGCGCTCGGCGAGATAGACGTCGAACGCCTCTTCTGGGTTGCGTCCGTGCCGGTCGTTGCCCGCGGTGCCCCAGAAATCGCGGTCCTGATAGCTGCGGATACGCCCGAGAACCGACGCGATCCCTCCGCCGAGATGCGCCATCTGGACGGTGAGGCCGGGGTGCCGGTCGAACACCCCGCCGTTGATCAGGCGCACCGTCGCCTGGACCAGCGAAAATTCGCGCCCCACCGCACGGGCGAGATCGTAGGCGTCGAACTGCTGCGCGTGCGCGAGCTTGAGCGCCGGGTGGACGAAGACATAGAGCCCGAGCCTCGCCGCCTCGGCCCAGAACGGGTCGAGCTCCGGCGCATCGAGCGTTACGCCGTCGAATTCAGAGGTGATCACGACTCCCGGAAAACCGAGGTCCCCCGCACAGCGGGCGAGCTCGCGCATCGCCTCCCGTCCGCCCAGCGGATGGGCGTGCGCGGTGCCGATGAAGCGGCCGGGCCAGGCTGCCGCGGCCGCCGCCGCCGCGTCGTTGCACAGAACCGACTTCTCCATGCCTGCGCACATGCCCTCGGCGCAGGAGAGCACCGCCGCGTCGATCCCCGCCGCATCCATCATCTCGATGTGGGCGTCGAGATCGACCAGCAGGTTGTGGAAGCTGTAGGACGGCACGCCGTGCTCGTCGTAGCGCGTGAACGGCTTGTCTCCGGCGCCCGCCGGCAACAGGGCGCGGGGCAAAAAGTGGTGCTGGAAATCGACGATCATTGCGGGGCCTCGCCGGCCTCGATTCCGAGGACTCGGGCCGGGTTGACGGTGGAGACCTGGCGTATCTCCCCGGCATCCAGACCGAAGGCTTCCATGTAGCCGCGGATCAGCCTGATGCATTCGACCGAGTTGGGGAACAGCGGCTCGCCCGCATCCGACGACAGGGTGCAATGGGCGGGTCCGACCGCCCGGATCGCCTCGTACATCCGCGCCGGATCGACGCCGAGCAGCGGCGACAATTCGTCGTAGGTGAAGTTCAGGGTGATTCCTGCGGCGGCGAGCCGTTTCATGTGGTCTATCTCGAGATCGACGAACGGGCTGAACGGATGGTCGATCACTGCCTGCGCGAAGCCGAGAGATGCGACCAGTTCGGCGAGGCGGTCGATCTCGGCATGGGTGGCGTGGCCGAAGAACAGGGCCGTGCCCCGATCGGCGCAGAGCCTGACGATATCCGCGGCCTCGCCCGTCAGTCGGCCCGCATCGTCCAGCAGATAGTGTCCGCGCTCGAGCGCCTCCTCCCACGGGAGCGGTGAGGAATGCGCCTTGGGGTCGGCGTCCGGGTTCCACCAGATCTCGCGCCCGCCCACCTTGGCGTAGGTGTTGGCGTGGTTGAACACGGGGAACCAGAGTGCGGCGACGCCCGAATCGATCTGTTCCTCGCACCAGCGCCGCGACGGCGGTGTTCCGTCGAAGCCCATCAGCGCCCCGGCCCAGCATTCGACCGGCCGCACGCCTTCCGACGCCGCCCAGTCGGCGAGCGCCTCCCGGATCCCCGCGACGGCGTCCGCCGGGCGTTCCCAGTCGGTGATCGTCTTGAACAGGATCCCGCGCATCCCGGAGTGCGAGGCGAACTTGGCGAGGGAGAGCGCGTCCTGCTGCCCTCCGTGCGCGTGGCAGTGGATATCGATCGCGTCCTCCACCCCCGGCGCCTCGGGCGGATAGAACACGCCGGGCGCATAACCCCGCCGGGCCGGGTAGGAGGTGACGCAGCGTTCCTCGGTCGGTGTCGCGGGTGTGATTATCGCCATTGCCTCATTCCCCGTCGGGCATCGGTGCCAGACTACACCACAATCGAACCCGTCGCCTGCAGCGCAGAAATCGCGATTCGACCGATCTCGCGGCGGGCGTTCGCTTGATCGACGACCGCTGACGGGCGATCTTGCGCCGGTGTCGGAGAACCAGTCGAAATCGAAGAGCGGATCGGGGACCGCGCTGGTCACCGGAGCGGCGCGGCGGATCGGCCGGGCGGTCGCGGAGGCGCTGGCGCGGCGCGGGCATCCGGTAGCGATCCACTACCGCGTCTCGGCCGAGGACGCGGCCCGCACCGCGGCGGCGATCGAGGGGGCCGGCGGGCGGGCGGTGGCGCTCGCCGCCGACCTGTCGAACGAGTCGGAAACCGCGGTTCTCGTCGCCCGCGCGCAAGCCGCGCTGGGACCGGTGTCGGTTCTGGTCAACAACGCCTCGGTATTCGAGCATGACAGCGTCGCAACGGCGAGCAGGGAAAGCTGGGACCGCCATGTCGAGACCAACCTGCGCGCTCCCTTCGTTCTGATGCAGGCGATGGCCGCGGCACTGCCGGCCGACCGGACCGGCAACATCGTCAACATCCTCGACGAGCGGGTGTGGAACCTGACCCCGCATTTCGTTTCCTACACCCTGTCCAAGGCCGGGCTGTGGACGCTGACCCGGACCATGGCGCTTGCGCTCGCTCCCCGCATCAGGGTCAACGGGGTCGGCCCCGGACCGACCTTGCCGAGCCCGAGGCAGAGCCGGGAACAGTTCGACCGCCAGGCCGGCATGATGCCGCTCGGCCGCGGCAGTGCGCCCGAAGAAGTGGCCGAGGCGGTCGACTTCATTCTCGGCGCGCCGGCGATGACCGGCCAGATGATCGCGCTCGACGGCGGCCAGCATCTGGGCTGGGCCCAGCCGCGCGAGGGCGCGGTGCCGGTGTTCGAATGAGCACCCGTCCAACCCCTTCCCTCGCCGGTTCATCACCGGCCGGCGCCCCGGTCCCGAGCCGGCGCCTGCTGGTCCGCGATCTGATGCTCAACTGCCTGATCGGGGTTCACCGTTACGAGCGCAACGGCCGACAGCGGGTGCGGGTCAACCTGACTCTCGACGTGCTCGATACCGGCCCCGCCCACCGCGACCGTCTCTCGGACGTGGTCAACTACGATACGCTGGTCGTGCGGATCCGCGCCCTTGCCGAGGCCGGGCACGTCAACTTGGTCGAGACGTTCGCCGAACGGGTCGCCGCGATCTGCCTCGAGGATCGTCGTGTTCGCCGGGCTGTCATCAGGATCGAGAAGCTCGACGTGTTCGACGATACCGGCAGCGTCGGCGTCGAAATCGTACGCGATAACAATCCTCTATAGGAGTTCACGACGGGTTTGGGTGAAAACGACTTTTTCACAACCGTTGCATCGCGCCATTAACCGGTTACGGTTTGGCTGGATCTTGTTCCATATCGTCTTTTCTTGATGTTTGACTTTTTGTTTCGTGTTTTAAATCAACGACTTACCGAATCCGCCCGCTTTTTGTGCAAAATGGGGAAGCTCATTGATCTTGTTCGCGAAATCGCCGCGCGGGGCTTTTTTCAACAGGGTTTTCCACAGGCTCGGAAGCGCTTCGGCCCACTCTCGCACGCTTCCGTCCCCGTCCGGGGCGCCGCGTCCCGGCGCTAGGGCCGGACCGGCCGTGGCGGAGACGGGAACAGCACCGCCGACCCCGGTTGACGGTCGGGTCGAGATCCGCTGGGCCGAAACGCTCGCCTGCGGGATCGAAGCGATCTCCGCCGAGGTTAGGGTCTTGCCGCCGCGCCCCGGGGTGTACCGGATGCAGTGCCCCGCCGGGGAATCGCTCTACATCGGCAAGGCAAAAAACCTGCGCCGGCGGGTGAGCGCCTATACGAGGCCCGGCCGCCTGCCGCCCCGTCTGCACCGGATGATCGCCGAGACCCAGTCTCTGGAGGTCATCACCACCCATACCGAGGCCGAAGCGCTGCTGCTCGAAGCCAACCTGATCAAGGAGCACAAGCCCCGCTACAACATCCTGATGCGGGACGACAAGTCGTTCCCCTACATCCTGCTGACGGCCGACCATGATTGGCCGCAGCTCTTCAAGCATCGCGGCGCACACCGCCGCAGGGGCGAGTATTTCGGCCCCTTCGCCTCGGCCGGCGCCGTCAACCGGACGCTGTTGACCCTGCAGAAGGTATTTCCACTGCGCTCGTGCTCGGATTCGGTATTCGCTGCCAGGACCCGGCCCTGCCTGCAGTACCAGATCAAGCGCTGCGCCGGCCCTTGCGTCGGCCGTATCGAACCCGAGGCATACGACGAGATCGTCACGCAGGCGCGCGCCTTTCTGAGCGGCCGGAGCAGCGGTCTCCAGCAACGCCTGTCGCAGCACATGGAAGCGGCGAGCGACGCTCTCGAATTCGAAACCGCCGCGGTCTACCGCGACCGCATCCGCGCCCTGTCGGAAATCCAGGCGCACCAGGACATCAATGTCCGTTCGCTCGGAACCGCGGATATCTTCGCCGTCGCGCGCGAGGCCGGGCAGACCTGCATCCAGGTTTTCTTCTACCGCTCCGGGCAGAATTTCGGGAACCGGAGCTATTTCGTCGCCCGGGCCGCGGGAGAGCCCGAGGACCGCGTGCTCGGCGCCTTTCTCGGCCAGTTCTACGCCGACAAGACGCCGCCGCCGCTGATCCTCGCGAACCACCGCCCGCAGGCCGCGGACCTGCTGGCCGAGGCGCTCTCGCTTCGCGCAGCGCGCCGGGTGCGGATCGCCGTGCCGCAGCGCGGCGGACGCCGCAAGCTGATCGAGCAGGCGGTGCGGAACGCCCGCGATGCACTGGCGCGGCGGCTCGCCGGGAGCGCGGCGCAGCACCGCCTGCTCGACCGGATGGTCGACCTGTTCGGCCTCGACAGTCCGCCGCAACGGATCGAGGCATTCGACAACAGCCACATCTCGGGCACCGCGGCGCTCGGCGCCATGGTCGTCGCCGGGCCGGACGGGTTCGAGAAGGGGGCCTATCGAAAGTTCAACATCAAGGCGCAGGGGACCGCTCCCGGCGACGACTACGCGATGATGCGCGAAGTGCTGCGGCGCCGCTATGCCCGTGCAATCCGCGAGGATCCGGGCCGCGAAGGCGGCGCCTGGCCCGATTTGGTGATCGTCGACGGCGGGCCGGGCCAGCTCTCCGCCGCCCGCGACGTGTTTGCCGACCTCGGCATCGAAACCCTGCCTCTGATCTGCATCGCCAAGGGTCCCGACCGCAACGCCGGGCGGGAACGGTTCTACATGACAGGGCGCGAGCCCTTTATGCTGCCGCCCGACGATCCGGTGCTCTATTTCATGCAGCGGCTGCGTGACGAGGCGCACCGTTTCGCCATCGGTTCGCACCGCGCACGGCGGGAGAAGGCGATCAGGCGTTCGCCGCTCGATGAGATCGGCGGTATCGGCGCCCAGCGCAAGCGCGCCCTGCTGAACCATTTCGGCTCGGCCGCAAGCGTCGCGAGAGCCGGGCTGGCCGACCTCGAGGCCGTGGAAGGGATCAGCAAGACCGTCGCGAGGCGGGTTTACGACCATTTCCACGGCGAGGCATGACCGGCCGATGACAAACGTCCCGAACCTGCTGACGCTGCTTCGGATCGCGCTGATCCCGGTCCTGATCGCATCGTTTTATCTTGCCGGGGACACCGCGCACTGGCTCGCCTGCGCGGTCTTCGTCCTGGCTGCTATCACCGATTTCTTCGACGGCTACGCCGCCCGCCGGTTCGACCGGGAGTCCGCGCTTGGCCGCTTGCTCGACCCCATCGCCGACAAGCTGGTGGTCGCCGCAGCGTTGCTGATGATGGTGGGCTTTGACCGCATCGCCGGGCTCGCGGTCCTGCCCGCGCTTGTCATCCTGTGCCGCGAGATCATGGTGTCGGGCCTCCGCGAGTATCTGGCCGCGCTCGGCGTTGCCGTACCGGTAAGCCGGCTCGCCAAATGGAAGACCGCGGTCCAGATGGCCGCTATCGCCGTCCTGCTGCTCGGAGAAGCAGGGCCGTGGGGCGTCCCGTGGCAACCGATCGGCGAAGCGGGGTTGTGGATCGCCGCCGTGCTGACAACGGTCACCGGCTACGACTATCTTCGCTCGACGCTGCGCCGTATCGCGGGCGCCGATGCAGACGCGGACACGGACGCGGAACGGAGCGGCGGCGGCCGGATGGCAAAGGCCGCGGGAGAATAGGCGGGCATGACGCACGGGGCGGTCCTGGGAATCGTCGGCTGGAGCGGCAGCGGCAAGACCCGGCTGGTCAGGCATCTGCTGCACGAGCTGGTCGGGCGCGGCCTCTCGGTGTCGACGATCAAGCATGCCCATGCCGGCTTCGACATCGACACGCCGGGAAAGGATTCGCATGTCCACCGGGAGGCTGGAGCCCGCGAGGTGGTGGTTTCCTCGGTCAACCGTTTTGCCCTGATCCACGAGAACCGGGACCAGCCGGAACCGCGGATCGACGGTCTGCTGGCGCGCATGGCGCCGGTCGATCTGGTTCTGATCGAAGGGTTCAAGAGCGAGCCGCACGACAAGCTCGAGGTACACCGCCCGGCGGTCGGCAAACCTGCACTCTATCCCAGCGACCCCGACGTGATCGCGCTGGCCACCGATGCGCGCGGCACCGCGGCGGACATCCCCGTGCTCGACCTCAACGACACCGCGGCGATCGCCGATTTCATCGTTGCCCATTGCGGGCTCCGTCCCGCGGCAAGAGGAGCGGCCTGACCGTGGCCCAACTCTCCGACGACTGCTTCGCCTTCGGCGGCGCCCTGATGACCGCGGGCGAGGCCCTGGCGCTGCTTTCCGAGCGGCTCGATGTCGTCGTCGGACGCGAGACCGTCCCGCTCAGGAAAGCGCATGGGCGCATCCTTGCCGCCGATCTGGTCGCCCCGTTCCCGGTGCCGCCGCACGACAACGCAGCCGTCGACGGCTATGCGGTGCATTTCGACGATCTCGATCCCGGACGGGAAACCCGCCTCCGGGTCGGCCGGAGAATTGCCGCCGGGCACGGCACGAACGACCCCGCGCCGCGCGGCGAGGCGGTTCGCATCTTCACCGGGGCGCCGATGCCTCCCGGCCCCGACACCGTGCTGATGCAGGAAGACTGCATCCGGGACGGCGACAGCGTTGTCATCCCGACCGGGATCGGACGCGGCGCCAACCGGCGCAGCGCCGGCGAGGATATCGAGGCGGGTTCGGTTGTGCTTGCCAGGGGCCGCCGCCTGCGCGCCCAGGATATCGGCCTCGCAGCATCGATCGGGTGCGCAACGCTCAACGTTCATGCACCGCTCCGAGTCGCGCTGTTCTCGACCGGCGACGAGATCCGCGAGCCTGCTGACAAACTGCCACCGGGCTGTGTCTACGACGCCAACCGTTACGCGCTGGCGAGTCTGCTCGACGGTCTCGGCTGCGCTGTGGACGATCTCGGAATCCTCGAGGACAGCGTCGAAGCTGTGCGGACCGGGCTGGCCGACGCCGCCCGCGGGCACGACCTCATCATCACCTCGGGCGGGGTCTCGACGGGCGAGGAGGACCACGTGCGCACCGCGGTCGAGGCGCTGGGCGCGATCCATTTCTGGCGGCTTGCGATCCGCCCCGGCCGGCCGCTCGCGCTCGGCCAGGTCCGCCGCGTGCCGTTCATCGGGCTCCCCGGAAATCCAGTCGCGGTGATGGTGACGTTCATGCGCTTCGCCCGGCCCGCGATCCTGCGGCTCGCCGGAGCGGTCGAAGCGGATGCGGCGCCCAGGACGTTCCCGGTGCGCGCCGGCTTCGCATACCGCAAGAAGGTTTCGCGCCGCGAATGGCTCAGGGTGAGCCTTCATACCGACGACGCGGGAATGCCCTACGTCACCAGGTTCCCGCGCGACGGCGCCGGAATCCTGTCCTCGATGGTGGGGTCCGACGGGCTGCTCGAACTGCCCGAGGAACTCGCCTCGGTCGAGCAGGGTGCGATGGTCGATTTTCTACCGTTCAGCGAGGTGAGTTGATGCAGATGCTCTATTTCGGGTGGGTCCGCCAACGCATCGGTGTGCCGACCGAGACGGTCGCTCCGCCGGCCGAGATACGGGACGTCGACGGGCTGATCGACTGGCTAGCCGGCAGGAGCGATGCCTATGCCGAGGCGCTGCGGAACCGCGAGGCCCTGCGTGTCGCCGTCAACCAGGAACTTTGCGAGCGCGATACCCCCGTCGGCGCCGATGACGAAGTGGCGCTGTTCCCGCCAATGACCGGAGGCTAGCGGTGATCCGGGTCCAGGAGGAGGATTTCGACGTCGGAGCGGAGGTCGAGCGCCTGACCGCCGGGGCGAGCGGGTCAGGTGCAGTGAGTTGCTTCGTGGGCCTCGTGCGCGACCTCTCGGACGGCGAATCGGTCAGCGCCATGACGCTCGAACACTATCCGGGCATGACCGAGCGCCAGCTCGCCAAGATCGAGGAGGAGGCGCACGCGCGCTGGCCGCTCGAGGCGGTTCTCGTCATCCACCGCTACGGCCGGCTGGAGCCCGGCGAGCGTATCGTTTTCGTCGGCACGGCATCGGCCCACCGCAGGGCGGCGATCGACGCGTGCAGCTTCCTGATCGACTGGCTCAAGACCAAGGCGCCGTTCTGGAAACTCGAGACCACCTCGGCGGGGGATCGCTGGGTCGACGCCGATCCCGCCGATACCGAGGCCGAGGAGAGATGGGCCGCATCTGCCGATGAACGCGGCCGTGGCTGAGCCGGTAGCGGCGATCCAAGCGCTCTACGGCGCCGACCGGCTGGTCGAGCGGATCCTCGCCGCGCTTGCCGCCGACGGGCAGGACATCGCGAGACCGACGGTCGAGATGTTCCAGCTTGTCGACCAGCTTCACGGCGGCGGCCTGGCTCAGACCGAGGTGCTGGCGACGCTCGCCGGGGTGGCGGAGGGAATGCGCGTGCTCGACGCGGGCTGCGGCATCAGCGGGTCGTCGCGCTACCTCGCCCATCGTTACGGCTGCACGATCGCGGCCATCGATCTCACTCCGGAATATGCCGCGGCGGCGGAGCGGCTGAACAGGCTCTGCGGCCTCGACGGACGCATTGCCACGCGGCAGGGCAGCGTCACCGACCTTCCATACGCCGACGGCAGTTTCGACCTCGTCTGGTGCCAGAACGTCTCCATGAATGTCGCCGACAAGGCACGGATGTTCGGCGAAGCGAGGCGCGTCCTTGCACCCGGCGGGCGTTACGCGCTCAGCCACGCCGCGCGGGGGCCGGCGGGCGAGCCCCACTATCCGCTGCCGTGGGCCAGGGATCCGTCCTACAGTTTTCCGGGTTCGCCGGAGGCGTTTCTCGACGGGCTTGCGGCGGCCGGCTTCCGGATCGTCCAGAACCGCGGCGAAGGCGCGGTCGGCGGCCAGCGCGGTCAGCGCCCCCGCTCCGGCCTCGGGGCCGGACTCGCGCTTGGCGAAGACCTGAGGGAGCGGCTGCGCAACAGTATCCGATCCGGCGAGGAGGGCCGCCTTACCGGCATGCTGGTCGTCGCCGAACGCGACTAGGAGAGTACGGGAACGACCGCTTACCTCTTCCCCACCGCCGCGTCGTAGGCGTCCATCAGCGTGCGGGTGACCGGGCCGACCTGGAGGTGATGGTCGTCGATCTGGCCGACCGGGGTGACCTCGGCGGCGGTGCCGGTGACGAAGATTTCGTCCGCGTCGGCAATCTCGTCGGGCATGATCGTGCGCTCTACCGTTTCGATCCCGCGATCGCCGGCCAGCCCGATGACGGTACGGCGGGTGATGCCGTCGAGGAAACAGTCCGGCGTCGGCGTGTGCAGGCGGCCGTCGTGGACAAGGAAGATGTTGGCGCCGGTCGTCTCGGCGACCCGGCCTCGCCAGTCCAGCATCAGTGCATCGTCGAATCCTTCGGCCTCCGCCCTATGCTTCGACAGGGTGCAGATCATGTAGAGGCCGGCCGCCTTGGAATGGACGGGTGCGGTGTCGGGCGCCGGGCGCCGCCACGACGACCGCATGAGGCGGATTCCCTTGAGCCGGGCTTCTGGCGAGAAGTAGGACGGCCATTCCCACACGGCGATGGCGACGTGGATCGCTGTCGCCTGCGCCGAGACCCCCATCATTTCGCTGCCGCGCCAAGCGACAGGACGGACATAGGCATCGGCGAACCCCTGGGCGGCCACGGTTTCTTCGGTGGCCCGCTCGAGTTGCTCCAGGGTGTATGGCAGTTCGTAACCGAGCGCCGCGGCGGAATCGATCAGGCGCTGGGTATGCTCGCGGAGCTTGAACACCGATCCGGCGTAGACGCGTTCGCCCTCGAACACGCAACTGGCATAGTGCAGGCCGTGGCTCAGGACATGAAGTTTGCAGTCGCGCCATTCCCGGAGCGCGCCGTCAAACCAGATGTGACCGTCCCGATCGTCAAAATTGAGCATCTTCGCCGTTCCTGCACCGCTTCCGCGCCGGACCGAGCCGGCCGTTCCGAGCGCCCCGTCCGAAACGAATTCCGCGCGTGTTTTCCTTGCCGCGCGTATCATTCGCGGCCATATATGTCAACATGACTGACATAAAATCGGGCATCAACCCCCTGTTCCTGCGCGACGAGGATCTGCGCCAGGGGATCGAACTGCTGTTCTATGCCTATCGCGATTTCACCGGCAAGCCCGATGCGATTCTGACCGAACTCGGTTTCGGGCGCGCTCACCACAGGACGATCTATTTCATCGGCCGCAACCCGGGTATCACGATCTCGCACCTGCTCGACATTCTGAAGATCACCAAGCAGAGCCTGTCGCGGGTGCTCCGCGAACTGGTGCGCGAAGGCTATGTGGCGTCGCGGGCCGGAACCCGCGACCGGCGGCAACGGAGGCTGGAACTCACGGAGAAGGGCCTGGCGCTCGAACGCCGGCTGTCGGAAAACCAACGCGGCCGCATTGCGCGCGCCTACCGCGAAGCGGGCGCCGAAGCGGTGGAGGGTTACCGCAAGGTCCTGCTCGGCATCATCGACGAGCGAGAGCGGGAAAAGGTGCTGGACAGGCTGCAAGGCGAGGGCAGTTCCGGCCCCGGCGGTTGACTGCCGATGCGCCGGGGTTAGCATCGGGCGATGCTGAGTCTGGAACAGAACGAACGCCTGACGCGCACCGGCCGGGGCACGCCGATGGGCGCGCTGATGCGCCGCTACTGGCAGCCGGTGGTTCTGGTTGAGGAATTGCCCGACGACCGCCCGGTCAAGGATGTCCGTGTTCTTGGCGAGGATCTGGTCGTGTTCCGCGACGGCCGGGGATGTTTCGGAGCGCTCGCCCGGCGCTGCGCCCACCGCGCCGGCGATCTGGCCTACGGGCGCTGCGAGGACGGCGGGCTGCGCTGCCCCTATCACGGCTGGCTTTACGGCCACGACGGGCGCTGCCTGGAGCAACCGGCGGAACCGCCGGGCTCGACCTATCACCGGCGCGTGCGCCAACCGGCCTACCCGTGCGTCGAGCGCAACGGCATCGTCTACGGCTATATGGGCGAGGGAGAACCGCCGCCGCTGCCCGGTTTCGACTGGTACGACGCACCGCCGGGCTACAGCTTCGCGTTCAAGGCGCTGCAGCGGGCAAACTGGTTGCAGGCGGTGGAGGGCGAGATCGACCCCGCGCATCTCTCCTACCTCCACCGCTATCTCGTTGACGACGTCGACGAGGACGGCTCCTATGGCTTCCGGGAGCTGCTCGCCGCCGCGGACGATACCGGCGTCTCCGTCGCCGCGATCCTGCGCGGGATGCCGAACCCGCGTCTCGAAGTCGCTCGCACCGACTTCGGAGTCAGGATCTTCGCGCTGCGCGACTGGCGCGACGGCACCCGCGACCTCACCTATGTGCGGGTGACCAACTACCTCTTCCCGCATACCGCCGTGGTGGCAATCGGCGACTGGACGCTGGTCCAGATTCACGTGCCGATCGACGATGCCAGCAACTGGCGTTACGACGTGTTCTACGATTTCCGCCAGCCCATCGACCGGGAAGCGCTGCGGGCGGAGAAGCTCAGGACCTACGAGGTCCCCGGCTACACGCCGAAACGCAATCTCGAGAACCGCTACGGTTTCTCCGCCGCCGAACAGAAGACCGGCACCTATGCCGGTGTCGGCTACGATTTCAACGTCCACGACACGATGATCCTCGAAGGCCAGGGCGCGATCCAGGACCGCAGCAGGGAGAACCTGGCCTATACCGACATGGCCATCATCGCCGCCCGCAAGATGCTGACCGAGGCGCTCGACGGCGCGATCCCGCCGCCGGTCTGCGCGGCGCCGAACCGCTACGATCACCTCGCCAGCATCGATGTCGTTGCCCCTGCCGACGAATGGCGGAACGCCTGGATCGCCAGGCATCTCGACCGGCGGATGCGGTCCCGCTGGGCCGCCGACCTGCCCGCCGAACGGCTTCGGTCGCTGCTCGCATCCTGACGCGCGGGAGGCGAACGGACGGCGGGCGGCTTGCACGCGATGCCGCCGCGAGCCAGACTCGGGCAATGGCAAGCACGCGCCCCGGCCCCTCGGTGCGGTCGATTCCCGACGGCGACAACCGGGAGCGGCTGGTCTGCCCCGATTGCGGCTTCATCTCCTACGACAACCCCAAGATCGTCGTCGGATCGGTGGCGACCTGGGGCGGGAAAATTCTCCTCTGCCGGCGGGCGATCGAGCCCCGGGTCGGCCTGTGGACTCTCCCGGCAGGTTATCTCGAACTCGAGGAGACCACCGAGAACGGGGCGCTCCGGGAAGCCTGGGAGGAGGCGCGGGCGCGCATTGCCATCGACGGGCTGCTCGCGGTCTACAACATCCCGCGCATCGGCCAGGTACAGTTGATCTACCGGGCCCGACTCCAGTCGCCCGACGTCGAAGTCGGCGAGGAGAGTGCGGAGGTGGGCCTGTTCGGCTGGGACGACATCCCGTGGGAGGAAATTGCGTTTCCTTCCGTTAATTGGGCGCTCCACCACTACCGACAGAGCGCCGGCCGGCCGCTCGATGCGCCGCGCACCAATCCGCCGGGGGCAACCGGCAACATGGAATAACCGCTCAGGCGCAGCGGCATGTCAATGCAAATGCCAATCATTCGCATTGACATCAATGAGAACGCGAATTAGTATCATTTGGTGAGGAAAGGGAACCCAGCGAGGTAAGCGCACGATGTCGCATGCTGCCCCTGCAGGGCGGAAGCCGGCCTCCCGGGGACGACGGTGCAGCGCGAGAGTGCCCGGATGCGGGCCGGTGCAGGCCGGTTGCAGGGCGGCCGTCGCCGTTTTTGCCGCCGTGCCGGCGATCGTGTCCGGGCCGGTTGCCGCGGGAGCCGCCGCCGCGGAACTGAATATCTATTCCCATCGCCAGCCGTTTCTGATCGAGCCTTTCATCGCGTCGTACGAGAAACGGACCGGCACGAAGATCAACATCGTCCATGCGAAAAAGGGCCTGGCGCAACGCCTGCAAGCCGAAGGCGCGCGAAGTCCGGCCGATGTCGTTCTGACCGTCGATATCGCGCGTCTCCAGGTCTATGCGGAAAAAGACCTTCTGGCGCCCGTCGACTCCCCGGTTCTGACCAAGAACGTTCCGCCCCATCTGCGCGATCCCCGAAACCGATGGTTCGCGTTCTCCAAACGGGCGCGCGTCATCGCGGTGTCGAAGAAGGCGAAGGACGCTTCCTCGATCCGGCGGTACGAAAACCTGGTCGACGCCCAATGGAAGGGCCGCATCTGCTCCAGGCCCGGCAGCCACGTCTACAATCGGGCCCTGATCGCATCCATCATCGCGGCAAGCGGCGAGGACGGTGCGGAGGCGTGGGCGCGGGGCGTGGTGGCCAACCTGGCGCGGCGGCCGCAGGGCAACGACCGCGCGCAGGTGAAGGCGATCTTCGAGGGCGTTTGCGATGTCACGATCATCAACAACTATTACTTCGGAAAACTGAAAAGCTCCCGGGTTCCGGAGCACAAACAATGGGCCGGCGCCATCCGCCTCATCTTTCCCAATCAGGAAGGACGCGGAACGCACATCAATGTCTCCGGCGGCGGGATGGCGAAACATTCCAGGAACCGGGACGACGCGGTCCGCTTCCTCGAGTTCCTCACATCGAAGGCCGCCCAGGAGCTATACGGCTCGGTCAACTACGAGTATCCGGTGAACCCTTCGGTCGAGCCTTCGGCCGAGTTGACGTCGTGGGGAACCTTCCGGGAAGACCGCGTGCCAATCGCCCGCATCGCCGAACTGGCGCCGCGGGCGCAGCAGGTCATAGACCGCGCGGGGTGGTGAATAGCGCCCCGCGGGGCGACGGCGGGCAGGGGGCAGCTATTCGGCGAGGCCCATCAGGCGCCGGGCGAAGGCGTCCGCATCGAACGGCTGCAGGTCGTCTTCGCCCTCGCCGACGCCGATGGCGTGTACGGGCAAGCCAAAGCGCTCCGCCAGGGCGACCAGAACGCCGCCCTTCGCCGTCCCGTCGAGCTTGGTAAGGATCAGGCCGGTCACGTCGGTCATTTCCCGGAAGACCCCGACCTGGGCGTGGGTGTTCTGCCCGGTCGTCGCGTCGAGGACCAGAAGGCAGCTATGCGGCGCGGACGGGTCGATCTTCCGCATCACGCGGATGATCTTCTGCAACTCCGCCATCAGGTCGTCGCGGTTCTGGAGACGGCCGGCGGTATCGACGAGAAGCACATCGACCTGCTCCGTCCGCGCCCGCTCCAGTGCGTCGAATACCAGCCCGGCCGGGTCCGCACCCGTCGGACGCGAGACCACCGGACAGCCCACCTTCGTGCTCCAGAGTTCGAGCTGGCTCACCCCCGCCGCCCGAAACGTGTCGCCCGCCGCCATCATCACCCGGCGGCCTTCGTCCTGAAGCTGTTTCGCGAGCTTGCCGACGGTCGTCGTCTTGCCGGTGCCGTTGACCCCGACCACGAGAACCACATAGGGCCGGCGGCCGGGGTTCACCGCCAGCGGTATCGCGACGGGGTCCAGGATGCGGGCGATATCGGCCGCAAGGATGGTGCGCACCTCATCGCCGCCCAGATTCTTGCCAACATGCTGGCGCGACAGCGATTCGGTCAGCCGCGCGGCGGTGCCCACCCCGAGGTCCGCCCCGATCAGCAGATCCTCGAGTTCTCCGAGCGTCGCCTCGTCCAGCCGGCGGCCGGAGAAGATGCCGCCGATGCCGCCGGCCAGTTGCGCGGAACTGCGCGCGAGACCGGCACCCAGCCGTCCGAGCCAGCTTTCCCGCCGTCCGCTCATTCTTCCAAGACGCCCTGCAGCACCCCGCCCGCATGCCCCGTCACGCGAGCCGACACGATGACCCCCGGCGCTGCGTCCCGGTCGAGTGCGAGGCGGGCGAACTGCTCCGTGCGGCCCGCCGCCGGGGTTTCGACCAGCACCCGTTCCCGGCGACCCAGCCGCGTCTCGAGATGGCGGGCGAGCCGATCGCGGGCAAGCCCGCGCAGCCTCGCCGCCCGCGCCTTGCGCACCGCGCGGGGGACCTGCGGCATGCGGGCGGCCGGCGTCCCCGGCCGCTCGGAATAGGGGAACACATGGAGGTAGGCGAGGCCTGCATCGTCGACCAGCGCTGCGGTGTCATCGAACATCGCGTCGGTCTCGGTCGGGAAACCGGCGATCAGGTCCGCACCGAAGACGGCGTCCGGCCGCAGGCCGCGCACCCTGTCGCAGAACCGTATGACATCCGCGCGGCAATGGCGCCGGCCCATGCGCTTGAGGATCAGGTCGGAACCGGACTGAACGCTCAGGTGGAAATGAGGCATCAGCCGGTCTTCGGCCGCGATGGCATGCAGGAGCGCGGCGTCGATCTCGGACGGGTCGAGCGAGGACAGCCGCAACCGCGGCAGCTCCGGAACCTCGGCGAGAATGCGCCTCACCAGGGCGCCCAGCCCGTCCTCGCCGGCCGGGCCGCCGTCGCGGTAATCGGTTATGTCTACTCCGGTCAGAACGACTTCGCGGTATCCGTTCGCCGCCAGGCGGCGGATCTGTGCGATTACAACCGCCGCCGGCAGCGGGCGGTTGGGGCCCCTCGCGAAGGGGATGATGCAGAACGTGCAGCGGTGGTCGCAGCCCTGCTGGATCTGGACGAACGCCCGGGCGCGGCCCTCGATACCCTCGATCAGATGGGATGCGCCTTCGCGCGCGGCCGCCGCATCCATGATATCGCCGACCTGCACCCCGCTGCGGTCACGGTAGCTTTGCGCCTGCAGTTTCTCCCGGTTGCCGATCACCCGGTCGACCTCCGGCATGGCGGCGTATCGGCCGGGATCGATCTGGGCGCCGCAGCCGGTGACCACGATGCGTCTGTCCGGTGTTTGCCGCCGCGCCCGGCGAATCGCCTGACGGGCCTGGCGTTCGGCCTCTGCGGTCACTGCGCAGGTGTTGACGATCACCGCGTCCGCGGCGCCGGCTTCGGCGGCCCGGCGGCGGATGATCTCCGATTCCAGGGTGTTGAGCCGGCAGCCGAAGGTGACGATCTCCGGTCCGCTCATCCCGTCAGCGCCTCGTCGAATACGCCGCGGAAGCTGACCGCGACCGGCCCGGTCATGGTCACGCGGTTGTCACCGCCCCAGACGATCTCGAGCGCTCCGCCGTCCAGCATCATGGTCGCGCGTCGCCCGACCAGCCCGCGCCGATGTCCCGCGACCAGCGCCGCGCAGGCGCCGGTGCCGCAGGCCATGGTCAGCCCGGCCCCGCGCTCCCAAACCCGGAGGCGCATCCGATCTTCTCCCCTGACCTCGGCCACGCCGATATTCGCGCGTTCCGGGAAAATGGGGTCGCATTCCAGTATCGGGCCGAGCGCCGCGAGATCGACCGCGTCTGCATCGTCCACGAAGAACACAGCGTGAGGGTTTCCCATGCTGACAGCGACGGGATCGGCGAGCACCCCCCGCGAGAGCGGCAGGTGCAGGGTATCGTGCGCCGCCGCCAGCGGGATGTCCCGCCAGCCGGTACCCGGCTCGCCCATGTCGACCGTCACCGAGAGCGGCCCCGCGCGGCGCGCGGCGAGCATTCCCGCCGGGGTTTCCAGCCGGGCGGTGTCGCGCCCGGATTTCTCCATCGCCATCCAGGCGACGCAGCGGGCCGCGTTGCCGCACGCCTCCGCCTCGCTGCCGTCCGCGTTGCGGATGGCGAACGCCGCATCCGTTTCACCGTTTTCCGGTGCATGGAGTACGATCAGCTGGTCGCAGCCGACGCCGGTGCGCCGGTCCGCGATTGCGCGCGCCCGATCGGCGTCGAGGGCGATCCCGCCGAGCCGGGCATCGACGATCACGAAGTCGTTGCCGAGCCCGTGCATCTTGATGAACTGGGTTCCGCTCATGGCGTGCGTAATATCGCGGCAATGCGGCGCGAGTCCAGAAATCCGGCCGCGTATCCGGGGCATCGCTTTCCGACGCCCCGGTCGCCGGGTAGGCTCGAGCCGGCGATTCTTCGGACCGGTCATGAACGACTTCGTGCGGCTGTATGCGCGCTCCGACGATGCGGGTTTCGAGGCGAGATACCGTGCACGCTGCCAATGCGGCGCGGTGCGCTACGAGGTCGGCGCCGACCCCGTAAACGCCAAGATCTGCCACTGTCCGGTATGCCAGCGTCGCCACGGCGCGCCGATGCAATGGGCAGCCATCTTCCACAAGCGCGATGTGCGTGTGACCGCCGGCGTGGACAGGCTCCGCTTCTTCAACGGCAGCAGCAACGCACCCGGGCGAATCCTTCCCTGCAGGATCGATTGCGGGCGCTGCGGTACGCCGCTTGCGGACGAAGGCCGTCGGATGTGGCTGGCTTTCCCGCCGCTGTTCGACTTCGGCGACCCTCCCCGCATCCCGGATGCGTTCAGACCGCGCTGCCACATCTTCTATGGCGCGCGCGTCCTCGACATCGACGATTCTCTGCCCAAATGGGCGGGACACGAGAACCGCTCGGCGCGGCTGGGATGACGGGGCGGGTCCGTCGCGGCGAGCCCGCCCGAACAGCCGGAAAACGCTATGTCTGTTCGGTGCTGCGCGGCTTCCCCGCGAGCCGCCATTCGATCTCGGCGCAGATGAAAGCGACGACCCCGCCCGCCACCATGTAGCCGAAAATGAGCAACAGATCGACCATCCGGGTTCCTCTCCCTGCTTCCCGCCACGATAGCGCATAGCTGTTGCCGCGGCCAAGCCGGTCGCCGGTCGCCGGCTGCCCCGTTCCGGTTGTGAGCGGGCGGTTGATCCTGCCTCTGTTTCCGCGGCGCGGCGAACGCGGGCACTGACCGTCCGGAAACCGCCCGGCGGCTTGACACCCGGCACCCGGGCGCTCGTTATGGACCCTTGGGAGAGCGGAGCCGGGGCGTGTATGTCGGTCAACGGTTAAGGCGGCGCGAGGACGACAAGTTCCTCAAGGGGCGCGGGCGGTTTGTCGACGACATAGAGCCCGCCGGCACGGCTCATGTTGCCTTTGTCCGCTCGCCCCACGCCCATGCCCGTATCCGCAACGTCGACACGCGGGCGGCGGCGGCGCTTCCGGGCGTGCTCAGGGTCCTCACCGCGGCGGACTGGCAGGCCGCGGGGTTGGGGGCGCTGACGTGCGTCCATCCCATGCCGTTCTCGGACGGCCGGCCGATGAACGAGGCGCTGAGGCCCGCGCTCGCCGGCGGCAAGGTCCGCCACGTGGGCGATGTCGTTGCCGCCGTGGTTGCAGACGACCGCTATCGCGCTGCCGACGGTGCCGAGGTGGTCGCGGTCGAATACGAACCCCTGCCCGCGGTCACCGACATCGCCCGCAGCCTCGATGCGGACGCACCCGTCCTGCACGAGCAGTTCGGTTCCAACCTGATCTTCGAGGTCGAGCGTGGCGATCGCGCGGCCACCGAGGCCGCATTCGCTGCGGCGCACCGCACGGTCTCGATGACGCTGGACACCCACCGGGTTGCCGGCTCGCCGCTCGAACCCCGGTCCTACGTATCCCAATTCGACGAGGCGACCGGCGATATCACTCTGTGGGCAACCAGCCAGACACCCCATTACCTGCGGCGTTGGCTCGCCAAGTACGCGCTGTTCGTGCCCGAGCACAAGCTCCGTGTGATCTCCCCGGATGTGGGCGGCGGGTTCGGGCTCAAATGCCACTTCGCGGTCGAGGTCTCGACCGTGGTCTGGGCCTCGATGCTGCTCAAGCGTCCGGTCAAGTGGACCTCGACCCGGGCCGAGGCCCTGATGTCAGACGCCCAGGCGCGCGACCACCACACCACGGCGCGTATGGCCTTCGATGCCGACGGCAGGATCCTCGCGCTCGAGATCGACACCATCGCGGCATTGGGCGCCTATCTCTCCAACTTTGCGCCGAGCATTCCGGGCAATTCCTACCCGCAGACCGTGACCGGGCTCTATACCACGCCCAATTTGCACCTACGGGTGCGCGGCGCCTACACGAACACCGTACCGATCGACGCCTACCGCGGTTCCGGCCGGCCCGAGGCGACGTTCGTCAACGAGCGGCTGCTCGAAAACGGCGCGCGCGAACTCGGTATCGACGTCGCCGAAATACGCCGCCGCAACCTGATTCCGGCGGACGCCTTTCCCTATACCACGCCGGTCGGCCGCGCCTACGACTGCGGCGATCCACCCGCCCTGTTCGACAAGCTGCTGGCCGTCGCCGACTATGGCGGCCTGCGTGCGGAACAGAAGCGGCGGCGCGGCGAGGGCGTGCGGATGGGGATCGGCATCGCCTGTTTCCTCGACAAGTCCGGCACCGGTTCGAGCCGCAACCTCGCCGCCCGCGGCGGCCTGCACGGCGGTTACGAGAGCGCCATCGTGCGGATTCATTCGGACGGCATGGCAACGGTGTTCGTCGGCTCGCACAGTCACGGACAGGGCCACGACACCACCTTCTGCCAGATCGCCGCCGACCGTCTCGGCCTGCCGATAGAAGCGATCGCCCTGATCGAGGGCGACACCGGCAGCATCCCGTTCGGCAATGGCACCTGGGGATCCCGTTCGCTCTCGGTGGGCGGGATCGCGATCATGAAGGCTGCGGACGCGGTGATCGAAAAGGCTCGCCGACTCGCCGCCCACTTACTCGAATGCGCCGAAGAGGACCTGCTGTACGATGACGCCGTCTTCTCGGTGCGCGGCACGGACCGGCGGCTGAGCTTCGAGGATGTGGCCGACGCCGCCTATCACGCCGCGGTGCTGCCGACCGACGGATCGATGGAACCCGGGCTCGAGGCGACCGTGTTCTACGAGCCGCCCGACACCAACGACCCGCAGGCGATGCACCTCGCCGTGGTTCTGGTCGACCCGCGCTCAGGCAAGGTCACCGTGCGGGATTATTTTACCGCCGACGATTGCGGCGTCATCGTCAACCCGATGATCGTCGAAGGACAGGTCGTGGGCGGGCTCGCCCAAGGGCTGGGCCAGGCGATGATGGAGCGCGTGGTCTACGACGGTGCCGGCGCAGGCCAGCTCTTCTCCGGCACGCTGATGGACTACGCCCTGCCGCGCGCATCCGATATGCCGACGGTCCGGATGACCTTCCACGAAACACCCGCGCCGTCCAACCCGCTCGGCGTCAAGGGCGGCAGCGAAACCGGCACCATCGGCGCCCCGGCGGCCATCGGCAACGCCATCGTCGATGCGCTCTGGGATCTGGGCGTCCGTCATGTGCGCCAACCGTATACGCCCGATGCGGTCTGGCAAGCGCTCGCCGACGCGGATACGCGATGATCACTGTTACCCTCGAGATCAACGGCCGCCTCCATACGGCGGAGATCGACCCGAGAACGCTGCTCGTCGAGTTTGTCCGCCGTCAGGCCGGACTGACCGGCACCCATGTCGGCTGCGATACCAGCCAATGCGGCGCCTGCACGGTCCATCTCGATGGTGTCGCGGTGAAATCCTGCACCGTGTTCGCGGCCCAGGCCGAAGGCCACGCGGTAACCACCATCGAGGGGGTGTCGCCGGACGACGGGCTGAACCCGCTGCAAGCCGCGTTCAAGGAGCATCACGCGCTGCAGTGCGGCTTCTGCACGCCCGGCATGATCATGAGCGCGCTCGACATGATCCGGCGCGGCGCGGCGTCCGACGAGGCGTCGGTGCGCGCCGCCCTCGAGGGCAATATCTGCCGCTGCACCGGCTACCAGAACATCGTTGCCGCAATTCTTGCCGGCGCCGCGGCGATGACGGAAGGCTGATGTATCCTTATCGCTATCACCGGCCGAACACGATCGCCGAGGCGGGCGCGCTGCTCGCGGGGGGCGGGGACCCGCGTCCCCTGGCCGGCGGGATGAGCCTGATCCCGATGATGAAGCACCGGCTGGCGGCACCGTCCGATCTGGTCGATCTCGCCGCTATCGGCGGTCTTTCCGGCATCGCGGCGGAGCCCGGCACACTCGCGGTCGGGGCGATGGCACGGCATGCCGCGGTCGCGGAAGCGGCGGCGGTGAAAGAGACGATTCCGGAGCTTGCGGCCCTCGCCGGCGGGATCGGCGATCCACTGGTGCGCAACCGCGGGACCATCGGCGGATCTCTCGCCAACAACGACCCGGCGGCCTGCTACCCCTCGGCGGTGCTCGCGCTCGGTGCGGAAATCGTCACAACCCGGCGGCGGATTCCGGCGGCGAGTTTCTTCCTCGGAATGTTCGAAACGGCGCTCGAACCGGGCGAGCTCGTCGTCGCGGTCCGGTTCCCCGTTCCCGCCGCGGCCAGTTACCGCAAATTTCCCAACCCGGCATCGCGCTTCTCGATCGTCGGCGTCTTCGTCGCGCGCTTCGCCGACGGCGCGGTCCGGGTGGCCGTCACCGGCGCTCGATCCTGCGTCTTCAGGGTGGAAGCCTTCGAGCGAGCGCTCTCGGCCGCGTTCAGTCCGGCCTCCCTCGCCGGGCTTGCGGTGCCGGCCGACGACTTGACCGACGATCTTCACGGCTCTGCCGCCTACCGCGCTCATCTGATCGGAGTGCTGACGGAGGATGCGGTGGCGGCCTGCGGCTGAGCGGTATCTCGCGCTTGGCAGGGATATGCGGGGGCCGTTAGAGTTGAGCCGCAAGAGATCCTGCGGAGGGCGGCGATGGAGTCTCCGAACGCCGGTTTCAGCCGAATCCCTTACGCCTATTACCATGACGAGGCGCTCTACCGGCGCGAGATCGAGCGTATTTTCGAGGGCGAGACCTGGTCGTTCCTCGGCCTCGATGCCGAGGTTCCGGACCCGGGCGATTTCCGCCGCACCGTTATCGGCGAGGCGCCGGTTCTCTACAACCGCGCCGAGGACGGGCGGGTCCACGCTTTCGTCAACCGCTGCTCGCACCGCGGTGCGCTGATTCAGCGCGAGAACTTCGGCAATGTCGCAGCCCATGTCTGCCTCTATCACGGCTGGACATACGATCTCGCGGGCAACCTGACGGGAATCCCCCACCGCCACGGCGTCGGCGGCAGCCCCGGCATGCCCGACGACTTCGAGACGGGTTGCCACGGGCTCAGAAAACTCCGGGTCGACAGCGTAAACGGGGCGCTTTTCGCTACCTTTTCGCGCACTGTCGAGCCGCTGCGCGACTATCTCGGCCCGACCCATGTCGCCCATCTCGAACGGCTGTTCGGCAGACCGGTGCGTATCCTGGGCTACCAGCGCCAGTCGGTGCGCAGCAACTGGAAGGCCTATCTCGAGAACGTCCGCGACCATTACCACGGGGCGCTGCTGCACGGTTTCCAGAGCGCGTTCGGAATCAACCGCTCGACCCACGACTGCGGCTCGCGGATGGATGCAAAACGCCGCCACAGCCTCCTGTTCGTCCGCCAGCCGCGCGAGGAGTACGAGAACGCCCCGCCGCCAAGGGTCGATGCGAATGCACCGCTGCTTCCCCTTGCCCAGGCGGCCGAAGGGACGAGGCTCACCCTCCAGGACCCGACATTGCTCCATTTCGCACCCGAATTCGACGATGATCGCTCGACCACCATGTGCTCGGTCTTCCCCAACAGCACCTTCCAGCAGATACGCAACGCCCTCGCAGCCCGCCAGATCCGGCCCAGGGGACCGGGCGCGTTCGATCTCGTGTTCACCGTTTTCGGATACCGGGACGACAGCGACGAGATGACCAGCCACCGGCTGCGCCAGGCCAACATGGCGGGCCCCGCCGGCTTTGTCTCGCTCGAGGACGCCGAAGCCCTCGAAGTCTGCCAAACCGGCCATCGTGCGGACCGGGGCGGCGTGTCGGTGGTCGAAATGGGCGGGCGCGGGCCGATCCGCGACGGCGACCAGAAGCTCGACGATGTGATGATCCGCGGCTTCTGGTCCTACTATTGCGAGATCATGGGCCTCGACCCGCGCGGGGGCTGAATGCTGGACGCCGATCTCCGGACGCGGGTCGACGCCCTGATCGCCGAGGCCTCGTACGCGCTGGATAACGAGGACTACCAGGCCTGGCTCGACCTGTTCCATGACGAGTGCGCCTACCGCATCGTGCCGGCCGAGAATATCCGCCAGAACCTGCCCGGCAGCGTCATGCTGTGCGAAACCAAGAAGGCGCTGAGCGACCGCATCGTCTCACTGTTGCGAGCCAACACTTTCAACCCGCACACCGCACGCCATATCACCGGCCCGCCGAAGATCATGGCCGACCGCGGCAGCCGAATCGAGGCCGAGACGGGCTATGCGCTTTACCAGACCGATGTCGAGGGGGTCTCGCGCCTGTTCGCCGTCGGCTGCTACCGCGATACCATCGGCCGCTTCGAAGGCGGCCTCAAATTCATCGACCGCCTCGTCGTGCTCGACACCTTCTCGATCCCCACACTCCTGGCCAAGCCGATATAGCGCGCACGCTCGCTTGCTGCGGAAAACGGGCGGTGGTAGCGTTTTCCGGACATGCCCGGGACGGGCGCAGATGGCGGAGGGAGCCATGGGTGCGGATACGGATGTCGTCGCGTTGTTCAGGCAAGAACTTGAGCTTTGCGATGTGGGCCGGGGAACCAGTCTCGCCGTGTTGTCGGAAGGCGACGTCAGGGCCGAACATGCCACGGCCTTTCTCGCCGCCGCCGCCGAACTCGGCGTCGATGCGTTTCAGGTCAACATCAAGAAACGGCCGGGCAGCTTCTTCGGACCCGGCAACTCGCTCCGGGGCAACGCGCCGGCAATGGCGGCGCTCAAGAACGTGGATATGGTGATCGACCTGGTCGGCCTCCTGTGGTCGAACGAGCAGACAGAGATCACCGATGCAGGTCCACGGATGCTGCTTGTCATCGAGCCCGTGGAGGTCCTGCAACGGATGATGTCGGGCCCCGACGACCGGCGGCGGGTCGAAGCCGGATCCGCCCTGCTTGCCAAGGCCCGCAAGATGCGTATCACCTCGCCCGCCGGCACCGACGTCACCTACCGGCTCGGCAACTACCGGATCGGCGAGCAGTACGGCTACACGGACGAACCGGGGCGCTGGGACCACTGGCCGGGCGTATTCCTTTACACGGCGGCGGAGGAAGACGGAGTCGATGGACGGGTGGTGATCGATACCGGCGACATGTTGCTGCCGCTCATGCGCTACGTTGCCAATCCGATCACCCTCACCATCGAGCGCGGCATGGTTACCGAAATCGCGGGCGACGGGCTCGATGCCGAGCTCATGCGGAGCTACATGGCCGGGTACCACGATCCCCGCGCCTATGCGGTCTCGCATATCGGCTGGGGGCTCGACGCCAGCGCACGCTGGGACTTCATGGGGACCGACCCCGCGGCGGCGCAGTCCGCCGGCATGGACGGGCGCGCCTTCTATGGCAACGTCCTGTTCTCGACCGGGCCCAATACCGAAGTCGGTGGCAGCAACGACACGATGTGCCACCTCGATATTCCGCTCAAGGGGTGCACACTGGCTCTCGACAACCTGACCATCGTCGAGAACGGGCGCATCGTGCCCGAGGACATGCGCGTCGGCGATCGTTGAAGCCGTCGGCGGAGGCGAGGTCTATCGGAGCGTCTGCCTGGACAGGAACGATTCGAGCGCCGCGCAGCAGGCCTCCGGGCGCTCGATCTGCAGCAGGTGGCTGGTGTCGGCAATCGGCGTCCATTCGATGCCGTGGTCTTGCCGCATGGCACGCCCGACCTTGCCCGGCGCCAGGGCTCCGGGAGCGTCGGGGTCGGACGAGATGAAGACCAACGGACCGCGCAACTCGCCGAGGCGCGGGCACAGGTCGAGCCCGGCATTGGTGCGGTAGACCCGAGACTCTCCCTCGCGCGGACAGCTCAGGACGTAATTGCCGGCCGGGTCCGCGCGGGTGATCGACCGCGCCATCAGCGCGTGTCCACCCTCCACCCAGCGCGCGAGGCTCTTCGACCGCGCGAAACGGGCGGCGAGGTCCATCGGATCGGAAAATCGGTCGGGCCGCGATGCCGCCCAGTCGGCCAGGCCGAGTTCGAAACTGCGCGCGGTCTCGTGCACCCGGTGACCCGGTGTCGGGATCAACGGCGGATCGAACAACGCCAGCGCGTCCCAGCGCCAGCCGCGTTCGAGCGCATGCCGAATCGCGGTGACCGCGGAGATCGAATGGAACACCCCGACCGTGGGCCGCGCCCCGAATTTCTCTGCAATCAGGTCGATCAGCCGGTCCATGTCGGCGACGAAGGCGGGGATGTCGTGGCGCGCGACGTCGTGGCGCGGATTCCTGCCGTGGTTCCGCTGGTCGTAGATCACCAGGTCGTAGCGGTCGGCCAGCAAGTTCCAGAACGGGTAGTAGGCGTCGATGGCGAACCCGTTGCCGTGCGCCATCACCAGCCTCGGCCCCGACGGATTGCCGTGGCGGCGCACGCGGATGACGGCGCCGTCCGCCATCGCTGCGTCGAATGCCGCGGCCGGCTCGGGAACGCGGAAGATTTCGGGCGGAAGGCTCATGCGGCGATCCCGTTGTCGGCGAGGAAAGTCTCCAGTACGGCATGGCACCGTCCGGGCTCTTCGAACTGCATCAGGTGTCCGGTGTCCGGGATGAAGGTATGCCGGATTCCGTGCTCCCTGCAAAACGCCTCGCCGCAGCGCGCGGTCGACGGCGCGTCGCGGGTTCCGGGATCGGCGCCCACCATCAGAAGCGGGCGGACCGGCGGGCCGGCCTTCTGCCAGAGCGGCAACGCTACGACCTCGGTGTAGATCCCGGCCTCGACCGGCGCCGGACAGCACAGCCGCCACTCGCCGCTATCGGGGTCGCGGCGCAGCGTCGAGTGCGCGATCAGTTCGGCCGCGCCCTCCGCCAGGCGCCGGAACCGGGGAAGGGCGCGGATGGCATCGGCCAGCCTGTCGGGATCGGCGAACCGGTCCTGGCGAACGCGGGCGGATCTTGCAAGGGCGTCGCCCTCCGCGGCGATGGCTTCGCGCAGCGGATGGCCTTCCGGCGGGGCTACCGGCGGATCGAACAGCACTAGGGCATTCCAGTGCCAGATGCCTTCGCCGACGGCGAGAAGCGCTGTCGTCGCCGACATCGAATGAAAGACGCCGATCGTGGTCTTGGCGCCCCAGGCCTCGACGATTGCCGCGTGAACCGCCGCGCAGTCGCGCACGAAACGGGGATAGCCGTGCCCCCGGGCGCCGTGGAACAGGTTGCGCCCGTGGTTGCGGAAATCGAACAGGACAAGATCGAAACGCCCGAGCAGAAGCCGCCAGAACGGGAAGTAGGCATCGCTGGCGAACCCGTTGCCGTGGCTCAACACCACACGCGGCCCGGTCGGGTTGCCGTGGCGCACGACGCGGATCGGGGCGCCGTCATCCATCGTCAGGTCGAGCACGGCGGCGGGCGGCGGCATGATCCGATCGCGTACGCCGTCCTCTCGCACGAATACGGCCGCCGGGTCAGCCGCCGCCATCCCGCGCGGGTCCGGGGGAGGCGTCGGCGATCGCCGCCAGCAGCCGGCGCGGCGTGATCGGACATTCGGAAATCTCGACGCCGAGCGGCGCGAGCGCATCGTTGACCGCGTTGGCGATCGCCGCCGGCGGGCCGATGGCGCCGCCCTCGCCGATGCCCTTCTGGCCGAAGGTGGTGTAGGGGGAGGGCGTCTCCAGGTGGTCGATCCGAATCGCCGGAATCTCGGTCGGCCCCGGCAGCAGATAGTCCGCCAGCGTCGGTGCCAGGGGCTGGCCGTCGTCGGCGTAGGGCATCTCCTCGTAGAGGGCCGTGCCGACGCCCTGCCCGGCGCCGCCATAGACCTGTCCGTCCACGATCATCGGGTTGACCAGGACCCCGCCGTCCTCGACGACGACATAGTCGAGGATCTCGATCGCGCCGGTCGCGGTATCGACGGCGACGACCGCCGCGTGGCAGGCATAGCTGAAGGTCCCCGAGTCGCGCTCCGGCTTGTAGCCGGCAGTCACTTCCAGCCCCTGCGGGTCGACATCGTCGGCGAGATCCTGCGGGCGCAGGTACCAGGTGCGGCCGACCTCTTCCAGGCTGACGCTGCCCGACGGACCGACCGCCAGGCCCTGCTCCAGCCGCACCGCGGCGGGGTCGGTCTGCAGCAGGCCGGCGGCGATCTGCCTGATGCGCCCTCCCAGCACGGTACAGGCTTCGGCCGTCGCGCCGCCCGCCATGACCATGCAGCGCGACCCCCACGTCCCCGTCGAGTAGGGGGTGTAGGCGGTGTCGCCCAGTACTACGCGGACTGCGTCGGTATCGATGCCCAATACCTCGTGCGCGACCTGGGCAAGGGTGGTCTCGAGCCCCTGGCCGTGGCTGTGGACGCCGACCCGGAGTTCCAGGGCGCCGTCCGGCGTGAGCCGCGCCGCGGCCTGCTCGAAACCGGGGATCATCGGAATCCCCCAACCGGAGTAGACCGAGGTTCCGTGGGCGGCCTGCTCGCAGAAGATGGAGAAGCCGAGGCCGATGCGCCGCCCATCCGCTTCGCCGCGCTGCTGGCGCGCCCGAACGGCGGGCACGTCGATCGCCGCCGCCGTGCGGCGGATGCTTTCCGGATAGTCGCCGCTGTCGAAGTGCTTGCCGGTCACGTTGTCGAACGGCATCTGATCGGGCCGCACGACGTTGTCGAGCCGCACCTCGTGCGGCTCGCGCCCCACCGCGCGGGCGATGGCGTCGATCACCAGTTCCATCGCGAAGCAGACGCCGGTGCGTGCGACCCCACGGAAGGGCAGGATCGGCGGCTTGTTGGATGCGACCGACCAGGTGCGGCAGCGGAAGGCATCGAACGCGTAAGGCCCCGGCAGGATGGAGGCAACCTGCGCAGCCTCCAGGCACGACGAGAACGGATAGGCCGAGTAGGCGCCGGCATCGACCGTCGCTTCGGCTTCGAGCGCAAGCAGCTTTCCGTCGGCGTCGGCATAACCGGTCACGACGTAGTGGTGCTCGCGGCAGTTTGCGTTTGCCGTGAGATGCTCGCGCCGGTCTTCGAGCCAGCGCACCGGGCGTTTGAGGCGGCGGGCCGCCCAGGCGACACAGACCTCTTCCGGCGACAATATGCCCTTGTAGCCGAAACCGCCGCCGACGTCGGGGGCGATCACCCGCACGCTCGCCAGGTCGAGGCCGAGACATTCGGCAAGGCCGGTGCGGACGATATGCGGGAGCTGGGCCGCCGATATCACGGTGAGCTGACGGAGGCGTCCGTCCCATTCGGCGAGCACGCCCTTGCCCTCGATCGGGGCCATGCACTGGCGCGCGGTCCGCACCTCGCGCGTCACCTTGACGGTGGCGCGCGCCGCGGCAGGGCCGATATCGTCCTCGACATTGGTCTCGAGGAAGACATTGTCGCCCCACGCCTCGTGGATCAGCGGCGCATCCGGCGCGCGCGCAGCCAGCATGTCGGCTATGGCGGGAAGGGTCTCGAAGTCCACCGCCACCCGGTCGGCGAGGTCCTCGGCCTCGGCGCGGGTGTCGGCCACGCACATGGCGATCATCTCGCCCACCTGACGAACCTTGGCCGAGGCAAGGGCCGGCTGGACCGACGGTTTGAAGCCCGGCAAGCCGGAGACCGCGCGGATCGGCTTAACGTCCGCCATGTCGTCGTGGACGAAGACCCGGCTGCGGATCTCGTCCGGGATGTCGATCCCGACGATTCGGGCGTGCGCCACGGGGCTCCGGACGAAAGCCGCCTCAAGCTGGCCGGCGAGGCCGAAATCGCCGACATAGCGGCCGCGGCCGCGTAACAGGCGATCGTCTTCCTTGCGCGCTATCGCCGCCCCGACCCCCTGATTCGCTCCCGAATTTGCCATGCCCCGCCGCCGTCGAGCCGCTATGTTTGCGTGCGCGGTTATAGCACAGGGCGCCGACAGGCGAGGGAGAGGGCGGATGACAAAGACGGTCGGGATCGTGGGTGCAGGCACCATGGGTTCGGCGATAGCACGGAACCTGATTGCGGCCGGTTTCCCCGTGGTCGGACGGGATGTCGATCCGGCCCGCGCCGACGCGCTCGCGGCGATGGGGGGGCGCCCTGCTCCCACGGCGCGCGCGGTCGCCGAGGAGGCCGACGCGGTGATGACCTCGCTGCCGAGCATCGCCTCCTTCGAGGAAGTAACCTGCGGCGCGGACGGCATCGCGGCAGCCGACCGCCCGGGCCTTGTCGTGTTCGACACCTCGACGCTCCCGATCGCGGTCAAGGAAGCGGCGCGCGCCAGGCTCGCGGAAACCGGCAAAATCCTGCTCGACACGCCCCTGAGCGGCACCGGAGCGCAAGCCGTCAACCGGGACCTCGTGGTCTATGCGAGCGGCGACAGTGCGGCCATAGCGGGGCTGGGCGACGTCTTCGACGGGTTTGCGCGGGCGCACTACGATCTCGGCGCTTTCGGCAACGGCAGCCGAATGAAGTTCGTCGCCAACCTCCTGGTCGCGGTCCACAATGTCGCGGCGGGCGAGGCGTTTGCGCTCGGCATCAAGGCAGGGCTCTCGCCGGAGACGATCTTCGAAGTGATCTCCAACAGCGCCGGGACCTCGCGCATGTTCGAGATCCGCGGGCCGCAGATGGTCGCCAACGATTATTCCGAAGCCTCGATGTCGATCGGGCTGTGGCGCAAGGACATGGAAGTCATCGGCGATTTCGCCGCCGAGATCGCGTGCTCGGTGCCGCTGTTCGCCGCCGCCGGACAGGTCTACGTCTCCGCCCTCGCCCAGGGGCGCGCGGCCGAGGATACGGCCTCGGTGTGCGCCGTGCTCGAATCCCTCGCGGGCATCGAACGATCGGGGAGCGCGAACGGCGCGGAGACGGCGGAATGAAGGTCGCTGCGGCGCGCGACTTTCACGACAAGGTGGCGGCGGAGGCGGCAGCCATCTGCCCGGAGATCGCATGGGCGCTCACCGACCGGGAAGGCGGGTGGACCGTATCGCCGGAGGGCGCGGATATCGTGATCTACGCCGGCGCAGCCTATACCGACGCGTTCGTTGACACCGTCGCAGCGATCGCGCCGCCGAAATGGGCGCACACCGAGGACGCCGGTATCGACGGGCGTTTCTACGACGACATGCGCACCAAGGGCGTGCCGGTGACCCACAGCCCCGGCGCTAACGCACCCGAGGTCGCGGAATTCGCCTTCGCCGGAGTGATGTGGGGCGCCAAGCGCCTCGGAGAGCTCCGCGAACAGCAGCGCGCCCGCGAATGGCGTCAGCTCGTCAATACGGGGTTGAGTGCGGCGACCGTTCTCGTCGTCGGTCTCGGCGCCATCGGCAGCCGGGTCGCGCGCTATGCCGGTGCGTTCGGCATGACGGTGCACGGTATTCGCCGGTCCGCCGAACCGGCGCCCGATGTCGCGCGGCAGGGAACCCTCGCCGACCTCGCCGACTTCCTGCCTCACGCCGACTTCGTTGTCCTCGCCGTCCCCAACACCGACGAAACCGCGGGCATCATCGACCGGGACGCGTTCGCGCTCATGAAGAAGAGTGCAACCCTGGTCAATGTCGGCCGCGGTGCGCTGGTGGATGTCGATGCCTTGCGCGACGCCCTCGCCTCCGGCGAGATCGCCCAGGCGTTCGTCGACGTGATGCCGACGGAACCATGGCCGCGCGAGAGCGACCTCTGGGATATTCCCAATCTGTTCATCACGCCGCACACCGCATCCCAGACACCGCTTTATGCCGGACGGGTCGGCGACATCTGGCTGGAGAACCTGAAACGGTTTCTCGCGGGAGAGCCGTTCATCCACCGCGCCTTCTGACCGGGGCGGTCCCCGTCTCGTGCGGCGGCCGTTGCGCGCGGTGGCCAGAACGCCGGCGACGCACTACATTCGGCGGTGCATTCCTGTTTCCGAACGGAAGCCGTGTGCGGATGTCCGATCGCAAGATCACGATAATCCTCGCCGTCCTGTTCATGACGGTCTCGGTGGCGGCGATTGTCGCCGTCTATGTCTGGCGCGACGGCGGCGGGGCGGGCGGCCTCGCACGGATCGGCGGGCCGTTCACGTTGATCGACCACACGGGCAAGGAGCGGACCGACGCCGATCTCGTCGGACGCCACTCGCTGATCTATTTCGGCTACACGTTCTGCCCGGATGTCTGTCCGACGGCGCTCGCCGACATGATCATTGCGATGGACGAGCTCGGCGCCGATGCGGAACGCGTGCAGCCGGTCTTTATCACCATCGACCCCGAGCGCGACACGCCGGAAGTCCTCGGGAAATATGTCGGGAACTTCCATCCGCGGATGATCGGCCTGTCCGGAACGTCCGCCCAGATCAGCAGAGCGGCCCGGGCCTATCGCGTCTATTACGCCAAGGTCGAGGATCCCAAGGCCGGCGACAACTACCTGATGGACCACAGTTCGATCATCTACCTGATGGATCCCGACGGGCGGTATCTCACCCATTTCAGCCACGGAACGGGGCCCGATGCGATGGCGAAGCGCCTGCGCGACCTGATCTCCTGAGACACGCGATGGCAGCCGAGGCGCCGTACTGGCGCACCAGGACGCTGGAGGACATGACGCGCGAGGAGTGGGAAGCGCTGTGCGACGGCTGCGCGCGGTGCTGCCTGCTCAAGCTCGAGGACGTCGACACCGGCGCGATCGCCTACACCGATATCGCCTGCCGCCTGCTCGATCTCGGCAGTTGCCGCTGCACACGCTACCGCCAGCGGACCCGGCTGGTGCGGGAGTGCGTCGATCTGACCCCCGGGCAGGTGCGGAGCCTCGACTGGCTGCCATCCACCTGCGCCTACCGGCTGGTTGCCGAAGGCCGCGATCTCGCCTGGTGGCATCCGCTGGTTTCGGGCGATCCGGAAACCGTGCACAGCGCAGGCATTTCGGTCCGCGGCCGGGTCGTCTCCGAACGCCGCGGCGACGACCCGGAAGAGCGGATCGTCACATGGCCGGAATGAGCGCCTCGCCGGCGCCGGCGTTGCGGTCTTGCTGCGGCCCGCGCGGGCACGGCCAGGACCGGCGCAGCGCCTCCTCGTCGCGTCGGGCCCGCTCGACGCTCCTCGCCTTGACCGGCCCGTAGCCGCGGATTTTCTCCGGCAGGCGGGCGAGCGCGACCGCGGTGTCGTAATTGTCCGCCGCAAGCCCGTCTGTCAGTTCCCCGACCAGGGCGAAATACCATTCGATCAGGCTGCGTTCGAGCCGCCGTTCCTCGCTCCGTCCGAAGACATCGAGCGGGCCGCCGCGCAGACGCTTGAGGCGCGCGAGCAGACGAAACGCGGTCATCATCCACGGCCCGAAACGGCGCTTGGCGGGCTCTCCGGTCGTCGGGTCCGGACGCCGCAGCAGCGGCACGGCGAGGTGAAAGGAAAGCTTGTAGTCGCCCTCGAATTGCGCCTCGAGCTGCGCCTTGAACGCGGGATCAGTGTAGAGCCGGGCGACCTCGTATTCGTCCTTGTAGGCCATCAGCCGGGCGGCCTGGCGTGCGACCGCGCGGGCGAGGGCGAACGATCCGTCGCCGTGCGCGCGGTCCGCCGCCTCGGCGCGCGCGGCCAGTTGGCGGTAACGCGCCGCATAGCCGCCGTTCTGATAGGCGGTGAGGAGGGCGGCGCGGTCCTCGAAGATCTCCTGCAGGGTCTCGGGCCTCTCCTCCGGTTCGGGCGCCATTCCGGCGCGGTCGAGGACTGCCCGCACCTCGTCGGGCCGGTGCGCCTGGACGCGGCCCCAGCCGAGCGCCTCCCTGTTCGCCTCGACCGCCACCCCGTTGAGCGCCACCGCGCGCTCGATCGCGGCGATCGAGATCGGGATCAGCCCGCGCTGCACCGCATACCCCACCATGAACATATTGGTCGAGATCGCATCGCCCAGCAGCGCCGTCGCGATGCGGGTTGCATCGACGAGTTCGGTCAGGTTGTGCCCCGCCGCGTCGCGGATCGAGGCGAATAGCGCGGTCTCGTCGAATACCGTGTCGCCGTCGAGGGTGAACGCCGCCGTCGGCGCCAGAGTCCGGTTGACGATAGCCCTTGTGCGGCCGCGTCCGAGCCGCGACAACGCCTCGGCGCTGCCGGCGGTCACGGCGTCGCATCCGAGCAGCAGCCGCGCCCGGCCCGCCGCGATGCGAACGGCGTGGAGGGCTTCGGGTGCATCGGCGATGCGGATATGGCTGACCACGGCTCCGTTCTTCTGGGCCAGTCCGGACTGGTCCAGGACGGTTACGCCCTTGCCCTCGATATGGGCCGCCATGCCGAGGATCGCACCGATCGTCACCACGCCGGTGCCGCCGATCCCGGTGACCATGATCTCGTAGGGTGCATCGAGGCGCGGGCCGTCCGGTTCCGGCACGCCGGCGAGGAGTCCGGGAAGCGCATCGCCGGCTGCCCGCGCGCGCCGGAGCCGGGCGCCGGTCAGGGTGACGAAACTCGGACAGAAGCCCTTGACGCACGACAGATCCTTGTTGCACGAGGACTGGTTGATCCGCCGCTTGCGGCCATAGCGGGTCTCCAGCGGTTCGACGGAAACGCAGTTCGATTTGGCGGAACAATCTCCGCAACCCTCGCACACCGCCGCGTTGATGAAGACCCGGATATCGGGATCGGCCGCGGTCCCTCGTTTGCGGCGGCGCCGCAGTTCGGCCGCACAGGTCTGGTCGTAGATCAGGGCGGTGACGCCCCCTGTCTCGCGCAGCCTCCGCTGGAGGCCGTCGAGTTCGTCGCGGTGGTGAATCCGGAGCTTGCCCGGGAACGGCGGCGCGCCGTTGTACTTGCCCGGGTGGTCGGCGACCACGACGACTTCGGAGACGCCCTCGGCCAGAACCTGGGCCGCGATCTCCTGGGGGGTGACGGGCTGCGGCTGCCCGCCGGTCATCGCCACGGCGTCGTTGTAGAGGATCTTGTAGGTGACATTGATCCCGGCCTGAACCGCCGCCCGGATCGCGAGGATGCCGGAGTGATGATAGGTGCCGTCGCCGAGGTTGACGAAGATGTGGTCCTGTTCGGTGAAGGGCGCCTGGCCGATCCAGTTCGCCCCTTCCCCTCCCATATGGGAGAAGGTCGCCGTGGACCTGTCCATCAGCAGCGCCATCCAGTGGCAGCCGATGCCCGCCTCGGCCCGGCTGCCTTCGGGGACCCTGATCGATGTGTTGTGGGGGCAGCCCGAACAGAAATAGGGCGTGCGCTGGATTTCGGGGCTGAAACCGGCGAGCGAACGCTCCATGGCCTCGATTTCGTCGAGCCGGTCGGCGATCCGGGTGCTGTCGTGAAAGCGGCGGATGCGCCCGGCGATGGCCCTGGCGATCGCGGCGGGATCGAGTTCGCCCGCCGCCGGCAACAGCCAGTTCTGACCCTCGTCGAACTTGCCGACGATTCGCGGCCGCGCGCTTTCCTTCCAGTTGTAGAGTTCGGCGCGGAGCTGATTTTCCAACACCGCACGCTTTTCCTCGACGACGAGGATCTCCTCCAGCCCGTCGGCGAAGGCGCGTGCGCCGCTGCGTTCGAGCGGCCACACCATGCCGACCTTGTAGAGGCGTATCCCGAGCGCCGCCGCAGCGGCTTCGTCGATGCCCAGGTCGTCGAGCGCCTGGCGCACGTCCAGATAGGATTTCCCGGCGGTCAGGATACCGAACCGCGGCGTCGGGCTGTCCCAGACCACGCGGTCCACCCGGTTTGCCCGCGCGAAGCGGAGCGCCGCATAGATCTTTTCCCGCTGCAGCCGTTCCTCGGCCCTAAGCCGGTCGTCGCCGAGCCGGATGGCTGTATCGGCCGACGCCGCATCGTCCGGGACGACGATTTCCAGCCGCCCGGGTGCGACGTTCACGCTCGCCGAACTCTCGACCGTTTCGGTCAGGCACTTGAACCCGACCCAGGTTCCGCAATAGCGCGACATGGCCCAGCCGATCAGGCCGAAATCGAGATATTCCTGCACCGTGGCCGGGTGGAGGAACGGGATCATCATCGCCGCGAAATTGTGTTCCGACTGGGTGGGCAGGGTCGAGGAGACGGCGCCGTGATCGTCGCCGACCATCGCGAGGACCCCGCCGTGCCGAGCGGTTCCCGCAGCGCTGGCGTGGCGGATTGCGTCCATCGACCGGTCCAGCCCCGGGGCCTTGCCGTACCAGATCGCGAACACGCCGTCGTACCGGGCGCCGCGGAAGAGGTTGACCTGTTGGGTACCCCAGACCGCGGTGGCCGCAAGGTCCTCGTTGAGGCCGGGTTCGAAGTGGATGCGGCTGGCTTCCAGAAACGGTTTCGCACGCCAGAGCGCGGTGTCGTAGCCGGCGAGCGGCGAGCCGCGGTAGCCCGAGACGAACCCGGCCGTGTCGAGCCCGGCAAGAAGGTCGCGCCGGCGCTGCATCATCGGCAGGCGGACCAGAGCCTGGGTGCCGGTCAGATAGATGCGGCCCGTCTCGAGCGCATACTTGTCGTCCAGCGTTACATCGGTCAGCACGACGGACCTCTTCCGGGGCGCCGCCCAACCGGCGGCGCCGCCATCCTACACCGGATGAGCGGCCGGCAACGAAAGGGACAGAAGCCGGGCGACGGCCGGCCCCGGGGTTGGAGGCGTCAGCCGCCCGACACGGCGTCCCGCATCACGGCTCGCCAGATGCGCGCCGGCAGACCGCCGCCGGTAACCTTGTTCATCGGCCGTTCATCGTCGTTGCCGATCCACACTCCGGCCACCAGGCCGCGGGAGAATCCGATGAACCAAGCGTCGCGAAAGCTCTGGCTGGTGCCGGTCTTGCCGGCCTCCGATGCGCCGAACCGCGCCGCCCGTCCGGTGCCGTCAATGACGACCTCGCGCAGCATTCGCCTGAGGGCGCGCGCCCGGTCCTCGGCAACCACCCGCGCGCCGGGCGCGCCGGTGCGTCGGTAGAGCCGCTTCCCGCCGGTGGCATCGACCGCAGTAACGCCGTACGGCCAGACCGCGACCCCTCCGTTGGCGACGGCGGCGTACGCCGCGGTGAGTTCGATCAGCGTGACCTCGCGGCTGCCGAGCGCGAGCGACGGGTGGGGCGCGATGGGCGTGGTGATGCCCAGACGCCGGGCTGCGTTCACCACCTTGCGGCGCCCGGCGCGCTCGCTGACCTGTACCGCAACGGTGTTGACCGACTGGGCGAAGGCGCGGCGCAGCGATATCGGACCGCGGAACCGCCCGTCGTAGTTGCGCGGGCGCCAGCCGCCGACATTCACCGGCTTGTCGACCAGGACGGTATCCGGCGTGAGCCCGGCTTCCAGGCCGGCAAGGTAGACGAACAGCTTGAAGGCCGAACCCGGCTGCCGCCGCGCCTGCGTTGCCCGGTTGAACTGGCTCGCCGAATAGACCCGCCCGCCGACCATGGCCCGCACCGCGCCGTCGAGCGACATCGCCACCACCGCGACCTGCGATGCCCGTCGGGCCTCCCCCTCGCTGGACAGGAAAACACGGGCATGGTGCTCGGCGATGCGCTGCAGCCGCCCGTCGAGGGTGGTAACGATCTCGATATCGCGCGAGGTCCGCCCGAGATGGCCGACCGCCCGTTCCAGCGCCCAGTCGGCGAAGTAGCGTGCGCCCGCGCCGGTTTCCTCGCGCAGGCGGAGCGGGGTCCGCCGGGCTGCCCCGGCTTCCGCCTCGTTCAGGAATCCGGCATCGACCATCGCCCGGAGGACCCGGAGCCCGCGCGTGCGCGCGGCGTCCTCGTCGCGGACCGGCGAATAGCGCGACGGCGCCTTGAGCAGTCCGGCGAGGACAGCGGCCTCGAAAATCGATATATCCGCCACCGGCAGGGCGAAATAACGCTTCGCGGCGGCCGCGACCCCGTAGGCGCCCGAACCGAAATAGACCCGGTTGACGTAGATCTCGAAGATCTGGCGCTTCGAGAACCGCGCCTCCAGCCACAGGGCGACAATCGCCTCCTGGATCTTTCGCCGCATCGTCTTGTCGGGCGTAAGGAACAGGTTCTTGGCCAGTTGCTGGGTCAGTGTGCTGCCGCCTTCGCGAATCCGCCCGGCGATGATATTGGCGACCGCAGCGCGGAGGATGCCCCGGACATCGATCCCGGGATGGTCGAAGAACCGCCGGTCCTCGATGGCGCTCACCGCCTGGACGAAATGTCCGGGAAGGTCGTCGAAGCGAACAGCGCCGCCGTAGAGTTGGCCATAACGCGCCAGCATCGCACCGTCTGCCGTCCGCAAGAGAACGGCCGGTCGGCGCGTCGGCGTCTCGAGCCGCGACAGATCGGGCAGATCCCAGGCGCACCACGCAACAACGCCGGCGAGCGCGACACCGAGCCAGATGCCCGCCACCGCCGTCCACCGGACGAGCGCAGCCAGCGCCCGGCGACGGCGGCGCGGTTTTTCCTTGGAATCGGACTCGGGCGCGGGCCGGTTCGGAGTCTTCCGGCGGGTCCGTGTGCCCCGGTCTTTGGATTGGCGCCGCGCCATCCTAGACTATGTACCGCTCATCAACAGGTGACACAAAACATGCGATGGGGCGGCAAGGTAAGGGGCGGCCGCGGTGACCCAATCGAGGGGCTTGTCGTCCGGCTGGCCCGGCCCGAGGACGGGGAAGCGGTTGCGGCGATGGCGCAGGCTCTCGGCCGGGCCGACCGTGGGCGCGCAGGCTGTTTCACCGCCGAACGGTTCCGGAGCGACGGGTTCGGCGAGGATCGCGCCTTCGAGACGCTGGTTGCCGACAGCGCCGACGGGCTCCTCGGATACGCGATCTTCTACCCGGGCTACGACACCGACAGCGCGACGCGCGGCATCTATCTTGCCGATCTCTATGTCCACGCGGAGTTTCGCCGCTGCGGCATCGGCCGCGCGCTCGTCGAGGGGCTTGCCGCCCGCGCCCGGTCCCGCGGCGCATGCTGGATGTTCTGGTGCGTGCTCAGGCGCAACCGGCGCGCGCGGCGGTTCTACCGCGCGCTCGCGCCTGAACTGCGGGGCGTGTTGGTGTGCGCCGCCGTCGGTCCGCGTTTCCAGGACCTCGCCGAACGCGGAACCGGGGCCCTCAGACGTCGAGATTGACCACGTTGAGCGCGTTCGACTGAATGAAGTCGCGGCGCGGTTCGACGACGTCGCCCATCAGGGTGGAGAACACCTTGCCCGCCTGTTGCGCCTGGCTCACCTTGACGTGCAGCAACGACCGTGCGTTGGGATCGAGCGTGGTCTCCCATAACTGGTCGGGGTTCATCTCGCCGAGGCCCTTGTAACGCTGCACCGAGAGTCCCTTGCGGCCGAGCGAGAGCACGGTGTCGACCAGCCTGACCGGTCCGGTGATGCGGGTCTCGTTCCCGCCCGATATCAGAGCCGCCGGGCGGCTGTAGACCGCTTGCAGGTCGCCCGTCATCCCGTCGAGCTCGCGGGCGTCGCTGCTGCGCATCAGGGCGCCGTCGATCACATGGCGTTCGCTTACGCCGCGCAAGGTGCGCACGAAGGCGATGCCGCCTTCGTCGGCGGTTTCGGCGCGCCATCCGCGCTCGCCCGCCGCCGAGAGGCCGTCGAGGCGCTGGGCGATGGCCCTGGCGACATCTCCGGCCCGGCCGTCTTCCAGCAATGCGGGGTGGAAAGCACCCAGGATCGCCGCCTGTTCCGCTACATCGATGCTGGAGAGCCGCTTCAGCATCGTGGTCATCAGCCGTCTGGCCGCGAGCGCCTGCTCAACACGATGACGGAGATCCTCGCCGGCGATCTGGGCGCCGGAATGGAGTTGGAGGACGCAATTCTGCAAACCTGCCTCGACCAGGTACGTATCGAGTTCTCCGTCGTCCTTGAGATAGACCCCGCCGCTGCCCTTCCTCGCGCGGTAGAGCGGCGGCTGCGCGATATAGAGATGGCCGCGCTCGATAAGCTGCGGCATCTGGCGGAAGAAGAACGTCAGCAGCAGGGTCCGGATGTGGCTGCCGTCAACGTCGGCGTCGGTCATGATGATGACCTTGTGGTAGCGCAGCTTGTCGATGTCAAAGTCCTCGGAACCGATCCCGGTGCCGAGTGCGGCAATCAGCGTGCCGAGTTCCGCCGAACCCAACATCTTGTCGAAGCGCGCGCGCTCGACGTTCAAGATCTTGCCGCGCAGGGGCAGAATCGCCTGGAACGCCCGGTCGCGCGCCTGCTTGGCCGACCCGCCGGCGGAATCGCCCTCGACGATAAAGAGTTCGGAGCGCGACGGGTCGCGTTCCTGGCAGTCCGCGAGTTTGCCGGGCAGGGAAGAGATGTCGAGCGCACCCTTGCGCCGGGTCAATTCGCGCGCCTTGCGCGCCGCTTCCCGGGCAGCGGCGGCTTCGACCACCTTGCCGATGATCCGCCTGGCTTCGCGCGGATGCTCCTCGAACCAGATGCCGAGTTCCTCGCCGACGATACTCTCGACCACCGGGCGCACTTCGGAGGAAACGAGCTTGTCCTTCGTCTGCGAGGAAAATTTGGGGTCCGGCACCTTGACCGACAGGACGCAACTCAACCCTTCCCGTGCGTCCTCGCCGCTCAACGTCACCTTTTCCTTCTTGGCGACGCCGCTGGCGCTCGCGTAGCCGTTGATGGTCCGTGTCAGTGCGCCCCGAAAGCCTGCGAGATGGGTACCGCCATCGCTTTGCGGAATGGTGTTGGTGAAGCAGAGCATGGTCTCGTGATAACTGTCCGACCATTGCAGCGCCGCCTCGACGGCGATGCCGCCGCCTTCCCGGCGGATTGCGATCGGCCGCTCGAACAGCGGGGTCTTGCCGCGGTCGAGATACTCGACGAAAGCCTGTATGCCGCCCTCGTAGACCATCTCGAAGACCTTGGGCTCGACCCCGCGGGCATCGGTGAGGACGAGCCGGATGCCGGAGTTGAGGAAGGCGAGTTCGCGCAATCGGTGTTCGAGCGTGGACAGGCTGAATGCGGTGTTGCTGAAGGTCGCCGGGGAGGGACGGAAGGTGATCTCGGTCCCGGTCCGGCCGCGGGCGTCGCCGACCACGGCGAGCGGGGCGGCGGCCTCGCCGTTCTCGAACCGGATCGCATGCTCCTTGCCAGACCGCCAGATCCGCAGATCGAGCCACTCCGAGAGAGCGTTGACCACCGACACGCCGACGCCGTGGAGCCCGCCGGAGACCTTGTAGGAATTCTGGTCGAACTTCCCGCCGGCGTGGAGCTGGGTCATGATCACCTCGGCTGCCGAAATGCCCTCGTCGTGCATCTCGACCGGGATACCGCGGCCGTCGTCGGTCACGGTCACCGTACCGTCGCCGTTAAGCGTCACGGTGATCTCGGAACAATGCCCAGCCAGCGCCTCGTCGATGGCGTTGTCGACCACCTCGTACACCATGTGATGCAGGCCGGATCCGTCGTCGGTGTCGCCGATATACATGCCGGGGCGCTTGCGAACGGCTTCCAGCCCCTTGAGGACCTTGATCGACGTCGCGTCGTACGCGTCGTCGACCGGGTGGTCGTCAGGATCGGGCTGGCGGGCTTGGGCTGGCTGTGTCATCGGGTTTCCCGGTGGACCGCGCGGTTGGGACGGCGGTCAGTGGACCGGCGCGACCGCGCCGTCGGCGACCGCGAACCGTTGCGCATGCCCGCCGAAGGCATCGAAGGCTTCCGGTTCGGTTCCGGTGATCCACGCTTGCACGCCGAGGGCGAGGATCGCGTCGAACAGTGCGGCGCGGCGGTCGCGGTCGAGATGCGCGCCGATCTCGTCCAGCAACAGGATCGGCGCGCTGCCCCGTTCGGCGGCGTTCAGCGCGGCGCCGGCCAGGACGATCCGGATCAGGAGCGCCTTCTGCTCGCCGGTCGAGCACAGCCCCGCCGGGCAATCCCTGGCGATGTGGGAGCAGGCGAGGTCGCTCCGGTGAATGCCGAAGGTCGCGCGGCCGGCTTCGGCATCGACGCTCCGCAGAACGGCGAGACGTTTGCGCACCGCCTCCTCGACAGCGAGCGCCGGCGCCCCGTCGAGCATCGCCTCAACCTCCCCCTCGACCGCAACGGCGGCGCCGGGAAATCCGTCCATTTCCCCGCGGCAATGCGCCCCCAGACGGCCGACCAGGCTGCGCCGGGCTGCGGCAACGGCAACGCCGGCCTCTGCCATCGCGGTCTCGAGCGTGCGCAGCCACGCTTCGTCGCCGCGCGGTCCGGCACCCCTGAGCAACCGGTTGCGCTCGCGCATCGCCCGTTCGTAACGGCCGATGCGCGCCGCGTGATCGCGGTCGAAACCGCAAACCAGCCGGTCGAGAAAACGCCGGCGTTCGGATGCGCCGGCGTCGAACAGCCGGTCCATGCTCGGGGTCAGCCAGTTGATCGACGCGAAATGGGCGAGACGGGCCTGCGAGGATGCGTCGTCGCCGTCGATCCGGACCGCCCGCCGCGGCGACGGCCTACCCTCGGCAACCGCGATCCCGGTTCCGATTTCGACGGCGCCATCCGCGCCGTCGAGCGTGGCGGCGACCGACCAGGTTCCGGCAGACCCGCCGCGCCGAGCGATTTCCGTCAGCGGCGCCTGGCGCAGCCCCCGCCCCGGAGCGAGAAACGACAGCGCTTCCAGGAGGTTGGTCTTCCCCGCGCCGTTGGCGCCGGTCAGTACGACCGGACGCTGGTCCACAATCACGCGCATAAACCCGTAGTTGCGAAAATTGGTCATCGTCAGCCGCCTGACGGCGGGCCTGGAGTGCGCGGGCACCGACCCTCTGCAAGGGTGTCCGCGCGTTTCCTGCGCACCGATTGTCAAACGCGCATCGGCATCAGGACGTAGAGCGCGCCGGGGTCCGCGTTGTCGCGGACCAGCGTCGGCGAGGTCCCGTCGGACAGCGAAAACCGGGCACCGTCGTCGCCGATAAGCTGCGCGATGTCGAGAAGGTAGCGTGAGTTGAAGCCGATCTCGAGCGGCGCATCAACGTATTCCACCTCAAGCTGCTCTTCGGCGCTGCCGGACTCGGGGCTCGACGCGGACAGCACTAGGGAGCCGTTGTCGAGGCTGAGCTTGATCGCCCGGGTCTTTTCGGTGGCGATCGTCGAGACCAGATCGACCGCCTTGGCGAAGTCCCGCGGATTGACCTGGAGTGTCTTGTCGTTGCCGAACGGGATCACCCGGTCGTAGTCCGGAAAGGTGCCGTCGATCAACTTGGAGGTCAGCACCGTTGCGCCGACCGCGATACGGATCCTGGTGTCCGACAAGGTGATCGAGACCTTGTCGGCGCCATCGTCGAGCAGTTTGTGGACCTCGACGACCGTCTTGCGCGGGACGATCACGCCCGGCATGCCCGCCGCCCCGTCAGGAAGCGCGAGCTCTACCCGTGCGAGGCGGTGGCCGTCGGTGGCGACGACGCGCAGTTTCGGGCTGTCCTCGCTCTCGGCAGCGTGGATATAGATCCCGTTGAGATAATAACGGGTCTCCTCGACCGACATCGCGAAGCGGGTGCGATCGATGATGTTGCGCAGCGCGCCCGAGTCGATAGCGAAGGCGTGCGGCAGGTCGCCCTCGGCCATCACCGGAAAATCCTCGCTCGGCAGGGTGGCAAGAGAAATTCTCGACCGGCCGCAGCGCACCACCAGCTGGTTCTGTTCGCCGCCGCTCGCGATCTCGATCTTGGCGCCGTCCGGCAGCTTGCGGACAATATCGAGTAACGTGTGCGCGGGCACCGTGGTCGCACCGGGCTGGACGACCGTGCAGTCCACGCGCTCGACAATGGCGATATCCATGTCGGTGGCGGTCAGCGACAACGTCGCGCCATTGGCGTTGAGCAGTACGTTCGACAGAATCGGTATCGTCGTCCGGCGCTCGATAACGCCTTGCGCGTGCTGCAAAGACCGCAGCAGCGCCCCGCGTTCGATCGTGAGCTTCATCGTACCGGGATCCCCGTTTGAGGAAAAACTCCGTCTGAATGCAGCGCACCGAATCCATCCGGCAACCAGGGTGCTAAGGCCTGAAGCCACCCCGAACGAGGCACGGCACGCATCCCCCGTATCATAGCAGAATCCGGCACGAGAAAGGGAAGAATCGGCCGCCGCTAACCGTGCGCCGGCGTCACTGTTCGAGTATCCGCCTGAGCAGTTTGACGTCCTCGTCGAAGCCGGCGTCGGACCCGCGCAGCTCCTCGACCTTGCGCACGGCGTGCATGACGGTCGTGTGATCGCGCCCGCCGAACTTGCGCCCGATCTCGGGCAGGGAGCGCGATGTCAATTGCTTGCAGAGATACATCGCGATCTGGCGCGGCCGGGCTACCGCCCGCGCCCGCCGCGCCGAATGCATGTCGGCGAAACGGATGTTGAAATGCTCGGCGACCCGCTTCTGGATTTCCTCGATCGTCATCCGGCGCTCGTTTGCGCGCAGCAGGTCCTGCAGCACCTCTTGGCAGGTTTCGAGCGTGATGCCGCGCCCGACCAGCGTCGAATGGGCAACGATGCGGTTGAGCGCCCCCTCGAGCTCACGCACGGAGGTGGTGATCTTCTGGGCAAGGAACTCGACCACTCTGGGCGAAATGTCGATGCCCAACTGTTCCGCCTTGGATTGCAGGATGCCGATCCGAAGCTCACGGGTGGTCGCATGGATATCGGCCACGAGTCCCCAGCCGAGCCGCGAGCGAAGGCGCTCCTCCATTCCCTCCAGGTCGGACGGCGACTTGTCGGCCGATACCACGACCTGTCGGTTGTTGCCCACCAGGTCGTTGAAAGTATGGAAGAATTCCTCCTGCGTGCTTTCCTTGTCGTTGATGAACTGCACATCGTCGATCATCAGCAAATCGACCGACCGGAACTGCTCCTTGAAGGCCATCATGCCCTTGAAGCGGAGCGCGCGGATGAACAGGTTCATGAATTTTTCGGCCGACAGGTAGACCACCCGGCGGCCGGAATGGCGCGCTCGGATATGCCAGCCGATCGCGTGCATCAGATGCGTCTTGCCGAGACCGACTCCGCCGTAGAGAAAGAGCGGGTTGTAGGTCGCGGTCGGCGATTCGGCGATCCGGCGCGCGGCCGCATAGGCGAGTTCGTTGGGCTTGCCGACGACGAAATTGTCGAACACGAAACGCGGGTCGAGCCGTCCGCCGATCTCTTGGCCGTTGTCTTCCGCTGCGCCGCTGTCGCGCGGCGCCGCAGCGGCCGCCCCGTCCTCCGGGTTGGGTGCCGGCGCGGCGGGTTTGGCGGGGGCCAGCCGCATGCGTTCGCGTCGCGCCGGCTCTGCCTGGATCCGAACGTCCAGCTTGGTGATCGCGTCGTTTTCGTCGGTCCAGAGTTCGAGAATGCGCGCAGCGAAGTTCTCGTTGACGTAGTCGCGCATGAACTGGGTCGGGGCTGCTATGCAAACCGTATTCCCGTCCACGACGAGCAGCACCAGCGGTTTGAGCCAGCTACGGTAGGACGTCTCCCCGACCTCGGCGCGAAGCAGCCCCCTGACCCGGGCCCATTGGCCGGAAATCCGCGAATCCATCTGCGCGGTCACTGCGGCCGGTATCCGTTGGCTGCAAGGGGAATGCAGGGGAGGGCGCCGGAACAACGATGTGGAATGGCGCTCGTCCAACCGAGCTGCCGGGTGGGATGCCGCCGCCTGCAGTTCCATCCGACAACCGTCGGACCAATCCAAGACACATGTCGCATCCGCGTTCCCGATCTCCCTGTTCTGCCCCCAACACCGAACCGTCCTGTCCGAACAAAAGACCGATGCCGGGATTCAAGTATTTATAGTATTCGATAGAGGATTGCCAAGATTTGGTATGTATTGTTGTCTGGCTCTTTTTTTAAAGGGATCTCCCTGTTGCCTGACCGTCCAACGGTAGCTTTTCCCGGCGGACCGCGCAATGCCGACGGTAGCCGAACCGATAATTTGTTACAAAGACGTTATCGTCGCCGGACCGGCCGGCTCATGGATAGGACCGCCGGGTACAGCGGGGAAACGGGGAGGGGTTGGCCCGCGGCTAGTCCAGCGCCTTGATGCGGGCGTGCAGGCGGGCGACTTTGCGGGCGGCCGTATTGCGGTGAAGGACGCCCTTGGCGACGCCGCGCATCAACTCGGGCTGGGCCGCCTTGAACGCGTCCTCGGCGGCGGTCTTGTCCTGGCCGGCGAGTGCGTTCTCGACCTTCTTGACGAAGGTCCGGATACGGTTGCGGCGGGCGCCGTTGATATCGGCGCGGCGGGCGTTGCGGCGCGTCCGCTTCTTGGCCGACTTGATGTTTGCCATCGATCGTATCCGTCACCTTGTTCGAACGGGTGGGGCTTTTAGCCCGCCCGACACGCTGCGTCAACTTGGCCCGACGCGGGGCCGCGCGGACCGCGCCGCACGGCATCGCGGCAATTTCGGTTTACGGCGCGGCGCAACGGCGGGATATTGTACGCATGACGTTGCTGAAGATCGCCCGCATGGGACACCCTGTCCTGCTCGACGAGGCCGAGCCGGTCCGGGACCCGACTGCGCGGGATATCCGCCGCCTGGTCGAGGACATGATCGAGACCATGGAGGATGCAAACGGCGTCGGTCTGGCGGCGCCGCAGGTACACGTCAGCCGCCGCGTGATCGTTTTCAAGGCCCCGGCGGAGCGCGCCGACAGCGGCGGAGCCGGAGACGCCGAAGCGCCGTTGACCGCCCTCGTCAACCCCGTATTCGAGGCGGTCGGGGACACGGTCGAAGTGGGCTGGGAGGGATGCCTCTCGATCCCGGGCATCGTCGGTGCGGTGCCCAGGCATGCCTGCATCCGCTACCGCGGTACGGCGCCCGACGGGCAGACCATCGAACGCGAGGCCCAGGGCTTCCATGCCCGCGTCGTTCAGCATGAAATCGACCATCTGGACGGCATCCTCTACACTATGCGAATGGAGGATCTCGGCATGCTGTCGTTTACCGACGAGGTACGCCGTCTCTCTGCCTCGGAGCAGAACCGGCCGAGCGAATCCCGATGACCGAAAACAGCGAAGAACTCCGCGACCGGCTCATTCTTGCAGCGGTTCGCCGTACGGCTTCCGCGGGATGGACTGCGGCAGCAATTCGCGCCGGGGCCGTGGAGGTCGGCATCGACGAGGTCGAGGCGAAACGCATCCTGCGCGGCGGTCCGCGCGCGCTGTTCCGGGCGTTCAACGACTGGGCCGATGCGCGCATGACGGAGACGCTGGACTCCGCGGGCGCTTCGAACGCGGGTCTCAGCGAACGGGTCGAAACGGCGGTGCTGGCGCGGTTCGATGTGCTGGAGCCTTACCGCGATTCGATCCGGCGCGGCATTGCATTCGCCGGGTTCCCGCAGAACGCGGCGCTCGGGCTGTCGTGCTACTGCCGGACGGTCGACCGCATCTGGCGTGCAGCCGGCGACCGGCCCCACGATTTCAGTTTCTACACCAAGCGGGCGTTGCTGGGCGGTATTCTGGGCGCCACCGTGCTGGTGTGGCTCGAAGACCGTTCGGAGGGCTGTACGGACACCCGCGCGTTTTTGCGGCGCAGGCTCGCCGACGTCTTGCGCATCCAGAAACTTCGCTCGGGTGCGAAGTTGCTTTCCTCCGGCCTATCGCGGCCCTTCCGCCGCCGCCCGCCCGCGTTCCGGCGCGGACCGCGTCGAGCGCAGCGGGGTTAGCGCGGGAACAGTCTCGTGACATGGCCCATCTTGCGCCCGGGCCGTGCCTCAGTCTTACCGTAGAGATGGAGACGGGCGCCGGGCTGGCCGAGTATTCTCCGCCAGTTCCCGACTTCGGCGCCGATGATGTTTGTCATTTCTGCATCGCTGTGGCGCGCCGGGTCGGCCAGCGGCAGTTCGCAAACGGCGCGCACAGCCTGTTCGAACTGGCTCGCCGCGCAGGCATCGATTGTCCAGTGCCCCGAATTGTGCACCCGCGGCGCGATCTCGTTGACCAGAACGCCGCCCGCGCGGGTGACGAAGAACTCGACCGCCAGAACGCCGCAATAGTCGAGCGCAGTCGCGATGCGCCCGGCAATGGCGTGCGCCTGCCGGTCGACCTCGGGCGGGATCCCCGCCGGCACCCGCGACGTCCTCAGGATTCCGTTCTCGTGCTCGTTCCATGCGGTGTCGAACGCCGCGGTCGCGCCGTCGGCGCCGCGGGCGATCACCACCGAGACCTCGCGCTCGAAATCGACGCGCGCTTCGAGGACGGCGCGCCCGGCGGCGAGCGCGCGCCAGGCGGCGGCGAGGTCGGTATCGGCGCGGATCGCCTGCTGGCCCTTGCCATCGTAGCCGAGCCGGGCGGTCTTCAGGACCGCGGGCGCACCGACGGCGGCGACAGCCTTGCGAAGATCTCCGATGGAGCCGATCTCCGCGTAACGGGCGGTCGCAACGCCGATCCGGTTGAGAAAGCCCTTCTCCTCCACGCGGTCCTGGGCGATGGCCAATGCCCCGGCCCCGGGGCGGACCGGCGTCGTTGCGGCGATGCAGGAGACGGTTTCGGCGGGCACGTTCTCGAACTCGAGCGTCACCGCATCGACGGTGGCGGCGAAAGCGGCGAGCGCCGCCCGGTCGTCGTAAGGAGCGCATGTCGCGCACGCCGCCACCTCGGCCGCGGGAGCGCCGGGCTCCGGACAGTAGACATGGCAGCGGTATCCGAGCTCCGCCGCCGCGAGCGCGATCATCCGGCCGAGCTGCCCGCCGCCGAGTATGCCGATCGTGGAACCCGGCGGCAGACCCGCCATCTCAATCCGCCGGATCGACCGGGACCGCGGCTGACTGGCGGCGGCGCCAATCGTCCAGACGATCGGCGAGCGCGGGGTCGAGAAGCGCCAGCACCGAAGCCGCGAGGAGCCCCGCGTTGACCGCTCCCGCCTTGCCGATGGCGACCGTGCCGACGGGAACGCCGCCCGGCATCTGGACGATGGAAAGCAGGCTGTCGAGGCCGGAAAGCGCTTCCGAGCGGACCGGAACGCCGAAGACGGGAAGCGGGGTCATCGAGGCGATCATGCCCGGGAGATGGGCCGCGCCGCCGGCGCCGGCGATGATTGTCTTGAGGCCGCGCCCGCGCGCTTCCCTGGCGTAGGCATAGAGGCGATCGGGCGTGCGGTGCGCCGAGACCACGCGGGCCTCGACCTGGACGCCGAGTTCTTCCAGGACCTCCACGGCATGGCGCATCGTCGGCCAGTCCGACCGGCTGCCCATGATCACGCCCACCGGCGGCGCGCCGCCGTCTCCGCTGTCCGCGGCCAAGTCCCGAGCCTCCGTGCTAACGAGCGCCGCATTATAGGGCGGTGTCGGAATCCGCCATAGCGCGCGAAACGGCGGAGAGGCGTCAGGCGATGATGTCGGGCAGGAGATTCGCACGGATCCGGGCGATCTCGTCCTTGAGCCGGAGCTTCCGCTTCTTCAGGCGCTGCACCTGGAGCTGGTCGTAAACCATGTTCCCCGCGATGCGGGCGATCACATCGTCCAGATCGCGGTGTTCGGTCTCCAGATCGGCAAGCCGATGCAGGATATCCTGCTCTCCCATGGCACCGAAACCGCTCCGATGAACGGGCCGCAGGATAGCAGAACCCGTTCCGGATCGTTATCACTGGTTCCGTTCCGGCGGTTTGCGATTGGAGCGATGAGGATGCCTGCCGACTTTCCCGACCATCCGTTCTGGGATTTTTCGCTGCGGGTCTACGGCAGCGAGGGCGTGCCGGCGGCCTGCCTCGTGCTTCAGGACCGCTACCAGATCGACGTGAACGTGCTCCTGTTCTGCTGCTGGCTGGGCGCGAGCGGCCGCGGGGCGCTCGACGCCGCGGAGATGGCCGCAGTCTGCGAGACGGTGGAGGTCTGGCACCGGGATATCGTCCGCGCCGTCCGCACCGTCCGCCAGCGGCTGAAAGGCGGCCTCGGAACCGCGCCCCAGGAACTCAGCGAGCCGCTGCGCCGGCGCATAGCCAAGATCGAGGTCGACTTCGAACATGTCGAACAACTGATGCTCGCCAACGCGCTGACGCGCGCGGCGGACGAAAGGCGGGATGCCGCAGCCCGTCTCGGCGATGCGCTGGACAATGTCGGCGCCTATTTTCGCGCCGTGGGCGTCGCTCCCGACGCCGCCGATACGGCGGAGATCGCGGTCATCCTGGCCCCCGCCTTCGCTGCTCTTGCGCCCGCGGCAATCGCCGGGGCGGTTCGGGAAAGCTTCGGCCTCTGAACCGGCGCGTCTGTCCCCGGAACCGATTGCATCCATTGCTCCGCAGGGTATCCTGCGCTTTCCCGCGGACGGCAAAGGAGGAGGATAATCGATGACTGTCGAAGAGCAGGTCGCCTCCTTGAAGGCTCGCCATGCCGAGCTCGAGGAGGCGCTATCCCAGGAAAATGCCCGGCCCCTGCCGGACACCGCGACGATCGCGGATCTCAAGAAACGCAAACTCATGATCAAGGACGAACTCGCCAGGTTGTCGGTGGTGTCCCGCTAGACCCGCCCCCTGCGCGGCCGACCGGTCCTGGCTTCGTGGCTGTCATCCTCAACCAGGAGAAGGCGTCGTGAGCGAGCGCTACAACCGATCCTACCGCCAGTCCATCGACGACCCGGAAGCCTTCTGGGCCAACGCTGCGGAGACCATCGACTGGGACCGCCGCTGGGACCGCGTGCTCGATGACAGCGCGGAGCCCGCCGCGCGCTGGTTCGTCGGCGGCATGCTCAACACCTGTCACAATGCGCTCGACCGGCATGTTGCGGCCGGGATCGGGAGCCGGACGGCGCTGATCTACGACAGCCCGGTCACCGGCAGCCGGCAGCGCTTCACCTATGCCGAACTCCGGGACAGGGTGGCGCGGTTCGCCGGCGCGCTGGCCGCCAGAGGAGTCGGCCGCGGCGACCGGGTGGTGATCTACATGCCCATGGTGCCGGAGGCGGCGATCGCCATGCTCGCCTGCGCGCGGATCGGCGCCATCCATTCGGTCGTCTTCGGCGGGTTCGCCGCCAACGAACTTGCAACCCGGATCGACGATTCGACGCCGAAGGCGGTCGTCGCTGGTTCCTGCGGCATCGAACCGGGCCGGATCGTTCCGTACAAGCCTCTGCTCGACCGGGCCATCGAGATCGCCCGCCACAAACCGGAATTCTGCATCGTCCTCCAGCGCGAGGCGGAGCCCGCCGCACTGGTCCCCGGCCGCGATATCGACTGGCGCGACGCCGTGGCGGGCGCATTGGCGGTCGACTGCGTCCCGGTCGCGGCGACCGACCCGCTGTACATTCTCTACACGTCCGGCACCACCGGCCAGCCCAAGGGCATCGTCCGCGACAACGGCGGGCACGCCGTTGTTCTCAACTGGTCGATGCCCAACATCTACGGCATCGAGCCGGGCGAGGTGTTCTGGGCCGCCTCCGACGTCGGATGGGTGGTGGGGCATTCCTATATCGTCTACGCTCCGTTGTTCAACGGATCGACGAGCATCCTGTTCGAGGGCAAGCCGGTCGGCACCCCGGACGCCGGCGTCTACTGGCGCATGATCGGCGAACACCGGGTGAAGGCGCTTTTCACGGCGCCGACGGCGTTCCGTGCGATCAAGAAGGAAGATCCCGAATGCGCCCTGCGGGCGTCGTATGACCTGTCGGCCTTCGAGACGCTGTTCCTCGCCGGCGAGCGGGCCGACCCCGACACCGTCAGGTGGGCCGAAACCCATCTCGGCGTGCCGGTGATCGACCATTGGTGGCAGACCGAGACCGGGTGGCCCATCGCTGCCAACTGCGTCGGGCTCGGCCGGCTGCCGGTCAAGTACGGCTCGCCCACCCGCCCGGTGCCGGGCTGGGATCTGCGGGTCCTGGACGAAGCGGGCAACGAACGCGGGCCGGACGAAATCGGCGCCCTGGTCGCGCGTCTGCCCATGCCGCCCGGTTGTGCGCCGACGCTGTGGAACGCCGATGCGCGGTTCCGCGACGCTTACCTGAGCGAATTTCCCGGCTATTACGCGACCGCCGATGCCGGATATATCGACGAGGACGGCTACCTGTTCGTGATGGCCCGGACCGACGACATCATCAACGTCGCGGGCCACCGGCTTTCAACAGGCGCGATGGAGGAGGTGCTGGCGGAGCATCCGGATGTCGCCGAATGCGCCGTGATCGGCGTGGCCGACGCGATCAAGGGCCAGATTCCGTTCGGACTGCTGGTGCTCAAGGACGGGGTGGATCGGGATGTCGACACGATCATCGGCGAGACGGTCGACATGGTCCGCAGCCGGATCGGCCCGGTGGCGGCGTTCAAGTCCGTCGCCGTGGTCGCCCGCCTGCCCAAGACCCGATCGGGCAAGATCCTGCGCGGCACCATGCGCAGCATCGCCGACGGCCAGGACTGGAACATGCCGGCAACCATTGACGACCCCGTCGTCCTCGACGAGATCGCCGTATCTCTCCGTTCGGCCGGTTATCCGAGTTGAGGATCGGGCTCCGGCGGGCTCGGTTCGGCGCGGGTGAGGTGCTCGACGGGAAACGCCTCGCCGTCGTCCGCCTCCGGTTCCGGCGCGTAGCCGGCTTTCGTGAGCGCTGCGTCGAGGTCGGCGCGGGTGCACAGTTCCAGCCCCACCGGATCGCGCGGCTTGATATTGGCCATGTTCCAGTGGGTGCGCTCGCGGATCGCGACGATGGTCGGTTTGGTGGTCCCGATCAGCTTGGCGATCTGGCTGTCCGATAGCATCGAGCAGTTGCGCACCAGCCAGGCGATCGCGTCCGGCTTGTCTTGGCGGCGCGCCACCGGCGTGTAGCGCGGCCCCTTGGTCCGCGGAGAGGGGGGCGGAATATCCTGCACCGCCATCTTGAGCCGCGCGGCTGGGTCGGCGGTGCAGCGGTCGATTTCCTCGCGCGTGAGCTGGCCGTTGCCGATCGGATCGAAGCCGATCATGCCGACCGCGACCTCTTCGTCGGCAATGCTCTGCACCTCGAGTTCGTGGAGGCCGCAATACGCGGCGATCTGCTCGAAGGTCAGCGCCGTATTATCGATCAGCCACACGGCGGTGGCCTTGGGCATCAGGGGAGCGTTCATGCGTTCTCTCTCGTCTCATCCGGCGGCCGGGGCCCGTCCGCCGGACGGAAGCTGGCGACCCGGCGTATTCGGAATGTGTTCAGGCGGTTAGCACGATCTTACCGATATGTGCGCTGGATTCCATCAGGGCGTGGGCCTGGGCGGCCTGGTCGAGCGCGAAGGTCTCGTGGATGACCGGTCGGATCCGGCCCTCTTCCAGCAAGGGCCAGACGCGAGCCTCGAGCGCCTTGGCGATCGCGCCCTTTTGCATCACGGTCCGGGGCCGCAGGGTCGAGCCGGTCAGCGTCAGACGCTTGACCATGAGGAGGCCGAGCGGAATGGTCGCCTCGGGCCCCTGCTGGACCGCGATCTGCACCAACCGTCCTTCGACCGCGAGCGCACGGATATTGCGCGCGAGATAATCCCCGGCAACCATGTCCATGATCAGATCGACGCCGCGCCCGTCGGTGAGCTCCCTGACCACGGCGACGAAATCCTCGTCCATGTAGTTGATCCCGCGCTCCGCGCCGAGATCCTCGCAGAACGCGCATTTCCGGGCGGTGCGGGCGGTGGCGAACACCCTGCCGCCGAAGGCGCTCGCGATCTGGATGGCAGCGGTGCCGATCCCGCCGGAACCGCCGTGGATCAGCACCGTATCGCCGGCCTCCATCCGCCCGCCGTCGAACAGATTGGTCCAGACGGTGAAAAACGTCTCGGGCAGCGCCGCGGCCTGCACCATGTCGAATCCGTCGGGGACGGGCAGGCACTGCGCAACCGGCACCGCGCAATATTCCGCGTAGCCGCCGCCGCTGACCAGCGCGCACACCGCGGCGCCGATCTCGGGCGCGTCGACCCCGGGTCCCCGGGCGACGACGATGCCGGCGAGCTCGAGCCCCGGCAGATCGCTTGCCCCCGGCGGCGGCGGGTAGTTGCCGCGGCGCTGGGCGATGTCGGGGAAGTTGACCCCGGCCGCTTCGACCCTGACCAGTACCTCCCCCTCGCCCGGCACCGGCACCGGACGCGTGCACGGCTGCAGCATCTCCGGGCCGCCCGGCTCGGTTATCTCGATCGCCTTCATCGAGGCAGGAATGGCGCGGGTCATCGCTGCGGCCAGGGCAGTTGGAACGGCTTGCCTGTCTAGCCGCTGGACGACAGACTGGCAAGGTGGACATCGGGAGGCTGGAGGCGGTGCAGGACGACGATCCGATCCCCGGAAAAGGGCCGGCGAAGCGCCGCGATCTGGACGCCCTGTCGATCGGGGAACTCGAGGGCTATATCGCCGAACTCGAGGCTGAAATCCTGCGCGTGCGCGAGGATATCGACCGAAAGCAGCGGCATCGCGAGGGAATCGAGGGGCTGTTCAAGCGCGGCTGAGCGCGCGTTTCAGTGCGCCTCCGCCCAGCTTCGTCCGCGTCCGGTTTCCACCGTGAGGGGCACGCTCAGACGGGCTGCGCTCTCCATCGTCCGGATGACTGCCGCGGCGGTCTCGTCGACCTCTCCGTCCGGCACCTCGAACAGCAGTTCATCGTGGACCTGCAACAGCATCCGCGCACCCAGTCCGGCGTCTTCGAGGGCGCCCGGGAGGCGGATCATGGCGCACTTGATGATATCGGCCGCGGCCCCCTGGAGCGGCGCATTGATCGCCGCGCGTTCGGAAAAGTTGCGCCGCGCCGGATTCCTGTCGCCGATCCCGGGGGTATGGCAGCGGCGCCCGAAGATCGTCTTCACGTAACCGTTTGCCCGCGCGAAGGCCTTGGTCCTGTCCATATAGTCGCGGATGCCCGGATAGTGTTCGAAATAGGCGTCGATATAGGCCCTGGCTTCGCTCTGCGGGATGCGAAGCTGGCGGGCGAGGCCGAACGGGCTGATCCCGTAGATGATGCCGAAATTGATCGCCTTGGCCCGGTTGCGGATCGCCGGCTCCATCCCTTCCACCGGAAGACCGAACACCTCGCCCGCGGTCCGCGCGTGGATATCCACCCCCTCGTGAAAGGCCGCCTTGAGCGCATCGATACCGGCGACGTGCGCGAGCAGGCGGAGTTCGATCTGCGAGTAATCGGCCGACAGCAGCGTATGGCCCTCCTCGGCGATGAAGGCCCCGCGGATCCTGCGGCCGTCCCCGGTGCGCACGGGTATGTTCTGCAGATTCGGATCGTTGGAGCTCAACCGCCCGGTCGATGCGATGGCCTGGCCGAACGAGGTGTGGACCCGTCCGGTCTCCGGGTTGACCGCCTCGGCAAGCGCCTCGGTATAGGTGCTCCGGAGTTTCGAGAGCTGGCGCCAGTCGAGGACGAGGGCGGGCAGGTCGTGGCCTTGCGCAGCGAGGCCCTCGAGCACATCGGCGCCGGTGGCGTAGGAGCCGGTCCTGGTCTTCTTGCCGCCTTCGAGCCCCATTTCCTCGAACAGGACGGCGCCGAGCTGCCTAGGCGACCCTATGTTGAAACTGTGCCCGGCGAGAGCGTGGATCTCCTCGGCGATCGCGCCGCTGCGTCGCTCGAAGTCGCGCGATAGCGCGGCCAGCGCCGCTACGTCGACCTTGATCCCGGCCCGCTCCATGCCGGCAAGCACCGCGACCAGCGGGCGTTCCAGCGTCTCGTAGACCGTGGTCACGCGGTTGGCGACGAGCCGCGGCTTGAGCAGGCGGTGGAGCCGTCCGGTCATGTCGGCGTCTTCCGCCGCATAGTCGCACGCCGCGGCAAGCGGCACCTCGGCGAAGGTCACCGCGTTCCTACCCGATCCGGCGACATCCGCGAACTTGATGTTGGTGTGTTCGAAATGGAGCGCGCAGAGTTCGTCGAGGCCGTGGCCGTGCGCGCCGGCTTCCAGAACGTAGGACAGGAGCATCGTGTCATCGACCGGCGATACCGCGACGCCGTAGCGCGCCAGCACTGCCATGTCGTACTTGATGTTGTGGCCGATCTTGAGCACGCCGGGATCTTCGAGCAGCGGCTTGAGGGCGGCGATCGCGTCGACCAGCGCGATTTGTTCGGGGGGGTCCGGCGCACCGTCCATCAGATCCGGCGCGCCGCCTCCCGGCGCGGTGTGGGCCAGCGGGATATAACAGGCCCGTCCGGGCTCGATCGACAGCGATACGCCGACGAGTTCCGCCCGCATCGTGTCGAGCGAAGTGGTCTCGGTATCCACCGCCACCGCACCGGCGCGGGCGGCCTCGGCAATCCATCGCGCAAGCGCCGCCTGATCCGTCACCAGCGAGTAGTTCCGCTCGAGGGTTTCCGTCGGCGCAGGCTGGCCGGCGCCTCCCGCTCCAGCCATGCCCAGCAGGGCCTCCACTTGGGGCAGCATCGACTTGAACCCGTGGTTGCGCAGGAACGCGCCCAGGATGTCGCGGTCGGGCGGAACGGCGACAAGATCGTCAACCGCCTGTTCCACCGGGGCGTCGAGGCGGAGCCTCACAAGGTCGCGGGAGAGCCGCGCCATGTCGGCGCTGGCGATCAGGTTTTCCCGGCGCTTCGGCTGTTTGATCTCGCCCGCCCGCGCGAGCAGCGTGTCGAGATCGCCGTAGTGTCTGATCAGTTCGGCCGCGGTCTTGACCCCGATCCCGCGCACGCCCGGAACGTTGTCCGTCGCGTCGCCGGCCAGGGCCTGGACATCGATCACGCTCTCGGGGCCGACCCCGAAGCGTTCTACGACCTCCTCGCGCCCGATCGTCAGGTTCTTGGCGGGATCGAGGATTGCAACACCGTCGCCGACAAGCTGCATCAGGTCCTTGTCCGAGGACACGATTACCACCTCATGACCGGCGTCCCGCGCCATGCGGGCGAAGGTCGCGATCAGGTCGTCCGCCTCGAAACCGGGAAGTTCGATACAGGGGACGTTGAAGGCGCGCGTCGCCTCGCGGATCAGGGCGAATTGCGGCACCAGCTCTTCCGGCGGTTCGCTGCGGTTGGCCTTGTAGTCGGGGAAGATCTCGTTGCGGAACGACACCCGCGAAGTGTCGAAGATCACCGCGAAGCGGCGGCTGCCGACGTCGCTCAGCAGCTTCGCCAGCATCTTCGAAAAGCCGAACATCGCGTTGACCGGAACGCCCTCCGGGTTGGTCATCGGCGGCAGTGCGTAGAAGGCGCGGAAGATGTAGCCCGACCCGTCGACCAGGTAGACCGGGTCGGTATCGGCGTGCCCGGCCTGTCGGCTGTCTCCGGTCTCTCCCATTGCGCTTCCCGCCCGCGGTGGCCGAGCGAAGGATGCAGGACGAAGCGGGTCATGTCGAGGGCGGACGGCCGCGGGCCCCTGCCCGGACGCGGGGCAGCCGGTTACGGCATCCCGGCGTCGGGGGACTCGGCGGCCAGCACGCTGCCCACTAGGTAGAGCGAGCCGCACACCAGAATCCGCGCCGGTCCGGGATGGCGCCGCCCTATGTCGTCGAGAGCCGAGGCGGTGTCGCGGCAGGCGCGCGCATCGAGGCCGAGCGCGCGCGCGACCCGGGCGAGGGCTTCCGGAGCATGGCAGGCGTGAGTTCCCGGTACCGGAACGCCGCGGAATCCGGCGGCCTTGTCCGCCAGCGGTGCGAGAAAATCCTCCGGCGGCCGGGCCGCCAGATGCCCTGTCACCAGATAGAGCGGCCGGTCGGACCAGCCGTCCGCGACGCGGGCGAGCGCCTTCCCGGCGGCGCGGTTATGGCCGCCGTCGATCCAGAGTTCATGGCGCCGGGCGAGGCCGGCAGACAGCCGCCCGCCCTGCAGCCGCTGCAATCGTCCGGGCCAGTGCGCCGACGCGATCCCGGCGGCGATCGCCCGGCTGTCCAGCATCGGATGGCGCAAGGCGCGCGCCGCCGCCGCGGCGATCCCGGCGTTCTCCACTTGGTGAGTGCCGTTCAGCCCCGGGGGCGGGAGCTCCAGAATGCCGGCTTCGTCGCGGTATCGCAGGCCATCGAGGCGCCATTCCGCACCGCAGCGGAGCAGGGGCGAGCCGGTCTCGGCAGCACGGGTGGCGATGACGCGAGCCGCCTCCCGGACTTGCGGCCCGATCACGGCCGGGGCTCCGGGTTTGAGAATGCCGGCCTTCTCGAAGGCGATCTCTGCGACGGTCTCTCCGAGAAAGTGGACGTGGTCCCGCGAGACGGGAGTGATTACCGAGAGGGCGGGATCGGCGATGACGTTGGTCGCATCGAACCGGCCGCCCAGCCCGGTCTCGATCAGCGCGATATCGGCCGGAATGCGGGAGAAGGCGAGGAACGCCGCCGCCGTGGTGATCTCGAAGAAGGTGATGGGCGCACCGTCGTTCGCCGCCTCGCATTCCGACAGCGCATCTGCCAGCACCGCATCGTCGATCGGTCGCCCGCGGATGACGATCCGCTCCTCGAAGCGAACCAGATGGGGCGAGACATAGACATGGGGACTCAGTCCGGCCGCGGCGCAGATCGCCTTCAGGAAGGCGATCACCGATCCCTTGCCGTTGGTGCCGGCCACGTGCACGACGGGGGGCAGGGCGCGCTCGGGATGGCCGAGCGCCGCCAGCAACCGCTCGATCCGCTCGAGACCCAGGTCGATCAGCCGGGGATGAAGTCGGGTCAGCCGTTCGAGAACGGCGTCACTCCGCAACCGCGATACTCGCCGGCAGCGCCGCCGGGCGAACCGGCAAGGCCAGATCGTCGGTCGTTCCGGGCGCCGCGACCGGGTTGGTTATCAGGTCGATCAGACCGGCCAGCGTGCCGCGCAGTTCGTGGCGCGGAACCACCATATCGACCATTCCGTGCTCGAGAAGATATTCGGCGCGCTGAAAGTTGTCCGGCAGGGTCTCGCGGATCGTCTCCTCGATCACCCGTCGGCCCGCGAAGCCGATCACCGCGCCCGGTTCCGCGATGGCTATGTCGCCCAGCATCGCAAACGAGGCCGAGACTCCGCCCGTCGTCGGATCCGTCAGGACGACAATGTACGGGAGGCCCGCCTCCTTGACGCGCTCGATGGCGATGGTGGTCCGCGGCATCTGCACCAGCGACAGAATGCCTTCCTGCATGCGCGCCCCGCCCGACGACGGGAAGACGATCAGCGCCGCCCTGTCGGCGACGGCGCGCTCCGCCGCGGCGAGGATGCCGTTGCCGACGGCGACGCCCATCGATCCCCCCATGAACCGGAAGTCGAACGCCGCGACCACGACCGGCTGATCTGCGAGGGTCCCCGCGACGACGGCGATGGCGTCGTTCACGCCGGTCGCGCTGCGGTTTTCGCGCAGACGCTCGGAATAACGCTTGCGGTCGCGAAACCTGAGCGGATCGGCGGGAGAGGGCATCAGTTCGAGCGCTTCCGCGCTGCCCGTGTCGAGGATCGAGTCGATGCGCTTGCGCGCGTCGATACGCATGTGGTGGCCGCAATGGGAACAGACATTCAGCGCAGCCTCGAGCTCGCGGTGAAAGATCATCTGCTCGCATTGCGGGCACTTCGCCCAGAGGTTCTCCGGAACCTCCGACTTCTTCCCCACCAGCGCCCGGATTTTGGGCGGAATGTTGGTAAGCCAGTTCATTCGTCCGATCGCGGGTTTTCTTGCCCGCGCCCTTCCTGCACACCCCGGGCGAGCTCGCGGACCAGAGCGCCGACTTCCGCGACCGTATCGGCGCCGCTGCGCGATGCCTGCTCGATCCGTTGCACGATTGCCGAGCCCACTACGACCGCGTCCGCGAAGGACGCGATTTCCGCCGCTTGACCGGGGTTGCGGACACCGAACCCGACCGCGACCGGCAGGTCGGTTGCCGCGCGGATCCGGTCCAACCCGGCCGCGACATCCCGGGTCGTTGCCGATTTCGTCCCGGTGATGCCGGTCACCGAGACGTAGTAGACGAAACCCTCGCAACCGACGAGGATCCGGCGCAGCCGGGCATCGTCGGTCGTGGGCGCCGCGAGGCGGATCAGGGCGAGCCCCGCCGCCGCCGCCGGCGCGCGCAGTTCCTCGTCCTCTTCGGGCGGCAGATCGACCACGATCAGCCCGTCGACCCCGGCGGCCCCGGCGTCGGCGGCGAAGGCCTCCGCACCGTAACGGTATATCGGGTTGAAATAGCCCATCAGGACCAGGGGCGTCTCGACGTCGACGGTGCGGAAGGCCGATACCATGGCGAGCGTGTCGGCCATCGTCTGGCCGGCGCAGAGCGCGCGGCCGCCGGCCGCCTGTATCGCCGGGCCGTCCGCCATGGGGTCGCTGAACGGCATACCGAGTTCGATCAGGTCTGCGCCCCATCCCGGCAGGCCCGCGAGGATGGCAGACGAGGTCTCGCGGTCGGGGTCGCCCGCGGTGACGAATGGAACGAAGGCCGCCCGGCCCTGCCCGGCGAGCGCCGCGAAACGCCGGGCGATCCGATCGCGCCCGCCGCTCACAGCGAGACCCCCAGCGCCTCGGCGACGGTGAAGACATCCTTGTCGCCGCGGCCGCACATGTTCATCACCAGGAGATGGTCGGCGGGCAGGTCGCCCGCGATGCGCATCACGTGGGCGAGCGCGTGGCTCGGTTCCAGCGCGGGAAGGATGCCTTCGAGGCGGCTGCATAACTGGAACGCCTCCAGCGCCTCGGCATCGGTCGCCGAGACGTAGCGCACCCGGCCGATGTCGTGGAGCCATGCGTGCTCCGGCCCGACGCCCGGGTAGTCGAGGCCGGCAGAGATCGAATGCGCCTCGCGGATCTGCCCGTCGTCATCCTGCAGAAGGTATGTCCGGTTGCCGTGCAGCACCCCCGGAGCGCCGGCGGTGAGCGAGGCGGCGTGCCGCGGGGTGTCGGTTCCCTCGCCCGCCGCCTCGACGGCATGGATGTCGATGTCCCTGTCGTCGAGAAAGGGATGGAAAAGGCCCATCGCGTTGGACCCCCCGCCGATGCAGGCGACCAGCGTGTCGGGAAGCCGCCCCTCGGCGGCGAGGATCTGGCTGCGGACCTCCCTGCCGATCACCGACTGGAAGTCGCGCACCATCGCGGGATAGGGGTGCGGCCCCGCAACCGTGCCGATGACGTAGAAGGTGTCCTCCACATTGGCCACCCAGTCGCGAAGCGTCTCGTTCATCGCGTCCTTGAGGGTGCGGCTCCCCGACGTCACCGGGACCACCTCGGCGCCGAGAAGTTTCATCCGGAAGACGTTGGGCGCTTGGCGCGCGATGTCGGTCTCGCCCATGTAGACGACGCAGGGCAGATCGAACAGGGCGCATACCGTCGCCGTCGCGACGCCGTGCTGGCCGGCGCCGGTCTCGGCGATGATCCGGCTCTTTCCCATTCGGCGGGCGAGCAGGATCTGCCCGACCGTGTTGTTGATCTTGTGGGCGCCGGTATGGTTGAGCTCGTCGCGCTTGAAGTAGATTTTTGCGCCGCCCAGATGACGGGTCAGACGCTCGGCAAAGTAGAGCGGGCTCGGACGGCCGACATAGTGTTCGAGATAGTAGCCGAACTCCTTCTCGAAGGCCGGATCCTGCTGCGCCGCCCGCCAGGCGCTCTCGACCTCGAGGACCAGCGGCATCAGGGTTTCGGCGACATAGCGCCCGCCGAACGGGCCGAAATGGCCGCGGGCGTCGGGTCCGTCGCGATAGGTGTTGCGCTCGGCCATGGTCTCCCCGCCGCGCGTTCAGGCCCCGGCCGCTGCCGCAATGAAAGCGGCGATCCGGGAGGCGTCCTTGACGCCGGGCGCGGTTTCGACGCCGGAAGATACATCAACGCCCGGCGCGCCGCTCGTGCGGATCGCCGCGGCGACGGTCTCGGGCGTCAGGCCGCCGGAGAGCATCCACGGGCAGGGCCAGGACCGCCCGGCCAGCATGCGCCAGTCGAAGGTCAGCGCGTTGCCCCCGGGCATGAAACGGCCCTCGGTCGACGGCGCCTTGGCATCGAACAGGAGACGGTCGGCGGCGCCGCAATAGGATCGGGCGGCATCGATGTCGGCAGGCTCCGCGACCTTGATCGCCTTCATCGTCCGTTTCCCGGTTCTCTGCCCGATCGCCGCCACCCGCTCGGGGGATTCGCTGCCGTGAAGCTGCAGGAGGTCGAGCCGCGCCGCTGCCAGCACCCGGTCCAGCGCCTCGTCCGTCGGGTCGACGAACAGGCCGACCACAGTAATCCGGCGCGGCGCGGCGGCCGCCACGGCGGCCGCCTCGTCGACGGAGACATTGCGCGGCGACCGGGGAAAGAACACCAGCCCGATATCGTCGGCGCCGCCCGCGACCGCGGCCTCGAGGACCGCGGTTGTCCTGATGCCGCAGATCTTGACCCGGACCGTCATCGCGCGGCCCTCCGGCCGGCGCGGCAGCGGTCCTCCCGCCGGGCCGGCAAGCCGCCCGCGAACCCGCTCACCGTCCGCGCCCCGGCCCGAACCACAGTCTCCGGCGGGCGGGCGGCGGCGCTTCCGGGGCGGTCGCAACCGTCTCCGCCGCTCCGTCGCCCGCCTCCCGCGCCGCCTCCGCCACGGTGAGACGGCGCTCGAGCGCCGCTGTGCTGCGTCTTCCTGCACGCGCCCGGCGGCGCCACTTGCCGTCGGTGATCCATTGCGCGGCCGCACCCGCCGCCATGCCGACCGCCAGCGTCCCGAGCACCGCGATATAGACGGGAAGATCGATTTCCCACGGGAGCGGCCACAGGTTGAGCGTCACCGGATGACGGTTGGCAATGGCGAAGACGACAAAGGCCGCCGCAACGGGAATGAATACCAGCCTGTAAAACAGCTTCATCCACGATCTCGCCCCCGGCCAACCGCGCCGCAAACCCGATTGCAGCGGCCGGGCGGTGCGCGATTGGCCGACGCTGCGGCTCAGGAGTCCTCGTTCAGCCGGTCGCGCAGGTCCTTGCCGGCCTTGAACACAGGTACGAACTTCTTCTCGACATTGACCGACTTCCCGGTGCGCGGATTGCGGCCCAGGCGCTCCCCGCGCTCCTTGACGGAAAAGGCCCCGAAGCCGCGCAGCTCGACGCGGCCGCCGCGGTGCAGTGCATCTGAAATCTCGTCGAAGACGGTGGAGACGATGCGCTCTATATCGCGCCGGAACAGGTTCGGGTTCTGGTCGGCAAGACGCTGGATCAACTCGGACTTGGTCATCCGCGGCCGTTCCCGGACTCACTCTGCCTCGGTTGGGCCCGTTCCCGCCCCCTGCGGAGGACGGCCATCGTCAAGACCCGTCAGCGCGCTCCACCGTGCCAGACCGATATCAGACCGTCAAGCGTAAGGCGTTCGGAGAAAAGGGTTCTTGCGCCCAGCGCGGCCGCCCTGTCGAGCAGCGTGCCGAACCTGCCGCCGCTCTCGACATCGCGAACCGGGAGTCCGGGCGGGAGCCCTTTCTCGGCCTCGAGCCACGCGACAGCCTCCCTTTCACCCCCGATTTCGTCGACCAGCTCGGTGTCGAGCGCCTGGCCTCCGGAGAAGACGCGGCCGTCCGCCACCCTTTCCAGCACCCTGCCGTCCAGCCCGCGCCGTCCGGCCACGAGGTCGAGAAACATCGCGTGGCTGTCGGCGATCAGCGCCTGCATGGCCTTCCTGCCTTCGTCGGTCAGTTCCTCGTAGCCCGACGGCATCGCCTTGAGCGGCCCGCTGCGGATCGTCTCGGTGCCGATGCCAAGTTTCTCGAGAAGGCCGGAGATGTCCGCGGTGTGCATCACCACCCCGATCGATCCGGTGATCGTGCCGCGGCTCGCAACGAGGCGGTCCGCAGCGACCGCGGCCATGTAGCCGGCAGAGGTCGCGAGACTGCCGAGCACCGCCACCACCGGCTTCTTGTCGGCAACCTGGCGCAGCGAACGGTACAGCCGTTCGCCGCCGACCACGGTGCCGCCGGGGCTGTCGATCTCGACGATCAGGGCCCGGACGTCGTCGTCCCCGGCGACCGCGGCGAGCGTACGATCCCGCAGCCGGTCGCCGGCAATGAGCCCCTGGACGGCGTAGCGCGCGATATAGTCGCCGCCGCCGGGGTCCGCGAAGCGCCCGAAAACCGCGATCGCGGCGAGTGCAGCGGCAAGGATTCCGATCCCGCGCCAGAAGGACAGCCGCCGCTTCAGACGGCGCCGGTCGATCAGATAGTCCGCGTCCAGCGCCATGTCCGGACCGGGGTTCCGGGTCCGGCGAGAGCGCCGCCGTCAGGCGGTCTCGCCGGCATCATCGGCGGTCTGCGCGCCGTCGTCCGTCGACGCCGCATCCGAATCGCCCTCCGATCCGGCCTGGGCCTCGGCGGCCGCCTGCTGTTCGGCGCGCTGCCGGTTGGCGCGGCTGATCGCGGCGCCGAGGATATCGCCCAGGCTGGCGCCGGAATCGGACGAACCGTACTCGGCCATCACCTGTTTCTCTTCCGCCACCTCCTGCGCCTTGATCGACAGCGTGAGCTTGCGGTCGCGGCGGTCGATATTGGTCACGCGAGCGTCGATCCGGTCGCCCGCAGCGAAGCGGTCCGGACGCTGTTCGGCGCGGTCGCGCGAAAGCTCGGCGCGGCGGATGAAACCCGACAGGCCGCCGGCCACCGTGACCTCGATCCCGTTGTCGGCCACCTGGGCGACCGTGCAGGTCACCACGTCGCCGCGCTTGACGTTCTCGATCGCGATCTCGAACTGATCGTCCTCGAGCTGCTTTATGCCGAGCGAGATGCGCTCCCTCTCGGGATCCACGTCGAGCACCTTCGCCTTTACCAGATCGCCTTTCCGGTAGTCGCGCAGCGCCTCCTCGCCGGGGCGCGACCAATCGATATCCGACAGATGGACCATCCCGTCGATCTCGCTGTCGAGGCCGACGAACAGACCGAACTCGGTGATGTTCTTGACCTCGCCGTCGATGATCGAACCCACCGGATGGACTTCGAGGAACTGGTCCCACGGGTTCTCGCGGCATTGCTTGATACCGAGCGAGACCCGGCGTTTGTTGGGATCGACCTCGAGCACCATCACCTCGACCTCCTGGCTGGTCGAGACGATCTTGCCGGGATGGACGTTCTTCTTGGTCCAGCTCATCTCGGAGACATGGACCAGCCCCTCGACGCCGGGTTCCAGTTCGACGAAAGCCCCGTAGTCGGTGATATTGCTGACCCTGCCGGTAAACTTGACGCCGATCGGGTACTTGTGCTGCACGCCGTCCCACGGATCGGCTTCGAGCTGCTTCATGCCGAGCGAGATGCGCTGGGTCTCCGGGTTGTAGCGGATGACCTGCACCTTGACGGTCTGGCCGATGGAGAGCGCATCGCTCGGATGATTGATCCGGCGCCAGGCGATGTCGGTGACGTGCAGCAGCCCGTCGACCCCGCCGAGATCGACGAACGCACCGTAGTCGGTGATGTTTTTGACGATCCCCTCGAGGATCTGGCGCTCCTTGAGGTTGGCGAGAAGCTCGTTGCGGGCCTCGGCGCGGGATTCCTCGAGGACCGCGCGGCGCGAAACGACAATATTGCCGCGCCGCCGGTCCATCTTGAGGATCTGGAACGGCTGCGGCGTCCCCATCAGGGGAGAGACATCGCGGACCGGGCGCACATCGACCTGGCTGCCGGGGAGAAACGCCACCGCGCCCGACAGATCGACCGTGAAGCCGCCCTTGACCCGCCCGAAGATCGTCCCGCTCACCCGTTCGCTGGCGCCGAACGCCTTCTCCAGCAGGGTCCAGGCCTCCTCGCGGCGCGCCCGCTCGCGGGACAACACGGCTTCGCCGTTGCGGTCCTCCATGCGCTCCAGGTAGACGTCGACGGAGTCGCCGACCTTCAACTCCGGATCGCGGCCGGGCGCCGCGAACTCCTTCAGCGCGACGCGGCCCTCCGACTTGAGCCCGACATCGACGAGCGCGGAATCGTTCTCGATGCTGATCACGATCCCCCTGATCACCGACCCCTCGGTCGGCTCGCCCTCGGCAAAGCTATCCTCGAGCATGTTTGCAAAATTCTCTCCCCCCGGCGGTTGCGGGGAGATGTCTGCCGCCTGCTGATGGGCGGCTGCTTCGTTCGACATGGGCCTTCCTGTCTCGTTCGACCTCGGTCCTGTTTCGCCTCGCGCCCCGGCGCTGGCACCCTCCGAAAGCGGCGTGCGGAACGCGTCTTCCGGCCGGCGCTACATCCGGGGCGTCATCCGCGCGTTGAAATACGCCAGCGCCTCCCGGAACACCTCGTCCGCGTCCATGGTCGAGGTGTCGATCACGAAGGCGTCTTCGGCAGGCACCAGCGGTGCCTCGGCGCGGCATCGATCCCGGACGTCGCGCGCTTCCATATCACGCAAAACGGCCGCATATATACTCCCCGGCCCCCGTTCCCGCAACTCGCGAACGCGCCGCCGGGCGCGCACCGCGACACTCGCCTCGAGAAAAATCTTCACGGCAGCACCGGGGCAGACGATTGTACCGATGTCGCGGCCGTCGAGCACCGCTCCGGGAGCGCCGTCCGGCGGGCCGGCGGCGAAGCCGCGCTGAAAGCCGAGCAGCGCCGCACGCACGCCGGCGTGGGCGGCGACAATGCTCGCCGTCGCCGCCACCGGTTCGCTCCGCAGCCCTTCGCCCGCGAGATCGGCCGCCGACAGAGCGTGCGCCTCCCGCTCCGCCGCGGCGGCGTCGGCCGGGTCGCCGCCGGCGTCGATCATCCGTCCGGCGACCGCGCGGTAGAGCAGGCCGGTGTCGAGATGGGCGAAACCCAGATGCGCGGCGAGGCGTCGCGCGACCGTGCCCTTGCCGCTCGCCGCCGGCCCGTCGATGGCCACGACGACGGGCGGCTCAGCCATCCGCCTCGTCCGCCGCGGCGACGGCCGCGCCGAGCGCGTTCATCGCCGACGCAAAGCCGGGGAAGCTGGTGTCGATGGTCTCGCTGCCCGCGACCCTGACCGGGCGTTCGCAGGCGAGGCCGAGAACGAGAAACGCCATCGCGATCCTGTGGTCGCGCCCCGCGTCGATGACAACGCCTCCCGCGGGCCGCCGGGAGGCGCCTTCCACGATCAGCGTATCCCCCTCCACCGCCGCGGACACGCCTGCCGCCTGCAGCCCGCCGACGATCGCCGCGAGCCGGTCGCTTTCCTTGAGCCGAAGCTCGCCCAGGCCGTGCATCCGGGTCGCGCCTTCGGCGAACGCGGCGGCCACCGCGAGAATGGGATATTCGTCGATCATCCGGGGCGCCCGTTCGGCGGGCACCTCGATCGCCCTCAGCCTGTTTCGCCCCGGATGGGAGAAAGTGAGATCGCCGACCGGCTCGCCGGCCTCTGCAGACTTCCGTTCGACCGTCATCTCCGCGCCCATCTCGGCGAGGCAGTCGAACAGCCCGGTGCGGGTCGGGTTGAGTCCGACATCGGGGATCCTGACCTCCGAGCCCGGGACCAGAAGGGCGGCGACGCCGGGGAAGGCGGCCGACGACGGATCCCCCGGAACCGACACCGGGCGCCCCTCGATCTCGGGCTGACCGCGGAGCGTGATCGCCCGGCCGTTTTCGCGACCGGCAACGGCAATATCGACGCCGAAGTGGCGCAGCATCAGTTCGCTGTGGTCGCGCGTCGGGCGCGGCTCGACAACCGTGGTCTCGCCCGGCGTGTTGAGTGCGGCGAGCAGAACCGCCGACTTGACCTGGGCCGAAGGTACCGGCAGCGCGTATTCGATCGGCGCCGGATCCCTGGCGCCGGCAATCATCAGCGGCAGCAGGTCGCCGGCGCGCGCGGTGACCGTCGCTCCCATCCTGCGCAGGGGCTCGGCGACCCGCCCCATCGGCCGGGTCCGGAGCGAGGCATCGCCGGTGACGAACGCGGTAAGGGGATGGGTGCCGAGAACGCCGAGAAGAAGCCGCGCGGCGGTGCCCGAATTGCCGAGATCGAGAACCGTGTCGGGCTCGGCAAGCCCGCCGATGCCGGCGCCGCGAACGGACCACCGGCCGGGTCCGCGGCGCTCGACCGAGGCGCCGAGGGCGCGGAGCGCCGCCGCCGTGGCCATCACGTCCTCGCCCTCCAGCAGGCCGTCGATGCGCGACTCGCCGACGGCGAGGGCACCCACGATCAGGGCGCGGTGGGAAATCGACTTGTCGCCTGGGACCCGCACCGTGCCGGAAAGCCTTCCGGCGGATCCCGAGTCCAGCATCGCCATCGTTGCATTGGGGCCCCGTTCGACGCCGCCAATCTAGCACCCGCCGGCCCGTGCGGCCAGCGCGTCGAAAGACGCTTCCGGCAGGCGCAGCGGGATCGTGCGAAAGAGGCGCAACTTGGCTTTGACAGCGGGTCAGGTTCGTGGCAATGCGTCCCCGTTTCGATGCCTACGGAGGAACAGGTGGCGAAGCCAGAATGGGGACTGAAGCGGACTTGCCGCGATTGCGGGAAACGGTTCTACGATTTTGGCCGCGACCCGATCGTCTGCCCCGGTTGCCAAGCGGTGTTCGATCCGCTAGCGATGCTGCGGCCGCGCCGCAGCCGCCCGCCCGCAGCCGCGGCGCCGGCGGCCAGAGCCGCGGGCGACGAGGCGGTTATCGACACGGGTGACGACGACGCTATGATCAAGGACGAAGCCGATCTCGATGACGACGATGACGGCGTTCCGGGCGTCATCGACGACGACGAGTGCTGAGAAGACCCGCCGTCGAATGGGGGAAACGGGGCCATAGCTCAGTTGGGAGAGCGCTTGAATGGCATTCAAGAGGTCGGGGGTTCGACTCCCCCTGGCTCCACCAACCCTTTCGGCGGGTCTCCGCTCCTGTCCGAAAACCGGGTCGCGTCGCAGTAGGCGCAGCGTGAGACCGGCGGCATCCGCTCTACGGCAGACGGCAGCGCGCGTTGCCTGCGTGGGCGGGGGCAATCGTTGACCGGCGCCGCCGGACAGGACGACGTATCGATCACCCTCGGCGTCGAGGAGGAGTTGTTCCTCGTAGATCCGGAAACCCGCGACCTCCTGATCGACCCCGACGAGGCCATCTTCGAGACCTGCGTGGAGAACGCCGGGCCGCACAAGGTCGTGCGCGAGTTCCTGCGGTCCCAGATCGAGACCAATACCCGGGTCTGCGGGTCGATCGACGAATTGCGCACCGCGATGCACGATACCCGGCGCATCGTCGTCGAGGCGGCGGAACGCCACGGGGCGGCGGCGATGGCGGGGTCCACCCACCCCTTCGCCTCGTGGCGGACACAGATCGTCACGCCGCGCGAGCGTTACGCCCGATTTGCCACCACCTTTCAGGAAGGCGTGCGGCGCTTCGTCATCGGCGGTATGCACATCCACGCCGGCTTCGGCGATGCCGATACGCGGATCCGGGTGATGACGGCGCTGCGGCGCTACCTGCCGGTGCTGCACGCGCTGTCGGCCTCGTCGCCGTTCAGCGGCGGCAGCGAGACCGGATTCAAGTCCTACCGGCTGAGCCTCGTGGGCGGCCTGCCGCGCACCGGCATGCCCCGGCCGCTGCTGTCGTGGGAGGAATACGGCGAGCTGGTGGACGACTATCGGCGCATGAAGTTCATCGACGACGGCAGCGAATTGTGGTGGGACATCCGCCCCTCCCACGCCTACCCGACGGTGGAGATGCGGATCTGCGATGTGTGCACGCGCATCGAGGATGCGGTGTGCATCGCGGCGCTGTATGCGTCCCTCATCCGCTGGCTGGCGCGCCAGAATCGGGGCCGCCGGCTGCCCCCGGAGCCGCTCACCGAACTGATCGAGGAGGACAGGTGGATCGCCCAGCGCTACGGGGTGCTCGCCTTTTTCGGAGACCGGACGCCGGGCGGCGGACGGGTGGACATCGACGACTATATCGCGGAACTGGTGGACGATCTCGCCGAGGATGCGCACGCGCTCGGCTGCGAGGACGAAATCAGGCGCGCCGTGACCATCGTCAGGGAGGGCGCCGGCGCGGACCGCCAGATCGACCTCTACCGGCTCCGCCAGCTGGAAGGGGATAGCGACGCGGAGGCCCTGCGCCGCGTGGTCGATATGGTGCTTGCCGAGACCCGGGAAGAGATCGGGGAATCCGCCGGGTGACGATGCGCGGCGGCGCAGCCGGTGCGGCCGTTCAGGCGAGGTCGTAGGGAACCTGGTTGGGCCCGGCGATCCGCTCGCCGTCCACGCCGTTCTCGTAGCCCATCTGCGGGAAGGTGCCGGTCCGCTGGCTGCGCACGATGAAGGCCACCGTTCTCGTCTCCCCCGCGTATTCCGAATGGATCTCGTGCGGCCGGACGATATCCACATCGCCGGGCCCGCATTCGGTCGACATCGTCTCTTCCAGCCGTCTCGCACCGTCCTGGCCGGTGACGACGCCGAAGCGGACGATCCGTTCGCGCCCCTCGAGCAGCCCGTAGACGGTCCATGCCGGCCCGTGGTCGTGAATTTGCGCCCTGCCGCCCGGCTTCTTGATGAGACCGTTCAGCGCGAAACCGTAATCGGGGTCCTCGTAGAACAGCAGGTTGTCCGCCCTCCTGCCGTCGAAGCCGCCGACTGGCCAGTCCTGCGCATGCGCCCTGAGCGCCGGATCGCCGAGCAGCGCCGCCAGCAGATCGCCGCAGCGCCGCCAGCGGGCCTCGCCGGCGAGGCCGGCGGCGCAGGCCGCGCGCAGCGCCGTCACGAATTCCTCGACTGCAGGCAGCATCTTCGTTCGTCCCATCGAACGCCCCCGGACCGGCAAGACACGCGGCAGGATACTGTCAGATGCTGAAGCCGCCCACCTTGGTTTCGAGATATTCGGCGATGCCTTCGCGGCTGCCCTCGCGGCCGAGGCCGCTGTCCTTCATCCCGCCGAAGGGTGCGGCAGCGGAGGCGGGGTTGATGTCGTTGATGCCGACGATGCCGAAATCGAGCCCCTCGAACAGACGCATCGTGCGGGCGAGGTTCTGGCTGTAGATGTAGGCGGCAAGCCCGTACCGGGTGTCGTTGGCCATCGCCAGGATATCGTCCCCGTCGTCGAAACGGACCACCGGCGCCACCGGGCCGAAGGTTTCCTCGCGGTAGATGCGCATTCCCTCCGTCACCCCGTCGAGGACGGTGGGCGCGTAGAAATGGCCCCTGTCGAGCCCGTCCTCGGTCAGGCGCCGGCCACCGCAAAGGACCGCTGCCCCCCGTGCCGCTGCGTCCTCCACCTGGGCCTCGACCTTGGCAACGGCGGCCTCGTTAACCAGCGGGCCGATCGTCACACCGTCCTCGAAGCCGCTGCCCGCCTTCATCCTGCCGACCCGCGCAACGAGCGTCTCCAGGAACGCATCCGCGATGTCGGCATGGACATAGATCCGGTTGGGGCTGATACACGCCTGCCCGGTGTTGAGAAACTTCACCAACTGGAGACCCTTGGCGGCGTGCACGGGGTCGGCGTCCGCCAGCACGATGAACGGAGCGTGCCCGCCGAGCTCGCAGGAGACCCGTTTCATGTTGCCCGCCGCGCGCCCGGCCAGCATCTTGCCGACCGCGGTGGAGCCGGTGAAGGTGAGCTTGCGGACCTTCGGATTGGTGACGAACTCCTCGCCCACCGGCGCGGGATCGCCGGCGGTCACCAGGTTGACCACCCCCTCGGGGAAACCGGCGTCCTCGAACACCCTGAAGGTCTCGACGGCGGTGAGGGGGGTCGCTTCCGCCGGCTTCAGCACCACCGTGCAGCCGGCCGCCAGCGCGGGGCCGAGTTTCCGGGTGATCATCGAGATCGGATAGTTCCAGGGGGTGATCGCGGCCACCACGCCGACCGGCTGGCGGAGCACCATGAACCTCTGGTCGGCGCGCGCCGAGGGGACGATCTCGCCGTAGACCCGCTTCGCTTCCTCGGCGAACCAGACCAGGAAATCGGCGGCGTAGCGGACCTCGGTGAGCGCCGCGCGGAGCGGTTTTCCCTGCTCCTCCGTCATCACCCGGGCGATCCGCTCCCGGCGCTCCAGCATCAGCGCGTGCGCGCGCATGAGGATCGCCGCACGCTCGTACGCCGTCGTCGCCCGCCAGGCGGGGAAAGCGTCCGCCGCCGCGTCGATCGCGGCCTTCGCGCGCTCCGCCCCGCCGTCGGGGACGGTCGCGATCTTCGACCCGTCGGCCGGGTTGAAGACCGCGAAACCGGCGTCGGCCGACGCCGTTTCCCAATCGCCGTTTATGTACATCGGTTCCTCGCCGCGCTGGTTCCTGCCGCGGGCGGGACTATAACCGCAAAGCCGCTGTCGTGCGGGCGCCGCCCCGCCGCCGAGAGGCGCCGCGGAAAATGGTCGGTCGCAGCCCGGGGCGCGCCGTCAGAGCGCGTTGCACGGCCGCCTGAGGGTTCTCCACATGTGCGCGGACGGGGAGTTGTCGTTGCCGAGCCCTTCGGGCGGCTGTTTGAAATGGCGGCCGACGATATCCTCGAACTGCCCAAACTCGACCGTCACGTCGGGATCGAAGGAGTAGAGGTCGTTGACGCAGATCATCCGCGCCGACATGTACCACTTGTGTTTCCTCGCCCGTTCGTACTCGGCGCGGATATAGGGTTCGGGTTCGTAGTCCTCGCCGAACATCCGGCGATAGGCGGCCGGGTATTCGTAACCCACCGACTCGTCGGGGAAGAAACGAAGCGCCTGGTGCACCCGGATCGCCCAGGCCACCTCCTCGTCGACATAGGGCTCGAGAAGCTGCGCCCCCCAGTAACCGTGATCGGCGCGGATGAAACCGATCACCGCGATATCGTGCAGCAGGCAGGCGAGGACCATCTTCTCGGGCAGGCCGTTCTTCTGGGCCAGGTTGGCGCTTTGCAGGAGATGCTCTTTCCCGGGCGCAAAGCGGTATTCGAAGAAGTCGAACAGCGTCGGCTTCTCCGGCATCGGCGGCAGGCGCGGATCCTCGCCCATCAGGAAGGCTGCCCCTCCCGGCCCCGGCCCGGCGGCGTCGTTGCCGTGCTTTCGCATACCGTCGGCGAGGTTGTAGAGCAGCGACTTAGCGACCAGCCGTTCGCCGAGTTCCCGGATCTGCTGCACCTCGAGCGCGTCGGCGCGCTCCGATAGGGTCTGGGTCGTCATCTTGCCCTCGTGTCGGTCTGCGGCGTTCCCGGAACCGCCGGGCGCGTCGTCACTCGCGTGCCTCGGCGATCATACGCCATATCCGCTCGGGCGTCGCAGGCATTTCGATGTGGTGTACGCCGCATGACGCGAGCGCGTCGCAGATCGCGTTCACCACCACCGCGAGCGCCGGCGTCGTTCCCCCTTCGCCGCCGCCGCGCACGCCGAGCGGGTTGGTCGGCGTCGGCACCTCCATGATTTCGGTGTCGAAGAAGGGAAAGTCGTCGGCCCGCGCGACCGCATAGTCCATCAGCGAACCGGCCAGCATCTGTCCGCTGTCCGGGTCGTAGCGGACGTCTTCGAACAGGGCCTGACCGGCGCCCTGGACGATGCCCCCGTGCGCCTGGCCGTGCAGGATCATCGGGTTGACCGCGCGCCCCACGTCGTCGACGGCGGCGTAGCGGGCGACGTCGATGGCTCCGGTCTCGGGGTCGATCTCGACCTCGCACACCTGGGCGCCGTAGGGAAAGCCGGGCGCGCTCATCTTCTCGAGATGCTCGGCGGACAGCGACTCGCCGCGCGCCTCCGCCGCGCCGGCGACCGCAAACAGCGCCACGCTGCGATCGGTGCCCTCGATGGCAAACCGGCCGGCCTCGAACGAGACATCCTCGACCGCCGCTTCGAGCATGTCGGCGGCGGCCGATCTTGCCTTCTCGATGAGGCGCTCGGAGGCCCGCCCCATGACGATACCCGCCATCCGCATCGATCGGGCTGAGTGCGAACCGCCGCCTTCCGGCACGAGGTCGGTGTCGCCGGTCACCAGACGGATGCTCTCGAAGGGCACCCCCAGCCAGTCGGCCACGCACTGGGCGAACGCGGTCTCGTGGCCCTGACCGCTCGACAGGGTGCCGATGGTCACCTCGACGCGCCCGTCCGGGACGACGGCGATCTCGGCGCGCTCGACGGGAAAGCCGCTGGTGATCTCGATCGAGTTGGCGAGCCCGATTCCCCGCAGGCGGCCGTGCGCCTCGGAGTCCCTGCGCCGCGCCGGGAACCCGTTCCAGTCGGCGAGCCGCAGCACACGGTCCATCGCCTCGACATAGTCGCCGCTGTCGTAGGTCAGGCCGAGGGCCGTCCGGTAGGGCATGGCCGACGCCGGGACAAGGTTGCGCCGGCGCAATTCGATCCGGTCGAAACCGTGCTCCCGCGCGGCCAGATCGATCAGCCGTTCCATGACCAGCATTGCCTCGGGCCGGCCCGCGCTGCGGTAGGGGGCGGTCGAAGCGGTGTTCGACATCACCGCCCGCGCCCGCACATGGGCGGCCGGGATCGCGTAGACGGTGGGCGCCAGTTCGGACGACTTGGTGATCGGCACGAAGCTCACCGTCTGGCCCCCGACATTGCTGAGGAGGGACGATCTGAGCGCGAGGAAACGCCCCTCCTGGTCGAGGGCCAGCGCCGCATCGACGTCGAGATCGCGGCCCTGGAAATCGGACAGAAAGGATTCGCTCCGGCTGGCGGTCCACTTGACCGGCCGGCCGAGACGGCGCGCCGCCCACGCCGCGATGGCGTATTCCGGATAGGTCCAGTTGCGGGTGCCGAAATTGCCGCCGACATCGCCCGCCACCACCCGCACCCGGTCCTCGTCGAGTCCGAAGACCGCCGCGATGTCGCGTTTCACCCGGACCGGGTTGTCGCCGCCGCAATACAGGGTGAAGCGCCCGGTGTCGGCATCGTAGCGCGCGGCTGCAGCGCGCGGCTCCATCATGACCCCGGTCACCCGCTGGATCCGGGTCCGCAGGGTGACGACATGCGCGGCGGCGGCGAATGCGGCCTGCGTCCGGTCGGGATCGCCGAAGAAGCCGTCGATGCAGGTATTGCCGGGCACCTCGTCCCACAGGAGCGGGGCGCCCGGCTCGGATGCCGCGGCGGAGCCGGTGACGGCGTCGAGCGGTCGGTAATCGACCGCGATCCGCTCGAGGGCGTCGGCGGCGGCGGCGGGGGTCTCTGCGACCGCCGCTGCGACCGGCTCGCCGACGAAGCGCACCCGGTCGGCGGCCAGCACCGGGAGCGGCGTTCCCCGCCTGGGCGAGCCGTCGGTATTCTCGAGGGTGAGATCGACGAGACCGGCGATCGCGGAGTAACTCGGGATCGTCCCCACCCCGTCGGCGTCCAGGTCGGCGGCGGTGAGTATGTCGAGCACCCCGGGGACGCGCCGCGCCGCCGCCGCGTCGATGCCGGCGATGCGCGCGTGCGCATGCGGCGAGCGCAGGACGGCCGCCCAGGCCTGTCCGTCGAGGCGCACATCGTCGGTGTAGCGGCCCCGGCCGCGCAGGAGCCGCCAGTCTTCCTTGCGCAGAACCGGCTGGCCGATGCCGCCCGCCTGGAACACCGCTTCGGTCATTTCCATCCATCCATGTCGAACCGCCGGACGGCAGGATAATCGCAGAATTGCGCGGCCGTCCAAGTGATGCCACGATTGGGTCTGTTCCACCGACCGGGAGGCGACCATGGCACCCGAAGGCGCGGCCGGGATTTCCGAAGTCACCGAGAGAGTCGTCGCGATCCGCGACACATGGCACACCAAGCGCCACCCGATGTTCCGGGCGCTGGCCAGGGGCGAGCTCGACCTGCGCGTGCTCGGGGTCTACATGGCGCAGCACGCGAAATACGTCCGCCACGGGCTCGAGGCGTTCGGGCTGGTCTATGCGAAGGCGCCGGGCGACGTGCGCAAGATGCTGGTCGAGAACATGGCCGAGGAAGAAGGGTTGATCGGCGGCCATACCGACCACGGTGCGCACGATCACATGGAGATGATCTACGCCTTTTGCGATGCCGCGGGCATGACGAAGGACGACGTGCTGGGCGTCGATATGCCGGCGGCCTGGTGGGGCCGCGCCCTCTACTATCTCAACGTTGCACGGGTGGAGCCGGTCGGCGTGATGCTGGCGATGGCCTTCACCCAGGAAGGGCAGATGCCGGCGCTCAACAGCGAGGTCGTGCTGCCCGCGCTCGCAACGCATTACGGGATCGGGCGCAGCGACCGGGCGGCGATGTTTTTCGCCGAACACGAGATGGCCGACCAGGAACACTCGCAGCGCCAGCTGGGGCTGGCCGCAAAATACCTCGATACACCGGCGCTCGAAGCGCGGGCGGTGGAAGTCGCCGGGGAAATGTGCCGCCTGCGCTGGGCGTGCACGACGGCGACCTACCGGATCGAGCAGTTGGGCGAGAGGGAAGAACTGCCGCCGGGCGTCGCCGCCTGATCCCGGCGCGCGAAACGGGGAGACCGCGATGACCATCGACATGCATTCCCACTGGCGGCCGCCGGCGCTGATCGAGGCCCTGCGCGAGCGCGCCGGGCCGCCCCATGTGGTCGCCGCGGAAGACGGTGCCGAGGTGCTGCGCGCCCGCCATGGAGACACGCCGATGGCCGAGGCGTTCGACGACCTCGACCGGCGACTCGCCGACATGGACGCGCACGGCGTTTCGACTGCGGCGCTGTCGCTGTTCGGCGCCTTCCAGTGGATCGAGCGGCTGGAGGCGGAACGGTCGCTGCCGCTGGTCCGGCTCTACAACGACAGCGCGGCGGCGATCTGCGCCGCCCATCCCGGCCGGTTCGTCGCCTTCGCCTCCCTGCCGCTCGCCGATCTCGACGCGGCGGTGGCGGAATTCGACCGCGCGATGGGATTGCCGGGCATGATCGGTGCGCAGATCCCGGGCAACGGGTTCCTCGACTATGCCGCCGCGGAGGAATACCGCCCGCTGCTCGCTGCCGCCAACCGGCGCCGGGCGCTGCTGTTCATCCATTGGGGGCCGCGTCCGGGCGACGAGTGGCCCCGTGTGCCGGCGGCCGTCGACAACATGAGCGCGAGGCTCGGCACCCTCGACATGCAGGCCAGCCTGTCGGCCAACATGATGACGCTCTCCTGCACCGATATCCTCGACGACTATCCCGACGCCAGGATCCAGGTGCACAATCTCGGCGGCAACATCCCCTTCGAGATCGAACGGCTGGATCACCGCAACCTGCTCGACACGCCGGACCAGCCGATGCCGTCGACGCGGTTCGACAAGCCCAACCTGTTCGTCGATTGCAACTCGTTCGGGCCGCGCGCGATCGAGGCCGGGGTCGCCGCCTACGGCGCGGAAAAGATCGTCTACGGCACCGACGGGACCGGCTTCGGCTGCGACTGGACCAACAAGGCGCTGGCCGCCGCCCGGATCGACGACGACGAACGACGCGCGATCCTGCACGACAACGCCGCGGGCCTCGTCGATCACCTCGCGGAGATCGCGCCGCACCGCGCCGCCGCATGACCTGAGACCGGCCGCCGAGAGGCGCGGCGCCCGGTCCCGCGGACCAGGGGTACGGCGGCCCGGCTATTCGTGGGCGCGGATGGGAACGTCCATCGCACCGAGCCCGGCGAACTCGAGATGCATCGTGTCGCCGGGAAGGACGCGGCTCACCCCCTCGCAGGTGCCGGTCATGATGATGTCGCCGGGGTGCAGGGTGTAGAAACTCGACGCCCATTCGATCTGGCGGCGCACATCCATGATCATCAGCGCGGTGTTGGATTTCTGCCGCGTCTCGCCGTTGACGGTGAGCTCGAAGGCGATCGCGTCGGGGTCGGCAATTTCGTCCGCCGTGGTCAGCCACGGGCCGAGTACCGCGTAGGTGTCGACCGACTTGCGCAGGCTGCGGTCCTCGGTTCCGCGGACCACCATGTCGAGGGCGATGGCGTAGCCGGCGACATAATCGAGCGCATCGTCATAGGACACATCGCATGCAGTCCGGCCGATGATCATGCCGAGTTCGGCCTCGTGATCGGTCCGCCGGTCCGGGAAACGGACCGCGACGCCTTCCGACGGCCCGACCAGCGCGCTGTTGGCCTTGAGGAACAGCCCCTGCTCCTCGATCGAGCCGCGCCTGGCGGCAACGCTCACCTCGGCGTCCGCCTTCGCCTCGTCGGCATGGGCCTGATAGTTGACCGGCACGCCGATCACCTTGGTCGGGTTGGCGACGGGGCTGAGGAACCGCACCGAGGAGACCGGCACGCCCTCGGTTGCATCGGCGAGGCGTTCCATGTCGCCGCGCAGCGCGTCCAGGTTGGCGACCAGCGCATCGCCCGTCGGGTAGGGGTAGCGGTGCGCAGGAAGGGAATCGACTATGGCGGTGACGTCGTGGACCCTGTCGTCCCGCACGACGCCGATCCGGTTGTCGTTGTAAAGGCAGTATTTCATCGCGCTTCTCCGATCCCTGGAACATTCGGGCGGGCAACGGCTTTCGCCGGCGGCAGGGCCGGGCGGCCGTCGGGATTCCGTCGCCGGCAACCTCGCACACGCGAACCGGCGGTTCAATCGCGCCGCCCGGGGCAATCGGCCGGAATTCAGCGCGCGGACGTGAAATCCGGCGACCGGGCGACCCAGACGGCGAGCGCGGCCAGGGCCGCGATCCCCACCACGCCCATTGCGTAGAAGGCGTTCTCCAGCCCGGCGGCTTCGGCGATGGCGCCCATGGCGAGCGGCACCAGGGCGCCGCCGAGCCGGTTGAAGGTGATCCGCAGTGCGGCGACGCGCCCCTGCAGGTCGGCGCCCACCGCCCGCGCAGCGATCGACATCATCAGCGACAGGTTGACGCCCTGGCCGACTCCGCGGACGGAGATCGCGATGACGAGCAGGGCCATCGTGTCGAGCAGCGGCGTGACCGCGATGGCGGCGATGGCGGCGAAGACGGCGGCGATCAGCAGCCAGTGGGCGGCGAGCCGGCGCCCGAGCCTGCCGACGGTGAGCGCCGACAGCGCGGCGGCGAGGCTGGAAATGCCGATCAGGAAGCCGATGGTGCCCGCCGAGAAGCCGATCTCCTTGAGCCAGACGCCGTAGAACGACGACTGGATTCCGGTCCCGGTCTGGCGCATCACGGTAGCCAGCACAACGAGTGCGACAGCGGGCAGCGCGACCAGGCGAAAGGCGCTGATGTAGTCCGATAGCCTGGGCATCACCGCCGCGCTGCGCCGCCCGGATTGGTCCGGCTCTGGCGCAGCCCCGCCGACCGGCAGGAAGAGCGCAGCGGCGGCCCCCGCCGTCACCCAACCGGCGAGGAGGAAGAAGGCGCCTGCCGGGCCGAAATACTGCCAGGCGAGCCCCGCCAGGAGGGGGCCGATGAACCCGCCGGTTCGCGCGGCGGCGGTCAACCGCCCGGCATAGACGGCGCGGCCCTTCAGGAGCCGGCCGAAAAGCGCTTGCGCGCCGATCCAGTTGGTGGTTTCGGCGAAACCCGAAATCATTTGCAGCGCGACCGCGGCCCAGATGAAGGGCAGCGCCGGGAACAGCGCGAAACTGGCCGCGGCGACCGCGCCGAGCACCAGGATCACCCGTCCCGGCGCCGCACGGTCGAGCAGGGCGCCGCCGTAGATCGAGAGCGTCACGACCAGGAACTGCCGGCTCGAGATCAGCAGCCCGATCAGCAGCGGCGAGGCGGTCAGTTCGAGCGCCCAGAGCGGCATCACCACCGCGGTCATCGGCATGACATTGCCGTAGAACAGGGCGAGCGCGTAGACCGGCGCCTGCACCCGCCCCGAAACGGGTTCTGCGGCCGCTTCCCTCATGCGCCGGGGCGGTCAGTAGAACCGGAGATAGCGCTCGGTTTCCCAATCGGAAACGTGGTTGATGTAGTCGAGCCACTCCTGACGCTTGTAGGAGAGCCAGGCCTCGTACATGTCCGGTCCGAACACCGCCCGGGCGAGCGGGTCGGCCTCGAACGCATCGAGCGCCTCGGCAAGCGTGCGGGGCAGCATCTCGACGCCGTCGGCGGCGAGCTCCTGCACCGTCCTCGCGTACATGTTGCCGCTTCGGGGCGGGCCCGGGTCCAGCTCTCCCTCGATGCCCTCGAGGCCGGCGGCCAGCACCATCGCGGCGCCGAGATAGGGATTGCACATCGGGTCGGTCGCGCGGAGTTCCACCCGGTCGCCGGCGAGGGGGATGCGCAGCGTATTGGTCCGGTTGTTGCCGCCGTAGCAGCGAAACACCGGCGCCCAAGTGTAGCCCGACATGCTCCCCTGAAGGATCAGCCGCTTGTAGCTGTTCACGCTGGGTGCGGCGACCGCGACGATGGCGGGAAGGTGGCGCAGCAGCCCGGCGATGAAGCGGTAGCCCAGTTCCGACATGCCGTTGCCGCGCGGGTCGTTCGCATCGCCGAACAGATTGCGCCCGTCGGCGATGTCGTAGAGCGACATGTTGTAGTGCGAACCGCTGCCCGAGTAGTTGGCCATCGGCTTCGGCATGAAACTGGCGAAGCAGCCGTGCAGGCGGGCCATCTCGTCGGCCAGCCGGCGGAAAAAGACGAAGCGGTCGGCCGTCACCAGCGCATCGGCATAGGCGAAGTCGATCTCGAACTGGCCGATCGCGTCTTCGTGGTCGAACGAATAGACGTCCCAACCGAGCCCGTTCATCGCCTCGACCAGGGCGCCGATCCAGTGGAAATTGTCCAGGAGGCGCGAGACGTCGTAGGCGGGCTTGCCCAGATGCGGCTTGCTGCTGACCGGGGACGACCCTCCCCCGTCGGTATCGCGAAAGACGAAGAACTCGATCTCCGTGCCGAGATTCATGCCGTAGCCCAGCCGGGCCGCGCGGGCGCGGACGCGCTTCAGGATGTTGCGGCTGCACGCCTCGAACGGCGCACCGCCGCAGTGGAGATCGGATGCGAACCAGGCGATATCGGGCTGCCACGGCAGGATCAGGCAGGAGTTGGGGTCGGGATGGGCGGCGACCTCCTCCTCGTTCACCGCCTGCGGCACGCCGTCGAGGGCAGCCCCGGTGAACAGCTCGGAACCCGCCCTCATGCGGTCGAAATGCGAGACCGGCACCATCTTCGCTTTCGAGGCGCCGTGCATGTCGGCGTAGCTCGGCAACAGGAACCGCACGCCGCGTTCGATCAGCTCCGCCTTCAGCGCCGCCCAGTCGGCTGGCCCCTCGGCCGCCGCGGGTCGAAATTCGAGTCTTCCGCCTGCCCCCGCCCCAACCGTCATCGTGTCCTCCCGGTCATTCGATTCCTGCCGCCGAATCAACTAATTAGACCGTCCGCGCCGAAACAATCAAGGCTTGCCCCGGCGCGCCCCGGCCGGCACCATTGGCGGCGACGCCAACCGATGGAACCGTCGATGTACCTGAAGCAGGCGTGGTATGTCGCGGCGTGGGACCGCGAAGTCGCACGCGAGCCCCTGTCGCGCACCCTGCTCGGCAGGCCGGTGGTGCTCTGGCGAACCGGGGCCGGAACCCCTGTCGCGCTGGAGGACCGCTGCTGTCACCGCCATGCGCCGCTGTCGGCCGGCACCGTGGTCGGCGACCGGATCAGATGCGGCTATCACGGGCTCGAGTTCGACGTCGCGGGCAAGTGCGTCGCGGTGCCGACCCAGGACCGGGTGCCGCCCGGCGCCGAGGTGCGGCGCTACCCGCTGGTCGAGCGCAACCGCTGGGTGTGGATCTGGATGGGCGATCCCGACGCCGCCGACCCGGGGCTGATCCCCGATGTCTATTGGCACGATTCGCCGGATTGGGCCGCCGTCGGCGACCGGTTTCACGTCAACTGCCACTACCAGGCGCTGATCGACATTCAGCTGGACAACACCCACTCGAGCTTCGTCCACCCGGACAGCCTGGGCAATGCGGGCTCGCTGCGCCACAGCCCCAGGGTCGAGCGCGACGGCGAACTGCTGCACAACAGCCGGCAGATGCGCGACAGCGATCCGCCGCCGCTGTTCGCGAGGGCGGCGTCCTTCAAGGGCAACGGCGATGTCTGGGTGGCCTGGACGTACCGGCCGCGCGCCGGCCTGATCACCTTCGATACCGGGATCGCGCCGAGCGGGAGCGGCGTTTTCGCGGGCGACCGCAGCCGGGCGTTCTGCGCATTCAACACCCACGGAATCACGCCGGAGACCGATACCACATGCCACCATTTCTGGGTTTCGGCGCGGGATTTCTCGGTCGCCGATGCGGGGGTCACCGCGATCTGGTCGACCATCCGCGACGTATTCATGGAGGATGTCGAGATGGTGGAGGCGCAGCAGCGCTCGATCGACGCGCATCCCGGCGCACCGTCGATCGATGTGAACGCCGACCAGCCGACGATCCAGGCGCGCAACCTGATGCGGCGGCTGATCCGGGCCGAACGCGGCGCCGCGGAAGCCTGAGATGACGGCGCCGCTACCGGGGACGCCGCCGTTCCGGGCCGAACATATCGGCAGCCTGCTGCGGCCTGACGCCCTGCGCGACGGTTTTCGCCGTCTCGGCAAGGGAGAGATCGACGCCGGGGAGTTCCGGGCGGTCCAGGACGCGTGCATCCGCGACGCCGTCGCCATGCAGGAAGCGATCGGTTTCGGGGTCGTCACCGACGGCGAGTTCCGCCGCACCACCTATATCTCGCACTTCGTGGACTCCGTGGACGGGCTCGAATTCGCACCGTCCTCCTTCCGCTTCTACGAGGACGACGGAACTGCGCATCCGTTCGTCGCGCCGCGGACCACAGGCAGGCTGCAGCGGGTCAGGTCCAACTCGCGCGCGGAGTTCGATTTTCTCCGGACGGTCACCGACAGGACCGTAAAGTCCACCCTGCCGTCCCCGGCGACGATGCATTTCCTGGGCGGAGCCGAGGATCCGCCGAAGGAAATCTATCCCGACCGCGATGCGCTGTTCGAGGATCTCGCCCGCGCCTATCGCGAGGACATCGCCGAGCTCGCGGCGCGCGGCGCGCGCTATATCCAGATCGACGATGTGCCGTTTGCCATGCTGTGCGACGAATCGCTCCGCCGCCAGCTTGCCGCGCGCGGGGAAGACGCCGACGCGCTGGTGGATGCGTATATCGCCCTCACCAACGGCGCCGTCGCCGGCCGGCCGGCCGACATGACCGTCGGCTTCCACATCTGCCGCGGCAACCTCAAGGGGACGTGGCTGTCGAGCGGCGGCTACGACCTCGTGGCGGAACAGTTGTTCAACGAGCTCGATGTGGACCACTTCTGTCTCGAGTACGACACCGAGCGGGCGGGCGGCTTTGCGCCCCTCGCGGCGATGCCGGATGACAAGGGCGTCGTACTCGGCCTGATCAGTTCCAAGTTGCCGTTGCTCGAAGACGCCGGCGCGGTGGAGCGGCGCATCGCCGAAGCGAGCCGGTATATCGACCTCCGCCGTCTTGCGATCAGCCCGCAGTGCGGATTTTCGAGCGCAGTGGTCGGCAACCCGGTCACCCCGGACGATCAGCGCGCCAAGCTCGAACTGGTCGTCGAGATTGCCGCACGGGTGTGGCAGGACGCCGCGCGATGAGCCTTGCCGGCGCGCTCGACGGGCGGGTCGCGATCGTGACCGGCGGTGCGCGCGGAATCGGCGCCGCCATTTCCGCCATGCTGGCCGCGCGCGGCGTGGCGGTGGTGGTCGCCGACATGGGCTGTGCGATCGACGGGCGCGGCGGGGACCCGTCGGTCGCCCGGGGGTTCGCTGAATCGCTCGGCGCGCGCGCTGTCTCCTATGTCGAGGACATGGCGTCTCCGGCGGCGGCCCGGGAGGCGGTCGCGCTCGCCCGCGACAGCTTCGGCGGCATCGATATCGTGATCAACAACGCGGCCATCCTGCGCGACGCCTTCGTCTTCCGCGGCTCGACTGAGGACTGGGACGACGTCATCCGCAACAATGTCTCGGGCGCCTATTATCTGATCGCCGAGGCGGCCCCGGCGATGCGCGACCGGGCGAAGGCCGCCCGGGGTTGCGGCGAGCGCTACGATTGGGGCCGGATCGTCAATATCGTGTCGTCCGCCGCATATATCGGCAATTTCGGCCAGGCGTCCTACGCGAGCGCCAAGGGCGGCCTCACGAGTCTGACGCGGATCGCAGCGCTCGACATGGCGCGCGACGGCGTGACCTGCAACGCCGTTGCGCCGTTCGCCCGCACCCGGGTGACCGAGACGATCAAGCCGGCCAACGACGAACAGGCCGCGTACAAGGAACGCGCGCTCCGGGTTCCCGCGGCTCCGGTGGCGGAACTGGTCGGCTATCTCTGTTCGCCGGCGGCGGCGCGGGTGACCGGCCAGATTTTCGGCGTGCGCGGCCGCGAGGTGTTCGTTTTCTCGCAGCCGCGGCCCGCAGCCCGCATCGTCGCGGGTCCGCAGGGCTGGAGCGGGGACGGGCTTGCCGAGGCCGTCGAGCGCGAACTCGCGGGCGCGTTCGCCCCGCTCGAAACCGATCTCGAGGCGTTCAATACCGAACCGGTGGTCTGACGCCGGCCGCGTGTCGGCGCCGGACTGGATCGGCACCCCCCGGATATGGTCTAACTGCGCCGGCGTCGGGGGCGAAAGGAGCGAGGATGAATGGCGGAGGCCTGTCCGGAAAAGGCCGGACCGACGGGCTCGAAATGGGGATTCTGCCGCGCCTCCTCGCCTACCACCTGCGCTGCGCCCATGTCGCGGTTTTCCAGCATTTCAACCGCACCCTCGGCGTCCACGGCGTCTCCGGCCCGCAGTTCGGCACGCTGCTCCTGATCGAGGCCAACCCGGGAGCGAGCCAGAGTGCGGTCGCCGAGGCGCTGCGCTTCGACCGTTCGACCCTGGTCCAGATCGTCGACCGGCTGGAGGGCCGCGGCCTGGTGCGCCGCGAACCGTCGGCGCAGGATCGGCGGTCCCACGCGCTGCGCCTGACCGAGGACGGCGCGGCCCTGCTGGCCGAACTCAAGATCCTGTCGGACGAACACGAGGAAATCGTCGCCGAAGCCCTGAGCGGGCAGGAGCGGCGCGATCTCCTCCGTCTGCTCGAACGCCTGCACACGCCCGGACCTTCCCGCGGCGGCGCGTCCGGGTGATTTCCGGACGGATGCGGGGCCGCGCCGGGGGCCGGGGGCCTACGCGTTGCCGCGCCGTTCGCGGAACCAGCCGAGCGAATCGTGCACCGGCTTGTCGGAGAAGCTGAACAGGAAGGCGTCGTCGTCGGCCTCGTGGCTGTGCGGATACCAGGCGGGCACGACGAAGGTGTCGCGCGGCCCCCATTCGAACGTCTCCTCGCCGATGACCGTCCGCCCGCTGCCCTCGGCCACCGAATAGACCCAGGCGGCGGTCGAACGGTAGCTCTCGGTGGAGAATCCCTTGGGCACCAGTTGCATGTAGGTGCCGAGCGTCGGCATCGTCGGCCCGCCGTTGGCCGGGTTGACGAATTCCATCTTGACCCCGTGATAGGGGTCGAGGTCCTGCGCCCCGGCGAGTTCGACCAGCGTCTCCCGGGTGCGCGCGAAGGGGTAGTGGAAGACAGGCGAATTCTTCTCGTCGCGCAGGCGCGCGCCGTAGGGCAGCATGTTCGCCCCGTAGCGGGCCAGATTGTCGCCGGTCGGATTGCCCGGGGCGTGGGTCTCGTCCGGGTGGGGTTCGGCGAAGACCGGCCCCATGAAGCGCACCATCGGGATGTCGAGCCCGTCGAGCCACACCACCGGGACCTCGCCCTCGTGCCCGTGGTCGTGCCAGACCCAGGACGGGGTGAGGATCAGGTCGCCCGGCTCCATGTAGGCCTTCTCGCCGTCGATCGCGGTGTAGGCGCGGCTGCCCTCGACGATGAAGCGGAGCGCCGCCGGGCTGTGGCGGTGGGTGGCGGCAATTTCGCCGGGCATGATCAACTGCAGCCCGGCGTAGAGCGCCTCGGTGATGCAGGACTTGCCGCGCATGGTCGGGTTCTCGAGGACCAGCACCCGGCGCTCGGCCTCCTCGGTGGAGATCACGTCGGCCGATTCCATCAGCGAGGGGCGGAGCGAGTCGTAGTGCCACAGATAGGGGGTCGCCTCCGTCACCGGCTCCCGCGCCAGCAACTTGTGCAGCACCTCCCACAGCGGCGCCAGGTTGTACCCGTCGATCCGGCCGTAATAGTCGGCCCGGGCGTTGGTCATCTCCGGCCTCGTATCGAGCCCTCTGCTCATCGCCTGTCTCCTGTCCGGTTTGCGAGACTGTCCCACAATACGCCGGCCCGCTCCATAGGTCCGGCGTGCGGTTTCAGTCCCGGATGTCCTGGAGGAACCACTCGGTCGGGAGCTCCCGGCCGAGACCCGCTTCCCGGGCCCTGCGGTAGACCAGCCCGCCGACCGAGGAGAACTGGAGACCCTGGAAGCCCGTGTTCTGGTAGAACGTGATCTGCTCCGCGTCGGTTCGCCCCGGCGCCCGCCCGGCGACGAGGTCGCAGTAGGTCGGAAACGCCTCGAGATAGATATCGTTCTCGCGCCGCGGCGGCAGGCGCTGGAGTTCGGCCTCGGTGCCGGCGAGCACCGCCATCGGGCTGTGGCCGATACCGGGCTGCATCCGCTCGCTCTCCGGCAGCCGGATGCCCGGAACGCCTTGGCGAATTTTCACATCGAACCGCGCCAGCGCTTGCGGCCCGACCTCGTCCGGCCCGAGATTGGTGACGTGCATGCCGGGTTCGAGCCACGCGGCATCGAAGGTGGGCTCCATGCTGTCGGTCGCGCTCGCCACGATGTCGGCGCCGGCGACCGCGGCCCGGGCGCTGTCGACCGGGCTGACCGGGACCGACAGACGGCCGGACATCTCGGCCGCGTAGCGCTCGCGGTTGGCCCGCGTGGGGCTGTAGACCCGGACCCCGGCGATGGAGCGCACCGCGCAGATGGCCTCGAGATAGGTGCGCGCCATGCCGCCCGAGCCCAGCATGCCGACCACGGCCGAGTCGGGCCTCGAGAGATGCTTGACGCCGATGCCCGCGCCGCCGCCGACCCGCATGTGCTGCAGCACCCCGTCGTTGACGATCGCCAGCGGCTCGCCGTTCAGCGCGCTCCACAGGAAGATCAGTCCGCAATAGGTCCCGGGTTCGACGCAGTACTTGTCCTCGGTCCGGCGGCCCGTTTCGTCGCGCGGCCAAGTGACGACGTCGGACTTCATGCGGATCGCCAGAATCCCGTCGTTGTAGCCCTCCATCGTCCCCCAGCGGTAATAGCCGTCGGGCCGTTCGCAGGGTGCGTACATGTCGATCCTGCCGCGGAAGGCCGCACCGCCGTCGGGAATGCGCCGGAACGCGGCCTCCTGGGCCTCGATGCAGGACGGCATGTCGAGTACGGCGGCGACCGCCTCGTTGTCGATCAGCAGCACTGTCTATCTCTCCTCCGGCATGGTCTGGCCGCGGGCGATCTTGACCCCCTTGATCACCTCCTTGACGGTGCCGCAGAGCGGCAGCGACACCCGGGCGGCGTCGGCTTCCCGGAGCACGATCGTCATGTCCTTCTCGGCCCACGGCATCGGCCGCTCGACGGCCTCGGTGGCGAGCGCCCAGTTGTCGGCGCTCGACTGCAGCAGGGCGTCGCGCAGCGGCCCCGCCTCGACGCCGAGCGCTCCGGCCAGCCGGAAACCCTCCTCGTTCGCCGAGATGCAGGCCCAGAGGATCAGGTTGTTGACGAGTTTGCCCACCTGGCCGGCGCCGACCGGGCCGAGCCAGTGGACGGAGTCGGAAAAGGTCGAGAACGCCGGGCGGCAGCGGTCGAAGACCGCCCGGTCGCCGCCGCCGAAGATCAACAGCCTGCCGTCGACCGCCGCCTGTTCGCCGCGCGCCATCGGGATGTCGAGCACCTGAGCCCGGCCGCCGATCCGCTCCGCGATCCGCAGCATGGTCGCCGGCGCGACCGTGGAGGCGACCGCGACGACCGCACCCGGCCGCGGCGAGGCCATCGCCCCGTCGGCGCCGAACAGCGCCGCCTCGACCTCCGAATCGAACCCGACGGCGACGATGACGAGGTCGCTGGCCGCGGCGAGCGCCGCCGGCGAGGCCGCTGGCGCGACACCGTCGGCTGCGGCCGCCGTCGCTGCCTCGGCGCGGACATCGCAGCCGTGCGTCTCGAACCCCGCCGCGGCGAGGTGGCGGGCGAGCGCCCCGCCCATCTTGCCGAGCCCGATGACGCCGACGCTGCCGATCGTTTCGCCGCTCATGGCGCAGCCTCCCCTGCGCACGCCTGCCGCCGGCGCGCGGTCTACAGCGTCTCCAGAAGATGGCCGAATTTCTTGCGGATGCGGGCCCTTTCCGCAGGGCTCGACTCGGCGACCGGGGGAAATTCCGACATCCACTCATAGGGCCGGCAGGCGTCGATCAGCGCCCGGCTGTTCATGTTCTCGCCCGGCCGCTTCATGGGGTCGAGCGGCCCGGACCAGGTGCGGCGGATGGTGTCGATGTCGTGCTCCGGGTCGCAGCGCGAGGCGATCGCCCACATCACGTCGTGGACGCTGGTCGGATCGATGTCGTCGTCGACCACGACCACGAAGCGGCCGAGATAGTTGGCCGCATGGGCCCCGGCCGCGAGCAGCAGCGCCTGGCGCGCATGGCCGGGGTATTTCTGCTCGATGGAGATGACGTTGAACATGCGCCCGCCGCCGAACTCCATGCTCCAGACGCCCTTGACGCCGGGCAGGCCGGCGCGCTCGACCTGGTCCCAGATCATCGCCGCCTTCACGGTGCACTTGGAGAACGAATAGTCGGACGGCGGCCGCCCGGGGCGCGCCATGGTGTGGATCGGCTGGTTGCGGTGATAGACCCTGCGCACCCTGACCACATAGTCCTCGCGCTCGGCGCTCGCGTAGTAGCCGGTCCATTCGCCGAAGGGGCCCTCGATGCGCTTCTCGTCGGGCACGATCTCGCCCTCCAGCACGATCTCGGCGGCGGCGGCCATCGGCAGGCCGTGGATTTCGCTGTTGGTGATGTCGAAGGGAATCCCCCGGTGGCCGCCGGCGTGGGCGAATTCCGGCGTCCCCCACGCCACCTCGTTCGCCGACGACAGGAAAAGCAGCGGATCCTGGCCGACGCTGATGGCGACGGGGCAGGGCTCGCCCCTGGCGAAATACTTGTCGCGGATCAGCCGTCCGTGCTTGCCGGGGGAAATCCACAGCCCGACCGTGTTCTTGTCGTGGACCTGGACCCGGTAGGTTCCGAGGTTGACCCAGTCGTCGTCGGGGTCGCGCGTGGTCACCAGGTCGCCGGTGCCGAAATAGCGCCCGCCGTCCTCCTCGTGCAGCAGTGGGACCGGAAACTTGTACAGATCGACCTCGTCGTCGCGGTCGACATTCTCCATCACCGGGCCGGTGTTGAGCTCCCTGGCCGGCAGCGGCTCGAAGTCTTTCAGCCTGTCGCGGTAGCTCTGGACGACGTCGATCGGGCCCTGCGGTTTCGGGAAACCCAGGGTCATCGCCAGCCTGTTCATCGAGTTCGTCGCGCCCGACAGCACCCGGTAGTCGGACGGGTAGCCCGGAATGTTCTCGAACAGGATCGCCGGCGGGTTGTCCGGTTTGGCGTGGTAGATCATCTCGGCGACGGAGCCCATCTCGAGGTTCCAGTCGACCCCGTCGATGCGCATCAGTTCGCCGAGCGCGTCCGCCCGCTCGATCCATTCGCGCAGGTCTTCGTGGGGCCGGTCGTATTCGCCGTAGCCCGTGGAGCCGCCGTCAGCCATATCCTCTCCCGCTCGTGGTTGTCGCACCCGCGATTGCCGCGTCCGCGGCGCCGTCCGTCCGCCCGCCGCCGCGGGCCGCTACCCGTCCTGCATATGGCCGGCGGTAACCGTTTCGGGCAGCCCGAACAGCCGCCGCGCCGTCCCGCCCAGAATGCGGCGCTTGTCCGCCTCGCCCAGGATCGCAAGATCGCCGATCGCGCCCGGCAGGTCCATGTCGGGCGCCGGATAGTTGGAGGCGTAGACCAGGCTGTTGGGGGCATCGATGGCGCGGTATGCGGCGGCCAGCGCGTCCTCCCGGTCGGGCACCTCGACCGGGTTGGATGTGTAGTACATCTCCTTCATGTAGGCGCTCGGCAGGCGCCTGAGCGAGGGGCATTCCGAACTCCGCATACGGTATTCGTTGTCGAGCCGCATCATCAGCCACGGCACCCACGAGACCCCCGAATCCATCCAGATCACCGGCAGAGCGGGAAACCGCTCCGCCATCCCGTTGACCACCCAGTTGGTGCAATGGACGATGTTGTACCACTGCTGCGACAGCGCCTTGACGGCGGCGAACCGGCTCACCGTGCGGAACAGCGGGTCTTCCCAGTCGGCCCCGCCGTGGAAGGCGAGGGGCAGGCCGGTTTCCTCGATCGCCGCATAGACCGGCATGTAGGCGTTGTCGTGCACCGGCTTTTCGCGCAGCGCGGTCACCTGGAACCCGGCGACACCCGGACGGCCGGCATAGGCCTCGACCGTGTCGAGGGCCGCGCGGGGGGCGTTGAAGGGGAGCATGATCCAACCCAGCAGCCGCGGCGAGCCGGGCAGGACCCGCTCGGTGAGCCACCGGTTGTAGGCGCCGAGGACCCCCGCCTCCACCTCCGGCTGGGGATGCAGGCCCATGATCTGGAGCCCGAACGGCGACAGCGCGGCGATGTCGATCCCCATCGCGTCCATCGCGCGAAGCGCGAGCACGGCCGCCCGGTGGGCCGCCCCGCCCGGCGTGGTCTCGAGGCGGCGCAGGATGTCGCGCACGATCCGCCCGCCGGCATCGTGATAGGCGACGCGGTCGAGCGGAAACCGGGCTGCTTGGCGGGCTGCGCCCTGGGCGCTTTGCGCGAGCTGCCGGACGATCGGGTCCTCGATCAGCGGAATGATCTCGACGATCGATTCCTTCTCGTACACATGCGCATCGGCGTCGATCACTAGGATGTCGTCGATGCCGGCGGCCGCCCGGCGGCGCGCGTTGGCGAGGTGGCGTCCGGTGTCGAAGGTTTCCGCGGTCAGGCCGGGAGCGTTCGCGCCGCCTGGAATCCGCATCCTCCGGGGTCCAGCGCCGCGCGTCTCAGTGCATCGCCTGGCCGCCATCGACATTGATGGTCTGGCCGGTGATGAAATTCGCGCCCGCCGACATCAGGAACATCGCCGCGCCGACCAGGTCGTCGGGATACTGGTGGCGGCGGATGATGCGCCCGGGCGGCGGCTCGTTCTTCTGGGCGTAGTCGCCGGACGAGGCGACCTGGGTGTCGCTCAGCGTGAAGCCCGGCGTGATCGCGTTGACGCAGATGTTGTACGGGCCGACCTCGGTTGCCAGCGAGCGGGTGAGACCGATGACCCCGGCCTTGGACGTCGAATAGTCGAGCCGGTTGGGCGCACCCATCCAGAACCGGCCGGACGAGATGTTGACGATCTTGCCGCCGCCCTGCGCCTTCATCTGCGGCACCACCGCGCGGCAGCACACGAAGATGCCGCGCAGGTTGACCTCCATCACCCGGTCCCAGCGCGCCACGTCGATCTCCGTCCAGTCGCCGCGCGGCAGGACGCTCATCAGCGAGGCGTTGTTCAGCAGCCCGTCGATGCGCCCGAAGGCGTCCACCGCGGTCCGCGCCATCCGTTCGGCCTGGTCGGCGTCGCTGACATCGGTGGCGCAGGCGACCGCCTCGCCGCCGGCCGCGCGGATCGCCGCCACGGTGTCGTCGTTGGCCTCGGCGTCGATGTCGGCAACCACCATCCTGGCGCCGGCCTGGGCCATGCGTTCGCAATAGACGCGCCCGATCCCCTTGCCGCCGCCGGTGACGACGATGACCCGTCCGCTGATGCTGAGCAGCGCCGCGCTGTCGAAACCGTCGTCCATATCCGCCCCGCCGTCGTTGCCGCCGATCGCCGGCCGGCGCGGATTATTCCGTTCCGCCGCCGCGATGTCTAACGGATTTGGCCGGGCCGGCCCTCCTACACATGCATGTGAGCCGCCAGGGTTTCCTCGGTGAGGTCCGCCGCCGCGCCGGCGAGCACCGCCTCGCCGCGGTCCATGACGATCACCCGGTCGGCGATCTCCAGGGCGAAGGCGAGGTTCTGTTCGACGATCAGCAAGGCGCGCCCGGCGTCCTTGGCCCGGCGGAGAAACCCCGCCATCCGCTCGACATTTTCCTGCTGGACGCCTTCGCTGGGTTCGTCGAGCAGCAGCAATTGCCCGGTCTCGGCGACGCCGCGTGCGAAGGACAGGATCTTGCGTTCGCCGCCGCTCAGCGTCCCGGCGGACTGCGCCATGCGCGCTTCGAGGATCGGAAAGGCGGCGAACAGCGCGGCGTATCGATGCGCATCGAACGGAGCCATCAGGGTGAGGTTCTCGCGCACCGAGAGATTGTCGAACACCGGCCGGTCCTGCGGGCAGTAGATCAGGCCGAGCCGCCGCCGCCGGTCGGGCGCGAGCCCGTCGAGGGGTTGCCCGTCGAAGCGCACCGTGCCGGACTGCAGCGGCAGATGGCCGGTCAGCAGGCGCATCAGCGTCGTCTTGCCGACCCCGTTGCGGCCGAGGACGCAGCAGGCTTCGCCGGCCGCGACCGCGCCGTCCACCCCGCGCACGACCGTGACCGCACCGTAGCCGCCGCTGACGCCGGCGAAGGAAAACAACGGTCCGCTCACGCCGCGGCCCCGACATAGACCGCCCGCACCCGTTCGTCGGCGTGAATCTCCGCGACCGTCCCCGCGGCCAGCAGCCGGCCCTGGTGCAGCACGAAGACGCGGTCGGCGAGCTCCCGGACAAAGGTCATGTCGTGCTCGACGATCACCGTGCAGGCGTTGAGGCGGCCGCTGACCCAGCGGATCGCCTCTATCACCTCCCGGGTCTCGGTCCGCGACAGGCCGGCGGACGGCTCGTCGAGCAGGATCAGGCGCGGCTCGGCCACCAGCACCATGACCAGTTCGAGAATCTGGCGCTGGCCATGCGAGAGGTCGCCGGCGGTGCGCTCCTCCTCGGCAAGAAACGGGAAGCGGGCCTGGGCTTCGCGCAGGATCGCGCTCGACCAGCGGTGGCTGCGCATGCGGACGAGATCGCCGACGCCGGCGCGGCCGCCCCATAGGCCGATGTTGAAAGTCTCCGCCACCGTGAACTCGGGGAACAGGCTGGGCGCCTGGAATTTGCGGCCGACGCCGATGCGGCTCAGCAGGTCGGCGGCCGCGCCGGTGCGTGTCCGCCCGAAGATCCGGACCCGTCCGCCGCGCACCGGCAACTCGCCGGTCATGGCGTTGAAGCACGAGGTCTTGCCGGCGCCGTTCGGCCCGATGAGGCAGTAGATGCCGGGCCGGTCGATGGCGAGGTCGAGCCCTTCCAGGATGCTCACCGAGCCCATGCGGACGCGGACGTCTTCCAGGGCGAAGCCGGTGTCCGGCGGGCCGGCCGCGCGGGCCGGACCGTCGAGGTTTCGCCCGCCGGGGCGGCGGCCCAGGCGCTCGAACAGGGGTTCGACGAAGCCCATCAGCCCCTGCCGGAAATACAGCACGACGACGATGAAAATGGCGGCGATGACGACCTCCCAATAGGATATCTCGTCGCGCAGGTCGGCGGTCAGGATGCCGATCAGGGCGGCGCCGACGGCCGGTCCGTAGAGCGTCGCCCGGCCGCCGACCGCGGCCCAGATCACCAATTCCGCCGAGAGGATGAAGCCGCACAGCTGCGGCGTGACGAGGTTCTGCTGCGGCGCGTAGAGCGCGCCGCCGATCCCGGCGAGGACGCCGCTCAACCCGAACACCACGGCCTTCACGTTCTGCACCGCGAAACCGCAGAAACGCGCCCGCTGCTCGTTCTGGGCGACCGCCCGCCAGAGGACGCCGGCCGGCGCGCGCCGCAGCCAGGCGATCGCGATCAGGCAGGCGGCGAGGGCGGCCGCGGAAACGTAGTAGAGATCGTTGAAATCGCTCATCCCGGGCAGTCCGGGGATGTTCTTGAGGCCGTTGAAACCGCCGGTGACATCGTTCCAGCTGTTGGCGATCTGGAAGGCGAGCAGGGTGAGGGCAAGGGTGATCATGGCGAAGAACGGCCCGGTCAGGGTGCGCCCGCGAAACACCAGAAGGCCGATGCCGTAGGCCAGCAGGCCGGGCGCCAGCGCCGCCGCCGGCAGCAGGAGCAGGAGCAGCCAGCTGTCCTTGAAATGGATCAGCGACAGGCCGGAGAGATAGGCCGCGAGCCCGAAGAACATCGCCTGGCCGAGCGGCAGGAGCCCCGCCTGCCCCCAGCACAGGCCGATGCCGAGCGCGGCGATGGCGTAGAGAAAATAGAGCGCCAGCGTGTAGGCCCAGAATTCGCCGACGAGGTGCGGCAGCACCGCCAGCGCCGCGATCAGGGCGGCGCTATGTCCGAGGAAAGAGGCCATTGGGGCGCAGCCAGAGGAACAGGATGGCGATGACGAGAACGGTGGTGTAGCCGTAGGTCCGGTCGGAGACGGCGCTGACCACGCTCTCCACGCCGCCGATGACGCCGGCGCCCGAGACCAGGCCGACCAGGCTGCCGAGCCCGCCGACCACGAGAACGAAGAAGGATTTCAGGATGAAGTCCAGCCCCAGCATCGGCTGCACCGGCATGAGCGGCGCCAGCAGCACGCCCGACAGGGCTGCCAGACAGCAGCCGAAGACGAAGGTGTTGCGCGCCAGCGCCGTGACCGGAATGCCGACCGAGGCGGCGAGTTCGGGATTGTTGACCACGGCGCGGATCCGCCGGCCCGCGGTGCTGCGGACGAACCACCCGACCAGCCCCGCGACCAGGGCGATGGACACCAGCGTCAGCAGCAGCCGGTAGGCCGGATAGTCCGCGCCCAGCACTTCGACGCTGCCGGTCAGCGGCGTCGCAACGCTCTGGAAACCCCGCCCGTACACCGCCTCGACGGCTTCGCGCAGCAGGATGCTCAGCCCCCAGGTCGCCAGCAGCGTATCGAACGGCCGGGCGTAGAGCGGCCGCACCAACAACCGCTCGACCGCCAGCCCGAGAACCGCGCAGACCAGGAGAGCCAGGGGCACGGCGGCGAGGAAGGGCAGGTTCTGCGTCTGCACGAAGAACGCGCAATAGGCGCCGATCATGACGAACTCGCCGTGCGCCAGGTTCATCACGCCGAGCAGCCCGAACACGACGGCGAGCCCGAGTACGACGACCGCCAGCGTCGATACCTCGTACACCACATTCAGGATGTTGGTGACGAGGATCGGATCCATCGCGCTGGTCGCTTGCGGCGCCGGCTCATCTGTGGCCGAGCCGGCGCCGGCCGCAGCCGGGCCGGGTCAGCTGCAGGTCTGGCCGTGCGCCACCGCCTTGAAAGTCTGCACGATGTCGAAGCTCGTTCCCTTGCATTCGGCGAGGAACATGTCCTTGACGACGTGCCGGTTGGTCATCACGGCGTTGCCGGTCGGTGTCCGGTATTCCAGATTGTCGGCCGCCGCCATCAGTTTCGCGGCGTCCGTCCCGCCGGCCTTCTCGATCAGCGCCTTGGCGCAGTAGACGCCGCCGTAGGTGTCCACGCCGATCATGCCGAGCTTGGGCGCCTTGGCGCCGGCCGCCTTGCCGTAGGCGGCCTTGAACTTGGCGTTGGCCGCGCTCTTCTCGTTCTCGAAATAGGACATGGCGCTGTACAGGCCGTTGCTGCTCTTCTCGCCGATCCCGAGCAGGGTCTGCTCCTCCAGCAGGTAGGAGATGCGCTTGATCGACTTGTCCAGACCGAAACCGGCGAAGGTCCGATTGAAGTTGATGTTGTCGCCGCCCACCAGGGTGATGACGACGAGGTCAGGCTGCTTCGCCTTGATGCGGGTGACCGCATCCTCAAACTTGTTGGGCGCGCCGAGCGGCACATACTCCTCGCCGACCACCTGGCCGCCGGCCGCGGCGATATATTTCTTCGCCTGCTCGTTGGTCTTGCGCGGCCAGACATAGTCGTTGCCGATGAGATAGTAGCTCTTTGCCCCGAGCGTTTTCGCCAGGTGGGTGATCGAGGGCTGGACCTGCTGCTGCGGCGTATCGGCGGTCACATAGACATTCGGGTTGCACTCCCCGCCCTCGTAGAGCGGCGTATAGACGTAGGGAACCTTGCCCTTGAGGGCCGCGACGACGGCTTCGCGCACCGCGCTGTCGTGCGAGCCGATCACCACATCGACCTTCTCGCGCAGCATCAGGCGGATCGCCGCCTTGGCGGCCTCGGCCGGCGGCGCGCCGCCGTCGGACGGGATGATCCGCACCTTGCGGCCGCCGATGCCGCCGCCGGCGTTGATCTCGTCGACGGCGAGCTTGGTGACGGCCGTCTGCGTCGGGCCGAACAGCGAGGCCGGACCGCTGAGCGCATAGAAGGTGGCGATCTTCAGCTCCTCGGCGGCCCGCGCGCCGCTCAGCACGGCCGGCGCCGCGACCGCTGCGCCGGAGCCGAGAGCGCCCGCGATGAAGCGCCGGCGGGACATCTCCGCGAAATTCTTCAGCATGGCTTCCTCCCTGTTTGCGGTCCTCATCGTCCGGCGATTCGGCCGGCGAATCAAGTATCGGCTGCCGCCGAGGGCGGCGCCGGCGTCGCCGGCAGCACCGCTTCCACGGCCGCGGCCAGCGCCAGCAGCGCGCGGTCGGTTCCCGCCGGGCCGTCGAGTTCCATGCCGACCGGCAGGCCGTCGGCGGAAAGGCCGGCCGGCAGGGCGACGCCGGGGATGCCGGCGACGCTGGACGGTCCGGTATTGCGGATGAAGGTCGGGAAGGTCGGGACCCGAACGCCGTTCAGTTCGACGGTCTCGTCCTCGCCGATGGGCGCGGCGGGGAGCGGCGTGGTCGGGAAGATCGCCGCGATCACGCCGTTCGACGCGAAATAGTCGGCGTAGGCGGCCTGCAGGGCCGGGCGGGTCCGGGTCAGCGCCTCGCGGTAGGCCGCCTCCGGGACGGCGCCCTCCGGCGTCAGGATCCCCTGCAGCAGGCCCGCCACGTCGGGGCTGGCGGCGGCGGCGGCGAGGCCCGCCAGGTCGAGCGCCAGGCCGCTGTCCGAGATGTAGCGGTTCAGTTCGACCACCGTCTCGAACAGGGCGATCGGGAACCCGGCCGCGGCATCGAGTTCCGGAACGTCGGGCATGGACGCCTCGACGAGCACGGCGCCGGCGTCGGCGAGGGCGGCCAGGGCCGCCTCGGCGATGCGCGACGTCTCCGGGTGCAGGTCCGCGAAATAGTGATCCCGGGGCACGCCGATCCGGGCGCCTTTCAGGGCCAGATCGGGCAGCCCCTCGGGCGCGCCCGAGATCACGCTGTCGAACAGCGCCAGATCCTCGACCGAACGGGCGAGCGGCCCGGCGGTGTCGCGCGTTGCGGAGATCGGGACGATGCCCGCCTGGCTGTACCGGCCGGTCGACGGCCGCAGCCCCGCCACGCCGCACAACGCCGCCGGAATCCGCACCGAACCGCCGGTGTCCGTGCCCATTGCTGCGGGCGCCATCCGCGCCGCGACCGCCGCCCCCGAACCGCCGCTGCTGCCGCCCGGGATGCGGGCCGGGTCGTAGGGGTTGCGCACCGCGCCGAATGCGCTGTTGTTGCAGGTGATGCCGTAGGCGAGCTCGTGCATGTTGAGCTTGCCCATGACGTAGGCGCCGGCGTCGATGAGCCGCCGGACGACGGGCGCGTCGGCCGCCGGCCGGTGGTCGCGCAGGCCGGGCGTGCCGCCGGTGGTCGGCATGTTCCCGGTGTCGAAATTGTCCTTCACCGGCACCGGCAGCCCGGCCAGACGGCCGCCGCCCGCGCGCGCCGCGCCGTCGAGCACCTGCTGCGGATCGAGATGGATGAAGGCGTTCAGCCCGCCGGCCCGCTCGCATTGCGCCAGCAGCGCTTCGGCGTATTCGCGGGCGGAGATACGGCTGTCGCGCATCTCGCGCAGCGCCTCCGACGCGGTCCAGTCCGTGGCATCGCTCACGATCGGCTCCTCCTGCCGGGGTTGATCCCTCGAAACCGATGCATTCTATAGGCACGATACCCGGTGCCAGTGGAGAAAATCCGATGAACCTTCGCGCATTGCTGATCCTGCCGCCGGTCTTGCTGGGCGTGCTCGGCTATCTCTGGATGACGTCGGCAAGCGACACGCCGGCCGCGCCCCCCGGCGAGCGCGCCGTCGCCGTCCGCACCGTGGCCGTCGTCCCGCGGCCGATCGCGGCCAAGGCGGTCGGGTACGGCCGCGCCCGGGCCGAGCGGCGCTGGTCGGCGGTCTCGGAACTGCAGGGGCGCATATCGATCCTGGCCGAGGAGATCGCGGAAGGCGGCATCGTGGCGGCGGGGCAGCTGCTGGCCGAACTGGACAGGACCGAATACGAGCTGGCGCGCAAAAAGGCGCTGGCCAATATCGCGGCGGCGGAAGCGCGGATTGCCGAGCTCGAGCGGGCCGAAGCCAATGCCCGCCGGGCCCTGAAGGTGCAGAACAGCATCCTCGAGGAGGTGCGGATCGAGTTCGAGCGGACCGAATCCCTGGTCAGCCGCGGCACCAGAACCGAGGCCGCGCTGAATACCGCGCGCAAGGCATTGCTGGCCCAGGAAGCCTCGGTCATCGACCTGACCAACAACCTCGCCCTCTACCCGGAGCAGCGGATTTCGGCGGATGCCGTCCTCGAGGTGCGCCGGGCGGAACTGGCGGAGGCCGAGAGATCGCTCGAAAAGACCATCGTCATCGCGCCGTTCAACGGGCGCGTGACCTCGGTCAACACCGAGCGGGGTCGATTCGTGCGCACCGGCGATGTCCTGTTAACGATCGACAACATCGAGTCCGTCGAGGTCGTCGCCGAGGTCCAGCCGCGGGCGCTCCAGCCGCTGTTCGCCGCGGTTCTCAGATCGCAGGCGGAAATGCCCGACCTGGTGGATTACCGAACCGCCGTCTCCCTGCTGAAGCGGGCGGGAATAACGGCCAGCGTCGGTCTTCCGCACCGCGGCGACCGCGCGGTGTGGCCGGCCGAAATCATCCGTCTGCGGGGCGCCACGGACGACGAGACCGGAGCGCTCGGACTGGTGGTCAGGGTGACCAACCCGATGGTCGTGCAACCGTCCGAGAGACGCCCTCCGCTGCGCGTCGGAACCTTTGTCGCCGTGACCTTCGAGGTCGCCTACCCGGACGCCGCTATCGCCGTCCCCCGCGACGCCCTGCGCTACTCCGACCGCGACACGCCGGTCCTCTATGTCGCGGATGCGGAAGACAGGCTGCAGATCCGCGCGGTGGAACTGGGTCCGGTCATCGGCCCGGATGTCGTGATACGGTCGGGCCTGAAGGGCGGAGAAACCCTCGTCCTGAGCGAACCGCGCCCGCCCGTTCCCGGCCTGAAGCTCGCGCCGGTCCCCGACAGGCCGGCGGCCCGGGATCACTGAAATGATCCCCTATTTCGTGCGCCACCCGGTGGCGGCCAACCTCCTGATGGCGCTGATCTGCGTGCTCGGCGCCTCGGTCATCCTCGATATCGAGCGGGAGTCCTTCCCGGAATTCACCCCCTCGACGGTCGGCGTAACCGTGGCCTATCCCGGCGCCTCGGCCCGCGATATCGACGAAGAGATATGCGGCCCCGTCGAAGATGCGCTGACCGGCCTGGACGGGCTGGCCGATCTGCAATGCCGGTCGGCCGACGGCAAGGCGGACGCCACCGCGGAGCTGGTGGAGGGCGGCGACATCACGGTGTTCTTCAACGACATCTTCTCGGCGGTTACCGGCGTCGGCGACTCTCCCGACGGTGCGGAAACCCCGGTTGTCGAAATCCGCGCCCAGACCGATCCGGTCGCCATGGTGGTGGTGTCGGGAATCGCCGGCAAGCGGGGGCTGGTCGAATACAGCGACCTGCTGGCCGACCGCCTGCTGGCGCTGAACGGTGTGGCGGCGGCGAAGGTCTCCGGCATTTCCGACCGCGAACTGCGCATCGTCTTCGATGAAAACGCCCTGCGCCGCTACGGTCTGGCCAGCCGGGACATCGTCGATACCGTCAACGCCCACAGCCTGACCGAGCCGCTGGGCAATGCGAAAATGGACACCAACGCAATCGTCCTCCGCTATACCGATGTCCGGCGTTCGGTCGCCGATCTGGAAGATCTGGTCGTCCTGCAGGACCGGGCCGGCGGCGTGGTCCGGCTGCGCGATATCGCCCGGGTGCTGATCGCCGACTCCGACGAGAACGTAAATTCGTTCATCGACGGCGAACAGGCCGCGATCATCACGGTTTCGAAATCGGCCGACGCCGACAGCATCGACGTCTTCGCCCGGGTCCAGGCGTTGCTGGACGCCGAGCGCGCGGCCTATCCGGATCCGTTCCGGCTCACCGTCATCAACAACTCGGCGGACCAGATCGAGGAACGCCTGACCCTGATCTTGCGGAATATCGCGGTCGGCCTGGTTCTGGTGTTCGGCGCGATGTGGCTGTTTTTCTCCATGCGGGAGGCGCTGTGGATTTCGGCGACCCTTCCGGTGTCGTTTCTCGGCGCCTTTTTCCTGATGGGCATTTTCGGCATTACCATCAACATGATCACCCTGGTGGCGTTCCTGATGGCGGTCGGTCTCATCATGGACGACAGCATCGTGATCGCGGAAAACATCGCCAGGCGGCGCCAGGGAGCCGGACCGCTGGAAGCGGCGGCGCGCGGCACGATGGAAGTCATGCCGGGCGTCCTGTCGTCGTTTCTCACCACCGCCTGCGTCTTCGGCCCGATGCTGTTCCTGTCCGGCCAGATCGGACAGGTCCTGCGCTTCGTCCCGATGGTGCTCCTGATCGTCCTGGCGCTGTCGCTGATCGAAGGCTTCCTGATCCTGCCCCACCATCTGAGGCATTCCGGGGGCGCGCCCGGGGGCCGCGGCGCCAGGCGGGCGGCCCGCCTGCTGGACGCATTCAGGGACCGCGTCGCCGTGCCCCTCGCCGCGCGGCTGGTCGCCTACCGCTATCTGACCGTCGGCACGGTGTTCGCCGCGCTGATCCTGAGTGTCGGGCTGCTCGCCTCGGGCACCGTCAAGCTGATCGGTTTTCCCGGTTCGGAAAGCGACACCGTTATCGCGCGGTTTTCCCTGACATCGGGCATCGATCGGGGGCAGACCGTCGCCACCGTCGACCGGTTGCTCGCGGCGCTCGAACAGGTCGATGCCGAGCTCACACCGGGCACCGAGGGCGGCGCGCCGCTGGTGCAGCGGATCCTGGTCCAGTACGCCGTCAACAGCGAGGTCCATGACAACGGATCCAACACCGCGACCGTCACGGTGGACCTCCTGGAAAGCTCGCTGCGCAACGTCAAGGCGGACGATGTCCTGCTCGCCTGGCGCGAGGCGGCGGGCCCGATTCCCGATTTGCTGCAGGCCAGTTTCTCGCAGGCCGACACCGGGCCCAGCGGCATCGATCTCGACGTGGAGCTGCGCAGCCGCGACCTGGCGACGCTGGAAGCCGCCTCGGCCGACCTCACCAAAATGCTGATCGCGCGCGAGGACGTGACCGAGGCCTACCGCGATTTCGACGGCAGCCGCCGGGAGGTCCGGCTGGCGCTCAACGCCTACGGCTATTCGACCGGCCTGACGCCGCGCGCCCTTGCGGACCAGATGCGCAACGCGTTCCGCGGGGCGGAGACCGACACCTTCCGCTACGAGAAATCGAACGTCGCGGTGCGGGTGCAATTGGGAGACACGATCGCCAGCCTGACCGACCTGGAACTGTTCCCGATCGCGCTGCCCGGCGGCCGGCAGGCGGCCCTGTCGCAGGTCGCCGACATGACCCTGACGACCGGCTATCCGACGATCACCCGCAAGAACGGCCTGGCGATGGCCCGCATCCGGGGGAAAATCGACAACGCGGCGACCACCCCGGTGCAGATCTCGGCGGTCGTCACCGACGTCATCGGCCCCGAACTCGAACGGCGCTATCCGGGGATCGAGATCGGCATCGGCGGCGCGACCGAGGCGCAGAACGAAAGCCAGGCGTCGCTGATTCGCCTGATGCTCATGGGGCTCGTCGGGGTCTACATGGTGCTGGCCTTCCAGTTCCGCTCGTACGCCTTGCCCGCGGTCATCATGTTCGCGATCCCCTTTGCGCTGATCGGAACGATCCTCGGGCATTGGGGCATGGGGCTCGACATATCGATGGCCAGTCTGGTCGGCTTCGCCTCGCTCGGCGGGATCGTGGTCAACAACACGATCCTGTTTCTCACCTTCTTCCAGACGCAGATGAAGGACGAAGACTACATTCGGGCGGGGCTGGAGGCGTTGCGGTCGCGGTTCCGGCCGATCGTCCTGTCCACCGCGACGACCATCGCCGGCCTGGTGCCGCTGATCGCCGATACCAGCCCGCAGGTGCAGACGCTGGTGTCGATTGCCGTGTCGGTGGCATCCGGCCTGCTGGCGTCGATGATCATGGTGACCTTGGTGTTCCCCTCCCTGATCGCGATCTATTTCGACATCTTCAGCGTCGGCGCCTGGAAGATGAAGTTCGGCGCGCCCGGCGGCGGCGGCGGGCAACGGCGGCCTTGATCGGGCGCCGCCGCGCTTCGCATAATGGCCGGGGCCGCCTGCGGTCCGATCTTCCCGGAGGCCGGGCGATGGATTTTTTCCAGACCTTGTTGCGGCCCGACCGCGAGGAGAACCCCGAGCGCGCAGAGGTCGGGCGGGCCGCCAATCTCCTCCAGGTCGGCGAGTTCCAGTTCCTGCAGCTCGCCTACCGCGCATGGCACGGGCGCGAGATGCCGGAGACGGCGGTCGACCGGATTTTCTCGTCCTACATGCTGCACAATGCGGTGCCGTACTGGGCCCAGCACTATGCGCGCGAGATCATGCGGCGCGATGCGGCCGGCCTGCTCGAGCCCAACGATCCGCTCTACCACGGTTACGACGTGGACTACCGCGGTTCGGTTGCCAACGGGGTCCGCAGGTTCTGCGCCGCCGCCAGTGTGGTCGCCGCGGTCATGGCCGGAGGCGTTCTGATCGGCCATTTCGCGGCGACCGAGGGAACCTCGGTGCTGCCGCCCTATTTCGAGAAGGAAGAGCTCGCCGCCCAGACCGCCTTCCCGCCCCGGCTCTGAGACCGGCGCATGTTCGAATTCGCCGGCGAGTACGAACAGGCGTTCAACTGGGTCTTTCTCGCGGTCACCGCGACCATCGCGTGGAAGGGCATCCGCGCCCGCAACCCGGACGGCAGGTCCGACTTCGTGCATCTCCTGTTCGGCTGCATCGCCGCGGTGTTCTTCATGATGGTCCTGTTCCAGGACGTGCTCGGCGTGGTGCGCTTCTAGGGCCGGCCCGGATCAGGGCTTGTACATGCGCTGCCTGTCGTCGATCTCCGGCACCCGCAGCAGCCGCTGGTCCGGCGGCAGCCGCAGCTGCCGGTCGAGATAGACCGCACGGTCGCGCACCGTGGACGGGCGCGGCGTGCCGTAGATGATCTTGTCGAACAGGTGCGGGCCCGACAGCGCGCCCTCGTCCGTCCTGAGCGCCTCGACGTAATCGGCGAGCGCCGCGCGGTAGCGCCCCGCCCGGTCGTGCAGGATGCCGCGGTTGGCATAGGCGGCGGCGAGGGTCGCCCAGCCCGTGCGGTCGTCCCGCTCCAGCGTCTTTTCGAGAAACCCGATCAGGTAGGTGAGTTCGGCGACCGCCTCCGGGATGCGCTCCGCCCGGATGTGGACCAAGGCGCGGCCCATCAGCGCGCCGCGGTGGTCAGGCATCTCGGCGAGCGCCCTGTCGAAGCTCGCCATCGCCTCGTCCAGCTTGCCTTCGCCGAGGCGGATATCGCCCTGCCGGGTGTAGTAGTCGCCCGGTTCCCGGTCGGTGAAGATGCGGACCGCGGTCCACAGCGAGAACATCGCGAAGGTCGCGATGGCGCAGATGACGACGAAGCGCCTGAGAACGCGGCGGTTCATCCGGTGTCGCGGAACAGCCAGGCGATATAGAAGTACGAGAATACCAGGGCCAGGAGGGAGCCGGTGGCGCCGGCCCTCCGGTGCAGGCGCTGGCGCCGCTCCGCGTCCTCCACCCCGTCGCGTTCGGCGCGCCGCACATAGAGAACCCAGATCAGCCGCCGCACCGGGAAAAACAGCGCAGCCGTCATGGCGGCGGTCCAGAGGAGGGCGTATTCGGCCGTGAACAGGTCTGACATGGCGCTGCGCCGAAGCCGCCGGTTACCCGGCGCGGAAAGCGAAGGGGGGAAGGGCGGCGCCCTTCCCCCCGGGACGATCGGCCGGTCCGACCGTCAGTTGGAGCCGCCCGAGGCAGCGCCGGGAGCGACGTCGCCGATATCGTCGACCAGCGCCTCGACTTCCTTGTCCGGCACGACGGAGAGCTCCATCTTGTAGGCCAGCAGCCACATCATGCCGACGCCGAGGATCCAGAACAGGATCTGCCACGCCCAGATCGACGGGATGCCGAAGGTCCAGGCCTCGACCCCGCCGTTGGGCTCGCCGAAGATGTAGTTGCCGAGCACCGCGCCGGGCCCGATGCCGAAGAACAGCCAGGCGATGGTGACGATCCAGGCCACCGGAACCAGCGACTTCTTGTCGGCCGACAGCGACGCGTGTTCGCGCAGGAAGTTGTGATACTTCATGCGGTGCTGGGTCGCGTTGTCGTTCTGTGTCGCGGCCGAGACCACGATGCAGACCAACAGGTTGAAGAACATTCCCCAGCCGGCGGAGTGGATGGTCCACGGCCAGCGGCCCCACGGCGCCTCGCCGAACAGGCCCAGGATCTGGAGCCCGAAATTCTCGGTGAAGATGACGCCGAGCAGCCCGGCCGCGAGCCCCCATGTCGCCCCCTGGCGGGTGATCCACGGGATCCAGCACACAGCCGCCAGCGACGGCCACATCTGGAAGCCGAAGGCGACCGCGAGACCGCCGAGCAGCACCAGGGCGTCGCGCGAATAGGTGGCGACCAGCAGCGCCGCCACGACGATGAACGCGACCCCGATCCGGCCCCACAGCTTCTGCTGCGTATGCGTCGCATCGGGCACCAGGTAGCGCTTGTACAGATCGCGCGTCAGCATTCCGCCGGCGGTGGACATATAGGCCGCGCCGGTGGATTGCATCGCCGCCAGGGCGCAGACCGCAAGCAGTCCGACGAGCCACGGCGCGGCATCGGCAATCTGGTTGAAGTAGTTGGGCACAAGGGAGTCCGGCTTCTTGGCGATGCCTTCCGAGAGGATGGTGCTGATCCCCAGCCCCGCCTCGTTGACCAGCGGGTTGGCGCCCAGCAGATGCGCGCCCATGCCCTGGAAGGCGGTGAAGAAGAACAGGATCAGGCCGATGCCGAAGGAGGACGCCCAGACCTGCTGCGGTGCGAAGGGCCGCGGGTTCTGGTTGCCGAACGCCCACATCGAGAACGCCGGCGAGGACTGGATCCCCATCAGCGCGAACATGTAGGTGAGGCACATGATGCCGGTCCACAGCCCGCCCACCGGGGTTTCCTTGCCGAGGCCCGCGGTGAACTGGATGATGCCGGGTATGGCGAAGTACGAGTTGTAGTCGCCGCCGCCGTAGCCCTTGGTGGTGCCCCATTTCGCCACGTCGCTGGCCGCCAGCTTGGCGAACCCGTCGTTGAGGGCGCCCCAGCCGCCGATCAGGTCGAGGGCGATGAAGCCGGTAACGATGATGCCGAGCGCCAGCAGGATGCACTGCAGCGTGTCCACGTAGGCCACGGCTCTCAGCCCCCCGGAGGCGACGTAGATCAGCACCACCGCGGACAGCACCCACATGCCGAAGTTGACGCTCACCAGATCGTCGGTCAGCACGTTGAACAGGAAGCCCGACGCACCGAGCTGAACCCCGAGATAGGGGATCGAGAACAGCAGCGCGACGATCACCGTCAGGATGCGTATCGCGTCGCCCTGGAAGTAGTCGGAGAACATCTCCCCGGGCGTCACATACCCGTACCGCTTGCCCAGCATCCACTGCCGCTTGAGGAAGAGGACGCCTGTGAACGGAATCGTGATGGTGTAGAACGAGGCGTAGGCGTACTGGAACCCGTCGCGGTAGACGAGCCCCGGATGCCCCATGAAAGTCCATCCCGAGAACGACGTCGCCGTCGCTGCGAGGACGAACACCCACATCGAGAGCTGCCGGCCCGCGATGAAATAGTCTCCCGCAGTCCTCGCCATCCGCGCGCACTTGACACCCCAGAAGATGCAGTACGCCCAGTAGAGGACCACGAAGATGAAGAGCCATACAACCTTTGCTGACAAGTCGAATCCTCCTTTTCCCGCGCTGCGCCTGCCCGCCTCGCACCCGTTTCGCGGCCGACGCGGCAGCGCCCGGCCTTGTGTCCCCGGCGTTTTGCGGCCCGTCGACTCTCGTGCAGCGGCCGGCCCGCGATTCTTCTCCACGGAGACCGAAAAACGCTAGCATCGATACAGATTCGGTACAACAACCCCCCGAGTGCCGCGCAACCCCGGGTGTCCGCGCCATGAACGCTCCGCAATACGTCTACGTGATGCGCCGCCTCGGCAAGAGCTATCCGGGCGGACGCGACGTCCTCAAGGACATCACGCTCGCCTTCCTGCCGGGCGCCAAGATCGGCGTGCTCGGCCTCAACGGCGCCGGCAAATCGACCCTGCTCAGGATCATGGCCGGGCTCGAGACCGACTACAGCGGCGAGGGCTGGGCCGCCGAGTCGATCCGCGTCGGCCATCTCGCGCAGGAGCCCGTCCTCGACCCCGCGAAGGACGTGCTCGCCAACGTCCTCGAAGGGGTGGCGGAGACGCGCGACCTGCTGGCGCGGTTCGAGGCGGTGAGCGCCCGGTTCGCCGAACCGCTCGACGACGAGGAGATGAACGCCCTGATCGAGGAGCAGGGCGCGCTCCAGGAGCGCATCGACGCGGCGGATGCCTGGGACCTCGACCGCAGGGTCGACATCGCGATGGACGCGCTCCGCTGCCCGCCCCCGGATGCCGATGTGGCGACCCTGTCGGGCGGGGAACGGCGCCGCGTGGCGCTCTGCCGGCTGCTGCTGGGCCGCCCCGACCTGCTGCTGCTCGACGAGCCGACCAACCATCTCGACGCCGAATCGGTCGCCTGGCTCGAACGCTTCCTGCACGACTATCCGGGCACCGTGGTCGCCATCACGCACGACCGCTATTTCCTCGACAACGTCGCCGGCTGGATCCTCGAACTCGACCGCGGCCACGGTATCCCGTGGCAGGGCAACTACTCTTCGTGGCTGGAGCAGAAGGAGAAACGCCTGGTCCAGGAAGAGCGGCGCGAGACCGCGCGGCAGCGGACGCTGGCGCGCGAACTCGAATGGATCCGCGCCGCGCCGCGGGCCCGCCAGGCCAAGAGCAGGGCGCGCGTCGCCGCCTACGAGCGTCTGCTCGCCGAGGCCAACGACCGGGCGCCGGAGACCGCGCAGATCGTCATCCCGCCGGGGCCGCGCCTCGGCAGTCTGGTGATCGAGGCGCAGGGCCTGACCAAGGGCTTCGGCGGCCGGCGGCTGATCGACGCGCTCGACTTCCGTCTGCCGCCGGGCGGGATCGTCGGAGTGATCGGGCCGAACGGCGCCGGCAAGACGACCCTGTTCCGCATGATCGTCGGCGCCGAGCAACCCGATTCGGGGGCGCTCAGGATCGGCGAGACCGTCGTGCTCGGCTATGTCGATCAGTCGCGCGACAGCCTGGACGCCGACAGTACGGTGTGGGAGGAGATCGCCGGGGGCGAGGCGGAGATCGCGATGGGCGCGCGCAAGATGCCGTCGCGCGCCTATGTCGGCGCGTTCAACTTCCGCGGACCCGACCAGCAGACCAGGGTGGGGCAGCTGTCGGGCGGCGAGCGCAACCGGGTCCATCTCGCCAAGCTCCTCAAATCGGGCGCCAATGTGCTGCTCCTCGACGAGCCCACCAACGACCTCGACGTGGACACGCTGCGCGCGCTCGAGGACGCGCTGGCGTCGTTCGCCGGATGCGCGGTGGTGATCAGCCACGACCGCTGGTTCCTCGACCGCATCGCGACCCACATGCTGGCCTTCGAGGGCGACGGCCGGGTGGTGTGGTTCGAGGGCAACTACCAGGATTACGAGGCGGACCGGGAGCGCCGCCTCGGCGGGGACGCCGACCGGCCGCGCCGCCCGCGCTACCGGCCGCTGGACCGGGGATAGGCCGCCCGGCGGCGGCGCACCCGCCCGGCCGCGCGACTCAGGACGACAGCATCTCGAGGGCCAGCGGCAGGTTGGACGGATCCGGCCTGAGTGCGCCGCTGCGGATCCGCCGGGTGATTTCCGTCACCGCCTGGTTGGCCGGCGCGCCGCCGGGCGGGCTGTTGTCGACCACCAGCCCGTTGATCCGATCGACCTCGCTGTAGCGGCCCTTGAGATGATCCTGGTACACGCAATCCCGGGCCGTCGGCCCGATGTCGCCGACCAGCTTGTCGAACAGGGTCTCGAGAAGGCGGTTGGTCCGGTCGATATCCTGCTCGCGCAAGCCGAAGATGGGGGTGATCCGATGGCCCTGGCGCCGCCCCGCGGCCAGCGCCTCGCCGCCCGCCTTGAGGATGAACTCGCGGAACCCCGGCACCTTGGCGGCCTCGCCGACGGGGAGCCCCAGCATGGCCACCGGCCCGAGCCCCATGCAGTTGACGACGAGCTTCATCCATTTGGCCGACAGGATGTCGTCCGAGATCTCGACCGCGGCGGCGTTGGCGAGGATGTCCCTGACTGCCGCGATCTTTGTTTCGCCCGCCGGATCGAGCGCGCCGAGCGCCATCCAGGTCCGTTCCGGCGGCGTGTTGCGGACGGCGACGCCGGGGGTGAAGAGTTCGGCGGAAAGCTCGACCACGCAGCCGAGGCTTCTGCCGGGGCCGGCCACCTCGGCGATTTCGCCCGCGGTCATCGCGTTCTGCAGCCCCGCCATCACCCCGTCCGCAGCCAGATAGGGCGCGATCAGCCGGGCCGCCCAGCCGGTGTCGTAGGCCTTCACCATCACCAGGACGACATCGAACCGCCCGGTAAAGGACGCCACATCGCAGAGATGAAACGCATCGACGGCGACGTGCAGCTCGCGGTCGGGCATCCTGACCGTGAGGCCGCCGCGGCGCATCGCCTCGACATGCTCCGGCCACTGGTCGATGAGTGCGACATCGAGCCCGGCGGCGACCAGGTCCGCCGCGACGCAGCTGCCGTTGGCGCCGCTGCCGACGATGGCGAGCCGGGTGGTCACGATGCTCTCATGCCTGTCTCCCCCCGGTGCGGCGCGCGGTCAGGCCAGCAGCCGGAACAACGCGTTCCCGAGATCACGCCGCGCTCCGTCGATGACCGGCCGGACCGCCTCGACGAAGGCGCGGCGTTGGTCCGCATCGATTTCGACGATCTCCCCGCCCTCCGCACGGATGCGGCGAAGGGCGTCGCCGTCCTCGGCGGCGGCGAGGGCGCGCTGGACCGGGGTCGCGTCGGCGACCGCGGCGGCCAGCGCATCGCGAATGTCGGGCGGCCAGCGGTCGAGGCCGGGCGCATGGCCGAGGACCGCGGCGGCGCCGAAGAAATGGCCCGACAGGGTGATGTGGGGCTGATGGCGGTGGATGCCGAAATTGGCGATATTGGTGAGCGCGTTGTCCTGGGCGTCCACGGTCCCGCCGCGCACCGCTTCCTGCAGCTCCTTCACGTCGAGCCGGACCGTCTCGAAGCCGAGACGCCGGAAGGTCTCCTCGTGCAGGTCGCTGAACAGGGTCCGGATCAGCAGGCCCCGGCAATCGGCCGGGGTGCGGATCGGCCGGACCCGGTTCGACAGGTGGCGGATGCCGTTGTCCCAGAGGCCGAGCAGGGCGTAGGGGGTCGAGCGGCGAACCCCCTCGGCCAACAGATCGGCGAGCGGGCCGTCGAGCAATCGATAGGCCGCCGCCCGGTCTTCGAGCACGAAGGGCAGGTCGAGAAGCGCGAATTCTGGCACCCGGTCGGCGAGATAGCTGGTGGAGAAATAGCAGAGATCGATCTTCCCGGTTCCCACCATGTCGAGGAGATCCGATGCCCGCCGCCCCTCGGCGATGACGTTCTGGCGTATCTCCAGGACGGCGGCGCCGCCGGTCCTCCGGGCGAGGCTGTCGCCGAGGGCGGCGGCGGCGCGGCTGTGCACCGATTCCGGGCCCTGATAGCCGGCGAACGTGATCCGCAGCGCCGTCATCCGCGCGCCCGCCGGACGGGAGGAAGGCCGGCGCGGCGCCGGGCGCCGCCGGGGGTGCGGCCGTTGGTCGGTCTCGCGGCCCGCATCGCCGGCCTAGCGGTTCTGCGGCAGCGGCACCGGTTCGCCGCGGTCCGCCGACAGGTCGGCGGCGAGATAGACATCCATGACCCGCCGCGCCTCCTCGGGTTTGACCATGACCGGCCGGTCGAAGGCGACCGCCTCGACGAAATGGACGGTCTCGTTGGCCATCGCGCCGACGAAGAGATGGCCGACCGGCTCGCCGGGCATCGACGACATCGGGTTGATCGACCCCTTGCCCATCCGCGACAGGGTGACATCGCGGTGGGTGTCGTCGACGACCAGCGCGCCCTCGGTTCCGAGGATCTCGATCCAGGTCTGGGAATGGTTGGGCGCGGCGGGGGGAAGGCTCCAGCCGCCGCCCACCGTGACCACCACCCCGTTGTCCATGGTGACCATCGACCACTGGGTGTCCGGCGCACCGTTGACCGCCTTCATGGCGCCGTAGGCAAGCTGGGAGTAGACGCGCACCGGCCGCGCCGGCGCGAGGCACCACAGCACGAAATCGAGATCGTGCGTCGATTCCATGGCGGCCGGGGACAGCCGGGTGCGGCCGGTGATCTTGCTGCCCAGGCTCCGCGTGACATTGCGGCTGACCAGCGCGCTGACCGGTTCGCCGATGGAGCCGTCCGCCAGGCACTGGCGGACATAGGCGAATTTCGGGTTGAAACGCTGGGAGTAACCGATGGTGAACTTGAGATTGCGGGCGGCGGCGAGCGCGATGAGTTCGTCCGCCTCCTCGACCGTCACCGCGATCGGCTTTTCCAGCAGGACATGCCGGCCCGCCTCGAGGCACGCCCTGGCAATCGGGTAATGGGTGGTCTCCGGCGTCGAGGAGATCATGAAGGCGTGGATGTCATCGTCCTCGAGCAGCTCGGTATAGTCCCGGACGGCGGCCGCTGCCCCCGTCTTGGCGGAGATTTCCGCGAGCCGCTCCGGCCGCGTCTCGGCGATGACGAGCCGGTCCACGAGCGGGCTCGCGGCGCAGGTCTCCGCCCGGATTCCGCCGCACCAGCCGGCCCCGATCACACCCACATTGATTCCGCTCACCCCAACGCCTCCCGCAACCGCCGCGGCCCTCCGCACGCCGCGAGAACCCGGCGCGGACGATAGAAACGCACCCCGCACCGATCAAGCCCGCCTGCTAACCCGCGGGCGGGCCTTCGGCGCGGCGGTCGAGCTGCCGGCCGCGGACCAGGGCGAGCATCCACAGGCCGCACAGCGCGCCGAGACAGGCGCCGGCGGCGATCGGCAGTTCCAGCCCGAACAGGACGGCCAGCCCGCCGAACACGGCCGCGCTTGCCGCCGGCACCGCGCGGAAGGTGAGGCCGACCAAGCTCATCACCCGCGCCCGCATCGCCGGGTCGACGCAGTTCTGGATCAGGATCTGGCTGCTGATCGAGTTCACGTTGGCGAGCAGCCCGAAGGCCGCCATCAGCGCCGCCCCGGCCCAGAACGCATCGCTCGCGGCGAAGCCGGCGAGGACCACGCCGCAGGCCGCCCCCGATACGCCCAGCAGGCGGGTGAGGCCGTGCGTCCGGCCGCGCCGCGCGAGCCACAGCGAGCCCACGATCGCCCCTGCGCCGGCCGCCGACAGCAGCGTCGCCAGCCCGTCCGCGCCGCGGTCGAACACCTCCGAGGCAAAGGCCGGCAGCAGCTCGACCACCGGGCGCAGGAGGACCGAGAAGGCGACCGTCATCAGGAGCAGCGTGCGGATCGCCTCGTGCCCGGCGATGTAGCGCGCGCCCTGCGCCACGTCGCCCAGCAGCCCGCGCGCGAGGCTCGCCGGCCGCGCCGGATCGCGGAAGGAGAGCGCCACCATTGCCGCCACCAGACAGAGATAGGAGACGGCGTTGACCGCGAACGCCGCCGCCGCGCCGGACCACACCAGCAGCCCGCCGGCGACGGCGGGGCCGATGAAGCGCGCGGTCTGGACCAGCGCCGACTGCAGCGCGATGGCGGACGACAGGTCGCTGCGCGGCACCAGGTTGGCGACCAGCGCGAAGAAGGCCGGCTGCATCACCGACATGTTGACGCCGTTGAGCGCGACGAGCGCGGCCAGCAACTCGATGGTCATCGCGTCGAGGGCGGTCAGCAGCGCCATCAGCGCCATCACCGCCGACCCCGAGATCTGGGCCGCGCGGAAGATGCGGTAGGCGCCGAGGCGGTCGACGACGGCGCCGGTGATCGGCACCAGGGCGATGATCGGCACCACCTCGCAGAACACCACGATGCCGAGCCAGGCGGGCGAGTGGGTCAGCTCCCAGGCGAACCAGCCGAGCCCGGTGCGGTAGATCCAGGTGCCGAGAAAGGACGCCGAGGCGCCGAGCGAATAGAGGCGGTAGTCGCGGTGGCCGAGGGCGGCGCCGATGCCGCCGAGCCAGGATGCGCGGCGCGGTGCGGCCTCCGGCCCGCCGGCCGCGTCAGCCGGCCCGGGCCGTCCCCCGCCGTCCTCTGCGCCGCCCTGCTCCGCCCCGGCCTGCCGGGCCAACGTCCGGCCCCGCCGGGCGCTATTCGGCGGCGGCGGCCTGGGTCTTCGGGCTGTCGGCGGCGATGGTCTTCGTGTTGTTGCGCCGGGTGCCGAACTTCTCCGGCCCCTCGTACACCCCGTCGGGGATGTCGAAATAGCCGGCCTGGAACTGCGCCTCCTCGGTGGCCTTCATGGCGATCGAATCGAACGGGCAGACATCCATGCACAGCTCGCAGCCGATGCAGTTCTCGGTGTGGACGTCGATGCGGCCCGCCGGGTTCTGCGACAGCGCCTCGTAGAAGCACATCTGGATGCACACCGTGCAGGTCGGGTTCTGGCAGGTCTCGTGGTTGACCTCGGCGTGGGTGCGCGCCCGCGCGAACTGGTCGGCATAGTCGCGCGCCGCCCGCTGCGAGGCGATGCCCCGCATCGACGCCACGTCCGCGTAGCCGTGCTCGTCCATGAAGCGCTCCAGCCCGCCGATGATGTTGGGCAGCCACTTCATGCCCTTGATCATCAGCACCGAGCCGATCTCGACGATGTCGGCCCCGGTCATCAGGAACTCGACCGCGTCGCGGTGGTCGAAGATGCCGTTCGACCCGGCGATCGGAATGCCGACCTGGGTGTAGATATTGTGCACCCAGCGCAGCGTCAGCGGCTTGACCCAGGTGCCGCCGATGCCGGCGGTCCCGGCGATGCGGGGCTCCGCCGCCTCGATGTCGACCGCGAACCCGGTGTGGCGGTTGGTGGCGGTGACGGCGGCGGCGCCCGCCTTCTGCACCGCGCGTGCGATCTCGACCGGGCGCGACTGGTCCGGGGTGAGCTTGACCACCACCGGGATATCGACCGCCTCGACGACCTGGCGGGTGACCTCGAAGGCCACGTCCTCCTCCTGGCCGATCATGCTGCCGCCGTGGACGCCCGGCATCAGCGCCGGGTGCGGGCAGCCGAAATTGAGCTCGACCATCCGGAGCCCGCAGTCCTCGATGGTGCGGCAGATGTCCTTCCAGCCGCCGATGTCCTTCGCCCCGGCGCTGCCGATCAGGTGGGCGCCGCGCTCCTCGGCGTAGGCGCCGACCTCCTTCAGATAGGGGATCCAGTCCTTGTAGTAGGTGCTGGAATAGCCCGACCGGCTGTAGAACACGAAGTCGCGCGGCACCTTACCGCGGATGATGTCGCCGCGGTCGTTGAGGATGGCGTATTTCGAATTCTGGGTGAGGCGCGCCATGTCCTCGATGTCGGTCAGCGTCTTGATGATCGCCCCGGCCGCGCCGTAATCGAAGCACTGCTTCATCAGGTCGGGGCTGTTGGTGGTCTCGAGTGAGGCCACCACCACCGGGTTCTTGAACGGGACGCCGCAAAACTCGACTGCCATGTCTGCCATCGGACCCTCCGCGCTGTCGGGGGACGGGGCGGCGCCGGACCGGCCCGGGGCGGCCGCACCCCCCGGGCGCCACGCGACCGCAAACCGCACCCGGCAGCCACCATAAGCCAATCCGCCGCCGCCGTCGATGGAACGGCGAGACCGGCGGCGGCTCAGGCGGAATTTCTTTTCCTGTAGGGACCGCGCCGCCCGCTTGCGGCCGGTCCAGGATCGACCGGACTTCGGCGGCGCCGCCTTGGCCGCCGGGACGTTCCGGTCCTTCGCATACCCGAAGGACCGGGTTTCGCCGCACCGGACCCTACGGCTCCCGGCCTCGCGCACGGCCCCGTCATGGAAGGCGGCGCACGCCTCGCCAGCTTCGACCGGCAGCTTGGTCACGGAGTCGATCGGAACCCCGACCGTACGCGAGATCGTTCGCATCGACATGCCCTCGACCGGCATGTCGATGATCATGAAGCGCTTTTCTATGGAGAGCTCGTTTATCCCCTCGAATACGGGGCGTAAAATCTATTTATCAAGTATTTTATTCAGTATCGATGGGCGATGTATTGAAGAACGTCTCTTCATCAAGCAAGACTACTCCTGCCCGTTTCGAGACGACTAAAGCCCTTTCAAACCTTCTCAAAAAATCCATTCCAACCAGCATTGTGGTCGACGTCATCGACAATAGAACAACCCCGATCTCGGTTCTCTCTAGCAGAGTGGCTTTCGCTAGGGCCGTGAGCATGACGAGAGACGATCCATCAGCCAATGTGACGGAATTAGTGCCTTCGAGAGGAAGAGATAGAGACAGGGCGTCGGATATAGGAAGTTGGACGAACCCGGTGAACCCCGTGTCGATGATGGCTTCAAACTCAACGCCAGGGGGATCGTGACGCATTCCGCACAAGTGGAGTGTCAGGCACGCATTACCTTGCTGGTCGAAGTGTCCAATCCCAAGGGGAGGCTTGTCTGCTGGCATGGCTTACCCTGAATGCTCCCGGTGCTCCGATTCTGATCAAATGAAATACCCCGTACGGAGCCTTCTTTCTGGCCTCTTGCAGGGCCGTCTCAGGATGTTCTCCCAGATAGATTTCTTGATCTTTCACATCGATGACCACGAACTCGCCCGAATGCTCCTTTTCTAATTTTTCACGATGGCGTTCGTCGTAGATCTTCTCCGCAGCTTGAGCGATCTTGCTTGGATCGGTGAGGCTCATGGTCACCTCCATCATTTTTCGATCATCTCCCCCCACCGCGCCGCCGCCGCGCTGGCGATCTCGCTCCGGCGCTCCGGCGTCAGGGACTCAGCCCGCGCCCGCCCCCCGACGCGGCCGCCCTTCGCCTCGTTCGGCTGGCGCCTCGCGGTCCGGATGGGGTCTGTCCTTCCGTTTGCCGGTCTCGTCGAGACTCCCCCCATTGTCGTCCACTCGCGAGAGCGAGAATTATAGGCTGTCAAGCTGCTTCTTCAAGGCATCCGACAACGTCTCGAAGACCCGAAGGTCTGCTTCGTAGGCTTGACGGGCGCCTTCACAGGCGGACGGGTTTCGTGAATTCTGTTGGAGGCAGGAATTATGGCGGTCTCTGGATGCTTCAAGGTCCCTCTGAGCGTTGATCGTGGCCGCCGCGCTGCAGCCACCGAGAAAAACCGGCAGCAGGACGCAACGTGTGACTGCTCTCATCCGGCGAGCTTTCCTCGATCGTCATCATAGGGATCGGCCATTCCATTTCTCCTGTCGTATGAGCCGGACGCACTCCTTGCCGGCCGCTTTCGCGCTGTCCTCGGTGGGCAATGTATTCGTGGAATGGCAAATGTCGATCCCGTTGGAGTACAGAAATCAGCGCCAGCTCGGATTTTCGTGGGCGAGCGCGATGTCCTTCACGCGGATGCGGAGCCCCATCATCGACGGGACGGGTGCCTCGCCGCGGCAGAGCGGGCCGCCGCCTGCCGCTATTCCTCGGGTTCGGTGGTGAACATCAGCGGGTGGCCGTGCTCGCGCCCGAGGTCGGTCGCCTCCGTCGCCTTGGTCTCGGCCACGTCGCGGGTGTAGACGGCGACCACGCAGGACCCCTTGGTATGCGCCGTCGCCATCACCCGGTGGGCTTCCTCCTCGTTCATGCGGAACACCGCCCGCAGCACCAGGACGACGAACTCGCGCGGCGTGTAGTCGTCGTTGAGCAGGATCACCTTGTGCAGGCGCGGCCGCTCGGTCTTGGTCTTCGTCCCGGTCCGCTGTTCGGTATCGATGTCTCTCATCGGGTCCGGCCCTGCAGATGTGGCGGTCCGTCCGCAACCCTCGCACGCCTCGGGCGGAAGGTCCAGACGGGTTGCCGGCGGCGCGGCGATGGCCGGGCCGTGCCCTACCGCGCTCTCCGCAGCATCTGCGAAAGGGATGAGGGCGGCTTCATTGCCGGTCCTTTCAATATGTCCCTGCGGGACAGGCGCATCACCCGGTCTCGGCGTAGTTGTGCAGCAGGTGGGCCTTCATCCTGCGCGCCCTCGGCGTCAGATTGACGTCGTCCTCCCGGGCGTATTCTTCCCACAAATGGAGCAGCATGTCGTTCAATGCGTCTTTCATCTCCGCGCGGTCGAACACGGAAATCGGAATTTCGAGGCCCGGAATATCGGCCCGGTAGCATCCGTCGGAATCGTCCAGCGAGGCGCGCAGGACCATCGGTTCTTTCCGACGCAAAACGACGCCGGTTTCCGTTCGGATATCGCGGATCTCCATCTCGAAGTCCATCGGCCGCGCGGCGTCGCGCCGGGGTTCGTCCAGCTCTTTCGGAGCCAGCGGCAGGGTCGGGCTTGCCGGCTTTCTCGTCGCCATCGTCCATCTCCCCGAATGCGGGTTCCGCATGACGCCCCCGGCTTCGCCGCCTGCGGTGCAAACCCGTCTCTCGGCCGCGCGGCTGCCTCCGGTGCCCAATGTTTGCCGGCCGGAGGGAAAAATCAAGCCGGGCTGCCCGCCTCACCCCAGCACCGACCTGATCACCGCGCCGAGGAGGGTGAGGGCGATCGACGCCATCATGCCGTAGGCGATGAGCATGACCGGGCGGAAGGACTCCTTGGTGACGAAGGTCTCGAGCTGCTGGTGGATCGCCTTGGTGCGCTCGTCGAGCCGGACCAGCAGTTCCCGGTCCTCGCCGTTGAACGGCTTGGCGGACGAGACATAGGGCTCGCTCATGCCGTCCTCCCGCCGCCCGGCGGGCGCGCGCCGGGGCCGTAGGGGGAGAGGCCGTGCGCGCGGGCCCGGGCGATGAAACGGGCCAGCGCGTCCATCGCCGGCGGCCGCCCGCCCGGCCCGGCCGCCGCCGGCCCCGGGCTGCCCCGCAACCGGCGACGGCGGGGGGCTGTAGGGCGGCAGCGGCGGCGGCGCTTGGTCGGTCAGGAGGGCGCTCAGGATGCGGAGCGCCATCTCCCGCGGATCCCGCGGATGCGCCGGCGGGGCGGGCGGTTTCCCGGTGCCCGGCGCGGGCTGCGGCGGCTGCCCAGCGGCTGCCGGCGACGGCCGGTGCGGGCGGGCGCCGCCGGTGCGGCGGGCGGGGTGCGGATCGTCTTGCGGCATCTTTCTCTCCTCTGGACGGGCTTGTGGACGGGCCCCTTGACGGGCCTCGGGACGGGTCAGGCCGGCGCGGCCGGCAGGCGGTCGGCCAGCGCATCGACCCTGGCGGCGAGGCCCTTGACGGCGGACATGGTGGCGCCCACCGCATCCATCAGGTCGATGGTGCGCCCGTCGCCGGCGAACGCCGCCGCGAAATCCTCGGCGTAGGGGCCGATATGCGGCGCGGCGTCGCCCCGGTAGCGCCAGCGATCGACGTCCAGCGCCTCGAGCCGCGCCAGGCTGTCGGCATGGTCGGCGGGGCGGGTGTCGGTCTTGACCGCCCGGCTCGACGGGGCGAAGAACAGCGACGCGGCTCCGAGCGCCCGGCCGAGCCCCTGCTGCCACTGGTTGCGGGCCTGCAGTTGGGCGTTGTAGCGCCCGGTCGCCGCCTGCTGCGCCATTGCATTGGCGCCCAGCACATCGACCGGAGCGGCCGGGGAAAAGGCGGGCAGGCCGACCGGCGCGAGCTGCTGGCCGCCGAGCAGGGCGGCGAGCTCGTTGAACTGCTGCTGGCGCTGCGCCGCGCGCTCGGCGAAGGCCTGCTGGCGGGCCGAGGCGGCGCGGTTGAAGGCGCGGTCGGCCTCCGCCCCGCCCTGGGCCACCGCGGCGAAGGCGGCGTCGCGGCGCGCCCGGTTGCCGGCGTCGAGAAAACGGTCGAACTCCTCGCCCCCGGCGCTGCCCCCGGCGATCGGCAGCCCGCGGTTGGCGAGGCTCTGGCGCAGCCGGTTCTCCCGGCGTTCGAGTTCCGGGTCGAGCAGATCCATCGCCCTCCGGTACGCCGCCTGTTCGCTGCGGCCGCGCAGCGCGGCGAGCCCGTCCGCATCCCACGCCGGCGGCAGCCCCTCGCTGTCGAGGCCGCCGGCGTCGAGACCCTCGGCCTGGGCGAACGCCCGGTCGGCCAGCATCCGGGCGAGCGCCTCGCGGCGGCCGCGCATCTCCTGCTGGTAGGGTGTTTCGGTCACCATCGTCGCGTGGGCCGACGCCGACGGATCGAAGGCGAAGCCGCCGTCATCCGTCACCCGGCCGTAGAGCAGGCTGCCCTGCGGCGTGAACTGGCTGATCCGGTTGGCCTCGGCCTGCGCGGCGACCAGCGCCGCGGGGTCGGGAACCGGGAGCGGTTTGGGGGCACTCTTTCCCATGTCGATCTCCTGTCCAGCGGCATTCGCGCCGCAGCATCGAATAGAGGGCGGCGTCCTCTCCGGTCGGCCAGGCCTCCCGCGCCATGCCCTCGTAGCGGAAGCCCAGCCGTTCGACGAAACGCCGCGCCGGGCGGTTGCCGCGCCGCACCGTGGCCTGGAGGCGGTGCGCGCCGAGCTGGCCGAACGGGTAGCGGAACAGCGCCTCCAGCACCCAGCGCTGGCACCAGCGCGGCGAGGCGGCGGCGATCGACGCCTCGAGCGCGCCGGGGCGGGCGCGCCAGCCGCTGTAGACCGCCCCGGCCACCGGGTTCCCGTCCTCGACCACGCCGATCGCCGTGCACGGGCCGAAATCGTCGATCCCCAGGGCGGCGCCGACCCAGCGGGCGACCTCGGCGTCGCGGCCGAGCGCAAGCGCGAGCATCTATTCCGGCCCCGAATCCTGCCCCGGGTCGGGCGCCGCGTCCTGCGCCGGCTGCTGGGCGCGCTGGCGCTCGGCGCGGCGCCGGGCCACCCGCTCCTCGAGGCTCCGGTAGCGCGCGGCGGGCGGCGCGGTCGTCGGGGAGGCTGTGTTCTGTGTCATTGCCTGCTCCTAGGTCTTGATGAGGTAGTTGAGGACCAGCGTCGGCTGCACGTTGTTGTGCGCGCCGCCGCCGCCCGCAGCGCCGGAATCGCCGGTCACGCTGAGCTTGACCGAGAAGCTGTGCTTGTGGGCGCCGGCGCTCGCCGTCGCGTCCTGGGTGGAGCCGCCGTGTCCGCTCGCGGTGAGCCGGTAGGAGGGGCTGTACCAGGACCCGGAGTCGCTCCTGCGCGACAGGTTGTGGGTGTGCGACCCGGCGCTGCCGGTGTTGCCGCTGGCCGATCCCTTGTAGGCGCCGGCGCCGTGGCTGTGGCCGGCGAGCTCGGACTCGGAAAGCGTGTGGGTCTCGGCCCCGCCGGCGGCGCCGAGCGCGGCGCCGTTCACGCCGCCCGCCCGGCCGCTGAGCCGGCCCGCGGCGCGTCCGCCCATGTCGTCGCGCCCGGCGGCGACGCGGCCCCTCAGGTCGGGCAGGGCGAAGGTGTCCGCCCCGTCGCCGGCGCCGTAGGCGGTGCCGATGGCGGCGAACAGCGCCGGGTAGTCGGCCCGCGGCACCTCCTGCCCGTGGCAGAGGAGCCAGCCGGCCGGCGCGGCCGCCCCCGCATAGGGCACGATCGCGCCGGCCGGGACGGCGTCCAGCCCGGCCACCGCGGCGCCCGCCGCCACGCTCAGCGACGCGCCGGCCTCGACCGCGAGGACGGCGCCGCTCCCGATCGACAGGGTGGAGCCGTCGAGCACGTCGAGCGCGTCCTCGCGGAAGCGGAAGTCGTCGGCCCCGGCGAGCTTGACGGCAAGCGCCCCGGCGCCGAGCGACACGCGGTCGGCGCCGCCGGCGCGGAAGTCGATCCGGTCGTCGCTGGCCGCGGCGATCGCGGTGTCGCCGTCGGCGTCGAGAACCAGCGCCTTGCCGGCGAGCGAGATCCGGTCGGCGGCGAGCTGCAGGGCGCTCGCCGTCCCCTCGCCGTCCTCGACCGGGCGCAGGGTGTTGTCGATCCCGTTGTTGGCGTTCGAGACCTGCAGCAGGTCCTTGTAGGTGTCCTTGGGTTTCTTTCCGGTCAGAGCCGTCATCAGATCAGTCCTCGCCCCGTTTCGAGCTGGTAGGTCAGGGTTTCCCATTCGAGTGCGTCGGCGGTCCGCGAGGTGAGCCGCGCGCCCAGCGTGTAGCCGAGCCCGTCGGCCGCCCGCCTTTCGGCGATGGTGGCCTCCGGACCGCCCTCCCAGGGGTGGCCGTCCCAGGCCGTCCCAGTCCGCATCGGCGGCCTCCTAGGCGGCCGTCTGCCGGCCGAAGGCGGTGGCTACCGGCACGGTCGCGACCTCGCGGAAGTCGGCCAGCGCGGCGACCCCGATCTCTGCCTGCGACCGGCCGCGCAGCACCGGGCGCAGGCAGATGCAGCGCTTGAGCAGCCCGCGCCCGCCGAACGGGCTGAACGCGGTCTGCACGTCGCCGGCGATCGGCCTGCCGGCGTCGGTCGCCCCCTCCATCCGGTGGACCGTCCCGGCCGCCGCGCCGAAATGCGCGGTCTCGCCGAACAGGCCCCAGGCGTGGGCGTCGATCCCGGTCCAGCGCGCCCACGCCCCGGTCCGCGTATCCATCGCGTACTGCTCGAACCGCCCGGACCCCAGGGGCACGTTGACGATGGTCCGTCCGGCGCGGGAATGCACCGCGACCTGCCAGCCGGTGTTGCCGCCGTAGCGCCGCACCGCCTCGACCAGGGTGGGGCGGATCTTGTCCGAGACCACCCCGTCGGGGGTGAGCGAGCCTTCGCTGACCAGCCGCGAGACCGAGATCAGCCCCTCCGAGGTGAGGACCAGCAGGTCGGAGCCGCGCCGCGCGATGCCGCGCGCATCCACCGGCGCGCCGGCGCGGAACACGCCGACCAGGGTCCAGTCGGAGCCCGGATCGTCGCCGCGGTAGACCACGATGTCGCCCGACGACATGCAGAACACCGCGAGGTCCTCGCCGATGCCGCCACCGCCCCAGGCGTCGGAGCCGCCCTCGACGTTCCACGACCCCATGCAGATCAGGTTGCCGCCGAACTGGCCGACCCGCGACAGCGGGAAGCGGGTAAGCCTGCCGCCGAGCGCGTTGACCTCGGAGTACCAGAAGTCCTGGCTGTCGCGCGCCAGGAAGTAGGTGCGCGAGCGGTGCACCATGACCCCGGCGAGGCTGGCGGGAACCAGCCCGTCGCCGGTCGCCGGCATCGGCGCGACCGCATCGCCGTCGAAGACCTGCGGCGCGTCGGCGCCGTTGACCAGCGCCATGCGGCCGTTGAAGTTGACCGTCTGCCAGCGGTCCCCGGCGAAGCCGGAGGCCAGGGCGACGGGGGCGCGCGAGATCTCGTGCAGCGCCCCGCCGGCGGCGGCCGGGCGGTAGCCCTCGCGCACCGAGAGCGCGCTGATCCCCGGGTTCCAGTTGTCGAGCCGCACCGCGTCGGTGGGGGGCATCAGGTTGAGCGAATCCCGGGTATTCAGCCCGCCGACCGGGGCCGGCACGGTCACCGTCATCGTCCCGCCGCCCCGCCGCGGGGCGCGCCGCCGTCCCAGCACGGTCAGCGCTCCGGGAAGCCGCCGTCGGGAATCCCGGCGGCGGGGGGAAACGGCGCGGCCCCGTCGAGGCGCAGCGTCGGCCGGCCGCCGTCGCGCGCCGCCGCGCGGGCCAGCGCCGACAGGTACTCGTTGAGATCGTCGTCGTAGGCGAGGCCGAGCGCCTTGCGGAAGCGCCACTTGACCCCCATCGCGGCGATCTCCTCGGACAGGACGAGGCGGTCGTCGTCGGCTTCCCAGGTGCGCCGCGGCGCGCCCGAGGAGGAGACCACGAGGTTGCGGGTGACGTATTCGAAGGCGATCTCGCCGCCGGGCGCGGCCGGCGGCGGGTGTAGGTGGAGGGCGCCGCCGAAGATGCGGAAGGCGCGCCGCCCGCCGGCCCCGGCCCGCGCCCGCAGCGCCTGCCAGCGCGGCGCGGACAGCGGGCCGTCGAGCGGCCGGCCGCCGGCGCGGTCCCACGCGGTGCCGTCGACGATGTAGGCGAAATCGTCGGGCAGGGCGTGCGGCTGCTCGGCGCCGGGGACGGGAGCGAAGCTGTGTTCGCGCACCAGCGCGCTCCACGGGGCGCTCCCGGCCATCGCGAAGATCTCGCGCCTGGCGGCGGACAGCAGGCGGACCGCGGTGCTCTCGGCGCTGCCGACCACGCCGGTGGGCGGTGCGACGCCGATCTCGGCGGCGGCCTCGCGGCAGATGGTGGCGAGGCTCATCGGCCGCGCCCCTGCCGGCGCGCCTCGTGGCGGCGGCGCATTTCGGCCTCGAGGGCGGCGATGCGCGTGTCGCGCTCCGCGATGTCCCGCTCGAGTTGGCCGATCTGCACCCGGAGCGCGGTCTCGGTCTCGGGCTGCGGCTGGAGAAACTGCTTCGCCCGCTCTGCCAGTTCGGCCGCGCGCTCGCCGATCTTCTCCCTGAGCGCGTCGTCGGCCCCGGCGACCTCCTCGACGGTGAGCGCCCCCGCCGCCTTCAGTTCGGCGGCGCCGGCGACGGTGAGATAGGGCCAGTGCTCGATCGGGGTGCCGGCCGGGCGGCCGCGTTTCGCCTGGAAGGCGGCCCACGCGCGGGGCCAGCGCGCGCGGTCGTCGTCGGTCACCTTGCGGTCGACGACGCTGTTCCGGTCTCCGGGCGCGAGGATGCGGACATAGGCGGCCTCATCGAACACCGGGCGTCCGGTCTCCTCGCTGCGCGCTGGGTTGCGGATCGCGCGCATGTAGAAATGGGGGATGCAGTCGTCGCGCCCGCCGGACTGCTGTTCGGCGGCGAATGTTTCCCAGTATGCGGCATCGTGGATCGGCGCTTCCATGGATCGTCCTTTCGCATGAGGGGGGCGGAAACCGACGGGGCGGCCCGCAGGCCGCCCCGTCGGCAGGGTGCGGCGGCGGGCGTCTACACCGCGGCCGACCGCGGATGGGTGAGGATGGCCGGCTGCGCGGCCGCCCGGGCGCCGTTGGCCGCGGTGATCGCGATGCCTTCGACCCTGGTCTGGCCGGCCGAGGCGTCGTCGAGCCGGCCGGCGGTCGGCCGAGGTGTAGAGCGCCCGGTCGGCGGCGCAGTTGGCGCCCACATTGACCTTGACGTTGGCGCCCTGGCCGCAGGTCGCCACCCAGCCGTACTGCTTGTCGGCGAAGGCGGTCTGGGCGACGGCGACGACGTGGCCGTCGTCGACCGCGCCCTTGGTCCCGGCCTTCGCCTTGAACCCTTCGTCCACGGTCACGTAGTCGTGGCGGGCGATCTTGCCGCCGGCGCGGACATAGAGCCATTCGGTGCCGTCGTTGCCGGCGACCCGGGTGCCGGGGGCGTGCTCGGCGGCGGCGGAGGCGGCATCGAGCCGGACGCCGGCGAGCGGAGCGGTAGTGTGATAGATCGTTAAATCATGTACATTTGAACGGCGATGGGACATAGATGGCATCAAGGACACAAGCTGCCAAGATATCCGTAATAGTCTGGTAACATTAGATTATTTGGATCTTCCCAATTCATATTGCTCTTGCATCCACGCCAGGATTGGACTTCAATGGTCACCTGATCGGTCTCAATCGGTTGCGATTCGCTTTCGCAGTCTGGCACCGATCCAGCGCAGGAAGGGGTGATTCTTCCATTCTCTGGTGATGGAGGGAACGACGGCAAAGAGCGAAGACATGGGAGATCCAGCGGAAGATCAAAACGGCCTCCGCCCCTTCATCTTCGTTCACCCGACAACGGAAGAGATGGAGGCACTTCGGGAACTCGAGCACTGTCAGGCGCGTAGCGGCGTCGCCATGGGCTTGTTCATCGTCGTCACCCATCGAACGCATGTATTCCTCGCTGGATTTCCTCCGGTTCCAAGGTGAGCGAAGGGACCACGGTTCGCGGCAGCACGAGCGACGCCGGGAGTGGCATTGCCCGGGAAGCGAAGGAGTGAAGCAGACATGTCAGCGAGTTCAGCCGTGAGGCTCACCAGGCGCATGGTCGATTCCTTGTCCACGGAGAAGCGGGATGCGCTGTTCTGGGACCGGGACCTGCCGGGCTTCGGGGTGCGCGTCTATCGCACCGGTCGCAAGGTCTACGTGGTGCAGGCACGCGGTCCGGCCGGGAAAACCCGGCGCGCGGTGGTCGGCGGGCACCGGGAGATCGGGCCGGGGGCGGCGCGGCGGCAGGCGGCGACGATGATCGACCGTATCAAGCAGGGCGAGGACCCGGTGCCGGCTGCACCAACACCGGAATTGACGGTTGCGGATCTCGCGGCACGCTATCTGAGCGCTCATGCCACGGCGAACTGCCGCCCGAACACCGTGAGGTTCTACCGGAACATCGTGGAGTACCACGTCGTGCCCGAACTGGGCTCGTTGCCGGTTTCCGCCGTGGAGCGGTCACACGTGGCGGCGCTGCACCACGGGATGCGCGACAAGCCCCACCAGGCCAACCACACGGTAAATCTCCTGGCCAGGATGTTCCGCCTCACGGAGGCATGGGATCTGACGGCGCCGCGGAGCAATCCGTGCGAACGGATCCGCCGTTACAAGACGCATCGCCGCGAACGTTTCCTGACGCCGGAGGAATACCGCCGGCTCGGCGTGGTGCTGGACGAAGCGGAGGCGGACGGCTCGACCGTTCCCTCGGCCATTGCGGCGATCCGCTTGCTGCTTCTGACCGGGTGCCGGAAGAACGAGATCGTGACGCTGCGCTGGGACGACATCGACCGCACGGCGGGCGAGGTGCGGTTGAGGGACACCAAGACGGGAATCCGGCGGGTGCCCCTGACCCCGGCGATCGACTCGGTGCTGGCTGGCATTCCCCGGATCGAGAGTAATCCCTGGGTGATCACGGGCAAGAAGCCGGGCCGGCACCTGGCCGGGATCGAAGGTATCTGGATGCGATTGCGCGCAAGGGCCGGGCTCCAGGATGTGCGTCTCCACGACTGCCGTCACTCTTACGCATCGCGGGCGCTGGCGCTGGGCGAGGGGCTGCCGATGATCGGCAAGCTTCTGGGGCACAGGAAGGTGAAGACGACGATGCGCTATGCGCACCTCGCACGCGAGACGGAGAAAGCGGCGGCGGAGAAGGTGGGCGGCAGCATCGGAGCCGACATCCTGGCGTCGGAAGCTGACGTGGCCTGACGTACCGGCAGCGGGAGAAGGGAATATGACGAAGCTCGGGGCTACGAGGATCTCGCGGCGCACCGTCGAGGCGCTCGAGGTCCAGAAGGACACGGTGTTCTGGGACTCCGAACTCTCCGGCTTCGGGGTCAGGGTCTATCCCACCGGGAGCAAGTACTATGTGGTGCAGACCCGGGCGGGCGGGAAGTCGGCGAAACGGGTGACGGTAGGCCGTCACGGGGTGATCACGGCTGAGGAGGCGCGGCGCCGGGCAGCACTGATCATCGCGCGGATCAAGGCCGGTGAGGAACCGGAACCCGAGCCACAGTCGGAGAAGATGGCGCAGGGGCCGACGGTGAGCGATCTTGCGGCGCGGTATCTCGAGGACCATGTCGCGGTGCGCTGCAAGCCGGTGACGGCAGCAGGCTACCGACAGGTAGTGAACAAGCACATTGTGCCGCGCTTCGGCAATTTGCCGGCGCTGGCGGTGGATCATGCGAAGGTGACGGAGGCGCAGCATGCGCTGAGCGCGACGCCGGTGATGGCGAACCGCGTGCTGGAAACGCTGTCGCGCATCTATAGCGCGGCGGAGGACCAGGGGCTGATCCCGGAGGGGAGCAATCCGTGCCGGTTCGCGATCAAGTACCGGGAGCGCGGACGGGAACGGTTTCTCACGGAGGAGGAGTTCCGCCGGCTTGGCCGGGTACTGGCCGATGCCGAGACCCGCAAGGGGATGTCTGAGCATGCGGTGGCGGCGATCCGTCTGCTGCTCCTTACCGGTTGCCGCAAGGGAGAGATCCTGACGCTGCGCTGGGACGAGGTGGACCTGGAAGCTCGGGAACTGCGTCTGAGCGACTCCAAGACCGGTGCCCGGACGATCTCGTTGTCTCCCGAGGCGGTGAGGGTGTTGGCGAGGATTCCACGCGTGGCGGACAACCCGTTCGTGATCCCGGGGAAGATCAAGGGGCGGCACATGCGGAACCTGCACGATCCGTGGAAGATCGTTCGGGAGCGCGCGGAACTCAGGGACATGCGGCTTCATGACCTTCGACACAGCTACGCATCGCGGGCGCTGGCGCTCGGTGAATCGCTGCCGATGATCGGGCGTCTGCTCGGCCACACACGTGTCGAGACGACGGCGCGCTATGCGCACTTGGCGAAGGATGCGGTGCACGCTTCCGCGATCCTCGTCTCGGAGAGCATCGCGGCCGACATTCTCAAGGGTTATCCCGGACACCCCGCCGCATCGGACCCGTTGCCGTCATGAGAAAGGCCGGGCGGTGCCGGTGGAGGAAAGCAGGGCGTCATGGCCGCTGCCGCCGGCACCGCCGTCGGCCCCGCCGCGCGGGCGAGATCGTGCCGCGCCCGCTCCAGCGCGGCCCGGTCGGGGCCGATGACGGCATCGGCGAAGGCGAGAATTTCCCTGCCGCCGGGTACCCCGCTGTCCTGTTCCGGGTCGAGCAGCGCCCGCAAATTGACGTTGAGGCCAGTCTCGCGTCCACTCTCACGGAGGAACCAGGCATGGCCCGCCGTTCAGTAGAAGCACTCGTTGAGGGCGGAGACCCGCCCCGCGATCAGCTCGACCTGAGCACGGGTGAACCCCTCATGATGCTGATAATCTTTGACGAAAACATTCTTCATCGGCAGGTACTGTACTTCTTCCAACGCGAGATGCCGCCGCACTTCATCCGGCACCAGGCTGAGCGAGCGGATGATGTAGGGTCGATAGTCTTCGCCGTAGATCTCGGCCGCCTCCTCGCCGCCCTCGGGGAGATTCGGAACCGTCGGCACCCAGGCCATTTCCTTCTTGGCGACACCGGGGCGGACGCGGGACGGCCGGCCCTCGCGCGCGGCCGGCAGAGGACGCAGCGGAACGCCGATGCCGCGGGCAAACACATCCATGTCGGTCAGGCGCGACACGATGCCGACGATCTCGACATATTCCTCGTCGCTCAGACCGCCGTTCCTGGCCTCTTCATAAGACTCCTCGACGAAGTCCCTGGGGGCGACGGCCAATTTCCGGATCGTCGCGCACACCGCCTCCGGCAGCGCGACAGTGCTCAGCGGGCCGGTGTCTTGCGGTTCTTCCTGGATATCCGTGTCATAACAGGCTTGGCGAACCTCCCTCGCGATCGCCAGGCGCTGCGCACCGGTACCCCAGGTGCCGGGGTCGGCCAACTGATCCAGTTGTTCGGCATGAACGGCGTCGAGATCCTCCCGCACCGGGTATTGCGAATCCGCGTATAGGGTCATTTTCCTGGTTCTCCTGTGCGGCTGCCGGATGATCTCGCGGTATTCGCCGCGCCTGCAATCATCGCATCGGTCACCGCATAAGTCGCCCGGCTGCGCCATTCGTAGACGGGCTTTTCGACCCGTGGCCGCCGGGAAATGCGCTCATGTCTCCCGTCAGACTTTCTTGATGTTCAGCAAGTCGGGAAATTCCTTTCCAAGCCCCCGGTCGCGCGCCCTCTCGTAGATTTTGGCGGCCAACGCGATGTCCTGGATGCCGGTGCCGACCGACTTGAACAGAGTGATCTGCGCATCATCGGTGCGCCGGGGCCCATCGTCGGCAACCACGGCGCAGAGCTCGTGCACCTCCTGCGGTACGATCGCGTCGCCCGCCTCGATCGCATCGCCCGCCTCGTTGAGCACGCCGTGGCGGGTATCGACGACGGTGATGTCGCTCCGTGCGAATGTCTCCGGGTCTATCTCGCGCTGGTTGGGTCGGGCGGTACCGACCGAGTTCACATGCATTCCGGGTTCGAGCCAGGCGCCGTAGAACGCATGCTCGCCGGACTTGACGGCGGCGGCGACCATCCCGGCCTCGTCCACCGCCGAGCGCGCATCCTCGACCGGCACGACTTCGATTCCGAGGCTCTCGGAACAGGCGGCCGCGAACGTTTCCCGATTCTCCACGGTCGGGCTGAACACCCGCGCGCGCGGCGAGACCGAGCGCATGTATGGCTTCGAGCTGGGCGCGCGCTTCGACGCCCGAGCCCAGAACCGCGACCGTGACCGCTTCGTCGCGGGCGAGCCGGCGCGTCGCCACCGCGCTGGTTGCCCCGGTGCGCAGCGTGGTCAGGTGTTGCGCGTCGATGATCGCCTTGAGATCGCCGTCGGCAATGGCATAGATATGGACTTGGTAGCGGACGCCGATCCCGGCGGAGAGGTTCATCGCCTTGAACCCCATCCAGCCGCTGTGCTCCATCACCACCGGGCCGATCCGCAGGAAGCCGTTCGCCAGCCGGATATTGGTGCGCGGCGGCTGGTTGACGCCGCCCGCGCCCTCCTCGGCGAAAGCCGCTTCCATGGCTTCGATCGCGTCGGCCATGTCCACCGCCGCGAGGACATCGGCATGGTTGAGGATGAGGGTCACAGGCGCGCGCTCACGTCGGGTACCGGCCCTGGTAGAAGGCCGAGAACGGCGCCTCCTCGGGCGTGAAACCGGCGCGTACCAGCCCGTCGCGCACCTGCCTCATCTGCATATCGGTGAGCTTCATGATCGGCTGGCGCATCGGCCCGCCGGCGTAGCCGTGCAGCCATGCCTGGTATTTCCAGAGATAGCGGTGAATGAAATTGGCACCGGCGAAAGTGCCCTGCACCGCGAAGCGGGCGGCGCGCACCGGCTGGAGCGACCAGTAGACCTCCATCGCCTCCTCGTAGCGCCCGTCGCGGAGCATCGCGAAATATTTCGGGATGCGCTCGCCGAAATACTCGTAGTTGCTGGTCCCCATCCATTGCTGGCCGAACATCTCGACGGTCAGCGGTGCGTGCGCCTCGAGCGGGTCGGAGAACAGCACCCGCTTGCCGCGGATCATCTTCCAGAACTCGTAGTCGCCGGCGATCCCCGGACGCGCGACTTCGTATTTCACGGCGACGACGTTCTCCAGTTCCGAAGCGCGCGCCAGAACGTCCGGCGGATAACCGCTCGGGTGCAGCCGGGCATAGTTCCAGTGCCCGGCCGCGAACAGGCAGACGGCGAGGTCCGTCCGCTCGCACACATAGGCCAGGTAGTCGTAAAGCTGGTCCCGGGTCTCCGGGTAGAACGAGTTGGGGTGGCCGAGCAGCAGGCCGTCCATGCCGATCGCCTCCCCCGCCTCACACATCTCGACAATCTCGTCCGGCGTGTCGAAGGTCCCGTGCACCAGGAAGTGCTGACGGCCCGCCGCCTCGTCGACGGCGATTTCCATGAACCGGCGCATCTCGTCCTTGGTGGTGCCGCACTCGGAGACGATCAGTGCGCCCCAGAACCCCTGCTCGATATTGCGTCGCACGTCGTGGCGAATGGCCTGTTCGTTCAACCCCTGCAGATCGTTGGTGAAGCTTGGCAGGATGACGTTGCAACATCCGTGCCAGTGCTCGAACGCGTAATCCTTCGCCTCGGTGCGCGTGTACTTCATTGCAATCTCCATCAATGCAGCGGTCCGGCGACGAACGCTTCGAACGCCGGGCGGGACTCGAGCCGCGACTGCCACGCCTCGATGTTCGGGAAGGACGGGCGGTCGGCGGCCATCTTGAAGAAGCGGTAGATGGAGATGCCGAGCGGAATGTCGGCCACGGTCAGGCGGGGGCCGGCGAGGAAATCGCGGTCGCGGAGACGTGTCTCCGGTACCGCGAGCGCTTCGCTCACGCGCTCTATCGCCGCCCCGATCGCCGCCACATCCCGCTTCCCGGGGGGCGTGCGGATCGACCCCAGGAAAATCGTCGGCATGTGCGGATAGACGGTCGAGAGCTGCCAGTCCATCCAGCGCTCGGCATCGGCGCGCTCGACCGCATCGACAGGCCACAGATTGCCCGCATCGTGCTTGGCGGCAAGGTAGCGCACGATGCTGTTCGACTCCCACAGGACGAAGCCGTCATCGTCTATCGTCGGGATCACGCCGTTGGGGTTGAGCGCCCTGTATTCGGGCGAATCGTTGCCGCCGAACCTGCCGCCGATGTCGATCCGCTCGAACGGGATGCCGGCTTCACCGCAGCACCACAGCACCTTCTGCACGCACATCGAGTTGGCGCGGCCCCAGATCTTCAGCATCCTCGGAAGCCCTGCCGCGCTTCAGCCCGCCTGCCCCGCGGCAAGGCGTTCGAGCGCATCCACCTGCGCCTCGGCCTCCTTGCGGTAGTAGCGCCGGAGGCGGGCGACGCCGAGGTCGTGCTGGTACAGGTTCTCCGGCGCCGGCCAGGGCGGCAGCGTTTCCAGAATCTCGCGGTCCTGCTCGATCACCTCCCACGTCAGCGGCTCGTACATGTTGTTGAACATGAAGCGGAACATGGCGCCCTGCCAGCCGTCCAGCTTGCGCATCCGCCAGGCGTTGAACTGGCTCGAGTTCTCGTCGATCGGCACCACCGTGGCGATGATCCGGAGGAACCCGCCCGGACCGCCGCCCGGCGGAATGTAGACGCCGACCCGCGCATGGGCGTTGTTGCAGGCAACGAACTCCATCCGCTCGACGTTGCTCTCCTTGTCCTCCTGGCGGCGGACGATGAAGCCCGTCTCGGTATCGTCGATCTGGACGACGTCCGATTTGTCGCCATAGGCCAGCGTATAGGTGTCGTCGTGCAGATAGGGCGGGTGCATGATATCGACGAAATTGTCGAGCACGTACTGGTAGTTGCCGTGCTAGGTGGTCGACACCAGGAAGCCGGTCCATTCCGGCGAAGTGAGTTCCTCGGGCAGATCGATCGGCGGCGGCTCGGCATGCGCCTCGTCGCCGAACCAGGCCCAGATCGCCTGGAAATGCTCGACCGTCGGATAGGCCTTCACCAGCTCCCGCCCGACCAGCTCGCAGCCCGGGAAGGCAGGCACGTCGAGCACGTTCCCGTCGCCGCCGATTTGCACGCCGTGGTAGCGGCAGGTGAGCCTGCCGTCGATCACCTTGCCCATGGAGAGCGCCGCCGCGCGATGCGGGCAGCGGTTCTCGACCAGGTTGACCTTGCCCGCCTCGTCGCGCCACGCGACCAGCGTCTCGCCGAGCCGGGTCAGCGCGACCGGCGTGTCCTGCACCATCGCCGAGGGGCCGATGCACCACCAGCGATTGCGGATCCCCGTCGCCAGCAGGCGGTCGACATGGTCTTGATGGTCTTGCCGGATCTGCGTGCCGTCCATCTCAGTGCCTCCCGTGCCCGCCCTTCGGCGGCCGCTCGCGGGTCGAGGTGCCGGGCGGAACGATGCCCGACGGATGCTCGCCCAACGGGGCGCCGCTGCTGTTGGGATAGGCGCCCAACCGCTCCATCTCTGCGGCGAAAATCTCCTCGGTCCAGCGATCGGCCTCGGGCGGCCGCAGATCGCTTTCGTCGAGCGCCCGCACGATCCCGGGAAGATCGTGGATGCTCTTGCTCAGAATTCCGAACAGCGTACGGCTCAACGCCTTTTCGTAATCGCTAGGGTCGGTGTTGAGCGTGCGGTGAACTTAGCGTGGCCTTTCTTCCATGGCTGCGTCCTCTTAGGCTCAGTCGGCCGGCCGTTCTTCCTTGACCCGCCCTCCGACGGCCGGCCCGACGCCGTCCTGGACGTGCCACTGGGAGAACCGCAGACCCTCGAAGGTCCGGGGCTTCCATGCCTCGGTCGCGTAGTCGGAATCGGCGTAGTACTCGACGGCCCCGCCGAGCGGGCTCTTGAAATACCAGAAATAGGCCGAGGACACGGGGTGGCGCCCGGGACGGATATCGGTCTTGTAGCCAAGCTGCTTCATTCGCACCCCGCCGCCGAACATCTCGTGGATGTCGCGCACCTGGAAGGCGACGTGCTGGAGCTCGGTCTTGGCCCGTTGGTGTTGAGGAAGAACAGGTTGTGGTGCTCGTTCTCGGGCGAGCAGCGGAGGAACACCGCCCGGTTCCCGGAATACCGGTCGGACAGGCGGAATCCCAGCCTTTCGCGATAGAACGTCTCGCCCGCCTCGATGTCCGCCGCGAGGAAGACCACATGGCCGATCCCGAGCGGGCTGGCTCCCTCGTCGTAGAGCGGCGCCGGGGTGTCGACCCGCGCCCGCTCCATACCGGTGTTGAAGGCGGCCGCCTTCACCGAAAGCCGCTTGCGGTGCGGCCACACCCGGAAGCCGATGCCGATCCCGTTCGGGTCGTGGGTATGGATCGTCCCGTCGCGGTCGGTCCTGAGTTCCCGGTCGGCGCCGAGCTCCCTGGCGATCCGCGCGAGATCGCGCTTTCCCTTGACCCCCCAGATCACCTCGCGGAACCCGCCGGCCGGGCTCAACGGCGATGCGAGGCCTTTCGCACCCTCGGCCCGGACGACCACGCGGCTGCCGATTTCGGTCGCGAATATCTTTTCCGAGCGCCCGTTCTTGACCGTCTTCAGGCCCCAGTCGGCGAAGAATTTTCCGGCCGCCGGAAGATCGGAGGTCCCGAAAACAACCGACTCAATGCCAACGAACTGCATCCCCGCCTCCTTTCCGGTGCGTCGCCGCCCTGTTCCCTGCCCGGATCGCGGGCCGCCCTCCTCCCAAGAATAGCGCGTGCTCTCCACCGCGGTGAAGCCGGCGCCCCGCAGACCGCGGATCGATCCCCGGTGCGTCGCCCGATGGCTGGTCCTCGACGGTCCGGGTCAGGGGAGGCCTCCCGTTTTCCTTGCGACAGAGCGGATCGAGGTGACTTGCTTGTCATAGAAGATGTGATCTGTTACGCTCAATGAGTCAACCGGGTTGGCCATCGACCGGTATCCAACCCACGGAGTCGACCGATATGCCCGGCGAGGAACGGAACCGGCCCGGGATCGGGTCGGTCGAGACCGCTGCCGCGATTCTCGGTGCGCTGGCCGAGGGCGGCGGGCAAATGCCGCTCGGCGCGCTTGCCGAGGCTGCCGGAATGCATCGCGCCAAGGTGCACCGCTATCTGATCAGCCTGACGCGAACCGGGCTGGTCGCACAGCCGGAACGGAACGGCGCCTACAATATCGGCCCGCTCGCCGTCTCGATCGGTCTCGCAGGCCTCCGCCGCATCGACCCCATCAGGGTTGCCTACGAGGCCTTGCCGCAACTCCGGGACCGGGTGGACGAGACCGTCTTCCTGGCGGTCTGGGGCGACATGGGCGTGACGTGCGTCGGTCTTGAAGAGAGCGCGCGCCCCGTCACCCTCAATATCCGGGTCGGTTCCGTCCTGCCTTTCCTGTCCACTGCGGCAGGACAGGTTTTTGCCGCCTACATGCCGTCGGCCCGGGTCGATCATTTCGACGAGCAAGACAGGAAGCGGCCGCGACACCAGCCCACTGCCGCCGTCGACCTCTCCAGGCGCCAGCGCGACGAGCTGTTGCAGGAGGTGCGCGGGCGCCGGCTGGCCCGGGTCAGGGGAGCGCTGTTCGCCGGAGTCAACGCAATGGCTGCGCCGATATTCGACCACAAGGGCGACCTGTCGACGGTGGTCGGGGTCATGGGGCGGCAGGAAACGCTCGACGTCGCCTGGGATGGAACCGCGGCAAAGGAGTTGCAAGGGTTCGCGGACCGTCTGTCCCGTGACCTCGGATATGCGAGCGACGGCTGCAGAGGGCCGGCCGGAGATAGAGAGCGCCAGTCCGGCCGGCTTGAGACAGCCGAGGCCGGGGCCGCCGTTTGCGCATATTCCGCGTGTGATTGAATCAACGGGACGTTGTCGAGGCAGGGACGGCGCGCAAGGCCGCTGGGACACGGCGGAGACGACCGGCGCCGGGTTCGGCGAGCGGGGCGTGCGGGCCGCGGTGGGCCTGCGTGCGAGGGCCGACGGGACGGGTCTCGCGTTCGCGCCGTCGCCGGGCTGGGGCGCGTCAGGCGCACAGCAGGGCGAGAGCGGCCTCCTGGGCACGCTGGACGGCGATGCCGAGGAGCGGGAACCTGCGGCGCATCTCGTGGGGCATCCAGGTCCCGGGCCTGATCGCGCACCGCGAGATGCTGCGCCCGTACGCGGAGTTCTCGCTCACCGACGACGACGCGCACCAGGTGCGCACGGGCGTCGCGCTGGAGGGCCCGGTGCGGACCAACCTCGCGCTGGAACACCGGAAGGACGCCGCCGGCCCCGCCGAACACGGTGTCATGCTGCGGCTCGATACCGGGTTCTGAGAACAGCGCGGGAGGGGGCTGCCCTCCCGCGCTCTCCTTCGTCATCCCGACCGGAGCGCAGCAGAGAGCCGGTCTGTCCGAGCCCGGCGGGCGGCGCATCGCACGGGTGACGATGGCGTCGCGGGGCCTTCGATCTCTGCCGGACCGCGCGGCGCACGGACTTCCGCGGTGGTGAATTGCCTGAACAGGGTATGATATGGCAGGAAATAGGCCTTTTGTGTGAAAAATTTATCTCAATAGGAAATTTACTGCTTGACGCGGGACGTGAAACCGGGTAGATTTGCCAGGCTCGCGAGATGTGGGGGCATGGCGGGTGCGGGGCGGGTTGCCGGGGGGTTCATGAAACCGGGGAGGCGAGAGGGCGGCCGATTTTGCCGCTCGTTTGCCAAGCGTGAATTCTCAGTGCGGCCCGATTGAACCGCCGCCCGATTGAACCGGGCTCTGGATTTCTCTCCGTTATCAAGAGGATAAATGGCGCGCCCGGGAAGATTCGAACTCCCAACCTCCTGATCCGTAGTCAGGTGCTCTATCCAGTTGAGCTACGGGCGCGCGCGGCTGCCGATATACAGGCTGGCGGCGAACGTGACAACGGTTTGCGGCGCCGTGCCCGGAGCCGGCTCTATTCCGCCGCCTCGCCCTTGGGTTCGCCGGCCATCCCGCGGCGGAGCTGCTCGGCGTTCGGTCCTTCGGGCGCCATCGCGAACACGCTGTCGACCGCGGTGTAGTCGTGGTAGCCGAGCCTGGCGAGCGGGCGCAGCCGGGCGATGTCGAGTTTCCCGTCGGCGGTCAGCGCATCGTCCCTGACATGCACACCGATCACCCGTCCGATCACCACGTGGGCGGTGTTTTCCACCGTGCGTCCGGGCAGCACCATAGAGGCGTGGTAGAGGCATTCGAGATGGACCGGCGAAGCGGCGACCCGGGGCGGCTTCACCAGGATCGAAGGCGCCGGCTCGAGGCCGGCAAACGCCATCTCGTCGACGCCCGCATCGACGAACTGGGCGGTGGTGTTGACCGCCCCGCGCAGCGCCCAGGTCGCCATGTTGCACACGAACTCGCCGGTCTGCATGGCATTCAGCGCGCTGTCCTTGGGCGCGCCGCCGGGCTTCGGGTTGGCCGAGAACATCACATAGGGCGGATCGTAGCCCAGATTGTTGAACTGGCTGAACGGCGCGAGGTTGGGCACGCCGTCGGCGTCGAGCGTCGAGATCCAGCCGATCGGCCGCGGCACGACGATGGATTTGTAGGGGTTGAGCGGCAGGCCGTGGCCGGTCTTGCCGGGCTCGTAGAACATCGATCAACTCTCCCGTCGAATTTCCGTCGGTGTCAGCCCCGGCGCGGCGTCACCGGCACGTTGTCGATCAGCCGGGCCTTGCCGAGCCAGGCGGCGGCGAGGGCGCGCGCGTCTCCCGCGATCGGCGCTTCGACCGGCCGCAGCGTATCGCTGTCGACCACCGCGACATAGTCGATGGGCCCGAACCCGGCCCCGGCGATCGACCGTTCGGTGTCCCGGATGGCTTCGGGGATGTCGGCGCCGGGCGCTCCGGCCCGCCCGGCGAGCGCCGCGAGGGCGCGGTGGAGCGCCGGCGCGGCGGCCCGTTCGGCGGCGTCTAGGTAAACATTGCGGGACGACAGGGCGAGCCCGTCCGGTTCGCGGACGGTGGGCACACCGTGGACAGCGATCCCGAGGTCGAGATCGCGGGCGAGCCGGCGCACCACCTGGAGTTGTTGAAAATCCTTCTCGCCGAACCAGGCTGCGTCCGGACCGACCATGACGAACAGCTTGGCGACCACCGTCGCCACGCCCTCGAAATGCCCCGGCCGGAATGCGCCGCACAGGCCCTCCGTCAGGCCGCGGACGGTGACCGCGGTGGCGAAACCCTGGGGGTAGACGCACGAACCCGCGGGTGCGAACAGCAGATCCCCGCCCGCCGCCGCGATCGACCGGGCGTCGCGCGCCTCGTCGCGCGGATAGGCGGCGAAATCCTCGCCGGGCGAGAACTGCTTCGGGTTGACGAACAGGCTGGCCACCACCCTGTCGCAGCCCGCGGCGGCGGCCTCGATCAGCGCCCGATGGCCGTCGTGGATGCCGCCCATCGTCGGCACCAGCCCGACCGAGACCCCGTCCCGCCGCCAGGCGGCGACGCGGCGGCGCACCGCTTCGGTCGAGCGCACGATCTCGATATCGCCATGCCCCTGCACGCCGCCCGCTCCCACCGGCATTGCGGTCCGGCGGCTGCCGGATCAGGCGAGCCGGGCCTGCTTCGGTACGCCGAAGCAGTTCTCCGGCCCGGGGAAACGGCGTTCGCGCACGTCGCGCGCGTACGCTGCCGCGGCCTCGCCGAGCGCCTCGCCGAGCGCCGCGTAGCAGCGCACGAAGCGCGGCGTGAACTCGGAATAGAGCCCGGCCATATCCTCGGTCACCAGGACCTGCCCGTCGCAGCGGGGCGACGCGCCGATGCCGATCGTCGGCACCTGGACGAGGTCGGTAATCTCGCGGCCGACCGGCTCGACCACGCCCTCGACGACCATCGAGAACGCGCCCGCATCGGCGATCGCCCGCGCGTCCTCGACAATGGTGCGGCCGTCCTCCGCGCCGCGCCCCTGCACCCTGAACCCGCCGTAGGCGTGGACCGATTGCGGCATGAGCCCGACATGACCCATCACCGGGATCGACCGCCGGACCAGAAACGCGACCGTCTCGGCCATCTCCGCTCCGCCCTCGAGCTTGACCGCGGCGCAGCCGGTCTCGGCCATCACCCGCGCCGCGTTGCGATAGGCCTGGGCCGGGGATTCCTGGTAGCTCGCGAAGGGCATATCGACGATGACGCAGGCGCGTTCGGAGCCCCGGCGAACCGCCGCCCCGTGGGCGATCATCATGTCGAGCGTCACCCCGAGGGTGGAGTCGAGCCCGTAGATCACCATGCCGAGGGAATCGCCGACCAGCAGAATATCGACGTGGGGGTCGAGAATCTTGGCCTGCGGCGCCGTGTAGGCGGTGAGCGCGACGATCGGCTCGCCGCCCTTGCGGGCGCGAAGCTCGGGCGCGGTCACGCGCTGCCCGCGGCTGGTCACGCTCATGGCATCCCCTCGCTGCATTCGCGCCGCCGTGTCCGCAACGGCGCGACAGCGCAGTTTTAGCCGTTTTTTGCCGCACCGAAAACGCTGTCGATTGCATTGCCCGGCGGCGGACACGATAGTGCGGTGCGGCTGCGCCGCTGCGGGGCCGCCCGACCGCGGCGCGGGGCGGCCGCGATCCGCCGGCCCTCTGCCCCGCGACCGACCGGGAAACCGTCCATTGCCCCGCTTCGCGACACCGCCCGCTGCGGCGCCGGCAGCCGACGCCGGCAGCCGGCCCATCATAGGCCTTGCGCCCGGCCGCCACAAGCGGGCGCGGGCGGGTCATCCGTGGGTCTATTCCAACGAGATCGCGATGACGCCGCAGGCGAAGGCCCTGCCGCCGGGATCGATCGTCGCGCTGCGGGACAGCGCCGGCGGGCCGCTCGGGACGGCGATGTTCAACCCGCGGCCGTTGATCAGCGCGCGGCTGCTGAGCCGGGATCCCGACTGCGGGATCGACGGGGCGTTTCTCGCCGGACGGCTCGCCCGCGCGCGCGCGCTCCGGGACCGGATGTTCGGGGCCCCGTTCTACCGGCTCGTCTGGTCGGAGGCGGACGGGCTGCCGGGCCTGGTGCTCGACCGCTTCGGCGATGTCGCGGCGGCGCAGCTCAACACGGCCGGCATGGACCGGCTGAGGGACGCGCTGACCGAGGCGGTCTTCGATACGGCGGGCGTGCGCTCCATCGTCTTTCGCAACAACACCGCCGCGCGCGCGCTCGAGGGCCTGCCCTCGGAGGTCTCGCGGGTCGGCGCCCCCGTCGCGGGGCCGGTCGAGATCGTGGAGAACGGCGTCCGCTTTCTCGTCGATCCGGACGCCGGGCAAAAGACCGGCTGGTTCTACGACCACAGGGAAAACCGCGCGAGGGTCGCGGCGCTTGCGCGCGGCATGGACGTGCTCGACGCCTACAGCTATGTCGGCGGCTTCGGTCTCCAGGCGGCGGCGGCGGGCGCCCGGTCGGTCGTCTGCCTCGACCGGTCGGCGCGCGCCCTCGCCCTCGGCGCCGAGGCGGCGGCAGCCAACCGGCTGAACGCCCGGTGCGAGTTCGTGCGCGGCGATGTGTTCGGCGGCATGGAGGCATTCGCAGGCGACCGGCGCGCTTTCGACATCGTCGTCTGCGACCCGCCCGCCTTCGTCAAGGCGAAGAAGGACTTGGCGGCGGGGCTCAAGGGCTATCGCAAGCTGTTCCGGCTCGCGTCGGAGCGGGTCAGGCCCGGCGGCTTCCTGTTCGCCGCCTCGTGCTCGCACCATGTCGATGCCGGGCAGTTCGCCGACGCCGTGCGGGGCGCCCTGAGGAGCGCGGGCCGAAGCGGACGCGTGCTTCACCGGGGCGGCGCCGGGCCGGACCATCCGGTCCATCCGTATCTGCCGGAGAGCGCCTATCTGAAGACGCTGCTCCTGCAGCTCGACTGAACTGCGACCGAAATGGAGGAACCCATGCTCAGGATTCTCGGACGCGCCACCTCGTCCAACGTCCAGAAGGTGGTCTGGCTGTGCGAGGAAGTCGGCATCCCCTACGAACGCGAGGATATCGGCGGCCCGTTCGGCGGCAACGACCGGCCCGAATACCTCGCGCTCAACCCCAACGGCCGGGTGCCGACGGTGATCGACGGCGATTTCACGATCTGGGAGTCGAACGCCTGCGTCCAGTACCTCGCCGCGAAACACGCCGCCGGGACCTGGTATCCCGACGACCTGCAGGTCCGGGCCCGCGCGGTGCAGTGGATGGACTGGTCGCTCGGCACGCTCGCGCCGACCCACGTTCCGGCCTTCCAGGGACTCATCCGCACGCCGCCGGAGCAGCGCGACCCGGAGGCGATCGCGCGCAGCAGGGACGCCTGGTCGAAGCTCATGGCGATGCTCGACCACCACCTGGCGGGCCGCGCCTATATCGCCGGAGACTCCATCACCATGGGCGACATGCCGCCGGCGGTGATCGCCTTCCGCTGGTTCAACCTCGATTTCGCGCGCGAGGACTACCCCAACGCGAAGCGCTGGTACGAGTCGGTCGCGGCCAGGCCGGTGTTCGCCGAACACGTCGTCGGGATCGGTCTCGCGTGATGCTGAGGATCCTCGGACGCAGCACCTCGTCCAACGTCCAGAAGGTGCTGTGGACGGCGGGCGAACTCGGGCTCGCCTTCGCGCGCGAGGACATCGGCGGCCCGTTCGGCGGCAACGACTCCCCCGAATACCTCGCCCTCAACCCCAACGGCTATGTGCCGACGCTGATCGACGGCGACTACACGCTGTGGGAGTCGAACAGCATCGTGCGCTACCTGGCCGCGGTTCACGGCGCGGACGCGCTGTGGCCTGCCGACGCCCGCGTCCGCGGCGAAGCCGAACGCTGGATGGACTGGCAGATCGCGACCCTGAGCCCGACGATGGTGGTGGTCTTTCGCGGCCTCGTCCGCACGCCGCCGGAAGAACGCGATATGGCGGCCATCGCGGCAGCGCGGGACCGGGTGGCAAAGCTGTTCTCCATGCTCGACGCCGCGCTCGACGGGCGGGACTTCGGCGCCGGCGATGCATTCACCATCGGCGATATTCCGGTGGGGATCGCCGCCTATCGGTGGTACCACCTCGATATCGAGCGCGAGGCATTCGAGAATCTGGAGCGCTGGTATCGCCGGCTGACCGAACGCCCGGCCTATCGCGAGCACATCATGAAACCGCTCGCGTGACGCGGGCGCGGCGCCGGCGCCGTCCTATATGACGCCGGCCTCGGCGAGGCGGGCGCGCTCGTCTTCCGCCAGCCCGAGAAGGCCGCCCAGGATTTCCTCGTTGTGCTCGCCGAGGGCGGGGCCGGTCCTCTTCACCGCGCCCGGCGTCGCCGACAGTTTGGGCGCCACGTTCTGCATCCGCATCGGGCCGAACAGCGGATCGGCGACCCGGACGATCGCCTCGCGCGCCCGGAAATGGGCGTCGGCCAGCATCTCCGGCGCCCGGTAGATATCGCCGTTGGGAATCCCGTGCGCATTGAGGCGCTCGATCAGGTCGGGCGTCTCCAGCGTCGCCGTCCACGCGGCGATCCGCTCGTCCAGCTCCTGCTGGTTGTTGCCGCGGGCGGTATGGGTGGCATAGCGTTCGTCGGCGGCGAGCCCGGGCTCGCCCATCGCCTCGGCGAGCCGGCCGAACACGCTGTCCTGGTTGGCGCCGATCAGCACCATCTTGCCGTCCTTCGTCGGATAGACGTTGGAAGGCGCGATCATCGGCAGGATCGATCCGGTGCGCTCGCGCACATAGCCGCCGATGTCGTATTCGGTGACCAGGCATTCCATCACCGCAAGCACCGCCTCGTAGATTGCGCTGTCGACAACTTGGCCGCGTCCGCTGCGCCCGACATTGTGGACTGCCATGACCGCGCCGAGCGCGGCGAAGGTCGCGGCGAGCGTGTCGCCGATGGAGATCCCGGTGCGGCTCGGCGGGGTCGCCGGATCGCCGACGACGTAGCGCAGGCCGCCCATCGCCTCGCCGATCGCGCCGTAGCCCGCGCGCTGGGCATACGGCCCGGTCTGACCGTAGCCCGAGACCCGCACCATGACGATCGCCGGGTTGATCTCCGCCAGCCGGTCGTAACCGAGGTTCCAGCGCTCCATCGTTCCGGGGCGGAAGTTCTCGAGCAGGATGTCCGACTGCGCGACCAGGCGGTGGATGATGGCCTGGCCCTCGGCCTCGCGCGCGTTCACCGTGACCGACTTCTTGTTGCGCGCGAGCACCGGGAACCAGAGCGGCTTGCCGTGCGGCTTCTCCGCCCCCCATTCGCGCATCGGATCGCCCTTGCCGGGCTGTTCGAGCTTGATCACCTCGGCGCCGAAATCGGCCAGCAACTGGCCGCAGAACGGCCCGGCGATGAGCTGGCCCATCTCCAGCACGCGCAGGTCGTTGAGCGGCCCCTGGCGGTCTCCCGGGTCAATCGGCATGTCTGCGGCGCGTCACTCTGTGTCCATACCCCCTGCGGCGCGCGGATCATGGCGAGGCGTCCGCCGCGGTGTCAACGGAGTGTGAGGTAGGCGAATCTCGACAGAGGCCGGTGTCACGAGACCGTCTTCAGCCGGGCCGCAAGGAACCGCCTGCCGATCTTGATCCCGGTTTCGTCGATCCCGTGCCCGAGGCCGGGGCGGACATGCGCGGAGACCGAGAACCCGCCGGCTTCGAGGGCGGACCGCGCGTGTTCGAGCCGGTCGATCGGCAGGAGTTCGTCGGCATCGCCGTGCACCAAGACGACCGGCGGGCGCGAGACCGTCTCCCGGCTCAGCAGGTCGGCGCCCTCGAGGCGGCCCGAATAGCCGAGCACGCCGGCGCACGGCGCCGGCCGCCTGGGTGCGACGAACAGGGACATCATCGTGCCCTGGCTGAACCCCACCAGGGCAACCCGGTCGTCGGCGAGCCCGAGTTCGGAGCGCTGCTCGTCGATGAACCCGTCGAGGATCGCGGCGGCATGGCGAATTTCTTTCAGCCTGAGCACCGCGTCCTCGTTCTGGATGCTGAACCACTGGCGGCCGAACGGCGCCATCTCGCACGGGTAGGGCGCATGCGGCGAGACGAACGCGGTACGCGGCAACGCCCGCGCGAAATGCGGCGCGAGCCCGATCAGATCGTTGCCGTCGGCGCCGTACCCGTGGACGAAAACGACAAGCGAGTCGGGCGCCCCGCCGGACGCTTCGGCGCTCGGCCCCGAAAGTCTTGCAAGATCGGCCATTCCGTCCCCGCCTCAGCCGCTCCGGTCGCTGCGCCTGCTGCGCTTGGTGTTGAGGTAATAGTGCCAGAGGATGCGCGCGGCAACCGACCGCCACGGCCGCCAGGCCTCGCCCAACGCCTTCAACTCCGCCTCGCCCGGACGCGTATCGAGCGCCTTGAGCCCCTGGGCCGCAACCTGGAGCGCGAGATCCCGGGCCGGCCAGACGTCCGGCCGCTGAAGCGCGGTCAGCAGGTAGATATCGACCGTCCAGTCGCCGATGCCCTTGATCGGGATCAGGGCCGACCGTACCGCATCATCGTCGGCGCGGGCGAGCTTGCGGAGGTCGAGCGCCCCGGCCGCAACCGCCTCGGCAAGCCCGTGGACGTAGCGCGCCTTCTGGCGGGAGAGGCCGGCTTCCTTCAGCCGCTCCTCGCCGAGGGCAAGGATGGCGCCGGGTTCGATCCCGCCGGCATGCGTTTCGAGCCGCGCGAAGGTCGCCTTGGCGGAGGCGAGCGAGACTTGCTGTTCGAGGATGAGCAGCACCAGGGTCGCGAACCCCTGCGGCCTTTTCCAGCGCGGCGGCGGACCGTGGGCTGCGACGACCCGGCCGAGCGCGGGATCGCGGTCGGACAGCGTGGCGACCGCCCGGTCATAGTCGGCGCGGGTCAGGGAACGGGCCATGTGCGCTCCGGCCGCCCGTCCAGGCAATACAGTCCTTTCCACATCCGTGCGCTCTATGGCATGGATCGCCGGCCATGGCAAAAGCAGAGACGCACGGCGCGGTCACCCGTTTCGCACCGAGCCCGACCGGGCTGCTGCATATCGGACACGCCCATGCGGCGCTGTTCGCGCATGCCATGGCGGGCCCCGGCGGCAAGTTTCTGCTGCGAATCGAGGATATCGACCTGAGCCGCTGCCGCCCGGAATACGAGGCGGCGATCCATCAGGACCTCGCGTGGCTCGGCCTGCAATGGGAACCCGAAGTCCGGCGCCAGTCCGAGCACATGGACGCGTACGGGCGCGCGCTGGACAGGCTTCGCGGCCTCGGGCTGCTCTACCCGTGTTTCTGCACCCGCGCGGAGATCCGCGCCGAGATTGCGCGCTCGGCAACCGCGCCGCACGGACCCGACGGGCCGCTCTATCCCGGCGTCTGCCGCGCGCTTCCGCGCTCCGAGGTCCGGCGGCGCATCGCCGCCGGAGAGAGCCACGCGCTCCGCCTCGACACGGCGCGCGCGGCGGCGCACGCGGGCCCGCTCATCTGGCGCGACCGCGACCGCGGAAGGATCGAGGCGCGGCCGGAAATCTTCGGCGATGCGGTGCTTGCCCGGAAGGATACGCCGGCCAGCTACCACCTCGCGGCGACAGTGGACGACCATGTCCAGGGGGTAACCTTGGTCACGCGCGGCGAGGACCTCGCGCCGGCGGCGCATCTTCACCGCCTGCTGCAGGCGCTGCTCGGCCTCGACACGCCGGAGTACCGGCATCACCGGCTGCTGACCGACGAGGCCGGCCGGCGCCTCGCCAAGCGCAGCAAGAGCCTCTCGATCAGAGGCCTTCGCGAACGCGGGCGCACGCGCGATGAGGTCCGGGCGATGGCCGGCTTCGCGGGGTAACCCGGCCCGCGGCCGTCACGCTGTGGGCAGGACGTGGTCTTCGTACTCCTTGCGGAGCTGCATCTTGAGGAGCTTGCCCGTCGCCGTGTGGGGCAGCGAGTCGACGAAGACGACATCGTCGGGCACCCACCAGCGCGCCACCTTGCCGTCGAAGTAGGAAAGCATGTCCTCCCTCGTGAGGGTCGCCCCCTCGCGCCGGACCACTAGCAGCAGGGGGCGTTCATCCCATTTCGGATGACGGACGCCGATGGAGGCAGCCTCGGCCACGTCGGGATGGCCCACGGCGATGTTCTCGAGCTCGATCGAGGAAATCCATTCGCCGCCCGATTTGATGACATCCTTCGACCGGTCGGTGACCTGCATGTTGCGCTCCCGGTCGATGGTCGCCACGTCGCCGGTCGCGAACCAGCCGTCGGCATCGTGCGTCCCCGAGCCTTCGTCGTTGTAGTAGGCGCGGCACACCCACGGTCCGCGCACCTTCAACGCGCCGAAGGCGACGCCGTCCTCCGGCAGGGTGTTGTCGTCGTCATCGACGATCTTCATCTCGACGCCGAAGAACACCCGCCCCTGTTTGACCTGACGGTCGCAGAACTGGTCCGGCGTCTCGGTCCGCATGGCGTGCTTGGCGGAGTTGACCGTGCCGAGCGGGGACATCTCGGTCATGCCCCACGCATGCCGCACCTCGATTCCGTAGCGGTGCATGAAGGTTTCGATCATCGCCCTAGGGACAGCCGACCCCCCGATGACCAGGCGCTTGACGGTCGACAGCGACTTGCCCGACGTCTCGAGATAGTCGAGCACGCCGAGCCATACCGTCGGTACCCCGGCGGAGATGGTGACGCCCTCGCCCTCCATCAGTTCGTATAGCGATGCGCCGTCGGCAGCGGGGCCGGGCAGCACCAGCTTCGCCCCGGTCATCGGCGTGAAGTAGGGAAAGCCCCATGCGTTGACATGGAACATCGGGACAATCGGCATGGTGGTGTCGGTCGCGGCCACGTTCAGGACGTCGGGCATGGCCGCCGCCATCGCGTGGAGGACGGTGGAGCGGTGGCTGTAGAGCACCCCCTTGGGATTGCCCGTGGTGCCCGAGGTGTAGCAGAGCGACGAAGCCGTGTTCTCGTCGAACGAAGGCCACGCGAATTCCTCCGACGCCCCGGCCATCAGGGTTTCGTAGCACAGCGCGCCGGGCAGGCTGGTCTCCGGCATGTGGGCCTCGTCGGTCATGATGACGAAGGCCTCGACCGTCTCCAACGCGCCGGCGATTTCCTCGACCAGAGGCACGAAGGTGAGGTCCACCAGCAGCACCCGGTCCGCACCGTGATTGACGATGTAGGCGATCTGCGGCGGGAAGAGACGCGGATTGATGGTGTGGCAGACCGCCCCCATGCCCGAACTGGCGTAGTAGATCTCGAGGTGCCGGTAGGTGTTCCAGGCGAGAGTGCCAACCCGGTCGGACGGGCCCACGCCGAGGCCGCGGAGCACGTTGGCGAACCGCCGGGCCCGCCGTTCCAGATCGGCGTAGCCGTAGCGGTGGATCGGCCCCTCGACGCTGCGCGAAACGACCTCGGTGGTCCCGTGGTTGGCCGCCGCATTCCCGAGCAGGGACGAAATGAGAAGCTGCGTCCCCATCATCAGGCCTTCCATCGCGCGCCCTCCTTCGCTCCGTTGGCCGGAATCACTCTATCGCCGCCGAAAGGGGGCGACAATTCGGGCGCGCGGGATAAACTCCGCCCGGCGAGCGCGAGGGAATCGATCGATGGTGGATGCCAAGCTGCCGAAATTCGACACGTTGAGCCTGCACGCCGGCCAGCAGCCCGACCCGGCGACCGGCGCGCGCGCGGTGCCGATCTATCAGACCACATCGTACGTCTTTCCCGATACGGACCATGCCGCAGCGCTGTTCAACCTGGAGCGCGCGGGCCACATCTATTCGCGCATTTCCAACCCCACGACGGCGGTATTCGAGGAACGCATGGCCGCCCTCGAAGGCGGTGTGGGCGCGGTCGCGACGGCAAGCGGGCAGGCCGCCCTCCACCTCGCAGCGGCAACGCTGATGAGCGCCGGCGGGCATATCGTCTCGTCGGCCTCGATATACGGGGGCAGCCACAACCTGTTCACCCATACCCTGCCGCGCTTCGGAATCGCGACGACCTACGTCGACCCGCGCGATCCGGCCGCTTTCGAGGCGGCGATCCGCCCCGAGACCCGTCTGGTGTTCGGCGAGACCCTGGGGAATCCCGGGCTGGAGGTCATGGACCTCCCGCGGATCGCGTCGATCGCGCATGCTGCGGGCATCCCGCTGCTGATCGACAACACCTTCGCATCGCCCGCCCTGTTCCGGCCGTTCGACCACGGCGCCGATCTGGTGCTCCATTCGGCGACCAAGTTCATCGGCGGCCACGGCGTTGCGATCGGCGGGATCCTGGTGGACGGCGGCACGTTCGACTGGGAAACCGGGGGGAGGTTCCCGACCCTGACCGAGCCCTACGCGGGGTATCACGGCATCGATTTCAGCGAGGAATTCGGCCCCGGCGCCTTCGTCATGCGCGCGCGCGCGGAGGGGCTGCGCGATTTCGGCGCCTGCATGAGCCCGGCGAACGCCTTCTACCTGCTGCAGGGGCTGGAGACGCTGCCGATCCGCATGGCGCGCCACGTCGAGAACACGCGCACGATCGTCGCGTTCCTCGCCGGCCACCGGGCGGTCGCCGGGGTCGGCTATCCCGAACTCCCGGACCACCCGGACCACGCACTGGCCCGGCGCCTCCTTCCCAAGGGTTGCGGGGCCGTGTTCTCGTTCGAGATCGCCGGCGGCCGGGAGGCCGGGCGGGTATTCATCGAGCGTCTTCGCCTGTTCTCCCACCTGGCCAATGTCGGCGACGCCAAGTCGCTCGTCATCCATCCGGCCTCGACCACGCACCAGCAGATGGACGCGGCGGCGCTGAGAGCAGCCGGCATCGGCGAAGGCCTGGTGCGCCTCTCCGTCGGCCTCGAAGACTCCGACGACCTGATCGAGGACCTCGACCAGGCGCTGCGGGCGGCGGAGCGGGCGGCCGCGCCGCGCGCGGCGGAGTAGTCGGATGGAGTTCAGCGTCGATGGGTGCACGGTCTTCGCGGCCACCGGCGGGCGGCCGTTCGACCCCGCGCGGCCGGCGATCCTCTTCGTCCACGGTGCGGCCAACGACCATTCGGTGTGGCATATGCCGGCGCGCTATTTCGCCCATCACGGCTATGCCGTCGCCGCGCTCGACTTGCCGGGCCACGGCCGGTCCGGCGGACGACCGCTCGAAACGGTGGGCGAAATGGCGGCCTGGCTCGGCCGCGCCCGCGCATCGCTCGACCTCGAGCGGGCGGTCCTGGCGGGTCACAGCATGGGCGCGCTGATCGCGCTTTGCGCTGCCGCCGACGACCCCGCGCGGACGGACAGGCTCATCCTTCTCGGCCCGTCGGCGGCAATGCCCGTTCATCGCGAGCTGATCGACGCGGCCCGGCGCAACGACCGCAAGGCCATCGACCTGATCACCTACTGGGGACTGAGCGCGGCGTCGCAGATCGGCGGACACCGGAACCCCGGACTGTGGATGAACGGCGGCGGGCAGCGGCTGCTGGAACGTGCGGCCGACGGCGTGCTCGCCACCGACCTGGCGGCCTGCGCCGCGTTCGCCGACGGCGAGGCGCGCGCCCGCGCGGTCGCGGCGGAGACGCTGCTGATCCTCGGCGAACGCGACATGATGACGCCGATCAAAGGAGGGCTCGCCCTTGCCGACCAGATTCCGAAGGCTCGCCGCGTGGCGCTCGCGGGCTGTGGCCATATGATGCTCGCCGAACGCCCCAACGAGACGCTGGACGCGATGCGCGATTTCCTCCGGGCCGCCGGGCGGTAACCGGCCATGGATTTCACCCTGCCGCCGGAACTGGACGACTATCGCCGCCGCGTCCGCGCCTTCGTCGAGGACCATGTCCTGCCCCTGGAGCGCGATGCGGCGAACGCCGACGAGCACGAGAACCTGCGCGAGGACGTGCTCGAGACCGTGCGCGGCAAGGCGAAGGCGGCCGGGCTGTGGGCGCTGCAAATGCCGGCGTCGCGCGGCGGCCAGGGCCTGCCCGTGGTCGGCATGGCCGCCTGTTACGAGGAGATGAACCGCTCCATCTACGGCCCCGTCTGCTTCAACGCCGCCGCACCCGACGACGGCAACATGATGGTTCTGGAGAAGGTCGCGACCGAGGCGCAGAAGGAACGCTGGCTGCAGCCGATCGTGGATGGCCGGGTCCGGTCCTCGTTCGCGATGACCGAACCGGCGCCCGGCTCGGGCTCCGATCCGTCGGCCATGCTGACCACCGCCGCGCGCCGGGGCGACCGCTGGGTGGTCGACGGCCGCAAGTGGTTCATCACGGGCGCCGGCGCAGCGCAGCATTTCATTCTCATCGCCAGGACCTCGGACGATCGGCGAAGGGGTCTTTCGGCCTTCCTGTTCGATGCCGACCAGCCGGGCTTCGAGATCGTGCGGCGCATTCCGATCATGGGGCCGGAGGAGCATGGCGGGCATTGCGAAATCCGCTTCGACGGTCTCGAGATCGACGACGCGAACCGGCTGATGGAGGTCGGCGACGGGCTCAAGCTGACCCAGATCCGGCTCGGCACGGCGCGGCTCACGCACTGCATGCGATGGACCGGAATGGCCAAGCGTGCGCTCGAGGAAACGTTCGACTATGTCCGCGAGCGCGAGAGCTTCGGCGCCAGGCTGGCGGACCACGAAGGCGTCCAGTGGATGCTGGGCGAGGCGGCGATGCAGGTCGATATCGGCCGCCTGCTGACCATGCGGGCGGCGGCCCGGCTGGATGCCGGAGACTTCGCCCGCAAGGAGGTCTCGATGGCGAAGGTCGTCGTCTCCGAGGCCCTGCACAGGGCGGTCGACACCGCGATCCAGCTTCTCGGCGCGCGCGGCTATTCGCGGGACACCAAACTCGAATGGATGTACCGTTACGCGCGCCAGGCCCGGCTGGTGGACGGGGCGTCGGAGGTCCACAAGATGGTGCTGTCCCGCTTTCTGCTCGAAGAGGGGGTCGATTTCTGGAGCTGGCCGTGAACCGGCGGCTGGCCGCATTCATCCGGGCGCAGGCGGGAGCGGACACGGTCTCGGTCAGCAAAGGGACGCGCCTGGCGGGCGGCGCGATCCAGGAAAATCTGGCCATCGACGTCGACATCGCGGGCGGCCCCCACGCCGGGCGCCACGCGCTGGTGCTGAGGACCGGCGCGCGCTCCGCGATCCCTCTGAGCCAGCCGGTCGCCCGCCAGTTTGCATATCTGAAACGCGCCCGGTCGGTTGGCGTGACCGTCCCGGAACCGCTCTGGCATTCGGCCGATCCCGGCACCATCGGGAGGCCCTTCTACCTGATGCGTCGGGTGGAGGGAGAGGCGCTCGGTAACCGGGTGGTCCGCCGCGGGCCGAATCCGGCGCTGGCCGAACGCCTCGGCCGGGAACTGGCGCGGCTCCATACCATTTCCCCGCCCGATCCCGCACTCTCCTTCCTCGGCGCGCCGCCCGAAGATCCGGCGGCGTCGAGCATCGCGCTCTACCGCGGCTTTCTCGACCGGGAGGCGGCGCCCCACCCGGCCATCGAATGGGGCCTGCGCTGGCTCGAGACGCATCTCGTCGAACCGGGGGAAATCGTGCTCTGCCACCACGATTTCCGCACCGGCAACTACATGGTGGAGGACGGCCGCCTCGCCGCGATCCTCGACTGGGAATTCGCCGGCTGGTCGGATCCGATGGAAGATGTCGCCTGGTTCTGCGCCAAATGCTGGCGCTTCGGCGCCAACCGGCTGGAGGCGGGCGGCATCGCCGACCGCGCCCCGTTCTATGCCGGTTACGAGACCGAGAGCGGCCGGCGGATAGACCCGGAGAGGATCCGCTTCTACGAGGTCATGGCCCACATCCGCTGGGCGGTGATCGCCCTCCACCAGTGCGGCCGCCACCTGTCCGGGGAGGAACCGGATCTCGAACTCGCGCTGATCGGCCGGCGCCTGCCGGAGCTGGAACACGAAATCCTCGCCATGACCGCGCCGGACGCAGGCCGTGCGTGACCGGCCGGACGCCCGCGACCTGCTGGAGACCGCCCGGCAAACCCTGATGGAGACGCTGCTGCCGCGCCTGCCGCCCGAGCACCGCTACCGTGCCCACCTGGTCGCTGCGGCGATGGCGACCGCAGCGCGGGAACTGGCGGCCGGACCGGCAGAGGAAGAGCGCGAGCGTGCGTCCCTCGCCCGCCTGCTCGGCCGCGGCGGCGACCTCGAAACCCTCAACCGGGCGCTCGCCGGGCAGGTGCGGGAGGGAACCCTGGACGGGAACGCGGACGCCTACGCGATCCTGCGGCGGGCGACCGCCGCGAAGCTCGCGGAGTGCAATCCGGACTACGACGCCGGCTGACTCCCGGCCCGTAGAGTATAGTCTTGCCGCGCAACCGCGCCCGCTCGACGGGCGGCAGGGAGGGGACGATGCCGGAACACACTGTCGAGGAGATCGCCGGACTGGTTCGGCCGGGGCGGGTGCACCGCCGGATCTATTCCGACCCCGCGATTTTCGAACTCGAAATGGAACGAATCTTCGAGCGGACCTGGATCTATGTCGGGCACGAGAGCCAGGTGAAGGCGCCGGGAGATTTCGTGACGACGCGCATCGGCCGGCGGCCGATGGTGATGGTGCGCCACAGCGACGGCGGCATCCGGGTGATCCACAACCAGTGCGCCCACCGCGGCGCCATGGTGGTCGCGCGGGCGAGCGGCAACGCGCGTCAATTCGTCTGCTGCTATCACGGCTGGACCTACGGCACCGACGGCAGGCTGATCCATGTGCCGCTGCGGCACGGCTATCCCGCCCATTTCGATCCCGGGGATCCGGCGACAGCGATGGTGGCGGCGCTGCGTGTCGCGAGCTACCGCGGCTTCGTCTTTGCCTCGCTCTCCGCCGACGGCCCGGCGCTCGCCGACTTCCTCGGCCACATGACCACGTCGTTCGACGACATGGTCGACCGGTCGCCGGACGGCGAGATCGAGGTTGCCGGCGGGGTGTTCAGGCACGCCTACGACGGCAACTGGAAGCTCTATCTCGAGAATCTGTGCGATGCGGCGCACCCGATCTTCGTCCACCGCTCCTCGATCGACGCGGCCGCGGCGCAGGACGACACGGCGCATACCACCGGGGCGGGCGAGATCGCCGTCCGCCAGATGCGCCAGAACGGGGCATCGCAGGAGTTTTGGCAGGAGCAGGTCGGCATCTGGACCTATCCCGGCGGACACGCCTTTCTCGGCGACTATCACGATGACGAAAAGCTTGTCGCCGCCAAGGGCGATCCGGTGTTTGCCGAATACCTCGCCAAACTGGAGGCCCGGAAGGGCGCGGCGGAAGCCAAGCGCATCATGGAGGTGACGCGCTGGAATTCGAACGTCTACCCCAACCTTTCCTTCATGAGCCAGTTCCGCCAGCTTCGCGTGGTTCATCCGGTCGCTGTGGACCGGACCGAAGTGTACGCCTATTCGTTCCGCCTCAAGGGTGCGCCGCCGAAGATGTTCGAGGACACCATCGCCTTCGCCAATGTCACCAACGGCACCGGCTCCCCCGTCCTGACCGACGACCTCGAGACCTACGGGCGCATCGGCGCGGGCGTCACCTCGGCCGGCGCCGAATGGATCGAGATCGGCCGCGGTTACGAGACCGACCGGCCGGACGACCGGGGCGGTGTGCAGGGCGTCGATTCGACGAGCGAGATATTCATCCGCAACATGTACGACGCGTGGCTCGGCTACATGACTGCGCACCCCGGGGGAACGCGGTGAGCAGGCTCGCCCCGGATGAGATCGTATCGTTCCTGATTGCCGAAGCCCGGCTGCTCGACGAGCGCCGCTGGGACGACTGGCTCGCCCTGTTCGCGGACGATGGCTGGTACTGGGTGCCGATCGAGGAAGGCCAGGCCAACCCGCGCGAAACCGTCTCGCTGATCTACGACGACCGGCGCCTGCTGGAGACCCGCGTCCGCCGCCTCGCGCGCGCCGACCTGCATGCCCAGACCCCGGCTTCGCGCACCAGCCGTATCGTTGCCAACCCGACCGTCGAAAGGGAGGACGCGGAAGGGGTCGTCGTCCGCGCCAAGTTCGAGATGGTCGAAGCCCGGCGCGACACCCGGCGCCTATTCGCCGGCACGGTGTGGCACGGGCTCGCACGCGACGGCAGCGGCGGCTTCACGATCCGCTGGAAGAAGGTCGAACTGGTCGATTGCGACGCCGTGCATGACGGCATCAGCGTGCCGTTCTGACCGCCCGGGCCTGCTCCCGGCCGACACCCGCAGCGGTCGTACGGGTCAACGCCGGCCGAACAGCCGCTCGATATCGGCGAGCTTGAGTTCCACGTAGGTCGGCCGTCCGTGGTTGCACTGGCCGGATCCCGGAGTCTCCTCCATCCGGCGCAACAGCGCATTCATTTCCTCGGCGGTCAGGCGTTTCCCGGCGCGGACGCTGCCGTGGCATGCCATGGTGGAGCACACCGCGGCGAGCCGCTCGCCGAGCGCGAGCCCCGTGCCGTATTCGGCGAGTTCGTCGGCGAGATCGCGGATGAGGCCTGCCGCCTCGCTCGCGCCGAGCAGCGCCGGCAGGGCGCGGACGATGACGGCCTCCGGCCCGAACCGTTCCACCACGAGGCCGAGTTCGGCAAGTTCTTCCGCCCGGCCCGCCACCCTGTCCGCCGCCGCCTCGTCGAGCTCGACCACCTCGGGGATGAGCAGGGTCTGGCGTTCTGCGCCGCCTTCCGCCACCGCCGCCTTGATGCGCTCGTAGACGATTCGCTCATGCGCCGCGTGCTGGTCGACGATCACGATTCCGTCCTCGGTCTGGGCCACCACGTAGGTCGCGTGCAACTGGGCGCGGGCCGCCCCGAGGGGATAGGACACCGCATTCGGCGCGACATCGTCGACCGCCGCCGCCGAGGGCGCGAATCCTTCCTCCCGAGGCTCGACCGGCGCCTGGAAACGGGCTGCGGTCTCGGCGAGGTGGTATGCCGCCGGGCGGGGCCGATCGGGCTGCCAGGCCGGCTGGAACCTGCCGAGGGCATGGCTCGAGACGGTGGACGACGCGCGGTGTCCGGCCCCGTCGAGCGCATGCTTGAGCGCGCTGACGATCAGGCCGCGAACGAGGCCGGCGTCGCGGAACCGCACCTCGGTCTTCGCCGGGTGGACGTTGACATCGACGAGATGGTGCGGGGCCTCGAGGCGCAGGACGACCAGCGGATGCCGCTCGCGGGCGAGGAGGTCGGTGTACGCCGCCCGGATCGCGCCCGAGAACAATCGGTCCTGCACCGGCCGGTCGTTGACGAAGACGAACTGAAAGCCGGCGTTGCCGCGGTTGAGCGTCGGCAGGCCGGCGCGGCCGGTGAGCCGCAGCTCTTCGCGGCCCGCCTCGATGGCGATCGAATTGTCGACGAACTCGCCGCCCATGACCCGGGCGAGGCGTTCCGCGTCGGCATCGAGCATGTCACCGGTGCCCGTGTCGAGGCGGAGATGGGTCCGCTCTTCGCTCGCCAGGGTGAAGGCGATTTCGGGTTTTGCCAGGGCAAGCCGGCGCACCGCATTGACGGCGTGGAGAAGCTCGGACCGGGCGGTCTTGAGAAACTTGAGCCGGGCAGGGGTCGCGTAGAACAGATCGCGCACCTCGACCCGGGTGCCGGCGGCGCGCGCGGCGGGACGGACTTCGCCGACCGCTCCACCCTCTACCGCGATGGCGCAGGCTTCTCCCGCACCCCGGTCGCGGCTGACGATCGAAAGGCGGCTGACCGCACCGATGGAGGGCAGCGCCTCGCCCCGAAAACCCAGAGTGCCGATCCGCGACAGGTCGTCGTCCGGGAGCTTGGACGTCGCGTGCCGTTCGACGGCGAGTGCAAGTTCATCCGCGGTCATGCCGCGGCCGTCGTCGTCGACCGCGATCAGCGACCGTCCGCCGTTGCGCAGCACGATGTCGATGTGCCGTGCGCCGGCGTCGATCGCATTCTCCACCAGCTCCTTGACCGCCGACGAGGGCCGCTCGACCACCTCGCCGGCAGCGATACGGTTGACCAGTGTCGGCGGCAGGCGGCGGATGGTCATGCCGCCCCCGCCGGGGCGGACGCGGCCCTATAGGACCGGGCCACCATCTTTCCCTCCTCTACAGCGGGCTGGTCGAACGGGTCGATGCCGAGCAGACGCGCAGCCACGATGGTCTCGAGCATATAGTGCATCATCAGCGCTCCCATGGCCGATTCGTCAAGCGCGCGCAGCCGGAGCACGCGCGTCGGCCGACCGCAGCGCGCCAGCGTCTCGACGGTCGCCCGCTGTTCGGCGTCCATCAGGTCGCCAAGCGTGCGGCCGGCCAGATAGCCCAGCGCGGGGTCGGCGGCGAGAGCGGCGGGCATCCGGGCGCCCGATCCGGCGTGGTCCAGCCTCACGATTGTGAACAACTTGTCCGGCGGCCCGGCGAGCCAGAGTTGTAACTGACTGTGCTGGTCGACGGCGCCGAGCGCGTTGATCGGGGTGGTGCCGGTCCCATCCTTGCCGAGGCTCTCCGCCCAGAGCTGGCGAAACCAGAAACCGAAATGGAACAACCTGTCGGCGTAGGGCATCAGCACCGTCTGGGCGATCCCGCGCGTGCGCAGGAGCGCGACCGCCAGCGCGGCCCCGCCGGCCGCCGGGATCTGCGACGGCGCGGCCCCGGCCAGCACCGGGCCGAGCACACGCGACGCTCCATCCCGTACCGCGGCGGCATCGAGCCCCGCGATCATCGCGGGCAGAAGGCCCGGTGCAGACAGCGCCGAGTAGCGTCCGCCGATCCCGCGGTCACAGTCGATCGTCGCCATGCGATGGGCGGCGGCCAGCCGGCGCAGGGCATTGTCGCCGGGTTCGGTAACGGCGGTTATCCGCCCGCGGGCTGCGAGTCCCTGCGCGTCGAGCGCATCCAGTACGATCAGAAGCTGGGCGACGGTCTCCGCGGTTTCGCCCGACTTCGACACCGCGAGCCACCCGGTGCGCGAGGGATCGAGGGCGGAAAACAGGGCGTCGACGGTGTCGGGATCCGCGTTGTCCACGAAGCGAAGGCGGGGGCTGCCGGCGCGCGGACCGAACCCCCGGTCGGCGAGCGCATGGAGCGTCCGTGCACCAAGGCTGGAACCGCCGGCGCCAAGGACGACGACATCGTCGAAGCGGGACCGGTAGCGAGCCGCCACCCGCGTCAATTCAACGAGATCGCCGCGCTCGCCGGGCAGGCGCAGCAGCGGCAGGCTGCCGTCGTCGTGCGCCGCCGCGAGTTCGGCGAAAACAGGGGCGGTCGCATCGAGCGCGGAGGCGAAATCGCCCCGGTCCAGACCGCGCGCACCGATGGCATCGGCAAAACAGGAAGTCAGGTCCTGGCTGTAGGGCATGGGGCCGCCATAGCCGCGCGCACGGCGTCGATCATAGTCTGGACGGCCGGATGCGGCCACGGCCGGACGGATCGGAGCGACGATATTGCGCCGTCCCGATCCCCTCCGGGCTGCCCACCACAACGACCGCGAGCCGGTCGGGGGACAGCAGCCGCTGCGCGACCCTCCGCACGTCGGCGGCGGTGACCGCGTCGATCAGCGACGACCGCCGGTCCACATAGTCGATCCCCAGCCTGTTGACCTGGATCGCGACGAGCATGCCGGCGATGCTGCGGGTCGAATCGAGGCGAAGCGGGAACGATCCGTTGAGGTAGCGTTTTGCCGCCGCGAGTTCCTCCTCCGAGACGCCTTCGCGCGCCATTTTCGCCCATTCGCCGCGCAGGAGGTCGAGCGCCGTGCCGACGCGTGCGTTGGCGGTGGCGAGCCGGCCGGCGATCAGCCCGGCCCGTTCGAGAGGGTAGAGATAGCTGTAGACGGAGTAGACCAGGCCCCGCTTCTCCCGCAGTTCCTCGTTGAGCCGGGAGGTAAGCCCGCCGCCGCCGAGGATGTAGTTCATGACGTAGGCGGCGTAGTAGTCGGGATCGTGGCGCTTGAGGCCAGCCTGCCCGAAAAATACGACGCTCTGCGGTATCGCCTTGCGAACGATCTGCAGCCTGCCGGGGGGCGGTGGCGGATCGGCGATCTCCGCGGCCGGGCCCGATACGGGCAGCGCGCCGAACACCTCGTCGAGCCGCTCCGCAAGTTCGGCGGCCGCAATGTCCCCGGCGACGCCGATGGTAAGTCCTCGGCGGACGAGACGGTCGCGGACGAACCGCTCGAGATCTTCGGCGGCGATGGCGGCAATACCTTCCGGCGTGCCCTCCGCGGGCCGCGCGTAGGGATGTTCGCCGAAGACCAGCCGATACCAGTTGCGCCCGGCGATCCATCGCGGATTGCCCCTGTCGCTCGCCAGGCCGGCGACGATCTGGCGGCGGATGCGTTCGACCGGCTCGGCATCGAAACGCGGGGCGGTCAGCGCCTTGCGCAGGAGGGCGAAGGCGCGCGCGCGATGCTCGCTCAGGGTCCGGAGAGTGCCGCCGAAGCGTTCCAGCCCCGCTTCGAAGGAGAGCGAAGCGGCGATATCGTCGATGGCTTCCTGAAATGCCTGCGAATCGAGATCCCCGGCGCCCTCGTCGAGCAGCCCGGCAACCATGCCGGCGAGGCCTTCCTTGCCCGCGGGATCGAGCGCTGCGCCGCCCCTGAACGAGAGCCGGAGGCTGATCACCGGCACCGACCTGTCCTCGACCAGCCAGGCCTCGATCCCTCCGGGCGAACGGACCCGCTGGATCTCCGTTGCCGCCGCGGGCGGGAAGGCGGCGCACCACGCGGCCGCCAGGGCCAGCACAACCGCCGCGATGCGCGGCCGCATGGCGTGCTGCATGGACTGCTGCTCCCTAACCGGCCGGGTCGGGGAGGAGGACGCCGGTGACCGAACGCCGCTCCACGAAAACGGCCCGCGCGGCGTCGCGAACCGCCGCCGCGGTAATCGCCGCAACCCGTTCGGGCCAGGCCTCGACATCGGCCACCGTGCCGCCCGTGGTCAGCGTCCGGCCGATGATGCTGGGCGCGGCGCGCAGCCCGTCGCGGGCGTAGATGGCGCCCGCCAGCATCGACCGCTTGCTGCGCGCAAGTTCGGCTTCGCTCACCCCGTGCTCGGCGATCCGGTCGATTTCGGCCCTGAGCAGCGCTTCGAGCCCGACGATGTTGCCGCCGGCCAGCGCCGAGGCGGAAACCGAGAACTCGCCCAGGTCGAGCGCGGCGCCGCGGTACCATGCGCTTGTTCCCGATGCGGCCTTTTCCTCGATGACCAGCCGGCGGTGGAGCCGGCTGGTGCTGCCGCCGCCGAGGATGTCGGCAAGTATGAGGAGCGGGTAGGCGTGCCGGGTCTCGCCCGCCGTGAAGCTCGGTGCGCGATAGGAGATCGAGATGCTGGGCAGGCGCGCCCGCGCGCTCTTGAGGGTGACCCGCTTGGCGGCGAGCTGGTCGGGCTCGGCCGGGCGGACGCGCGGGGGGACGGGGCGGTGCGGGATCGGGCCGTAATGCTTTTCGGCGAGGCGGCGCACCTCGTCTGCCGTGGTATCGCCGGCGACGATCAGGATGGCATTGTTGGGTGCGTAGTGGCGGCGGTAGAAGGCGAGCGCATCCCCGGTGGTCAGCCCGTCGATCTCGCTCTTCCAGCCGATCACCGGGATCCTGTAGGGGTGGCGCAGATAGGTCACCGCGCGCCGCCGTTCGGCGAGCTGGGCGCCGGGGTTGTTGTCGGTGCGGGAGCGCCGCTCTTCCTGGACGACGCCGCGCTCCGGATCGACCTCCGCATCGGTCAGCCGGAGATTGGCCATCCGGTCGGCCTCCATACGCATGACCAGCTCGAGCCGGTCGCTCGCCACGCGCTGGAAATAGGCGGTGTAGTCGTGGCTGGTAAAGGCGTTGTCGATGCCGCCGTTGGCCGCGATGACACGGGAAAACTGGCCGGGCGGGATCGACCTCGTTCCCTTGAACATCAGGTGTTCGAGGAAATGGGCGATGCCCGATTTCCCCGGCGGCTCGTCCGCCGCACCGACCTTGTACCAGACCATCTGGACGACGATAGGCGCGCGCGCGTTCTCCACCACGACGACCTCGAGCCCGTTGTCGAGGGTGAAAGTCTTGGGGTTGAACACCGCGGCCCGCAAGGGTGTGTGAGCGGCCGCCGCCAGGAGTCCGGCGGCGCAGACTGCACGGGCGAGACGGACGCCCGACCGCGGGAGAGGGACAGCGCGGGCGCGGCGGGGCTTGCGCACCGTCAGGCGTTCGGCGGTGGCAGGACCATTTGCCCGCATCCGGTCAGTTGGACGGGCCCTTCGCCGCGCCGCCCTCCCGGCGTTTGATCGTCGGCGATGCGCCGGCCGATGTGGCGGACCGCAGCCGCTGCGCCTCTTCCTGCGCATCGATGACCTCGCCCGGCGGGCCGTCATCGCGCCAGAACATGATTCTTTCGACGAACCCGGCATCGGATGTGGCGAGCGCCGCAGATTCGGCGTCGATCATGGTGCGGATGGCCGGATCGGACGGAGCGGCCCCGGCGCGCTTGAGCAGGGCGGCTTCGGCATTGGAGACCGTCTTGTCCGGTGCAGCGTCCGGCGAGGCGTTCCGCACCAGCGCTTCGCGCGCCTGCTCCCTGACTTCGGGCTCCTGCGGCCGCTTGGCGCCCGGCGCGGGCGGACGCAGGGCGAAATCGGGCGGCAAGGCCAGCGGCGCGCGGGTCACCACGACAAATTCGTCAGGCGGCGTATCGTCGAGGCCCATGCGTTGCCGCGCCTCGTTGCTGCAGCCGGCGACGACCGCAACGGCGCCCGCCGCGAGAAGCGCACCGGATATACGTCCGAGCCTCATCGAGAACGCCCCACGTCTACTTTCCGATCGGATCGGACACGGTACGACCGGTCCGCTTGCCGATCAAGCTCCCGTAAAGGAGGAGCGCGACGCCGATGGTGATCGCGCTGTCGGCCGCGTTGAATGCGGGCCAATGGTACCCGCCGGCGTGGAAGTCCAGGAAGTCGATCACATGGCCGTGCGCCAGCCGGTCGATCAGATTGCCGGCCGCGCCGCCGGCGATCAGCCCGAGCGCGACGGTAAGCAGCGGTTCGTCGGTGCGGACCATCCAGACCAGCAAGACGACGACGACGGCGGCCGAGAAACCGGACAGGAGCCACGGCCCCCAGGGCGAGTCGGTCTGGAACAGCCCGAAGCTCGCCCCCCGGTTGTGCACCAGGACGAGATCGAGGAATCCGGTCACTGTCACCCTGGCCCCGATCGCCTCGAGCCAGTGGACGACCGCCCATTTGGTCGCCTGGTCGGCCAGCGTCACGGCCGCCGCGGCCGCCAAGCCCGCCCGCAGCATCGGGTTGGGCATGGCTTCTACTCGGCCGCGGCGCCGAACTGGCCCACCGCATCGGCGCAGCGGGCGCAGATGTCCGGACGGTCCGGCTGCGCGCCCACTTCCGGCAGGATCTTCCAGCATCGCTCGCATTTCGTTCCGTCTGCAAGACGGACGACGACGCCGATGCCCGCGATCTCGGGGAGGGTGAACGCTGCCGCCGGTACCGGGCCCGGCACGACGGTGGCGCCGGAGGTGATGGCGATCTCGTCGAGTGCGAGGCCTTCGAGCACCGCCGCCGTCTGCGCATCGACAAAAATCTCGGGGTGCGCCTGGAGGCTCGAGCCGATGCGCTTCGCGGCGCGCTCGCGCTCCAGCGCCCCAGTCACCACCCGGCGGACGGCGCGCACCGTCTCCCAGCGGGTTGCGACGGCATCGGCGCGCCAGGCTTCGGGAATATCGGGGAACAGGCGGAGATGGACGCTGTCCGCATCCTCGCCGAAGCGCGCGCGCCACGCTTCCTCCGCGGTGAAGCAGAGAACCGGCGCGAGCCACGCCGTCAGGCAGGAGAACAGGTGGTCGAGGACGGTGCGCGCCGCGCGCCGGACCGGATCGTCGCGCCGGCCGCAGTAGAGCGCGTCCTTGCGGATGTCGAAATAGAAGGCCGACAGGTCGCCCGCGCAGAAATTGTGCAGCGAAACGAACAGCGAGTGAAAATCGAAGGCGCCGAAACCCTCGCGCACCTCGTGGTCGAGCGCGTGCAGCCGATGCAGCACCCAGCGTTCGAGTTCGGGCATCGCCTCCGGCGGCACCCGTTCGCCCTCGTCGAAGTCGGCGAGGTTGCCCAGCATGTAGCGCAGCGTGTTGCGGATGCGCCGGTACGCTTCGACATTCTGTCCGATGATGTGGTCGCCGATCCTGAGGTCGGCGGAATAGTCGGACGCAACCACCCAAAGACGCAGGATATCGGCGCCGAACCGCGCGATGACCTCCTGCGGCGCCACCACGTTGCCGAGAGACTTCGACATCTTGCGGCCCTGCTCGTCCAGCACGAAACCGTGGGTGAGCACCGCCTCGTACGGCGCGCGCCCGCGCGTTCCGCACGATTCGAGCAACGAGGAATGGAACCAGCCGCGGTGCTGGTCGGAGCCCTCGAGGTAGAGCGACGCCGGCCAGGCGAGATCGTCGCGCGTTTCCAGCGTGAAGCTGTGGCTCGAGCCGGAATCGAACCAGACATCGAGGATGTCGGTGACCTGGTCGTAATCGGCCGGGTCGTAGGCCTCCCCGAGAAAACGCTCGGGCGGGCTTTCGAACCAGGCATCCGCGCCTTCCGCCTCGACCGCCTCGACGACCCGCTCCAGCACCGCCGGATCGCGCAGCGGCTCGCCCGTCTTCTTGTCGACGAACACGGTGATCGGCACCCCCCAGGCGCGCTGGCGCGACACGCACCAGTCGGGGCGGGTGGCGATCATGCCGGCAAGACGGCTGCGCCCCGCCTCCGGGTAGAAGGCGGTGCGGTCGATCGCATCGAGCGCCTTGCGGCGGAGGTCGTTCTCCGCCATGCCGATGAACCATTGCGGCGTGTTGCGGAAGATCAGCGGCTTCTTCGAGCGCCACGAATGGGGGTAGGCATGGACCAGGGTGCCGCGCGCCAGCAGCGTCCCCGCCCCGGCGAGCGCATCGGCGACCGCGCCGTCCACCTTGTAGACGTGCTGGCCGGCGAACAGCGGCACATGGCCGTAGAACAGGCCGTCGTCGCCGATGGTGTGGGGAACCTCCAGCCCGTGTGCGCGGCCCACCTCGAAGTCCTCGGCGCCGTGGCCGGGGGCGGTGTGGACGAGCCCGGTGCCCTGCTCCACCGTCACATGGCCACCCGGCAGGAGCGGCACATCGAAATCGTAACCCTTGCCGTGGAGAGGGTGGCGGCAGAGCGTTCCGGCGAGATCGCGGCCGGCGAGAGAGACGGTCTTGCGCGCCCCCGTCACCCCGGTCTCTGCGAAGACCTGTGCGCTCAGGCTCTCCGCGAGAAGGATCCGTTCGCCCGCGGCGGCGAGGCTCCCGGCGGCGACTTCGGCGATTTCGTAGACCGCGTAATCGATGTCCTCTCCGTAGGCAATCGCGCGGTTGCCGGGGATCGTCCAGGGCGTTGTCGTCCAGATCACCGCCGAGGCGCCGGCCAGCCCCTCGCAGTCCGACGCCGCCACCGGGAAACGCACGTGGACCGTGGTCGACTCGTGATCGAGATACTCGACTTCGGCTTCGGCGAGCGCCGTCTTCTCGACCACCGACCAGAGCACCGGCTTGGCGCCCAGATAGAGCCCGCCGTTTAGCAGAAACTTGCCGAGTTCGCGGACGATCTGCGCCTCGGCGGCGTAGGACATCGTGGTATAGGGCCGTTTCCAGTCCCCGAGGACGCCCAGCCGTTCAAACTCCTCGCGCTGCACCTCGATCCAGTGGGCGGCGAACTCGCGGCATTCGCGGCGGAATTCGATGAGCGGCGCCTCGCTCCGGTCGCGGCCTTCCGCCCGGTATTTTTCCTCGATCGTCCATTCGATCGGCAGCCCGTGGCAGTCCCAGCCGGGCACGTAGTTGGCGTCGCGCCCGAGCATCTGCTGCGACCGGTTGATGACGTCCTTGAGGATCTTGTTGAGAGCGTGTCCGATGTGAAGATGGCCGTTGGCGTAGGGCGGGCCGTCGTGGAGGATGAATTTCTCGCGGCCGCGCGCGGCCTCCCGCAAGCGGCCGAAGAGGTCGTCGCGCTGCCACCGCTCGAGGATCGCCGGCTCGCGCTGCGGCAGCTTCGCGCGCATCCCGAAATCGGTCTTGGGCAGGAAGACGGTCGCGCGGTAGTCGGTCGTCATTTCGGTGCTCTGGGATCGCCGGAGTCGATGGAAGCGAGGATCTCCCGCGCCGCCAGGCTGTCCCTTGCGATCTGGGCGCGGAGTTGAGGCAGTCCGTCGAACTTGCGCTCGGGCCGGATATACTCGACCAGCGCCACCCGCAGCAAGCGCCCGTAGATATCCCCGTCGAAATCGAAGATATGCGTTTCGAGGCCGACCGCGCCGCCGCCGACGGTCGGGCGGATGCCGAGATTGGCGCAGCCCGGGTGCCAGACGGTCTCGCCGCCCCGGTCGATTCCGGCCCACACGGCGTAGACCCCGAACGCCGGCTGGATGGATTCGGCGACGGCGAGGTTTGCGGTCGGGAAGCCGAGCTGCCGTCCGCGCCGGTCGCCCTGCCGTACCCGGCCCTCGATTTCCCAGCAGCGGCCGAGCTGGACCGCCGCCGCTCCGGGATTTCCCCCGCCCAGACAGGCGCGGATATTGGTCGACGAGAAGACCGTCTCGCCCCAGCCGGTGACCGGCTCGACAATCTCGAACCCGACGCCGGCGCTTCGTGCCCAGCGTTCAAGGGTCTCCACGTTGCCCCGGCGCCCGCGGCCGAAGACGAAGTCGTAACCCACCGCGAGGTGCCGCGCCGCGAGCCCCTCGACCAATACGTCCTCGATGAACGCCTCCGGTTCCACTTGCGCCATGGCCGCGTCGAAACGGATGGTCAGAAGGGTATCGACCCCGAGCGCCTCGAAGCGGCGCGCCTTGGAACGCAGCGGCGTCAACTGGAAAGGCGGATCGTCGGGGCGGAAGAAACGCCGCGGGTGCGGGTTGAACGTGACCACCGCGAGCGGCGTGCGGAGGCGTCGGGCGGCCGCCGCCGCGACACCGATCACCGCCTCGTGGCCGCGATGGACGCCATCGAAATTGCCGATGGTCACGGCGGCGCCGCGGGCGCTTTCCGGCAGGTTCGAAGGATGGCGGACGATGCGCATGTCGGCGCTTACCTATCGGCGGCGGATTCGGGTGTCAAACTGTGCGCGCGCCTGCGCCGGGCGGCGGCGATTTCCCGGACAACGGCGCGGCAATGGCGCTATCATCGCCGGAGTGCGAGCATACGAGGAGGAGCGCGATGTCAAATCCACCCGCGATGGCGCCCGGCACCTTCGGCTGGAACGAGCTGGTGACGCCCGATACCGAGGCGTGCAAGGCGTTCTTCGCCGGATTGATGGGCTGGACCTCCGAGACCAACCAGATGCCCGGCGGTGTCCGCTACACCATGTTCAAGCTGGGCGATCGTCCGGTGGGCGGCATGATGGCGATGGAGTATTTGGAGGCCGAGCACCCCGATATGAAGGGGACTCCGCCGCACTGGATGTCGTACCTGACGGTCGAGGACGTCGATGCGTCGTGCGCGAAGTGCAGGGAACTCGGCGGCGCGGTCATCGTGGAGCCGACGTCGGTGCCGGATGTCGGGCGCTTCGCCATCGTCACCGATCCGACGGGTGCTCCGCTGGGTCTCGCCCAGTACGAGATGCCGCAGGAGACGGCGTAAAGTCTGCGCTTTGCGGCGCACGATGGGCGTTCCTTTTACCGGCCGGCCCGTGCTATGGTCGCCGCGATCGGATGCCAGACGGGGAGCGTCCCCGTTCCGGCGCGGTTTGCAGGCAATGACGGAGACGGCGGAACCGTGGAAGTTCACGTACGCGACAACGATGTCGACCAGGCCCTGAGGGCGCTCAAGAAGAAGATGCAGCGCGAGGGCATCTTTCGCGAGATGAAGATGCGGCGCTCGTACGAAAAGCCCTCGGAAAGACGCGCGCGGGAAAAGGCCGAAGCCATCCGCCGGGCCCGCAAGCTCGAAAGAAAACGCTTGGAGCGCGAGGGCTACTAGCCTCCGGCGCCCATCCCTGCGCGGTTGTCCCGCGCGGCGGACCCCGTCCTTTCCGAAACCGGCTCCCCGAGACCTCAGCCGCTGCAGGAGCCGCCGCCGAGCACGCAGAACTGTGCGCAGTGGGGGTGGTTGAGCGTCACCTCGCCCGCCGCCTCGGCAAGGCTGCGGCCCATGTCGAATTGTCCCTCATAGGGCAGGAGCGTGCAGGAAACCACGCTCGCCGGCTTGCCCCTGCGCTTGACCACCATGCGCTGGGTCGCGCACATCATCGTCTCCGGCGAGACGCCGAGACTGTTCCAGCAGGCCTCGGTTATTTCCGGGACGTCGGCGGTATCGTCCATTTCGGGCAGCAGCGTCAACTTGACCGGATCGCGGGCGTCAAGGTCGATGCGCTCCTCGGCAAACAGGCGGTCGAACCCCGCCCTCAGCGACTCCTCGCTCTCGTTCCAGCAGGTGCGCCCGCACACATGCACGTTGAAACCTTGCCCGGCCAGCCAGCGAAGGCCGGCGAGGGCCGGTTCCCACGACCGCGCCCCGCGCTCGCTCTTGTGTTCTCCCGGCCGATAATGATCGAGCGAGACGCGGATCGCCAGCCGGTCGCCGTGGACCTCGCGGAGCGCAATAAGATCCCCGGCGCACTTCATCATCGGGCGCATCCCGTTGGTCAGCACGAGCACCGAGAAGCCCCGGGCGAGGCAGACCGCGATGATCTGTGCGATCTCGGGATTCATGAACGGCTCGCCGCCGGTCAGTCCGATCTCCCGCGTCGGCAAGCCGGTCTCGGCGATCTCGTCGAGAAAACGCTCGACCTCGGCAGGGGAAATGTAGGAGAGCCGGTCGTTGGTCGGGCTCGATTCGATATAGCAGTTGCAGCAGGCGAGGTTGCACAGCGTTCCGGTGTTGAACCACAGGGTCTCGAGCGCTGCGAGGGCGACGCGGGCGCGGGGTGAACCGTCTGCCGTCACCTCGGCGTCGCGAAACTTGCCGTCACCGCACACGGCGACCTCGATCGGGGGGGGACGCTGTCGTCATGTCGCCGAACGCTCTCCCGGACAAAGTGCTGCTGGTATAATGAAGACTGGCTGCCGGCGATAGCGAGCATTTGGCGATTGTTGACCGACGCCGATGGAAATCCGCTGTCCGCGCCCCTATCTACGGAAAAGATATTTGCGGCATGCGATCGGCCGCCCGGCTTCGACTGGACATAGGAGGATACCATGACGCTCCGGATCAACGCGGAAGCCCCCAACTTCACCGCCGAGACCACCGGGGGGACAATCGACTTCCACGAGTGGATCGGCGACGGCTGGGCGATACTCTTCTCGCACCCCAAGGACTTCACCCCGGTCTGCACGACCGAACTCGGTTACATGGCCGGCCTCGCGCCCGCCTTCAAAGAGCGCAATACCAAGATCCTCGGGCTCAGCGTCGATCCGGTCGGCAGCCACCGCGAATGGTTCAGGGACATCGAGGAAACGCAGGGCCACGCGGTGACATACCCGCTGATCGGCGACCCCGAACTCAGGGTCGCCAAGCTCTACGACATGCTCCCGGAGGGTGCGGGCGACACGTCGGAAGGCCGCACCGCGGCGGACAACGCGACCGTCCGGTCGGTCTTCGTGATCGGGCCGGACAAGAAGATCAAGGCGATGCTGACCTATCCGATGAGCACCGGCCGCAATTTCGACGAGGTGCTGCGCCTGCTCGACTCGATCCAGCTCACGGCTCGCCACTCGGTGGCGACGCCTGTCAACTGGAAGGACGGCGACGACTGCATCATCCTGCCTGCGGTGTCGGACGAGGACGCCAGGGAGAAGTTCCCCGGCGGCTGGGAAGCGCCGAGGCCCTATCTCCGCATCGTACCGCAGCCGCAATAGGCTGCACCGGCTCCGATGATCCCGCCGCCGCACCGATACCGGCGGCGGGAGGGGCCGCGCCTCGCCGCCCGGAGGGAGCAGGCAGGGGGTTGACCGGACAAGAGCATATGCGCCGCGCGGTCGCGCTCTCCATCCAGGCGATGCGCACCAACCGCGGGGGACCGTTCGGTGCGGTGATCGTCAAGGACGGGAGGGTGGTCGCCGAAGGAGTCAACCGGGTCACCTCGGACAACGATCCGACGGCGCACGCGGAGGTATCGGCGATCCGCGCGGCCTGCGCGGCGCTCGGCACCTTCTCGCTCGACGGCTGCGATATCTACACCTCCTGCGAGCCCTGCCCGATGTGTCTTGCCGCAATCCACTGGGCGCGGATCGCCCGGATATTCTATGGCAACACCCGCGAGGACGCCGCGCGGATCGGGTTCGACGACGAGCGCATCTACCGCGAAATAGCCCTTTCGCCCGACCGTCGTACAATCCCCATGACCCGGATTCTGGAGGACGAGGCGGCGGGGGCGTTTCGCGAATGGGAGGAGAAGCCGGACAGGGTGGCGTACTGACCGGGGTCGATCACGATGCGGCCGATGCCGTCCGGCCGGCGCCCGCCGCCGCGTGGGCTTCGGCCAGCCGGGCAGCGAGCGCATAGGTTTCGCGTTCCAGCGTGCCCGGCGGCACCAGGCGGCCTACCAGACCCATCGCGGCGGCGGCTCCGGCGTCGTAGGTGCGCCCCTCGAGAACCATCTCCAGAGTTCTCGCGCGGCCGACCACATCGATCATGGCGGCGACGAAACCGATGTCGAGGAACAGCCCGATCGTCCGCGGCGAGACGCGGAAAAGGGCATCGGCCGCAGCGATCCGCAAGTCGCAGCGGCAGGCGATATCGACGCCGCTGCCCATGCAATACCCCTCGATCATCGCGATCGTCGGCATCGGCAAGCCGGCAAGCCGTCTCCCGGCCCGTTCCGTCGCTTCGCTGTAGGCGCGGGCTGTCGCGGGATCGCGGCGCTCGCCGGCGAAGCGGGACATGTCGAGCCCTGCGGAGAAGGCGCAGCCGCCCGCGCCCCGAACGACCACGCAGCCGACCCCCGGCGCTGCCTCGACCTCGGCGGCGCACGCCTCGAGCGCATCCCAGTCGTCCCGCGCCAGCGCATTGAATCGCTCGGGCCGGTCGAGAAGGATCGTCGCCACGGCGCCGTCGCGCACCAACCCGATATTCCCGGTCATGACCGGAAGCTATTGCAATTCCGCGGGAATGGCGAACCCGCATACAGAGCCGGCCTCGGACGACATCTGTCTCTCCCGGTGCGGTCGGACTATCATCCCGCCGTACCGTAGTAAGCCACCGGGGGCCGGACCGGGATGCCGTTCGTCTATTATCTCGCCGACATCGCGGCCTGCCTCCGACGGTTGACCTGGCTGCCGCTGCCCCTCGGGGCGGCTGAGGACGAGAGGCCGTTCCAGGAAGCGTGCTGGGCGTATCCGGTCGCCGGCGCAGCGATCGGCGGAGCGGCGGCGATCACCTTTTTGGCAGCCGACGGGCTCGGGCTGCCGTCGGAAATTGCCTCGGTTCTGGCCGTCGCGGTTTCCATCGCCGTCACCGGGGCCGGGCCCGAGCGCGCGCTGGCCGGGGCCGCGGCGGCGCTCGCCCCCGGCGGCGAACAAGATCGGAAAGACGCGCCGTTCGCCGCCAAGCGGACCGCGGTTGTGCTCGTCCTGGCGATCCTTCTCCGGGCCGGCGCCGTCGCCGCCGCAGCGGCCGCGGCCGGGGACGCCGCCGCGGCGGGCGGCATCCTCATCGCGGCAGCGGCAATCTCCCTGCCGACGGCGCCGTGGGGCTGGCTCGCCGCCGTGCTTGTCGCGGGCGCGGCGACCGGCGGTATCGTCTTCGCCGCGCATCGGCGGGAGCGACCGGCGGGTCCTGCGTTGCCTGCCGTGCTCGCCCCGGCCGAAATCCTGGCGCTTCTCGCTATCGCCGCATCCGGCTGACGGCCGGCCGGGAGGTCAGGCGCGGCCCGCGACCGCAATCGCGAATGCATAGGCCATCGCCACCTCGACGAGCCGGTCGAAGCGCCCGGCCGCGCCGCCGTGACCGGCCTTCATATTGGTGCGAAGGACGATCGGATTGCCGCCGGTGGAGAACTGCCGCAGCCGCGCCACCCACTTGGCCGGTTCCCAATAGGTTACCCGCGGGTCGGTCAGCCCGGCGGTTGCGAAAATCGCCGGATAGGGCTGGGCCGCGACGTTGTCGTAGGGCGAATAGGACGCGATCAGACGGTAGGCCGCCTCGCTCTCGACCGGGTTGCCCCATTCCGGCCATTCCGGCGGGGTCAGCGGCAGTTCGGCATCGCACATGGTGTTGAGCACGTCGACGAACGGCACTTCGGCGAGAATGGAAGCGAAGAGCTCGGGCCTCAGATTGGCGACCGCCCCCATCAGCATTCCGCCCGCGCTGCCGCCGTGCGCGGCGATCCGCCCTTTCGCGGTGTAGCCTTCGGCGATCAGGCAGTCGCAGGCGGCGAGGAAGTCGGCAAAGGTATTGGTCTTTTTCTCGCGCTTGCCGGCGAGGTACCAGCCGTAGCCGCAGTCGGCGCCGCCCCTGATGTGCGCGATCGCATAGACGAATCCGCGATCGACCAAGCTCAGCCGGTTGGTCGAGAACGAAGCGGGCACCGAATATCCGTAGGCGCCGTAACCGTAGAGGAGGGCGGGCGCCGTTCCGTCGAGCGGGGTCGTCCTGCGGTAGAGGACGGAGATCGGGACCTTCGCTCCGTCATGACCGGTGGCGGTGAGCCGGCGGGTGACATAGTCGCCGGGGTCGTGCCCGCTCGGCACGTCCTGCGTCTTGCGCAGCGTCCGCGACCGGCGCCGCATGTCGTAGTCGATAGTCTGGCCCGGCGTTGTCATCGAGCTGTACACGAAACGCAGCGTGCCGGTCTCGAACAGATAGCCCGGCAGAAGCGACAGGTCATAGGCTTCCTCGCCGAATGCGATCTCGTGCGCATCGCCGCTTGCAAGGTCGGTCACCACGATGCGGGGCAGGCTGCGGACTCGCTCGAGCCGCACGTGATGGCCCGCGAACATGAGCTGGGAGCGGACGTAGACGCCGGGCTCGTGGCCAAGCCAGTCCGTCCAGGCGGCCCGCCCCGGCGCGTCGAGCGGCGCGGTGACGATCTTGAAATCCACCGCCCCGCCGTCGTTGGTCCGGATGAACAGCCGGTTGCCGCGGTGGGCGACATCGTATTCGACGCCTGGCTGGCGTGCGGCGACAAGGCGCGGCGCGCTCTCCGGCGCATCCGCCTCGACCAGATGAACTTCGGAGGTCGTGTGATCGTGCGCTGAAATGACGATGAAACGTCCGCTTTCCGACTTGTCGATCCCGACGAAGAAGCCGGGATCGGACTCCTCGAAGACCACGGGATCGTCGGCCGCTGTGCGGCCGGCTGCGCCGCCGATGCGGCGGCGGCGGACCTGATACGGCCTGTGGTTATCGTCGATCGCGGTATAGAACAGGGTCGTGCCGTCGTTGGCCCAGACAAGGTCGCCGCGGGTATCCTCGATCGGTCCGTCGATGACGCTGCCCGATGCGATGTCGCGGACGAAGATCCGGAAGCGCTCCGCCCCGTTGGTGTCGACCGACCAGGCAAGGCGGCGGTGGTCGGGACTGTGCCGGCAGGCGCCGATGCGGAAATAGGTCTCGGGCGCGGCTTCCCGGTTGCCGTCGAGCAGGATCTCCTCGGCATCCTCCCGGCCGCGCGGCGCGCGGCAGTACACCGGGTGGCCGCCGTCCTCGACGTAACGGACATAGTAGAGCCAGTCCCCGTCGCGCGCCGGGACGGTGCTGTCGTCCTCCCTGATCCGCCCGCGCATCTCCCGGTACAGCGCGGCGCGAAGCTCGGCATGGGGTTCGAGGAATGCTTCCGCGTAGTCGTTCTCGGCCTCGAGGTAGGCGCGGATCTCCGGATCCAGGGCGGCCGGATCGCGCATGACCCGCTGCCAATCCGGATCCCGGAGCCATGCATACTCGTCGCTGCGGACCAGGCCGTGGCGGGTTAAAACGGAAGACTTCCGGGCGGCGGTAGGGGGTTGTCGGTCGGACACGGCGGGCCTTTCTCGAAGACGGGCGGGGACAGGTAACCGAAATGCTCCGCTTTGCCCACCCGGCCGCGGTCTCATCGGCGCTTGACCGGCGGTCGCAGGGGGACGAACTTAGACCTGCTGCCAACCCATTCGCGAGGCCAACCGATGTCCCGGGAAAGTACGCCGGCGCCGCGCCGCAGGTCCGTCCCCGTTGCCGTGGGCAACGTGTCGATCGGCGGCGACCATCCCATCGTCGTGCAGTCGATGACCAACACCGACACTGCGGATGCCGAGAGCACGACGGCCCAGGTCGCCGCGCTCGCCCGCGCGGGGTCGGAAATCGTTCGGATCACGGTCGACCGCCCGGAGGCCGCCGCCGCCGTGCCCCGCATCCGCGAGGAGCTCGACCGGCAGGGTGTGGACGTTCCGCTCGTCGGCGACTTCCACTATATCGGTCACAAGCTGCTGGCCGATTACCCGGCCTGCGCCGAGGCGCTCGCCAAGTACCGGATCAATCCGGGGAATGTCGGCTTCCGCGAAAAGCGCGACACCCAGTTCTCGACAATGATCGAGACCGCGCTCGAGTACGGCCGTCCGGTCCGTATCGGGGTCAACTGGGGCAGCCTGGATCAGGAACTGCTGGCTCGCCTGATGGACGAGAACGCGCGCCGCAAGGAGCCGGCGGGCGCCGCCGAGGTCACCCGCGAAGCGCTTGTCGCATCGGCCCTCGGCAGCGCCGCCCGCGCCCGCGAACTCGGCCTCGGCGCCGACCGGATCATTCTGTCCTGCAAGGTCTCGACCGTGCAGGACCTGATCGCGGTCTACCGCGATCTGGCGGGGCAATGCGAATACGCCCTCCATCTCGGTCTCACCGAGGCGGGGATGGGAAGCAAGGGGATCGTCGCCTCGACAGCCGCGCTCGCCGTGCTCCTGCAGGAGGGGATCGGCGACACGATCCGCATTTCGCTGACGCCGGAGCCGGGCGGCGACCGGACGCGCGAGGTCATCGTCGCCCAGGAGATTCTGCAAACCATGGGGCTCCGGGCGTTTGTGCCGCTGGTCGCCGCGTGCCCGGGCTGCGGACGAACGACCAGCACGGTGTTCCAGGAGCTGGCCGACGAGATCCAGGACTATGTGCGCGCCCGCATGCCCGACTGGAGCAAGACCCATGTCGGCGTCGAGACCATGAACGTCGCGGTGATGGGGTGCATCGTCAACGGTCCGGGCGAGAGCAAGCATGCCAATATCGGCATCAGCCTGCCCGGAACCGGAGAGGAACCCGCCGCCCCGGTCTTCATCGACGGGAAGAAGACGGTCACGCTGCGTGGCAAGGGGATCGCACAGTCGTTCCAGAAGCTGGTCGATGAGTATGTGGAGAGCCATTACGCACGGCGCTGAGAAGCGCCGGAGGGTGCGGGAGCGGGGACGGCGATGACGCAACGGAAGCGCTACGACCTCATTCTCCGGGGCGGCCGGGTCATCGATCCGGCATCCGGCCGCAACCGAAAGGCCGATGTCGGGATCTCGGGCGGGCGCATCGCCGCCGTCAAGGCGGGCATCAAGGGGGCCAGACGCGTCATCGATGTCAGCGGCGGCTTGGTGCTGCCGGGGCTTATCGACACCCACGCCCATGTCTATCGCCACGTCACCGGAGGGTTCGGGCTCGACGCCGATCTATGCGGTGTGCGCTCCGGCGTTACCACGGTGGTGGACCAGGGCGGGCCGAGCCTGATGACCCTGCCGGGGTTCCGCAAGTTCATCGTGGAGCCTGCGAAGACCCGGGTGCTCTGTTTTCTCTCGACCTATCTCGTCGGCGGTCTGGAGGGCCATCGCTATCCCTCGCTCTACGGCCCCGAACAAGTCGATGTGAAGGGCACCGTCGCTGCTGTCGCGGCCAACCGCGACATCGTCAAGGGGGTCAAGGCGCACGCCGAGATCGGCGGCGCCTCGCGCTGGGGCTGCCAAGTTCTCGAACGCGCGCGCGAGATTGCACGCGAGGCCGGGGTTCCCGTCTACGTGCATCTGGGCCAGCTGTGGCCGGTCGAGGGGGTCGGCCCCGACCCCGACGCAGTCGTCCGCGAGATGGTGCCGTTGATGGAGGAGGGAGACATTCTCGCTCACCCGTTCACCCGGCATCCCGGCGGGTTCATCTCCGGCAAGACCGGGAAGGTCCACCCGGCGGTGCGGAAGGCGATCGACCGCGGCGTCCGGATCGATATCGGACACGGCTCCCATTTCAGCTTCAGGATGGCGCGCGCCGCGCTCGAACAGGGGATCCGGCCGTTCACCCTCGGCGCCGACCTGCACGGCTACAGCATCGCGGTGCCCGAAGCGCGGGCCGAGGCTATCGGCCTCCCGGCCAACGACCGCGCCCCGTTCGGTCTCTGCCACGCGATGACCGAGCTTCTTGCGCTCGGCGTGAACCTGACGGATGTCGTCGCCATGGTCACCTCGAACGCGGCCGAGGCGATCGGCATGGCGGGCGAGATCGGCTCGCTGGCCAAGGGTCGGGCGGCCGATCTCACCGTCGTCGATCTGGTGTCGGGGCCGTGGGAGCTGCGCGACAACGCGGGCGAGACGGTGCACGCGGACGAGGCCGTCGTCCCCCGCTTCACGCTGCGCGACGGGGTCCGGTTCAACGCCGATTCGCCTCTCTTGCCCGAACTCGCGGCGGCGGCATGACGGCAGGGGGCGGACAGCGCGGCCGCGTGGCCGGCAAGACGGTGCTGGTCACCGGCGCGGGCTCCATCGGCCCGGGTTGGGGCAACGGCAAGGCGGCGGCGGTGCTCTACGCCCGCGAGGGCGCAAAGGTGCTCTGCGCGGACAGCCGTCCCGAAGCTGCGGAGGAGACCCGGGACATCGTCGCCGGCGAGGGCGGGGTTGCGGTCGCGGCGCAGGCGGACGTGACCGATGCGGACGACGTCGCCGCCATGGTCGAAGCGTGCCTGCGCGCGTTCGGGCGGATCGACATCCTGCACAACAATGTCGGCGGTTCGGGACCCGGCGCGGCCCTGATGGAGGTCGCGCTCGACGACTGGAACGATACGCTCGCGCGCAACGTCACCGGCGCCTTTCTCGCGATGAAGGCGGTCATCCCGCACATGGAGGCAGAGGGCGGCGGCGCGATCGTCAACATCTCCTCGATCGCCGGCCTCACCCACATCGGCGTGCCATCGACCAGCTATTCGGCGGCCAAGGGCGCACTCAACCAGCTCACCCGAAATATCGCCGTCCAGTATGCCGCCCGGAATATCCGGGCGAATTGCATCGCCCCCGGGCTGATGGACACGCCCTTCATCCTGCGCGAGAAGGACGGCGTTCCCAATCATATCCGCAAGGGCTACGCCACGGCGGAGGAGTACCACGCCGCGCGCGCCGCGGTCATACCGATGCGCCGGATGGGCGATGCCTGGGACGTCGCCCGGGCCGCCCTGTTCCTGGCCAGCGACGACGCCGGCTACATCACCGGCCAGTGCCTCGTCGTCGACGGAGGGGTGACCGCAACCAGCCCGGGGGCGTAAGCGGGCGCCTCGATGCGGGCCGAACCGGCGCCCCGCCGCGCGGAGCGCTCAGGCCAGCACCGTCCCGCCGTCGACCGAGATGGTCTGGCCGGTGATGAATGCGCTGGCGTCGGACAGCAGCCACATCGCGGTCCCGATGACATCGTCGGGGGTCAGGCTGCGGCGGATGATCTGGCCGTTCCTGATCACCTCCAGGGCGTTGTCGAGCTTGGCGGCGAAAAACTCGCGTGTGCCCTCGGTCATCACCGCGCTCGGCGCGATCGCGTTGACGCGAATGTTGTCGCGCCCGATTTCGCGCGCGAGCCCGCGGGTCAGCCCGATCACCGCCGCCTTGGACGTGGTGTAATGGAGGGCGTAGGGCATCCCGAAGGTGGCGGCGAGCGAGGCAATGTTGACCACCGACCCGCCGCCGGCGCCGCGCATCGCCGGCACCACCGCCTTGCAGCAGTTCCAGATACCCTTGACGTTGACCGCCATCGCGTCGTCCCATTCGCCGGGATCGATGGAGTCGAACCGCCCGCCGGTCAGCGCTCCGTAGAGCGCGGCGTTGTTGACCAGCCCGTCGATGCGGCCGAACGCCCCGATTGCCGCCTCGGCCATCGCCGCGGTCGACTCCTCGTCGCGTACGTCGAGAGCAACGCCGATGCATGCCCCGCCGGCTTTCTCCACCGCCGCCACGGTTTCATCGGTCGGGATCACGTCGGCCGCGACCACACGCGCGCCGAGTTCGCCCGCAGCGATCGCGTAAGTCTGACCGAGCCCCCGCCCGCCGCCGGTAATCACCACTGTCTTGCCGTCCAGGGCAAACGCTTCGCGCGTCATCGCTCAACTCCCTCGCTGTTCGTTGTCGTCAGTGTGCAAGCGGCGGAACGCCGGTGTCCCGCGCGATTTCGTCGAGCGCAGCGCGCAGCGCATCGGGGAGCGGAACGCCGTTCTCCATGCGATCCGCCCGGCGCGCCGCACGCCCGTCGCCGGGCACCCGGACCGAATCGAAACCCGGCATCACCGCCGAGCCCCGCATCTCGTCGGCAACCTCGTCCACCCGTTCGCCGATGGCCGCCGCGTTCCCGAACGCCGCGGGGTCTATCGCGCAGATGAACTGGCCGGTATTGGTCGCCACGTCGAAGTTTCTGGTGTAGGTGACGACATCGTCGCCCATCGCCGCTCCGTTGAGGGTGCCGGCGAGCAGCCCGATGACGAGACCCAGCGCATATCCCTTGTAGCCGCCCATCGGCAGCAGCAGTCCCTCGTCGGCGCGCGACGGATCGGTCAGCGGAGTGCCGTCGCGCTGTATCATCCAGCCTTCGGGCATCCGTTCGCCGCGCTGCGCCGTCGCCTTGATCTTGCCCATCGATGCGACGGTGGTCGCAAAATCCATCACCACCGGCGTTCCCGACCCGGCCGGGATGGCGACCGCGATAGGGTTGGTGCTCAGCAGCATGTCGATCCCGCCCCAGGGCGGCAGGTGATTGCCGCTGCCGACCGCGCCATAGAGCCCGATCATGCCGCGCTCCAGCGGCATCGCGGCGTAGACCGAAGCGGCGCCGGCATGGTTGTTGTTGCGGGTCCCGACCCATCCGATCCCGGTGTCCGCCGCCTTCTCGATGGCGAGCCGGGCCGCATATTCCACCGCGAGATGGCCCATCCCGTTATCCCCGTCGACCACCGCGACCGAGGCAGACTGGCTGACCACCGCGATGTGCGGGGTCTTGTTGATGCCGCCGCCGCGAATGCGCGCAAGGTAGGGAGGCAGGCGGAAGATCCCGTGCGCGTCGAAACCGGCAAGGTCGGCGGCGACCATCAGGCGTGCGACATCGGCTGCGTCGGCAGCAGGCAGCCCCTCTCCGGTCATCACCGCCGCAATGAAGCGTTCGAGTTCGCCGGCGGAAAAGCGTTCGCTCATTTGCCACTCCGATTTCCGTGCCGTATCAGACGCGTTTTCGCGTCTCGCGGTGCCACACATAGAGCCCGCTGCCGGTGACAATCAAGGCGCCGAGGATGCTGTACCCGTCCGGAAAGTCGCCAAAGACGAAAAAGCCCAGCATCGTCGCCCATATCAGTTGACTGTAGATGAAGGGCGAGAGCACCGAAGCGGGCGCGCGTTCGAGCCCCTTTATCAGCAGATAGTGCCCGAGCCCGAACAGGAATCCGGTGGCCGCCATCATGGCCCAGCCGGCGGCGTCGGGTGCGGTCCAGCGGAAGGGTACGATCGCCGACATCACGACGGTGCCCACAGCCGCCGACCAGAACAGGCTGGTCCGCGCATGGTCGGTCCGCCCGGCTATACGGGTGAGAACCTGGTAGAGGGCGTAACACACCGCGGTCCCGAGCGGCAGGAGCGCCGCCCAGTGCATGACCCCGAGCCCGGGCCGGATAATCACCATCACGCCTGCGAAGCCGACCAGGATCGCGATCCAGCGGCGGAGTCCCACCTGTTCCTTGAGGATCGGGATGGAGAACGCGGTCACCAGCAGGGGTGCGAAGAAATTGATCGCCACCGCATCGGCCAGCGAAAGGTAGCGCAGCGCGGTGAAGAAGAGGATGGTTCCGAGCAGCAGTATCGCCGACCGAGCCAACTGCAGCCCCGGCCGCGCGGTCCGCATCTGGGCGGCGATGCCGGAGCGGGCGAAAATCGCGAGAAACACCAGCGCATGAAAGACGTAGCGGCCCCACACGATCTGCGCCGTGTCGTAATCGCGCGCCAGCAGCTTGACCAGACTCTCGCCGCAGCCGAACAGCGCGGTCCCCGACAGCATCAGGAGAATGCCGATACGGATGTTCCGCGCGCCGACCTGGCGCGCCGGGGCGGAACTGCCGCTCACCCGCGTTGCGGCCCGGGCGCGCGGATTGCCTTCCGGGCCCGGCGGTCGCTCCGGCGGCCTGAGCGCCGGGAAAGGCTTTCCGGTCTCATGATCCTGCAATTGCCCCGATAGCGCGTCCCGCGACGATGCCGCGCGAAACTAGCGGCGCGTTTGCCTCCGGTCGAGATCTCCGGCCGGACAGAAACGCGCCGCAGGGGCCGTCTGGACAGGCGCCGCGCCGTAAAGGATCATCTTGCGGGCGGCAGGACGAGGGAGAAATGGGATGGCGCTGACGGCGGACAAGGTCCTGGAGGAAATCGACCGGATTCACAGGGCGAAGCCGATCTACGGCCACCCGCTGTGGGCGGGCATGCTGGACGACAGCCACTCGCTCGAACAGATCCGCTATTTCTGCAAGCAGCACGGGATCCTGCCGTTGCACAACCACAACTACCACGGCCGCCTCTATGTCATCTGCCCGGATCCGGCGTGGCGGGAGGAGATCGCGGAGGTGACCTACGAGGAGGCGACGGGGCGGCTGCACGCCGGCGGCGTCTCGCACCACAGGCTCTATCTCGACTATGCCGCCGCCATCGGCATCTCCAGGGAGGAGATGTACGCGACCAAGTATTGCGCCGGCACCACCGCGTTCTTCGCCTATTTCTCCCATATCTGCGGCAAATCGTTCCTCGAGGGGGTGGCGTCGCACATGCTGGGCGGCGAGGCGCCGATCCCCGGCACCTACGGCCGCATTGCCGAGCGCCTCCAGAGCCGTTTCGGGATCGACGACAAGGGCGTCGCCTATTGGCGCGTCCACGACAGCGCCGACGAGGAGCATTCGGGGGTCGGCAGGAAGCTGCTCGACCAGTTCGCGACCACCCGGGCCGATCTCGAACTCGTCATCGACACGGTGCAGACGACGGTCGACGTGATGCACCTGATGTACGATGACATCTGGGCGCACATGCAGCGGATCTAGTCCGCTGCGGCGGCCGAATAGGAGGGCAGGGCGATGGAGCGCAGCTATCACAAGGGGACGTGGCAGGAGAACCGCGCGTTCTCGCCGGCCGTCGTCACCAGGGGCGGGCGCGTGGTGTGGGCGGCCGGCCACGGTGCGCCGGTCGACGGAGACGGCAACTCGCTGGCCGGAGACTTCGCCGCCCAGACGCGCGAATCCTTCCGTCTGCTCGCGGCAACGCTCGAACGCGCCGGGGCGCGGCTGCAGGATATGGTGACGATGACCGTCTTCATCGTCGATTCGCGCTACGGCACCGAGTTCACGGAGATCCGCAAGGAGTATTTCCCGGACGGGTTCCCGGCGAGCGCGCTGATCACCTGCGCCGGTTTCGCGCAGCCCGAGATGATGGTCGAGATCCAGGGGATCGCGGTAATCGACGATTAGGGAGCAACGACGATGGCCGACAAATCACCCTTCAGGAAGGCGCTCGAGGTGGCCGTCCTGGAACGCCACTGCGCCAACCATCCGATGACCGAGAAATGGGCCAAGGGCGAACTCGGCCGCCGCGCCTGCATGGGCTGGGCGGTGGAGCACTGGCACTGGATCTCCAACATGGTCCAGGAGGCCTCGTTCAACATCTGCGCCAAGGCGCCGCCCGACGTGGTCGCTCTGGAGCTCGAGAATTTCCACGAGGAGACCGACCCCGAGCATTCGCACCTCGACATCGTGCTGCGCTTCGCCGAGGAAAACGGAGCCGATCTCGACGCGGTCAGGTCGGGGCGCGGCTTGCCCACGACCCGGTCCTGGGTCGCCTGGCTGAAATGGGTGGCGAAGGAGCAGCCCTGGCACTGCGCGGTCGCCGCCATCCGGATCGGCACCGAGTCGCAGTCGCCGATGCTCTACTCCAAGGTCCTGCCGGCGCTGCGGGAGATCTACGGGTATCCCGAGCCGGCAATCGAGCATTTCTGGCTCCACGCCGAGGTCGATATCGAACACGGCGACCGCGGCTTCGCAGCGCTCGAACGGCACTGCACGACGCCGGCGATGCAGGAAGAAGCCATCCACTGGGCGCGCGAAAGCGCGGTGATGCGCTGGTTCTATTTCGACGGCATCTACCTGCACTACGAACGGAACTACCCGCTCGCCTGAGCGGCCCGCCCGCCGCCCGCCGCTACAACAGGACGAGGCTGAGCGACGGGAAGGCGATGATCAGGATCAGCACCAGCAGCATGATGAAGGCGAACGGGAACGCCCCGGTGAAGATGTGCGAGAGGCTGATCGAGGGGTCCTGGATCGTGCTCTTGATGGTGAAACAGGAGATGCCGAGCGGCGGGGTCAGGAGGCCGATCTCGGCGCCGATGACGGTGACGATGCCGAACCAGACGATGTTCCCGCCGAGCGCCTCGACCGAACTGAGGAACAGGGGCACCACGATCAGGATGATCGACGCGGTCTCGATGATGGTTCCCAGCAGCACCATCAGGATGACGTAGATCACCATCAGCCCGGTCATGCCGAAGTTCATGCTGGTGAGCCAGTCGCTGAACTGGGTGGGCAGGGCGGCGACGCCGAGCATGCGGCTGTACATCGACGCGGCGATGATCAGGAACAGGATGGCCGCCGTGATCTGCCCCGTCTCGACCAGCACGCGCCAGAACCCGCGCCATGTCAGGCGCCGCTTGAGAACGCCGATGGCGAGCGCTCCCGCGGACCCGGCTGCGCCCGCTTCCTCGGGCGAGAACCAGCCCGTGTAGATCCCGCCGAGGACCAGCACGACCAGGAAGGCGACCGGCAGAAGCAGCCGGACGATGCCCCAGACGCCGAGCATCTCGTCGGGCTCCATGACCGGGGTGAGCTCTTGCTCGCTGATGAACTTCGGAATCGTTCGCGCCATCACGACGATGCCGAGGATGAAGGCGGTCGCAAGGATGACGCCCGGGATGAAGCCGGCGATGAACATGTGGCCGACCGACTGTTCGGCGACGATGGCGTAGATGATCAGCATCGACGACGGCGGGATCAGCATGCCGAGCACGGAGGAGCCGGCGACGACGCCGACCGAGAACTGCCGCGTATAGCCGAAGCGGCGCATCTCCGGCACGGCGATGCGGGTGAAGACTGACGCCGACGCAATCGACGAGCCGGTGATCGAGGCGAAGAGCGCGTTCGCCGCAACGGTCGCCATCCCGAGGCCGCCGCGGACCCGGCGGAATGTCTGGTCGGCAACCTTGTAGACGTCCGCCCCGAGGCCGATTTCGCTGGATACGATCCCCATCAGCGCAAACAGGGGAATGTTGGCGAAGACGGCGTGCGCGATCGTGTCGTGGGTCGCCGCCGCCAGCAGGTTGATCGCCACGTCGATGGAATCGCGGTAGATCCAGACCCCGATGAAGGAAACGAGACCGAGCGCCACGGCGACGTGGATGCCGGCGTAGATCAGGACGAGGATGGCGACGACCGACGCGATCCCGACCTCGACGCCGACCATCGCTCAGCCCCGCTCCCGCCCAACGAGGGAGCGGTAATGGTCGGACAGCATGATCACGAACTGCATCATGGTGACGACGACGGCGATCACGATGATCAGGGCGACCGGCCACACCGGCGCCGTGAACATGCCGTCGACGCCGATATAGTAATCGTTCTCCCACGCCTCGAAGAAAAACGGAACGCTGCCCCAGATGATGAGCGCCATGAAGCACACGCCAAGGGTGCAGGTCATCATGCCCATGCCGTGACCCGTCGCCGGGCTGCGGCGCATGACCTGGTTGAACAGGCCGTCCGAACGGGTCAGCACGCCCTGGCGCAGGGAATCGGCGAGCTGCATGAAGACGATGCCGATGATCGATATCTCGATCATCTCGATGACGCCGATAATCGGCGCGTTGAACGCGGACCGGCTGATCGCCTCGGCGTTGATCAGCAGCATCAGCACCACGATCCAGCACGACCCGGCGGCGTTCATGCCGCCCACGACCGACGCGAAGGCGCGGAGCGCCGGGCTCCGGGGTCTGTCTCCCCCCGGGCCCGGCACGCTATCGGCCAATCGCCGCTACTCCTTGTCCCAGTCCCGGATGATAGGCTGTTTCGCTGCGCGCATCTTGTCCATGTAGGCGGCCAGCAGCTTGCTGCCGGGAAGCCCTTGCGCGTCGAGCTTGGAGGCCCAGTCCTTGGCGATATTGGGCATCTTCTTCGCCCAGTTCTCGCGCGCCGCCTGAGACATCTGGATGATCTCGCCACCCTTGGCCTTGTAGTTCCTGTAGGCCTTGTCGGCGTCGTTGATCGCCTGCTGCGCGGTGTGGTCGCGGTAGTCGGCGGATACCGCGTGAATCACTTCGCGCACCGCGGCGGGGAGCCGCTTGTAGGAGTCGGCGTTCATGGTCAGCGCCTTGGAGTTGGCGGTGCCGATATCGGCCTTGAGCATGAACTTGGCGCCCTCGACCAGCTTGAAGGCGACCGCCGCGTCGGTCCACAGCATTGAACCGTCGATCGCGCCCGTCTTGAACTTGTTGTAATAGTGCACCATCGAGCCGATTACCGGCGTCGCGCCGGTCCCGGTCAGGTAGCGCATATTGATCCCGGCGCCGGCGATCTTGAGCCCGTCGAACTCGTCCAGTTTGGTGATCCGTTTGCGGAAGAACATCTGGTAGGTATCGATGACCGAGAAGCTGGACAGCAAAATCTGGTTGTATTTGAGCCAGGCCTCCTTCATCGCCGGGAAGGCTTCGGCGAGTTCGTCGACGGTGCGCGAGAGCAGAACCGGGTCGGCGGTGACGAACGGCGTGACATAGGCCACCGCCTGCATCGGCACCTTGTCCTGGTGGAAGACGCTGGTGACAACGCCGATGTCGCCGAGCCCCTTCTGCATGCCGGTCATGACGTGCCGGACCTTCACGATCTGGCCGGCGAAGGCCTTGTTCCAGTTGATCTTGTACTCGCCGGACTTGGCCAGCCGCTTGTCGACCTCGGGGATCAGGTAGCTGAGGAAAGTCCTGACCTGGAGCGCGCGCGGCGGATAGCCGTCGACCGCGGTCAGCGCGATGGTTTTCTGCGCGGCGGCAGGACCCGCCGCGGCGACCGACAGGGCCAGTACCGCGCCGGCGAGGGCCGTCGCTCCGGTGTTGCCGATTTTCATGCTTCCGTTCTCCCCTTTATCGGCCGGCAATGCGGACCCCGCCGGCCCGTTGGCGCAACTCTAGCCGCAGTGCGGCCGTCTGAACAGGCCGGCCCGGTGCCGTTGTGCGCGTGACTCCGCTCCGCTATTCCGCCGCCGAGTCGAGAACGCTTTGCGGCGTGCTGGAGACGATCTCGGCGTAGGTCGGCACGAACGCCCCCTTTTCCAGGTCCTCGATGTAATTGACGAAGTCCAGGTTCATGGCGGCGAGTTGTGCGCGGATCTTGGCGTGGACCTCGATATCCGACCATTCGCCGATCAGGTAGAAATGGTCCGGATCCGCGGTGTCGCGGCACAGCACGCCGTCCTTCACCTGCGCCGGCGACTTGTGCATCGGGTTTTCGTCGGAATAGTCGAACTCGTCGAATTTCCGGATAAACGTGTCGCCCATACCCGGCTTCACGCGAAAATCGTAGACGTGGAAGTAGTTTCCCTTGGTTGCGAGCGCGACCAGCGACATGACCTTATCCCCCTTGGCAGCGTCTTTACCGGCCAGAGACTAAACCTTTTTCCCGCCGTGTCGAACCGGTCGGAGGCGACAGGGCCGATCGTTGACACCTTCGGCGCGCGTCCCATAGGGTCACACCGGCGCGGCGGTGCGAAAGGACGGATCCGGTGCTGCTCAGGAACCACTGGTATGTTGCGGCCTGGTCGGAAGACGTTGGCCGGACACCTCTCGCTTGCGTACTGCTGAACGAATACGTCGTCCTTTTCCGCGGCCTGGACGGCGCTCCGGTCGCGCTCGAGAACCGCTGCCCGCACCGCAATCTGCCGCTTTCGGAAGGGCGGCTCGACGGCGACGAGATCGAATGCGGCTATCACGGGCTGGTATTCGGCCGCGGCGGGCTGTGCAGCCACGTGCCGGGGCAGGAGACCGTTCCCGGCTGGGCCAGGGTGAAATCCTATCCGGTCATCGAGCGCGACCGGTGGGTGTTCGTATGGATGGGCGATCCGGAAGACGCCGACCCGGACCTCGCACCGGCCTACCACGCACGGCTTGCCGACCCGGACTGGTACTGCGTGTCGGGCAAGACGCTGGTGCGGGGAGGGTATCGGCTGGTGCTCGACAACCTGCTCGACCTGTCGCATCTGTCCTACGTCCATTCCTCGACCACAGGGAACCGCGCGGTCGCGGAGGCGGCGGCCCTGGCCACCGAGGCCGGGGACGATTTCGTGCGCGTCACCCGCTGGATGGAGGGAATCCCGCCCGCCCCCGCCTTCGTCGAGTACGGCGGTTACGACACACCGATCGACCGGTGGCAGGTCTCCACCTATATCCCGCCGTCCTATATCGACATCTGCAACGGCTCCACCGTCGCCGGCGAGGGCGTGCCGCAAGCCGAACGTCCGTCGAGCCAGGGCCGCTGGGGTTTTGTCGTCTACCACGCCCTGACGCCGGAGACCGAGACGTCCACCCATCAGTTCTGGGCGGTCGCGGCGCCGCGGACGATGGTGCCGGCGAACCGGGAAGCGCTGTTCACCGAGCAGATGAAAGGGGTCCTCGCCGAGGACCTTGCCGTCTACGAGGCACAGCAGCGGGCGATCGATCTCGATCCCGCAATGCGCGGGGCCGATGTCAACCCGCGCGGCGCCATCCCGGCGGACGACCCCCTGCTTCGCATGCGGCGCATCATCCGCCGGCTCCACCGGGCCGAGCAGAGGGTGTCTTGAACCGCGCAGGCGCCGCCGGGCGGGACCGGAGATGAACGATACCGCTCCCAGGATCGGCCGCAAGGCCTACGAATCCCGCCTTGCGCCCCTGCAGCGCCTGATGCGCCTGATCGCGCTCAGCTACCATCGCCAGGGGCTGAGCGCCGCGATCGTGGTCGAGGGGACGGACACCGCCGGCAAGGGCGGCGCGATACACCGGCTGACTGCCGAGCTCGACCCGCGCTTTTACCGTGTCTGGCCGATTGCCGCACCGAGCCCGGACGAGCTGCAATATCATTACCTGTGGCGCTTCTGGCAGCGGCTGCCGGGCGCCGGCGCGATCGCGATCTTCGACCGGTCGTGGTACGGCCGCGTCCTGGTCGAGCGCATCGACAATCTGGCCCCCGAGAAGCGCTGGCGCGAGGCCTACGACGAGATCAACGCGTTCGAATCGTTGCTCGCGGCCGACGGTATGCGGCTGGTCAAGATCTATCTCGAGATCAGCCGCGAGGAACAGCAGAAACGCCTGCTGGCGCGGGCCAGCGACCCGCACCGTTTCTGGAAGATTTCGACCGCCGACCTGCGCGCCCATGTCAAATTCGACGACTATGCGGCGGCGGCGGCGGACATGCTGGAAAAGACCTCGACCGAAGCCTCGCCCTGGCACGTGATCGAGGCGGAGGACAAGAAGCACGCGCGGATCGCGATGCTCGAAATCGTCACCGAGGCGCTCGGCAGGGACGTCGAACTGGACCCCGGGCCCCTCGACGCCGAGACGGCGCGGCTCGCCCGCGACGTCCTCTCCTGAGCGCGGGGAGGGTGTCCAGGATGGCGCAGGAACTTCCGGCACTGGATCACGAGCGCCTGTTGCGCCGGACAATCGCGCTTGCCGCCCGGTCGCGGCGCGAGGGCAACCACCCGTTCGCCGCGATACTCGTCGGGCCCGACGGCGCGGTCCTGCTGGAGGCGATGAACGCATTCGGAGCCGAGGGCGACGCCACCGGCCACGCCGAGCGCGTCCTGATGACGCGGGCATCGGTCGCTTACGGAGCCGATTTTCTCGCCCGCTGCACCATGTACGCCAGCGCCGAGCCGTGCGCGATGTGCGCCGGCGCGGCTTATTGGGCAGGCGTCGGGCGCATCGTCCACGGGATGAGCGAGAAGGCGCTCAAGGACCTGATCGGCCCGCATCCGGAGAACCTGACCCTCGACCTGCCGTGCCGGGAGATCTTCGCCGCCGGCCAGCGGCCGGTCGAGGTCGTGGGACCGCTGCTCGAGGCCGAGTCGGCGCGGGTCCACGAGGGTTTCTGGCAGCTTTCGGGAGCATCGGGGGAGGAGCACGAATGAAACTGCTCGACGGGCACCGCGCCGCAGTCACCGGCGGCGGTTCGGGCATCGGGCGCGCGATTGCGCTCGGCTACGCCGGCCACGGCGCGGAGGTGGTGGTGCTCGACATCGATGTCGGGGCGGCGGAGACGGTGCGCGACGAAATCGCCGCCGCCGGAGGGAAAGCGCATGCCGCCGCCCTCGATGTGCGCGACCGCAGCCGGTGCCGAGGGGTTGCAGACGAGATCGACAGCGCCATCGGCGGAATCTCCATTCTCGTCAACAACGCCGGCATCAACCGCCGCAACCCGGTCACCGCCGACCCCGAGACGGTGGCCGGCGACTGGGACGACATCATCGCCGTCAATCTCGACGGCATGTTCAACGTCACCCGCGCCTTCCTCGACCAGCTCCGGGCGCACCGGGGGCGGGTGGTCAATATCGGATCGATCCAGTCGTTCCTTCATGTGCGGACGCCGAACAGCATCGCCTACACGACGTCGAAGCACGGGGTGCTCGGTTTCACCCGCGCGCTCGCCGCCGAACTCGGAAAGGACGGGGTGCGCGTCAACGCCGTCGGCCCCGGCCTCATCGAGACGCCGCTGAACGCCGAGACGAGGGCGCGCAGCCCGGAACTGGTGCGGCTGTTCGTCGACCACACCCCGCTCGGGCGAACCGGCAAGCCGGAGGACATCGTCGGCCCGGCCGTCTTCCTTGCCTCCGATCTTGCCGGTTACGTGACCGGCGGCATTGTCATGGCCGACGGCGGCTACCGGGCGATCTAGAGGGCCGGGCGGCGGCCCGGGACGGATCAGCCCGCCGCTGCCGCCCCGCGGCGAATATCGTCCTCGACCAGATGCGGCCGATGGGCGCCGTGCGCGACCGCGCCGGCGACCAGCTTCTTCGGGCGTTGCACCGTCTCCGGAGCGGCCGCCTCGACACCGACCGGCCGGCTCCCCTTGATCGTCACCCGGTCCATGATCCGCTCCTGCGGCCAGTAATCGTGGACTGCGTAGTGCTGAACCGAGCGGTTGTCCCACATGGCGAGGGTGTGCGGCCGCCAGTGGAGCCGGTACTGATGTTCCGGGATCAGCGCCTGATGGAACAGCGTGTCGAGGAGCGAGGCGCTCTCGCGCTCGTCCATGTCCTTGATCCGGATGGTGAACTGGGGATTGACGAACAGCACCCTGCGGCCGGTGACCGGATGGACGCGGACCACGGGGTGGGTCATCGGCGGGTAGATATCCTCGAACTGTTGCAGCGATTTCCGGTCGTCCGGCGTGTCCTCGAATAACTGCTTGAACGGCTTGATGTCGTGGATCGCCTCGAGCCCGTCGATGAACGTCCGGACGCGTTCGCTGAGCCCCGCATAGGCGGCCGTCATCGAGCGAATCGCCGTCATAGGCGACCGTATCCCCGCCGACCTCGGGCACCGTCTTGGCGCACAAGGCCGTCGCCATCGGCGGCGCCGCGCGGAACGTCTCGTCGGAATGCCAGACATCGGTCCCGAAGGGCGGCGTCTCGGCGTTGTTCTCGAAACGGATCAACGCCGGCGTCCCCTCGACATGCGGCGCGAAGGGATGGACCGACAGTTCGCCGAAACACTCGCCGAAGGCCATCAACTGTTCGGCAGTGATCTCCTGATCGCGGAAGATCAGCAACTCGTGCTCCGCCAGCCCGTCGTGGATCGCCCGCTCGGCCTCGTCGTCGAGCGGTCTGGCGAGATCGACGCCGGTGACCTCTGCTCCAAGGTTCGCGCCTACCCGGCGGAAAGCGACAGTCTGTCCCACGGGAACCTCCTCGAACGGCGCCTTCCAGATTATCGGATATCGGGTCAGTCGGCCAGCAAGCCAGGCATGATCAGGGTCAGCGCCGGGAAGACGATGATCAGCACCACCCTGAGCGCGTCCGAGGCCAGGAACGGGATCACGCCCTTGAAGGTTTCGATCATCGGTACGTCGCGCGCCATCGAGTTGATGACGAAAACGTTGAGGCCGACCGGGGGGGTGATCAGCCCGACTTCGACCACGATCAGGGTGATGATTCCGAACCAGAGCTTCAGATCCTCTGGCCCGAGGCCGAAATCGAGCCCGGCGATGATCGGCCAGAAGATCGGCACGGTGAGCAGGATCATGGACAGCGAATCCATGACGAAGCCGAGCGCGAGATAGAGGACGAGCATCCCGAGCAGCACCACCAGCGGCGCGAGGCCCGAGTTCTGGAAATAGTCGGCGGCGAAGATGGGAAGCTGCGAGAATCCGAGAAAAGCGTTGAACACCGCCGCGCCCAGCAGGATCAGGAAGATCATCGCCGTGGTCGATGCGGTGCCGAGCAGCGCGTCCACCGTGCCTGCCAGCCGCATCCGCCCCTTGGTGACGGCGATGAGAAACGTGCCCACGGCGCCGACCGCGGCGGCTTCCGTCGGCGTGAACAGGCCGACATAGATCCCGCCCATCACCAGCAGGAAGATCACCAGCACGGGCCAGATATCGACCAGCGCCGCCCATTGTTCGGCCGCCGCCGCCTTGGCGCCCGCCGGGCCGGCCTCGGGATCGATCCGGACGATGATGGCAATGGCGAGGATGTATCCGATCGCCGCCAGGACGCCCGGGATGAAGGCGGCCTGGAACAGGGTGGCGACATTGGCCTCCACCATCACCGCGTAGATGATCAGCACGATCGACGGCGGGATCAGGATGCCCAGCGTGCCGCCCGCGGCCAGCGCACCGGTGGCGAGCGAACCGGCGTAGTTGTAGCGGCGAAGCTCCGGCAGGGCGACCTGCCCCATGATCGCCGCGGTGGCGAGCGAAGAGCCGGAAATCGATGCGAACCCGGCGCAGCCGCCGACCGCCGCCATCGCGATCCCGCCGCGGCGATGGCCCAGCCACGCGTTGGCGGCGCGGAACAGCGACTGGCTGATCCCCGCCTTGGCCGCGAACTGCCCCATCAGCAGGAACAGCGGAACGACCGACAGATCGTCGTTGGTGAACCGCCAGTAGGTTTCGGTCTTGAGATAGCTGAGGAGGGGCGAGACGCCGGCGATCGACACGTAGCCGACGACGCCGACGGTCAGCATCGCGACGCCGATCGGAATCCGGACGGCGAGCAGCGCCAGCAGCGCCGCGAACCCGATCCCGCCGATGACGAGGCCGCTCATCGTCTCAGGGTGCGCCGCCGCCGTCGAGGAAACGCCCCGCGCGAGCCTCCCGGAAACTGCGGTGGACCGTGTAGACCGTCACCGCAATCAGGAAGCTCATCAACAAAACGGAGAGCGGGAACGTGGTCCAGCGGGGAAAGTTGATGGTCAGAGTCAGTTCCTTGTAGCGGTACATGTCGATGCCGCCATAGGCCATGCGCCAGGTGAGAAGCGCGCCCAGCAGCACGTAGAGGATACCGCCGACCGCATCGCACAACGCCTTGCTGCGCACGGGCGCCCTGTCCATGAAAAAATCGACGATAACGTTGCCGCGGGTAAGCTGGCACCACGGCAGGAAGGCGAACACCGCAATACCGGTGCCGATCGCCACGATCTCGAAATCGCCGCGCACCGGTTCGGAGAAGGCGGCCCGGCCGGCGATGCTCACCGTCGTCAACAGGGCCATGCCGGAGAGGATCACCCCGCCGAAGATCGCCAGGATCCGGGCGATCCCAAAGAGAAGCCGGCCCACCGGATCGGCGGGCCGGCCGGGGCCGTTGACGACCTCCCCCATTGTCGGAAGCGGCGGTTCCTACTTCTTCGAGTACTTATCGATCAGCGCGCGCGCGTCCGCGAGAAGCGCCGGACCGTCCACGCCGACCTTCTTCATCTCGCCGAACCACCTCTCGAAGACCGGCTTGGCCGCCTCCTTCATCCTCGCGACCTCGTCCGGAGCGATGGTGTAGAACTTGTTCTTCTTGCGCGACTGCACGACCTTGAGGCCGGGCTCCTCGATATCGACCCAGTTCTGCCCCGCCGCTCGCGCTATGTTGCGCCCGGAATTGTCGTCGATCACCTTCTTGAGTTCACGCGACAGCTTGTTGTAGCTCGCCTTGTTCATCAGGAAGGTGAAGACATTGGTGCCGAGGCGCGGCTGGGAGCCGGACAGCTTCGAGAAGTGGCTCACAAGATCGGGGGTCTTGACCGCGGGCGCGATCTCGTAGGGCAGCGTCACGCCGTCGATGACGCCCTTCGACAGAGCGGGCGGAATCCGCGGCAGCGGCAGCCCGATGCCGGTCGCGCCGAGCGCCTCGAGCAGCCACACCCCGCCGCGCGAGGCGGCGCGAATCTTCAGCCCCTTGAGGTCGGCCATGGTGCGGATCGGCTTCTTGGTCTGGAACAGGAAGCCCTGGTGCACGTGCAGCAGGAGCGGCTTGTAGTCTTTCAGATCGGTGTCGAGGAGATGCTTCTCCTGGAAGTCCTGGAGGGCCAGGGTCGTGGACAGCGCGTCCTTGTGCACGAACGGCAATTCGAAGGGCTCGACCCGGGGCATCCGGCCCGGCGTGAATCCGGGCAGCCCCCAGACGATATCGACGACCCCGTCGCGCGCCTGGTCGAGCAGCTGGGTCGCCTTGCCGCCGAGCTGCATCGCCCAGAACGGCTGCACGGTGAGCTTGCCGCCGGAGGCCTCGCCGATCTTCTTCGCCCACGGGATGAGGAAGGTCTTCGACGGGTTGGCGACCGGCGGGATGAAGGTGTGCATCCGCAGCGTCACCGTTGCCGCGTCTGCCGGTCCGCCGGACGCCAGAAACGGCAATATCAGGGCCGCGGCGCCAGCCGCGGCGAAACGGAATCTGGTCATCGCTCGTCCTCCTTGTGCAAGATGGTCCGGCTAACTCACCAAGAGAGCGGCGGCTTGTAAAGCGGTCAATCGCGCCGGGCGGCGAGCGCCAACAGTTCATCCTCCCAGTCGCCCCGGCTGAAAGTCATGATCCTGAGCGGTTCGCCCGGGGTCCAGCAGATATCCAAGGCGAGCAGCGGCGGTGCCACGGTCAGCCGATAGGCGCCGCGCCACTTCGGATCCTTCGGGATGTTCGCCGCCAGAATCGTCTCGTCTGGGATCGTGGCCGGCAGGTCGGGTCCGCTGCAGCGGATCTCGAACGCCATGCCGCCGCCGGTCTCGGTGTCGAACCGCCAGACCGGTTGGCCGCCGCCTCGGTCCGCCGTCGCGCCGTCCCGCGCGAGCACCCCGAGCGCCGCCTCCGCCAGTGCTGCCAGCACCGGGGCGGTCTGCGTCGGCCGCCCCTCGTTCTCAATGTTGCGGTAGGAATGCGCGCTAACGCTCGCCCTTGGGAGTCTTATAGCCCTCCTCCTTCCGGATCTTCATGTACTGGCGAAAGATGCCGCGTTTTTCCGGATCGCCGTTCTCTTTGTAGATGTAGGGGCAAACGTCGACGCAGATATGGCAATAGGCCTCGCGGAACCGAGAGATCGGGTAGCACTTGTCGATATCGGTCAGCCAGCGCTTGATGCCGTTGGTGGTGATGTAGTCGTCCGGGATGGCGTCGCCGGGACAGTTGTTGCGGCATAGGTTGCAGGTCATGCAGTAGTCCTGCACCCCGAATTCACAGGGCTCGTCGTAGGCGACCGGCAGATCGGTGGTCACGAAGCCGGGGCGGAAATTGGCGCCGAGTTCGGGGTGGATCAGGCTGCCGTGCCGGCCGAGTTCGCCGAACCCGACCTCATGGAACACCGGGATCGCCTGGATCTGGAACGACCCGTTGTGGTGCGCGATCGCGGGGTAGCCGAACTCCTCGCGGATCTGGCGGGCGAGTTCGGTGGCGATGTCGGCGCATTTGGCGTATGTGCTCATCGCCTCCAGATCGACCGCATCGGGGCCTTCGATCGACTTGCGGTAGTCCTCGTAACAGATTACGGCGATGATGTTCCTGTGCGGCAGTTCGACTCCGAGTTCGACGAACTCGGGCCTGAGCGCCGTCATACCGACATCGGCAGCGCCGAGCGCCCGGGCGCGCGCCTTGATCTCCTCGCTCATCGCCGTCTCGTCGGCGACCTCGACACGCTCGGGCGCCAGCGGGCCGTCGCGCAGCGGCACCAGGTCGTTCCAGTGCTTCATCGCCGCGTCGCGCTCCGGAAACGGCCGCTGCCACAGCGGAACATCGTCCATGCCGCGGTCGCGCAGCGCAGCGCACAAGAGTGCGTCCTGCATCCCCTGCTCGCGTATCCAGCTCGTGCCCTTCACCATCGCATCTCTCCGCAGCGCGAACCGGCAGGAAGTGTGCCGGCGGCCGCGCCCCGTGACAAGGCGCACGCGGGCTGCGCCGCTGCGCCCCTCTGCGCAAACGGGGTCATGGAGGGAGCCGGTCAAGGCCGGAGCATATCGGCGGGCGGAGGGGGTCAGGTCCGAGGGGTTTCGGGCCGGGTCGCGACGAATGCTGCCGCGCCGCAGATGACCGCGACGATCAGAGCGGTCAGGCCCGGGTGCAGGCCGGCGAAGGCGACCAGCACGATCACGGCGAGGGTCATCAATGCGAGCGCCGAGACTTTGGCGCGCCGCCGGATCACCCCGTGGCGCTGCCAGTCGAGGACCGGCGGACCGAAATGCGGATGGGCGAGGAGCCATCGGTGAAAGCGTTCGGAACTCTTCGAGAACGCCCAAACGGCGACCAGCAGGAACACCACCGTCGGCATGCCGGGAACGACGATGCCGATCGCACCCAGTCCGACGCAGAGCCAGCCGAGCGCAAGATATGCGCAGCGTTTGAGCGGAGAGAGAGGCATCGGGCCGTACTATAGCGCACCGCCGCCGCGCTGCGCCGCGGCAGGCGGCGGAGTCGGGGTGCCGGGCCGATCGTTCCGGCGATCGGCCAGGCCGCCGGGAAGCCAAAGGAAAACGCTCTGCGACATAGCGAGATAAGTTGTTTTTCGTTAGCCAGCGACCGCGCTAGGGTGCCCTGGAGGCAACGGGCGGCGCCCCGGGGCGGCAGAAGGCGCAAGGCAGGGAAAACGAGAGGAGAGACGACCGCAATGGCGATCTACCAGAACGACAAGGACATCGTCGGCGAAGGCTTCCTGGAGGATACCTATCTCCTGTGGTGCGAACGCGAGGGGCCGCCCATGGTCGAGGAGTTCTGCATAGACCTGTTCGACGTGGCGACCGCGCCGTGGCCGCGCTACGGCTGCAACGCCGCCTTCGTGCACCTCAAGGGCCGCGGCGACTTCATGTCGGTGTTCCTCCTCGAGCTCCGGCCCGGACAGGCGACGGAACCGCAGCAGCACCTGTTCGAGGAAGTGGTCTACGTGCTGTCGGGGCGCGGGTCGACGACCATCGAGACCGCGGACGGGCGCACCCACAGCTTCGAGTGGGGCCCCAAGAGCGTCTTCGCCCTGCCGCTCAACAGCAAGTACCGGCACTTCAACGGTTCGGGCACGGAATCGGCCAAGCTGGCCTCCTCGACCTCGGCCCCGCTGATGATGAACTGCTTCCACAACGAGGATTTCATCTTCAATAACGACTTCCGTTTCCCCGAGCGCGAGGGCAGGGAAAGCCATTTTTCGGGGGAGGGGGATTTCGTCGCCAAACGCCCCGGCAAGCATATGTGGGAGACCAATTTCGTCCCCGACGTGAGCAAGTTCGAACTCCGCGAATGGCCGGAGCGCGGCGAGGGCAGCTCCAACATCATGTTCATCCTCGCCGAGGGCACGATGCATGCCCATTGCTCGGAAATGCCCGTGGGCACCTACAAGAAGGCGCACCGCCACGGGCCGGACTTCCACGTCTACTGGGTTTCGGGCGAGGGGTATTCGCTGTGCTGGTTCGAGGGCGATGAAGAGATGATGCACTATCCGTGGAAGCACGGAGTGGTGTTCGCACCCGCCGACCTGATGTTCCACCAGCACTTCAACGCATCCGCGCAGCCTGCGCGCTACTTCCCGGTGGCCTATGGCTCGCTTCGCTACCCGCTGACCGAATCGAAGCGCCGTCTTTTCGCGGGCGGCGATGTCGACGTGAAGAAGGGCGGCGACCAGATCGAATACCGGGATCAGGATCCGAGAGTCCACCGGATGTTTCTCGAGGCGCTGGCGCGCAACGGCGTGGTCTCGAAGATGGGCGGGCTGATCGACGAGGCCCCCTACCTCGCGGCCCAGTAGCCGATGCACGAACTCGACTACGCCCATTTCCATCCGGCCTCGGAGCGTGAGGCCGCGTTCATCAGGGATACCATCTGGAAGGCCGACAATGTCGAACTGACCACGGTGGGCGTCGATGTCGGATCCTCGACCTCCCATCTGATGTTCGCCCGCGTCCACCTGCAGCGCCTGTCGGAGGCGCTGTCGAGCCGCTTTGTCGTGGTCGAGCGCGACGTGCTGTGGCGGTCGCCGATCCTGCTCACCCCGTATCGGCCGGACTACACGATCGATGCCGACGCGCTGAAGCGGTTCTTCGAGGGTGCGTTCCGCGAGGCCGGGCTCGCCCCGGACGATATCGACAGCGGGGCGGTGATCCTCACCGGGGAGGCGCTCAAACGGGTTAACGCGCGTGCGATCGCCGACCTGTTCGCCGAGGAAACGGGGAAATTCGTCTGCGCGTCGGCCGGCCATAACCTCGAATCGGTGATGGCGGCGCACGGTTCGGGGGCGGTCAGGCTGTCGCGGGACGAGAGCAAGGTGTTTCTCAACGTCGATATCGGCGGCGGCACCACCAAGTTCGCCCTGTGCAAGGAGGGCGAGATCGTCTCGACGGCGGCGGTCGCCGTCGGCGGACGGCTGCTCGCCTGGGACGATGCGGATGCGCTGGTGAGAATCGAGGGGCCTGCACACCGCATTGCCCGGGACATCGGTGTTGCGCTTGCACCGGGCGGAAGGCTGGCGGCGCCCGACCGGCGCGCGCTGGCGCGGCGCATGGTGGACGTGCTCGCACGCTTCATCCGCCAGGAAGAGCCCGACGCGCTGGCCCGCGATCTCATGGTAACGCCGCCGCTCGACAATACGCCCCGGCCCGACGTGATCTCGTTCTCGGGCGGCGTGTCGGAATATGTCTACACGCGCGAGGACGCGCTGCACGGCGACCTCGGCAAGGCGCTCGCCCATCATCTCCACCACGCGCTGACCGAGGGGCGTATACCCTACCCGGTCTACGATCCGGGCCAGGGCATCCGGGCGACGGTGGTCGGCGCGTCGCAGTTCTCGGTCCAGGTCTCGGGCAACACCATCATGGTTTCCGACGAGGCCGCGCTGCCGCTTCGCAACGTTCCGGTGGTCCGCATCCGGTCCGACCTGTCGGGCGACATCGATCCGGCGGCGATCGAGACCGAGATCGGGGCGGCGTTCTTGCGCAACGACATCGATCCGTCGGAGACGAATGTGGCCCTCGCGTTCCGGTGGCAGGGGCTGCCACTGCACCGGCGGCTCCACGCGCTCGCCGCCGGGCTGCGCGCCGGGCTCGGCGGCGTCATCGCCGAGCGGCGGCCCGTCGTCCTGATGATGGAAGGCGACACCGGCCGCACCCTCGGCCACATCCTGGCGGACGAGTTCGACATCGGCGCCGACATCGTCTCGGTGGACGGGGTGCAGCTCAAGGATCTCGACTATGTCGATATCGGCGAGATGATCCACCCGACCGAGGTCGTGCCGCTGATCATCAAGTCGCTCCTGTTCTCGACGCCGGATGCGAGCGCCCGGGCGTCCGCCGGATCGCATGTCGAGGCCTGACGTTCCAATTGTTTCAGACAGTGTCGATGAGAGGTCAAGAATGAGGAAACCGGTTTCCCGCGCCCTGGCGGGCGCCGCATCCGCCCTGTTCGCCGTCGCCGCCGCGCCCGGCGCGGCGCTCGCCCATCATGGCAGTCTCGAGGATATCGGCGTCGGTATCGCGGCCGGCGCCGTGGCGGTGGCACTCGTGGCTGTCGCCCTTGCATTCGGTGTCCGCTCGCTGCGCAGGCGGCGGGTGCGTCACCGGGGCGCGGGCCTCTAGAAGGGGCGGCGCACCGGCGGCGCGGCCGGGCGATGGCCGGGGCGGCAGCCGGAGAGGCGGCCGGGCTTCGCCGGGAAGTCGAGGCGATCGGCCTGATCGGCGCGGCCCATTTCCTGAGCCACTTCTATCAGCTCGCCCTACCGCCCCTGTTCCTGGCGATCCATGACGATCTCGGGATCAGCTTCGTCGCCCTCGGTTCCGCCGTCGCCGCGTACAACATCGCCACCGCCGTCCTGCAGACCCCGGTCGGGTTGCTGGTCGACCGGATCGGCGCGCGCGGCGTACTGATCGCCGGCCTCGCGGTCAATGCGGGAGCGATCGCCGCCGCCGGGTTCGCCGATTCCTACTGGGCGCTGATGGCGGCGATGATCGTCGCCGGAACCGGCAATGCGGTCTTTCATCCGGCCGATTTTGCACTCCTGTCGTCGTCGGTGGACGACCGCCGGCTGGGCCGTGCGTTCAGCATCCATTCGCTCGCGGGCTCCCTCGGCTTCGCCGCGGCCCCGGTCTTCGTCCTCTTTCTCGCCAGCGTTTGGGACTGGCGGACTGCGCTGATCGCGGCGGGCGCCGCCGGCCTCTTCCTCGCCTGCCTGCTGCCGGCATTCTCGTCCTCGGTCCGCGACAGCGGATCGGGCAGGAAAAAGCGCGGCAGCATGGACTGGACGGTTCTGTTCGACCGGACGATCCTTTCCTTCTTCGGGTTCTACGCGCTGTCGGCGGCGGCGGGCGCGGGGATCAGCGGCTTCTCGGTGGTCGCCTTCATCGACATCTACGGCATCGATGCGGGACTGGCGGGCGGGCTGCTGACCGCGTTCTACCTGCTCACCGGGCTCGGTGTCGCCGCCGGGGGGTACATCGCGGACCGGACATCGCGCGCCGACGCGGTGCTTGGCATCTGCTACACGGCGGCGGCCCTCGCGCTGGTGGCGGTGGCGACCGGCGCCCTGGCATTCTGGCTCATCGCCGTCGCCTTCGGCCTCGCCGGGGTCTTCCGCGGCGTGGTGAACCCGAGCCGCGACGTGCTTCTGAAGCGGCTCACGCCGGCCGGCGCCATCGGCACGGTGTTCGGCTTCGTCACCACCGGCTTCAATGTCGGGCTCGGGACCGTGCCGATGCTCTACGGCTGGATGATGGACCTGGGCCGCGCCGACGCGGTGTTCTGGATCGCCGCCGGGTTCACGGTCCTCACCATCGGCATGGTATTCGCTGCCCGCCGGCCGGTCCGCGCGACGGCCGGGCGGCCGGCAGCCGATTGACATTTCGCGCCCGCCGCCCGGCATAATGGCGAAATTCCGGGGAGATCCGGCGATGTCTGCGCTTGAGCTTTCGATCGCGCTCGAACGGTACGACCGCCACGTGCCTTTCTTCATGGGGCTCGTCGAACCGCCGGAGGGGCTGGTGCTCAAGCCGCTCGAGGTCGGCATGGCGCCGCCCCGGCGCGACGGGGTCGACCGCCACCGCCGATTCCTCGAGGAGGGCGAGTTCGACATCGCCGAGACGTCGCTCTCCTCTCATGTCATCGCCACCAGCCGCGGGGCGCCCTTCGTCGGGATCCCGGTATTCCCGCGCCGCCTGTTCTCGCAGAACCACATCTTCGTCAACGCGCGGTCGGGCATCGAGGCGCCGACGGACCTGATCGGCAAGCGGATTATCCTGCGCACCTTCCAGACGACCATGTCGGTGCTCGCGCTGGGCGATCTCAAGTTCGAATACGGCGTCCCCTGGGACAAGGTGCGCTGGATCGTTGCCGATGACGAGGTCCTGCCGCTCGGCGACGGGAAGGGTATCGAGGTCGAGCGCATCGGCCTCGACGAAGATGTGGGCCGCATGCTGGTCGACGGAGAGGCGGATGCGATGATCCATCCCCACCCGCCGCCCGCCGTGCTCGAGGCCGGAGACAGGGTGCGGACGCTGTTCGCCGACCGGCGCGCCGAGGCGATGGCGTATTACCGCCGGCACGGCTACTACCCGATCATGCACCTGATCGCGGTCCGCAAGCCGCTGGCCGACGAGCACCCGTGGCTGCCGCGCTGCATCATGGCGCTGTGGGAAGACGCCAAGGCGCAGGCGCGAACGTTCTACGAGGACCCCGGCTGGTCGACGCTGGCGTTCGCGCGCAACGAGTTCGAGGACCAGATCGCCGGGCTCGGCGTCGATCCGTGGCCGTCCGGTATTGCCGCCAACCGCAGAAATCTCGAGCGTTTCGTCAGCTACTCGCTCGACCAGCGCCTTATCGACGCACCGGTCGAGGTCGACAGCCTGTTCCACGAATCGACCCGGGACAGCTAGGGTCGGGCGGGCTGGACCGCGCAACAGCAAGGGACGGAGAGAGACCATGGCCGAGATCCCGGTTCCCTACACCTATGACGGCCGCGCGTTCGAGGGATTGCTGGTCTACGACGACAGTATCGCTGACAGGCGTCCAGCCATCCTGATGCAGCCGGATTGGCTCGGCGTCTGCCCCCACGCGGCGGGTATGGCCGAAGATGTCGCCGGCAAGGACTATGTGGTGATGATCGCCGACATGTTCGGAGCGGGATACGGTGCGCGGGACAAGGATTTCGACGAGCTGATGAAGGTCTCTCGGGCGGTGCGTGCCGATCTGCCGCATATTCTCGGCTGCAGCGCCGCGGCGGACCGCGCGATGACCGCCGAAGCGGCGGGGCGCGGGCTGATCGACGCCGGGAAGCGCGGCGTCATCGGCTACTGCATCGGCGGCGGCTTTGCCCTCGAACAGTCCCGCGCCGGCGCCTACTACCAGGGCACGGTGGTCTTCCACGTCACATTGCCGAACCCGGTGGACCCGTCCGCAAAACCGGATTTCAGGGGGAGGGTCCTGATCTTCCACGGATCGGCTGACCCGGTGACGCCGCGCTCTCAGATCGACGACCTGGAAGCGGAACTGACGGAAGCCGGCACCGACTGGCAGGTGATGATGTACGGCCACGCCAGCCACTCGTTCTGCGACGTGGGCATGTTCAACGATCTGCAGCGTTACGACGAGAAGCTGACCCGGCAATCCTACCGGATGATGCGCGACTTCTTTTCCGAAATTTTCTGATCCGCGCTCACTCTGCCGCGATCCGGCCGCTCCCGTCGTCGAATTGCGGGGCGACCTCCTCCATAAAGCGCTGCATCTCGTCCTTGACACGCGCGTGCGGCTTGAGGCCGACGTTGAAATAGAGGATCACCTCGGCGAAGCCCGCTTCCTCGACCTTGCCGAGCGTCTCCGCCATCGCCGCCGCCCCGCCCACCAGGATCGACTTGTCGGTCAGGGTGCCCGGGGTCATTGCCTTCAGGTTCTGCACCATGTCGACGAAATAGCGGTAGGTCGGCGGCGCCGTTGCGGCGTCCTGCGGCAGGGCGGCGATGCAGCACTCCTGAAAGTAGCGGACCTGGCTGGCTCTGGCCGCCAGATCCTCGGCGGGGGTGTCTGCGAAATGCGCAAAGTAGCTGCAGATCATCCGCCCGGGCGGATTGCCGTGGCTGGCGCAGGCTTCGCGGTAGATCTCGGCCATTTCGGCAAGACCGCCGAATTGCATCGCCGCGGCGAACGGCGCCACGACGATATTGTGGCCGAGCCTGCCGGCGAGTTCGATCGACGGTCGGGAGAAACACGCGACGTAGATCGGCGGCGGCGTCTGAACCGGCTTCGGGGTGACGGAAACGTTCTCGAAGTCGTAGAAGCGGCCCCGATGGGTCACCGGCTCGGTCTCCGTCCACAGGCGGTGCAGGACGTCGAGCCCCTCGGCAAAGGCCGCGGTGTTGTCCTCGTAGGGCGCCTTGAGAGGGCCGTATTCGCGCTTGTCATAGCCGCGCCCGGTCGCGAAATCGACCCGCCCGTCGCTCAAGAGATCGAGCGTCGCCCACTGTTCGGCGACCCGTATCGGATGGTGCAGCGGCAGGACGTTGACCGCGGGCGCAAGGCGGATGCGCTCGGTCGCGGCCGCGACGTATCCGAGTACGATATCGGGGCACGAAAGCACGCCCAGGGTGGAGAAGTGGTGCTCGCCGATCCAGACCGAGTGCATGCCGACGGCCTCGGCATGAATCGCCTCCGCCGTAATGTCGCGGATATAGTCGTTGGCGGTCCGCTCGTTGCCGACATAGTGATTGTCGCTGAGCGTGAAATAGCCGAATTTCATCGATACTTCTCCTCCTGCCGTGCTGGCTCCGAGGCCGGTTCAACCGCCCTTGCGGACGGCGATGCGCCAGACCTCCCCGTCCTCCGCAGCCTCGATCAACACATGCCCGGCGGCTTCGCAGAACGCACGAAAATCCTCCGGCGCAGCGGCGTCCGTGGCAAGGACCAGAAGCTCCTCCCCGGGGTCGAGCGCCTTGATCGCCTTCCTCGCCCGCAGCACCGGAAGAGGGCATTTGAGGCCGGTCGCATCCAGGCGTTCCGCCATTCGCCTTCCCTCCCGGCGCGCTCGGACCGGTACGCGCAACTGGCTGGGGCGCCAGGGATCGAACCTGGGATCACGGGATCAAAACCCGTTGCCTTACCGCTTGGCTACGCCCCAGCGACAGCGGGGCAAGATAGGTTCAACCGTCCGGACCCGCAATATCGCGGGGTGCCGGCCCGTCCCGCGCAGTGCGCAGTCTCGTCGCACGCACCCACCACCCCGGCCATGCTGCAGCGATCCCGGACGCCGCGCGGACCGCCGCCCCGGCGGTCGGGAACAGGCCGAAACAGGTCGGTCCGCTGCCGGAAAGGCGGGCGATGAGACACGACGGCGCCGCCTCGAGCGCGGCCAGCACTTTATCGATCACAGGGCATATGCGCCGGGCGCCCGGAGCAAGATCGTTTCCCGTGTTCGCGAGAGCGGCGGCGAGGGCAGTGGCGTCTCCGGGCGCAGAATCGAACGTTGCGGGCGGCGAGAACGGGCCGGAGCGGGCCGCGAAAACGCGGGGGGTCGCAAGCGGGACCCTCGGGTTGACCAGTACCAACGGCGCGGCGGGGAGATCCGGTGCCGGCGCGATCCGTTCGCCGACGCCGCGCATGATGCTCGGCCGCGCGGCGAGGCAAACCGGAACGTCGGCACCCAGATCGAACCCGAGCGCCGCCAGCCTGTTCTCCGCAACCGTCAGACCCCACAGCGCGCACAAGGCCCTGAGCGCCGCTGCCGCATCGGCCGAACCGCCGCCGATCCCGGCAGCGACGGGAAGCGCTTTGTGCAACCGGATGCCGGCGCCGGCAGCGACGCCTGCGTCCGCCGCCAGCAGCCGCGCCGCCCGGACGACGAGATTGTCCTCGCCGGCGTCCAGCGCGCCCGCAAACGGGCCGTCGATCTCGAGCGTCAACGCCCCGGCCGGCCGGACCTCGATGCGGTCGTGCGCGCCGGCGAAAGCGACAAGGCTGTAGAGTTCGTGGTAGCCGTCGCGGCGCCGGCCCGTCACATGGAGGAAAAGGTTGATCTTCGCCGGCGCGTCGATGCGGACGCCCGGCGCGCGCTCCGTCGTCGGTTCAGCGGCTTTCGTCACCGGCCCCGGTTTCGCCGAGGCCCCCGGCGATCTTGTCCTCGATGAGCTTCACCTGATTGGGCTCGGGATCCAGGTTGAGTGCACGGCGCCACTGGAACACCGCCTCGTTGCGCCGCCCGACGCGCCAGTAAGCGTCGCCCAGATGGTCGTTGACCGTGGGATCCAGCGGTTCCAGCGCCGCCGCCCGTTCGAGATGCACCACGGCGGTTCGATAGTCGCCGAGCCGGTAAAGCGCCCAGCCGAGGCTGTCGACAATGGCGCCGCTGCGCGGCTGCAGCGCCACCGCGCGTTCAATCATCTTGCGCGCCTCGCCGAGGTTGATCCCCTGATCCACCCACGAATAGCCGAGATAGTTGAGGAGATAGGGCTGGTCGGGTGAGCGTTCGAGAGCCGCCAGAAGATCCTTCTCCGCGCGCGGCCAGTTTCCGGAACGTTCGAGCGCGATTCCACGCGAGAAAAGCAGTTGCCAGCGCCACGTCTCGATCGTGCCGATCCGAGCAATTGCCGCGTCATAAGCCTCGACGGCCTCTGCGAACCGCTTTCTGCCGCGAAGAATGTCGCCGAGCATCGCCAGAGCGTCGCTGCGGGTCGGGCGTTCCGCCGAAATCCGGCGCAGGCTCTTGAACGCTTCCTCGTCCCGGCCAAGTCTGGCAAACCCGGTCGCCCGCCGCAGCCGCGCCGGCCAGGAAAGCGGCGAGGCTCTGTCGACCTGGCCGTAGACCTCCACCGCGTCGGCTGTGCGGTCGATCGAGTCGAGAATGCGTCCGACGAGGACCTGCGCGGCCGGGAAATCGGGCCGCAGGTACAGCGCGATTCGGCCGTATATAAGAGCGAGATCGACCGCTCTCCGTTTCAGCCCCCAGCCGGCAAGGCCGAAGAACGCCTCCGCCGCACCCTCCACCGCACTGCCGACGATGCGGACGGCTGGTTTTCCTGCGTGAAGATCGGCGCGCGCGCGCGCGATCGCCGGGGATGGATTCCGCTCGGTCAGGAACGTGCTGTAGCGTCGATCGGCCTCTTCGTCATTGCCGATTCGCCGATAGAGGGAGCCCGCCGCCTCGATCATCCTGGCCGTCGGCTGAGATGCTTCCTCGAACGCGTCGAGATAGCGCTTTTCCGCCGCCGCCGGACGGTCGGCAAGATCGAGGATGAGCCCGGCGTGGAAGGTGCGGACATCGTCGGTTTCGTGGGCGGCCGCTTTCAGTTCGTCCACGGCTGCGACGGCCGCATCGTAACGGCCGAGCCCGGCCTCGGCCCACCCGGCGATCAGCACCACAGCCGACGCGTGGAGGCCCACTCGCGGAACGGTCGATAGCCGCGCCTTCGCCGAATCGAACTTCCCCAGCCTGATATCGCCCGCCGCGAGGGACAGGCTGGCGAGCGTCGAAACAGCCCGGGCGCGGGTCCAGGCAGGCCGATTGACGACTTCGGTTGCGGGCTCGATCGAGAGCAGGCGGCGTGCAGCGATGTGGGCCGCGTCGATCTGGCCGCTCGCCAGCCTGGAGATCAGGACGCGGTGCAGCAGCGAGCGCGACTTCGGCTGAACCGCGAGCGCCTCGCCGAGATGACGGGCCGCCGCTCGAAAGTCGCGCTGTTTGAAGGCGTGGTTGCCCGCGAGGTAGCTGCCCAGCGTACCGGCGGGATCGAGAGCAGCCGCGGCCGGCTGTGCACCTGCCGCGCACAGGACCGGACCGAGCATCGCCCCCAATACCGCGGCGGCGCGGGCGGCGCGTCCGAAACCTGCGTCCATTCGGGTGCGGCGGCGAGCGGTCATGGCGGCGGCCGGCCGGCTACATGTTCGGATAGTTGGGTCCGCCGCCGCCTTCGGGAACTGCCCAGTCAATGTTTTGGAGCGGATCTTTGATGTCGCAGGTCTTGCAGTGCACGCAGTTCTGCGCGTTGATCTGGAGCCTGGGAGCCGAATCGCCTTCGGAAACGATCTCGTAGACCCCGGCCGGGCAATAGCGCTGTTCGGGCGCGTCGTAGAGCGCGAGGTTGACGTCGATCGGCAGCGACCCGTCCTTCAGCCGCAGGTGGACGGGCTGGTTCTCCTCGTGGTTGGTTCCGGAGATGAAGACCGAGGAGAGCCGGTCGAAGCTCACCTCCCCGTCGGGTTTCGGATAGTCGATCCGGGGCGCGTCGGACGCTTGCCTGAGGGAACGGTGGTCGGCGCGGTGCCCGAACGTCCATGGCGCGCGGCCGCGCAGCAGGTAAGTGTCGATGGCGGCGTGGGCGAGACCCGCCCAGAGCCCGCGGCGAAAGGCGGGGCGGATATTGCGCACCGACCGGAGTTCCGGCCAGACCCAGCTCCGCCGCAGGGCCTCGGGGTAAGCCTCCAGCGGCGCGCCCGGATCGCTGCCGCGGAGCGCCTCGAAGATTGCCTCGGCCGCGACCATGCCGCTCTTCATCGCGGTATGCGTGCCCTTGATCTTGGGCACGTTCAGGAACCCGGCCTCGCAGCCGACGAACACCCCGCCGGGAAAGGCGAGCCGCGGGATCGACTGGAAGCCGCCCTCGTTGATCGCGCGCGCACCGTAGGCGATGCGCCGCCCGCCGACGAAGGTCGGGCGAATCGCGGCGTGGGTCTTGAAGCGCTGGAATTCCTCGAACGGCGACAGGTGCGGGTTGGTGTAGTCGAGGCCGATCACGAACCCCACCGCGACCTGGTTGTCCTCCAAGTGATAGAGGAACGAACCGCCGTAGACATCGGACGCAAGGGGCCAGCCGAACGTGTGGACCACCCGGCCCGGACGATGTCTGGAGGGCTCGACCTCCCACAGTTCCTTGATTCCGATGGCGTAGGTCTGCGGCTGGCTGTCCCGCGCGAGGTCGAAGCGCTCGATCAGCGTCTTGCCGAGCGATCCGCGGCACCCTTCGGCAAACACCGTCTGGCTCGCGTGCAGTTCCACACCCGGCTGGTGGTTGGCGCCGGGGTTGCCGTCGCGGTCGAGCCCCATGTCGCCCGTGGCGACGCCCTTGACCCGCCCGCTGTCGTCGTAGAGCACCTCGGCCGCGGCGAAGCCGGGGTAGATTTCGACCCCGAGGGTCTCCGCCTCGGCCGCGAGCCAGCGGCAGAGATTGCCGAGGCTGATGATAAAATTGCCGCGATTGCGGGCCTGCGGCGGTGTCGGAAGCCGGAGCGCGAAGCGTTTCGTCAACAGCATGAACCGGTCGTCCTCGACCGGCGTCAGCAGCGGTGCGCCGCGCTCCACCGCATCGGGAAAGAGCTCGAGCAGCGCGCGCGGTTCGAGCACCGCGCCCGACAGGATGTGCGCCCCGACCTCCGAGCCCTTCTCGAGCACGCACACGCTGACGTCGCGTTCCTGCTCTGCCGCCAGTTGTTTCAGGCGGATCGCGGCGGCGAGCCCGGACGGACCGGCACCCACCACGACGACGTCGAATGTCATCGATTCCCGCTGCACGGCCTGCCTCGTCGCACCCTCCTGCATCCGTTGTATAGCACACTCGCCCGGCTGTTTCCGGGGCAAGCCGTGTGTTAGGATCGCGAATGGCCGCTGGGGAGGCGATCACGACGTTGCTCGCGTGGCAAGCCGAGGCGGGCGCGGACGAAGCGATTGCCGATGCGCCGGTGGACCGGTTTGCGCCGCCTGCACCGAAGGCCGCGGCAGCGCCGGCCGGCCCCCGGGATACCGCGTCCGCTGCACCGGACCTCGAATCCCTCAAGGCCGACCTCGCAGCGTTCGACGAAGGCCCCCTCAAGGACCTCAAGGAAACCGCGACCAACTTCGTCTTCGCCGACGGCGCGGCGAAGGCACCGCTGATGTTCATCGGCGAGGCGCCGGGGGCAGAAGAAGATCGACAGGGGGTGCCCTTCGTCGGTCCCGCAGGCCGGCTGCTCGACCGCATGCTGGCGGCGATCGATCTCGAACGGTCGGAGGTCTATATCACCAACATCCTGCCCTGGCGGCCGCCCGGGAACCGCAATCCGACCGATTCGGAGATCGCGCTTTGCCTGCCCTTTATCGAGCGGCATATTGCGCTGGTCGAACCGAAGGTAGTGATCGCGGTCGGCGGGGTATCTGCAAAGGCTTTGCTCAACACACGGGAAGGCATCATGCGGCTTCGCGGCCGTTGGTTCAGTTGCAGGATTCCGGGTTCGGACGTCTCGATCCCGCTGCGGGCGATCCTCCATCCGGCCTATCTGCTGCGCCAGCCGGCCCAGAAACGGGAGGCATGGACCGACCTGATCGCTATCCGGAGACAGCTCGCCGGGGACGGGGAAACGGCGTGAGGGACACCCGGGGCGGGAAGTGCGGGGCGCTCCGCCCTGTCCTGGCCGCATTCCTGCTTGCAAGCGCCGTCGCGACCGCCTCTGCGCTCCATGCGGAGAGCCCGCTCGCGAGCGACATCCCGGACGATGCAACGGCGGACCAGCAGGATCCGCGCCTGCTCCTCAGGGTCATTCACGACCAGGACGCGGTGCGCTACCGCCGGATCTTCAATCTTCAGGAAAAGGGGTACTGGCGAAGCGCCGACAAGGAGATCAAGAAACTCCGCGACCGGGTCCTGATGGGTCACGTGCTGGCCCAGCGCTACCTTCACCCGACCAAATATCGTTCGCGCTACAACGAACTGGAAAGGTGGCTGCGCCATTACGCGGACCACCCGGAGGCAAAGCGCATCTACCGCCTGGCGTTGCGCCGCAAGGGGAAATCGAGCCGGAGCCCGCGTCCGCCGGTGACGCCGGAACAGCAGATAGGCGGCTTCTCGTCGACGGGGCCGACATACGGGTACACATCCCCGCGCCGCCGCAGCGCCGCCACGCAGAGAAAGGTCAACCAGCGAATCCGCGGCATCCGGCGTAGTGCGCGCGCCGGGCGGTTGACCCGGGCCCGCCAACTGCTCGGCTGGCGGTCGACCCGGCGTTTGCTCGACCCCACCGAGCTTGCCATTGCGCGATCCCATGTCGCGGCGGCGTATTTCTTCCGCGGCTCGCCGGAGATTGCTTACACGCTGTCGTCGCGGTCGGCGAAACGCGCCGGACCCTATATGACGACTGCCTACTGGATTGCCGGGTTGTCGGCGTATCGGGCCGGCGCGTACAGGGAGGCCGCAACCCATCTGGCAGCGATGGCGAAAAAGCCGTCGCTGTCGCCGTGGTTGGCTTCCGCCGCCGCCTTCTGGGCAGGCCGCGCCGACCTGCAGGCAGGACGGCCCGACCGGTACGGCCTCTGGCTCGGCAAGGCTGCCGAGTACCGGTACACCTTCTACGGCCAGCTTGCCGCTCGCATTCTGGGGCGCGACCCCGGTTTCGACTGGGAGGTGCCGAAGCTCACCCCGGGGCATGTGGACGCAGTCCTGACCCACGATGCGGGCCGGCGTGCGGTGGCGCTGCTGCAGGTCGGCGCGGACGACCGGGCGGAGAGAGAGTTGGTCGTGTTGGCCTCGGTGCGGGACCGCTATCTCGCAGAGGCTCTGGGAGCGCTCGCCGAGATCAAGGGGCTTGCGTTGCTGGCGGTCCGGACAACGAGGATGATCGACGAAGGGGACGGTCCACAGCCGCCGCCCGCAGCTCGCTACCCCGTCCCGCGATGGGAACCCGACGGTGGATTTACCGTGGACCGGGCGCTGGCCTACGCCTTCATGCGTCAGGAGTCGCGGTTCAACCCGCGCGCCAAGAGCCATGCCGGCGCGATGGGGCTGATGCAACTGATGCCGCCGACCGCCGGTTTCATGACCGGCACGCGGTTCACCGGGTCCACACGCCTGAAGCTGTACGATCCGGGGCTCAATATGAGGATCTCGCAGCGCTACATCCGCTACCTGCACGGCCACCAGACAGTGAAGGGCAATGTGTTGATGCTGGCCGCCGCCTATAATGGCGGGCCGGGCAATCTCTCCAAGTGGCGTCGTCGTGCCAAGCGCTTGAAAACGTTGTCGGACCCGCTCCTCTTCATCGAGACCATCCCGGCGCGCGAGACCCGCATTTACGTGGAGCGGGTGGTTGCCAACCTCTGGGTCTATCGCAGCCGGCTCGGGCAGGACGCTCCAACGCTCGACCGGCTTGCCGCCAACGAGGTGCCGGTCTACACGGCTCTCGACGGCAGGTCCGGCGCGGTGGCGAGAAATGCACGGAATTGACCAATCGATCCCTTTTGCGGCGATCAACATCGCGGTGATGACGGTCTCCGACACGCGGACGGAGGAGACCGACAGATCCGGTGCAACGCTGGTCGAAAGGCTGGAGACAGCCGGCCACCGTCTGGCAGACAAGCGCATCGTGCGCGACGACCGTGCAGCCATCGAAGCCCAACTCAGGAAATGGGTCGCCGACCCGGGGGTGGATGCGGTGATCGCGACCGGCGGCACCGGGGTCACGGGGCGGGACGTGACACCGGAGGCGTTCCACGCCGTGTTCGAGAAGGAGATAGCGGGTTTCGGCGAGCTGTTCCGGATGGTGAGTTACGGAAAAATCGGCAGTTCCACCATCCAGTCGCGGGCAACGGCGGGGGTCGCCGGCGGCACCTACCTGTTCGCCGTGCCGGGATCGACCGGCGCATGCCGCGACGCATGGGACGAGATCCTGGTCCACCAACTCGACATCCGCCACAAACCCTGCAACTTCGTCGAGTTGATGCCGCGGCTCAACGAACACCGCGCCGGGCGTTCCGCCTGAGGCGCCAACGCGCATAATCTTCCGCCTCGTCCACGTCCTCGAGGACGTCGAGCAGCACGACCCGCTTTCCGGAGGGGACGTTCGCGCGGGTGTCGGCGAGCGCCTCGGGGCTCGACCAGCGCACGCCGTCGAACAGGCCGCGCGGACCGCGTATCGGCAGCCCAGGACGCCGCCCGATCAGCCAGTACCCGCCGTCCGCCGCCGGGCCGAAAACGACGTCGGCGCCGCGCAGTGCGGCAAACGCCCGCATGACGTGGCGGGGCGCAAGTTCCGGAATGTCGCTGCCGACGATTGCCACCGGCTGCGTCGGATCGCGCGCCAGCAGCCGCCCCAACCGCGCGCCGAGGTCGCCGCTGCCCTGCCCGACCCGCGCAAGTCCGGCAGGCCACGGCGATGCACTGCGATCCATACGGTCCGGCGTCACGGCAAGGATCGTGTCCCAGCGGGTATCGCGCCCGATACGCCGCAGGATCCCCTCCGTCGCCGTGCGGTAGAAGCGGAGCGCCTCGACCGGGCCGATCCCCGCGGCCAGGCGCCGCTTGACAGCGCCGAGCGCCGGTGCGCGGACCAATACGTAGAGCCTGGGGCGCCTCCTCATCGGTAGAGCCGCGCGACGGCGGAGGGCGGCACGCCGAGGAAGTAGAGGCCGAGGCATAAGAGATTGCGGGCAGGGCGCCTCAGATAGCCGCTCCGCCGATACCGTTCCGCCGAAGTCACGGCCGCGACGTCCAGCGTATCGATGCGCCGGCGGCCGATGCGCCGGACGATGTCGACGTCTTCCATGAGGACCAGCGGACGAAACCCGCCGAGCGCATCGTAGAACGCGCGTGACATCAGCAGCCCCTGATCGCCGTAGGGCAGGCCGAGGACGCGTGTGCGCCAGGCGACGATCGCCTCCAGCCGCCGCGCCGCGCGCGCGCGGTCGTCGAGTGCGAAACGGAACACGGCCGCACGCCGTTCGTTGTCCGGATCGCCGCAATGGGCGGCGACCGCAGCCGCCCAGCCCTCCTCCGGAACAGTGTCGGCGTGGAGGAAGAGCAGCCAGCTCCCCCGCGCCCGCCGTGCCCCCTCGGCGAGTTGCACCCCCCGCCCAGGGGCGGTTTTGACAACCCGTGCGCCGCGCATGCCGGCGATCCGGGCGGTGCCGTCCGACGAGCCGCCGTCGACGACGAGAATTTCGCTTGCGCGCCCCGCTACGGGCCCGCCTAGGGCGTCAAGCGTCCGCGCCAGCGTCGAGGCTGCGTTCAGTGCAGGGATGACGATGCTGAGTTCGGGCTGCACCGCCCGTTTGTGGCCACTGGCGGGCGTCGTGTCCACAAACGATCGGGTTCTGACGGGATTCGAACGGATATGAGAGAGGGGTGGGCGGACCCTAGGTTTGTCGGTGCGAAACAGACAGCCGGGAGAAGATTCCGTGCCCGGCCGTGACAGCAGCCAACGGCCTCGCCGCATCCCGTAGGTCCTGAACCGGGGCCGCCGCTTGCCCGGCACATGGGCCGGGAGTAGTTTGTCCGGGTGCGGGCCGCGCTGGTGCGGCGGTGCACCCCTTGCCGGAGGTCACGATGTTCAACGGCTCCATCTGTGCGTTGATCACCCCGTTCCGGGACGGCGCCGTCGACGAGAAGGCATATGCGGCCTTCATCGACTGGCAGATCGAGGAAGGCACCGATGGCGTCGTGCCGTGCGGGACGACCGGGGAGTCGCCCACGCTCAGCCATGACGAACACCGGCGGGTGACGGAAATCTGCCTCGGCGTCGCCAAGGATCGGGTACCGGTTATCGCCGGCACCGGTTCGAACTCGACGGAAGAGGCGATCGAGCTTACCCGCCATGCCAAGGAGGCCGGCGCCGACGCGGCCCTGGTGGTCACGCCCTACTACAACAAGCCCACCCAGGAAGGGCTCTACCGCCACTACAAGGCAATCAACGATGCGGTCGATCTGCCGATCATCATCTACAACATACCCGGGCGCTGCATCATCGACATGACGGTCGAGACCATGGCCCGGCTTGCCGCCCTGCCCAATATCGTCGGGGTGAAGGACGCGACCGCCGACGTATCGCGCGCAACCCGGCAGCGCCTCGCCGCCGGCCCCGGTTTCTGCCAGCTCTCAGGCGAGGATGTGACCCAGCTCGGCTTCCTCGCCCAGGGCGGGGACGGCTGCATTTCGGTGACCGCCAACCTGGCTCCGAAAGAAATGTCGGATATGCACCGCGCCTGGCGGGAGAAGGAGACCGACACCGCGCAGCGCATCAACGAGCGGCTGATGCCGCTCCATTCGGGCCTGTTCTGCGAGTCGAGCCCGGGCCCCGTCAAGTACGGCGCGAGCCTGCTCGGGAAGTGCCTGCCCGACACGCGTTTGCCGCTTTGCGAAATCGCCGAAAGCTCCAAGCGTACGGTCGAAGCCGCGATGCGCTCCGCCGGGCTCCTCAATTGACGGCATGGCGCGGAGTGCGAACCGGATCGCCGCGGAGAACCGCAAGGCGCGGCGCAGCTACTCGATCGAGTCCTCGCTCGAAGCCGGGATCCAACTCACCGGCAGCGAGGTAAAATCGCTGCGCGCCGGGCGCGCCAATATCGCTGAAGCCTACGCGCGGCCGGTCGAACGCGAGATCTTCCTCGTCAACGCGCATATCGCCGAGTACGAACAGGCGGGCCGGGCGGGCCACGATCCCGGGCGGCCGCGCAAACTGCTGCTGCAGCGCCGCCAGATCGACCGCCTGCTCGGCGCGGTGCAGCGCGACGGCGCGACCATGGTCCCGCTCAAGCTCTATTTCAACGACCGCGGGATCGCCAAGCTCGAACTCGGCCTCGCTCACGGCAAGCGCAAGTACGACAAGCGGGAGACCGAGAAGAAGCGCGACTGGCAGCGCGAACAGGCGCGCTTGCTGCGGGGCAAGGAATAGCATGACGGCCGACGATCCGAGCCGCCTCGCCGGCTATCGCGAGAAGCTGGTGCGGCGCAAGCAGGAATGGGCGCACGACGGACGACCGGGCGCCGGGGATGCCGATCTGTCCCGTGCAAGGTCCTCCGCCCGCCTGCCGCCCGGGCAGCGCGAGGTGACGAGCTGGCCGGTTCTCGATCTTGGCGTCCGGCCCGAGATCGAACCCGCCGAATGGCGCCTCGCTATCGACGGGCTGGTTGCGCTGCCCGCGGTCTGGGACTGGGAGAGCTTCACCGCTCTTCCCCAGGTCACCCTGACCAGCGACATCCACTGCGTCACCGGCTGGTCGCGGTTCGACAATGTGTGGACCGGCGTCCATGTCGCCTGTCTGCTCGACGCCGTCCGCCCCAAGGAAGAGGCGCGCTTTTGCGTTTTCCACAGCCACGACGGCTATACGACCAACGTGCGCATCGACCGGTTCGCCGACGAGGATGTGCTTCTCGCCCATTCGTGGAACGGGGCGCCGCTGGCGCCTGCGCACGGCGGCCCGGTCCGCGTCGTGATCCCGAAATGGTATTTCTGGAAGAGCGCCAAATGGGTGAAGCGGATCGAATTCCGGCGAGACGACGCGCCGGGCTTCTGGGAAGCCCGCGGTTACCACAACGACGGCGATCCCTGGGCCGAACAGCGTTACGGCTGAACCGGCTGCGCCCCCGCCCCTAACCCCGGTTCAGCGCTTCCCGCACGGCGGCGAACGCGTATCGGAACATGTCTTCGGTCAACCGGCCGGTGTTCACGTTGTATCGCGAGCAGTGATAGCTGTCGATGAGGGTCGGTCCGCCGTCCTCGAGCACATGCGCGACGCCGTGGGCGAATTTGAACTCGGCCGGCCGGCGGCCGAATGCGCGCACGATCGAGTTATGGGCAAGGCCGCCCAGCGCCAGCACGACGGAGAGATGGCGCATCGCGGCGATTTCGCTCTCGAGAAAGGAGCGGCACGTATTCGTCTCCGCCCCCAGCGGCCGGTTCTGCGGCGGTACGCACCGCACCGCGTTGGTCACCCGGCAGTCGATCAGGGTCAGACCGTCGTCGACCCGCATGTCGTAGCGTCCGGAAGCAAAACCGCAGTCGATGAGCGTCGCGTAAAGCAGATTGCCCGCGGAATCGCCGGTAAACGGCCGTCCCGTCCGGTTGGCGCCGCGCAGCCCCGGCGCGAGGCCGACGATGAGGAGCCGGGCATCGAGCGGCCCGAAAGAGGGGACCGGCGCGTTGTGCCAGTCCGGTTCCGCGGCCCGCTGACGGTCCCGGAACCCGGCCAGACGGGGGCAGAGACCGCAATCCCGCGGCGGCTCGGTTATCCCGGCCATCGTCGCGCCGCCCGATCAGGCCGTATCGGCGGAATCGAAATGCGGCCGGGCCGGTGCCGGGGCGCGGGTTTCGACCTGGCGCGGCGCGCGGGCGATGTGCGGCATCAGGTCGTGCAGGTCGATGAACGCGTCGGCCTGGCGGCGCAACTCGTCGGCCACCATCGGCGGCGAGGATCGCAGCGTGCTGACCACGCTGGCGCGCACCGCCCGCCGCTGGACCGCCTCGATGAGCCGGCGGAAATCGCCGTCTCCGGAAAACAGGACGACATGGTCCACCTTCTCGGCGATCTCCATCATGTCGATGGCCAGTTCGATGTCCATGTTCCCCTTGATTTTCCGGCGTCCCAGCGTGTCCGTGAATTCTTTCGTCGGCTTGGTGACGAGCGTGTAGCCGTTATAGTCGAGCCAGTCGACAAGCGGGCGGATCGGCGAGTATTCCTGATCGTCGAGCAGGGCGGTGTAGTAAAAGGCCCGTACCAGCCGCCCTTGGGCGGAAAAAAATTCCAGCAGGTTCTTGTAGTCGATATCGAAGCCGAGGGCCCGAGCCGTCGAGTAGAGGTTCGAGCCGTCGATGAACATGGCCAAGCGTTCCTGCGGGTGAAATTTCATGGGTTTCGTGCCAACCTTTCCGAGTCTGCCCCCGCCGGGGCCGGGTGTCTTTGCAGTCTAGCCGCCGTTATCATGGCTTGCAAATCCGGTCGGCGACTCTCTTAAAACGTGTTTCGAGACCACTGACGCCATGCAGCAGGATAGAATACCGCCCGCGACAGGAAATACGGCAAATTTGCATGGCAGCGATGGCGGCGGCGAGGGAATCTTTGTCGCCGTCGGATCCAATCTGCCGATGGCCGCGGGAGGCTCGCCGCAGGAATGCTGCGAACGGGCGCTGTCCGCGTTGCACGGCCGCGCCGTCTCGGTCGCCGCGCGGTCGCCGTGGTATCGTTCCGCCCCGTTGCCGCCGTCCGGTCAGCCCGATTTCATCAACGGCGTCGTGCGGGTCGAGACCGCGCTTTCTCCATGGGATCTACTGGCTGCGCTTCATGCCGTCGAAGACCGGCTCGGACGGACCCGGACGCGGCGCAACGAAGCGCGGATCATCGATCTCGATCTGATCGACTATCGCGGGCTCTGCTGCGGGCCCGATCCGGCCGGCGGCGGACTCGTCCTGCCGCATCCGAGGCTCGAGGAGCGCGCCTTTGTGGTCCTGCCGCTGGCCGACCTGGCCGCCGGATGGCGGCACCCCCGGAGCGGCCGGACGCTGCCGGACCTGATTTCATCGTTGCCGCCGGGACAACGCTGCATCCGGCTCGGCCCCGACATCTCCGCGTCCTCTCGATGTTATTGATATTGCTTGATAATCGCGTCATTCGCCCCTATATACCCTGTCACACACGAAATCGGAGAGCGAAGCTCGATGGCGCGAGTTACCGTAGAAGACTGCATCCTGAAGATTCCCAACCGCTTTCAACTGGTCATGGTGGCGGCCCAGCGTTCGCGCGAACTGTCGATCGGGGCCGAAATGACCGTCGATCGCGACAATGACAAGAACCCGGTGGTGGCGCTGCGCGAGATCGCCGAGGAGACCGTCGACACCGAGGAAATCGAGACCTCCCTGGTCCGCGGTCTGCAGAAATACGTCGATATCGACGAACCGGAGGAGGAGGGCGATGCCTTCCTCGGGACGGAAGACGCGTTCGCCGACTTCGTGCGCCTGGGTTTTCCCGACACCGTCGCCACACCGGCCACACCGTCGGAAGGTGGGGATGCGGGCCCCGCGATGGTCGCATTCCAGGACATTTCGGACGCCGAGGCGAAAAGCGAGGAGAGCGGCCGGCCGCCGGAAGACATCTGACCGGCGTATCCGCCGCCGACCGCTCCGTCGGAGGTGCCCGTCCAGCGGCGCGCAGGAACAGTACGCGTGAAGATGCCGATACCGCGGCGAACCTCGATGGCCCGGCGCAATGATCCGGCAATATGAACTTGTCGAAAGGGTCAAGGCCTACGATCCGTCTGCGGACGAGGGAGCGCTGAACCGCGCCTACGTGTTCTCGATGAAGGCGCACGGCAGCCAGACACGCGCCTCCGGAGATCCCTATTTCTCGCACCCGGTCGAGGTCGCCGGCATCCTTTCGGAGCTCAAGCTCGACTGCGCTTCGATCGTCACCGGCCTTCTCCACGATACGGTGGAAGACACCGTCGCCACGCTCGCCGAGATCGAGGCCCTGTTCGGGGCGGAGGTCGGGCGTCTGGTCGACGGGGTGACCAAGCTTTCGCTGCTCGAACTCCAGTCCGACGACACGCGCCAGGCCGAGAACTTCCGCAAGCTGCTGCTCGCCACCTCGCAGGACATCCGCGTGCTCCTCGTCAAGCTCGCGGACCGCCTGCACAACATGCGCACCCTTCACCACGTGCCGCAGCGGAAGAAGCGCCAGCGCATCGCCGCCGAAACCATGGAGATCTATGCGCCGCTGGCCGAGCGCATCGGCATGCTGGAGGTCAAGGACGAGCTCGACGAACTCGCGTTTGCGCAGCTCTATCCGGACGCCGCGGCGACCATCGGCAAGCGCATGAGCCAGCTTCGCGAGGCGTCGGGCGACCTGATCCCCAATGTGGTCGAGCGGTTGCGGGAGGCCCTCTCCGACGCCGGACTGCCGGCCGAAGTGTCCGGCCGGATCAAGCCCGCCTATTCAGTGTGGCGCAAGATGCAGCGCAAGAACGTCGTCTTCGACCAGCTTTCCGACGTCGTGGCATTTCGCATCGTCGTTGCGACCGTCGAGGAGTGCTATCGCGCGCTCGGCATCATCCACACCGCTTACGCCGTGGTTCCCGACCAATTCGACGATTACATCTCGACGCCGAAGATGAACGGTTACCGGTCGCTCCACACCTGCGTCATCGGACCGGAGAACCGCCGGATCGAGGTCCAGATCCGCACCCGTCAGATGCACGAGGCCGCCGAGTACGGCGTCGCCGCCCACTGGCGCTACAAACAGGACAGGACGAGCACCGAGGGACGGCAATATCGCTGGCTGCGGCACCTGCTGGACATCCTCGAACAGGCCTCCGGCCCGGAAGAGTTTCTCGAGCACACCAAGCTCGAAATGTTCCAGGACCAGGTATTCTGCTTCACCCCGGCGGGCGAGCTGATCGCCCTGCCGCGCGGCGCGACCCCGGTCGATTTTGCCTACGCCGTCCATTCCGAGGTCGGCGACAGGTGCGTCGGCGCCAGGATCAACGGCCGTGTGCTGCCGCTGCGCACGCCGCTGGAGAACGGCGACCAGGTCGAGATCGTCACCTCGAAGACGGGCACGCCGTCTCCGGCCTGGGAGGACATCGTCGTCACCGGCAAGGCGCGGGCCCGCATCCGGCGCTTCGTCCGCAGCGAACAGCGCGAGGAGTTCGTGAGGCTGGGCAGGGCGATCCTCGAGAAGGGCTACCGGGACGCCGGCTACAAGCCGTCTTCCGCCGTGGTCGGCCGGGTTCTCGACCGGTTCGACGTCAAGACCGAGGACGACCTCTACGCCGCGGTCGGCGAGGGATCGATCACCGGCGCCCAGGTCATCGCCGCCGTCGCGCCGAGGACGCGGCGCGGCCGGCGGGTGGCCAAGGGCGGGGACGGCGGGACGGCGGCGAACAATGTGGTTCCCTTCGAACGCAAACCCGCCGGCGACGCGGTCCCGGTGCCGATCAGCGGGCTGATCCCCGGCATGGCGGTCCATTACGCCAACTGCTGCCACCCGCTGCCCGGCGACCGGATCGTCGGCATCGTCACCGCCGGCAAGGGGGTGTCGATCCACACGCGGGACTGCGAGAGCCTCGAGAGCTTTCAGGCGACGCCGGAAAGATGGCTCGACGTGGCCTGGGATATCGACGCCCTCGGCGCCGACTCCCATATCGGGCGCATAACCATCGTGGTCTCGAACCAGCCGGGCACACTCGGCACCCTGACGACGGCGATCGGCAACCATCTCGGCAACATAAACAATCTGAGAATTACCAACCGGACGCCGGATTTCTTCGAGATGGTGCTCGATATCGAGGTCGCCGACGCCGCTCACCTGACCGACATCATCGCAGCACTCCGCGCGACCCCATCGGTCACCGCGGTGGACCGTGCGAGCGGCCAGTACTGAACGCCCGGCGCAGGGGACACCAGCCATGCCCCGACAACTGAGACTCGGCGTCAACATCGATCACGTGGCGACCATCCGCAACGCCCGCGGCGGCCGCCACCCGGACCCGGTGCGCGCGGCGCGGCTCGCCGCATCCGCCGGCGCCGACGGCATCACCGCCCACCTTCGCGAGGACCGGCGGCACATGACGGACGCCGACATCGAGCGGCTTACGCACGAGATCGACCTGCCGCTCAATCTCGAGATGGCGGCAACCGAGGAGATGCTCGCCATCGCGCTCCGCCATCGCCCGCACGCGGCGTGCATCGTGCCGGAAAGGCGGGCGGAGCGGACCACCGAGGGCGGGCTCGACGTCGCCGGCGGGCGCGACCGCCTCGCCGGCTTCGTCGATGCCCTCAACGGCGCGGGGATCAGGACCTCTCTGTTCATCGAGCCGGATGCGCGGCAACTCGAGGCGGCGGTGGAGATCGCCGCACCGGTGGTCGAACTGCACACCGGCGCCTATTGCGAAGCCGGAGCCGACACCGCTCCGGCGGAACTGGCGCGCATCGAGGAGGCCGCGGCGGCGGCCGAGGCATTCGGGCTCGAAGGCCACGCCGGGCATGGCATCGCCTTCGATACCGTCGGCTCGATCGCCCGCATTCCGACTTTGGTCGAACTCAATATCGGCCATTTCCTGATCGGCGAGGCGATCTTCGGTGGGCTCGAGGACGCCATCCGACACATGCGGACGCTGATGGACGCAGCGCGCCGGCCGCCGGCGGGCGAGGGCGCGGACCCGGAGGCGTGATCATCGGGATCGGCACCGACCTGGTCGATATCCGGCGCATCGAGCGGACGCTGGACCGCTTCGGCGACCGGTTCCTCGCGCGCGTGTTCACCGAGGCCGAACGCCGGCGTTCCGAGCGCCGCAGCGGACGGGCGGCGAGCTATGCCAAACGTTTCGCCGCCAAGGAGGCCTGCGCGAAGGCGCTGGGGACCGGGTTCCGCAGGGGTGTCTACTGGCGCGATCTCGGGGTCGTCAACCTTGCGGGCGGCAAGCCGACGATGGCGCTGACGGGCGGCGCTGCCGACCGGCTCAGCGCGCTCACGCCGGCGGGCATGATCGCTGCCGTCGACCTGACGATGACCGACGAGCCGCCGCTGGCCCACGCGATGGTCGTCATTTCCGCCGTCGAGGCGGGGCCGGGATAGACGCCGTGGCGGACCGCAAGCCGGGAAAGTTCTGGGATACGGTCAAGACCGTCGTCTACGCGGTGCTGATCGCGCTTGTCGTCCGGACCGTCGCGTTCGAGCCGTTCAATATTCCGTCCGGGTCGATGAAGCCGACGCTGCTGGTCGGCGACTATTTGTTCGTGTCCAAATACTCCTACGGCTACAGCCGCCATTCGCTGCCGCTCAGTCTGCCGCTGATCCCCGGTCGCATCCTGATGTCTCATCCCGAGCGCGGCGACATCGCGGTCTTCAAGCTCCCGTCCGACAACGAGACCGACTACATCAAGCGCATCGTCGGCCTGCCGGGCGACCGTATTCAGGTCCGCGCGGGGCGGCTCTTCATCAACTGGCAGCAGACCGCCCGGCGCAGGGTCGCCGATTTTGTCGAGGTCGACGAACGGGGCCATATCCGGCGCGCCGCCCGGTTCGAGGAGACCCTGCCCAACGGCCGGTCGTACGGCGTCCTCGAGTACACCGATCAGGGCCAACTCGACAACACCCCGGTCTACGTGGTCCCCGAGGGGCACTACTTCGCGATGGGCGACAACCGCGACAACTCGCTCGACAGCCGGGTCCTGAGCGGCGTCGGGTTCATCCCGGCCCAGAACCTGGTCGGGCGGGCGGAGATCCTGTTCTTCTCGATCGACGGCTCGGCCAGCTTGTGGGAATTCTGGCGCTGGCCCGCGACGATCCGTTTCGGGCGGTTCTTCGACAGCGTGGACTAGGCTTGCCCGGCTCCGCCGCACTGGACGAAATCGAGGCCGCGCTGGGCTATCGCTTCGCGGACCGCGCCCTGCTCGAGGAGGCGTTGACCCACGCGAGCGCTGCCCGGGGATCCCGCCGTACCTCGTTCGAGCGGCTCGAATTCCTCGGAGACCGGGTGATCGGCCTCGGCCTCGCCGCCTTGCTGGTGAAAGCATATCCGGAGGAGGCGCCCGGCGATCTCGCCCGGCGCCACGCCAGGCTCGCTGGCCACGAAACGCTTGTCTCGGTGGGCCGCGCCCTGGGACTTTCGAACCATCTGCGCATCGAAAAGGGGCTCGATCGCGGATCCCTCCCGCCCTCGATGATCGAGGATTGCTGCGAGGCCGTCATCGGCGCGGTGTACCGCGACGGCGGCCACGACGCGGCGATGGCGGTCGTCGCGGCGTTCTGGGAACCGTTGGTCGGCGGGCGCCCGCCGCGCGACGCCAAGACGGCGTTGCAGGAGTGGGCCCAGGCACGCGCCCTGCCGCGGCCGTCCTATTCGCTGCTGGCGACGGAAGGCCCCGCGCACGCACCGGTATTCACCGTCGAGGCGCGCGTCGAGGGGCTGGCGCCGGCGCGCGCGCGCGCCAACTCGAAGCGCGCCGCGGAACAGGGTGCGGCGCAGGGCCTGCTCGACATCGCGGCCGCGGCCGGTGGCTGACCGCGGCCCGGGCGACGGACGGCGATGCGGCTTCGTCGCCGTGATCGGCGCCCCCAACGCCGGCAAGTCGACGCTGACCAACCGCCTCGTCGGCGCCAAGGTCTCCATCGTCACCGCCAAGGCGCAGACCACGCGTTACCGGGTGAGCGGCGTCGCCGTCGAGGGGTCGGCGCAGATTGTCTATGTCGATACGCCCGGCATCTTCGCGCCGCGCCGCCGTTTCGACCGGGCGATGGTCGCCGCCGCCTGGACCGGCGCGGCCGACGCCGATCTCCGCCTGATGCTGATCGACGCGCGGAAGGGGCTGGACGACGAGACGGACGCGATCCTGTCCTCGCTTTCCGGCGCCGACACGCGCCGCGTGCTGGCGCTCAACAAGATCGACCTCCTCAGGCGGGAAACCACACTGGCCCTCGCCCGCGACGCCAACGCCGCCTGTGCGTTCGAGGCGACATTCATGATCTCGGCGACGACCGGGGACGGGGTCGCGGACCTCGCGGGCCATCTCGCGGCCGCCGTGCCGCCCGGCCCCTGGCTGTACCCCGAAGACCAGCTCTCCGATACCAACGAGCGGCTCTTCGCCGCGGAGATTACCCGCGAAAAACTGTTCGAGAGGCTCCACGAGGAACTGCCGTATGCCCTCACCGTCGAGACCGACGAGTGGGAAAGTTTCGACGACGGCAGCGTCCGCATCGCACAGACGGTATTCGTCGAGCGGGACAGCCAGAAGGGGATCGTCCTCGGCCATCGGGGCGCCCGGATCAAGGCCGTACGCGAGCAGGCCGCGGCCGAGCTCGAAGCCATGTTGGACCGCCGCGTGCACCTGTTCGTCTTCGTCAAGGTGCGCCGGAAATGGGGCGACGACCCGGAGCGTTTCTCGCCCTGGGGGCTCGATTTCAACGTCTGACGGGACGCGCGATGGACTGGCACGATAACGGCATCGTCATCGCCCGGTCGAAACACGGCGAGTCGTCGCTCATCGTCAAGCTGCTGACCGAGGCGCACGGCCTCCACGCCGGGCTGGTCCGCGGCGGGACCGGGCGCACCGGACGGGCGGTCTACCAGATCGGCAACCGCATCGCCGCGACCTGGCGCGCGCGGCTGTCCGATCATCTCGGCAGCTATCGGGGCGAGTTGGTGCGGGCCTATGCGGCTGACCTGCTGGATACCGGGCAGCCGCTCGCCGCGCTTGGTGCGGCCGCCGCGCTGGTCGAGGCGACCCTGCCCGAGCGCGAGCCCAACGGCACCGTGTTCGCAGCCTTCGTGGGTCTTCTCGACCGCCTCTCCACACCCGTGTGGGCGGAGTCGTACGCCCGGTTCGAACTCGCGCTTCTCGCCGGGCTCGGCTTCGGGCTGGACCTCTCCCGCTGCGCCGTCACCGGGCAGACGGAGGATCTCGCCTTCGTGTCGCCGCGCACCGGACGCGCGGTTTCGCGCGAGGCCGGACGGGCCTACCAAAACCGCCTCTTCGCGCTGCCGCCGTTCTTGATCGACTCCGGCGAGTCGGCCGATCCTGCTGCGGTTGCCGCGGCGCTCCGTCTGACCGGGGATTTCCTCATCCGGCAGGCCCTGGCGCCGACCGAGCGCCGGATGCCGGCTGCCCGGGTGCGGCTTTACGACGCGATGGAACGACGATCCCGCTCTCACCTATCGACCGGATCCCATGGTTGACCAGGCAGACCTCTTCGAACCCGCAACCCGCGAGATTCCGCTGACCGAGGCGCTCGGCGAGCGCTATCTTGCCTACGCGCTGTCGACGATTTCGGCGCGTTCGCTGCCCGACCTGCGCGACGGGCTGAAGCCGGTCCACCGACGGCTCCTGTTCGCGATGCGCCAGCTTCGGCTCGACCCCGACTCCGGGTTCAAGAAATGCGCCCGGGTGGTGGGCGACGTGATGGGCAAGTTCCATCCGCACGGCGATCACGCGATCTATGACGCCATGGTGCGCATGGCGCAGGACTTCGCGGTGCGCTACCCGTTGATCGAAGGGCAGGGGAACTTCGGCAACATCGACGGAGACGGCGCGGCCGCCATGCGTTACACCGAGGCGCGGCTGACGCGCTACGCGCTCGCCCTGCTGGAGGGGATCGACGAGGACGCGGTCGATTTCCGCGCCAATTACGACGGCACCGACGACGAGCCTGCGGTGCTGCCGGCGAGCGTTCCCAACCTCCTGTGCAACGGGGCGAGCGGCATCGCCGTCGGCATGGCGACCAGCATCCCGCCGCACAATCTGAGCGAGGTGTGCAGCGCGGCGCTCCACCTGATCGACCACCCCGATGCCACCAACGCCAGCCTGGTCGATCTGGTCCCCGGGCCCGATTTTCCGACCGGCGGCGTTCTCGCCGAACCGCGTTCGACGATCGAGGAAGCCTACGCAACCGGCCGGGGCGGCTTGCGTCTGCGCGCGCGCTGGGAGGTCGAGCGGTTGAGCCACGGCCAGTATCAGGTCGTGGTCACGGAGATCCCCTACCAGACCCAGAAGGGACGGCTGATCGAGCGCATCGCGGCGCTGATCGGCGAGCGGAAGGCCGCCCTGCTCGCCGATGTGCGCGACGAGTCGGCGGAGGATCTGCGCCTCGTCCTCGAACCGCGCTCCCGGTCCGTCGATCCGGAGGCGATGATGGCGCAACTCTTCCGCCTCACCGACCTCGAGACCAGGGTCTCGATCAACATGAACGTGCTCGAGGATGGAAGGGTGCCCGCGGTGATGAACCTGAGGCAGCTCTTGCGGGGCTTTCTCGATCACCGCCATGACATCCTGCGCCGACGGACCCGGCACCGTCTGGAAAAGATCGCCCGCCGGCTCGAGGTGCTCGCGGGCTACCTCATCGCCTTCGCCAATCTGGACGAGATCATCCGCATTATCCGCGAGGACGACGACCCGAAGGCGGCGATGATCGCGCGGTGGGAGATGACCGAGGCCCAGGTCGAGACCATTCTCAACATGCGGCTGCGCGCACTCCGCCGGCTCGAGGAGGCGGAGATCAGAAAGGAGCACGCGGCGCTGGAGTCCGAACAGAAGGACCTCCGACGGCTGGAACGGACGGCAAAGCTGCGCTGGCAGCGGATCGCCGGCGAGATCCGCGATGTCCGCGCCCGTTTCGGCGGCGACAGCGCGGGCGGCGCGAGGCGCACCGCGATCGTCGATGCGCCGGTTGCCCCCGAGACGCCGCCCGAGTCAGCGCTGGAGAGCGAGCCGATCACCGTCGTCTGCTCGCAAAAGGGCTGGATCCGCGCGGTTCGCGGCCATCAACAGGATCTCGCGGGCCTCAAGTTCAAGGACGGCGATCACGGACGGTTCGCGCTTCATGCCCACAGCGCCGACCGGCTGCTCGCCTTCGGCACCAACGGCCGGTTCTACACCATCCCCTGCAGCCGGCTCCCCGACGGGCGGGGCCACGGCGAACCGGTCCGGCTGATGGTCGATCTCGGCAACGACCAGGACATCGTCCAACTCCTGGTGCATCGGCCCGGCGGCAAGCTGGTGGTCGCGGCGTCCGACGGGCGCGGTTTCGCGGTGCCGGAGGACGCCGTGGCGGCGCAGACCCGCGCCGGGAAACAGGTCCTCAACCTGTCGCCCGGGGCCGAGGCGCAGGCCTGTGTGCGCGCGGAAGGGGACAGCGTCGCGGTCGTCGGAAACAACCGGAAGGTGCTGGTCTTCCCCCTCGCAGATTTGCCCGAGATGACCCGCGGGCGCGGCGTCATCATGCAGCGCTACGCCCGGGGCGGGCTGTCCGACGTCGCCGTCTTCGCCCTCGCCGACGGGCTTGCCTGGCCCTCCGGGCAGCGGATGCGGAGGGAGCGCGCACTCGACCCGTGGACCGGAAAACGGGGCCAGGCCGGCCGTGCTCCGCCCAGGGGTTTCCCCCGCTCCAACCGTTTTTCCCGCGACGGGTTGCAGGATCCGGCCCCCGGCCGCGGAAATTGAGCCGTTCCGCCGAATCTGCTAGAGAAGTCGGCGACGACACCATCCCCAGCAGGGAGCTCCCCGATGAAGAGACGCAAATTCCTGACCAAGGCCGGCGCCGGCGTCGCGGGCGCCGCCGCCGCAACCACGCTCGCCGCTCCGGCGGTCGCGCAGAAGCGTACCGAGATGGTCATGGTTACCACATGGCCGCGCGACTTCCCGGGGCTCGGCACCGGGGCGCAGCGGCTGGCCAAGCGCATCTCCGACATGACGGACGGCCGCATCCATGTCCAGTATTTCGCCGCCAAGGAGCGTGTCGGCGCCTTCGACTCCTTCGACGAGGTGGCTTCGGGCAACGCGCAGGCCTATCACGCCGCCGACTACTACTGGAAAGGCAAGCATCCTGGCTGGGCCTATTTCACCGCCGTCCCGTTCGGCCTGACCTATACAGAGCTCAACGCTTGGATCCGCTTCGGCGGCGGTCAGGAATTGTGGGACAAGCTCGCCGCAAGCTACGGCCTCAAGTGTGTCATGGCGGGCAATACCGGCGTCCAGATGGGCGGCTGGTTCAACAAGGAAATCAACTCCTCGGACGACCTCAAGGGCCTCAAGATGCGTATCCCCGGCCTCGGCGGGGACGTGATGGCCAAGCTTGGCGCATCTCCGGTTTCGCTGCCCGGCGGCCAGATCTACGAGAACCTGGTTTCCGGCGCGATCGACGCCACCGAATGGGTCGGTCCATGGAACGACAGCTTCATGAAGTTCTACGAGGCGGCCAAATATTACTACTATCCCGGCATGCACGAGCCGGGAGCGATGCTGTCGATGGGGATGAACGCGTCGTGGTGGGGCAAGCTCTCCAAGTCCGACCAGGCCGTCATCGAAGCCGCCGCCGGCATGGAAAACGACGTCATGATGTCGGAGTACAACGCCAAGAACGGCGCCGCTCTCGCACGCCTGATCAGCGATCACGGCGTCAAGCTGCGCAAGTTCAATGACGACGTCTACGACAGTTTCGGCGAGGCCTCCGACGAGGTCTTCGAGGCCGCGCGGGCGCACAGCGATCTTGCCAACGAGATCCACCAGAGCTTCCTGAAGGCGCGCAAGGATGTCGGCGGGTGGACCAAGATCTCCGATCAGGCCTATCTGGCTCAGCGCAACCGCGTGCTCGGCGTCTGATCCGCGAGCCGCAGGGCGGGAGGGCGACCGGTCCGCCCTCCCGCCGGTACGGCGACGGCGTATGAAACGTCCCCACCTTTCCGCCGGCGGGGCAGCGGTGTGACGGCCGCCGGGTGGCCGGCGAGCGCGCTGCGCAGCCTGACATTCGCGACGGCCCTGGTCGCGGTCGTATTTTCCGTCTGCAACTACCTGATTTTCTGGCGCGGCTGGCCGGGTCTGGAGGGGCTGTTCGGCCACCTCGGCCTCTTCGGTGCGGAGGCGCCGCAGCCCGGGCTCGACGGCACCGGCTTGGCGCTCGGCTGGATGCAGTTCGCCGCCTATGCCGCGGCGATCCTCGCGCCCGTCGTCTATGCATGGTCGCGGGCGCGCTCGATGCGGAGCGACGCGGCGATCCTGTCGGCAGCGGCCGCCTATATCGCGCGCGCCGCCTTCTGGGCGGTCCTCCTGGTCGGGCTCGTCGATATGGCCATCTCGTTCCTGCGCGTCGAGGGGCTGCTCGCCGACACGGTCGGCACCGGGCTTGCCGATTCTCTCGGCCGGTCGCGCTTCCGCGGCAGTTACGTGCACTATCCGCTGATCGTCGCGGCGCTGGTGATCGCCGCGTTCACCCGGTCGGTCGGGTTCACCTGGCTCGCCTTCCTGATCGTGCTAGCGGAACTCCAGATCGTCCTCGCGCGCTTCGTCTTTTCCTACGAACAGGCGTTCATGGGCGATCTGGTCCGGTTCTGGTACGCCGCACTGTTCCTGTTCGCGAGCGCCTATACCCTGGTTCACGAGGGTCATGTGCGGGTCGATTTGCTCTACACCGGGTTCAGCCCGCGCGGGAAGGCGTGGGCCAACGCGGTCGGCGCGGCGCTGCTCGGGGTGCCGCTGTGCTGGGTGATCCTGACCAGCGGCATGTGGAGCCGGTCCAATCTGATAAACGCGCCGCTGCTCAGTTTCGAGGTCTCGCAGAGCGGCTACGGCATGTACGTCAAATACCTCATGGCCGGGTTCCTGCTGATCTACGCGCTGTCGATGCTGGCCCAGTTCCTGAGCCAGTTCCTTGCCAGCGCCGCAACCCTTCTGCGTGAGCCGGAGCCGGCGGACGGCGCCTGATGGAAACGGTCTTTCTCGCCCTCCTGATCCTGTCGATGGCCTTCGCCCTTGCCTCGGGCTATCCGGTGGCCTTCGCACTGCCGGGGTCGGCGATCCTGACCATCGGTCTTGCGGCGCTGACCGGCTATGTCTTCGCGGGCGACACAGACGCCTATTTCAGCCACGGCGGCCCCACCCAGTGGCTCAACGCGGGGGTCACCAACTTCCGCGGAATCTACTGGGAGGTCGAGCGCGACACGCTGATCGCGATCCCGCTCTTCGTCTTCATGGGGATCATGCTCGAACGCTCCAAGGTGGCGGAGGACCTGCTCGTCACCATGGCGCAGCTCTTCGGGCCGATCCCGGGCGGCCTCGGGATCGCGGTCGTGTTCGTCGGCGCGCTGCTGGCGGCGACGACCGGAATCGTCGGCGCGACGGTGATCGCGATGGGTCTGATCTCGCTGCCGGTGATGCTGCGCAACAACTATTCGCGTTCGCTCGCCACCGGCACGATCAGCGCTTCCGGCACGCTCGGCCAGATCATCCCGCCGTCGATCGTGCTGATCATCCTCGCCGACCAGTTGTCGAGCGCGACGGACCAGGCAAGCACACTGCGCACGACCGAGTACAAGCAGGCGACCGGCCAGTTCAACATGCCGACCGAGTTCGACCTGACCTCGACCAGCGCGGGCGACATGTTCGTCGGCGCGCTCCTGCCGGGCCTCGTCCTGGTCGGCCTCTACATGATCTATATCCTGACGCTGGCGTTGATCCGGCCGCGCACCGCGCCGCCGGTTCCCTTCGAGGGAGACTTCGACTGGCGCTTCCTGCAGCGAGTGCTGGTCGCGCTGGTCCCGCCGTTGACACTGATCTTCATGGTGCTGGGTTCGATCATCCTCGGCATCGCGACGGTCAACCAGGCCGGGGCGATCGGGGCGGTGGGCGCGCTGATCATGGCCGGCTACCGGCTTCGGGCGGGGGAGCAGGGTGCGTTCACCCCGGCGCTGCTCGCCATCGCCGCGGTGCTGGCGATGGCGGGGCTTCTCTACTTCTTCGACATCAACGTCAAGAACATCAAGGGCGACACCGACGCGATTGTCGTTGCGCTGGCGGCCGTCGCGACCGCCGCCTTCGTGGCGGCGGTGTTGTGGAGCGCGTGGCGCGCCTACCGGATCGACGACACCCTGAACGGCGTGATGATCGAGACCGCGAAGACGACCTCGCTGGTCTTCATCATCCTGCTCGGGGCGGCGATGCTCACCGCCGCCTTCCGCGCCTTCGGCGGAGAGGACGGGGTGCGCGATTTCCTCAGCGGGCTGCCCGGCGGGTTCTATACCAAGTTTGCCGTCGTCATGGCGGTGATCTTCATTCTCGGTTTCTTCCTGGACTTCATCGAGATCGCAGTGGTCGTGGTGCCGATCATTGCCCCGATCCTGCTCGCCGACACGTCCGCCAACGTCACCGCGGTCTGGCTCGGGGTGATGATCGGCGTCAACATGCAGACGTCCTTCCTGACCCCGCCTTTCGGGTTCGCATTGTTCTATCTGCGCGGTGTTGCGCCGCCCGAGGTCAAGACGACCCAGATCTATCTGGGCGTCGTCCCGTTTATCCTTCTGCAACTCGTCGGGCTTGCCATCGTCGGTGTGTTCCCGGCGCTGGTGAACTACCTGCCGAACCGCGTCTATCTCAGTTCCGAGACCGCGCCGCCGCCCAAGAATCCGCGCCTTCAGCTATGCCTCGAAGACCACCTGTTCGAGCGCTACGACGCTGAACGCAATCGGCTTCGCCAGGGTATCGCGGCCGCCCGGAGCCTCGACCTGAGCTACCTGCCTGAGACGCGCCGGCGGGTCTTTGCAGAAGGGCTCGACGCTGCGGACGCGACCTTCGCGCGCGTCGCAAAGGTGCGCGAAGCCGAGGCGGCGGTCGCTGCGATGACGCCGTCTTACCGGCCGATCCATCGCCAGGTGCGGCGGCTGCAGGCCGATATTCGCCGGCTGGAGGAGGAACGAAAGGAGTTGGAAGCCCAGGCCCGGCGCACCGGCGCGGACACCGATCCGACCACGGCCGCCGCGCTGCGCGCGGAAATCGACGCGCTGGTGCGCGACCGTCAGGCGCTGGAAGCGCGCATCCCCGGCGACTGGAAGGGCATCGAGAAACGGTTCCAGGCGCTGACCACGGCCGAACGCCGCGCCCGCCTCGCCTACCGGCGAAATGTCGACAGCGCCTATGACGCGGTGACGACGCTGCGTGGCGTTATCGGCGACACCGACAAGCTGGCTGCGCTCGAAGGTCCGCTGTCCGGCCTGCGCACCGTCGTCGCCGGCGCCGCCCCCGCCGCGGCGGTCGAGGAGGTGCGGACGGTCGAGCGCGCCATCGCCAAGGTGGCGGGGGCCGGCCATATCCGCAGCAAGCTGTCGCGCGCCCGGCGCGAACTGCGCCGCCGCACGCCCAACCGCGAGAAGGCGATGCGCGAATACGAACAGGCGGTCCAGCGTTTCCGCACCGAACTTGCCTGGCGGTCGCGCGCCGGTGTCGACTTGGCTCCCGGGCTGGAGACCTACGACCTGGTCATTCGCGATAGCATCGGCGTCCGCCAGCAGGACCGCCTTACCGCCGAACAGGCGAGCGTGCTGTCGGGGTGCCTCGCCACCCACCGGGACATCTCGCTCAATTTCTGAGGCGGGTTACTCGGTGCGGTCCGGCCGGTATTCGCGCCACCCGTTAGCGCCGAGAATCTCGACCGGGCGGAAACGAACCTTGTAGGCCATCTTGGCGCAGTCCTCGATCCAGTAACCGAGATAGACGTGGGCGAGGCCGTCGGCGGCCGCCCTCTCCGCCAGCCAGCAGATCATGTAGGTGCCGAGGCTGCGGCGCGGCTCGTCCGGCGAGAAAAAGCTGTAAACCGCCGACAGAGAATCGCGCAGGCGGTCGGCCAGCATGACCGCAAGAAGCGTGCCGTCGGGAGCGCGGAACTCGATTGACCGCGTGTCGATCGGCGTATCCTCGACCATCGATCGGTAGTCGCCGAAGGTCATCGACGACATGTCTCCGCCGCGATGGCGCGAGCGCTGGTAGCGGGCGAACAGCCGATACTGTTCGGCCGTGGCGGCGGCGGGCAGGTCTTCGGCGGCCAGATCGGCGTTGATCCGCGCGATGCGGCGGGTCGAGCCGGTCATCCGGAACTCGCCTGCCCGGATACGGATCGGGACGCACGCCGAGCAGTTCGGGCACGCCGGGCGGTAGGCAAGCCTGTGGCTGCGGCGGAAGCCGGCGCGCGACATCAACTCATAGATCTCGTCTGCGCCCGGCCCGCTGAGGTCGGTGACGACCTTTCGCTCGCTGCGGCCGGGGAGATACGGGCAGGGAAGGACACGCGTGCCGAAGAAGAAACGATCCGGCCGGCGGAGCGGCTGGTCGGTCATCGCGGCCCCGGAGTCTCTGCGGTCTCGTGTTTCATCGCCGGAATAATAGGGGCTGCCCGCCCGTGCGGCCACAAGGCGGGGTCCGCGTGGCCTCTCCGGCGGGCGCCACGCTGCGCGCTGGCTCCCGCAGGTGCCAAAACGGGAAAATAATCATTGAAATTCAATAAGTTATTTGGTATCGTGGAATTTTATAGGGGGCAAGTAAGGGAGACAATAATGGCCGAAAACGCAATCACGACCGAGAAGTTGCAGGAGCGGCTGGTGGCCAGCCCGTTCAATGCCTGGATGGGGTTGCAAATTGTCTCCTGCACCGAGGACGGCATCGAGATCGGCCTGAAATGGCGCGAGGAAATGATCTCCAACCCGAGGCTCAGGATCACCCACGGCGGCATCATCGGCGCGTTGATCGACGTGACAGCGGATTTCGCGCTCGCCGCCAAGCTCGGGACGCCGGTGCCGACCGTCGACCTGCGGGTGGACTATCACCGGGTCGCCGAACCCGGCGACCTGATGGCCAGGGGGCGGGTGGTCCGTCTCGGCAGCACCAATGCGGTGGCCGAGGCGTCGGTTCACGACGCCGGCGGCCGGCTGATCGCGAGCGGGCGCGGGGTCTATTTCTCCGCCGCCGCCAAATCGTGACGGACGCCGCGCCGGAGAGCTGCGCTTTGATGCAGTCCGTCCGCTCGACTAGACTGGAGGGACCCCCTGCGAGGAGCGGCCGAACTCGGTTCGGCGCGGCGTGACGGGACCGGACGACTGGAGACGAAATGGCTTTGGATTCCAGGGCGCTGCGCGATGCCTTCGGCTGTTTCGTGACCGGCATTACCGTCATCACCACGGCCGATGCGAACGGAACTCTCTACGGCGTGACGGCCAACTCGTTCACCTCGCTCTCCCTCGATCCGCCGCTCTGCCTCTTCTGCCTCGACCGCAAGGCGATGAGTTTCGAGGCGTTCCAGGCGTCCCGGCACTTCGCGGTGAACGTGCTGGGCGAGGATCAGGAGGGGCTTTCGACCCACTTCGCGCGCTCGCAGCCCGACAAATGGAACGGCGTGGACTACAGCACCTGGGAAACCGGCAGTCCGATTCTCCCCGGCTGCCTCGCCAACCTGGAGTGCGATACCCACGCGATCCACGAGGGCGGCGATCACGTCATCGTCGTCGGCCGGATCCGTGAGATGGCGTACCGCGACGACGATTGCCGGCCGCTGCTCTATTACCGGGGCCGCTACAAGGCACTGTCCGCACCGGCGGACGTCAATGCATCTCTGAAGTCGGACCCATCCGAGTGACGACGTAGCCCTCGGCTGTCAGCCCCTCGACCAGCAGGCCCGCCTCTTCCGGGCTGCGAACCTCGGTCAGCAAATCGACGGCTGCCTTGCGCGCCGGCACGTCGTAGAACCATCGCAGGTGCCCGACCTCGACGATGTCGCCTCCCAGCCGGCCTATCGCGCTGGTGAGCCCGGCGAGGCTGCCCGGCAGGTCATCGATTTCCACCCGCAGGCGAACCAGCCGGCCGAGCCGGACCAGGCCGCGCATCAATACGTTCGCCAGGAGGCGGGGGTCGATATTGCCGCCGGAGACGACCACGCCGATACGGCGCCCGGCGAACCGCTCCGGCCGGTCGAGAATCGCCGCCAACGCTGCCGCGCCCGCCCCCTCTGCCACCAGCTTCTCGGTCTCCGCGAGGACCATGATGGCGCGCTCGATCACGCCTTCATCGACCGTCACGATGTCGATGCCCGCATCGGCGATGATGGCGCGCGTGAGGCGTCCCGGCTGCTTGACGGCGATCCCCTCGGCCAAGGTGTCGGCGCGGGGTTGCAGACCGGTCCCGCCGAGGGCGGCCAGCATCGCCGGGCAGCGCGCCGCCTGGACCCCGACGATCTCGATGTCGGGGTCGATGGCTCTGGCGGAAACGATGCACCCGGCGATCAGCCCGCCGCCGCCCACCGGCACAACCAGCGTGTCGAGATCGGATGCAGCCCTCAGCATTTCCAACGCGACCGTGCCCTGTCCGGCGATCACCATCGGATCGTCGTAGGGATGGACCAAGGTAAGCCCGCGCGCCTCGGCTTCGGCGGCGGCGAAGGCGCCGGCCTCGGAAAGGTCGGCCCCTTCCAGCGCCACCGCGGCGCCGAGCGCCCTGGTGTTGGCGACCTTCTGGAACGGCGTGTTCCTCGGCATCGCGATGGTCGCCGCAATGCCGAGCCGCCCGGCGTGATAGGCGACCGCCTGGGCGTGGTTGCCCGCCGACATGGCGATCACACCGGCCGCGCGTTCCGCCTCGCCGAGCGTCAGCAGGCGGTTGAGCGCGCCGCGCGGCTTGAACGAGGCGGTGTATTGCAGGTTCTCCAGCTTGAGGTGGATATCGGCGCCGAGCAGGTCCGACAGGGACCGGGAGCGGACGGTCGGCGTCTCGATCACGCCGCCGGCGATCGCTGCGGCAGCGGACGTTATGTCGTCGAAGGTGACAGTCATCGGCGCGGCGTCAGGGTGAGATGCCGGGTGTCTCCCGCCCGGTCCGCCGCGACCGGCCCGAGGGTGAGGAAGACACCGTCGCGCCAGAGCGGGGTGAGATCGCTGTAATGCGGCGAGGCGAGATGGCCCGACTGGCCTGTCGCCTGGATGAACAGCGATCGGTCGAGATCGGAAAGATCGTAGACCGCGCGGTATCCCGCGCCGTGGACGTTGGCGTAGGGCGCCGCGCCGCGCGAGATGCGGTGCTGGCCGCGGTTGACCGTGAAGGCGCCGCCGTCGCTCGCGATGCGAATGTCGGTGAGACGGTTGACCGCCGGCAGCTGGCCGAACAGCAGGTGTGGGAAATGGGCGTAGTGCGCATCCCCCCAACGCCAACTGTCGGGATCGCTGCCGAACGCCTCTTCCAGTTCGGCGAGCGCATCGTCGAGCGCCCGGCCAACCGTCTCCCGGCAGGTTTCCTCCGCCGGGGTGGCGATGTCGTCGCACCACGCGTCACCGCGTTTCAGCGTTTCGCGCACGAAGACCGGGTGCAGCCGCCAGAGGTCGGAAAATGCCGCGCCGGCCTCGTCGCTGTAGAGCCGGCGGGTTAGCGAGCGCAGCCAAGCGACAAAGATCAGGGGCTCCGCGCGCCGCCGGTCCATCGTCCCGTCCCATCGACGGAGGCGGGCGAGCGCCCGGGCCCGCGATCCGGTTTCCTCCACTGTTGCCAGCATCGGCGGCAGGAGATCGCGGGCGGCGAGCGAGACCGCATCGTTCTGCATCTCGCCGGCGCCGGCCGGCGTTCGCGATCCGCCCGAATCGAGCAGGGCGTGGATCCGTTGCGCCCGGTAGGGAGGCGTGCTGCCATGGCCGAGACGATGGGGGTAGCCCGGCCCGACGACCGGGTGGTTGGCGTTGACGATGCGCCCGTCGGCCGGGTTGAAGAGGCGCGGCAGCGCGCCATGGGGGATGAACCCGGTCCAGTCGTGCTCGCCCGTCCATCCGGGCACCGGGTAGAGGCCGTCGCCGGCGCGGCGGACCGGCACCCGGCCCGGAACGACGATCCCGATATTGCCTCGGGTGTCGGCATAGGCGAGGTTCTGCTGCGGTGCGTCGAAGAAGGCGAGCGCCGCATCGAACTGCGCCCATGTCCGCGCCCGGTTGACCCGCCAGATCGCTTCCGCGGTGGTGTCGTCCTCGTGCAGCGCCGTCGCGGCAAGCGCAACCGCGTGGCCGGCGTCGGTAATGCCCGCCATCCTCGCATCGACATCCGAGATCACCGGCCCGTGCCGGGTCGCCCGGACGGTCAACGTCACGTCTTCCCCGCCGCGCACCCGGATCCGTTCGGTGCGGACGTCGAACGGGCGCGGTCCGTCCGGGGTCAGATAGCGGGTCGGATCGACGGGGTCGATCCGTTCGACGAACAGGTCCTGGGTATCGCTGTCGGTGGTGGTCATGCCCCAGGCGACCGATCCGTTGTGGCCCAGGATCGTCAGGGGCACGCCGGGCACCGTCGCCCCGACGAGGGTGAGGGTCGGGGTTTCGATGCGGGCGAGATACCAGAGGCCGGGTGCGCGAAAACCGAGATGGGGATCGTTGGCGAGGATCGGGCTCCCGGTCTCGGTCTGCGATCCTGCAACTGCCCAGACGTTCGAGGCGGTGACCGGCGCGATGACGGCGGGCCAGTCGGCGAACAGCCCGGCGAACAGGGCAGCCCCGCCGAGCGCCGCGATCGTCGGCGGAGCGCCACGGGCGATATCGGGCCAGAGCTGGTCGACCCGCTCGCGGGGCAGCCGTCGGAGCAGCCGGGCGCGCAGCGCCTCGGTGCGCGAATTTCCCGAGAGCTGCATCCCCATGAGCCGCGCCCACACCAGCGAGTCTGCCGGGCGCCATTTTTCGCGATCCGCGAACAACAGCGCGAGTTCGAGGGAGACCGGGCCCGAATGGGATTCCAGGTAGGCGTTGACGCCCGCGGCATAGGCTTCGAGGCTATCGACCACCGGCGGCGACAGGTGCTTCAGCGACGCTTCGGCGCGGCGGTAAAGGCCGAGAACGCGCATCCACCGGTCGAGTTTCAGCGTGGGCGCTCCGACGATTTCCGACAGGCGTCCGGCGCCGACGCGGCGCATGAACTCCATCTGGAAGAAGCGGTCCTGGGCATGTACGAAGCCGAGGGCGAAATAGGCGTCACGCTCGTTTCCCGCAACGATGCGCGGGATACCGTAGCGGTCGCGGACCACCGATACCGGCGCGGCCAGTCCGGCAAGCGCGATTGTACCCTCGGTCTTCGGCCGGACTTCCTCGGCCAGCCACCAGAGTGCGCCGGCCGGGACGACGGCAAGGGCCGCGAGCACGAGCACCAGGCGCAGCAGCCACGACCGTTTCCGTGTTCGCCTATGCCTCCCCGCCATTCAATCGCGCCGTGACACTCGATCCGTTGCGGCCATGCGGCGGGCGCAGCGCGCGGGTCCGTTCAGCCGGCCCTCAACCGGCGCGCCACCTCGACCGCGGCGTAGGTCAGAATGCCGTCGGCCCCCGCACGTTTGAAGGCGGTAAGCGATTCGAGGAAGATCCGCCCGTCGTCCACCCAGCCAGCGTTCGCCGCCGCGCGCAGCATCGCGTATTCCCCGCTCACCTGATAGGCGCAGGTCGGCATGCCGAAAGCGTCCTTCACCCTGCGCACGATGTCGAGATAGAACAGGCCCGGCTTGACCATTACCATGTCCGCACCTTCCTCGATGTCGAGCGCGGCCTCGCGCAGCGCCTCGTCCGAGTTGGCCGGATCCATCTGGTAGGTCTTCTTGTCGCCGCCGGCAAGGGCCGGCGCCGATCCCACCGCGTCGCGAAACGGGCCGTAGAGTGCGGATGCGTATTTGGCGGCGTAGGAGAGGATCAGCCGGTCCTCGTGCCCTGCCTCGTCGAGCGCGCGGCGGACCGCGCCCACCCTGCCGTCCATCATGTCGCTCGGCGCGATCACGTCGCAGCCGGCGTCCGCCTGGACCACGGCCTGGCGGCACAGCACTTCGAGCGTTTCGTCGTTGACGATCGTGCCGCCGCGCAGCAGCCCGTCGTGGCCGTGCGTGGTGAACGGGTCGAGCGCCACGTCGCACATCACGCCGATATCCGGGACCGCACGCTTGATCGCCGCAACCGCGCGGCAGACGAGGTTGTCCGGGTTCGTCGCCTCGTCGCCGTCCGGGGTCTTGAGCGCCGGATCGGTGACCGGGAAGACCGCCACCAGCGGGATGCCGAGCGCGGCCGCTTCGCCCACCTCGTCGATCAGCCGCGGGATGCTCAACCGGTAGACCCCGGGGAAGGAACCCACCTCGGCGCGGTCCTCCGGCCCCTCGTGGACGAAGGTCGGCCAGATCAGGTCGTCGACCCCGAGCCGCGTCTCGGCCGCCAGCCGTCGGTTCCAGTCGGTCTGGCGGTTGCGCCGCAACCGGGTTGTCGGAAATCGCCCCCGAACCAAGAAGCCCCCCGTCTAATCCAGCGGGCAACACTACGCCGCCGCGGCGGTAGGGATCAACAAGAGGCGGGCCGGCCGGGCAGGGTGCGGCCCGCCCGTTGGGGTTACGCGGGCGTCAGATCGCGGACGTCGGTACGGGCGGAGAGAATCGTCTTCAGTTTGGCGAGCGCTTTGCCCTCGATCTGGCGGATGCGCTCCTTGGTAACGCCGAAGCTGTCGCCGATCTCGGCAAGGGTGCTCTTGCCTTCGCCCAGGAACCGCCGGGCGATGACCTGCTGCTCGCGCGGCGTCAGTTTCTCGATCGCCTCGCGCAACCACGCGGCACGGGCGGCGAAGTCGTGCCGCTCGCCCACGATCTCCTCGGGCGTCGGGCCGTTGTCGGCGAGAAAGTCCTGCAATTCGTCGCCGTACTCGCCCGAGATGCTGGCGTTGAGCGACCGGTCAGGGTGGGAGAGGTGGGTTTCCATCCGCTCGACCGCAGCGGTCGGTACGCCGAGTTCGCGGGCGATCCGATCGCGTTCCTCGTCGGACATGATCGCGCGGGCATTGTCGGCCAGCCGGGCGCGGAGACGCCGCAGGTTGAAGAACAGGCTCTTCTGCGCCGGCGTGGTGCCGACGCGCACGATCGAGGCGTTGCGGACCACGTATTCCTGGATCGCCGCGAGAATCCACCATGTCGCGTAGGTGGAAAACCGCACCTTGCGCTCCACGTCGAAACGGTTGGCCGCCTCGAGCAGCCCGACATTGCCTTCCTGAATCAGATCGCCGACCGGCAGGCCGTAGCCGTGAAACCGGGACGCGATCCGCACCACGAGGCGGATATGCGCCGCGGTCAGTTCCCCGAGCGCCCGCTCGTCGCCGTCTTCGCGCCAGCGCCGGGCGAGGTTCGCCTCATGCTCGCGTTCGAGAAGAGGCATGTCCATGACGGCCGAGATGTAGCGCCGGTCGCCGCGGTCCGGGTAGGAGGTCGATCCCTTCGCCATGTTTCGTACTCCGCGACGCCGCACCGGCCCGGGACAGGGCGGTGCGGCATATGTTATCGACTCGATACAATATCTTGTCGAACCGGACAGGTCAAGAATTATTATCGAGTCGATACAATTATCGATGACACCCCAGCGCAAACTTTTTCTTTGCCCCCGGGGTGGCCGAACGGTCATTCGAGTTCTAAGTAATTCGGGATGTCGGAATGCGTTCGCATAGCCGAGTTGGTCGACCGGCTGGGCAGGATGGCCCACGGGCTGCAATACGCCTCTGGCCTCAACCCCGCCCAGTGGGAAGCGCTCCGCTTCATCGGCCGCGCCAACCGCTATTCGCGCTCGCCGGGAGCGATCGCGCGTTATCTCGGCACCACGCGGGGCACCGTTTCGCAGACGCTGATCGCACTCGAAGCCAAAGGGTATGTGCGGCGTCTGAAATGCGGCGCCGACCGGCGGGCGCTGACCGTCGATCTCACCGAGAGCGGACGCGCGCTGATCGGGGAGGACCCTTTATGCCTTGTACTGCAGGCCGTCGACAGGCTCGACTGCGAAGCGCAGTCGCAGCTTGCCGACGGCCTCGAGACCCTGGCCCGGGCGGTGCAGGCAGCAAAGGGCCTGCCCCAGTTCGGCCCCTGTCTGGACTGTACCCACTTCTGCCCCGTCGCCGGGGCCGAGGAGAATGACAGCGACGCGGCGGCGTGCCGATGCGCGTTGACCGACGAGACAATACCCGCCGGCGAGACCGCCAAGCTCTGCGTCGAGTTCAAAGCCGCTGCGCGGGCCTGAGGCCGGCGGTCAGACCAGGGCGGTCGCGAGTTCGGGAAAAGCGACCACCATCAGCAGCACCACCAGCATCGTCAGCGCAAACGGCGCAGCACCCCAGAACACATCGTCGATTCGTATCCGGTCGTCCGCCAGATTGTTGTGGATGACGAAGCAGGCGAGGCCGAGCGGCGGCGTCAGCAGGCCGATTTCGACCGCGATGATGGTGACGATACCGAACCAGACCAGATCGACCCCGAACGGCGCCAGCGCCGGGATCGCGAGCGGCACGGTGATCAGCATGATCGAGCCGGCATCGAGGATCGTCCCCATCAGGATGATGGCGAAGATATAGATCGCCAGCAGCCCGGCGAGCCCGAGACCGGAGGCCTCGACGTATCCCTCCATGATGTTGGGGATGCCGGTAAGCGCGATCATCCGCGAGTAGATGTGGGCCGACACCAGGAGGAAGCAGATCGATGCGGTCACATGCCCGGTCTCCGAAAGCGCCCGCCAGAGGTTGGCGGGTGTGAGCGCCCGCTTGAAGAAGGTGAGAACGAGCGCGCCGAGCGCGCCGACCCCGCCGGCCTCGGTGGCGGTGAACAGCCCGCCGTAGATGCCGCCCAGGACGAGCAGGCCCATCAGCACGAACAGCGGGATCACCCCGAACTCGTAGGCCTGCATGCTTTCGCCGATCGAGAGCGCCAGCAGCTTGCCCGCGGTGCCGACATCCCCGCGCACGCCCCAGACGCAGAAGAACGAAATCAGCGACAGCGCGACGCCGACATGCACCCCGACATAGACGAACACGACGACGAACAGGATGGAGACGATCCCGATCGCGGGCTTGCTCAGGCCCGCCCCGAGAACGACGACGCCCAGCGCCGCGGCGGCGAAGACGACGGCTGCGGCCAGCATCGCGACCCGGCGGACATCCAGCTTTCCCGCCCGTGCCTGCGCCGCAAGCTCGCGCCCGCCGCCGCCCAGCGCGCGCAGGAACTCGATACCGCAGAGTGTCGCGCCGACCAGGATCAGCACCTTGAACGGCCAGGACGGCAGTGCGAAGTCGCCTTCCAGACCCTCGTAGGTACCGCGCTCCCAGACCTTCACCAGGGTGGGCAGGGTGTAGAAGACAACCGCCCCCATGACCAGGACGCCGAGGCCGTCGTAGAAGCTGCGCAGGCTCACCCCGATGGACGGCTGACGATCGAGCAGCCGCGACAGGAGCGCGTCCGACCGGGTCAGCCTGCCGGCCCGGATCGCCGCCGGAAGCTGGAGGAAGACGATCACCACGATCGACAGCGCGACCAGGAGCGGCACGCCGTCGATCGGCGCATTGAACGCGGCCCTGCCCAGCACGTCGGCGCAGAGCAACATCATGATGCCGAAGATCCAGACGCTGCCGCCGGCGTTGAAGACCGATACCAGGGCGTCGAGAGCGCGCCCCGGCAGGCCCGGCGGCGCGTCGGACACCGCCGGTTCGCCCGCGCCCGTCACTGGGCGGGCCGCGCCGGCGCCCGAACGGTGCGGCCTCTACCCCCGGTCCCAGTGACGCACGATCTTGATCCCGCGGGCCCGCAGCTCGTCCATGTAGGCCTTCATCAGCTTGGTGCCCGGCAGGCCGCGCTTGTCGAGGCGCTGCGCCCATTCCTGCGCGATATTGGGCATCATGGCGGCCCATTTCTGACGCTCGGCGGCGGCCAGGGTCGATACCTTGACGCCCTTCTTCTTCATTATGGCGAGGAATTTGGTGCGCTTCTTGGCGTCCACCGCATTCTGTTAATCGGTCCACTTGGCCGATTCCTCGCGGATGATCTGCCGCGCGTGCGCCGGGATCTTCTTCCAGATGTCGGTGTTGAAGGTGATCCCCGAGGTGATCGTGGGGCCGAAATCGACCCTGGTGAAATAGGGTGCGGCCGAGTAGGTCTTGTAGACGAAGCTCAGGATGATCCCGATCGGATAGCCCTCGTACACCCCGTTCTTGATGTTGGTGTAGGACTGGGTCATTGCCGAGTTGACGGAGACCGCGCCGGTGCCGCGCAGCCACTGGGCGAAGGTCCCGCTCGAACCCAGCTTGCGGTTGCCGATGTCTTCGACCTTGGTCACCGGGAATTTGGTGAACAGCTGCATCGAGTCGTTGACGCCGCTGGTGATGAAGACCTGATTGTGCCGCTCGTAGGCTTGGTTCAGTTCCGGCACCGTCTTGCGCAGTTTCGCATCGACGGCGGCGATCTGTTCCCTCGTGATATCGACGAAGGGCATGTGGATGGCGTAGGCCTCGAGCGGCAGGTTGGACGGCTCGAAATTCTTGAGGATCAGCCCGGCGCCGCCGATGCCCTCCTCGACCGCCTCGAACAGCTCGTTGAATTTGGCGAGTGTTCCCGAGTAGGCGTGCGTCCACTCGATGCCGAAGCCCTTGCCGCTCTCCGCGAGGCGCTTGTCGATGGCGGGCACGACGTTGTTCTTGAAGGTGTTGACAAAGGTCACCGCAGGCGGCGGGGTCGCGGCGACCGTGATCTCCAGGGTCTGGGCGGCGGCCGGCGCAAATGCCGCCGTGAGGAGGCCGAGAGCGGCCGGAAGGGCGAACGAGCGATGCAGCACGGGTAAATCCTCCCTGATTCTTGACCGAATTTTTTTGGCGCCCGGAATTGTCGCGGTTCGACAAGGCCGCGTCGAGAGCGGGTTCCCGGCGCCGTGACTCCCGCGCAAGGCGACCGGTTGCCCTCTATCGCCGGAGCCGGGGGAAAACATGGCGGGCATTGTTCTCGAAGATCATTTTCCTTTCCACCTCGCCGAGCCCGGCCGCCGCATCGATGTACCGCTTGGTATCATCGAACGGGAAACCGGTCTCCGGGTCGATGCCGCGCACCGCCCCCACCATTTCGGACGCGAACAGGATGTTCTTGGCCGGGATCACGCCGGTCAGCAGGTCGATCCCCGGCTGGTGGTAGACGCAGGTGTCGAAGAAAACGTTGTCGAGGAGCAGTTCATCGAGCGGCGGGCGGCCCATGTCCTGGGCGAGCCCGCGGTAACGGCCCCAGTGATACGGCGCTGCGCCGCCGCCGTGCGGGATGATGAATTTGAGGGTCGGGAAGTCGGCGAACAGGTCGGAGGTCAGAACCTGCATGAAGGCCGCGGTATCGCCGTTGATATAGTGCGCGCCGGTGAAGTGGAAGTGCGGGTTGCACGAAGACGAAACGTGGATCATCGCCGGCACGTCGAGTTCGCACATTTTCTCGTACAGCGGATACCACCAGCGGTCGAACAGGGGCGGGTCGGTCCAGTAGCCGCCCGTCGGGTCGGGGTTCAGGTTGCAGCCGATGAAGCCGAGTTCCTCGACGCAGCGGACCAGTTCCGGGATACAGTTGTCGGGTCTGCTTCCCGGCGCCTGGGGCAGTTGGCAGACGCCGACGAAATTGTCCGGGTAGAGCGTCACCGCCCGGTGGATCATGTCGTTGCAGATCTCCGACCAGTACCTGTTGGCCAGTTCGTTGCCGTCCTGGTGCGCCATTCCCGCTGCCCGGGGGGAAAAGATCGTCAGATCGGTGCCCCGTTCCCTCTGCAGCCTGAGCTGCGCACCCTCGAGGCTCTCGCGGATCTCGTCGTCGGAAATCGAGAGGTCCGCCGGCAGCGGCCGGTAGCCGGGCCGCTCGCGCCCCTCGACCTGCGCTGCCCGGTAGTCCCTGAGAGCGGCCGGAGCCGTGGTGTAGTGCCCGTGGCAGTCGATGATCATGCGTGTTCCCCGATTGCAGCCGCCCGGCTGCGGCCGCTGAGTTCGAGCCCCTTCTCGAGCCCGGCGTAGCTTGTCGTCGGCGCTGCCATGAGAAACCGGTATCCCTCGTCCAGTACGCGCTCGACATTCCCCGCGGTCACGTGCGGATGGCCGACGACGACGCCACGCGCCGTGCAGGTGGCGACGATCCGGGCCATCGCGTCGCGCACCTCCGGGTGGTCGTACTGACGCGGAAAGCCGAGCTCCTGGCTGAGGTCCCCCTCTCCGATCAGGATGGCGCCGATGCCGGGCACGTTGTCCAGCATGTCGGCGAGGTTCCCGATCCCCTCGGTGTCCTCGATCATCAGGACGACGAGGATCTCGCCGTCGGGGGCCAACGGCCAGACGTCGGCTCTCTTGTAATACTCCTGCTGGGAAAGCCCCCAGTAACGCACGGCCTGGCGCGGACCGTCACCGCGCAGGCCGGCCGGCTCGTAGAGCGGCGCGGACCCGAGCCTCGGGTAGCGGCACGCCGCGACCGCGTTGTAGGCCTGGTCGACGGTGCTGACATGCGGCCAGACCACGCCGTAGACGCCGAGATCGAGCGCCTGCTTGGCGTGCCACTGCCCTTTCTCTCCGCCGTTCGGAGGAACGCGGACCATCGGCGTTACCGCCGGTGCAACGGATCCGGCAGCGGCGATCTGCGCCCGGTCGAGCATGTATTGCAGCGCATCGCGGAGCGCCCCGATGTCCCAGGGGTTGTGTTCCATCTCGAACACGATGCCGTCGTAACGCGCCCCCGACATGGCGAGCGCGCTCGGGATATCGGCCGTCGCGAACGCGGTGAAGGCGGGGCGGCCCGCTTCCAGCGGTCTTACGATGCCGTTGAGCCGCGGCAGTTCGGTCATCCCAGTCTCCGGGAAACGATGTCGGTCGATGGAGGCAATCTAGCGGCTGCGGCTGGCGCGGTCATCAGCCGCCGGCGCCGCCCGGGCGGCGGCAGACCGCGAGGTAGTCAGTCATGGGCGCGCGCATGTAGCCGGGGATCGGGATCGACCTGCCCGTTTTCTTGGACGCGACGCAGTTGACGAAGCGGCCCCGAAGGATTTCCTCGCCCGAGTCCGACCCGACGACGGTGTAGCGGATCGACGACCGGCCGAGCGCGGTGAGGACCAGTGCGAGGTCCAGATTGTCTCCCATCCGCCGGGGTCTCGCAAAGTCGACGTCGCAGTGAACCAGCGGAAACATCCGGTCCTCGCGGAAGAACTCCCCGGCGAAGTCGATGCCGAGCCGATCGACGATCCAGCTCTCGAACAGGTCGTTGAACATGCGGAAGAAAGCGGCGTAGAAGACGATTCCCGCCGGGTCGCAATCGCCGAACAGGATGGGTCGGCTGACAACATGGATCCCGTCGGGCCCTGGCATCGCAACTCCCTCCCACAGGTTGCGGCGATCCTATGCGGTATTCCCGGCGAGTCGATCCGGCATCCGGTTGGCGCTGCGCCCATCGGTTGCTAATTTCGCTGCCGGCCGGACATGGAATACTTTCTCCAGCAGCTGATCAACGGCGTCACGCTCGGAGCCGTCTACGGGCTGATCGCCATCGGCTATACGCTGGTCTACGGCATCATCGGGATGATCAACTTCGCGCACGGCGAGATCTACATGATCGGCGCCTTCATCGCGCTGATCTCGTTCCTGATCCTGGGACCGTCGGGCGGCGGGTATCTCGTGCTGGCGCTGCTTGCGGTTCTTCTGGTGTCCATGCTGCTCACGGCGGTTTACGGCTGGACCCTCGAACGGCTTGCCTACCGGCCGCTGCGCGGCTCGACCCGGCTCGCCGCGCTGATCTCCGCGATCGGCATGTCGATCGCCCTCCAGAACTATGTCCAACTCACCCAGGGCGCGCGCAACAAGGCGATACAGCCGGTGATCTCGGGTGCGTTCGAGATCGCCGAACGCGACGGCTTCGTGGTGTCGCTCAGCTACATCCAGATCGTCATCGTGCTGCTGACGATCGGGCTCATGGCCGGCTTTTCCCTGGTGATCGCAAGGACCGCGCTCGGCCGCGCGCAGCGCGCCTGCGAACAGGATCGGACGATGGCCGCTCTGGTGGGCATCGATGTCGACCGGACGATCTCGATCACCTTCGTCATCGGCGCTTCGCTGGCCGCCGTTGCCGGGACCATCGCGGTCTTCTACTACGGCGTGATCGATTTCTTCATCGGCTTTCTCGCCGGCATCAAGGCGTTCACCGCTGCCGTCCTGGGCGGCATCGGTTCGATCCCGGGGGCCATGCTGGGCGGCCTGTTGATCGGCCTGATCGAGGCGTTCTGGTCCGGCTATTTCTCCACCGAGTACAAGGACGTCGCGGCGTTCTCGATCCTTGTCCTGGTGCTGATCTTCCGCCCCACCGGGTTGTTGGGCCAGCCCGAGATCGAGAAGGTCTGAGGCTTGACCGCCGGCATGCTCGCGGCGCGCGGCCGGGGCTTCCTGCCAACGGCGCTCAAGGAGGCGGGGATCGCCGCCGGGGTGGCGCTCCTTCTCGCCCTGCCGCTGGTCGGCGCGAAGACCGTCTCTCACGGCTCCGCCTTCGCCGTGACCCCGCGCATCGCGGAACTGGCCCTCGCCGTGCTCCTCGTCTTCGTCGGCCGGCTTGCCATCGCAGGCTTGCGCGCGGGGCACCGCCTGCCCGTCGTCGCGGGTGCGCTCACGGTCGCCGCGGCGGGCTGGCAGTTCGCCCTGCCGAGCGCCTTCCTCGGCGTTGTCTCCATCGCCGGCGGACTCGGCGTCGCCGGCATCGGCGCCATCGCCATGCTGCGCGCCCGGCGGCAGACTCTCCCGTTCGCAGCCGCGGTCGGCCGCATCCCCGAGTTTCGCCCGTCGCTCGGCTGGCTCGGTACGGCGCTGGTGGTGGCCGCAGTCCTGTTGCCGTTGATGCCTTTTGCCGACCGGCGGCTGATCGATATCGCGACCCTGGTCCTGACCTACGTGATGCTGGGCTGGGGGCTCAACATCGTGGTCGGTCTGGCGGGACTCCTGGACCTCGGCTATGTCGCGTTCTATGCGGTGGGCGCCTACAGCTACGCCCTGCTGGCGCAGTATTTCGGCTTCGATTTCTGGACCTGCCTGCCGCTCGCCGGCGCCTTCGCCGCCTTCTTCGGCATCATTCTCGGTTTCCCGGTGCTCAGGCTTCGCGGCGACTATCTGGCGATTGTCACCCTCGGCTTCGGCGAGATGATTCGCATCATCCTGCTCAACTGGTACACCTTCACGGGCGGGCCGGACGGCATCTCCGGGGTGCCGCGCCCCACATTCTTCGGGCTGCCCTTCACCCGCGCACCGCCCGAGGGCGTCGAGTCGTTCCACCAGTTCTTCGGGCTCGACTACTCCTCGCTGCACCGGACCTACTTCCTTTATTTCCTGGTCCTTGCGCTGGCCCTGATCACCAACGCCTTTACGCTGCGCATCCGCAGGCTGCCGATCGGGCGGGCCTGGGAGGCGCTCCGGGAGGACGAGATCGCCTGCCGGTCGCTCGGCATCAATCCGACCAACACCAAGCTCACCGCATTCGCTCTGGGCGCCATGTTCGGCGGTTTCGCGGGCTCGTTCTTCGTCACCCGCCAGGGCTTCGTCAGCCCCGAGAGCTTCACCTTCATCGAGTCTGCGATCATCCTCGCCATCGTCGTGCTGGGCGGGATGGGGAGCCAGATCGGCGTCGTCCTGGCCGCGCTCGTCCTGATCGGACTGCCCGAATGGTTCCGCGAACTGCAGGAGTACCGAATGCTCGCCTTCGGCGTCTGCATGGTACTGATCACCGTCTGGCGCCCGCGCGGCCTCCTGGCGAACCGCGAGCCGACGATCCGCCTCGCCCGCCGGAGGGCGCCGCCGTGAGCCTGCTGACGGTCGAGCACCTGACCATGCGCTTCGGCGGGCTGGTCGCGGTCGACGATGTCGGGTTCGCGGCCGAGGAAGGGCGGATCACCGCCCTGATCGGTCCCAACGGAGCCGGCAAGACCACCGTCTTCAACTGCCTTACCGGGTTCTACAAGCCCACTGTCGGCCGGCTGGTGCTCCGCGCCGACGGGCTCGAACACCTGCTTGAGCGGCTCGACGACTACCGGGTCGCCCGCGAGGCTCGGGTGGCGCGGACATTCCAGAACATCCGTATCTTCCCGCAGATGTCGGTGCTGGAAAACCTGATGGTCGCCCAGCACAACCGGCTGATGCGCGCATCCGGTTACACGCTTCTCGGGCTGGTCGGCGCACGGCGTTTCCGCGCCGCCGAACACGCGGCAGTCGAGCGCGCGACCTACTGGCTCGACCGCGTCGGACTCGCCGACCGGGCCGATATCGACGCCGGGGGGCTGCCCTACGGCGGGCAGCGCCGGCTCGAGATCGCCCGCGCGATGTGCACCGAACCGGTGCTGCTCTGCCTGGACGAGCCGGCCGCCGGCCTCAACCCGCGCGAATCGGCGGAACTCAATGCACTGCTGGCCTTTATCAGGGAGGAACACCGGATCGGCATCCTGCTGATCGAGCACGACATGAGCGTGGTGATGGAGATCTCCGATCACGTCGTGGTCCTCGACCACGGGCGAAAGATTTCCGAGGGGCCGCCGGACGCGGTGCGCAACGACCCGGCGGTGATCCGCGCCTATCTCGGCGAGGAAGAGGCGGCAGGTGTCTGAGCCGATGCTCGCGGTCGAGGCGGTGCATGCCTCGTACGGCAACATCCGCGCGCTGCGCGGGGTCAGCATCGAGGTGCCGGAAGGCGGCATCGTTGCGCTGATCGGCGCCAACGGCGCGGGCAAGTCGACGCTGCTGATGACGATCTGCGGCAATCCGCGCGCCCACGCAGGGGAAATCCGCTACGACGGCGTCCCCATCAGCCGGCTGGCAACCCACCAGATCGTCCGCCTCGGCATCGCTCACGCGCCCGAGGGGCGGCGCATCTTCCCGCGCATGACCGTGCTGGAGAATCTGCAGGTCGGCGCGGTGACCGCCGATCCGGAGAGGTTCGACGAGGACGCACGCCGCGTGTTCTCCCTGTTCCCCATCCTCGAGGAGCGCCGTGACCAGAAGGGCGGCACCCTGTCGGGCGGCGAACAGCAGATGCTCGCCATCGGCCGCGCGCTGATGGGCCGCCCGAAGCTCCTGCTCCTCGACGAGCCGTCTCTCGGCCTCGCGCCGATGATCGTCAAACAGATCTTCGAGGTGATCGGGGAGATCAACGAGACGGACGGGATGACCGTGTTGCTGGTCGAGCAGAACGCTTACCACGCCCTGCGCCTCGCCCATCGGGGCTACGTGATGGTCAACGGCGAGATCACCCTGACCGGGACCGGCGCCGCGCTGCTCGAGAATCCGGAGGTCCGCGCTGCCTATCTCGAGGGCGGGCGGACGGCGGAGACGGCGCCGTGAACGGGGCGCCGGTCGCCGTCTTCCTGTGCCTCACCGTGATCCTGATGGGGGGCGCGGGCTTTCTCACCGGCCAGGCGCTCGCCCGGACTTGGCGGCCGGTCTGGCAGGTTTTCCTCTATTGCGGGCTGCTGGGGTGCGCCGACCGCTTCCTGGTCTACGCGCTGTTCGACGGCGCACTCCTGTCGGCCGGCGGCTATCTGATCGACACCGGGGTGATTCTCGTATTGAGCCTCATCGCCTACCGTGCAACCCGGGCGGCCAGGATGGTCGCGCAATATCCTTGGCGCTATCGGCGCGCGGGCCCGTTCGGCTGGCGCGAGATCGACCGCTGAAGCGGCCGGGCATTCGCCCGGCGGCCTGAAAGGGGGACTGGATGACGACATTGATAACCGGCGCGGGGCTGGTCGGTACCAGCTACGCGATCTGTGCTCTGGCGCGCGGCGAGGAGGTGGTGTTCCTCGATCCGTTCCCGCGCGAAGACTATCTCGACCGGCGGCTCGGGGCGGGCAGTTACACCCTGATCCATGAGGATGCGCGCCATCTGCCCGGCGTGCTGGCCGCCATCGAGAACGCAGGCGCGGATACGGTGCTGCACACCACCGGGCTGATCGGCCGGCGCGCGGGCGACCCTCTCCATCTCGGCATGGATATCAACATCAACGGCGCCATTACGGTCTGCGAGGCGGTGCGTCTCGCCGGCGTCAGGCGGCTGCTTCACATCTCCACCTTCGGCTCCTACGACTGGCGCCGCCCGGCCGCCGGCGGCACGATGACGGAGGACTTCCCGCTGGGCAGCGGCAACGCCTACAGCAATACCAAGGCGGCGCAGGAGCTGATCCTCGAGGCCTATTCCGCCCAGTACGGGTTCGAGGTGGCGATCCTGCGCCCCGCCAACGTCTTCGGCATGGGCCATTTCTGGGGCGGCTCCGGCGGCGGCGAAAAATGCCATGCCCTGGTCGAGAGCGGGATTCGCGGAGTCCCGGCGCGGATTCCGGAAGAACAGACCATGTCGTTCGAATACATCTATTGGAAGGATATCGGTCGCGCACTCGACCTGTGCGCGACGCGCGAGCTTCCGCGCTACAACGTTTTCAATATCGGTATCGGTGCCGTGACCTCGTTCGACGAACTCATCGCCGCCGTGCGCGCATCCCTGCCCAACCTTGAAGTCGAGATCGTTCCGGGAACGCCGCCGGTCTCGCGCACCGATCACATGGATATCGGCCGCGCGCGCGATGTCCTCGGGTGGGAGCCGGAATACACACTCGAATCCGGCTTTGCCGCCTATGCGGAGGAAATGCGTACCGCGCTGGGCGCCAATGCGTAGCGGCGGCGCGAGGGGCCGCTCGTTTTCGATCACGCCTCTGCGTCGTACCTGACCACCCGCTGGTCGATCGCGCCGAACAGCGAGCTTCCGTCCGCATCGCGCATGTCGATGCGGACGCGGTCGCCGAACCGCATGAACGGCGTCTTCGGCGCGCCGTTCTCGATGGTCTCGATGGTCCGCACCTCGGCAAGACAGGCCGATCCCGCGCTGCGGTCGTGGTTGGAAATGGTGCCGGTCCCGAGGATCGTCCCGGCGGCGAGACGCCGGTTCTTCGCGGCATGGGCGATCAGGGTCGGGATGTCGAAGTACAGGTCGGTGCCGGCGTTCGGCCGGCCGATCGGGGCGCCGTTGAGCGAGACCTCCATGTCGAGCGTCATCTTGGTGCCGTCCCACGCGGCGCCGAGCGATTCGGGCGTCGCCACGACCGGCGAGAACGCGGTCGTCGGCTTGCCCTGCAGGAAACCGAATCCCTTGCCCAGTTCGGCCGGGATGAGGTTGCGCAGGCTGACATCGTTGAGGATCCCGACCAGCTTGATATGGCCGCGCGCGGCCGCCACCGTCACCCCCATCGGGACATCGTCGAGGATGACGAAGACTTCGGCCTCCATGTCGATGCCCCAGGCCTCGTCGGCAAGCGCGATGTCGTCGGCCGGCCCGATCATGGAGTCCGAGGCCCCCTGGTACATCAGCGGATCCCGGTAGAGATTCTCCGGCATCTCGGCGCCGCGCGCCTGGCGAACCAGCGCGACATGACTGAGATAGGCGCTGCCATCCACCCACTGGTAGGCGCGCGGCAGGATGGCGGCGCAATCCGACGGCTCGAAGGGGACTGTTTCGCACTCGCCGGCATTGACTCTGGCGGCAAGCGCTTCGAGCGCCGGGGCGGCGGTCTGCCAGTCGTCGATGGCGGCCTGCATCGTGCCCGCGACGTAGGCGGCGTCCGCCGCCCGGGCCAGATCGTCGCTCACCACCGCGAGGCGTCCGTCGCGCCCGCCCTTGAGCGTTGCGAGCTTCATTTCCCGTCCCTTCCCGCCGTCGGCACCGCGATGAAAGTCATACAGGCCGTGCCGGCGCCGGACAACGCGGTGCGGACGGTGGAGGACCTAGATTCGGCCGATCTCCAGCCGTCCGGAAAGCATCGCAAGCCCTTCCAGCAGGTAGTAGCTGCCCCAGATCAGTTCGTTGGCGAGCGCGGTCCCCTCGCGGTGATCGAAGCAACCGTTGGTGAGGATACCGGGCGGGCGCCGGTCGCGCGGCGCGACCGGCGTCAGATGGCAGGCGGCGAGCGTGCGCAAGGTCTCCTCGGCGAACGCCCGGTAGCGGCCGGCCGCGGGGTCTTCGACGACGGCCGAGAGTTTCAGCAGCGCCGTCGCGGCGATCGCGGTGCCGGACGTGTCCTTGCGCGTGTCGTGGCCGACCGGAGCGTCGAAGTCCCAGTAGGCGATGCGGTCCGCCGGTACGTTGTCGATCCACCAGTCGGCGGCCCGGGCGGCCGCCGCCGCCAGCACCGCTTCCCCCGGCATGTGCCTCCGGGCGTGGGCGAGGAACTGCATTGCCCACGCCTGCGCCCGGGTCCATGTCGACTCATCCGAGATACCCTTGTGGGTGTAGGAGCGGAGGAGTTCGCCGGTCCCGGGGTCGAGGCTGACCGACTGCACGACGGAACCGTCGCCGCGGACGCAAAGCGCGGCGCTCCTGAGGGTGTGGCGCAGCGCGATCTCGCGCAGCCGTTCGTCGCCTGTCCGCTCGGCCGCGAACAGAAGCAGCGGCGTGGCTGCCAGGCCATCGATGTTGGCCTCGGCCGGGCCCACGGTGTGCGCTTCCTCGGCCTCGGCGCCGAGCGGGATCAGCCCGAGAACCGGATCGAAATCCGCGCCCAGCCGATGCGCGGCTTCCAGCGCCAGCGCGCCGGATCGGGCGTCGCCGTGCAGCAGGTCGCCGAGCGCCGCCCCGTAATAGAACAGGAACCCGCGAAACACCGACTGCGAGCCGGTGCGGGGCCGGAGCCGTTCGGTCCAGCGCCGCGCCTCGGCAACGAGATCCGGATCCGCGAACACGGCGCCGCCCAGCCAGAGCATCGCGTTCCAGTAGCCGCCGGTCCAGAACCCGTCCGCCGTCGTCGTCCAGACGCCGGTGCCGGCGTCGGCGTAGTGGGGGAAGCCCGCCAGGCCGGCCGCCGCGGTCGCCCGAATGCGGCCTGCCATCGCGTCGAGGGCTTCGTCGAGCGCCTTGTCATCCGCCATCGGGACTCTCCGCCGCCCGTTCAGCCGCCGCCGCGCCGCTGTCCGCGGTACCAGTCGAGGATCTGCTCGCCGGTCAGGAAAACCACGTCGCTGTGCGCCGAGATCGCCTGCAGCGTTTCGCGGAAATAGCGGAACCTGTGCGGCACGCCCATGATGTAGGGGTGGACGGAGAGCGCCATTATCCGCGCCGAGCGCTCGGAGTCGCGGTAGATCTGTTCGAACTGATCCAGCGCCCGGTCCCGGTACTCGCGCGCCGGGTGATGCTGGATCAACATCATGGCAACGTCGTTGCATTCCTGGGTGTACGGGATGTTGACGAGCGGACCGGAACGGGTGCGGAGCGCCACCGGTTGGTCGTCGAGCACCCAGTCGGCGACGTATTCGTAGCCTTCCTCGACGAGGATGTCCGGCGTCTCCCAGGTCTCGGTCAGGCCGGGTCCGAGCCAGCCGCGCGGCGTTCGCCCGGTGCAGGCGCGGATCGCGTCCGCGGTGCGCCGGATGTCGAGGCGTTCGTCCTCCACCTTCTGCATGTTGCGCTGGGTGAAGCCGTGGCCGATGAATTCCCAGCCGCGCGTATGCGCCGCTTCCGCGATCTGCGGATAGGCGGCGACCGCCGTACCGTTGATCGCCAGCGCCGCGGTGATCGAGAACTCGTCGAACGCCTCGACGAAACGCCAGAACCCCACCCGGTTGCCGTATTCGTGCCAGGCCCAGTTGGGGATGTCCGGGCTCGGCGAGCCGCCCGCCGGCGGGGTGAGGACGGTCCTCGGCATCGGCGCCTCGGGATCCCATTCCTCAACATTGACGATGACCCAGACCGCCATGCGCGCGCCGTCCGGCAGGACAAGCGGCTCCCGTCCGGCAATGGGATCGTAGGCGATGCGTTCGGTCGGCAGCATGGACGGCCCTTTCCCGCTGTTTCCTGTCAGCCGGAGCGAACGGTCGCATCGCGCCGGCTTATCTGTCCAATGTTGCAATTGTATTGGTGGCGGTCCAGTAATGCGGATACGTTCTGGGAAACGAAGCGATACCGACCGGGAGAGACGGCATGGCCGACGATATGGGCAACGCGATTGGCAAGATCGCCGAGGGCGCCGCAGCGCGGCTCGAGAACGAGTTGCGGATACCCTACGCCGACCTGCGCGAATGGCTCGAGGAAGCCGAGAAGCTGGGCGAGGTCCGACATGTCGAAGGGGCCAACTGGGAACGCGACATCGGCATGGCCTCCGAGGTCGTCCTGCACGACGACAAGGCCCCCTGCGTCGTGTTCGAGGACGTGCCCGGTACCCTGAAGGGCTCCCGGGTGCTGACCAACTTCTTTGCATCCCGGCGCATGAACATGACGCTCGGCTTCCCGGCCGAACTGTCGAAGATCGAACTGACCGACGCGTTTCGCCGCAACTACATGGAGGATCTGCAAACGATCCCGCACGAGTTCGTCGAGTCCGGTCCGGTCACCGAGAACGTCATGGAAGGCGACGACGTCGACGTCGAGGTCTTTCCCACCCCGATGTGGCATGACGAGGACGGCGGGCGCTATATCGGCACGGGCAGCTACAACGTCACCGCCGACCCCGATACCGGCTGGATCAACATCGGCACCTACCGGGTGATGATCCATGACAAGACGTCGGTCGGGTTCTACATCTCGCCCGGCAAGCACGGCCGCATCCACCGCGACAAGTACCAGCAGCGGGGCGAGCCGATGCCGGCCGTCATCGTCTGCGGCGGCGATCCGATGACCTTCCTGATGGGGTGCAGCGAGGTGCCGCCGGGGGTTTGCGAATTCGATGTCGTGGGCGGTTTCCGCGGCGAGGCCATGAAGATGATCCGCGGCCGGCATACCGGCCTGCCGTTCCCGGCCAATGCCGAGATCGTGCTCGAAGGCTTCGTCCATCCGGAGAACCGGAAGGAGGAGGGTCCGTTCGGCGAATGGACCGGGTATTACGGCTCCAGGATGCGCCAGGAGCCGGTGATGGACATCAAGGCGATCTATTACCGGAACAACCCCATCCTGCTCGGTTGCCCGCCCCAGCGGCCGCCCGACGAGCTCGCCCGCTACCGCGCGGTGACCCGGTCGGCCCTTCTCAAGGAGAACATCAAGAAGGCCGGTGTCCCCGACGTGCAGGCGGCCTGGCTGCACGAGGTCGGCACGGCGCGCATGCTGGTGGCGGTCTCGATCAAGCAGCGCTATCCCGGCCACGCTCGGCAGGCCGGCCATATCGCCTGCCAGTGCCACGTCGGCGCCTATGCCGGCAAGTACGTCATCGTGACCGACGAGGATATCGACGTTTCCAACCTCGAGGAGCTGATCTGGGCGATGCTCACCCGGTCGGATCCCGCCGAATCGATCGACATCATCCCCAACGCCTGGTCGACCCACCTCGATCCCCGGATCCCGCCGTGGGAAAAGGAGAAGGGCAACCTCACCAACAGCCGGGCGATCATCGACGCCTGCCGCCCGTTCCACTGGAAGGACGAGTTCCCGCCGGTCAACGCGCCGCCGCCCGAACTCGCCAGGGAGTCGCGCGAGAAATGGGGTTATCTCTGCGACTGACAGGTCGGGAAGGCCGGCGAACCCGCTGATCGGGAGAGCCGCAGGACCGCCGCGGCGACAGGCTGCGGCGGCCGGCGTTCGAGGATTTGCCGATGCAGCGCAACGATGAGATACAGACCGACCTGAGAGCCTTCCTCGCCGCCGTCGAGGAAGGGGGAGAGGTCCGGCATGTTGCGGGGGCTCACTGGGACCGGGAGCTCGGCGCGGTCACCGAGGTGCTCTACCGCGAGAAGGTGGACAAGTCTCCGCTGCTGCTGTTCGACGACGTGCCGGGCTACGGCAAGGGGATGCGCTGCCTCTACGGCATGCTCGGCTCCCCCCTCAGACTGGCGCTCGCGCTCGGCATCGATCCGTCTCTGTCCGGCGACCGGCGGACGATGCTGGATACCTACCGCAAGCGGATCAAGAGCCAGTCGCCGATCCCGCCCCGCATCGTGGAAGACGGGCCGGTGATGGAGAATGTCGACTGCGGCGGCGATGTCGACCTGCTCAAGTTCCCGGTGCCGATTCACCACGAGCACGACGGCGGGCGTTATATCGGCACCGCCTGCGGTGTGGTCACCCGCGATCCCGACACCGGACGCATCAATGTCGGCACCTACCGCGTGCAGGTGAACGGCCGCAACCTCGCCACCTCCTACATCTCCAACGGCAAGCAGGGCCGCATCCACCGCGACAAGTATCTCAAGGCTGGCAAGCCCTGCCCGATGGCCATCGTCGTCGGCATAGACCCGGCCACCTACATCGCCGCGCGCTACACGCTCTCCGACCATGTGCCGGAGTTCGATTGGGCCGGCGGGTTGGTCGGCCGGCCGATCGACTGCATCGAGGGTGCGCTGACCGGGCTGCCGTTCCCGGCCCGCGCGGAGATCGTGCTCGAGGGCGAGGTATCGCCCGACCGGACCGCGATGGAAGGCCCGTTCGGCGAATGGACGGGATATTACGCGGGCGATGCCAGGGAAGAGCCGGTCATCGAGATCAAGCGGGTCTATTACCGCAACGATCCGATCCTGACCTGTGCCGCGAGCCAGAAGCCGCCGCACTCCCACCTCTTCGAGCGCTGCTTCATCCGCTCCGCCGGGCTTCTCGATTCTCTGGAGGGCGCGGGCATCCCCGATGTCAAGGGCGTCTGGGTGCATCAGGCCGGCGCGGGCCGGACCTTTGTCGTCGTGGCGATCAGGCAACGCTATTTCGGCCACGCCAACCAGGCCGGCCTGGTCGCCTCGCAGGTCAATCCGGTAGGCTATGTCGGGCGCTATATCGTCGTGGTCGACGACGACATCGACCCGACGGATATCCACGACGTGATCTGGGCGATGGGGACCCGCACCGACCCCAAGACCGATTTCACCGTGCTCGACCGCAACTGGTCGTCACGGCTGGACACCATGGTGACCGACGAGAAACTCTACAATTCGCGTGTCGTCATCGATGCGTGCATCCCCTACGAGCGGCTCGATTCCTTCCCGCGCGTGGCGCAGACCTCGCCGGAACTCGCCGCGGAAGTGCGGGCGCGGTTCCCCGACGTGTTTGCGTAAGTCTGCGCGTCGCACGGCCGCGGCAGCGAGGACATGATCGGATGATCGCCGGCTTCTGGAGAACGCCGGTCTACGTGCTGCTGGGGGCGACCTGCATCCTGCTCGTGACCTCCGGCGTGCGGCAGTCCTTCGGCCTGTTCATCCAGCCCATCAGCGTCGATCTCGCCTGGGGGCGCGAGCCGATCTCGATCGCCATCGCGACCCAGAATCTCGTCGTCGGCCTCGCCGCGCCGTTCGCGGCGATGATCGCCGACCGCTGGGGTCCGGTGCGCGTGATAACCACCGGCGTGGCGATCGGGATTGTCGGGCTCCTGCTGTCGTCCCAGGCGGCGACGACGGGCGGGTTCCTGCTCGGCACCGGCTTCCTGATCGGGATCGGGATGAGCGGCTGCGGGCTGGGCCTGATGAACGCGCTGGTCGGGCGCATCGCGCCGGAGGAGCGCCGGGTCACGTGGCTCGGCATCACCACGGCGGGCGGCACGCTGGGGCAGTTCGTGTTCGTCCCGTTCAGCCAGGCGATGATCGAGGTCTTCGACTGGCGGGGCGCGCTGACGGCGATGGCAATCGCCATGGCGGTCGCTGTGCCGCTCGCGCTTTCCCTCCGGGCGGGCACCGCGGCCGGTCTCTCGCAGCGGGCGCGGCAGAGCCTCGGCGAGGCCTTGCGCGAGGCCGCCGGCCACCGCGGCTACGTGATGTTGGTGACCGGATACTTCGTCTGCGGCCTGCAGGTGCAATTCATCGCCACCCACCTCCCGGCCTACATCGCCGACGGCGGACTGGCGCCGGCGCTCGGCGCCGCGGCGATCGCCACCATCGGCCTGTTCAACCTGTTCGGAACCATCGCCGCCGGGCGCCTCGGCGACCGTTACCGGATGAAATTCCTGCTGAGCGGGATCTACTGCGCCCGCAGCGCCGCCATGCTGGTCTTTCTCTCCGTGCCCCTGACCGAGGCGGGCGTTCTCGTCTTCGCCGGGGTCATGGGGCTGCTGTGGCTCAGCACGGTGCCCCTCACCACCGGCCTGATCGCCCGCATATTCGGGCCGCGCTACATGGCCACCCTCGCTGCCATCGCCTTCATGAGCCATCAGTTGGGAAGTTTTCTCGGCGTCTGGCTGGGCGGGCTCTCCTACGACGCGACCGGTTCCTACGATGCCGTTTGGGCCTTCGCCATCGCCGCCGGGTTCGCGGCGACGCTGCTCCACCTGCCGATCCCCGACCGGCCGCTCGCGCGGCTGTCGCGCGGCGCGGCGTGACCCGGGGTCAGAACAGGGCCAACTGATCTCCCGGCCTGCGGGGGCGCCTGAATTGCGCGGTGTCGAGCGTGGCCCCGCGGCCGGTGAAGCCGAGGCGCTTGCGCGCCGCCTCGAAACGCTTCGCCATCAGTGCCGCGTAGGGTCCTTCGCCCCGCATGCGCCGTCCGTAACCGGACCGGTAGACCTTGCCGCCGTGCGACTGCCGCATCAGGCTCAGGACCCTTGCCGCGCGGTCCGGACGGTGCGTTTCCAGCCACTCGGTGAACAGGCCGGCAATCTCGCGCGGCAGGCGGAGGAGAACATGGCCCGCCGAGCGCGCACCCGCGGCCCGCGCAGCCTCGAGGATCGCTTCCATCTCATGGTCGGTGAGGCCGGGGATCATCGGAGCGGCCATCACGCCTGTCGGCACGCCCGCATCCGCGAGCTGCCCGATCGTGTCGATCCGACGGGCCGGCGTCGGCGCGCGCGGCTCCAGCAGGCGCGCCAGCCCGCGGTCGAGCGTCGTCACGGATACGCAGACGAAAGCGAGCCCGCGCGCCGCCATCGGGGCCAGGATGTCGAGATCGCGGACCACGAGACCCGACTTGGTGACAATCCCGACCGGATGGTTGCAGTCCGACAGCACTTCGAGAACCGACCGGGTGATGCGGTATTCGCGCTCGATGGGCTGGTAGGGGTCGGTATTGGTCCCCATCGCCATCGTCCGGCACCGGTAGCCCGGATCGCGCAGCTCGTCCTCCAACAGGCGCGCGGCCTCCGGCTTGTAGAACAGCCTCGTTTCGAAATCGAGGCCCGGCGAGAGGCCGAGAAAGGCGTGCGTCGGGCGCGCGAAACAATAGACGCAGCCGTGTTCGCAGCCGCGATAGGGGTTGATGGAACGGTCGAACGGCACATCGGGCGACGCGTTGCGGGCGATGATTGTCTTGGAGGAATCGGGGGTGACCGTGGTCCTAAGCGGCGGCGGCTCCTCTCCGGCCGGCCAGCCGTCGTCGACCGCCTCGCGGGTATGCGGCTCGAACCGACCCGCCCGGTTGCTGACCGCGCCGCGCCCCTTTCGCGGGGTATCGGGGAGGGGAACATCCATCGCAACAATCTATCCTGAACGCTAGAACATATCAAGAACAAATCGCGGTTCGGAGCATTCTTGTTGCGGAAGGCCGAGAGGCAGCGGGGCGATCGGCTGTTGTCGGCGCAAGATATCCGGTCGGCGTTGCCCGCGCGGCGCGGCGGGGACAGATCAGATCCCTGTGTAAGCCCTCGCTCCGGCCGCCGCTCCGCACCGGCATCCCCGGAATCCCCCGGACACCCGTGGAGCGTCCGGCCTCGTGTCCGGTCGAACGCGGCGGTCCGTTAGCCTCGCTCGTTCCGGGAACCGGACGGGCGTGCGCGTTCCAGTTCCGCGATCCGCTCCTCCAGGGCCTCGACCTTGCGCCGGAGAGCATCTGCATCCGTGTCCTCGGCTCCGTCGGCGGCGGCCTCGTCCGTCTCCGGCCGCGGTGCGCCGAAGGCGGCGAACGAGCGCTGGAGTTCTTCCAGGTTACGGCGCGACATGTCGGCAATCCGGTCGAACGCCGCGCCGGGATCGAACACACGGCCCATCTCTCTGGCAACGTTTTCCTGGTGGCTCGCGAAGACCTCCATGCTGCGCTCTAGATAGGCGGCAAGCTGCGGCCCCACCCCCTCGCCGTACGCCTTGAGCACCTGGCGCAGATAGTCGTGCGGCAGGACGTTGTGCCCCTTGGTCTCCTCCTCGGCGATAATCTGGGCGAGGACCGAGGCGGTGATGTCGCGGCCCGACTTCTCGTCGCGCACGGTGAAGAGCACACCCTCCTTCACCATCCGGTGGAGATCGTCGAGCCGGACGAACGATGCGGTCGCCGTGTCGTACAGCCGACGGTTGGCGTATTTCTTGATGACGACGGGCTCGTCGGGCTTGGGTTCGATCACGGGCGGAGCCGCTCCCTTCGCCGGGCCATTCTGCCACGGCGTGCGCTGCTGCGCTGCAAAGATTAATTTTGCAGCGCAGAATTTTCGTTGTTTTCGGCGCCCATCCTCACTATATATTTTGCATCGCAAAATTCTAGTCGCTCGAACACAACGGAGAAACCCATGACTTCAGAAAAGGCTGCCGCCGGAACGGCGGGTATCGAGGCGCAGATCGAGATGGCGAAGGCCGCTGGCGCCGCCAACCTCGACGCCCTGGCCGAAGCGTCGGCGCATGCCATCGAGGGCGTGCAGGCGTGCGTCGCCGAAATGACGGCATATACCCGCGCCGCCATGACCCGGAATTTCGACCTCATCGAACGCCTGTCCGCGGTGGCGACGCCGCAGGAACTCGCGGCGGTCCAGATCGAGGCCGGCAAGGAAACGGTCAACAGCGCGGTTGCGCAAACCACCAAAATCGGCCGAATCGTCGGCGACACCGCGGTGAAGGCCTCGGCGCCGCTGAATGCACGTGCCAACGCTGCCATGGAGCCCTATCTAAGGCCCTACACGGCGTAGACGTGTGCGTAGCGTAACAGGGCGTAAAGTGCAGCAAGGGCTGCACACGGCGACTGCGGGCGCGGCAGCGATGCCGCGCCCGCTTTTGCCGCGCACGACAACGGCGTAGACTCCCCCGCCTTCCACAGGCCGGAAACGCCCTCGCACGGGCCGCGAACGATATGACGGGCAACGACACCGATTCCAGCGGGAGGAACGACCCGTTCGCCGCGCTTGGCGAAACCCTCGGTGCGGCCGCCAGACAATGGCAGGACGGCTGGCCGCAATGGCTCGACGCGCTCTCGTCGTCGGCAGCGGCCGGAGAGGAAGCCGGCCCGTTCGCCGGCGCCCGGGCGGATCCGGCGAAGCTGATGGAAGCCCAGATGGAACTCTGGAACGACTTCCAGACCCTGTGGGCGTCCACCACCGCGCGCATGATGGGACGCGAGGCCGTGCCGGTGATCGAGCCCGGCGCGGACGATCACCGGTTCCGGGATGCCGAATGGTCGGACAACCCGGTCTTCGACTTCCTCAGACAGTCGTATCTGCTCAACGCGCGCTGGCTGCGGCGGAGCCTCGCCGGGATCGAGGGGCTCGACCGGGACGACGCCGCCAGGCTCGATTTCATCGGCCGGCAGATCGTGGACGCCCTGTCGCCCGCCAATTTCCCGCTGACCAACCCGACGGTCCTCCGCGAGATGCGCGAGACCGGGGGCGAAAGCCTCATGCGCGGGCTGCGGCAGCTTGGCGAGGACCTCAAGGATTCCGAACACGGGCTGCGCCCGAAGCAGACCGACATGGACGCCTTCGAGATCGGCAAGAACATCGCCACCAGCCCGGGCGCGGTCGTCCATCAGACACCGCTGATGCAGCTCATCCAGTACGAGCCGGCCACCGAGACGGTCTACAAGAAACCGCTGCTGATCGTCCCGCCGTGGATCAACAAGTTCTATATCCTCGACCTCAGGCCCGATAATTCGTTCATCCGCTGGGCGGTCGGGCGCGGCTATACCGTCTTTGTCGTCTCCTGGGTCAACCCGGACGAAAGCCACGCGGGGCTGTCATTCGACGACTATGTCCGCGACGGCATCCTTGCCGCGCTCGAGGCCATCGAACGGGCGACGGGGGAACGCCGGTCGACGGCGATCGGCTACTGCATCGGCGGCACGCTGCTGGCGGCGACCCTCGCGTACATGGACGCGGTCGGCGACAGGCGGATCGGCGCCGCCACATTTTTCGCCTCCCAGGTTGATTTCGAGGATGCCGGCGACCTCCGGGTGTTCACCGACGGAGCCCATATGGAGGCGCTGGAGGCGGAAGTGCGCAGCAAGGGCTATCTCGACGCGGCGAACATGTCGGCGGCGTTCAACGCGCTCCGCGCCAACGACCTTATCTGGTACTTCGTGATCAACAACTACCTGCTGGGCAAGGATCCGCCGGCGTTCGACCTGCTCTACTGGAACGCCGACTCGACCCATTTCCCGGCCCGCCTGTTCGTCGCCTATCTGCACAACATGTACCGGCACAACAACCTCGCCCGGCCGGGCGGGTTCGTGCTGCTCGGCGAGAAAATCGACCTCGGGAGGATCGGCGTCCCTGCCTATATCCAGGCCTCCCGGGAAGACCACATCGCACCGGCCGCATCGGTGTTCAAGATGACCCGGCTGCTGGGCGGCCGTAACAGGTTCGTACTCGCCGGATCGGGCCATATCGCGGGCGTGATCAACCCGCCGGAAAAGCGCAAATACCGCTACTGGCTGGTCGAGAACGACGAAGCATACGATGATTTCGAGACTTGGTTCGCCGATGCGGAAGAGCATCCGGGCTCATGGTGGCCGGACTGGCACCGCTGGCTGTCGCGGCGTTCCGGCAGGAGGGTCCCCGCCCGGACGCCGGGCGGCGGCCTTGCCGTCATCGAGGCGGCGCCCGGCTCCTACGTCAGACGGCGCAGTCAATCCGGCGCAACCGCGGAGAGGGGATGATGAAACTGTCCATCGACATCGATTGTTCGCCCCAGGAGGCGCGGGCCTTCCTCGGCCTGCCCGACGTGGAGGCATTCCAGAAGGAAGCGATGGCCCAGATCCAGGAACAGCTGCGCACCCACATCGCGGCGATGGACCCGGAGGCGCTGATGAAGACCTGGATGCCGATGGGCAGCAAGGCGCTGGAAACCTTCCGCGACGCCTTCGTGCAGGGATTCCAGAAGCGGCCGTCCGGATAGCAGGACCTCAAGAGGAACAGAGATGGATTCGCAGCCCCCGCCGGCGGCCGGAGACCCGCTGCACGGCTACTATATCGAGGACCTCGAGGTCGGCATGACCGCGGTCTACGGACGGACGATCGGGGACGGCGACGTGAGCCTGTTCGCCGGTCTTTCGGGCGACGACAACCCGCTGCACGTCCACGAGGAGTTCGCCGCCGCGAGCCGCTTCGCCGGCCGCGTGGTGCACGGCGCCCATACCGCGAGCCTGATCTCCGCTGTCATCGGCACCCGTATGCCCGGCCCGGGAGCGATCTACCTGACCCAGAACACCCGGTTCATGGCGCCGGTCCGCATCGGCGACACGGTGACCGCGCGGGCCACGGTCACCGAAATCGACCGCAGCCGGAACCGGGCGACCATCGCCACCGTATGCAGCGTGGGCGATACGGTGGTGATCGACGGGGAAGCCACGGTCTGGGTCCCGTCGCGGACGCCGCGCGGGCAGGGCAAAGGAGATGAGGCCGATGGCCGAACCGGGGTTTGAGGACATCGGCGCCTGCGTCTTCGACGCCTACGGGACACTGTTCGATTTCAATTCCGCCGTGGACCGCTGCCGCAGCAGGGTGGGCGGCCGCGCCGACGAGCTGTCGGCGCTCTGGCGGCAGAAGCAGCTTCAATACACTTGGCTGCGCAGCCTGATGGGCCGGTTCGTGGACTTCTGGCACGTGACCGGAGAGGCGCTCGACTATTCGATGAAGGCGGTGGGTCTCGACGATCCCGCCCTGCGGGCGGAATTGATGCAGCTCTATCTCAGCCTCGATCCCTATCCCGACGCGCGCGGCTGCCTCGAACGCCTGAAGGAGACCGGAACGAAAACCGCGATCCTCTCGAACGGCTCGATGACGATGCTGGTCGCTGCGGTCAAGAACGCCGGGCTGGACGACCTCATCGACGCGGTCTACTCGGTGGACCGGGCGGAGATCTTCAAACCTCACCCGTCGGTCTACCAGATCGTTGTCGACGAGTTGCGGCTGCCCGCCCGGCAGGTCTGCTTCCAGTCGTCCAACGGCTGGGATGCACGCGGCGCCGCGGCGTTCGGCTTCCGGGTGGCGTGGATCAACCGCTTCGACCAGCCGGCGGAGGAGTTGCCGGGCGACATCCAGGCCGAACTCTCCTCGCTCGCCGACCTGCCTGCCCTGGTCGGCGCCTGACGGGCCGCGCTTGGCCGCGTACCGCGAACGCCGGTTCACCGCCCGGGACGGACTCGGGCTCTATTTCCGCGACTACGGCGATCCGGCCGCGCCCGCGATGCCGGTGCTCTGCCTCGGCGGTTTCAGCCGCAACGCGAGCGATTTCGACCCGCTGGCCAGCCGGCTCGCCGGAGACCGGCGGGTGCTGTGCCCGGACCTGCGCGGACGCGGACGGTCCGACCGCGACCCGCAATGGCGCAACTACGAGCCCCGGACCTATCTCGACGACATCGCCCAAATGCTCGCGGTCGCCAACACGCACCGCTTCGTTGCGGTCGGCACGTCGCTCGGCGGCGTGCTCGCGATGGCGCTGGGCGCGCTGATGCCGTCGTCTCTCGCAGGCGCGGTGCTCAACGACATCGGCCCGGAAGTCGTGCAACACAGCTTCGACGATATTCTCGCCTATATCGCTGCCGACCGCCCGCAGCCCGACTGGGCCAGCGCGGCCGAGACGATCCGGACGCATGTGCCCAACGCGGTGTTCCAGACCGAGGCCATGTTCCAGGGCATGATCCGCAACACCTATCGGGAAGGCGAGGATGGGCTCCTGCACTTCGACTGGGACGTGAATATCGTCAAGCCGCTGTTCGAGAACAGGCGCGCGCTCCCCGACCTCTGGCCTCTTTTCCGCGGGTTGCGCGCGGTTCCCGTGCTCGCCTTTCGCGGCGAGGTGTCCGATGTGCTGTCCCCGGACTGCTTCGCTCGGATGGGCCGCGAGCACCCGGATATCCGCCTGGTGACCGTGCCGGGCACCGGCCACGCGCCGACCCTGACCGAACCCAAGTGCGTTGCCGCGCTGGATGAATTCCTGCGTGCGTTCTGAGCGGGCAACCGCCTTCTGGCGCGATGCCGCCGCCGCCTCTATAACTTGGCCTCCAACGAAGCCCGTGCGAGGGAGGATCTTGGCGTGGCGGAGATTTACGTCGGCAAGAAGGACGAATTCGGCGAGCGCGACCGCAAGATCATCGCGCAAGGCGATCTGGAGATCGGCATCTTTTTCGTGGGCGGGGAGTTCCACGCCTACGAAAACAACTGTGTCCACCAGGGCGGCCCGGTCTGCCAGGGCAAGATCCTCGGCAAGGTCGAGGAAGTGCTGGGGGAGGACAAGACGTCGAAGGGGCTGCGGTTCTCCGAAACGGATATCCACATCGTGTGCCCCTGGCACGGCTACGAATACAATATCAGGACCGGGCGGCATCCGGGCGACAGGAACGTCAGGCTCAAGCCCTACGACGTGAAGGTCGTCGACGGAGAAGTCTATGTCGTCATCTGACGACGAGCATGCGCCCGACGCGGCCGCGCTCGGAGCGGCCGCGGAGACAGCGCTGGCGATCGCCGAGAAGGCGCTCGACGGCGGGGCGACGGACGCCATCCCCGACGAGGCGGTGCAGCGTCTGCTGACCGCCGGGGTCCGGTTGTTCGCCAACAAGGTGGAGATGGAGGACCGGGTGTTCCGGCCCTTCGTTGCCCCCGACTCGGCGACAGCGACCGATGTGGTGGTCACGGTGACCGAGATGCTGCACGCGGCGAACCTCAACACCTTCGACCTCGCGATGTGGTTCCGCAGGCCGCGCCCCGGCGCCGACGGCTGAAGAAGGAGCGGAAACGGATGGACAGCGGCCTCGAGCCATTGCGCGAGAACCCGGTCAGGCAGATCGACGTCTCGACCGATACACGGGAAATCCTGGCCCGCGCCCGGCGCCAGGCTGACGAGCGGAATTTCGACGATGTGTTCATCGTCGATATGGATTCCCACCACACCGAGAGCGAATCCTGGGCCGACATCATCGACTATCTCGACGACGAGGTGATCCGCGCCCAGGCTCTCGACTATCTGCAGAACCGGACCGGCACGCCGCCCTACGGCCTCAACGGCGACCTAGCGCTGCGCTATCAGGATTGCGGCGGACGCATCCCGCATCAGGCGGCGCGGCGCGAAGACACCGGCCGGCAGGGGCTGCACCGCGACGTGGTGCTGGCGCGGCGCGCATACGAATCGATGTCGATCGACAAGCAGATCGTCTTTCCGACGCCGATGCTGTTTCTCGGCATGCACCCGCAGTTCGACATGGAGCCGCTGCTCGGCAATGCGTACAACCGCTGGACCGTCGATACGCTGCTGGCGCAAGACGCGAGGCTCAAGTCGATGGCGTTCCTGCCGTTCAACGACGCCGACGAGGCGCTGCGCACGGTCGAGGAATTCGGTGACGCCCCCGGTGTGGTCGGCTTCATGGTCACCTCGGTGCGCAACAAGCCGGTCCACCACAACCGCTACATGAAGGTCTACCGCGCGCTTGAAGAGCGCGGGCTGCCGCTCGGGTTCCACGCCGGCTACTACTGGCAGGATCCCTCGATGATGCAGATCAACCGTTTCGCCTCGATGCACGCGCTGTCCTTTGTGTGGTGCAATGTGGTCCACATGACGAATTGGGTGATGAACGGCTTGCCCGAGCGTTTCCCCGGTTTGCCCGTGGTCTGGATCGAAAGCGGGCTGTCGTGGGTGCCCTGGCTGATGCAGCGCCTCGATCACACCTACATGATGCGTACCTCGGAAGCGCCGCTCCTGAAGCGCAAGCCCAGCGAATACATGGCCGAGATGTATTACACGTCGCAGCCGCTCGAGACCGACAACCTGAAGGCGCTGGAGCTTACCTTCGAGATGACCCGCGCCCGCACCCAGCTCCTCTACGCTTCGGACTGGCCGCACTGGGATTTCGATCCGCCGGCGGTCATCTGGGACATCCCGTTCCTCGACGACGAAGCGCGCCAGAACATCCTCGGCCTCAACGCGCGGCGCATCTTCGACCTCGACAAGTAGCCCCGGCAGGAGCGGCGGGCGTGTCGCCTACCGCCAGTCGTCGACCGCGTAGATGCCGGGCGCGCCGTAGCCCTCGCCGGCCGGCCGGAGCATGGCAACCGCGTTCATGAAGCTGCGGTAGCCGGCCTCGCGCAGCATGCGGTAGACCTCGCGCCGGCCGGTATTGACGCCGGCGGCGACGGTTTTCGCACCGCGCCGTGCGGCGAGCGCCTCGCAGCCGGCAAGGAGCTGCCGGAAATCGGCGGCCGCGTCCGGGCCCGACCTCACCGCTGCGGCCTTGACGAACAGGATATCCGAACTGCCCTCGGTCCCGGCGCCGTGATGGCAGACGGCATAGGCCGTGAGACCGGCCCTCCCGCGCAAACGGGGCAGAAGGATCGTCTCGCCGAACCCGTGGCCGAGCACAGCCGCGATTTCGCGCGTGTGGTCGAGCCCGGGATAGACCGTGTCGGCGACCTCGCGGCAGGCGGCGGCATCGTCGAGCCCGGCGAGCAGCCGCGCGCGGCCGGGCATCGCGATGCGGCGTACGTCGCGTCGCAGGACCGAGATCGGGCGCTGCATCTCGAAGCCGAACGATTCGTAGAGCCTGACATGGCGGGTGCTGTGGGGGTGGGTGAGAAGTCCGGCGAAGTCGTGGCCGCGCGCATCGAGCAGCGCGACCGCAGCCTCGGTCAGCCGGCGCCCGATGCCCGCGCTCCAGCGGTCGGGATGAACGGTGAGCGGACCGAGCACGCCGACGCTCCCCCAGTTCATGACGAACCCGGAGCCGGAGATCCCGCCCTCCGCCTCCGCGGCGATCGCGCCGGACGGGTCGGCGAGGAAGCGCGGCCGGACGAGACCGCCGTCGCCGCGGAAGGAGAGGGGGTCGGGCAGGCCGAAGAAGGTGCCGAAGGCGAGCCTGCACACGCGCTCGGCGGGCTCCACATCGGCTTCGGCGAGAGGCCTGATCGCGACCGTCATCCGGCCGCCCGGACCGCGACTTCCATCGCCCCGATCCCCTCGATCTCGCAGCGCACGATGTTGCCCGGCTGCACGGGGCGGGAGATCTCGGGGGCTCCGACGACCACGTCGCCGGGATAGAGGGTGTAGCGGCGCGACGCTGATGCGATCAGACGGCGGCAGCCCCGGCTCCGGCGCGCACCGGTCGTGTCCCGGCGCGTCTCGCCGTTCACCCGAAGCGCGAGCGCATCCGGATCGGCGATCTCGTCGGCGGTCGCCAGCCAGGGGCCGATCACCGCACGGTCGTCGACCGCCTCGCCGCGGCCGCGGGCCGTCGTGCGGAGAGCGATCGCGTAACCCGCGACATGGTCGAGCGCATCCGCTTCCTCAATAACCCGGGCGGTGCGGCCGACGACGATGGCGGGCGCAATTTCGCAGTCGGTCGGCCGGTCGGGCAGCGCCGCCGCCCCCTCGCCGGGTCCGGCAGGGACCGGGTTCCCGAGGAACAGCCCGCGCTCGTCGCCATGGGCGCTGCCATCGGTCCGGGCGACGACAATCTTGGTCGGGTTGGCCACCGGGCTCAACAGGGCGACGCTCCGGTGGAGCTGGACGAAGCCCCATTTGCGGTGCTCTTCCACGCTGGCGCGGACCGCATCGAGCGCCGCGATGAGCCGGTCGCCCGGCGGCAGCGGCCAGCGCCATTCGCCCGCCGCCGCGATCCCCTCGCTCACGTCGATCACCTGCTCGCCGGAGATGAGGCCGAGCCTCTGGTCGTTGTAACGGCAGAGCTTCACGGCAATCCTTCAAGCGGGTACGCGCCAGGCCTCGCGGGCGCCGGCGGCCCAGGCGAGCCCGTGGCCGGGCGCGGCCCCCGGGGCCATCGCCCCGCCTGAATCCATCGCGGCGTCGGTTTCGAACAGGGGTTCGAGCAGCGGGAAATCCTCGAGCCAGCGGACGTTCGGCAGCGCGCAGGCGAGATGAACGAAGAGCGCCGGCAGGAAGTGCGGCGAGACCGCCACATCGTGGTATTCGGCGATGCGGCCGGCCCGCAGACACTCGCTGATGCCCCCCATCATCGCCAGGTCGGGTTGCAGCACGGCGCAGGCGGAGGCGGCGAAATAGGGCTTGATCTCCACCAGGCCTTGCAGGTGCTCGCCGGTGGCGACGGGAACCGGAGACCGGGCGGCCAGCGCGGCGTAGCCGCGGAGCGCATCGGCGGGCAGCGGTTCCTCCAGCCAGAGTGCGTTGATCGCCGCGCATTCGTTGGCAAGCCAGAGGGCGCGCGGAAAATCGCAGCGTTCGTTGGCATCGACCATCACATCGACGCCTTGCGGCAGCGCATCGGCGACCGCCCGCATGCGCTCGACGTCGCCGTGATTCCCTGCGAGGCGGAGCTTGACCGCCTTGCAGCCGCGTTCCGCGTAGGCGAGCGCCTGGGCGACCGCGTCTTCCGGGGCCTGGTCGGGGCGGAAGCCGCCGGAGCCGTAGACGGGAACGGTCCGGCTCTCGCCGCCCAGCGCGGCGAAGAGCGGAGCCCCCCGAGTCCGCGCATGGAGATCCCATGCGGCGACATCGATCGCAGCGATTGCGACGTAGCCGATGCCGCGACCGAGACGATTGAGCGAACCGGCGAGACGGCGCCACAATGCCTCCGGCGGCGTGCAGCGCTCGCCGGCGACAAAACGGGAGAGGAGGTCCACGGCCGCTTCCTTCGCGGCCGCGCCGCCGCCGCCCAGGACGTAGCTGAACCCGAGCCCGGTCTCGCCCTCCGAGTCCTCGAGGGAGACGACGATGACATCGACGGCGGTCACGCCCGACCCGCCCGTCGGGCCGGCCAGCGGGTAGCGCCAGAGTTCTGCCTCGGCCCGGGCGTAGCGGCGCGGGATGCGCGGCATTTCAGGCCCCCGCCCGTCCGATCGCGAGCCGCAGCGGATCGCCGTCCTCGATCCCGAGCGCCTCGCGCAGATTGACTTCGGCGATGACCTCGATCTGGGCCGGCGGGTAGCCATCGACCTCGGGAAGAACGATCGCTCCGCCGATCCGTCCCTCGACCAGTACCGGGTAGCAGCGGGCGTCGCAGTCATGCGGGCCGTCGCTCGGATTGTCCATGCGGATGCCGGGCGTACGCCTGAGGCGCACCCAGACCGGCATCGACTCGGGATCGTCGACGACGATGTTGAGCGTTCCGGGCCAGGGGTCGATTCCGAGCCGTTCGGCGAATTGCTCGCGCGCCCAGGCGAGTTGTGTGAAATGCCTGCCTTGTCCGATCCCGCTGGCCAGACGGCCCCTGATCTCTTCCGCCATGCCGGTCAGCCCGCCCTGTCGAACCGGCGGATCGTCATTCCCCGACTCCTCCCGATCGCCCGTCGCCGCGACGGTAATGACAGCCGGGCAGCGCCGGGTCCAGTGAAACTTGACGGCTTGAAGACGACCGCCCGGCGGATACAATATCCGGCGGAACGCGGGTGTAGTTCAGCGGTAGAACGTCAGCTTCCCAAGCTGGATGTCAGGGGTTCGACTCCCCTCACCCGCTCCAACCGCCGGCCCGACGCGCCCGTCCTGTCCGCCGGCGGGCCGCAGCCGCGCACCGCCGGGAGGAGTGACGCGGTGGAAGAGATCTGGATCGACTATCTCAACGCTCTCGACGTGGACGCGCTCGCCCTGACCGAGGCCGAGATCCTGGCCGCGGTCGAGGGCGCGCTGCGCGCCCAGGGTCTCGGCGAGACGGTGATCGAGCCCAGGGTCCACCTCGTCCCGGAAAGCACGGACAAGGGCCATTTCAACGTGCTGCGCGGCTCCATCGCGCCGCTCGGGGTCGCCGGCGTAAAGGTGGTGGGCGACTATATCGGGAACTATCGGCGCGGGTTGCCGTCCGAGATGGCGCTCCTCAACCTGTTCGATCCGGAGACCGGGATGCCGCGGGCGGTGCTCGATGCAACCTCGATCACCGACATGCGGACCGGGGCCCTGACCGCGGTCGGCGCCAGGTACCTTGCGCGGCAGGACTGCAAGGTGCTGGGGCACATCGGCGCGCGCGGCACCGCCTACTGGAACGTGCGGCTGCTGGACCACCTCTACGATTTCGAGGAGATCCGCGTCCACTCGCGCCGGCCGGCGAGCCGGGAAGCGTTCGGCCGCCGCCTCGAGCGGGACCTCGGGAAGACGGTTGTGGTCACCGACAACTGGCGCGACTGCCTCGCCGGCGCCGACATCCTGGTGGAAGCCTCGCGCCTGCCGGCGCCCAGCGCCCTGTTCCGAACCGAATGGGTCAAGCCGGGCGCGTTCGTCGTTCCCTACGGCACGATGAGCGCGGTCGAGCTTTCGCTGACCGATATCATGGACAAGGTGGTGGTCGACGACTGGGGCCAGTGCGGGCCGGGGCGGCCGTTTGGCGCGCTGCGCCGCCACGTCGACGAGGGCAGGCTGACCGCCGAGACACTGCATGCCGAGCTCGGCCAGATCGTCGCCGGGCTGCGCCCCGGCCGGGAAAGCGTGGATGAAACGATCCTGCTCTGGCACCGCGGTCTTGCGACCAGCGATATCGCGCTGGGCCAGGCGATGCTCGAGAAGGCGGCGCGGCTGGGCATCGGCCAGAAGCTGAGATTCGCGTGACGGCACGCCGCCCGGCGGCGCGGCGGGCGGCCCGATGATCGCCTGCTCGCGGATGTACAACGTCGCCCCCGCGGTGCGCGAGGCCTGGGACCTGCTGTTCGCCCGCATCGCCGCAGCGTCGGGCGTTGCGCTCGACATTATCGCCCACGCCGCCCCGGCTCCGCTCGACGCGCTCTGGGCGCGCGGCGACATGGGTGCGGTGCTGATGTGCGGCTGGCCGCTGGCGATGGCCGACCCGCCGCCGACGCCGGTCGCCGCGCCCGTTCCGGCCCCGCCGCATTACGGCGGCAAAGCGGTGTATTTCACCAACCTGGTGGTCCGCAGCGACGCCGGGTTCGCGACACTCGAGGATACGTTTGGCGGCCGGGTTGCGTGGACCGCGAAAAACTCGCATTCGGGGTTCAATGCGCTGCGCCACCATCTGCTCCGGTTCCGTACACCCGGCCGCCCGGCGCTGTTCCGTGAAGCGGTGGGGCCTTTGGTCACGCCCGCCGCGGCGATTGCGAGCGTGCGCGACGGCAGGGCCGATCTTGCGCCGGTGGACAGCTTTGTCTGGGACCTGCTGGCGCGCCACGACCCGGAACGGATTGCCGGTCTCCGCGTCGTCGACAGGACCGCATCGGCGCCCTTTCCGCCGATTGTCGCCAGCCCCGGCGTCGCGGCGGATACGGTGCGGCGGCTGCGCGCGGCCTTCTTGAGGGCGGGGGAACAGCCCGAACTGCGCCCCGTCCTCGACCGCCTGCTGCTCGCCGGTTTTGCCGCCGTCGACAGGGCGGCCTACGACATCACCAGACGGCGGGCGGCGGAGGCCGTATCATCGGAGCTGGCTGGGTAGCCAGGTCGCCACTCCCGGCACGGCGATCAGGAGGATCAGAACCGCAAGCTCGATGAGGATAAAGGGAACGGCGGACATCACCACGTTGCCGAGGGTGACGCGGAACGGCGCCACGCCCTTCATCACGTAGAGCAACAGGCCGAAGGGCGGGGTGAGAAGGCTGATTTCCATGGTGATCAGCATCAGCACCATCAGCCAGATCACGTCGATGTTGAAGACTGCCTGCAGCGACTGCGCACCCAGGAGGAAGAACGGCAGGGTGAGCAGCAGCATGCTCACCTGGTCCATGAAGGCGCCGAGGAACAGCAGCACCGCCATCATGATGATCACCACGGTGAGCGGCGCGAGGTTCATCGCGGTCACCGCCTGCAGCAGGCCGTCGGTCGCGCCCGAGTTGGACAGCGCCTGGCTGAACACCAGGGACCCGGCGATGATGAACAGGATCATCACGTTGATCTTGGCGGTTTCCATCAGCGACTTGGCGATTGCCCGCCAGCCGAAATCGGCGCCCTCGATGCCGGTCACCGTGATGGTCCGCCGGAACAGCCGGAAGAAGTAACACGCCGCCAGCGCGGCGAGGCAGCCGAGCGCAGCCGACTCCGTGGGGGAAGCGATCTTGAAGAAGATGCTGCCCACGACCACCACGAAGATGATCATCAGCGGCAAGATGTAGAGCAGAAACGGCAGGATCCGGTTGACCGCCTGCCGGTAACGTCCGTTATAGGTCAACGAACAGCTGCGCACGCCGGGCAGGTTGAGCGACACCGTCACCGGCTGGTCGAACTGGCTCATGTCCGGCGTGTAGGCGGGCGCCAGGTCGGGGTTGAGCATGCAGCGCCCGACCACGTAGGCGAAGAACAACACGGCCATCAGGATGCCGGGGACGATCCCCGCGATCAGGAGCAGCGCCACCGACTGTTCGGCCAGGCTCGCCAGCAGCACGGCGAGGGCCGACGGCGGGATCAGCATGGCGATGCCGCCGACCGCCATGATCGGACCCATGGCGATGGCCGGCTGGTAGCCGCGCCGCATCATGTCGGGCAGCAGCACCGAACCGAGGATCGCGGTGTTGGCGATGGTGGACCCGGAGAGCGAGGAAAAGATCGTCCCGCCGACGATCGAGACGACCGAAAGCCGCCCCGGTACGCGCGCGATCAGCCGGTCTATCGCGCCGATGGCTTTGAACGCGACGCCGGTCTGGAGAAGGATCTCGCCCATCAGCAGGAACAGCGGGATCGGCGCCAGGGTGAATTTGATCGCGTTGTGGAACTCGGCCGGCATGAACACCAGGCCGATGTCGCCGTTGATGAACAGCGCCGTGCCGAGCACGTTGGCGGCGAAGAAGGCAAACGCGACCGGCATGCCGAGGAACATCGCGGTGCACACCGTGCCGAGCAGGAGGATGAAGGCGTAGTACCACTCCATCGCTCAGAACCCGGAACCGGCCGTTGCGCTTTCTTCGTCGTCGGGGCCTTCCCCGGCGCGGCGGAAGCGGAGCGCGAACTCGATCGCAAGCAGGAAGAACGACACGGCGAAGACCGCCATCATGTACCAGTTCTCGATCCTGAGGTCCTTGTCAGGCAGCGTACCGTCGACGAACTCGGCGATCGTTGCACGCAGCCCGTAGACGCAAAGCAGCAGGCATAGCAGGACCCCGGCGACGTCGAGGACTTTCTCGAGCACAGCGGCGGCCGGCTTGGGAAGCGCCGCGGTGACGACATCGACGCGGACATGCGAACCCTGCCGGAGAACCCACGGCGCGCCGATGAAGACACCGACATAGAGCGCGTACTCGACCGCCTCGTGGAGCCACGCCAAGCTGCCCCACTGCAATTTGATCAGCAGCAGGTTGAGCGGGATCAGCACCGCAAGCAGGCCGATGGAGACAGCGACCAGGACGGCCAGCCACACGGTCAGGCGCGCAAATGCGGCGTCGAATGCGTCCATCCGGTTTCCCATGCGGCGGACCGCCGCTCAAACGCTGCCGAGGCCGGCGTCGGAGCGGGAACCGGCGCGTGCCGGTTCCCGTCCGCCCGACCGGCCGCATCCGCTACTGGACGACGAACAACTTCCGCAGCTTGGGTCCGTGCTCGGGGCTGCGCTTCACCACTTCGGCCCAGGCCGCGTCATTGGCTGCCTTGAGCCATTTCTCGCCTTCCGCTCCGGTGAACTCGATGACCTTCAGACCCTGGCTCGCCATCCAGTCAAGCTGCTTCTTTTGCCGTGCCTTGAAGGTCGGCCCGGTGGGCTCGGCGTCCACCTCGAAGGCGAGGCCGACCTTGGTCAGCACCGCGCGCGCAGCCTCTGGGGTCTTCTTCCAGGCCCTGAGGTTGACCAGCGTGTGCAGGACCGCCTGGTAGAAGCCGGGGTCGACCCGGTACTTGGTCACCTTGATCCACGCGGGCACCCAGCCGACCGCCGGCCAGCCGAAGCCCTGGACGGTGCCGTTCTCCATGTAGGTATAGACCTGCGCGATGTTGGAGAGTTGCGTGGTCGCGCCCAGCGCCTTGAAGAACGCCGTGTAAACGGGCGAGACGCGCAGGTGCAGGCCGGTCAGGTCGGGCTTGTCGATCGGCTTCGACAGCCACAGATGGAACGGACCGTTATCGTCGTGCCGGGCGAGGAAGAAGAGATTCTTCGCCGCCAGGAGGCCCTGCATGTAATCGATCGCACCGTTTTTTCGGAGCGCGGCATAGGTCGTGTTGGTCAGCCGGAACACCGGCGCCTCCGGCAGGACGTTGCCGAAATAGGCCTCGGTGCAGCCCACCACGTCGTATGCGCCCTTGGCCATCTTCTGGGTCAGTGTGAAGGGGCTGCCGATCGCCGGCGCGCCGCCCTTGAGATCGATCTTGACGACACCCTTGCCCGCGGCGTTGACCTCCTTGACCAGCCGTTCGAACGAGCGGCTTGGCGGGCTGCCGATCGGGAAGCAGCTCGCTCCCGTCAGCGTCGTCTCGGCGGCGGTCGGAGCCGATCCGGCGACCGCCGCAACCGCAAACGCCGCCGCAGCGCACGCCGATTGAATACGCTTCGTCATTTGAAATCTCCCCGGGTTGTTCGTTTCCCGCGTATGCCCGGCGGGCAAGCCGGCACCGCGGTCGTTGCGGCCGATTCTATGGCAGCGCCGGCACCGTTGTCCACGAGCGATCCGAACAGTCCATCGGTGGCCTGCGATTCAGAGGCCGAGATAGGCCTGCTTGACCGACGGATCCGCGAGCAGGTCCGCGGCCGTCCCCGACATCGCGATGCGGCCGTTTTCCAGCACGTAGGCCTCATCGGCGATTTCCAGCGTGGAGCGGATGTCCTGTTCGACGATAAAAACCGTCACTCCGGCACCGCGAATGCGAACGATCGTCTCGAACAGCGACCGCGCGGCGGGCGGCGCGAGGCCGAGGCTCGGCTCGTCGAGCAGCAGGAGCCGCGGAGACGACATCAGGCCGCGCGCGATCGCCAGCATCTGCTGCTCGCCGCCGGACAGCGTGCCTCCGGGCTGGCGGCGGCGCTGTCCGAGGATCGGGAAGAGGGCGTACATCTCCTCCATGCGGGCGGTGCGGCGGGGCCGTGCACGCGGCGCGACGGCGCCGATGCGCAGGTTCTCCTCCACCGAGAAGGTCGGGAAGATCAGCCGCCCCTCGGGAACGAGGGCCAGCCCGCGCTGGACCCGGTCGTGCGGCGCGGCGCGGACGAGATCGGCCCCGTCGAGGACGATGCGCCCCTGCGAGGCGGACACCAGGCCGGCGATAGCGCGCATCAGTGTCGTCTTGCCGGCGCCGTTGCTGCCGACGAGCGCGGTGATCGAGCCGCGCGCGACGGCGAGCGACACGCTCTCGAGCACGCGGACCTCGCCGTAGCCGGCGCTGACGGCGGCAACCTCGAGCATGGCGGTCATTCGCGGCCGCGCCCAAGATAGGCCTCGACCACCCTGGGGTCGGCAGCGATTTCGTCCGGCGCGCCTTCGGCGATCCGCGTCCCGTGATGCAGGACCACCAGGCGGCCGCAGAGCCGCATCAGGGCGCGCATGACATGCTCGATGACGACGATCGTCAGGCGGCGGCGCTGTTTCAGCGCCATGATCGTGTCCAGCGCCTCCGCCACCTCGACCGGTGTGAGGCCTGCCATCACCTCGTCGAGCAGCAGGAGCTTGGGCCGGGTGGCGAGCGCACGGGCGATCTCGAGCCGCTTGCGGCCCGCCAGGGTCAGGGCGCCGGCCGGATCGCGGGCGCGCCCGGCCAGCCCGACCTCTTCCAGGACGCCGAAGGCCTGTTCCTCTGCACGCCGCATCGAGAGCTCGCGCCCGGCCCCGAACAGGGCGCCGACCGCGACGTTCTCGAGCACGGTGAGGCCGGCGAAGGGGCGGACGATCTGGAACGCCCGGGCGATGCCGAGCCGGCTCACTTGGTCGGGGCGGAGGCCGTCGATACGCCTGCCCGCGAAACGGATTTCCCCGGCATGCGGACGCAGGTTGCCGGCGATCAGCCCGAACAGGGTCGTCTTGCCGGCGCCGTTGGCGCCCATCAGGCCGAGGATCTCGCCCTCCTCGACCGTCATGTCCACCGATTCGACCGCGACCACCCCGCCGAAGCGGCGCTCGACCTGTCTGAGTTCGAGGAGGCTCATCCGGGCGTCCCGCGCGTCCGCCGGCGCAGCGCGGCGATCCGGCCGTGGATCCCTTCCGGCGCGCCGAGGACGAAGGCGACGAGAAGGGCGCCGAGGAGAATCATGTAGACCTCGGGCCAGTTGGCCCACAGGAGCTCCTGCAGCAGGACCAGGAAAAGGGCGCCGTAGACCGGGCCCGGCACATCGTCGCCGCCGCCGATGATGGCGATAGAAACGATGGTGAACGAGGTGATCGGGTTGAACAGGTCGAGCGGCTCGAAATAGGTGGTCCGCAGCACCATCGCCGCGCCGACCATGCCGGGGATGATCGCGGAAAGCGCGAACGCGAACACCTTGAACCGCGCGACGTTGATGCCGAGGGTCCCGGCCGCCTCCTCGTTCTCGCGGATCGCGCGGAGCCCGGCGCCGAAGCGGGACCGCCGCACCAGATAGGTGATCGTCGCCGATGCCGCGGCCAGGGCGAGCACCACGTAAAAGATCTGCGCCAGTCCGGGACCGCCGAACAGCAGCCGCCCGAACTGGCCGAGTGCGGCCTCGATATTGATGACGACATACTTGACGAGTTCGGCGAGCCCGAAGGTGAGGATCACGAAATAGGGGCCGCGCACGCGCAGGCACGGATAGCCGACGACGAGCGCGAGCAGCCCGGTCGCCGCGCCCGCGAGCAGCACCGACAGCCAGAACGGGAGGCTGCCGAAGCACAGCACCATCACGTAGGCGCCGGCGCCGAAAAACACCGCGTGGCCGAGCGAGACGTAGCCGGTCATCGACGACAGCACGACCCAGCTCTGGGTCAGCGCGATCCACATCAGCAGGTTGAGGGCGACGCCGATCGTGTAGTCGCCGCCAAGCCACGGGACCAGCGCGAAGGCGGCCGAAGCGAGTGCCAGGAGGGCCGCGAAGCGGAAGAAGCCGCGGTTCACCGCACCAGGCTCCGGCCGCCGAACAGCCCCTGCGGACGCCAGACCAGGACGGCGATGAACACGCCGTAGATCAGAATGGACCGCATGCTGGCCGAGGTCAGCGCGACGCCGTAGACCTCGATCACCGCGAGCAGCAGGGCCCCCGCCAACCCTCCGGCGAGATTCCCGAGACCGCCCAGGATGATCACGATGAACGCGGCGATGGTGAAGGGAAACCCCATGAACGGCGAAACCTGTTCGAGCATCGAGATCAGGCACCCGGCGACGGCGGCGATCGCGAAGCCGAGCGAGAAGCTGACCAATCTCATGCGCTCGACATCGATGCCGACCAGCAGGGCCGCGTCGGGATGCTGGATCAGGGCGCGGATCGCCAGACCGGCCGTGGACAGGCGGAAGAACAGAATCGCGGCAAGGCAGAGCGCAAGCCCGATGGCGAGCACGACGAGGCGGTCGGCCGTCACTTGGAAAGTTCCGATACGGACGATGTCGTCGAGATAGGCGTAGGCCCGTGCGGTCGCGCCGAACGAAAGCGCGATCGCGTTCTGGAGGATGATCGAGACGCCGAACAGGACGAGCAGCGAGTTCGCCTCGATCTGCTCGATCAGCCGGGAGGACCGGAGCACCCGGCGGCAGAGGGTGCGGTAGACGACCGCCCCGAACGCAGCGGCCAGTGCGAGTGCGAGAAACATCGACCACACCGGCCCGATGCCGGTCAGGGTGAAGCACCAGTAGGCGAGATAGCCGCCCAGCATCAGGATTTCGCCGTGCGCCACGTTGAGCAGGCGCATGGTGCCGTAGATCAGGTTGAGGCCCAGCGCGACCAGCCCATAGATTGCCGCCAGGACCAGCGCGGCGATCAGCAACTGGCCGGAAAGCAGGTCAGCCATCGCCGGCCCCCGGTCTGGACGCGCCTGCGCGCGCCGGCAGTGCGGCGCCGCGGGCGAAAGTCGGAAGGCGTTACTTCCAGGCGGGCTTGTCGATGACCTCGGCCGTTCGCTCCTTCGGCGGCCAGACGATGTGTTGGGTTCCGCCCTGGATCTGCGAGATCATCGTCGCCAGCGCGACGTTCATCACACCGTCGAACTTCACCGGTCCGTTGATGGTCTGGAAGGCGGTGCCAGCGATGGTCTGGCGCAGCTTGTCCTTGTCGAGCCCCGCCGTGGCGACGGCCTGCTCGAGAATCTCGACCGAGACATAGGCGAGCGGCGCATCGAGAAAGTCGGGGTCGGTCTTCCACCGCGCCTTGAAAGCGTCGGCGAAGGTCTTGGCCGACGGCCAGTCGGTACGCGCCGGCGTCCAGTGGCCCATCGTTAGGATTCCGTTGCGCGCATCCCCGAAGATCTTGCTGAAAAAGTCGTATTGAGGCCCCAGGAGAACCACCTGCACCCGCTGGTCGAGCCCGACCTCGCGCGCAGCCTTCATGTAGAGCACCGCGTCGGCGGGGTAGGTGTAGGCCAGCACGGCATCGGGCGCAGCGCTCTTGACCTTGGTCAGCAGCGCCGTCAGGTCCTTGACGTCGGGCGGGTAGTCCTCGTTCACCGCAAGCGCGATCCCGGCTTTCTTGAGCGCCGGCACGATGAAGCTCTTGTTCTCCTGCGTGTAGGGCAGCTGGTTGGTCACCAGTGCCACCGAGCGGATGCCCCGGTCCTTCAGAAGGGCCGCGATGACCGTGCTCTGCCGGTCGGGAAACAGGGAGGTCGGGAACCAGATGTTGCCGGCCTTGAGCTTGCGAAGCTGCACCGAGGCGGCGGTGTTGCCCACGACGGGAAACTTGTAGCGCTCGATCACCCCGGCGATGGCGAGATGGAGGGAGGTGCCCCAGGGGGCGAGCAACAGATCGACCTTGTCGTCGGTGATCAGTTTTTCGTAGGCTTGCACCGCCTTGCCCGGGTTCGATTGGTCGTCATAGGACACGAACTCGACCATGCGCCGGGTGCCGGCGACGTCGAGCCCGCCCTTCGCATTGACCTGTTCCCGCCACATTTCGTAGGCTTGGAACTGGGACGCGGCGGCCTGCGCGAAAAAGCCGGTCTTGGACTGCGAAAAGCCGATCTTGACGGGATCGGCGGTGCCCGCCGCTCCGGTTCCGGCAAGCACGGCGACAGCGGCCACGGCCGCGGCTCCGATCTTCTTCAGCATTGTGTGTTTTCCCGGTTGGATGCCGATCTTTCATCGCCGCGTTCACCGCGCGACACGGTCCACGACCATCGCCGGGTCGGTGAACCGCCCCCTGTCCAGTATCAGGTCGTTGTCGAGCATGATCGAACAGTCCCGCATGGGGACGTCGTAATGCCCGTTGGTGGTGCGGCTGCCGCCGCCCTGCGAGTTGGGGCCGGTCGAAAACAGGAAATTGCCGGCGAAGGCGCGCAGCGACCCGTTCGAGCGGTCGGGATCGTCGCCGTAGAGGGCGACATTGTCCCAGCGCGCCTGCGGGTTGAGCCCCCAGCCGAGATGCGAGATCGCGTGCCCGTCCATGTCGTCCGGGCTGGCCCGGTTGTCTTCCAGCCACTGGTCCATCAGCCGAGCGTCGAGCCCGCCCTCGATCTTGCGGATATGCCCGTCGCGCACCTCGAGGCGGATCTCGTCGGTGACGTAGCGGTTGTAGGGAAGGACGACGAAATCGCCCGGCCGGATGACCACGGTGCCGTTGGCCGAGCCTTCGTTGGGAAAGGTGTGGACATGGCCGGCGCCCCAATGGTCGAAACGGCCCGGCTCGTCGGCAAAACCGTACTGGATCATGGTCGGGTATTCGCCGAGCGAAACGGTGAGGTCCATACCGCCGTCGTTGAACATGCGCATGGTCTCGGCCTGTTCCAGGCGCTGGCCGGCGTGAACGACCGCCTCCTTCATCCCCGGCGGGGCCATCGTCCGCTCGAGATCGTCGGGGTGATCGACGATCATCAGCACACGGGTTCCGGCGTCCCGGACATCCTTGAGCCACCGCGTGAACAGCGGGATGTGGAGGCAGACGAGCATGTCGGCCGCCTGCAGCGCCTCCAGCGTTCCCTTGCATGCACCGACGGTGGCGACCCCGACCTTGGTCCAGCTCGGCACCGCGTTGACGCACATCTCGTAGGCGTCCGCGCCGAGGGCCTCGGCGGCGGCGAAGGACGCCTGGACATAATCGCGCCGTGTCGCCAGATCGCTCAGCAGCGCGACGGTTTCGCCCTCGCGCACGTTGCAGAGTTCGAATTCGGCTCGGAACAGGTTGGCCAGTCTGGCCGGGTTGGTGGATTGCGGGCGCATGCCGGCTGTCTCCCGGACGGAATCGCATCTGTCCGAACCTTCACACGGAACCCGCGGTCTGTCAATTTTCGGGCGCGGCGAAACCTCTTCGAGCGGGCAGGACCATGGCGGGCGTAGCCCTGATCACCGGCGCCGGCAGCGGCATCGGGCGCCAGACCGCGATTTCGCTCGGCCAGGCCGGCGATGCGGTCGCCGCGGCCGACCTTGACGCGGACGCGGCGCAAAGGACCGTCGCAGCGATCACGGAGACCGGCGGAATCGCCGCCGCCTACCCGCTCGACGTCGCCGACGCGGGAAGCGTCGCCGAGGCCGCCGCCGCTATCGCCCGCGATCTCGGCCCCGTCGACCGCGCGGTCAACCTCGCCGGCGTCATCGGCTTCGCTGAGGTCGAGGACATTACCGACCAGGACTGGGCGCGGATGATGGCGGTCCACGCCGGGGGCACGTTTCACGTGTGCCGCGCGATCCTTCCCGGCATGACCCGGCGCCGGCGCGGCGCCATCGTCAACACCGCCTCGGTGTTCGCGCTGCGCGGCCAGGCGGGCGCTTCCCACTACGCCGCGGCCAAGGGCGCGGTCATCGGTTTCTCGAAATCGATCGCCCGCGAGAAGGCGCCGTTCGGCATCCGCGTCAACGTTGTTTCCCCCGGCCCGGTGGACACGCCGTTCTTCGGCCGCGGAATGACCGGGGCCGCCCTCGATGCGGCGCGCAGCGAACGGGCGAAGACCATCCCGCTCGGCGCCATCGGCCGGCCGGACCGGATAGCGTCGGTGATCGTCTTCCTGCTCGGCGACGGCGCCGCCCATATGACAGGGCAGGTCATTCCGGTCGACGGCGGCGAGACGATGCGCTGACCCGCCCGGGGGTGCGGGAGGGCGGAATCGAAAAGGGGCCGGACGGGCCGGCCCCTTCCCGCGCCGTTGCCGGCCGTGTCAGCCCTTCGGGCGGTGCTTCTCTGCCACTTTCTTCAGCAGCGCGTACATTTCCTGCACCTGCGGGTTCTTGTGGTTGCCGAGGAACTTGTCGGCCAGCGGGGCCAGCTTGGCGAGATAGCGCTTCTGGTCGGCGTCCGAGAACCGGATGATCTCGACCCCGACATCGCGCCAAGCCTGCTGCGTCTTCTCGACCAGGCCGTTGGTGTTCGCCGCCGCCCAGTCCTCGAGCTCGCGCGGCACCTCCAGGACCATCTTGCGCAGATCGGCCGGAAGTTTGCTCAGCCAGATCTTGCTGTACCAGGTCGCGGTGGGGATGTAGCCGCCGCCCAGCACGGTCGCGAACTTGGTCACCGTCTGGAACTTCAACCCGTGCATGGCCACGATGCTCGACCGGCAGGCATCGACCACGCCGCGCTGCAGCGCCGGCACCACTTCGGTGAAGGGGATCGGCACGCCGGTGCCGCCCCAGGCCGCCGGGATGGCGCGCTCCATCGGAGTCGCGAGCACGCGGATCTTCATGCCGGCGATGTCCTCGGGCTTGCGGATCGGCTTGGTGCTGGCGATCGAGGTGCCCTCGTAGACGATCAGCCCGGCGCCGACCACACCCTTATTGTCGGCGAGGCCGAGGAAGGTGTCGTGGAACATGGGATCGGTCAGCGTCTTGTGGCCGTGCTCCTGGCTCACGAAGAGGCCGGGCGCGTCCGGCACCATGAACGCCTGGTTGACGCCGACGAAGAAGCCGGGCGGGGTCAGGAAGACCTCCTGGGTGCCGAGCTGGATGCCTTCGACCTGGCGCGGAATCTTGCCGAGCTGGCTCGCCGGGAAGACCTGATAGGTGATCCGGCCGTTGGTGCGTTTCTTGAGTTCGGCGCCGATCCTTTCGCCCCACGCCTGCTGCGGGTCGTTGAGCGTCGCCATGCCGATCTTCATGTGGTACTTCTTCTGGGCCAGCGCCGATGACGGCTGCAGCGCGAGCGCCGCCACTGCCCCGCCGGCGAGAAGGGCGACCGCAAGCGGCCCCGTACCGGCCAATTTCCTACGCATAGACATCGAGTCGTCTCCCATCGTTGGTCGCTGTCCGGGCACGGCAGCCGCGCCCTTCCGGAATGGCTGGAGGGCGCGGGACACAACGCAGCGGCCCGGCTGCCTGTCCGGCCGTCTTGAAGGCGACGGCCTTCCGGTTGCATCATTGTGCCCGTTTGGCGGGCCGCCCGCCAGAGCAAATCGCCGCAGCCCGGCGCGGCGGCCTTGCCGGACCGGACGGCGCGATTCGCGGGGATGCGGCATGGACATGAACGGGCGCGCTGTGGCGGTGACGGGAGGCGCGGGTGCGCTGGGCGCGGCCGTTGTCGGACGCCTGATCTCGGCCGGCGCGGTCTGCCACGTGCCGGCGCTGGACGCTGGCGAGGCCGCCCGCTTCCCCCATGCCGGGCACGGGCGCACCCGTGTGACGGTGGCGGGCGATCTCGCCGACTGGGGCGCGGTGGAGGGATTTTTCTCCGGCATCGACGGGCTGTGGGCCTCGATCCATCTCGCCGGCGGGTTCGATGCGGGCGGCATCGCCGAAACCCCGCCGGATACGTTCGACCGCCAGATGTCGATGAATGGCGCGACCTGCTATCTGTGCTGCCGTGCGGCGATCGCCGCGATGCGCCGGACCGGTGCAGGCGGGCGTATCGTCAACGTCTCGGCGCGGCCGGGGGTCGAGCCGCGCGGCGGCGCCGGAATGGCGGCCTACGCCGCCGCCAAGGCCGCGGTTGCGGCGCTCACCCAGGCGCTGGCCGGGGAAGTCGTCGGCGACGGCATCCTGGTCAACGCCGTCGCGCCCTCGATCCTCGACACGCCGGCGAACCGGGCAGCGATGCCGGATGCCGACCATGCGGCCTGGCCGACCACGGCCGCGGTCGCCGAGACCATCGCTTTCCTCGCCTCGCCCGCCAACGCGGTCGTCCGCGGCGCGGTGGTGCCGGTCTACGGCGCGGTGTAGGGCGCCGAGCGACGCTGGAGGAGGCCCGGCAATCGGCGCCGTTGCCCGTTGCGCGCCCGGCCCGCCCTGTGGCAGATATCGCATCGGCGCCGCAGTAGCTCAGTGGTAGAGCGCACCCTTGGTAAGGGTGAGGTCGAAAGTTCAATCCTTTCCTGCGGCACCATCCCCGCCCAACGGCGGGAATCCGGGTGTGCCGGGACCGGAGGGGTGGCCGAGCGGCTGAAGGCGGCGGTTTGCTAAACCGTTATAGGGGTAATACCTCTATCGAGGGTTCGAATCCCTCTCCCTCCGCCATCCCCGCCAGGGTGCGCAGCCGGTCTACCGGCCAAGAGCCGGGGTCGCCACGGTGTGGCCGGGGCGGATGCCGAGCCTGGCGGCGGTTCCAGCATTGAGTTCGAGCACCGCGCGCACCGCTCCTCGGGAAGAGACTGTCTCCGTGGACAACGGCACCGTGCGTTCGACGATGTGCGAGATCCGCCCGGACGGCGCGATGAAGATCATGTCGAGGGGAATGTAGGTGTTGCGCATCCACATCGAGACCGGCCGGGGCGGATCGTAGACGAACAGCATCCCTGCATCGGCGGCCATCCGGCGGCGGAACATCAGCCCCTGCGATTGCTCGCGGTGGGTGCGTGCGACCTCGACCGCGAAACGATGCGCCTTCCCTTCGGTGCGGATGACGAGCGTCGAGCGCCGGAACTTCGCCAGCGCCCGCTGGCCCGACGCCGGCGCGGCCGCGAACGCGGAGAGTGCGGCTGCGCCGGCGGCAAGGCCGACGAGCAGATCGCGGCGGCGGGCGGCATCGGCGATCGACATGCGTGGGACCTATCCGTCGGATCGGACAGCGGGGCGACGAGCGGCCCGGAAGGCTGCCGCGAAGCGCGAGAGCCGTGCAGCCCCGCGCGCGGCGGTCGGAGCCGGCGCTAGACGAACTGGTCGACGCTGCCGGGGCCGGCGAGCTTGATCTCGACCGCCTGCATCCCCTTCTGGCCCTGCGCCGTCTTGATCATCACCTTCTGGCCGGTCACCAGACCGCTGAGGTTGGCGCGGCGCAGCGTCACCATATGGATGAACACGTCGAGCTGCGTCTCGTCAGGGCAGACGAAACCGTACCCCTTGTTCGGGTTGAACCACTTGACGGTGGCCATTTCAAAGTCGCCGTGGGCCTCCGGCTGCCGCGGCGGGGCGTGCGGCGCGGCGCGCACCGGGCGGTGGAACTCTCCTCCATCGTCCTCGGCCACGGCGGTGGAATGGTCGACCGACAGGATCGTCTGCACCTGAAGACCCTTGGCCGCCCGGACCGTTTCGTACTCGACAGTCGATCCCACCGGGATCGTGTCGAGCCCGGCCTGCCGGAGGACGGTCATGTGGAGGAATACATCGCCGGACGAATCCTCCGGAGTGACGAAGCCGTACCCCTTGACTGCGTTGAACCACTTGACCCTGCCACGCATACGGGCAGGGGCATCCCCCTCGCCTACGCCAACCGACTCGGACACGACAGGTTTCTCCCGCTAAACATTATTATTTTGCCAAAGCTAGCATCATTTCGGAAGCGCGCGCCAACACTTTTCTCGGATCTGCCTCATGTTCGCAGGACCGGCCGGGGCAACTTTGGACTGGCCAACCGGGAAGGCGGCGACTAGGGTTCGCCGATGCTCTGCCGGCCCTGGAACGGCCGGACCGAGGGCCAACGACAAGGGCGCGACAGGGCGGTAGTGGTTCACGCATTTTCACTGGGCTGTGTGCTGTTCGGCCTCTGGCTCCTGCTTTCCGGCCACTACACGCCATTGCTCATCGGGCTCGGGCTCGCCTCCTGCGCGCTGGTGGTCGGCATCACCCACCGGATGGACGTGATCGACCATGAGGGGCACCCGGTCCACCTGACCTGGCGCGGCACGGCCTACCTGCCCTGGCTCGTCGTAGAGATCGCCAAGGCCAATGCCGATGTGGCGCGGCGCATTCTCACTCCCGGCAAATCGATCAGCCCGACCATGCTCCGTGTCCGCTCCACCCAGGCGACCGATCTCGGCCGGGCGATCTTCGCCAATTCGATCACGCTGACGCCGGGAACCGTCTCGGTCGATGTGGGCAACGGCGAAATCCTCGTCCACGCCCTGTCGCGCGACGGTGCCGACGAACTCGCCGGCGGCGAGATGGACCGTCGGGTCAGTCGGCTCGCGGGCGGCGGTTGATGTTCACCGCAGCCACCGTCGGGCTGGTCGGAGCCATGGCGCTGGCGCTCGCCCGCGCCCTGATGGGTCCGACGCTTTGCGACCGGATCCTTTCGGTCAACACCTTCGGCACCAAGACGGTGCTGATCCTCGCCGTTGTCGGCTTCCTGTTCGGCCGGCCGGAGTTCCTGGACATCGCGCTCGCCTACGCGCTGATCAACTTCATCGGCACCATCGCGGTGCTCAAGTTCTTCAAGTACGGCGACCTCGGCGGCACCGGCCCGGCGGGCGGCGATGCGCCGGGCGGCGGGAACCGCGGCTGATGGCGCTGGTGCTCGACATCGCAAGCTGGGTGCTGCTCGCCGCGGGCGGGGCGCTTGCGGTGATCGGCGGCATCGGCATCGTGCGCTTCCCCGACGTATATACCCGGAGCCACGCGGCGGGCGTCACCGACACCGGCGGCGCGGCGCTGATCCTGGTCGGGCTGATGCTCCAGGGCGGCGGCGCCCTGGTCACCGTGAAGCTGATCCTGATCCTCGTCTTCATCTTCTTCACCAGCCCGACGGCGACGTTCGCCCTGATCCACACGGCCTACGAAAGCGACGAGGCGCCGCAGCTCGACCACGACCTCCGGGGCGATGCCCCGGGCGGGGAGCCGGGGCGGTGAACGAGGCGGTCAACATCGTCATCCTCCTGTTCATGGTGGTCGCGGTGATCGGCATCGTGCGCGCCCGCAACCTGTTCGTGGTGGTCATGCTGGCCGGCATCTACAGCCTGCTCGCGGCGACCATCTTCGTGATCCTGGATGCGGTGGACGTGGCCTTCACCGAAGCCGCGGTCGGCGCCGGCATCTCGACGGTGCTCTTTCTCGGAACGCTGGCGCTCACCACCAGCGAGGAGAAGAAGCCGGTCCACAACGCTTGGATCTCGCTCGCGGTGGTCGCGGTGACCGGCGCCGTGCTGATCTACGGCACCCTCGACATGCCGCGCTACGGCGACCCGACGGCGCCGGCCAACCACCATGTGATCCCCGAATATCTCGAAGCGGGTCCCGCCAAGACCGGCGTTCCCAACGTGGTGACGGCGGTGCTGGCGAGCTATCGCGGCTACGACACGCTGGGCGAGGTGGTGGTGATCTTCACCGCCGGCATCGGCGTGGTGGTGCTGCTCGGCCGGTGGCGCATGGCGCGGCGCGAGGACGAGACATGAAGGATCTGCTGGTCCTGCGCGTCGTCACCAAGCTGCTGATGCCTTTCATCCTGCTGTTCGCGCTCTATGTGCAGTTCCACGGCGACTTCGGGCCCGGCGGCGGGTTCCAGGCGGGCGTCATCTTCGGCGCCGGGTTCATCCTCTACGGGCTGATCTTCGGCCTCGACGCGCTGCGCGGGGTGCTCTCATCGGATTTCCTGCGCGCGGGCTTCGCCATCGGCGTCCTGCTCTTCGCCGGCGTCGGCGTCGCCGGTCTCCTTCTCGGCGGCAATTATCTCGACTACGGCGTCCTCTCCTACGACCCGGTGAAGGGCCAGCATCTCGGCATCCTGCTGATCGAGTTCGGTGTCGGCCTCACCGTCGCCTCGGTGATGGTCTCGATCTTCTACTACTTCGCCGGACGGGGCGGCTGAGTTGGTCGATTTCGTCGGCCTCTACAACTACTGGATCGTCGTCTTCCTGATGATGGCGGGGCTCTATATCGTCGTCGAGCACGGCAACCTGGTCAAAAAGCTGGTCGGGCTTACCGTGTTCCAGGCCTCGGTCTTCGTCCTCTACATCACCCTCGGCAAGGTCCGCGACGGGACCGCGCCGATCGTCGCCGAGGGCATCGAGATCTACTCCAATCCCCTCCCGCACGTCCTCATCCTGACCGCGATCGTGGTCGGCGTGGCGACGCTGGCGCTCGGCCTCGCGCTCGTCGTCCGCATCCGCGAAGCCTACGGCACCATCGAGGAGGACGAGATCGGCGACCAGGACGGGCCGGCGGTATGACCGCACACCTGCCCGCGCTCCAGGTTGTCGTCACGCTGCTGGCGGCGCCCGCCTGCATCCTCGTGCGCGGACGCGATCTCGCGTTCCTGCTCGCGCTGGCGACCACGTGGGCGGCGTTCGCGATTTCCTGCCTGCTGCTCGACCGGGTGCTGGAGGTCGGGACGATCAGCTACGAGCTCGGCGGCTGGGCGGCGCCGTTCGGGATCGAATACCGGGTCGACTCGCTCAACGCGTTCGTGCTTCTGATCGTCAGCGGGATCGGCGCCATCGTCCTTCCCTTTACCTCGCGCAGCCTGCTGCTCGAGATGGTGCGCGAGAAGGCCTACCTGTTCTACTGTGCGTTTCTGCTGTGCCTGACGGGGCTGCTCGGCGTCGCCATCACGGGCGATGCCTTCAACCTGTTCGTTTTCCTCGAGATATCCTCGCTCGCTTCCTGCATCCTGATCAGCCTCGGCCCGCACCGCCGGGCGCTCACGGCGGCCTACCAGTACCTGCTCGTCGGCACCATCGGCGCGACCTTCATCGTCATCGGGATCGGGCTCCTCTACGGGGCGACCGGCACCCTCAACATGAACGACATCGCCGAGCGCCTGCCGCAGACCGGATACAACCGCGCGGTGGTCGCCGGTTTCGCCTTCCTGATCATCGGCGCAGCGATCAAGGTCGCCCTGTTTCCGCTGCATTTCTGGCTGCCCAAGGCCTACACCTACGCGCCGTCCTCGGTCAGCGCCTTCCTCGCGGCCACGGCGACCAAGGTCGCGCTCTACGTCCTGATCCGCTTCCTGTTCACCGTCTTCGGCGTGAAGTTTTCCTTCGAGATTCTGCCGACTGCGGCGCCCCTCATGGTTCTCGCTGTGCTGGCGATGTTCGTCGCCTCCACGGTGGCGATATTCCAGGACAGCGTGAAGCGCATGCTCGCCTATTCGAGCGTGGCCCAGATCGGATACATGGTCCTCGGCGTCAGCCTGGTCACGGTCGACGGGCTCTCGGCCGCCCTCATCCACCTGTTCAACCACGCCGTCATCAAGGGCGCGCTGTTCCTCGCCGTCGGCTGCATCGCCTACCGCCAGGCCTCCTTCCGGATCGAGGCTCTCGCCGGCATGGGCAAGCGCATGCCGTGGACCATGGCCGCCTTCACCGCCGGCGGGCTCAGCCTGATCGGGATCCCGCTCACCGCCGGGTTCATCTCGAAGTGGTATTTGATCCTGGCCGCTCTCGCCGCCGACATGCCGTTGATCGCGGCGCTGATCGTCATCAGTTCGCTGCTCGCGGTAATCTATATCTGGCGGGTTGTCGAGGCGGCCTATTTCCGCGACCCGCCGGCCGGCGCCGGGCCCGCGGAGGAGGCGCCGCTCGCTCTCCTCGCCCCGACCTGGGTGCTGGTCGGCTTCAACGTCTATTTCGGGATCGAGACCTCGCTGCCGACCGGGGTCGCCGAGCATGCCGCGCGCGCCCTGATGGGGGTCGGGCCGTGAGCGTCGCGGCGGCCATGGCGGTCGCGCTCGCCGGCCCGTTGGCCGGCGCGGCGGCGATCTGGCTGCTGCACCGCCGGCCGAACCTGCGCGACGGGGCGATGATCGCCGCTGCCGTGGTCACCTTCATCGCGGTCTACCGCATCTTCCCGGCCGTCGAGGCGGGCGGGCGGCCCGAACTCTTCCTCTTCGACTTCGTGCCGGGGCTCGGCCTCCGTTTCGTCGTCGAGCCGCTCGGCATGATGTTCGCGCTGATCGCCTCGTTCCTGTGGATCGTCACCTCGTTCTACGCCATCGGCTACATGCGCGGCCATCACGAGGAAAACCAGACCCGGTTCTACATCTGCTTCGCCATCGCGATCTCGGCGGCGATCGCGGTCGCCCTGTCCGGCAACATGCTGACCCTGTTCATCGCCTACGAGGTGCTGACGCTATCGACCTACCCGCTGGTCACCCACCACCAGTCGCCGGAATCGATGCGCGCGGGGCGGACCTATCTCGGCATCCTGCTCACCACCTCGATCGGCCTGCAGCTGGTCGGCATCGTCTGGACCTACGGCGCCGCCGGCACGCTCGACTTCACCCCGGGCGGCATCCTCGCCGGCAAGGTGGAGGGCTGGGCGCTGATCATGCTCCTGTTCCTCTACATGTACGGAATCGGCAAGGCTGCGCTGATGCCGATCCACCGCTGGCTGCCGGCGGCGATGGTGGCGCCGACCCCGGTCAGCGCGCTCCTCCACGCGGTCGCCGTGGTCAAGGCGGGCGTGTTCACGGTGCTCAAGGTGACCATCTACATCTTCGGCGTCGATTATCTGCGCGAGACCGGGGCCAGCACATGGCTGATGTATGTCGCCGGTGCGACCATCGTGATCGCCTCGGTGGTCGCGCTGACCAAGGACAACCTGAAGGCGCGGCTCGCCTACTCGACGGTGAGCCAGCTCAGCTACGTCGTCCTCGGCGCGGCGCTGGCGAGCGCGTGGAGCGTGGTCGGCGGAGCGATGCACATCGCGATGCATGCGTTCGGCAAGATCACCCTCTTCTTCTGCGCCGGCGCGATCATGGTGGCCACCCACAAGACCGAGATCAGCCAGATGGCCGGGCTCGGCCGCCGGATGCCGTTCACCTTCGCGGCCTTCGCCATCGGCGCCCTCAGCGTCACCGGCCTGCCGCCGCTCGGCGGGGCCTGGAGCAAGTGGTATCTCGGGCTCGGCGCGACCGACGCCGAACAACTGATCTTCGTCGCCGTGCTGATGATCAGTTCGCTGCTCAACGTCGCCTATCTGATCCCGGTCGCCGCGCGCGGGTTCATGTCGTTCGGCGGCAAGACGGAACCGGAGCCGGTGCCGCAGTCGGCCGGAGCCGCCGCCGCGCCGGCGCACGGCGACGGGCACGACGAGGGAAGGGGCATCCGCGAGGCGCCGCTGTTCTGCGTCGCGCCGCTTTGCCTGACCGCGGTCGGCTGTCTGGTCCTGTTCTTCGCCGCCGACGACATCGCGGCATTCCTCGCCCCCATCGCCCAACGCTGAGGCCCGACCGATGGCCGAGACTCCTGTGGCTGAAACCCGACGCCCCCGGACCGCGGGCGAAAGGATCTACTGGCTCGACCGGCCGGGCAGCGTCGCCAAGGTGTTGTGGGCGGTCGCGATCGTCTGCGCGGTTCTCGTCCTGCTCGATTTCTTCTACGTCAAGCACGCCAAGTTCGAGATGGAGTACCTGTTCGGGTTCTACGGCTGGTACGGGCTCGTCTGCTGCGTCTTCATGGTGCTCGCGGCAAGGGGGCTGCGGAAGCTCCTGAAGCGGGGCGAGGATTACTATGATCGCTAGCCTGCCGCCCGGCCTCCTGCTGATCGCCGCCGCGCTCGCGATCCCGTTCCTGCCGGACGCGGCGAGGCGCGCGTGGACGGTGATCGCGCCCGCCGCGGGGCTGGGGGCGCTGATCGTCCTCGAACCCGGCAACTATTTCGCCTTCACCTTCTTCGGCGCCGCGTTCGAGCCGGTGCGCGTCGACCGGCTGAGCCTGATATTCGGCTACGTCTTCCACATCGCCGCAATCCTGGCCGCCATCTATGCGCTGCACGTGCGCGACACCGTCCAGCACATGGCCGGAATGATCTACGCCGGCAGCGGGATCGGCGCGGTCTTCGCCGGCGACCTGGTGACGCTCTTCGTCTACTGGGAAGCGATGGCGATCGCCTCGGTCTTCCTGATCTGGACGCGCGGCGGGGAGACCGCCTACCGGTCGGGCATGCGCTACCTGATCATCCAGATCACCTCGGGCCTGCTGCTGCTCTCGGGGGCGATCCTGCAGGTGCAGCAGACCGGGTCGATCGCCTTCGACCGCATGACGCTCGGCAGCCTCGCGGCCTGGCTGATCCTGCTCGCCTTCGGCATCAAGTGCGCCTTTCCTTTCCTGCACAACTGGCTGCAGGACGCCTATCCGGAAGCGACCGTAACCGGCACCGTCTTCCTCAGCGCGTTCACCACCAAGGCCGCCGTCTACGCCCTCGCCCGCGGTTTCCCGGGGACCGAGATGCTGATCTATGTCGGCGCGGCGATGACGGCGTTTCCCATCTTCTACGCGGTGATCGAGAACGACCTCCGCCGCGTGCTCGCCTACAGCCTGAACAACCAACTGGGATTCATGGTCGTCGGGGTGGGCATCGGTACGCCGCTCGCCCTCAACGGGGCGGCCGGGCACGCCTGCGCCCACGTGCTCTACAAGGCGCTCCTGTTCATGTCGATGGGGGCGGTGCTCCACCGGGCGGGGACGATCAAGGGTTCGGAACTGGGCGGGCTTTACAAGTCGATGCCGCTGACCACCGTCTTCTGCATCGTCGGCGCGGCGTCGATCTCCGCCTTCCCGCTGTTCTCGGGCTTCATCGTCAAGTCGCTGACGCTGTCCGCGGTGGCCTACGAAGGCTACGTCGTCGTCTGGATGATCCTGATGTTCGCCTCTGCCTGCGTTTTCCACTATTCGGGGATCAAGATCCCCTATTTCGCCTTCTTCGCGCACGATTCCGGCAAACGGTGCAAGGAAGCCCCCCTCAACATGCTGGTCGCCATGGGGGTCGCGGCGTTCCTGTGCATCGCCATCGGGGTGTGGTCGCCGGCGCTCTATTCGATCCTGCCCTACCCGGAGGACTACGCGCCCTACACCCCGACCCATGTGATCGGCCAACTGCAGCTCCTGATGTTCTCGGCGCTCGCGTTCGCGGTGCTGATCCGCTACCGCATCTATCCGCTGCAACTGAGATCGACCAACCTCGATTTCGACTGGATCTACCGCAAGGCCCTGCCCGGGCTGATCGCGCGGCTCTGGCCCCCGCTGTGGTCGGTCTGGCAGGGCTTTCTCGCGGCGCTCCGGGGCGGGCTCCGGTTCGCGGTCGCCGCGGCGGTCGGCCTCGCCGGGCCCGAGGGCTCGCTCGCCCGGACCTGGCCGCTCGGTTCGACCACGCTCTGGGTCGCCGTCCTGCTGGGCGGCTTCCTTCTGATCTACTATCTCTGACCGGCATGACGGCATTCTGGCGCACACCGCTGTTCGTCCTCTTCGGGACCGTGGCGATCCTGTTGATCGCCAACGGTTCGCGCCAGAATTTCGGCCTGTTCCTGGTGCCGATCAGCGCCGATCTCGGCTGGGGCCGGACCGAGTTCTCGCTCGCCATCGCGATCCAGAATATCGTCATGGGCCTCGCCGCCCCGTTCGTCGCGGCGCTCGGCGACCGGTGGGGGCCGATCCGCGTGATGACGGCCTCGGCCGCGTTCTACGCCTTCGGCGTCTACATGATCTCGATCTCCGGCACCCCGGAAATGATGACCGTCAGCGCCGGGCTGCTGGTCGGGATCGGCGCGTCGGGAATCGGCTTCACCCTGCCGCTTGCGCTGATCGGGCGGGTCGCGCCGGAACGGCAGCGCAGCCTGTGGCTCGGCATCACGACGGCGGGCGGCTCGGCCGGTCAGTTCGTCTTCGCCCCGGTAAGCCAGGGTCTGATTTCGGGGTTCGGCTGGTCCGACGGGATCGTCGTCCTGTCGCTCATCATCGCGCTGACGGTGCCGATGAGTCTGGCGCTCCGCGCCGGATCGGCGGAAACGCTGGCCAAGCCTGCGCCGCAGAGCCTCGGCGACGCCCTGGCCGAGGCCGGCGGGCATCGCGGCTACTGGCTGTTGGTGACCGGCTTCTTCGTCTGCGGGTTCCAGGTGCAGTTCATCGGCACCCACCTGCCGGGTTTCCTGTCGGATACCGGGCAGGCGGCGTGGCTCGCGGCCTGGGCGCTCGCCACCGTCGGTCTGTTCAACCTGGCGGGCACGCTGGGCGCCGGCTGGCTCGGCGGGCGGTTCCGCAAGAAGTATCTGCTGAGCGTGCTCTACCTGCTCCGCGCCGGGCTGTTCCTCGCCTTCATCCAGTTCCCGGTCACCGAGACGTCGGTGCTGGTTTTCAGCGCCGTGCTGGGCCTTCTCTGGCTCTCCACCGTGCCGCTGACCAGCGGGATCGTCGCCCAGATCTTCGGGCCGCGCTACATGGGAACGCTGTTCTCGATCGTCTTCCTCGGCCACCAGCTCGGCAGCTTCTGCGGCGTCTGGCTGGGCGGCGTGTTCTACGACCGCACCGGCAGCTACGACGCCGCCTGGTGGCTCGCCATCGCGCTCGGTATCGCCGCCGCCCTGATCCACTGGCCGATCGACGACAAGCCGGTGGCAAGAACGGCAGCCGCGCCGGCCTGATCCCCTTCGCCGGCAGTTGCCGCTGCCGTTGCTTGCCGGTTCCGGGGCGACGCTCTAGGTTGCACCGCAGGCGGTTCCCGTGTCTCGGCGCGGGCGGCACGGGCGTTGGAGGCAGAAATGGAGATGACCGGCGAACGGCGGATTCCGGCACCGCGGCAGAAGGTGTGGGAAGCGCTCAACGACCCCGAGGTTCTCAAGCAGTGCATCGCCGGCTGCGAAACGCTGGAGAAGACGTCGGACACCGAATTCAGCGCCAGGGTCACCTCCAGGGTGGGTCCGGTATCGGCGAAGTTCACCGGCAAGGTCGCGCTTTCGGAGGTCGATCCGCCCAACGGCTACAGGATCAGCGGCGAGGGCCAGGGCGGTGTCGCCGGCTTCGCCAAGGGCGGCGCAACGGTCAGGCTCGCCGAGGACGGCGATGGCACGCTGCTGACCTACGAGGCGAACGGAACCGTCGGCGGCAAGCTGGCGCAGATCGGCTCGCGGCTGATCGACTCGACGGCGCGCAAGATGGCCGACGATTTCTTCGACAAGTTCGCCGAGGCGGTCGGTGAGGCGGCGGAAGAGGCGGCCGAAGAAGAGCCCGCCGAGACCGAGGCGCCGAAGCCTGCGTCGGAGGGTTTGAGCCCGGCGGTGTGGATCGGCGGCTTGGTCGCGGTCGCCGTCATCGTCCTGGTGATCGTGCTGAGCTGAAGCCCGGCAGGGGCGTGGGCAAGTCGCCGCGCGCCTTGACCCGTTACGGTTCGGGCGGGATACTGCGGCGCAGCAGGATGGAAAGGCCGGACGCCTGCCAGGGTACCGTCCCGGCGGTCCGACCCGGCCGCCGCACCGGAGGGCGCAGGCAGGGCGCCGCGCGTCGACTCAAGGAGGGTCACAAATGACAACCACCGTTTCCATGACGGTAAATGGGAAACAGGTTTCGGCCGAGTGCGAAGGCCGAACGCTTCTCGTGCAGTACCTTCGCGAGAAGCTCGCCCTCACCGGCACCCATGTCGGTTGCGACACCAGCCAGTGCGGCGCCTGCGTGGTCCATGTCGACGGCATCTCGGTGAAATCGTGCACCATGCTGGCGCACCAGGCGGAAGGGGCCGACGTGGTGACCATCGAGGGGCTCGCCGACGGCGACACGCTCCATCCGATGCAGGAAGCGTTCCGCGAGAACCACGCCCTGCAATGCGGGTTCTGCACGCCGGGCATGGTCATGAGCGCGATCGACATGGTCAACCGGCACGACACGCTGGACGAGAAGACGGTGCGCCGCGAGCTCGAGGGCAACCTGTGCCGCTGCACCGGCTATCACAACATCGTCAAGGCGATCCTCGCCGCGCATCCCGTCATGAAGGGTGCGGCCTGACACAATCGACCCGGGAGGCAAGAAATGCCTGAGGGAGGAATTGGCGCTTCCGTCAAGCGCAAGGAGGATTTCCGCTTCCTGACCGGACGCGGAAACTATACCGACGATGTCGTGCGGGCCGGCCAGCTCCACGCGCACATGCTGCGCTCGCCGCACGGCCATGCGACGCTGCGGTCGGTCGACGTATCGAGGGCCGCCGCCGCGCCCGGCGTGGTCGCCGTCCTGACCGGGGCCGACGCCGACGCCGACGGTATCGGCGGCATGCCCTGCGGCTGGGGGATCACCTCCAGCGACGGCACGCCGATGGTGGAGCCCAAGTGGCCGGTGCTGGCCCAGGGCAAGGTGCGTTATGTCGGCGAGATCGTGGCGGCGGTCATCGCCGAGAGCGCGGCGCAGGCCGCCGATGCGGCCGAGCTGGTCGATGTCGACTATGAACCGCACGATGCGGCGGCGGCGACCGACACCGCGCCCGCCGACGGCGCGCCGCAGGTTCACGACGCGGCGCCCGGCAACATCTGCTTCGACTGGGATTTCGGCGACAAGGAGGCGGCCGACGCCGCCTTCGAGGCCGCGCAGCACACGGTGCGGCTCGAACTCGTCAACCAGCGCATCATCCCGCACTCCATGGAGCCCCGCGCGGCGGTCGCCGAATACGACAGGGGCGAGGGCAAGCTCACCCTCCACTGCACCGCCCAGGCGGCGCACGCCATGCGCCTCCTGCTCGGCGCTTTCGTGCTCAACCAGCCGGAGCACAAGTTCCGCGTCGTTGCGCCTGATGTCGGCGGCGGCTTCGGCTCCAAGGTCGCGCCCTATTGCGAGTACGCGATCATCTGCTGGGCGGCCCGCAAGCTGGAACGGCCGGTGCGCTGGCTCGGCCAGCGGAGCGAGTGCTTCGTGACCGACGCGCATGGCCGGGACCACGTCACCGAGGTCGAGCTCGCGCTCGACGGCGACGGCAAGTTCACCGGGCTCCGCGTCAACACGATCGCCAACCTGGGGGCCTATCTCTCGGCCTTCGCCCCGCTGATCCCGACCTACCTTTATGCGACGCTCTTCGCCGGCCAGTACACGACACCGGCGATCTTCTGCAACGTGAAGGCGGTCTTTACCAACACCTCGCCGGTCGATGCGCTGCGCGGCGCCGGTCGGCCCGAGGCGACCTATCTGCTGGAGCGTGCGGTCGATGAGGCGGCGCGGGTCAGCGGTATCGATCCGGTGCAGATCCGGCGGCGCAACTTCATCGCCGACGACGCCTTCCCCTACCAGACGCCGGTCGCTCTCCTCTACGATTCGGGCGCCTACGAAGGCGCGTTCGACATCGTGCTCGAAAAGTCGGATTGGGCCGGATTCGGGGAGCGCAAGCGGGCATCGGAAGCCGCGGGCAAGCTGCGCGGCATCGGTGTGGCCGCACCGATCGAGGCGACCGGGGCTGCGCCCTCGGCGATCGCGGGCTCGCTCGGCGCCCGTGCGGGGCTCTACGAATCCGCCCAGGTCCGGTTCAACGCGACCGGCACAGTCACCGTCTTCGCCGGCACCCATAACCACGGCCAAGGCCACGAGACCACCTTCGCCCAGCTGGTCACCGACAAGCTCGGCGTACCGCTCGAGAATGTCGAGGTCGTCGAGGGCGACACCGACCGGGCGGTGATGGGGATGGGAACCTACGGCTCCCGGTCGCTCTCGGTCGGCGGCAGCGCCATCGACCGGGCGATGGACAAGATCATCGACAAGGGCAAGAAGATCGCCGCTCACCTGCTGGAGGCCTCGGTCGACGACATCGAGTTCGACAGCGGAACGTTCGCGGTTTCCGGCACCGACAGAACGATCAGCATCGGCGAGGTGGCGTTCGCCGCCTATGTGCCCCACAACTATCCGCTGGAGGAACTCGAGCCCGGGCTCGACGAGCAGGCGTTCTTCGATCCGGTCAACTTCAACTTCCCCTTTGCGTCCTATGTCTGCGAGGTCGAAGTGGATCCGGAGACCGGCGCTGTCTCGGTCGAACGGTTCACCGCGGTCGACGACGTGGGGACCATCGTCAACCCGATGATCGTCGAGGGGCAGGTCCATGGCGGCCTCGCCCACGGCATCGGCCAGGCGCTGATGGAACAGGCTGTCTTCGACGAGACCGGCCAGCCGCTGACCGGCTCGTTGATGGACTACACCCTGCCGCGGGCCGACACCGTGCCGAGCTTCGACCTCGACCATACCGAGACGCCCTGCCCGATGAACCCGCTGGGCGCCAAGGGGGTGGGCGAGATCGGCGCGATCGGCGCTCCGCCCGCCGTGGTCAATGCGATTGTCAACGCGCTTGCGCCGCTCGGCATCAACCACATCGATATGCCTGTCACGTCGGAGAGCGTGTGGCAGGCCATGCAAACCGCCAGGGCGTCCTAGAACCGGGGCGCCCCAGAAGGAGTAGACCATGTACGATTTCACCTACCGGAAGGCATCGTCGGTCGAGGACGCGGTAAGTGCCGTCATGGACGCCGAGGACGGCCGCTTCCTGTCGGGCGGAATGACGCTGATTCCGACCATCAAGCAGCGCCTCGCCAACCCCTCCGATCTGGTCGATCTGGCCGGCGTCGGAAGCCTCGCCGGGGTCTCGGTTTCGGGCGGCGCGGTCAGGGTCGGCGGCATGACCCGCCACGCCGATGTTGCCGACTCGGCAGAGGCGGCGGCAGCCATCCCGGCGCTTTGCAGGCTGGCCGGCGGTATCGGCGATCCGCAGGTGCGCAACCGGGGCACGATCGGCGGCTCGATCGCCAACAACGACCCGGCGGCCGACTACCCCGCGGCGGTGGTCGGGCTGGGCGCGACCGTCCACACCAATCGGCGGGACATCGCCGGCGACGACTTCTTCACCGGCATGTTCGAGACCGCGCTCGAGCCGGGCGAACTGGTGACTGCCGTAACCTTCCCGGCTCCCTCCCGGGCGGCCTACAAGAAGTTCCCGAACCCGGCCTCGCGCTACGCCATCGTCGGCGTGTTCGTCGCCGAGACGGCGGGCGGTCCGCGGGTGGCGGTGACCGGCGCCGGCCCGTGCGTGTTCCGCGTGGCGGAGATGGAGCAGGCGCTCGCCGGCAATTTCGCGGCCGAGGCCGTCGCCGACATCAAGATCGGCGACGAAGACCTCAACAGCGATATCCACGCGAGCGCGGAATACCGCGCCCATCTGGTGACGGTGATGGCCAAGCGCGCCGTCGCCGAGGCCAACGGCTGAACGCGGCAATCGAGCGAGACTGGACCCGCGCGGTTTCGCAGGGAGGCCGGCCGCCGGCCTCCCGGCACCTTTGCAACACCCGGACGAACGGAACCCGGCGGCGGGGCCGTTCGGCCCAACCCCGGTTCACCGCGCGAGTACACCGATGAAACTCCCCCTTCCCGAAACCGTCGATGCGGTCGTCGATCTGCTCGCCGCCGGTCGCTATGTCGCGGACCGGTCGCTGGCGACGGCGCTGTTCCTCGCGCTCAGGCTCGACCGGCCGCTTTTCCTCGAGGGCGAGGCCGGCGTCGGCAAGACCGAGATCGGCAAGGTGCTGTCGGAGGCGCTCGGCCGCTCGCTGATCCGGCTTCAGTGCTACGAGGGGCTCGACGTCGCCTCCGCCGTCTACGAGTGGAACTACAGCCTGCAGATGATCGACATCCGCATCGCCGAGGCGACCGGCGAGACCGATCGCGAGCGGATCGAGAAGGGTATCTTCAGCGAACGGTTCCTGATCAAGCGTCCATTGCTCAGGGCGCTCGAGGCCGACGTGTCCGGCCTGCCGCCGGTGCTGCTGATCGACGAGCTCGACCGCACCGACGAGCCGTTCGAGGCGTTTCTGCTCGAACTCCTGTCCGACTTCCAGGTCACCATCCCGGAAATCGGCACGGCGAAGGCCGCCGCGCCGCCGATCGTGGTGATCACCTCCAACCGGACCCGCGAGATCCACGACGCGATCAAGCGGCGCTGCTTCTATTTCTGGGTCGATTACCCGGACGCCGCGCGCGAACGCGAGATCCTCAGGGTCAAGGTGCCCGGCGCGGCGGAGGAACTGTCGCACCAGATCGTCGCCTTCGTGCAGGAGCTGCGCAACCGAGACCTGTTCAAGCTGCCCGGGGTGGCGGAGACGATCGACTGGACCAACGCGCTGATCCAGCTCGACAAGATCGACCTCGACCCGGAGACCGTCAATTCGACCCTCGGCGTCCTGCTCAAGTACCAGGACGACATCGAGAAGGTGCGGGGCAGCGAGGCCGCCCGGATCCTCGACGAGGTCAAGAGCCAGCTCGCACAGATCCAGCCATGACCCCGGCCGAGCCTGCGGCCAGCCCCTTTGCGCTCCTCGACAGCCTGGAGGGGAGCCGGCTCGCCGCCAACGTGATGCATTTCGGCCGCATCCTGCGTGCGGCCGGGCTGCCGGTGGGCACGGGAAAGGTCCTCGATGCGGTCGGCGCGGTGAGGGAGGTCGGCATCGCCAGCCGGTCCGACTTCTACTGGGCGCTGCACGCGGTCTTCGTCAACCGGCGCGACCAGCACGAACTGTTCGACCAGGCATTTCACATCTTCTGGCGCGATCCGAAGATCCTCGAACGCATGATGGGTCTGGTCCTGCCCGAAGCGGAAGCGCCGCCGCCGGAGGAGCCGCCGAGCCGGCGCCTGCTCGATGCGCTCAACCCGCAGGACGACGAGTCCGACAGCGAGGAGGAGAAGGACCGCGACAAGGAGATCGAGTTCGACGCGGCGATGACCGCATCGGCCAACGAGCTCCTGCAGGAGATGGATTTCGAGGACATGAGCGCCGAGGAGATCGCCCGCGCGAAAGCCGCCATCGCGCGCATGCGTCTGCCGATCGCCGAGATTCCCACCCGGCGTTTCCGGCCCGACAAGCGCCGCACCCGCGTCGACATGCGCGCGACGCTGCGTGCGGCGCTGCGTTCGGGCAGCGGATCGATCCCCCTCCGGTGGCGGCGGAAGAACACCCGTCTGCCGCCCCTGGTCATCATCTGCGACATTTCGGGCTCGATGAGCCGCTACACCCGCATGTTCCTCCATTTCATGCACACCCTCACCAACGACCGCGACCGCGTGCACACGTTCCTGTTCGGAACCCGGCTCACCAACGTCACCCGGCATCTGCGCCAGCGCGACATCGACATTGCGTTGTCGCGCGTCGCCGAATCGGTCGAGGACTGGTCGGGCGGTACGCGCATCGGGGAGTCGCTGAAGGATTTCAACCGCCGCTGGTCGCGCCGCGTCCTCGGCCAGGGCGCGGTGGTGCTGTTGATCAGCGACGGGCTGGACCGCGACGCCGGGCGCGGCCTGCACGCGGAAGTCGAACGGCTGCACAAGTCCTGCCGCCGACTGATCTGGCTCAACCCGCTGCTCCGTTTCGAGGGGTTCGAGCCGCGCTCGCGGGGCATCAGGTCCCTGCTTCCGTTTGTTGACGAGTTCCGCCCGGTGCACAATCTCCTTAGCCTGGAAGCATTGATCGAGGCGCTCGGGCGGCCCGCCGTCCGGCGCAGGGAAGGGATGGACAAATGGCTCCGGATGATGGCGTGAACGCAATCTCGAACGACGACGATGCCCTTGGAGAGGCGCAGGCCTGGCGCCGCGCCGGCCGCGGCGTGGCGATCGCCACGGTCATCCGGACCTGGGGATCCTCGCCGCGGCCGGTGGGCAGTCACCTCGCGATCGATTCCGAGCAGAATTTCGTCGGTTCGGTTTCCGGCGGCTGCATCGAGGGCGCTGTCATCCACGAGGCGCAGGAGGTCATCAGGACCGGCAAGCCCAAGGTGCTGGAATACGGCGTGACCAACGAACTCGCGTGGGAGGTCGGCCTCGCCTGCGGCGGACAGGTCCATGTCTATGTGGAGAAACTCGACTAGATGAAGACCGAAATACTGGAACGCGTCCTCGCCGGCCGCGCGGCCAAGCGCCAGTTCGCGCTCGTCACCCGGCTCGACGGCGGGGGCCAGTCGATCGTCTCCCTCGACGGGTCGGACGAAGGCGCGGACGGGATCGACGCCGGACTGCGCAGGGCGGTCGAAGACGCGATCCGCGACGACAGGTCGCGCACCGTCGCGGGCGCGGAGGGCGAGGCGTTCGTCGAGGTATTCAACCCGCCGCTGCGCCTGCTCATCGTGGGCGCGGTGCACATCGCCCAGCCGCTGGCGAGAATGGCCTCGGTCGCGGGCTACGACGTGACGGTGATCGATCCGCGCGGCTCGTTCGCGACCGACGACCGCTTCCCCGGCGTCGCCCTGGTCAACCAATGGCCCGACGAGGCGATGCCGCCGCTCGATCCCGACCGCCGCACCGCCGTCGTTACCCTGACCCACGATCCGAAGATCGACGATCCGGCGCTTGCCGCCGTGCTGCGTTCGGACGCCTTCTATATCGGCGCGCTCGGCAGCCGCAAGACGCACGCCGCACGCGTGGAACGGCTCACCGAAGCCGGTTTCACCGCGGCCGAGATCGGCCGGATCCACGGCCCCGTGGGGCTTTCGCTCGGCGCCGTCTCGCCGGCGGAGATCGCCGTCTCCGTCCTCGCCCAGATCGTCCAGGCGCTGCACGACCGGGAGCGGGTCGCCGCGTGAAGTTCGGCGCCACGCCTCTTGCGCAGGCCGAAGGCGCGCTGCTTGCGCATGCGACAGCGCTCCCCGGCCGCGTTCTCAAGAAGGGCCACCGCCTGACCGGCGGCGATATCGCAGCGATGGCGGCGGCGGGGTTCGACGAAATCGTCGCGGCGCGCCTCGAACCCGGCGACGTCGGCGAAAACGAGGCGGCGGCCCGGCTGGCGGCTGCGTTCCGGGGGGACGGCCTCGCCGTCGATACCGCCTTCACCGGCCGCGCCAACCTGCGCGCGACGGCGCCGGGCCTCGCGGTCGTCGATGTCGATGCGATCGATGCAATCAACGCAGTCGATGAGACGGTGACCATCGCCGCTGTCGCCCCGTGGCAGCCCGTCGCGGCGCGCGGCATCGTCGCCACCGTCAAGATCATCCCCTTTGCCGTCGCGGGCGGCATCCTCGACGCGGCGGCGGCGTTGGCCGTCCGGTCCGGACCGCCGGTCCGCCTCGCGCCCTACGCCGCGCGGCGCGTCGGGCTGATCCAGACGATCATCGCCGATCCCAGGGAGTCGATCCTGGAAAAGACCGTCGCCGTCACCCGCGAACGGCTGGGGCCGCTGGGCTGCACCCTCGAGCGCGCGGAACGGGCCGCCCACGACGACGAGGCGGTGGCGGCCTGTCTCGCGTCGTTGCGCGGGGACGGGATCGATGTTGCGCTGGTGCTGGGCGCGTCCGCCATCGTCGACCGGCGCGATGTGGTGCCGTCGGCGGTGGTCCGCGCGGGCGGAACGATCGTGCGGCTCGGCATGCCGGTCGATCCGGGAAACCTGACCCTGGTCGCCCGGCTCGGCGCGATGCATGTGCTGGGGCTGCCGGGATCGGCCCGCTCCCCGCGGACGCACGGTTTCGACCGGCTGCTGCAACGGATCATCGCCGGCGTCGAGGTGACGGGCGGGGATATCGCGCGCATGGGGGCGGGCGGCCTTCTCAAGGAGGCCGCGGTCCGGTCGGCGGCCCCCCGCGCTGGGCGGGCACCCGGCCGGGGCGGGATCGCCGGTATCGTCCTCGCCGCCGGGCAGTCGCGCCGCATGGGCGACGCGAACAAGCTGCTGGCCGAGATCGGGGGCGAGCCGATGGTCGCGCGGGCGATAGACGCCGTCGTCGCATCGGGCGCCGCACCGGTGCTGGCGGTGACCGGGCACGAGGCGGAGAAGGTGCGCGCCGCGCTCGCCGGCCGGTCGGTCCGCTTCGTCCACAACCCGGATTACGCCGCCGGTCTCGCGGGCTCGCTCAGGGCCGCGATCGCCGCTGTCCCGGCCGAGGCGGCGGGGGCGCTCGTCTGTCTCGGCGACATGCCGCGGGTGACGGCCGCCCATATCGGCCGGCTGATCGACGCCTTCGAAGCCAGCGGCGAGCCCGCCATCTGCGTGCCGACCTACCGGGGCAGACGCGGCAACCCGTCGCTCTGGCACCGGCGGTTCTTCGCCGAAATCGCAGAAGCCTCCGGCGATGCGGGCGCGCGCCGCCTGATGGATGCGCATCCGGACTCGGTGGTCGAGGTGGAGATGGCCGACGCCGGCGTTCTGTTCGATGTCGATACGCCGGAGGCGCTGGCCGCGAGCCGGGCCGAGCCGCGGCCGGAGGAGGACGCTACTTCGTCGCTTCCTTGAGATAGGCGACGAGGTTCTCGCGGTCCTTGGCCTTTTTCAGCCCCTTGAAGACCATCCGCGTCTTGGCCTTCTTCTTGCCGATGAAGGAGCCGACGAAGACCTTGGGATTTCCCAGGTACGTGAGGATGTTTTCCTCGGTCCAGACGAGCCCGGCGGCGCCGGCGGCCCGCATGTCCTTCGAGTATTTGAACCCCGCCAGGGTTCCGGCGGTGCGGCCGATCAGGCCGTTGAGGTTGGGTCCGACCGCCTTCTTGCCGGCGACCACCCGGTGGCAGGCCTTGCACTTGTTGAAGACCCTCTTGCCCTTGGCGGCATCGCCGGCGGCGAAGGCCGGCGCGGCGCCCAGGACCGCGGCCGCCGCGGCGATCCCGGCCGCGCCGAACGAAAGGGCCAGAACAAACGCGATGCTAGCGGGGAGTCGGGGCACGTCGGGACTCTTCTGACGGCGGGCAGGGGCGGGCGAACCGGGTCACGCGACGGCAGCGCCGGCCGCGTTTTCGAGATAGGCGCCGGGCAGTTCGCGGAAATCGGTCATCAGCGAACCGAACCCGTGGATCACATCGTCGAAACCGTTCGCCCGCATCGCGTACCAGTAGGTCGCGGTGTTTATCGCCAGCACCGGCTTCTTCAGCCACTTCTCGGCCTCGCCCGCCAGCCGCGCCATGGCGAGGTTGGTGCCGCACTGCACCAGCACCTCGACATCGTGTTCGTCGAGTTCGATCAGCGCCCGGCGCAGCTCGTCCTCCGTCACCTGCGCGATCATCGCCGGGCTCTCGCACTTGAGCCCCTTGATGGCGGCGACCTCGAAGCCGCAATCCTCGAAGAATTTCTTCACGTTCTTGTCGCCGACCGGCCAGTAGGGGGTGAGCACCCCGATCCGCCTGATGTCGCCGTAGCAGCGCAGCGCCGCCTGGCACGCATCCGAACCCATCGCGACGCCGAGGCCGGAGAGTTTCTTGACCTGCTCGCGCAGCTCGATGCTCTTGGCGAGCCCGTCCCAAAACGTCTCCGCGGACATGCCCATGACGATGTAGTCCGGATTGCACGTCATCACCCGCAGGATCGCGTTGTCGAACTCGCGCCGGATATTGTCCATCAGCCGGTTGAAATCCTCGTCCGAGTGCACGGGTTCGTCCGGAATCCAGATGCGCACGTGATGGTTGGTCACCCCGGGCGGGCGCATGTCGTCGAACTCGGGCTGTACCGAGGTGTTGGTCGAGGGCGCGATGACGCCCCAGTTGGCGCGCCAGCCGATCGAATCGGTCATCGTTTCTCCTTCGCCGCGCGGTCTATTGCGGTGTCTCCGCCGGTCCGGCCTGCGCCGGGGCAAGGGCCTCGAGCGCCGCCTGGACCTCGGCGAGCGGCATGACATCGGCGTATTTCTGGTCCATGTCGAACAGGTTTGCCTCGTGCGGGCCCTGGGCGCGGTCGCCCGAACATTCGGCCGGGACGATGGGGCGGAAGCCGTAGCCCATCGCATCGACCACGGTGGCCCTGACGCAGCCGCTGGTCGTGCATCCGGTGACGATCGCGGTGTCGACCCGGCGCCTGGCGAGCCAGTTGGCGAGGTCGGTCGAGAAGAACCCGGAGGGGTAGTGCTTGGCGATCACCCGCTCTCCGGGCCGCGGTTCGAGCTGATCGACCACCGCAGTCGCGTGGCTTCCCGGAACGAGGTCGCGGAGCCCGGGCGACTTCATGTTGAAGATGCCGTCCTCGCTGCGGTCGGCGGCGTAGGTGTGGGTGGTGAAGGCCACCGGCAGGTCGAGATGGCGCGCCAGCCCGAGGAGTTCCTCGGTGCGGTCGATCGCCGACTGGATGCCGCCGCCGCCGAACATGTCCGCGTCGTTGAATGCGTTGATGAAGTCGACGACGATCAGGGCCGGACTTTCGCCGAACCCGATACGGTTGCCGAAACCCTGCTTCCGGTAAATCTCCAGATCGTCCGCCACATCGCCCTCCCTGCCGCCGGATGGATGCCGAACCTTAGTCCCGGCCCGCCGGCCCGGCAAGCGAGGGCGGCCGGAATCAGGCCGGCCCGGCCGGTGTCCCGCCGGGCGGAACCGAGCGCGCGACCGCCGGATAGACGGCGCCCAGGGTGAGGCCGCGCACCGCCATGAAGGCGGCCAGCGCCAGCCACAGGCCGTGATTGCCCCAGACCGGGATCAGGAGCGCGCAGAGGAGCAGGTAGACCGCGACCGAAACGATCATCGCGTTGCGCATCTGGCGCCCCAGCGTCGCGCCGAGGAAGATGCCGTCCAGCTGGAATGCGGCGACCGACAGGGCGGGCATCGCCACCGCCCAGAGCAGGTATTCGGCGGCGGCGTCCCGCACGTCCTCGATACCGGTCAGCAGGGCGATGATGAGTTCTCCGGCCGCGGCGTAGACCGCCACGCAGGCGGCCGCGCTGACCGCGGCCCAGAACGACGAGACGCGGACCGCCGCCTTCAGCTGGTCCCGGTCGGCGGCGCCCACCGCGCGTCCGACCAGCGCCTGCGCGGCGTTGGCAAAACCGTCCAGCCAGTGGGCCATGAAGATCTGGAAATTCATCAGCACCGCGTTGGCGGCGAGCAGCACGTCGCCCATGCGCGCGCCGCGCGCCGTGAAATAGGCGAAGGCGAAAACCAGACAGACGGTGCGGACGAAGATGTCCGCATTGAGGCCGAGCGTCATGCGGATGCGCCGGCGCGACATCACCCGGTCCCAATCGAGCCGGCCGGCGACGCCGCGGAGCGCGTCGCGCATCAGCCAGAGCGCGAGGGCAAGGCCGGCGAATTCGGCGATGACCGTGGCCAGCGCAACCCCGAACACGCCCCATCCGAACCCGACGACAAAGACCACGTCGAGGACGATATTGAGGCCGTTCATCCAGAGCTGGACATAGAGCGTCGCCCGCGTGTTCTGCAGGCCGAGGAACCAGCCCAGGAGGACGAAGATGGACAGCGCGGCGGGCGCCCCCCAGATCCGGGTGAGCAGATAGATCCTGGCCGAAGCCTCGACGTCGGCGCTGGCCTCCACCAGGCGGAACACGACGGCGGCGATCAGCCCCTGGGCGGCGATGGCGGCGAACGCGATGATGCCGGCGACCATGAGCGCGCGGGCAACGGAAGCCAGCACCTCGTCGGCATTGCCCGCGCCGTGCGCCTGCGCGGTCAGCCCTGCGGTTCCCATCCGCAGGAAGCCGAACCCCCAGTAGAGGAAGTTGAAGATCATGCTGCCAAGGGCGACCGCGCCGAGATGGTGCGGTTCCGGCAGATGGCCGACCACGGCGGTGTCGACCGCGCCCAGCAGCGGCACCGACAGGTTGGACAGGATGATGGGAACCGAGAGCCGCCAGACCGCGCGGTGGTGCTCGGCGGCGCCGGCGATCATTGCGCCGGGATCGGTTTCCGCCGTCCGGTAAGGGTGAGGACGGCGAGCCCGCTGACCGCGGCGAGGGCGAGGATCGCGAGATCCGGCCGGGCGAGGTCCATCAGCCCGCCGACCAAGACCGGCCCGAGCGCGAAACCGATGCTGAGCCCGGTCGAGGTGAAGCCGAACGCGAGGCCGAGCGAATGGGCGGGGGCGGAGGCGCGGACGATGAGGTCGCGCGACGGGCTCGACACGCCCAGCAGGAAACCGGCCGCGGCGATAACCGCGAGGCCGGCCGCGAACCCGCCGAAGCCGAAGGAAAGGAGGGCAAGGGCTGCCGCCGCTCCGGCCACAGTCCACGTTGCCAGCCTGTCATGGGCGGCGATTCGGTCGGCAAGGACGCCGCCGGCGAGCACCGCGCACGCCATGGCGACCATGAACACCGTGAGCGAAAGGTTGCCGTCGTCCTGGTCGGCGCCGAACAGCCGCGCCACCGCGATCGCCAGGAACGCGGCGATGCCGCCGATGGTCAGCGAGGTGAGCATGAAGAACAGGAAGATCCGGATCATCGGCCCTTCGGTCATCCCCATCAGCCGGGCGCGGATGTCGAAGCGCTTGTCCTGCTCCCCGCGCATGTCGGAGGCGGGGCCGGCCCCGCCGTCGAAGTCCCGCCGCCGCCACTGGACCAGGGCGGCGACCGCAAGCCCGGCGACGCCGGCGCCGATCATCGCACCGCGCCAGCCGAATACCGCCCCCAGCCCGGCCATCGACATCGGCGCAAGGGCCCAGCCGACATAGCCGACGAAGCTGTGCAGGCTGACGGCGCGCCCGAGAAAGGCGCGGTCGACGCGGCGCGACAGGATCGCCAGATCGGCGGGATGAAAGACGCTGTTGCCGAGCCCGGCGAGACCCAGCAGCAGCACGAGTTGCCAGTACGCATCGGCGGCGCCGGCAAACGCGAAGCTGCCGCCCAGCAGCGTCAGACCGGCGACCAGCGCGGGGCGCCCGCCGTAGCGGTCGACCAGCAGGCCGACCGGGATCTGGGCGGCGCTGCCGGCGACCGCGAAAACCGTCATCAGCGCGCCCAGCGCGACGTAGCTCACGCCGAACTCGGTGCGCAGCGCCGGGAACAGCGGCGCCACCGCAACCGCTGCTATGTGGCTGTAGCAGTGCCCGGTGCTGATCAGCGAGACCACCGCCCGCTGGCCTGCGAAGGCGCGCGGAACCGCGCTGCTCATGAAGCGGCGGGCCGAACGGACATTCGACCGGGGCGCCCGAGGGCGCCGCCTACTTCTCCTTTTCGGCGTCCGCGGCGACCCGCATGCGGACGATCCTGTCGGGGTCCGTGACCATGCCGCCGCGTTGCGCGTCGCCGCGCTTGAGCTTGTCGACGAATTCCATGCCCTGCGTCACCTTGCCCCAGACGGTGTACTGCCCGTCGAGATGGGGTGCGGGCGCGAACATGATGAAGAACTGGCTGTCGGCGCTGTCGGGGTCCTGCGTCCGCGCCATCGAGGCGACGCCCCGGACATGCGGTTCGCGGGAGAATTCCGCCGGCAGCTTGTTGCCGGATCCGCCGGTTCCGGTCCCGGTGGGGTCGCCGCCCTGGGCCATGAACCCGCTGATAACGCGGTGGAACGCAACGCCGTCATAGTAGCCGGACCGGGTCAGGCGCTTGATCTGCTCGACATGCTTGGGGGCGAGATCGGGGCGCATCTCGATGACCACACGGCCGTGTTTCAGATCCATGTAGAGGGTGTTTTCAAGGTCGGCGGCTGCAGCTGTGTCGGCGGTCATCAGGAGTGCTCCCAGCAGAAAGGGGATCGCATCCACCACCCGAATCCGTTTCATGGCGCCTCTCGGTCTGGATAGTCGTCGGTCTGGACAGTCGATGGAATGGGCCCGCACCATAGACCCGCGGCGGGCGAGGTCAAACGCGGAATACGGTCTGCACCTCTTCCGGATACAGGTCCTCGGGCTCGAGTTTGCGGTGGCAGAGCCCCTGATCGTAGCAGAATCTCAGGAACGCCTCGATCGTCGGCCGGTTGGGTTCGATGCCGTAGGGCCAGTAATCGCCGCCGGGGAACATCTCGCGGGTCAGGTCGGCCACCGTATCGTAGATCCACGGCACGGGAATCTGCGAATGGGTGATGCTGGCCAGCCGCGCGCAGGAGCGCTTCTTGGCGGCCTCGAACCCGTTCAGCAGGTTCATCGCGATCCACGGATGTTCCTCGTACGTGTCGCGGCGGATCGCGACGGTGTGCATGATCGGGTAGATCCCGGTCCGTCTGAAATAGTCCTGTTCCTGCGCGCGATAGTCGGCCATCAACCGGACGATCTGCGTATCGCCGTCGAGAAAGGCCCGCGGCGGGCGGGCCGAGACAAGCGCGTCGATATCGCCCGCCAGCAGCATCTCGGTGAGCGACCGGTCGGGGACCTGGCGGTAGCGGATCCCGTCGGGAAGCTTGAGGTGGGCGAGCTCGATCCGGCCCGGTTCGTTGACCCCCGCCTGCACCCATTCGACGCTGTCGAGCGGGATCCCGGCATCCTCGGCGAGCCAGCCGCGCGCATAGACGGTCGCGGTCTGCGACCATTCGGGAATGCCGATCCGCTTGCCGGCGAGGTCGGCAACGGTCCGCACCGGTCCGGCGGCGGCGGTGTACCAGGCGGAATGCCGGAAGACGCGCGACACGAATACCGGGATGCCGGTGATCGGCGGATTCGGCTGCGACATGATCGAGCAGTATTTGGCGAAGGACAGTTCGGAAACCTCCCACTCGAAGGCGCTGGCGAAACGGTAGAAGATCTCCTCGACATCGAGGTTGAGCCAGGTGAGGTCGATCCCCTGGGCGCCGACCGCGCCCTGGAGCAGGTCGCGGGTGTGGTCGTATTCGTCCATCGCGAGAGTCAGGTGGATGTTTGCCATTCCGTGTCTCCGACCTCATTTCCATTCCGGCTGCCGGGACGGGAGAGTGCCGCGCCGGCGGGGCGTGCGCAACGCCCTGGCAGCAGGTAGTATGGCGGCGGTTGCCGGAGAGGATACCGATGGCGAGGCGCGACGAAATCGACCCGCAGGCAGCGAAGGACGAGATTCTCGCTTACTGCAAGCGCAAGGGTGCGCTCGCGGCGGGGGTGGCCAACCTGGAGTCGCTGGAACGGATCGCGCCGCCCGGGCACCGCCCGACCGACCTGATGCCCAGGGTGAAGTCGGTGATCGCGCTCGGCGTCGGCGGGCAGACCCAGGGAGCCTGGGCGCTGCCGGCCAAGGCGCTCGGCTATTTCGGCAGCACCGAGACCCGCGCCTACACCATCGCCTACGGCTGCGCCTTCTTCATCGAGAACCGCTTCGGCGTCCGCTCGATCTACTGTCCGCCGGACATGGACACCGAGGCGGGGCCGCGGGTGCCGCTGCAAAGCCTCAAGCTGCATGCGGAGGTCGCCGGCATCGGCGCTCGCTCGTTCGCCGGCGACATCCTGCTGCACCCGGATTTCGGCTACATGTATTTCGCCTCTGTCTTCACCGAGCTCGAGCTTCCGCCCGACGAGCCGATGACGGAGAACCCCTGCCCGGCGCCGTCCTGTGTGAGCCTCTACCGCAAGACCGGGCAGACGCCGTGCATGAAGTTCTGCCCGGTGCAGTGCCTGTCCGGCGAGGTCGACGAGAACGGCAAACAGGCGGCGATGCGCTACGACATGGCGGCCTGCGCCGAAATGACCCAGCAGTTCGAGGCCGTGCCCTCGATGATCGCCGATGCGGTGGAAGCGAAGGACGCGGTCGAGCGCGAGGACGCGCTGTTCGATCCCGACCACAAGATCCTCTGGTACAAGATGTCGGTCGGTTCCGGCGGGCTGCTCGCCCAGTGCTTCGAGTGCATGCGGGTCTGCCCGATCGCGACCCAGGCGCCGCAGGCGGACCCGATCCGGCGGTTCGAGTACACCGCCGACGACAGCGAATAGACCGGGCCCGATGACGCGCGGTCTCAACCGGGCCCAGATGGGCCTGACCGAGGCGATGGTCGAAACCTACGGCGAGACCATCTGGGACCTCAGCCACAATATCCAGGTCCGCATCGGCGATCCCGTGCGGATGCTCGACTGGGAGCAGATCGAGGCGCAGCGCGACGGCGCCGGGCTGGCCGACGTCCAGATCGCCGAACGCATCGGCCTCACCCGCGAGCAGGTCACCCACATCCGCCTGATGCTGGAGCACCGGAAGTTCCGCCGGTATCACTACCACCGGCTGTACGAGTTGGGCGGCGGGCGCCGTTACCGTCCGGACCGCTCCGTCCCGGTCGAACAGCGCGCCGCCTTCGCCGAACGGGCGATGGCGTTGCGTGCGGCGCTCGATTTCGACCCGCGCGAGGCGGGCCGCCATATCCGCACCGGCCGCTGGGGGTCGGCCACCCCGGCGAAGCGGCTGCGCGCCCTGGCCGACGAGAACGGGAGCGGCCTCGCCCTCGACAGCGACGCGGGAGCGCTCGACTGGCAGGCCGTCTTCGAACGGGCGACGGCGCTCGCCGCCGGGCTCGCCGAACGCGGCGTCGGCCGCGGCGACGTGGTCGCGATCGACGATCTGCGGCCCTCCTCCCTGCTGCCGGCCTGCGGTGCGGTGTCGCTCTCGTGTGCGGTGCTGTGTCCGCTGCCCGAGGGATTGCCGGACGCCGCACTCGAACGGTGCCTGGCAAAGACCGGAGCGCGCGTGCTGATCACCCGGCGCGGTGTTCCCGGCGGGGAGGAAAGACCGCCGCCGCTCGAAATCGCCGCTCCGTTGGAGGCCCTGTCCGGTCCGGTGCCGAGGACGTGGGACGGCGAGGCGGTGGCCAGTGATCCGCTGGCGGTCCTGTTCACCGATCCCGGCGGGGCGGCGCCGCGCGCCGCGGTCCACAACGCCCATACCCTCCTCGCCGGCAGCGGCTGGGCGGCGGCGCGTTTCGGGCTGTCGGCGGACGATCGTATTGCCGTCGCCTCGCCCGCCCCCGAACACGCGGTTGCCGCGCTCACCCTGGCGCTCGCCTCGGGGGCCGCGCTGTGCGACGGCGAGAGCGGGGCCACGGTCGCCGTCGGCGGCCCGGCGCCCGGCGCGCGGCTCGTGATCGCAGCCGACACGGGCTGCCGCGCGTGGATCGCGCCGGAAACCCAGATCGCGCTCGCCGCCTGTCCGGAGGCGCCGGAGGCGCTGATGGCGGCCCCCGGCGTATCGCTGCGCCTCGTCGCGGCGGACGGCGAAATCCTCGGTTCCGCCGGCGAGGGCGAACTCGAACTGCGCGGCCCTAACCTCGCCCCGTCCTATCTCGACGACGACGCGGCCAACCGCAGCGCGTTCACCGGCGACCGCTGGTGGCGCACCGGGGCGCACGCGCGAATCGACGAGGGCGGAACGGTGGCGCTGCTCGGCGGGGCGTGACCGGGGCCGCCGGCGGAATGGGGGAGGAATCAGACATGCGGTTCGCCGTGCCGATGGTCGAACCGGCGACGGTCGGCGTTTCGGGAAGCGGTCTCCGCTTTCCGGTCCGCCGGATCTACGCGATCGGGCGCAACTACGCCGCCCACGCCCGCGAAACCGGGCTCGGCGGGGCGGGCGGCTCGAAACCGGGCGTCTCCCTCAAGCCGGCGGACTCGGTGATCCCGGACCGGGCCGCGCTGCCCTACCCGCCGGGCACGGACCAGCTCGAGCCCGAGGTCGAACTGGTCGCGGCGATCGGCAAGGGGGGCGCCGACATCTCGCCCGCGGCCGCTCTGGACCATGTCTTCGGCTACGCCGTCGGGTTCGACATGATCCGCCGCGACATCATGCACGCCTGCATCGCCGACCAGCATTCCTGGGACCTGTGCAAGAGCTTCGACGGCGCCTCGCCGATGAGCGACCTGTCGCCGGCCGGCGATATCGGCCATCCGGACAGGGGCGCCATTACCCTCGCCATCAACGGGGAGAAGCGGCAGCGCGGCGACCTGTCGGACATGATCTGGCCGGTCGCCGAGATCGTGGCGCGGCTGTCGGCGCTCAGCCGGCTCGAGCCGGGCGACCTGATCTTCACCGGCACGCCGAAGGGGCCGGGCAAGGTTTCGTTCGGCGACCGGCTGGAAGGCGCGATCGAGGGGGTAGGCAGCCTCGAGATTACGATCGCGTGAGCGGCCGGATCAGGGCGCGGCAAGCGTCAGGGCGCCGGGCAACACGGTCCGCCGGGTCAGGCGCGCGCCCACGATCTGTTCCGGTCTCAGGCCGAGCGCAGCCCCGAGATCGGCGCCGTCGAGATTGGCGTCGTCGAGCAGAGCGCCCAGCATGTCCGCCCCGGCGAGGTCTGTATCCGACAGGTCGGCGCCGCTGAGGTCGGCGCGCACCAGTTCCGCACCCGCCAGCCGCGCGGCGCGCAGGGAGGCCCCGGCCAGAATCGCGTCGTGCAGCAGCGCGCCGCCCAGATCGGCGCCCGCCAGATCGGCCCCCTGCAACTGGGCGCGCCTGAGTTCGGCGCCGCGCAGGCTCGCACCCCCGAACATGGCGCGGTGCAGCGTGTAGCCGTGCAGGTTCGCGCCGTCGAGGTCGAGGCCGCGAAAATCGCCCTGCGCGCCCCCCTTGCCGGTGCTCAGCACCCAGCTCAGGTGACGCTGGAAGCGTTTCCGGAACGCATCCCCGTCGATGCTTTCGGCCATCGGCCCTTCCGCCGCGCCTTCGCTACGCGCGGGACAGCACCACGACCGGGATTTCCCGCGTCGCGGCGGCCTTCGCCCGGTAGTCGTCGTAGGGCGGGTAGATCGCGGCCATCATTTCCCACAGACGGCCGCGGTCGTCTCCGCCCGCACTGCGGGCGGTTGCGGCGAAGGTCTCGGCTTCGACCTGGACCTCCACCCCCGGATTCCGTTCCAGGTTCAGATACCAAAACGGATGGTTGGGCCGCCCGCCCTGGGATGCGATGACGACGTAATCCGCCCCGTCGCGGCCGTAGATCAGCGGCGTCGTGCGCGCCTCTCCGGTCTTCCGTCCGCAGGTCGTCAACAGCAGGCACGGGAAATTGCCCGTCCCGTCGTGGCCCTTCCAGATGTGCCCGTCGGCGCTGCCGGTCTCGCGGTACCGCCTGACATGCTCCCTCGCCCAATCCGCCTGTGCCATGAAGACCGCGTCCCCCAATCCTCCGTCGAACCGGCCGGCAAGCATATCCGCGGGCGACCGGGGGCGCCATGCCCGCCGGTTTCTTCGTCCGCCGTGTGAAGAAGGCGGGCCAATCTCAAGAGAATGTTTCACGTGAAACATTGGTCAACATTGCTGCCATATTTTTCGCGGCATTTTGCGTCCCCCGGGGACGCGGTTCTTCCCGAACCTCCGCACGCCGGCAACCCGGCGACCGCGTTGATCCCGCCCGCGCCCGGCCGTACCATGCCTGCCGGACATGGAACGGCGGTGCGGCAATCCCCTTGCGGACGCACCGGGATGTGCGGGGCGGTTTTGAAGCGATATTGCGGAACGGGCAGGCTTGTCGCCGCAGCCGTCGGCCTCGCGGCGCTGACGCTGCTGCCGGGCGCGTGCGGCTGGCTGGACTCCAAACGAAACGCCGCAGAACCGCAGGCGGCGGCCCCGGCAGCGGCCGCCCCCGACTGGGACGGGGTGCGTGCGAAGATGGCCCCGCGCCTGCTCGCCGACCGCGAGAACGCCCGCTATTCGAACGAGCCGATAACCCGCCAGGCCGAGGAAACCGACGCGCCGGCGCGCTGATCGGGGAGGGGGCCAGCCGCGCCGGGCGCGATATCTTCCTTCCGGCGGAAGAGCGCGTCTTTGCCGTCGACACCGATACCGCGCCGGCTTGTCAGCGTCCGTCAAACAATGCAGTTTCGCCGCCGGCGAAGGGACCGGCCCGAGGCGCGGCCGGTTGGCAATAACCGGGAAACCGATCGACCTATGAGCGGAGCGCCCGACAACGACCAAGAGTTCTACCGGATCAGGCGGCTGCCTCCCTACGTGTTCGCCGAGGTGAACGCGATGAAGGCGGCGGCACGGGCGGCGGGCGACGACGTCATCGATTTCGGCATGGGGAATCCCGACAACCCGTCGCCGCCGCACGTCGTGGCCAAGCTGGTCGAGGTGGTGCAGGATCCGAAGACCCACCGCTACTCGAACTCGCGCGGCATTCGCGGCCTGAGACGCGCGATTGCGGCCTATTACGAGCGCCGTTTCGGGGTGACGGTCGACCCCGAACGCCAGGCGATCGCCACCCTCGGCTCCAAGGAAGGGTTCGCCAACTTGGCGATGGCGATCACCAGCCCGGGCGATGTGGTGATCGTTCCCAACCCGTCCTATCCCATCCACGCCTACGGCTTCATCATCGCGGGGGGCGCGCTGCGCCACGTGCCGGTCGGCCCCGGCATCGACTTCATGGCAGAGATCGAGCGTGCGGCGCGTTACAGCGTGCCGGCGCCGCTGGCCATCATCCTCAACTTCCCGGCCAACCCGACCGCGCACACCGTGGACCTCGGGTTCTACGAGCAGGTGGTCGATTTTTGCCGGTCGCGCGGCATCTACGTGATTTCGGACCTCGCATACGCCGAAATCTATTTCGAGGGGGAGCCGCCGCCCTCGATTCTGCAGGTTCCCGGCGCGATAGACATCGCCGTCGAGTTCACCTCGCTCAGCAAGACCTATTCCATGCCGGGCTGGCGCATCGGCTTCGCCGTCGGCAACCGCAAGCTGATCGAGGCGCTGGCGCGGGTGAAATCCTATCTCGATTACGGCGCGTTCACCCCCGTCCAGGTCGCCGCGGCGGCCGCCCTCAACGGCCCGCAGGACTGCATCGACGAGACCCGCGCGCTCTACCGGCAGCGGCGCGACGTGCTGGTGGAGAGCTTCGGCGCGGCGGGCTGGAATATCCCTGCGCCGCGCGCGAGCATGTTCGCCTGGGCGCCGATTCCGGCCCGCTTCTCGAATATCGGGTCGCTCGCGTTTTCCAAGCTCCTGCTGCAGGAAGCGAACGTCGCGGTGTCGCCCGGCGTCGGGTTCGGCGAGTACGGCGAGGGGCACGTGCGGATCGCGCTTGTCGAGAACGCACACCGGATCCGCCAGGCGGCGCGGAACGTCCGCCGCTTCCTCGCGGACGAGGGACAGCCGGTGGCCGTGCGAAGGCAGTCGGCGGCCGCCCGATGACGCCGCTGACGGTCGCCATCGCGGGACTCGGGACAGTCGGCGCCGGCGTCCTTGCCCTGCTCGAAAAACAGGCCCGCCCCATCGCAGAGCGCGCCGGACGGCCGATCCGGGTGGTCGCGGTTTCCGCCCGCGACCGGAACCGCGACCGCGGCGTCGATCTCGGCGGCGCCGCATGGTTCGACGACGCGGCGGCGATGGCCCGGGAGGCCGGGGCGGATGTGTTCGTCGAACTGATCGGCGGCGAGGACGGGATCGCCAGGACCGCGTGCGAGGCGGCGCTCGACGCCGGCAGCGACGTGGTGACTGCCAACAAGGCGCTGCTCGCACGGCATGGCACCGACCTCGCCAGACGGGCCGAAGCGGGGGGGCGCACGCTGGGCTACGAGGCGGCGGTCGCCGGCGGCATCCCGATCGTCAAGGCGCTGCGCGAGGGGCTCGCCGCCAACCGGATCTCGGCCATCCACGGGATCCTCAACGGGACCTGCAACTACATCCTCACCGCGATGCGGGAGACCGGCCGGCCGTTCGACGAGGTCCTGAAGGATGCGCAGGCGCTGGGGTATGCCGAGGCGGATCCCGGTCTCGACATCGACGGCGTCGATGCCGCGCACAAGCTGGCTATTCTCGCGGCGCTCGCTTTCGGCACGGAGATCGATTTCGACCGCGTCCATGTCGAGGGCATCCGCCACGTATCCGCGGCCGACATCGCCTTTGCCGATGAACTCGGCTACCGGATCAAGCTGCTCGGGATCGCCCGCCGCAACGGCGGCGGCGTCGAGCAGCGCGTCCACCCCTGCATGATTCCCGTCGGGTCGCCGCTGGCCCGCGTCGAGGGTGTCTTCAACGCCGTGGTCGCCGAGGGCGACAGCGTTGGGGCGACCGTCTACGAGGGCCGCGGCGCCGGGGCGGGCCCGACCGCATCTGCGGTCGTCGCCGATCTCGTCGATCTGGCGCGCGGCCTGCGCCTGCCGGTCTTCGCGGTGCCCGCAACCGCCCTCGCCCCGGCGGAGACGGAACCGATGGACCGCCATGTCGGCCCCTACTATCTGCGTCTCATGGTGCTGGACCGGCCGGGCGTCATCGCCGACGTGGCCGCGGCGCTGCGCGACGAGCGGATCTCGATGGAGTCGATGATCCAGCGCGGCCGGGCGCCGGGCGAAGCGGTGCCGGTCGTGCTCACCACCCACGAGACCCGCGAAGCCGCGATGTCGCGCGCGCGTGCGCGGATCGCTGCACTCGACAGCGTCGTCCAGCCGCCGCGAACGATTCGCATCGAATCGCTGGTAAGCTGACCGTCGGAGGAAGATCGATCATGGTCGCGCCCGTCCCGACAGTGGACCGCAACCTTGCGCTCGAGGCGATCAGGGTCACCGAGGCGGCGGCGCTCGCCGCGTCCCGGCTGATGGGCCGCGGCGACGAGCGAGCCGCCGATCAGGTTGCGGTCGATGCGATGCGCAACGCCCTCAACAACCTCGCGATCGACGGTACGGTGGTGATCGGCGAGGGCGAGCGCGACGAGGCGCCGATGCTCTATATCGGCGAAAAGGTGGGCGCCGGCGGACCGGAGATCGATATCGCGCTCGATCCGCTCGAGGGTACGACGATCACCGCCAAGGGGCTGACCAATGCGCTTGCAGTCATCGCCATGGCCGAGAAGGGCGGTTTTCTCAACGCGCCCGATGTCTACATGGAAAAGATCGCCGTCGGCGGCGGCCTCCCCGCCGGTGTGGTCGATCTCGACGAGACCCCGGGCAGGAACCTCGACAGCCTCGCCAGGGCCAAGGGGGTCGAGATCTCCGACCTCGTCGCCTGCATTCTCGACCGGCCGCGCCACGAAGATCTGATCGCCCGGGTCCGCGAAGCCGGCGCACGGATCATGTTGATCACGGACGGCGACGTTTCGGGCGTCATCGCCACATCGCAGCCGGAGAGCGGGGTGGATATCTATCTCGGTTCGGGCGGTGCGCCGGAGGGGGTGCTGGCTGCCGCCGCGCTCCGGTGCATCGGCGGGCAGATGCAGGGGCGGCTGGTGTTCCGCAACGACGAGGAACGCAGGCGCGCCGCCAACTGCGGGATCAGCGATTTCGACCGCAAGTACGGGCTCCTCGATCTCGCCGACGGCGACGTGATGTTCGCCGCTACCGGGGTCACCACCGGCGCCATGCTGCGCGGCGTCCGCCGCCAGGCCGGCCGCGCCTACACCCATTCGATGGTCATGCGTTCGAAGACGGGGACGGTCCGGCTCATCGAGGCCCACCACAACCTGGAACGCAAGGCCGGCTTCGATCTGCCCGACCGCCCGGCCTGATGCGCCGTCCCGCCCGGGGGTCCCGATGATCGAGGCGCACGCCGGCGAGCCTGCCTATCTCGACGTGGAGCGCTCGGCCACCGGCAAGCGCTGGTATGCACGGACCGCGGACGACCGGCGGGTGCTCGCCATCGCCGAGACGAACGGGCTGCCCGAGATCGTCGCCCGCGTGCTCGCCGGCCGCGGCGTCGAGGTCGACGAGGTGGACGGCTTCCTCAACCCAACCCTGCGCGCGTCGCTCCCGGACCCGTCCTCGCTTCGCGACATGGACCGCGCCTGCGAACGGGTGGTCCGCGCGATCAACGACGGCGAGCGTATCGGGGTTTTCGCCGACTACGATGTCGACGGCGCGACATCGGCGGCGCTCCTCGTGCGTTTTTTCGCCGCCATCGGGCGGGACCTCGCGGTCTACGTGCCGGACCGGATGAGCGAGGGTTACGGCCCCAACATCGGCGGCCTGCGCGCGCTCCAGGCGGAGGGGGCCTCCGTCGTCATCACGGTGGACTGCGGTACGACGGCGCGCGAACCGCTCGCCGAAGCCGCCGCCGGCGGGCTCGATATCATCGTTCTCGACCACCATGTCGCAGAGGCTGCGCTCCCCGAAGCGGTCGCGGTGGTCAATCCCAACCGGCTGGACGAAGACAACGATTGCCGGGCGCTCGCCGCCGTCGGCGTCACCTTCCTTTTCGTGGTGGCGGTCAACCGCGCCCTGCGCGACGGTCACTGGTACGGCCAGGGGCATGCCGAACCGCACCTCATGGGATGGCTGGATCTGGTCGCCCTGGGGACGATCTGCGATGTGGCGCCGCTCACCGGGGTCAACCGCGCGCTGGTCGCCCAAGGGCTCAAGATCATGGCCCGGCGGGCCAACCACGGGATCGCTGCCCTGGCCGATGTCGCCGGCATCGACGAACGGCCGAACGCCTACCATGCAGGCTTTGTACTCGGACCCCGGGTCAATGCCGGCGGACGGGTCGGCGAGTCGGGGCTCGGCGTGCGGCTGCTGTCGACCGGGGACGCGGCCGAGGCGACCGAGATCGCGGCCAGGCTCGACCGGTACAATGTCGGGCGGCGCGAGATCGAGACCGCGGTCCTCGAACGCGCGACGGCGCTGGCCGAGGCGCAGGATGCCGCGTCGGATCCCGCACGCGAGCCGGTTATCCTGGTCGCCGAAGAGGGCTGGCATCCGGGCGTCATCGGCATCGTCGCCGGCCGGCTCCGCGAACGCTTCAACCGGCCCGCGTACGTGCTCTCCATCGACGGTGCGGTGGCGAAGGGCTCCGGCCGGTCGATCCCCGGGGCGGCGCTGGGCGAGGCGACGATCGCGGCGCGCCAGGCGGGGCTCCTGATCGCCGGCGGCGGGCATGCCATGGCCGCCGGGATGACCGTATCGACGGAGCGGATCGGCGAACTGAAGGCGTTTCTCGACGAACACATGGCGCGTCAGCTCGATTACCGGATGCCGGCCGTCGGGCTGGCGATCGACGGAGCCCTGACCCCGGCGGGCGCCAGCCCGGAGATTGTCGATATGCTCGAGACGGCGGGTCCCTTCGGCGCCGGCAACCCGCGGCCGCGTTTCGCCCTTCCGCGGGTCCGGCCGGTGCGTGCCGACACGGTCGGCGCCGATCACGTCCGTTGTTTCCTCACCGGCGCCGAGGGCGGTCCGAGGCTCAAGGGAATCGCATTCCGCGCCGCCGGCACCCCGCTCGGCGAGGCTCTGCTCGCCGGCGGCGGCGCACTGCTCCATATTGCAGGGCATCTCAAGGCGGACCGGTGGCAGGGCCGGGATGCGGTCGAACTGGTGATCGAGGATGCGGCGAGCCTGTAACGCGAGGATCGGAAGGCAGCCGGGAACACCGGCTGTGCGCCGGCCTGCGGATCGGGCGCCGGAGGCGTAGCTTGCCGACGGCAGAAACACCGCTGCGGCGGCGGAGCGGCATGGCCCGCTTCGGGCGCTGGCTCCGCTATCGTTTCGTCGTCCCGATCAAGCGCAGCCGGCATCCGCCGCAATACACCGCACGCAGCGTGGCGGCCGGCCTGTTCTGGGCGATGACGCCGACCGTCGGCATCCAGATGATGTTCGTTCTCGCCCACTGGCTTGCGGTCCGCCGCTTCGCACCGCGCTGGGACTTCAATCTCATCCACGCGATGGCATGGACGTGGGTGACCAATTTCGCAACCGTGCTGCCGGCCTACTACGCGTTCTACGTGACCGGACAGGTTGTGCTCGGGCGGTGGGACGATCTCACCGGCTACGAGGGCTTCACCACGCTCTGGGACGCCAGCACCGGCGGCGGGGGAACCACCGACTACCTGCCGGGGGCGCAATCGACGCCCGGCCTCTTTCTCGATGTTGTCGTCGCGGGGTGGGGGCTGGCGATGCTGGTCGGCTGTCCTCCCTATGCGATTGCCGCCGGCTGGCTCGGCTACACCTGGGCGCTCAAGATCGCGGTTGCCCGGCGGCGGCGGATGACACGCAAGCGCCTCGGCCGCGGCGCGCGCGGCCGGCCGGCTGCGGGGCGGACGGAGGACCGCGATGCACGATCCGGCGGCGGATGACGGGGCGGTCGATGCGGCGGTTGATTTCGCCGCGCGCTCCGGCTACCTATCCCGATCCGACCCCATCGTCTAGAGGCCTAGGACATCAGCCTTTCACGCTGAAGACACGGGTTCGACTCCCGTTGGGGTCGCCATCTTTCCGACCGGTTGCCCGACATGCCGCAAACCACCGCCCCGGCCGGGTCCGAATTCTGGACCGACGACACGCTGACCGGCCTGCTGGATCGCAGCGTCCGGGACCGGGGAGGCGCGCCAGCCATCCTCGCACCCGGCGAGACAGTGGACTACCGCACGCTCGCCCGGCGGGTCGACGCGCTGGCGGGCGGAATTGCCGCGCTCGGCGTCGGCCGCGGCGATGCGGTCGCGATCCAGCTCCCCAACCTGCCGGCGTTCCTCTACATCTATCTGGCCGCGGCCCGGCTGGGCGTGGTGACCAGCACCATCCACATGCCCTACGGGCCGCGCGAGGCCGCCGATGCCATGCGCCACTCGGGCGCCCGGCTGGCGTTCGCCGCGGCCGCGGCGGGCGGACGGCGCCCGGCGGCAGACCTCGCCGCCGTCGCGCCGGAGTTGCCGTCGCTCGCTCACGTCGTTGCCGTCGGCGGTCCGGCACCCGACGGCACGCTCGCCTTCGACGATCTGATGCGCCCCGGCGCCGACCTGCCGCCGCCCCCCGCCGCCGCCGATCCGTATGTCATGCTCTTCACGTCGGGCACGTCGGCGAGCCCGAAGGCGGTCCTGACCGACTACCGTCGTTTTCTCGCCAATGCCCGGCTCAATTGCAGCGAAAAACGGATGGGCCCGGATTCGATCATGCTGTCGGCCGCGCCCTACACCCACCTGCTCGGGCTCTATTCGTTCCACCTGACGCTTTACGGCGGCGGGGCGACGGCGCTGCTGCCGGCGTTCACCCCGCCCGCCCTGATCGAGGCGATACGAACGGCGAAACCGAGCCATGTCTTCGTCGCTCCGGCCCATATCGCGGCGTGCCTGGAAGCCGGGCTGCTCGACAGGGAGGCGCTCGCCTCGGTCCGCTATTGCGTGATCTCGGGCGCCAAGGCTCCGCCCGAACTCTATCGCCGGGCGCAGGACGCGCTCGGAAACGGCCGCATCGCGCAGCTCTGGGGCATGACCGAATGCCAGTGCGGCATGTTCACCAGGCCTGACGAGGCGCTCGAACGCGCTGCCTGGGGCTGCGGCCGGCCGAGCCCGGGGAACCAGGCGAGGGTGTGCGACGCGGACGACAACCCGCTGCCGGCCGGCGAGGAAGGGGCGCTGCAGATCCGGGGAGCGTCGGTGTTCGACGGGTATTTCGGAAACGAAGCCGCGAACGCAGCCGCGTTCACCGCCGACGGGTGGTTTCGCACCGGCGACAGCGCGGTGATCGACGGCACGGGCGCGGTTGCCATTACCGGACGCGAAAAGGATTTGATCAACCGGGGCGGGATCAAGATCAACCCGGCGGACGTGGAGGAAACGATCGACCGCCATCCCGATATCCTCCAGTCGGCGATCGTCCCGATGCCGGACCCCGTGCTGGGCGAGAGGGCGTGCTGCTTTGCGGTCGCCCGTCCCGGCGCCGCACCGGCGCTCGCCGACCTCGTCGCGTGGCTGGACGGCGAGGGGATCGCCAAGCTGAAATGGCCCGAGCGCCTCGTTCTCGTCGATGAGATGCCGCTCACGCCGACCCGCAAGGTCATCAAGGGCCGCCTCCGGATCCCCGACTGAGCGCGCGAGGGCCGCATGGAGTCTTACCGAACCATCGTCGTGCAAACCGACCCGCGCGGGATCGCCGCCGTCGCGCTTGACCGGCCCGACCGGCGCAACGCGATCGACCCGGAGATGATGGGCGAGCTGGTGTCCGCGCTGGAACGCCTCGGCGGGGATCCGGGGGTCCGCGCCATCGTGCTGCGCGGCAACGGCCCGGTGTTCTGCGCCGGCGGCGACCTCAACTGGATGCGGGACACCGAGGGCGCGAGCGAGGAGGAGGTGAGCCGCGATTCGGCGCGTTTGCAGCGGGTCTACGCGGCCGCGGCAAACTGCCCCCGGATGATCATCGGACGGCTGCACGGCGCCGCGATGGCGGGCGCTCTCGGCCTCGTCGCCTGCTGCGATGTCGCCATTGCCGAGGCGGATACCCGCTTTTGCCTGTCGGAGGTGCGGATCGGCCTTGCGCCCGGCATCATCGCCGGCTTCCTGCTGCCGCGGGTGGGCGCGAGCTGGTTCCGCTACATGGCAACCGGCGCGGTGGTCTTCGGCGCCGCGGAAGCGCTGCGTTCCGGCCTCATTCACGAAGTCGCCGCGGACAGCGCCGATCTGGACGCCCGCGTGGAAGCGCATTGCCGGCTGGCGCTTGCCGCTTCGCCCGAGGCAATCGCGGGGACCAAGGCCCTGGTTGCCGATCTCGGCTACGGGCCGGATCCGGCGCTGTTCCCGACCGGGCTCGGCTGGAACGTGAAGACCCGCATGTCGGATGCCGCAAAGGACGGGATCGGGGCGTTCCTCGAACGCCGAAAGGCGCGCTGGGTGGTCGACGGCTGAGCCCGCCGATGCCAACATGGGCTTCGGAGGAGGGCGCCGCATGTTCGTGAAGAACGCGTGGTACGTTGCCGCCGCGTCGCACGAGGTCGACCGCACGCCGCTTGCCCGGCCCGTGTGCGGCGAGCCGATCGTATTCTTCCGCACCGGGGACGGCGTCGTACACGCGCTCGCCGACCGGTGCATCCACCGCCGCATGCCGTTGTCGAAGGGCCGGCTTTCCGGCGACCGGCTGGTCTGCGGCTATCACGGGTTCGCTTACCGGGCGGACGGCAAGTGCGTCACCGTCCCCGGCCAGGATAGGGTGCCCCGGCGCGCCGCGGTCCGCGCCTATCCGGCGGTCGAGAAATACGGCTGGATCTGGGTCTGGACGGGGCCGGCGGAGGCCGCCGACACCGCGTTGATGCCGGCGATGCCCGGGCTCGACGAGGACGGCTGGGTGCCGTTTCGCGACCATCTCCGCGTCAGGGCGCATTACCAGCTTCTGGTCGACAACCTGATCGACCTTTCGCACGAGACCTACGTCCATGCGTCCAGCATCGGCGACCACGCGGTCGCCGAGACGCCGATCGCCGCACGCCGGGAGGGGGACGAGGTGTTCGTCGACCGCATCATGCGCGATGTTCCGCCGCCGCCCTTCTTCGCCGCGGCGGCGGGAAGCGACACCAACATCGACCGCTACCAGCTCGTCCATTTCCAGCCGCCCTGCTATGTCCATGTCGAGGTGCGGGCGGTGCCGCCGGGCTGCGGCGACCCGGACGCCGGGGTGCGGTTCTTCGTCCTCGACTGCCTGACCCCGGAGACCGAGAACACGACCAACTATTTCTGGGCGGTGTCGCGCAACTTCCGCCTTGCCGACGATTCGTACGGCGAGTGGTGGCACGGCATCGTCCGCGGCATCTTCGACGAGGATCGCGACGTGCTGGAAACCCAACAGGCGTCCATCGAGGCGGACACCAGCGGGATTCGCACGGTGGATGTGGCCATCGACGGCGGCACCATCCTCGCCCGCCAGGTGATCGACGGGCTGCTCGCCGGGGAGGCCGGCCGGGCATCCTGATCCGCAAGCGACACGGGACGGAACCGCATGGACGGAAACGCCGAAGCCAGCCCCGCGCCCCATCTCTACAACTACACGCGCGAGGGATTCACTGGTGCGCGGACCAATGTCGCGCGGGCCGGCTATTCGCCGGCCTGGACGCGGATCGAGGGCGACTACGCGCCGCGCCGTTTCGATGTGGCCGCACTGCCTGCGGGCGAAGGGCGGCCGCTCCCGGACGCGATCCTGGAAGGCCCCGGCATCGCGCTCGAGCGCCTGCACTGCGCGGCGGCGATGGATTTCGCCCTGCGCGATGTTGTCGCCGACGAGGTTCACTACATCGTTGCCAGCGACGCCCGGCTGGAGACCGATTTCGGCGCCCTCCGGGTCGGGCACGGCGACTTCGTCCTGATGCCCCGTGCTGCCGCCTGGCGCTATGTCGGCATCGAAGCGCCGACGACGGTGCTGATCGCGGCGTGCGAGGATACGCTCGCCATCGACCCGGATCCGCGCGCCGTGCTCAACACCGTGCGCGATGTCGATGAACCGGCGCCCTTCGTCGATGCCTCGCCCGGCGCCCATGAGGTCGTCGTACGCCATCGCGGCGGGACAACGTCCTATTTCTACGGTTTCGATCCGCTCGGCGGGCAGGCCGCGCGCGGGGCGCCGCAGGTCCGCCGCTTCAACATTGCGAGCGTGCGGGGTCTCGGCCTGACCTCGGGCGGCATCTCCCCGGGGCGTCTTATCGGCGATGCCGCCGGCCGGTCTCTCTTCTACCATCTCGGCTCGCGGCGCAGCGACCGTCCGCCGATACACTGCAACGCCGACTACGACGAGATCATCGTCTATGCCGGCGGGCCGGGCGCGTATGGCGGGATGAGCGTTCCGGGCACGGTTGCCTGGACGCCCAAGGGCATCCCCCACCACGGCGCGGAGGAAGATGTCGCCGAGCCCTATCAGGCGTGGCTGCTCGAGACCCGGGCCGACCTGTCGATGACCGAGGCCGGCCGTTCCGTTGCGCGGTGGATGGAAACCGGCGAGTACGGCATCGACCCGGGCGACGGCGCCGGTTAGGCGAACAGCGCCGCCGCCTCGTCCTCCAGCATCGGGCCGGCGACCTCCATCGGGCGGCTGCCGCGGCCGGCAACCTCGCGGCAGCGCAGGTTCATCATCGGCGGTCCGGCACCGCCCCGGATCTCGACGAGCCTGGGATGCGACAGCCCGAAGACGATGCGCTCGAGGCCGGACCAGTAGGCGGCCACCGCGCACATCGCGCAGGGCTCGCAGCTGGTGTACAGCGTGTAGCCGCCGAGCGCCGGGCCCAACTCGCGGCACGCGGCGCGCACCAGGTTGATTTCCGCGTGGCCGGTCACGTCGCCCGCGGTCAGCATGTCGTTCTCGGCCTCGAGGACGATCTCGTTCGCAGCGTTTACCAGAACCGAGCCGAAAGGCGGATTGCCGTTCGCGGCCGCCCGCTGCGCCGCGGCGAACGCCCGTCTCAACAGTTCTTCTTCGCTCATCGTCTCCTCCTTCGCTCTCCCGTCGGCTTGCGTCGGCGGACCCGGCCGCAGCAAACTGTCCGGCCGCCGCACTCACCGCCCGGGAAAGCCGTCGATGAAATTCGGCCTGTTCTATCTGCCGACATACCTGCCCGAGACCCGCGACACCCATACCCATTACCACAACATGGTCGAACAGGTCGCCTACGCCGACCGCATCGGCATCGACTACGCGTGGATGGTCGAGCACCACTTCGTCCGCCACGGTGGGCTGCTGTCGGCGAATTACGCCTTCCTGTCCTACCTCGCGGCGTGCACCGAGCGGATCCGGCTGGGCACCGGAGCGACGATCCTGCCGCTCAACGATCCGGTGCGGGTGGCGGAACAGGCGGCCGCGCTCGACCAGCTTTCGAAAGGCCGTTTCGACTTCGGCGTCGGGCGCGGTTTCATCCGCGACGAGTTCGACGCGTTCGGGGTCCCGATGAGGGAGAGCCGCGAACGGGTCGAGGACGGTGTCGCGCTGATCAGGAAGGCGTGGTGCGCCCCGGCGCTCGAGCACGACGGCGGGTTCCGGCCGGCGATGAGCGGCCTGCCCATTCTGCCGCCGGTCTATCAGAAACCGCACCCGCCGGTCTGGGTCGCCTGCCTGCTGTCGCCGGAGAGCTTCGAATGGACCGCCCGCGAAGGCTACAACCTTCTCTATGTCGCCTATCACGTCGACCACGACACGGCGGTCGAACGCATCGGCTGGTACCGCGATGCGCTGCACGCCGCCGGACGCAGGATCGAGGACCACGAGGTGTGCTGCGTCTATCACGCCCATTTCCTCGGCGAGGGCGACGATGCGCGTCTGGAGGCGGCGGTCCACGGCCCGATGGTCGAATATGCCGCGGCCGGGCTCGAAGCCACCCGCAGGCCGGCCGATCCCGTCGCCTACAAGGGCTACGAGCAGCGCGACGCCGGCCAGCGCCGGTTCGACTTCGACTCCTACTTTCCGGGGCGCGTCCTGATGGGCGGGCCGGAGCAGGCCATCGAGCGGATCCGGGTGCTGGCCGGCGCCGGCATCACCCAGATCGGCATGCTGGTCGATTTCGGCTCGCTGCCCCAGGCGGAAATCATGCGCTCGCTGGAGATTTTCGGCCGCGAGGTGCTGCCCCACGTGCGGGACCTGTAGGGCGGCGCGCGCCCCGGGCACGGCGCCGCGATGCCGGACGAAGGGGCTACGCCAGCCCCTTCTTCGCCAGTTCCTCCATCGCCTCCGGGGTCTTTGTCAGGCCGTCCAGCCCCATCCCGCGCAGGATCGGGTCGGCCTTGGTGAACTGGATTGTGTCGTAGGGCACGACCTCGACCCGGTTGCCCCAGGGATCGCGGAAATTGAGCCGGGCGCCGATCATCTCGGCGCCGAGTTCCTCGAGGGCGGCGCGAACGGTGCTGCGGTCGTCCACCACGAGGCCGAAGTGGCGCTTGGTGTCGGGCGGGCCGCCGTCGTTCAGGGTGAGCTGGATGAACTGGTCGCCCATGTCGATGAAGGCGTTGGTCTCGCCGCGGCCGCGCAGTTCGAAATCGAACACCGCGCCGTAGAAGGCGAGCGCCTCGTCGATGTCGCCGACCTCGAGGACGACATGGTTGATGCCCATTACGCGGGCTTTCTTTCGGTCTCCCGCCATTTCGGTCTCCCTTCCTATCTGGGCGGCAGGCGCACCGCGCCGTCGAGGCGGATCACCTCACCGTTGAGCAGGGGATTCTCCGCGATGTGCTGGACCAGATGCGCGTATTCCTCCGGCTCGCCGAGGCGCGGCGGGAACTGGGTGATGGAGAGCAGCCCCTCGCGCACGGCGTCCGGCACGTTGTCGAACATCGGCGTCATGAGAATGCCGGGCGCGATCGTCATCACACGCACGCCGACGCGGGCGAATTCGCGCGCCGCCGGCAGGGTCATCGAGACGATGGCGCCCTTCGACGCCGCATAGGCCGCCTGGCCGATCTGGCCCTCGAACGCAGCCACCGAGGCGGTGTTGACGATCACGCCGCGCTCGCCGGTGGAGACGGGTTCGAGGCCGGCCATCGCAGCGGCTGCGAGCCGCATGACGTTGAAGGTGCCGAACAGGTTGATGTCGACCACGCGGGTGAAATTGCCGAGCGGCATGGGGCCGCCGCGGCCGACAATGCGTTCGGCGACGCCGATGCCGGCGCAGTTGACGACGATCCGGGGAACCCCCACCGTGTCCGAGAGTTCCGCGAGCGCGGCCTCGACCGCCTCTGCGCTAGTGACGTCGCAGCCGACGCCGGCGCCGCCGATCTCCGCGCCGACCGCCTTCGCGCCGTCCGCGTTGAGGTCGATAATGCCGACTTTGGCCCCCTGCCCGGCGAGCCGCCGCGCCGTCGCCGCGCCGAGGCCCGAGGCGCCGCCGGTTACCAGTGCCGCGTTGCCGCCGATGTCCATTCCATTCCCCCTGTCTGGTGACGCCGCCAGTTTACACCGCCGACCGCGGCCCCTATAGCTGGCGCGAAACGGTAACGAGGTCAAACCGGACGTGGCGGAAATCGAGAGCGATGTCCTGCGGCTGGAACTGCGCGGGCAAATTGCGGTCCTGACCCTGAACCGGCCGGAAAAGGGGAACGCGGTCAACGACCGGCTCATCGAGGCCGTCAACCGCTTCTTCCAGGCGCCGCCGCGCGAGACGCGGGCGGTGATCCTGTGCGGTGCCGGCAGGCATTTCTGCGCAGGGCTCGATCTCTCGGAGCACAAGGAGCGCGACCCGGTCGAATCCTTCGGGACCTCGCGCTACTGGCACCGGACGCTCGACATGATGGAGACCGGCGGCCTGCCGGTGGTGGCTGCGATGCAGGGCGCGGTGATGGGCGGCGGGCTGGAGATCGCGGCGGCCACCCACGTGCGGGTCGCCGAACCGAGTGCCATCTACCAACTTCCGGAGGGTCAGCGCGGGTTTTTCGTCGGCGGCGGGGCGACGGTGCGGGTGACGCGCATCATCGGCGCCGGGCGCACCACCGAGATGATGCTGACCGGGCGCCGCATTTCGGCCGAGGAAGGCCAGGCGCTCGGCCTCTCCCATTATCTCGTGGAGGAGGGCGCGGCGTTCGACAAGGCGCTCGCGCTCGCGGAGACCGTGGCGAGCAACGCGCCGCTGGTCAACACGATGATCCTCACCGGGATCGGCCGCATCGCTGAGATGCCGAAACAGGAAGGGCTGTTCGCCGAATCGGTCGCTTCCGCGCTGACCCACACCAGCAGCGATATGCGCACCGGCATCGAGGCCTTTTTCGACAGGCGCACCGCGAACTTCGAGCGGGAGTAGCGGGCGCGCGGCGTCCGCCGCGCAGGGAGCGGAGACTATCCGCCGCTTCCGGATGCCTGCGCGTCCGGCCGGGCCCGCTCGACCCGCACCGCAAGCACGGCGCCGATCACCAGCGCGGCGCCGGCGAGTTGCAGCGGGGTCAGGACCTGGCCGAGGATCAGGAACCCCGCGGCGATGGTGAACACGGGCTCGAGGTTCATCAGGAGCGAGGCGCGGATCGAGCCGATCAGCGCGATCGAGCCGAAGAAGCCGAGCGTGGATACGGCGTAGAAGATCGGCAGCGAGATCAGCCCGCCCCAGCCCTTCGCCGTTTGCGGCAGGGCGACGTCGCCGTCGACCAGGCACACCACGATGTAGATCAGCCCCGCCGAGACCTGGAGGTAGAAGGTGAACAGGCGCGGATCGTGGGTCCGTATCACCTGCGCACTGCCGACGGTGATCACCGACCAGACCAGCGCCGCGCCGACCGCGAGCGTCGATCCCCAGAGATCCGACTCCTCGCCGGTTGCATCGAAGACCAGCATCAGCCCGGCGAAGGCGATCACCAGCCCGACGACGATGGCCGGCGTGATCCTGTCCTGTCGGAAGGCGATGGCGATCAGGGCGACGAGCACCGGGTAGATGTAGAAGATGCTGAACGTCAGCCCGACCGCGATATGCGCCATGGAGTTGTAGAGGCAGTAGGCCTGGACGCCGGCAAGACAGCCCAGCGCGACGGAGATCAGCCCCGCGCGGCGCGGCAGGAAGAACCCGACGCCGGAGAACTGGAGCAGCAGCGCGAAGACGACCATCGCACCGATATAGCGGGATGTGATCGCCGCCAGCGGCTCGCCGCCGCCCTCATAGGAAATGACCGCGGCGACCGTGGATGCGGTGAAGGTCAGCGCCGCGCCGACCGCCAGCGCAACCCCGGCCAGCCCGCGCCGGCGGACGGGGTCGGCAAGGACGCCGGCCACGCCCGCAACCCGGCTACAGAGCCGACGCAGCCATTCAGTCGAGCTTCAGCAGCTTCTTCGCGTTGTCGAGATAGAGCGCATCGCGCTCGGCGGCGGTGACGTCGAGCCCGTCGAGGATGCGGATGGTCTCACGGATATACATCGGACCGCCTTCCGGGTCGAACGGGCAATCGGATGCGAACAGACACTTCTCGACACCGAAAAAGGCGAGCCCGCAATCGGTCGCGGCGTCGGAGCCGAAGGTCGCGGTGTCGGCGTAGAACATCTTGAAGTAATCGACCGGGCGCTTCTTCATCGAGGCGAGCAGGGCCTCGTAGTCCTCGTCCGCCGTCCGGGTGCCGAGCTGGTCCCAGCCCGGACCGACGCGGCCCTCGAAATAGGGGATCATCGCCCCCAGGTGATGCGAGATGATCTTGATGTCGGGCAGCTTGTCGAAGATTCCCGAGAACACGATACGGGCCATCGCCGCGGAGGTCTCGTAGGGCCAGCCGAACGTCCACCATATCTCGTATTTCGACTTGTCCTCGGTGAGGTAGTCGGGGTGGTTGGCGGCCCGCGCCGGATGCAGCCATATCGGCAGGTCGTGCCCGGCCATCTTCTCGAACAGCGGATAGAATTCGGGCTCGTCGAGCGGCCGGTTGTTGACGTGGCTGAAGATCTGCACGCCGCATGCATCGAGTTCGTTTATCGCGCGGTCGATCTCCTTCACCGTCGCGTCCATGTTGTTCATCGGCAGCGAGGCGATGAAGCTCGGAAAGCGGTCGGGATAACGCCGGCAGAGCTCCGCCATGCCGTCATTGGCGAGCCGCGCCAGCTCCGGCGTCACGTCGGGGCCGGCGATGAACTCGATGGGCGGCATCGAATTGGACAGGATCTGCTGGTACTCGCCGAAGCCGTCCATCATCCGGAGCCTGGCATCGACGTCGTAGAGGACGGGGATGTTGAGCCAGCGCTTGATGGGCCCCTTGTTGGGGATCACCTCCTGCATCCGCTCGAAATACTTGACCGGAAAAATGTGGTTGTAGATGTCGAGCTTCATGCCGAATCCCCTGCTTGCGGCCGAATTGACGATCCCGCGCGGCCCGCGGTCGGCATTATGGCCGCCGGCCGGAGTCCTGCCAAGGATCGGCCCGCCGTGCGGGTGCGGGCGAACCGCGCGGCTTGACAGGCGGACGGGCCGCACCCAGCATGATGAGACGGTTCGCGTGCGGAGACCGGCATGGCGGATCGTCAACCAGATCGGAAGGGGAGTGAAATGTTCAAGAAGCCTTTGCTGCTGGGTTGCTTCTCTTTGCTTGCCGCCGCGGTGATCGCCGGGCCGGCGGTCGCCCAGGCTCTCAAGCCCGTGAAAATCACGGTGCCGCGCAACAGCGTCTTCATCCTCAGCGCCTATGGCGGCAAGGACGCCGGAATCTACGCCAAGCACGGCATCGACCTGGCTATCGATCCCCGGCCGTTCCGCGGCCATACCGCCGGCCTCCCGGCCAAGGAGTGCCTGGTGACCTACTATCCCGGGACGGCGGCGATTACCCGCATCAATAAGGGGCTCGACTGGGTCGTCATCGGCGGCGGGCTGACGGTGATGCAGGAGGTGTTCGTCCGCAACGAGACCCCGTTCAAGAAGGTTCCCGATCTGCGCGGCAAGAAGTTCTCGAGCTGGTCCACCGGCGCTGGCGCGTTCAAGGCGACGCGGGCGGCGCTGATCGATGCGTACGGCATCGACGTTCTCAAGGACACCGAATTCGTGCAGGCGGCGGCGCCGGCGCTTTTCAAGTTCCTCGAGACCGGCAAGGTCGATTCGATGTTCAACATCAGTTCGTTGACCGTCGCGGCGGCGGCACAGCCGGACCGTTACCGTTCGATCTTCTCGGCGAACGCATACTGGAAGGAGAAGACCGGCTATCCGGTCGTCTGGTCGGCGCCGGTGGTCGCCTGGCGCTCTTGGGTCGACGAGGACCCTGACCGGGCCAAGCGCTTCGTCGCCGCTTCCCACGAATCATGGGAATGGCTCCGCGACAGCAAGAATCTCGCGGCGGCGGTCAAGAAGTACGGCAAGCTCGCCGCGGTCAAGAACGATGCGCAGGCCGATGTCTACCGCCGCCTGCTGCAGGACAAGCGGGTCTTCCTGACGGAGTGGAACCAGAAGGTGGTCGATGCGCAGTGGGCGTTTCTCGAAATGGCCCAGAAGCGCGGCGTGATCGACAAGGTGCCGCCCAAGGACAAGCACGCGCTGATCCTCAACTAGGGCGCAGCCGCAGGGTGTGAAGGCGCCGGGCCGGTTCCGGCCCGACGCCTGGCGGTCAGGCGCGAAACAGCGGGCCGAGACCGGGCGGGGCGGCGGCGTTGCCCATGGTGCGGAGCGCCGACCAGAGGATCGTCTGGTTGGAACTCAGCACCGGGCGCCCCGTCATGGCGGCGAGGGGCTCGAGCGACTCGAAGGTCGGCAGGTCCGTCGCCAGCAGCACCACCGCTTCCGCGCCCCGGACGTCGAGCCCGGCGACGAGGCCGCGGAGGGTGCCTGCATCGGTCCGGGGAACATCCTCCATCCGCAGGATGTCGAGCGTCGCATCGTCGGTGAGCGCCAGGCCGCGCGCGGCGAAGAACGGCGGGGCAAGCGCATGGATTGCCCGCGGATAGGGTGTGCCCAGCGCGAAGCGGGCGACGCCGAGCCGGGCGAGCGCATCGCGAAGCGCGGTCCAGGCCGAGATGCAGGGGCGGCCCGTGCGCGCGGCGATCGCTTCCGTCCGCGCCTCGTTCCAGCCCGGCTCCATGATGAAGGTCGTCACCATGTCGGCGTAGATGATGACGTCGACCCCGGTGGCCGCCAGCTTGTCCACCGCCCGGTCCACATTGGCCTCCATCGCATGCACGGCGGCCGGGGTGAGTTCGCCGCGCGCTAGAATCCGCGTGGCGTAGAGCGCGGTCCCCGCCGGCAGGGCCGACCACAGTTCGGGTTCGAGGACACCGTTGTTGGCCGGCACAATCACGCCAATTCGACCCGCGGCGCCGAACATCGCTCAATCCTGCTCCGCGGTGTCGCGGCGCAGCCACCGGCCGTCCGGCGCACCTCCGGCATGGCGCCCGTTCTCGGCGACGACGCGGCCGCGCAGCACGGTGAGAACCGGCCAGCCGGTCAACGTCATCCCCTCGAAGGGCGAGCGCTTCGCCCGCGAGCGGATCGCCGTTGTATCGACCGTCCGCCGGAGTTCGGGATCGATCATGACGAGATCGCCGTCGGCGCCCACCGCAAGCCGGCCCTTGCGGCGGTCGATCCCGAACAGCCGCGCCGGGGCCGACGACAGCGCCTCGGCGACGCGCGGCCACGGAATGATCCCCGCGGCCGCGAGGTCGGCCACCGCCGGCACGATCGTATCGAGCCCGGGCGTGCCGCCGGGCACATCCCACGGGCCCGAACGGTCCTTTTCCTCGACCGCGTGCGGCGCGTGGTCGGAGGCGACGAAATCGACAGTGCCCGAGACGAGGGCCCGCAGCGCCGCCGCACGGTCGTGCGGACTGCGCAGCGGCGGCACCATCAGGGCGAACGGGCCGTGGCGGTCCACCGCACCCGCATCGAGGCAGAGGTGATGGGGTGTCGCCTCGACGGCGATCGGGAGCGCCGGATCGGCGCGTCGGGCGGCCTCGACCGCGGCGAATCCGCGCGCGGTCGAGACCTGCCGGGCGACGGTGCGCGCTTCGGTTGCCCGCACGGCCTCGATCAGCCGGGAGAGCCCCCTCGCTTCGCCGGCCGCAGCGCGCGCCTCGGCGAAGGCGGCGAAATCGGTGCGTCCGGAGAGCCGCCCGAGTGCGGCCGAAACCAGGGCGCGGTCGCCGGTGTAGACGCCGATCACCGCGCCGCAGGAGGCAACCGCCCCGGCAGCCCGGACGAGGCCGTCGCCGTCGAGCAGCAGGTCCTCCGGGGCATCGGACAGCAGCGCCTCGAAGGAGACGACCCCGGTGTCCCAGAGGGCGGGCAGGGTGTCGATGTTGTTCCGGGTAACCGCGGCCTGGATCGCGAAGTCGACCAGGCTCGCCCCTTCGCCGGCCGCGCGCATGGCTTCGACGCCGGCGACGGTGTCGGCGGCGGGATCGGTATTGGGCATGCACATCACGGTGGTCACCCCGCCCGCCGCCGCCGCCAGGGTGCCGGTCGCGAAAGTCTCCTTGTGCGGATAGCCGGGATCGCGCATGTGCACATGGGCGTCGATGAAGCCCGGGAACAGGAGCCGCCCGCGCGCGTCGATCACGGTTTCGGCCCGAGGCCGGGCGCCGGCGTCGACAAGGGCGGCAATCCGACCGTCGTCGCCGACGACGACACCGCCGGGCCGCATCGACGTCCCGGTCACCAGTTGCGCGTTGTGTATCGCGAGCAACGCCACGCCGCACCATCCTCCCGGCTGCCCGCCGACTATGCCATATCGGGCCCGCGTTGACCCGGGGCCGCACCGCCCCTATCAGTGAAACGGGGAGGGTCGGCGGTGCAGCTTCGAATCCTGACCGAAGACGACGTGCGGTCGCTGATCGACATGGACGCCGCGATCGCGATTCAGGAAGAGGCGTTCATCCGCCTCGCGGCGGGCGAAAGCGTCGAGGGGCTGCGCCGCCATGTGGTCTCCGAGACGCCGCCGGGCGTCGCCATCTTCAATCCCTCGTTTCTCAGGGACGGCGGCGGCTACGGGGTCAAGGTGGTCTCCGATTTCTACGGCAATACTGCGCGCGGGGTCGCCCGGATGTCCGCCGTCGTCGCCCTGTTCGACGGGGAGACCGGCCATCCGCGAACCCTGATGGAAGCGGGCTACATCACCGACCTCAGGACGGGCGCGGGGACAGGAGCGGCGGCGCGCCGGCTTGCCAAAGCGGACTCGCGCGTTGTCGCGGCGATCGGGGCGGGGCGGGTCGCCCGCAACCAGCTTCAAGCCCTCGCGCGGACGCACGATCTCGAGCGGGTATCGGTCGCCGGCCGCAGCGAGGAACGCGCCCGCGCCTTCGCCGACTGGATCAGGGCGGAGGACGGGCTGCCCGACGACGTAACGCTTGCCGCGTCGCCGGCCGAAGCGGTGCGCGATGCCGATATCGTGGTCGCCGCCACGACGTCGGCGGAGCCTGTGGTGTTCGGGCGCGACCTGCGCGCGGGCGCCTTCGTCGTCTCGGCCGGGGCAAACACGGCGACGGCCCGCGAGGTCGATACCGAAACGGTCGTCCGCGCCGCGAAACGGGTTATCGACAGCCGCACCGACAGCCTCGCCAACGCCGGGGATTTCGCGATCCCGATCGCCGAGGGCGCGATCCGGGAGGAAGACGTGATCGGGATCGCCGACATCGTGTCCGGCGCCCGCCCCGGCCGCGAGAACGCCGGAGAGATCGCCTATTACAAGTCGATCGGGTTGCCGATTCAGGACCTGATCACAGCGCAGCACGTCGAACGCCGCGCGGCGGCCGCCGGCGCCGGCACCATCGTCGACCTGGGCGGCGATCATGACTGACCGGGCCGCGCCCGGCGGACGGTGCAAGGGATAGGGCGGTTGGAACCGACATCGCTTTCCTGCATCCGGTGCGGGCGGTCCTGGCCGCTCGACCGTTTCGACCGCGCCTGCGGCGCCTGCGGCGAGGAAGGCGTGGCCGCCAACCTCACCGTCGTCTACGACGACTCCCGCCCTCCGGCGCGGGACGCTCTGCCGCCGGACCCCCCGACGCTCTGGCGCTTCGCCGAGGCCCTGCCTGTGGCGGCGGAGCGGGCGGTCAGCATGGGCGAGGGGATGACGCCCCTGATCCCGGTCTCCTCGCCCTATTGCGGAACACTCCTGGTCAAGGACGAGACCCGCAACCCGACCTGGTCCTTCAAGGACCGGCTGGCGAGCGTCGCGGTTTCCTGGGCGGCAGCGACCGGTGCCAAGGCAATCGCCACGAGTTCTTCAGGCAACGCCGGGGCCGCCGCTGCCGCCTACGCCGCGCGCGCGGGCCTGCCCTGCGTGGTGCTCACGTTCAGGGGGGCCGCGGGCGCGATGGTGGAACAGATCCGCGCCGCCGGCGCGATGGTGCTCCAATGCGCGGCCAAGGAGGACCGCTGGCGCATCCTGTCCGCGGCGGTGGAACGGTTCGGCTGGTTTCCGACCTCTCCGTTCTTCGGGCCGACCGCGGGGAGCAACCCTATCGGCATCGAGGGCTACAAGACGCTCGCCTACGAGATCGCCGGGCAGCTGGACTGGCAGACGCCCGACTGGTGCGTGCTTCCGGTGTGCTACGGCGATGCGCTGTTCGGCCTGTGGAAGGGCTTCGACGAGATGCGGCGCTGGGGCTGGACCGAAGGCATGCCGCGTCTGGTCGCGGCCGAGGTGTCGGGGTCCCTCGCGGCCGGCCTCGCCGGCGCCGACCCGATGCCGCCCGCGGTCGAGCGCGGCGCCGACTCGGTTGCGATCTCCATCGACATCCCGCGCAGCACCGTGCAGGCGCTGCTCGCGCTGCGGCGGACGGAAGGGCTGGCGGTGGTGGTGGGCGACGGCGCGATAATGGAGGCGCGCGCGGCGTTGGCGCGCGGCGCGGGGTTGTTTGTCGAGGCCTCGTCGGCGGCTGCCTTTGCGGCGATCGACCGGCTCGGAGCCGACGGCACGATCGGGCGCGGCGATACCGTGGTCGCCATCGCCACCGCCTCCGGCCTCAAGGACGCGGGCGCCGCCGCGGCCGCAGCCGGCGCGGTGCCCGAGGTCGAGGCCGATCTCGACAGTCTGCGCGGCGCGCTGCACGAGCATTACGGCTTCGATGTCTGAACTGGGCGTTTCGCTGGACTGTTTCTCTCCCGCGCGGGAGATCGCGGCGCAGGCGCGCGCCGCCGAGGCCGGCGGCGCCAGGACGTTGTGGATCGCGACGCACCTTTTCCTGCGCGATCCGGTGGCGCTGGCCGGCGCGGCGCTGGCGGCCACCGAGCGGCTCGAGGTCGCGCTCATGGCGATGAGCCCGTCCTCGATTCACCCGGTGTATGCCGCGATGGCGGCGGCGACGCTCGACGAGCTCTATCCCGGCCGGGTGGTGCTGTCGCTCGGCGCGGGCGCACCGGGCGATCTCGCCGCCGCCGGGATCGTCGCCGAGCGCCCGGTGGCCCGGCTGGCCGAGGCCATCGCCATATGCCGACGGCTGTTCGCCGGCGAGACCCTCGACCATGAGGGCGAAATCTATTGCCTGGGCGGACGCGGCCTGATCAACGCGCCGCGCGACATTCCCGTCGTTCTTGCCGCGTCGGGGCCGCGGATGCTCGGCCTCGCCGGCCGGGCGGCGGACGGTGTCCTGCTGTCGACGGCGGTCTCGGTGCCGTTTCTCCGGCAACGCGCGGCCCTGCTCTGCAACAGCCGCACGAGGCGCTACGGCCAAGTCTATACCCGGATCGGGAAGGCCCCGGCGGCGCTGAAACGGGCGATCGGTTTCGTGCTGCGCGGCGCCCATCACCGCGCCAACCTGGATGCTGCCGGTGTGGCGCTGGACCAGGCCGCGCTCGGAGCCGCCTACGCCGCCGGGGACTGGACGGCGGTGGAAGAGGCGATCACGCTGGAGGTGCTGGCCGCCCATGCGGCATGCGGGACCGAGGACACGGTGCGCGCCCGCCTCCGCGAGTACCGCGAGGCCGGGCTGGACCAGGTCATCGTCGCCGGGATCACCGAGGCGGAGGAAATCGCCCGCACCCTCCGCGCCGTCGGGTGATCGCAGAGCGCACGCACCTCCGCGGGCCGGACCGCTTCGACTCCCGCCAGGAATGAACTACCCTTGGCGCAATCCGGGAACCGGCGGGAGAATGCCGTGGCGCAGAACAAGGTCGTCCTCTGGGGGGTCGGGACGATGCGGACGCATCGCACCCTGTGGCTCGCCGAAGAGATGGGTATCGACTACGAGGTGCGCCCGATCGGCCCCCGCACCGGCGAGACCAAGACCCCGGAATTCCTCGCCATAAACCCGCGGCACAAGGTCCCGACGATGGTCCACGGCGATATCCGCCTGACCGAAAGCGCGGCGATCCTCAACTATCTGACCGAGTCGTTTCCGACGCCGGAACACATCTGCGTGCCGGGCGATGCGCTGGAGCGCGCGCGGTTGCTCGAATGGTGTTTCTTCGTGATGTGCGAACTCGACGCCATCGCGCTCTATACGGTGCGCAGGCACGGCGATCTCGTCGACGTCTACGGCGCCTCGCCGATAGCGGTCCGGGCGGCCATCGACTATTTCAACCATCAGCTTGTCCGCATGGAGGAGCGCGTGGTTCGGGCCGGCGCATTCCTGATGGGCGAGAAAATCAGCATCGCCGACATCCTCTTCATGTCCTGCCTCGACTGCGCCCAGCGTTACGAGATCGCGCCGCCGGACTATCTGCGTGATTACCGCACGCGCATGCGGGCGCGGCCGGCCTACGCGGCGACCTATCCGCTGAACTATGGCGGCCGCGCCGTGCCGGAGGTCTGATCCGTGCCCGGCCCGCTCGACGGCATCCGCGTGCTCGACCTAACGACCATGGTCTCGGGGCCGGTGGCAACGATGATGCTCGCCGACCAGGGCGCCGACGTGATCAAGATCGAGTCGCCCGGGGGCGACATCATGCGCCAGTACGGCGTTGTCCACCGCGGCATGTCGGCATCGTTCCTTTCCTGCAACCGGTCGAAGCGCTCGCTCTGTGTGGACATAAAGACGGACGACGGGCTCGCCATCGTCCGCCGGCTCGCCGCGACCGCCGACGTGCTGGTGCAGAATTTCCGCCCCGGCGCCATCGAGCGCATGGGGCTCGGCGAGGATGTCGTCCGCCGGCTCAGGTCCGACATCATCTTCGTTTCGATCAGCGGTTTCGGCGAAACCGGACCCTACGCGCATCAACGGGTCTACGATCCCGTCATCCAGGCGCTTTGCGGGCTCTGCGACATCCAGACCGATCACGAGACGGGCCGCCCGCGCATGGTGCGCACCATCGTTCCGGACAAGACCACATCGGTCACGGCGGCGCAGGCGATCACCGCGGCGCTGTTCGCGCGCGAACGGACCGGCAAGGGCCAGCACGTGCGGCTTGCCATGCTCGATACCATGGTTGCCTACCTGTGGCCCGAGGCGAGTTCGCCGCTCACTTTCGCCGATAACGAACAGGATCCGGCGCACCAGCAGGCCGGCCCCGACCTGATCTTCGCGACGGCGGACGGCTATATCACCGCCGGCGCGGTTTCGGATGCCGAATGGGCCGGGATGTGCCGCGCGTTCGGCCGCGAGGAACTGATCGACGATCCGCGGTTCCGCACCGCCGCGGCGCGCGGCCGGAACCGCACCGAGCGCCGGACGATCATGAACCGGGAAATCGCGAAATGGCCGACGGCGGAGATTCTCGCCCGGCTCGACCGGGAGACCGTGCCCGCCGCGCCGGTCCTCGGACGACGCGAAGTGCTGGAGGACGCCCAGGTGGCGCGGAACGGCATCATCGAAGTCCGCGAGGATCCCGTCCTCGGCCCGGTGCGGCAGCCGCGCCCGGCGGCCCGTTTCGCCGAGACCCCGGCGGCGATCCGCTCGCTCGCACCCCGCCTCGGCGCCGATAACGCGGCGATCCTCGAGGAACTCGGCTACAACGGTGCGGAAATCGCGCGGCTCTCGAACTCGGGGGTCGTGCACCGCCCGAACCCCGACGCCGGCTAGCGTTCCCGGCGCCCGCGCCGTTCAGCGATGGCCGCGGTGATGCGCACCGGGGCCCCGCGCGGTGAGCGGACGAACCGGCACCTGCAGGCCGATCGCGCCCGCCTTCTCGAAAGCGAGGGTGAGCGGAAAGGTCTCCCCCTCCTCGAGCGGCCCGCGCAGCCCGATCAGCATGACATGGTTGCCGCCGGGCGCAAGTTCGGCGGCGCCGCCGCCGGGCACCGGGACCGCTTCGACCCTCCGCATCCGCATCACCCCGCCCTGCATCCTGTGGGTGTGCAGTTCGACGCGCGCGGCGACCGGAGACGAGGCGCCGACGAGCCGGTCGTCTGCGCGGCCGCGGTTGACGATCCTGAAATAGACCGCGCCGGACCTGGCCGTGCCGGGCGCGACCCGCGCCCACACGGCCTCGACGGTCAGGGAGGCGGGCGCAGGTCCGCCGGTTGCGGAAGGCTGCCCGTGCGACGCGCCCGCAAGGAGGATGCCGGCCAAGCATACCGCGAAAACCGCCGCGCGGGAGACCCTCGACACGAAGCCTCCTCGCATCATGCGGGGATCAAGCCGCTGCCGCCTCGATCAACGCCAGCAGTCCGGGCGGCGTCACGGGGTAATCGCTGATCCTGACCCCGAACGGGGAAAGCGCATCCTCGATGGCGGCAACGATCGCGGCGGCGGCGGGAACCGTTCCGCACTCGCCGACGCCCTTGACCCCGAGCGGGTTGATCGGCGACAGGGTTTCCTCGTAGCGAAGATCGAGCCGGACGAGCTCAGCCGCGGTCGGCATGATGTAGTCGGCGAGAGTTGTCGTCAGCGGCTGCCCGGCGCTGTCGTAGCCCATCCACTCGTAAAGCGCGTTGCCGATCCCGTGCACCGCACCGCCGGCCACCTGCCCGTCGACCAGCATGGGATTCACGATCCGTCCGCAGTCGCTGACCACGACGTAGTTGAGGAGTCTGACCGCACCGGTCTCGATGTCGACCTCGACCTCTACGGCATGGACGCCGTTCGAGTAGGTGAGACCGCTGGGCTTGAAATTGACGTTCGCTTCGAGACCGGCCTCGACCCCGTCCGGCAGCGAGTAGCCGGGGACGCCGGAAGCGGCCTCCGCGACCTCGGCGATGGACACCGACAGATCGGGGGCGCCAGCGATGCGGACTGCGCCGTCGGCGATCTCGAGATCCTCGGGCGCCGCCTCGAGCATGTGGCTTGCCAGCTTGAGCAGCCGGTCGCGCACCTCGCCGGCGGCAATGTGGACCGAAGACCCCGCGGTGACCGTCTGGCGGCTGGCGAACCCGCCGAGCCCGAGCGCGATGGTGCCGGTGTCGCCGCACACGACCTCGATATCGGCGGGCGCGACGCCGAGCGCCTCGCCGGCGATCTGGGCGAGGATGGTCTTCAGCCCCTGGCCGATGGCAAGAGCGCCGGTGAACACGCGGACGCGGCCCGACCGGTCGATCCGCACGATCCCCGACTCGAACGGACCGCGCCCGGTTCCCTTGAGCCCGTTTGCCAGGCCGAGGCCGAGATAGCGCCCCTCCGCCCGGGCGGCGTGCTGACGCGCGGCGAAGCCGGCATGGTCGGCCGCCTCGAGCGCCGCCGCCTGGCACTTGAGGAAATCGCCGCTGTCCGCCTTGACCGGCGTCCCCGCGCGGGTCTTGAGCGGCATCTCGTAGGGCATCGCTTCGGCCGGGATCAGATTTCGCCGGCGGATTGCATCACGGCTCATCCCGAGGCCGTCGGCGGCACGGTCGAGCATGCGCTCGACGATGTAATTCCCTTCTGGATAGCCTGCGCCGCGCACCGGCATCGACGGGACGGCGTTGGTCTCCACGACCTTCACCGCCAAGTCGTAGTTCGGGACGATATAGGCGCCGGGCACCGAGGTCGAGGCGTTGTAGGCGAGGTTGATCCCCTGCGGCGTGTACGCCCCCTGATCCTGCAGCATGGTGCCGCGGATACCGAGGATCGCACCGTCCGCCGCAACCGCGATCTCCATCTCCCAGTACTGCTCGCGTTCCTGGATCGAGGCGGTGAAATGCTCGCGCCGGTCCTCGATCCACTTGATCGGCCGGCCGAGCAGCCGCGCGCCCAGGGCAACCACAAGTTCTTCGTTGTAAAGGAGATACTTGCAGCCGAACCCGCCGCCGACATCGGGCGCGACGACTCGGAGGCGGCTTTCGTCGATCCCGAGCATCCCGACCAGCCCGGCGCGGACCTCGTGCGACATCTGGGTCGATGTCCAGAGGGTGGTCCGGTCCTCGACGGGGTCGTGGCGGGCGACCGCGCCCCTGCCCTCGATCGGGTGGGCCGAGCCGCGGTGCTGGGTGAAACGTTCTTGAGCGATGTGGGCGGCGCCGGCGAAGGCAGTGTCGCAGTCGCCGTAGGACTGACCGAACGCGACCAGAATGTTGTTCTCCCGCTCGCAGCGCACGGACGGCGCATCGTCCCGCGCCGCGGCGCGGCAGCCGGCGACGGACGGCAGGGGCTCGTAGTCGATCTCGACCAGGGCCGCGGCGTCTTCGGCCACATAGCGGCTCTCGGCGATCACCGCCGCGACCGCCTCGCCGACATGGCTCACCTCGCCGCAGGCGAGCACGAAAGGCGTGATGTTCTCGGGCAGCTGGCTGGTCTTGAAGCCGAGCGGCATCCTGGGCTGGGCGAGATGCGGGCCGAGATCGGCGGCGGAATAGACCGCGCGGACCCCGTCCAGGCGGGAAGCGGCAGCGGGATCGATCCCCGTGATCCGGGCGTGCGGGTGCGGGCTGCGCACGAAGGCGGCGTGCAGCGTCCCCGGCATGCGGATGTCATCCACGAACTGTCCGCGGCCGCGCAGCAGCGCCGGATCCTCGATCCGGCGGACCCGTTCTCCGATGACGCGCAACGGCTCAGGCGCTTTTCAGATGGGCGTCGCGGCGCTGGAACAGTTCTTCGTCGGCATAACCCATCGTTTCGGGTCTGCCGCGTCCCAGCATCACCTGGAAATAGACCGGCTCCAGACTGTCGTTGACGTAGCCGTGGACGACCCCCGGCGGGCAGGCGGCGCATTCCCACGGGCCGAGACGCTTGTGGACCCGCTCGCCCGTTGTCTCGTCGTCGAAGAAAACGGTGAGGTGGCCCTTGAGAACGAAGAAGATCTCCTCGACCTCGTGGGTATGGGCGGCGTTCCCCTGGCCGGGCTCGACATACATGATCGAGAGCGTCAGGCCGCGCGCCGGGATCGCCTCCGAGTCTTCGTGCTTGCCCGATCCGCCGGGCCCGATGAAGCGGTGCTGGGCGCGCTTGTAACCCTCGATCTTGGCGTCCTCGAAGGCCTCCCAGTCGGGCGCGATGTCGCGGAAGGCGCGGGTGTAACGCTCGGCGATCCGGTCCACCGGGACGTCGACGAGTTCGGGCGGTCGGTCGTGCCGGGCAATCGTCATCGGGAGCTCCTCGCAATCTCGGCCGGACGGTAAGCGCCCCGATGATGGCACCGGACGCGCCGGCCGACAATGCCCCGCGCGGTGCGGGCCGCAGCGGAAACGAGGCGACGGCAAGGTTGTACCGCCGCCGGCCGGTTGATACCGTGATAGACGGAAGGATCGTCGGACGCGCCGCCGCGGCATTGCGCCAGGCGCGAGACGGAAACACAGGAGGCGACATCGTGAAGAACGACGAGACGCAGAAAACACCGACGAGGCGGGCGTTTCTGGCGAGCACAACCGGTCTTGGCGTGATCCTGGCCGCCGGCACCGCGCCGGCGTTCATCCGCGAGGCCGGCGCATCCAAGATGCGCAAGGTCACCTTCATGCTGCCGTGGCTGTTTGTCGGCGGCCATGCGTTCGAATTCGCCGCCCAGAACACCTACTGGAAGAAGCGCGGCCTCGACGTCGCGATCTCCCGCGGTTACGGCTCGGGCGCGGCGTGCAAGACGATCTCCGCGGGCAAGGCAATGTTCGGCGAGGCGAGCTACGGCGTGATGGTAAACGGAGTCTCGAAGGGGCTCGACGTGGTGGCCATCGGCGCCAAGCTGCAGCGCAGCCCCATCGCGATTTCGTGCCGCCGCGATTCCGGCATCAAGACTGCGAAGGACCTCGAGGGCAAGCACATCGTCCAGGCGGCGGCATCGGGCGACACGGTGATGTTCCCGGGCTTCGCGCGCGCGGCGGGGATCGATCGCTCCAAGGTCAAACAGACCATCGTGCATCCGAGCAAGCTGATTTCGACGGTGGTCAACAAGCAGGCCGACTGCACCGGCACCTACTATGTCTCCAACGCGGCGACGCTGGCGCAGAAGACGCCCTCGCTGCATTTCCTGTACGCCGATTTCGGCCTGCAGACCCTCGACCTCGGGTTGATCACCCGGTCGGACATGATCAAGAAGGACCCGGACCTGGTCCAGGCGATGGTCGACGGTGCCATGGAGGGGCTCAAGCTCCAGCTTCTCGACCCCGGCAAGGCGCTCGATATCATGATCGAGGCAAAGCCGGAGCTGAAGACCCGCGACCGCAACCTGCTGCTTCTCCACGCCGGCAACACGAATGCGCTGTCGCTCGGCCCGGCGGTGAAGGAGCACGGGCTCGGTCACATGCTGCCGGCCGACCAGAAGCAGACCCGGGACGTCGTCATCAAGTACATGGAAGCGAAGGACGTCCCGCCGGTCGAAAAGCTGTTCACCAACCGCTTCGCGGGCAACATCAAGCTGTCGGCGGGCGAATGGGACAAGGCGGTCGCAAACAACGCCAAGTACGACCCGAGCAAGGCCTGACCGCGGGCTGACCGCATCCGGCCGGCGCGCCGCCGGACCGGAACATCGACACGAACCGGCCCCGGCCCGCCCCGAGGGCGGGCCGGGCGAGGGGCGACATGGCCGACGAGTCCGTCCACGTCCGCATCGCCGCGCTGCGCAAGGTCTACCAGACCCGGCGCGAAGAGATCGAAGCCATCCACAGCGTCGATATGGCGGTTCATCAGGGCGAGTTCGTGTCGATCTTGGGTCCGAGCGGCTGCGGCAAGTCGACATTGTTGATGGCGGTCGGCGGGCTCCTGCCGATCACCGGAGGCGCCATCGAGATCGACCGCGAGGAGGTGACGGGGCCGCGGCGCGACACCGGCGTCGTCTTCCAGTCGCCGGTGCTGATGCCGTGGCGCACGATCGAGAAGAATGTACTGTTCCCGATCGAGAGCCTCGGGCTGCGGGTGGCCGACTACTCCGCCGGGGTTGCCTCCCTGCTCGAGATGACCGGGCTCGGCGGTTTCGGCGGCAATTTCCCGAGCGAACTCTCCGGCGGGATGCAGCAGCGGGTCGCGATCTGCCGCGCGCTGATCCACAATCCGAGCCTGCTGTTGATGGATGAGCCGTTCAGCGCCCTGGACGCCATCACCCGCGACACCATGAATCAGGAATTGCTGCGGATCTGGCAGGAGTTCCGCAAGACGGTCCTGTTCGTGACCCACTCGATCCGCGAGGCGGTGTTCCTCTCCGACCGCGTTTTCGTGATGTCCCCGCGCCCCGCCGTCATCAGCAGGATCGTCGAGATCGATCTGCCGCGCCCGCGCACGCTCGAGATCGAGGAGACGCCGGCGTTCAACGTCTATGTCGCAGAACTCCGCAAGGCGATCGAGGGCTAGGTCATGGCGCGAGGGGACGACAGCGGCATCACCGCGCAACTAGCGACGCAGGCGGTCAATCTCGCCCCCGCCACGGTCATCTCGCTGGCGATCCTGGCGCTCTGGCAGATCGCCGTGGTGATGCTGAAAATTCCCGAGGCCATCCTGCCGACGCCGGTGCGTATCTTCGATACCATGGTCGAACGGTCCGACCTCCTCCTGCAGCACACTTGGCCGACCGCGCTCCAATGTATCTACGGCTTTCTGCTCGCCGTCGTCGTCGGCGTCGGGCTCGGCGTCTTGCTCGCCTTCTCGCGCCTTTTCCGAACCGGGGTCTACCCCCTCGTGATCGCCTTCCAGGTGGTGCCCAAGGTGGCGCTCGCCCCGCTGTTCATCGTCTGGTTCGGGCTCGGCACCACGTCGCGGGTGCTGCTCGCCTTCGTGATCGCGTTCTTCCCGATGGTGGTCAACACCTTCGCCGGGATCCAGAGCACCGACCCGGTGATGATCCGCATGGCGCGGTCGTTCAGCGCGAGCCGCTGGACCATCTTTTCCAAGATCGAGTTCCCGACGGCACTGCCCTATATCTTCTCGGGCCTGAAGATCGGCATCACCTTCGCGGTGATCGGCATCATCGTGGCGGAGTTCGTGACCGCCCAGGAAGGGCTCGGCTACCTGATCGTCTTCTCGGAGGGCAATGTGGATACGCCGATGCTGATGGCGGCGATCTTCGTGCTCAGCGTCGTCGGTGTGATCCTCTACGCGCTGATCGTGCTGCTGGAGAAGTTGGTGATCCGCTGGGACGTCGGGCAGAAACTGTGACGGCGCCGGTTCGATGAAACCGCCGCGTTTCGACTACCGCGCGCCGGAGAGTCTCGCCGAAGCGCTCGACCTGCTGGCCGAGAACGGCCCCGACGCCAGGCTGCTCGCCGGCGGGCAGAGCCTCGTGCCGGCGCTCAACTTCCGCCTCGCCCGGCCGGGCGTGCTGATCGACATCAACCGGGTGCGGGAACTCTCCGGCATCGACGACAGGGGGGATTGCCTGCGCATCGGCGCGATGACCCGCCAGCGGAAGATCGAGACCTCGACAACGGTCGCCCGCGCAGCGCCGCTGTTGCGCGAGGCCACCGGATATATCGCACACCTGCCGATCCGGACGCGCGGGACCTTCGGCGGCAGCCTCGCCCACGCCGACCCGGCGGCTGAGGATCCCGCGGTCGCGGTCGCACTGGGGGCGGCGATGATCTGCCGTTCGCGCCGCGGCGAGCGGCGGATCGACGCCGAGGCGTTTTTCGTCGATGTGCTGACCACCGCCCTCGAGCCGGACGAGATGCTGGCCGCGGTCGAACTGCCGAAGGCGGGGAACAGGAACACCGGCGCAGCCTTCGCCGAGATCAGCCGCCGCGACGGCGATTTCGCCCTCGCCGGGGTCGCGGCGCAGATCGTGCTGGCCGACGGCAGGGTGCGCGAGGCGCGGATCGCCGCCTGCGGCGTCAGCCCGGCTCCGCGGCGCCTGCGGGCGGCGGAAGAGATCGTCACGGGCAGCGCCTGCGAGCCCGCCGCGTTGGACGCTGCCGCCGAGGCCGTCGCGCAGGCGGCCGACCCGCACGACGATGTCCATGCGAGCGCGGCCTACCGCCGCCAGCTCGCCGCCGCGATGGCGCAGCGCGCCCTGCGGCAGGCCTGCATCCGCGCGGGAGGGAACGGATGAACGCACGGCAGAGCGTAACCGTGACGGTCAACGGCGAGGCGCGGACGGGCGAGGCCGAGCCGCGCATGCTGCTGAGCGACTTCCTGCGCGAGACGCTCGGCCTTACCGGCACGCATGTCGGGTGCGAGCACGGGGTGTGCGGCGCCTGCACCGTGCATGTCAACGGCGAGGCGGCGCGCTCCTGCCTGATGTTGGCGGTCCAGGCCGACGGGGCGGAAATCCTCACCGTGGAGGGGCTGGCCGACGGCGAGACCCTGCACCGGCTGCAACAACTGTTTTCCAAGCACCGGGCGCTCCAGTGCGGCTTCTGCACGCCGGGGATGCTGATGACGGCGCTCGACCTGGTCCGCCACCGTCCCGCGTTGACGGTAGACGAGATCCGCTCCGGCATGGCCGCGGTCCTCTGCCGCTGCACCGGCTACGAGGGCATCGTTCACGCGGTTGCCGAATACGCCAGCGGAACCGAACGATGAGCGCAACCTCCCCCGACGGCTATATCGGACGGTCGGTCCCCCGCCGGGAGGACCGGCGCCTCCTCCTCGGCCAGGGAGCCTATGTGGCCGATCTGGTCCTGCCGGGAATGGTCCACGCCGCCTTCGCGCGGAGCGGATTCGCGCATGCCCGCATCGTCTCGGTCGATCTCGGCCGGGCCCGCGCCGCACCGGGGGCGGTCTTTGCGATCGGCGGCGCCGAACTCGCGCGCGAGCTTCCGCCGATCGGCGGGATGCAGGTCACGGCGCCGAAGGCGTGGGCCGAACGGGTCGAGCACCGGATCGACCTGCCGCCGCAGAACCTGATGGCAGGCGACAGGGTGCGCTATGTGGGCGAAGCCTTTGCCGTGGTCTGCGCCGCCGACCGCTATCTGGCGGAGGACGCCGTCGAGGCGATCGACGCGGAGTTCGACGCCCTGCCGGCGCTGGTCGATCCGGAGGCCGCGATGGCGCCGCAGGCAACGTGCATCCACGACGACATCGGCACCAACACGGTGGCCGAACTCCGCGTGGAGAAGGGCGATGTCGCCTCCGCGATGGCGGCCGCGCCGCACCGGATCGCGAGGCGCTTCCGGCATCACCGCTATGCCGCTATGCCGCTCGAATGCCGCGGGGTCGCCGCCGACTACGACCGCAGGACCGATTCCCTCACCGTCTGGTCATCGACCCAGGTCGTCCACTGGGTCAGAAAGGAACTCGCCTTTGCGCTCGGCATGGCGGAGGAGAAGATCCGCGTCGTCGCCCCGGATGTGGGCGGCGGCTTCGGCGGCAAGGGCCATGTCTATCCCGAGGACCTGATCGTTCCCTGGCTGGCGCGGCGCCTCGGCCGGCCGGTGCGCTGGATCGAGGACCGGCACGAGCACATTCTCAACGCCGCCCATTCGCGCGACAACATTCACGACGCGGAGATCGGCTTCGACGACGAGGGCCGGATCCTGGCCTTTCGCGACCGCTTCATCGTCGATTCGGGCGCCTACTCCCCGGTCGGGGCGGGGGTCGCCTACAACACGACGGCGCATCTGCTGGGCCCCTACGATATCGAGAATTTCGCGGGCGAGACCGCGGTCGTCACGACCAACAAGACGCCCAACGCGCCCTATCGCGGCGCGGGCAGGCCGGAGGCGGTGCAGGTCACCGAGCGGCTGATGGATATCGTCGCCGACGCGCTCGATCTCGAGCCGGCGGAGGTGCGGCTGCGCAACATGATCGGACCCGACCGGATGCCCTATCCGGTCGGCGTGCCCTACCGCGACGGCGTGCCGATGACCTACGACAGCGGCGACTACCCGGCGTCGCTGCGCCGCGCGGTCGAGGAGATCGGCGGGATCGAGGCGTTCCGGGAACGGCAGCGGCGGGCGCGCGGGGAAGGCCGCTATATCGGCCTCGGCCTCGGCTGCTACACCGAGGGAACCGGTGTCGGCCCGTTCGAGGGGGCGACCGTCAAGGTCGACGCGACCGGCAGGATCGTGGTCTCGACCGGCGCCTGCCCGATCGGTCAGGGGCACGAAACCGTCTTCGCCCAGGTGACGGCGGACGCCTGGGGGGTGCCGATCGAGGATGTGGTGGTGCGGCTCGCCGACACCTCTTCGCTCACCATGGGTTACGGGTCGATCGCCAGCCGGAGCACGGTGACATCCTCGATGGCGATCGGCGATGCGAGCGAGAAGGTCAAGGCGAAGGTCATCGCGGTCGCCGCCCACCTCCTCGAGGCGAGCGAGGCCGACCTCGAGCTCGGCGGCGGCAAGGTGGCGGTGAAGGGCGTGCCGGAACTGTCGGTGACGCTGCGCGAGATCGCGGCCGCCGCCGCGCCAGGCTGGCTGTCGCGCCGCCCGGCGGGCAGCGAGGCCGGGCTGGAAGCGACGTCCTACTACGAGCCGCCGACGGTGACTTGGGCCTATGCGTCGAACGCAGCCATCGTCGAGATCGAGCCCGATACCGGCCGCGTGAGGATCGAACGCTATGTCGAGGTCCACGACGCCGGGCGGCTGGTCAATCCGGGCCTCGCCGACGGCCAGGTCAAGGGCGGTCTGGTGCAGGGGCTGGGCGGCGCGCTGTACGAGTCGATCGAATACGACGAGGCAGGCCAACTGCTCACCGGCAGCTTCGCCGACTATCTGCTGCCGACCGCCGCCGAAACCCCGCCCATCGGCGTCATCCACATGGAGACGCCCACACCGCTGAACCCGCTCGGCGTCAAGGGTCTCGGCGAAGGCGGCGCAATCGCCCCCCCGGCGGTGATCGCCAACGCAGTGACCGACGCCCTCAAACCGTTCGGCGTCGAGTTCAATTCGCTTCCCGTCCGCTGGCAGGACGTTCGCGCGGCCTTCGAGGCGGCGCGATAGGGCGCAGACGCTGCCCGGGGCGAGCCGGCGCGAAAGCCGGACCGCCCCGGGCGAGACGCCGGGAGCTATTTCTCGAAGATCAGGTGCCGCGCGCGGGCGACGACCTCCGGCGAGGCGTCCTTCACCGCCTTGGTAACGACCGCCTGGATATCGGCGCCCTTCGAGGCCATCAGGCGCAGACGCCGCTTCTTGAGGTCGGCGGCAAAGGTCGGGTCGGCGTTCATCTTGTCGTAGGCCTGCCTGAGCGTGTCGACCGCCTCTTGCGAGGTGCCCGGCCTGGCGGCGAGCCCGCGGCCGAGCAATCCGGCCACGGCGATGAAGTTGACGACGGCCTTGTCCATCTTGTCCTTCACCAGATCGCCCAGCATCGGCACGTCGGCGGGCAGGTCGGGATCGCGGAAGATGCCGACCTGCAGCATCGCGCGCGCGTACGGCTTGTCGCCCTCGAACCAGTGCGGAACCTTCGAACTCCACGCGAGCCAGTTGAACGAGGCGCAGTTCGATTCCCCCTGCTCCATCGCCAGGATGCTGCGCGACGACCCCTTGTAGCCGGTCACGATCTTCAGCTTCAGGCCGAGCAGTTCCGAGGCGAGTTTGGGAACGATGTAACCCGTCGAGTTCTTGCCGCTGGTAGAGCAGATCATCTGGGTCGTCTTCATGTCTTCCCAGGACTTCGCGCCGGTATCGGTACGCGCCACAAACACCATGTTGGTCTGATTGCTGGAGCCGGCCCAGGCGAGATTGCGCGCGTCGTAGCGCATCTTCTTGGGCCGCATGAGCTGGTTCACAACCGAGTTGTCGAGCGGAACGATCAGATGGGCATCGTCCTTCGGCGCGGCGTTGGCGAACCAGTTCATCGCCTTGGCGCCGCCCGCGCCCGGCATGTGCTGGACAATGATGGTCGGCTTGCCCGGAATGTGGCGTCCCAGATGGTCGGAAAAGGTCTGGCCGTACTTGTCGTACGTGCCGCCCGGACCGTAGGGGATGATGATCTTGATGGTCTTTCCGGCGTATATCTGCGCCGACGCGCCGCCGGCCGCAATCGCGAGCATGGATGCCGCGAGGACGGCCCCGCAGGCCGTCCGCATCAGGGTCTTCGCCATATGATGCCTCTCCTGGACAGTTGGTATCCGGCCCGCCCGTTTCGGGCTATGGCCTCCGCAAACCTCGCATCGCGGGGACGATAGTGCAAGCCGGGATCGTTTCGGGTTCCAGGCGCCGCCGACATTCAGTCGAGCGGGTAGGGAATCTGTCGGGGACCGAAGCGCCGGGTCCGCTCGCCGGTCTCCGGGTCGTACCATGTCTGCGGGTTGGTGCCGACATTGGCGCTCCGCAGAATGACGCCGACGGTCCGGTGGGGGCCGTTGTATTCGGCGTGGATTTCGCCCGGCGGAACGAAATCGATATAGCCGGGCGAAACCGCATGGTCGCCGATTGTCTCGAGCGCCGCGCCGCGGCCGCCGTCTCCGCCGCCGGCCGGGGCCTGCCGGAAGCGGCGGACGGTCTCGCCGCCGCGGAGGACGCCGTAGACGGTCCACACCTCGCCGTGGTCGTGGATCGGGGTGTCCTCGCCCGGCTCCTTGACCAGCGCGTTGATGACGAAGCCGTAATCGGGATCCTCGTAGAACAGCAGGTTCTCGTAATGGCCCTTCGCGGGATCGTTGCGCGACGGCCAGGTTGCCGCCCGCTCCCGGAGCGCCGGGTCCTCCAGCAGCTCGCGGAGCCAGGGCCGCGCGCGCTCGTAGCGCTCGGCATCGTCCGCGGTCGCCTCGCAGAGGCCCCGCATCCTGTCGATGAATTCCTGCATGGCGGGCAGCATCGCCGCATCCTCCGTCAGCCCGGATCGATCGGCGCCTATAGTAGCGCAGCCCGGCGCTCGCGGCAGGCCCCGGCGGCGGCCGGCCCGGCAAGGCCTCGCTTCCGACCCCGAGAAGGAGACGACGCATGACGACGGACGACGTGGACCCGCGGAACGAAGGCGGACGGCGGGACGGGGAGACACGCAAACGCCCGGGCCGCTATTGGCGCGGCGCGGGCCGGGCCTTTCGCATCTCCCGCTCCCTTGTCCTGGTCCTCGCGCTGACCGCTTCGCTCGCCGCCAACGCCGCGCTGTTCGCGGGCGCGGTTCTCCACAACGTGATCGACGAAGTGTTCGAGAAAGTGACCGGTCTCGCAACCGAAACGGGGCGCCAGACGAGAGCCGCTGCCAAATTGAAGGGCGATAACGACAGATTGCGCGAGAACAACCGGAGATTGAAGGGACGGCTGGATAGACAACGCAAGGCGGTTCTCTCCGCAACCCAGAAAACCATCGATCGTTCCCGGCGATTTATCGGGCGAAGTGTCGTGACACTGCCAGCAAAAGTAATACCCTTGGCCGGTCTCGTGGTCGTGCCCGTTGTCACGGTATGGGGGGTCGGCGACCTCTGCAAAACCCTCGAGGACATGAACGAGATCCGGCGGGCGGTCGATCCGACGGATGGGCAGACCGAAGAACAGATGACGATCTGTTCCGTGGCGGTTCCTACCAAAGCGCAAATTCTTGCCGCGATTGAAGCCTCCCCGGAGAAATTCATCGAGGAAATCGAAACAGCCTGGGAAAAGGCCAAGGCACTTGTCCCCGATCTTCCGCCGCTCTCCCCGTCAATAATGGAGACTTTCGTGCAAGGCATGACGCAGGATATCGGGAGCTGGTTTGACCGCCTCTGGGGAAGACGAGAAAACGACGCCGGGCACAGCGGCCAGCCCCCACCGGACCGCCGACGCCGGCCGCCGGGCGGATGCATTCTCCCGCCGGCGTCGGCGTGCTAGGGTGGCGCCCATGAATATCGCCGTCGACAAGAGCGCCAACTATGACAGCCTGCGCGGCCGGGTGGTGGTGATCACCGGCGCCGGCCAGGGGATCGGGCGCGGCTTTGCGCATCATTTCGCGGCGCAGGGTTCGATCCCGGTCATCGCCGATATCGACGGTGCGAATGCAGCGGCGGTCCAGGCGGAAATCGAGTCGGGCGGCGGCCGGGCGCTCGGCATCGAGACCGACGTCGCGAACCCGTCGGCGGCCGCGGCGATGGCGGACGCCGCGCTCTCCCGCTTCGGACGGATCGATGCGCTGATCAACAACGCAGCCGTGTTCTCCAGGATCACCATGGCGCCCTTCTGGGAGCTTCCGGTGGACGAGTGGAAAAGCGCGATGGATGTCAACATCACCGGCGCCTTCCTCTGCGCGCGCGCCGTCGTCCCGGCGATGCAGGAGGCCGGTTGGGGGCGGATCGTCAATGTCACCTCGGGCACGGTGAAGTCCGGGCCGCCCGACTATCTCCACTATGTGACGTCGAAATCCGCGGTCATCGGCATGACCCGGTCGATGGCGCGCGAACTCGGCCGGTGGAACATCACCGTCAACACCTTCTGGCCCGGGGTGACCGATACCGGCATTCCCCGACCGTCGGTGCCGCCCGAGATGTTCGACAGGTTCGTGGAGATGCAGGTGATAAAGCGCTCGACGCGGCTCGAGGACCTCGCGAAACCGATGCTGTTCATCTGCTCGGACGAGGCATCCTACATCTCGGGACAGATACTCGAGGCCGATGGCGGCCTCAACTTCGGCTAGACTGGAGCCGGCCGGCGGAATCGCCGACAGACCGGGGAGGCAGGCGCCGAAAGGCCGACGGGGAACAGCGGGGTGCAGCGGCGCGAACCGGGCCGGATCGCAGGCCTTCCGCGGCGCACCCGTCCGCTCCCCGCCGCCGGGAAGCGTCGATATGGCGAACGATGGCGTACTGGCTGTTCAAGTCGGAGCCCGGCGCCTGGTCCTGGGAGGACCAGGTCCAGGCCGGCACCGCGGAATGGGACGGCGTCCGCAACTACCAGGCCGACAACAACATGAAGGCCATGAAGGTGGGCGACCGCGGCTTCTTCTACCATTCGGTCAAGGCGCGCGAGATCGTGGGCGTGGTGGAAATCGTCCGCGAGCACTACCCCGACCCGACCGACCCTTCGGGCCGCTTCGGCATGGTCGACGTTAGGGCGCTGACGCCGGTCGAGTCGCCGGTGACGCTGGCCGCGATCAAGGCCGAGCCGGCGCTCGCCGGGATGGCGCTGGTGCGCCAGTCGCGGCTTTCGGTAACGCCCGTTTCGGACGAGGAATGGGCGTTCCTGTGCCGGATGGCGGGCATCGAGGCGTGAGCGGCGCGGCGGGGAAGACCGTCCTCTGCGCGCTTGACGACATCGCCGATCCGGGCGGCAAGGGGTTCGTTCTCGAGGACGGGCAGCGCATCTTCGTGATCCGCCGGGGCGGCGAGGTTCGCGGCTATGTCAATGCCTGCCCGCACCAGGGCGTGCCGCTGGACTGGCGGCCCGACACATTCCTGAGCTACGACAAGTCGGTCATCCAGTGCGCCACCCACGGCGCACAGTTCCGCATCGAGGACGGCGAGTGCATCGCCGGCCCGTGCCTGGGGAGCGCCCTCCGCCCAGCCCCGGTCGCCCTCGCCGACGGCGCGGTGGTGCGCATCTGACCGCATCCCGCCGTCGCAGCGTTCGCTGGCCGCGGCAGGGTGTTGGTCAGGTGAATTCGCTGGCGCGCCAACCGGGTTTGCCTATGTTTGGCCGAACGAGCGTCGCGGAAGGCGCTCGTTCGGCCTTCCGCCGAACATTTCCCGCGTGGACACTCTTACCGGATGGATGGAGAAACGATGGTCTAGGCCACGCCCGCCGGCGCGCCCGAAATTCGCGCCGAAATCGCCCGCCGCGTTACATTTGCGAGCCACCAGAACGATATCGCGGTCGTCGTAGACCTTGCGGTTCGTAACGGTGCAACGAAGGATCTGGAAGGCCTCACCCTGGAAATCACGGCCGACCCGCCGATCCTAGGCAAGCGGGTGTGGCCGATCGATCGTATTCCCGCGGGCGGAGAGGCCCTGATCCACGACCGGAATACCCCTCTTGCCGGGGGTTTGCTGCATGGCCTGACAGAAGCCATGCAGGCGGAAATCCGCCTGGCGCTCCGGCAAGGCGAGACAACGCTAAGTGAACTTCGCCGACCGATCACCGCCCTCGCACGCAACGAATGGGGCGGCGCGAGACATATGCCGGAGCTTCTGGCCGCTTTTGTCACTCCCAACGATTCGGCAGTCGGACGTCTGTTGAAGGAGGCCTCCAACATCCTCGAATCCGCCGGCCGCAACCCGGCTATCGACGGTTACGCCGGCAAATCCCGGAAACGGGTCTGGGAGTTGGCAAGCGCCGTCTGGGCAGCAGTCTCGGCTCGCCGGATTACCTACGCCATACCGCCCGCGAGCTTCGAACGCGAGGGGCAGAAGATACGGCTGCCCTCCGACATCGAAAACCAGGGCCTCTCTACCTGCCTCGACACGACACTCCTTTTTGCGGCGGCGCTGGAGCAGGCGGGCTTGAACCCCGTCGTGGCCTTGACCGAGGGCCACGCGCTCCCCGGCGTGTGGCTGCAGCCGCAGCACCTGCGCTCCATGGCCGTCGAGGACGCCATGGAACTGCGCAAGGCAATTTCGCTGGACGAAATGATCCTTTTCGAAGCGACGTTGGCAACCCAAGCGGCGCCGTCAACTTTCTCTCGCGCGATTGCCGAGGGCCAGGTCCGGGTCGAGGAAGACCGGGAGGCGGCCTTCATCTATGCCATCGACATCGCACGAGCCCGCAGCCTCGGCGTCCAGCCTCTATCGTTCCGCGAGGATCGGGAGCCTGCAGAGGAAAAGGCAACCAGGCCCGAAGTCAGGCTGCCGTCGCTGGATGTGCCGCCGGTGCTGCCGGGTTTCGATACCGATGTGATCGAGGCAACGGCGGAAGAGCCTTCTACGCCTGCCGAACGCCTGGACCGTTGGAAGCGCAGTCTGCTCGACCTTTCCAGGCGCAACCGCATGTTGAACGTGCGCGAGAGCCGGACCGCGATACCGATTTTCTGTCCCGATCCGGCCGCGCTCGAAGATCGTATCGCCGCCGGGAAAGCCATCCGTGTGATCCCGCCGCCGGAAAGAAAAGGTGCCGACGCATAAATCGACACGGCTTTGCGAAAGCTCCGCACCGGTGAGGATCTGGACGTCCAATTCGCCTTGGGCGCCCTTGCTCGCAATGAAATCGTCGCCAATACAGATGACAAATCTCTCGAAAAAGGCCTCATCGAACTCTACCGCAAGTCGCGCGCCGATATGCGAGAGAGCGGTGCCAACACCCTTTTTCTGGCGCTCGGGATGCTGCGTTGGCGCCCGGAGGGTGAGGAGGTGCGAAGCTACCGGGCGCCATTGATTCTGCTGCCGGCGAGGCTTGAGCGGCGAAGCGCCCGATCAAGGCCTTATCTGAGGGCCCACGAAGACGATACGGTGTTCAACCTCACCCTTCTGGAGATGTTGCGCCAGGATTTCGACATCCATCTTCCGGAACTTGCCGGCGATCTGCCGGCCGACGAAAGCGGCGTTGATGTCGTGCGAATCTGGAAAACGGTGCGTGAACGGGTTCGCGAGGTTGCGGGCTTCGAAGTGGTGGAAGACGTGGTGCTCTCCACTTTTTCGTTCGCGAAATACCTCATGTGGAAGGATCTGGCGGACCGAACGGATGTACTCAAGAAGAGCCCTTTCGTCCGTCACATGATCGACAGCCCGCGCGAACCCTATGAGCGCGGATCGGCGTTCCTGCCGACCGACGAGATCGACCGGCGCATCGATCCCAGGGATCTGCTGGTTCCGCTGAACGCCGACAGTTCCCAGATCGTGGCGATCCACGCTTCGGAGAACAGCGGTGATTTCGTTCTGGAGGGTCCGCCCGGCACGGGCAAGTCCGAAACAATCGGCAACATCATCGCCCACAATATCGGCGTCGGCCGGCGGGTGCTCTTCGTTTCGGAAAAGATGGCAGCGCTCGAAGTGGTCTATCGGCGGCTTCGGGAACGCGGGCTTGGCGACTTCTGCCTGGAACTGCATTCGGCGAAAGCGAACAAGCGCGCTGTCATCGAACAGCTGGGTGTAGCTTGAGACGAACGTATCAGGAAATCGCGCGCCGAATGGGACGACACCGCCGCTCGACTGGCCGACGCCCGAAGCGCCCTCAACGGCCTGGTCGAAGCGTTGCACAAGCCGGGGCCGGCCGGGATCAGCCCGCGCACCGCAATCGGCCGCGCCGCGCGTTACGGCGATGTCCACCGCCTGGATCTCGGTTGGCCATGCTATCTGGCGGCCGGCCATGCCCCGACGCCCGAAGCATTCGCAGGCCTGAAACTGACAGCTCGCGCGCTGGCATTGGTGCGGGGCCCGCTGGAAGCCGAGGATTTTCGGGCTTTCGCGGGCGTGGATCACGGCGACTGGTCGAACGTGTGGCAGGCGAGGGCCGCCGCAAGCGCGACTGCGCTTTGCGAAGCCGTGACTGCCTATCGGAAGGCACGCGACGATTTCGCGGGCAAGATCGGGCTCTCTGCGGTGGGTGAAACGGAGAGCGAGGCGCGGGCGTTTGCGGCGGTCGCCGACGTGGTTCCGGAGTTGGCAACGATTGACTGCGGCTTTGCGCTGACGACCGATGCGAAAGAAACGATGGCAGCGGCAAGCAGTGCAGCGGAAGAACTTGCCGAATACTGGCGGATTCGATGGAACCTCACCGTCGCTTATCCGAATGATCGCATTGATGCCGACCGGATAGACAGCTTCCTTGCTCAGCGCACACGGGCCGCGGAAAAGATGTGGCCGCTGCGGGCGCTGGCGCGTGGAAAGCTCAGAAAGGCCCTTCGCGCCCATTTTGGGCTGGAAAAGCGCACCGCGCCGGCTCCGGAGGCCGATCTTGACGCACTGCGCCAAATGGTGGAGCGGCGCGAGGCGATGGATCGGCATATGGCGACAACGCCGAAGACCACTCTCTGGAACGGCCTCGAAACCGATCTGGAGAGGATCCACAAGGCACTCCAGGCGGGCGGCAAGTTACGCGAGGCTGCGATCCGCCTTGCCGGATGCGGACGCGATCCGGTGGAGACCCGTTCGACGTTGGCACGCGTCCTGTGCGAGGGCCGCGATTTGCTGGAGCCCGGCATGCCGCTGTCGCAGGCAGCCCGGACGTTGCTCGACGCGCAGGCGCAGTTCGACGGTGCGGTTGCACACTTTCGGGAAGCCGCAGGGCATGACGGTGACACATCCGATCTGCCGGCGCTCGCCGAAGCCGCAGAGGGAATAATCGAGCGGCAACGAAGGCTCGATCTTTGGTGCGCCTGGGTGGAAGCGCGGCGCGAGGCGTCCGCAGTCGGCCTGGACGCATTGGTAGAGACGTTTGTGCACCGCACGGTCTCGCCGGAGCGCGCGGTAGAGGAGGTGGAAACAGCCTATTGTCGGTGGGTCGCACCGCTGCTGATCGACAGCCGGTCCGAACTCAGGCGTTTCTCCCGACCCGCCACGAAGATCTGATCGAAACCTTCCGCACGCTGGACAAGCGCCTGACAGATCTGGCTGTCGAGCAAATTCGTGCACGACTTTCGGGTAGCGTTCCCGGCAAGGAGAACGCCAAGGGAAATCCGGGATATGCAGTGCTGGCGCGGGAACTGCAAAAGAAGATGCGACACAAGCCGGTGCGTCAACTCGTGACCGAGATGGGTCCGGCGCTGACCGAACTGACTCCCTGTCTGATGATGAGCCCGTTGTCGGTTGCGCAATTCCTGCCTCCCGGTCAGGCCCAGTTCGATCTCGTGGTGTTCGACGAGGCAAGCCAGATCACAGTACCGGACGCTATCGGTGCGATTGCCAGAGGCGACAACTGCATCATCGTCGGCGATCCGAAGCAGATGCCGCCGACGCGCTTCTTCGAGCGCGGCGCGGAGGAGGCCGAGGACGATGACCTTGGCGATCTGGAAAGTATCCTCGACGAAGCGCTTGCCTCTCGCATACCGCTCCATCGCCTGACCGGTCACTACCGGAGCCGCCATGAAAGCCTGATTCATTTCTCAAACCATGCCTATTACGGCGGTGAACTCGTCACCTACCCCGCCGCGGACACGCGCGAGACCGCCGTATCCTTTCGGCGGATCGACGGCATGTACGCCAAGGGCAGGTCGCGTACCAACGAGATAGAAGCAAAGGCGGTCGTCGACGAGGTGACACGGCGCCTTCGCGATCCCGAATTATCAAAGTTCTCTCTGGGGATTGTCACGCTCAATGCGGATCAACAGAGGCTGATCGAGGATCTGCTCGACCGCGCGCGGAGAAACGATCCAGACTTGGAACGGTTTTTCCGCCCCGGCCCGGAGGAACCCGAAGAACCCTTCGTGAAAAATCTGGAGACCGTTCAGGGAGACCAGCGGGACATCATTCTGCTCAGCATCGGCTACGGGCCAACAGAGGTCGGCGCACGAACCATGAGCATGAACTTTGGCCCGCTCAACCGCCATGGCGGCGAGCGGCGGCTGAATGTCGCCATTACCCGCGCAACAACCGAGGTCGTGGTCTTCGCCAGCTTCGATGCGGACATGATCGATCTCACGCGCACCTCGGCCCGTGCGGTCTGGGATCTGAAACGTTATCTCGATTTTGCCGACCGGGGCCCGGTCGCCCTTGGAGAGGCGGTCCGCGATGTCGGCGGCCTCCATGCATACGACAGCGATTTCGAGGCGGCGGTTGCCGAGGGCCTGCGCCGGCGCGGCTGGAATGTGCAGATCCAGATCGGAATCTCGAAATTCCGCATCGACCTCGGCATCGTCCATCCCGACCTGCCGGGGCGTTTTCTGGCGGGCGTCGAGTGCGACGGGGCGACCTACCACTCTTCCCCTTCGGCCAGAGACCGCGATCGTGTGCGCCACATCATCCTCGAGCAACTCGGATGGCGTCTGCTCCGGATCTGGTCGACGGATTACTTTACCGATCCGGAACGCGAGCTGAGCCGCGTACATGACCGCCTCGAGGAAATGCTGGAGCAGGGACGGGCCGCGATACCGGAAGAGGAAGATGCGGCCGGGACCAAAATGGAACCGGCATAGGGGGATGCACCCGGCCCGCGTTCCTTGTCACCTTTCGGGTTGGCCTACATAATCTCCGCGCCGTGAACGGGGGGTGACGGTTATGACCGACAATGTGCTTTTTCCGGTTGCCGAGAGCATCGCCAGGGAGGCCCATGTCGATGAGGCGGGCTATCGCGAGATGTACCGGCGCTCGGTCGAGGATCCGGAGGGGTTCTGGGGCGAACAGGGCAAGCGGATCCACTGGATCAAGCCCTACACCGAGATCAGGGACGTATCCTACGGACCCGACGACGTCCATATCCGCTGGTACTACGACGGCACGCTGAACGCCTCGGCCAACTGTCTCGACCGGCACCTGTCCGCCCGCGGGGATCAGACCGCGATCATCTGGGAGGGCGACGACCCGGCCCGCTCGAAACGCATCACCTATGCCGAACTGCACCGCGAGGTCTGCAGGTTCGCCAATGTCCTCAAGGCGCAGGGGGCGAAGAAAGGCGACCGGGTGACCATCTACCTGCCGATGATCCCGGAAATCGCCGTCGCGGTGCTGGCATGCGCCCGGATCGGCGCGGTCCATTCCGTCATTTTCGGCGGCTTCTCCCCGGATTCCATCGCCGGGCGCATCCAGGACTGCGATTCGAACATTGTGGTGACCGCCGACGAGGGCGTTCGCGGCGGGCGCAGGATCCCGCTGAAGGGCAATACCGACAAGGCGCTGGCCTCCTGCCCGTCGATCGAGAAATGCATCGTCGTGCGCCATACCGGCGGCGCGGTCGACTGGGACGGGGCGCGCGACGTCTGGTACCATGAGGCGATGGCCGCCGCATCCGAGGACTGCCCGGCCGAGGAGATGGGCGCCGAAGATCCGCTGTTCATCCTCTACACCTCCGGATCGACCGGCAAACCCAAGGGGGTGCTGCACACCACCGGCGGCTACATGGTCTACGCCTCGATGACGCACCGTTACGTCTTCGACTACCACGACGGCGAGGTCTACTGGTGCACCGCCGACGTCGGCTGGATCACCGGGCACAGCTACATCATCTACGGCCCGCTCGCCAACGGTGCGACGACGCTGATGTTCGAGGGTCTGCCGAACTATCCCGATGCGTCGCGCTTCTGGCAGGTCTGCGACAAGCACGGGGTCAACATCTTCTACACCGCACCGACCGCGATCCGGGCCCTGATGCGCGAGGGCGACGGCCCGGTGACGGCGACCGACCGGTCCTCGCTGCGCCTCCTGGGCTCGGTCGGCGAGCCGATCAACCCCGAGGCATGGCTCTGGTACTACAACGTCGTCGGGGACGGGCGCTGCCCGATCGTCGACACCTGGTGGCAGACCGAGACCGGCGGCATCCTGATCACCCCGCTTCCGGGGGCGACGCCGCTCAAGCCGGGCTCGGCAACGCAGCCGTTTTTCGGCATCGTGCCCGAGGTCGTGGATGCGGACGGCAACCCGCTCGAGGGCGCCTGCACCGGCAATCTTTGCCTCGCCGCCTCGTGGCCGGGGCAGATGCGTACAGTGTTCCGCGACCACAAGCGCTTCGTCGAGACCTATTTCTCCACCTATCCCGGGCGTTATTTCTCGGGCGACGGCTGCCGCCGGGACGAGGACGGCTATTACTGGATCACCGGCCGGGTCGATGACGTGCTCAACGTCTCCGGCCACCGGCTGGGCACGGCGGAGATCGAGAGCGCCCTGGTCGCCCACGCCAGCGTGGCCGAGGCCGCGGTGGTCGGCTACCCGCACGACATCAAGGGCCAGGGGATCTACGCCTACGTGACCCTGGTGCTCGGCGAGGAGCCGACCGACCCGCTGCGCACGGAGCTCGTCCGGTGGGTGCGCAAGGAAATCGGCCCGATCGCCACGCCCGACCTGATCCAGTGGGCGCCGGGGCTGCCCAAGACCCGGTCGGGCAAGATCATGCGCCGCATCCTGAGAAAGATCGCCGCCAACGAGCACGACACACTGGGCGACACGACGACGCTCGCCGACCCGGCGGTGGTCGACGACCTGGTCGAACAGCGGATGAACCGTTAGGGCAGGGCGAGAACGCCGGGATGGCGGAACCGCAGCCGTCGGGTTGGCCGGAGTGCGTGTTCGACCTCCTGGTGGAGGCCGGAGTGAGCCTGTTCGCCTACGTGCCCGATGCCGGCAACCGAGCGCTGGTCGATCTCGCCGACACCGGCAACGGCACCACTGCGGTCCTGTTGTCGAGCGAGCAGGAAGGCATCGCGCTCGCCGCCGGCGCCGATCTCGTCGGCGCCCGTGCGGTGGTCTGCATGCAGTCCTCCGGCGTCGGCAACTGCCCCAACATGCTGTCGCTGGTCCGGGGCGGCCGGTTTCCCGTGCTGATGATCGTCACCATGCGCGGCGATTACGGGGAGATGAACCCGTGGCAATACCCGATGGGGCAGGCGGTCGGGCCGGTTCTCGAGGCGATGGGCATCGTCTGCTACCGGGTGGAGCGGGCGGAGGATCTCGAACCGGCGGCGCGCGCGGCCATCGATGCGGTCTGGCGCGGCGGGCAAGGCGCGGCCCTCGTGCTGTCGCAGCGCTTCCTCGGCGCCAAGCCGTTCTGAGGCGGACGTCCGCATGACCGAACTGTCGCTCGACCGCAGGCAGGTGCTGGAACGGCTGTTCCCCGACCCCGCCGCCTATCTGATGGTTGCCGGGCTCGCCGGGGCGGCGCGCGATGCGGCGGCGCTGACCGACGAGGCGGACACCCTGTTCGCTTTCGGCGGCGCCATGGGCGGAGCGGTCCCCATGGGTCTCGGCATGGCGCTCGCCGCGCCCGCCAAACAGGTCGCCGTCATCACCGGCGACGGCGAGTTGCTGATGAACGCGGGGGCTCTCGCGACGGTCGCCTCGACGATGCCGGCGAACCTCTCGATCGTCTGTATCGACAACGGCCGCCACGGCGAGACCGGCGGCCAGTTCGGCCATACCGCGCGGCGGACCGACCTCGCGAAGCTCGCCGAGGGCGCCGGGCTGCCGTCGACCATGACCGTCGCCGACCGTCCCGGACTCGACAGGGCGGCGCGGTTTCTCCTGGACGCGCCGGCGCCCCGCTTCGTCTGCGTCCGGGTCGCCCCGGGGCCTCCGGCGGACTACCGGCGCGACTGGGACCCCGCCGATTGCCGCCTGCGCTTTCGCCGCGCCTGGCGCGCGGGGGAGGAGAGCACGGGGGCGCCGGGTTGAGCCGGACGCCCGGGGGGCGGGCGAGGAGCGGCGCCGGAGCGGCCAGACCGGGCGCCGCGGGACAGGAGCGAAGACCGCGCCCGCGCAAAATCGCCCATGCGGTCCTCGACGGCGTCCTCGGTGCACGGCGCCGGCTCGAGGACGCGCTCGGTGCGTCGTCCGGCTTTGCCGCGCTCGAGGTGCGCGACCGGGCGCTGGTCCGACACCTGACGGCGACGACGCTGCGGCGCCTGGGTCAGATCGATGCACTGCTCGCAGCCTTCATGGACCGGCCGCTGCCGAGCCGCGCATCCTCGGCGCGGAACGCGCTGAGGCTGGGCGCCGCCGATGCGGTGTTCCTGCGCACGCCGCCCCACGCCGCGGTCAACGAGGCGGTGGCGCTGCTCGACACGCGCGAGACCCGCCGCTACCGCCCGCTCGCCAACGCCGTCCTGCGCCGTCTGGCGCGCGATGCCGGGCCGCTGTGCGCGGCCCAGGACGCCGCCCGGCTCAACACGCCCGACTGGCTGTGGCGGAGCTGGGCGGCGGCCTACGGCGAGGCCGCGGCGCGGGCCATCGCCTCCGCCCATCTGGCCGAACCACCCCTCGATATCTCCGTGGCCGGGGCGCCGGCGGACTGGGCGCGCCGGCTCGACGCGGCGCTGCTGCCGACCGGAAGCCTGCGCCGCGCGGCAGCGCCGGTGGAGAGCCTGCCAGGTTACCGCGCCGGCGGCTGGTGGGTGCAGGATGCGGCGGCGGCCCTGCCCGCGCGCGCCCTGCTCGCGGGCCTCGCGGGCCATGCCGCCGGCCTTCGCGTCGCCGATCTCTGCGCGGCGCCGGGCGGGAAGACGGCGCAACTCGCCGCCGCGGGAACGCAGGTCACGGCGCTCGACATATCGCGCGTCCGGCTCGAGCGTCTCGCCGGCAATCTCGCGAGACTCGGGCTGCGGGTGGAGACGATCGAAGCGGACCTGCGCCGCTGGACCCCCGCCGCGCCGTTCGATGCTGTGCTTCTGGATGCGCCGTGCTCCGGCACCGGAACGATCCGGCGCCATCCCGACATTGCCCGCAACAGGACGCCGGGCGACGCGGCGCGCATGGCCGTGCTCCAGGATGCGCTGCTCGGCGCCGCGGCGAAGGCGGTGCGGCCGGGAGGCCGGCTGGTCTACGCCGTCTGTTCGCTCCAGGTCGAGGAGGGTCCGGCGCGGATCGCGGCATTACTCGCCGCCGCACCCGGGTTCGCCCGCCTGCCGATCGGAGCCGGCGAAATCGATGGCGCCGCGCCGTTCCTGACGAGCGAAGGCGACATCCGGACGCTTCCCGGCGATCTGGCCGACCGGGGCGGGATCGACGGATTCTATGTCTGCCGACTTGAGCGCCGATGCAGCGGGACTGCCCTCCCGTAACGCGACCCCGATGCAGCAATCCCGAATGACGGCAGGCTGCGCGGGCCGGCCAGGATCCGATCGCGCTATCGTCGATCCCGAAGACCGGCTCGAGCAGGCGCCCGGGCGTTCCTTCCAACGACGATGGTGTTCTCCGGGTCCCGGTCGGAGACCGCCTGCGCGGCGGTCTCCGAGGGGGCAGGCGGCGAAGGGGGAACCTATCCCGGCGGCGCTCGAAACGCGGGCCGCTAGGGCTATTCTGTTGCGGCGAGGCGGCGAAGCTGTTACCTAGTCGGCGTGCCCAGCGCCGTCAGAATTGCTCCGTCGATCCTCTCGGCTGACTTCGCCAGGCTGGGTGCAGAACTGCGCGCCGTTACCCGTGCCGGCGCCGATCTGATCCACATCGACGTCATGGACGGCCACTTCGTTCCTAACATCACCATCGGCCCCGGCGTGGTGGGCGCTCTCAAGCCGCACTCGGACCTGCCCTTCGATGTTCACCTGATGATCGCGCCGGTCGACCCCTTCATCCCGGCTTTTGCCGCGGCCGGAGCGGACATCATCACCGTCCATGCGGAAGCCGGGCCGCATCTTCACCGCAGCCTCGGGCTGATCCGCGAACACGGCTGCGAGGCCGGCGTCTCGCTCAACCCGTCGACTTCGGCGGACGCGGTTGCGCCCGTGCTCGATGCGGTCGATCTCGTTCTGGTGATGAGCGTCAATCCGGGGTTCGGCGGCCAGTCATTCATCGCCAGTCAACTCGACAAGCTGGCCGCGCTGCGGCGGATGATCGACGAGAGCGGACGGAGCATCGCGCTGGAAGTGGACGGCGGGATCAACGCGGAGACAGGGCGGCGCGCGTCGGAGGCGGGCGCCGACATCCTGGTGGCCGGCACCGCGGCCTTTGCCGGCGGCGAAGAGGCGTATGCGGACAATATCCGCCGCCTGCGCGGCGATGCCTGACGGCGGCGCAGTTCCGGTCCGGGCCGCCGTCCGACCGGTGCGCAAGCGGCCGCGCCAGAGGCTCCAGGTGGCGCGTCACCGGCTCGCCCGGATGACGACGCGGCGCATTGCCTACGCCCTGGCGACCATCTGGTTCAACGGATTTTTCTACCGGCGCACGCTTGGCGGGCGGTACGGGCAGGGTCTTGACTACGCGCCCGGGGAAGTCTGGCTCGGCGATGCGCGGCGCGGCTCCGCCATGCTCAGGGACGAGTATGTCTTTGCCGGCCGTTCGGAGATCGCACCGGAGAATCCCTGGCGGGCGAAGGACGCGACGCCGGCCTGGACGGCGGAGATGCACGGGTTCGGCTGGCTGCGCGACCTGCGCGCGGTGGGCAGCAAGGCGGCGCGCGAACACGGTCGGAATCTGGTCGCCGAATGGCTCGCGCGGGAAGATCGCTGGCGCCCGCTGACCTGGCGGCCCGATGTCGTGGCGGAGCGGCTGACGAGCTGGCTGATGACGGCGGAGTATCTCTATCCCGTCGATGAACCGCTCGACGCCAAACCGTTTCTGGGCAGCCTGATCCGGCACGCAAAACATCTCAGCCGCGTGGCCCGGATGCTGGATTCCGGGGTCGACAGGATCGATGTGCTCTCGGCTCTGGTCCTCGCCGGGATATGCCTGCCCGCGCAGGCGCGCAATGTGCCGCGTTGGCTGGACATGCTGAGCGCCGAGATCTTCGCCCAGGTCTCGACCGACGGAACCCATGTTGCGCGGAGCCCGTTGCGGCAACTGCGGATACTTCAGCGCCTGCTCGAACTGCACGGGGTGCTGTACGATTCCGGGATAGACCCACCGCGGCCGGTCGACTCGGCGATCGCCCGGATGGCGGAGGGGCTGCGCCGGATGCGCCACGGCGATGGCCGGTTGTCCCTGTTCAACGACAGCGACGAGGAACGGAATTGGCTGATCGACCTGGTGCTCGACCGGGCCAAGGCGTGCGACGACCCGATCGACGAGGCACCCCAGGATACGGATTTCCAACGTCTCGAAGCCGACCGCACGCTGGTGCTGATGGACGCGGGCCCGGTGCCGCCGCCGGGCTTCGACCAGCACGCCCACGCCGGCACCCTGAGCTTCGAGATGAGCGTCGGCCGTCAGCGAATGATCGTCAACTGCGGGGCCTATTCGGGCGCGAGCGAGGACTGGCGTTACGCCCAGCGCGCCACCGCGGCCCACTCGACGGTTGCGATCGACGACCGCAACTCGGCCGGCGTGCTGCCCGGCGACCTGATCGCGGCCCGCCCGCGCGTCGTCGAGGCCGACCGCCACGAGGACGAAGGCAATCTATGGCTCGACGCGGCGATCGATTCCTATGGCGGGATCCCCGGCCTCGCTCACCGGCGCCGGCTCTACCTGTCGGCGAGCGGATCGAATCTCCGCGGCGAGGACAGCATATCGAGCCGTCGTCAGCACCGTTTCGCAGCCCGTTTCCATCTTCACCCTTCGGTCAGCGCTTCGATGGCGCAGAACGAGGCATCGGTGCTGCTCCGGCTGCGCGACGGGGAAGGCTGGCGGTTTCGCGCCGAGGGTGGGGTCGTCGGCCTGCAGGAAAGCGTCTATCTCGGCTTCCACCGCCGGCCTCGGCGCACCCAGCAGATCGTCATCACCGGCGCCGTGTCGAACGGCGCGGCGACGATCAAATGGGCGTTCAGCCGGCTCGGCAACTGAGCCGCACGGTCATCCCGCAGGCGCGGAGGCGGCGCGCAACTGCTCGACGACGTAGACGCGGATTGCCGAGGCTAGGCTGCCCGGCCGCGCGGCATCGATCTCGCTGATCAACGCCGCCACGGTCTGGTTGCGCGCCCCGGCGATGGCGGAGATCTCCCGCCAGAACGCGGGCTCGAGCGCGACGCTGGTCCGGTGGCCCGATACGATCAGGGTCCGCCGTCGCAGACCGGAGCGCGCGGCGTCCGCCGTCATCTCCGTTCCCCGCGGCATGGGCTCAGAACAGCCCCTCGATCTCGCCCCGGTCGTTGACCGTGATGTTATTCGCCGCCGGCACCCGCGGCAGCCCGGGCATGGTCATGATGTCGCCGCAGACGGCGATCACGAAGCCCGCCCCGTTTGCCAGCCGCACCTCGCGCACATTGAGATCGTGGCCCTCCGGCGCACCGCGGAGTGCGGGATCGGCCGAGAAGCTGAGCGGGGTCTTGGCCATGCATACCGGAAGGGTGCCGTAGCCGTCCTTCTGATAGCCCTCGATCTGCCGCCTGACCCGGTCCGGCGCGCTGATGGAACCGGCCCGATAGATGCGGCGCGCAATGGTCTCGATCTTCTCCCACAGCGGCATCTCGTCGGGGTAGAGGAGGCGGAACCCGTCGTTCGGGGCCTCGGCCGCGGCGACCACCTTTTCCGCCAGCGCCACGGCGCCGGCGCTGCCCTCGCCCCAATGGGTGCAGTCGACCGCCTCCACCCCGTGCGCGGCGCAGGTCTCGGACACCACCGCGACCTCGGCGGCGGTGTCCGCGTTGAAGTGGTTGAGCGCCACGACGACCGGCACGCCGAAACCTCGGATGTTCTCGATATGGCGCTCGAGATTGGCGACGCCCTTGTGGACCGCCGCGACATTCTCCGCGCCGAGCGCGTCGCGGGCGACCCCGCCATGCATCTTGAGCGCGCGCACCGTGGCGACCAGCACCACCGCATCGGGCTCGAGACCGGCTTTGCGGCACTTGATGTCGATGAACTTCTCGCCGCCGAGGTCGGAGCCGAACCCCGCCTCGGTCACCGTGTAATCGGCGAGTCTGAGGGCAGTCCGCGTTGCGGTCACCGAATTGCATCCGTGAGCGATGTTGGCGAACGGCCCGCCATGGACGAAAGCCGGCGTCTTCTCGAGCGTCTGCACCATGTTGGGCAGGATCGCCTCCTTCAGCAGCGCGGTCATCGGACCGGGCGCCATGAGGTCGCGGGCGAAGACCGGTTCCCGGGCCCGGGTCTCGGCGACGACGATGTTGCCGAGGCGCTCCTTGAGGTCGGCGAGGCTCTCTGCGAGGCAGAACACCGCCATCACTTCCGAGGCAACGGTGATGTCGAACCCGTCCTCGCGCGGGAAGCCGTTGGCGACGCCGCCGAGCGAGCCGACGATGGAGCGCAGCGCCCGGTCGTTGAGATCGACCACCCGGCGCCACGCGATCCGCCGGGAGTCGATGCCGAGCGCGTTGCCCCAGTAGATGTGGTTGTCGAGCAGCGCCGCCAGCAGGTTGTGGGCCGAGCCGATGGCGTGGAAATCCCCGGTGAAATGGAGGTTGATGTCCTCCATCGGCACGACCTGGGCATAACCGCCGCCGGCCGCCCCGCCCTTGACGCCGAAGCACGGCCCGAGGCTGGGCTCGCGCAGGCAGATCGCAGCCCGCTTGCCGATCGCATTCAGCGCATCGCCAAGCCCGACAGTGGTGGTCGTCTTGCCCTCGCCGGCCGGGGTCGGCGTCATCCCGGTGACCAGGATCAGCTTGCCGGCCGGCCTGTCGGAAAGGGTGTCGATGTAGTCGAGCGAGACCTTCGCCTTGTGCGGGCCGAAGCGATAGACCGCATCGTCCGGAATGTCGAGCGAACCGGTGATCTCGGTGATTTCCGCAAGGCTGGCCGCGCGCGCGATCTCGAGGTCGGATTTGACCTCGCTGCCCATGTTGTTGCTCATCGTGCCTCGCCAGTCGTGCCGTAATCGGTGCGCCCCGGATATTAGGGACGCCGGGCGGTGCGAAAAAGCCCGCCCGCGGCCGGCATCGGTCTGGCACAATGGCTCCCGGGCGCCGGCGGGGCGGGCGGCGCGGCAGCGGAACGGCGGAGGATGGCATGGCGGGGCGGATAGAGGCGCGGCTGGCGGCGCTCGGGATCGAGTTGCCGGAGGCGGGAGCGCCCACGGCGGCGAAGATTCTCACCGCCAAGATCTCGGGCGACTGGATGTACGTGTCGGGTGCGGTGCCCCGCCTCGACGGCGAGATCCGCTATGTCGGCAAGGTCGGGCGCGAGTTTTCGCTCGAGGAGGGCCGGGCGGCGGCGAGGCTGAGCGCGCTCAATGTGCTCGCCCATGCGCGCAAGGCGCTCGGCGGCGACCTCGACCGGGTGCGCGAGATCGTCAATGTGCGCGGCTTCATCAATATCGACCCCGACTTCACCCAGATTGCCGAGACCCTGAACGGCGCCTCGGAACTGCTGATCGAGATCTTCGGCGATGCCGGCCGTCACGCGAGGACAGCGGTCGGCGTTGCGGGCATGCCCTTCGGCGTCGCCATCGAGGTCGAGGCGCAGATGCGGGTGGATTCCCCGTGATCGGCCGGCTTGCAAGCCCCGGCCGGCTGGGCCACGATCCCGGCCGTTGAACCTATGGCTGACGGAGAGACGAACATGCAGCGCGTCAGGCACGAGATCCCGGCCGCATACAGGGACACGACGATAGACGACCTGGCGGCGCAGCAGGTGGTCCGCTACCGCGACCTCGAACCCGATTGGGACGCGTTCGCCGATTCCCGGATCGAGGGCCGGCGCCGGGCGCAGTTCCGCCTGATCGGCGTCGGCGGTTCGGGCAAGACCGACCCGCACGCTTTGCCGGCGGGCGGTTTCACGCTGTCGATGTTGATCGTGCCGCCGGGCCAGGGAGGCTCGGCCCACACCCACGAGGTGGAGGAGGCGTTTTTCGTTCTGGAAGGCGAACTCACCGTGTTCTTTCAGGACGAGACCGGGCGCCAGGCGGGCAACACGCTCGGCCCCTACGAGGTCGCGCTCTGCCCCGCCGGCATTCCGCACGGCTTCGTCAACGAGGGAGACAAGGACGCGCTGATCCAGATCATGATCGGCAGCGGCCAGCCGGGCCCGATCGGTTTCATGGACGACGACATCTATCGCGAGGAAATCGACCGGTTGGCCTCCCGCGGCCGGACGGCCGCGGTCGCGGCGGAACAGGCGGCCGAATAGGAGCGCGCCGGGCCGGGCCGAAACGGCGATCGCCCGGAACTACTCGTAATCTGCGTGGGTGCGGGTCTTGCCGGCGCCGTCGTCGGCGATCATGGCGGGCGTCGCCACCCGGTCGGGCGGCGGTCCGTCCAGGCCGAAGAAGCGGCGCATGCGCTCGTAAACGACTTCGTGGCGGAACGCCGGGTCGAGCCCCCTGAACATCGCATGGAAGATCGGCGACGGATCGGGCCAGGTGCCCTGCGGATGCGGGTAGTCGGCGCCGAAGACGAGGACATCGCGAAGGATGTTGTCGGGGTGGGAAATCGCCTGGGCCGCGATCGCATCCTCCTCGAAGGTGACCAGCATTTGCCGGCGGACGTAGAAGCTCGGCAGTTCGGCGAGTCCGGTATCGCGAAACAGGCCGGGGCGCTCTTCCGCCTGGCGGTCCATCCAGTAGACCAGGAACGGCACCCAGCCGGCGCGGCACTCGGCGAACAGCAGCTTCAGCCCCGGATAGCGCTGGAGCGCGCCGCAGTAGACGATGTCGGCCATCGGGCGCGACAGCGAAAACGGCGCGCAGGAAAAATAGGCCATCCGCTCGCCGCGGCCGGCCGGGGGGATGGTCGTCTTCACATGGCCGCCGATGTGGCAGGCGCACACCATCCCGGTTTCCTCGAACGCCTGCCAGACCGGCTCCCAACACGCGTGGAACATGGGGTGGAGCCCGTCGAAGGGTACGAATTCGGCAGCCTTGCACCCCTTCGCGGCCAGCCGACGGATCTCCCCCGGCACCGAGGCGGGGTCGAAGACCGGCAGGATGGGCAGGATCATCAGCCGGTCGGGGTCCCTGGCGTTGAGATCCATCACCCAGTCGTTGTAGACGCGGTGCACCTCGTGGCGAAGCGCCGGGTCGTCGATGTCCCACTTGCGCGTCGAGCCGAAGCCGACATAGCCGTAGACACTGCCGTGGTCCATGTGCTCGAGCAGGAGGTCGGGATCCGACGGCGGCAGACTGCCGTCCGGGATACGCACACCCGACGGGCCGAAAAACTGGTCCAGGAGGGCGCGGTTGTCGGGACCGTCCGCAGTGCCGCCGTCGCGCCCGCGGACGATCTTGCCCTCCCAGCTCCAGCACAGCGCGCCCTCGTACTCGACCACCCGGGGCGCGTCCTCGCGGAATTTCGCGGCGACCCGGTCCTGCCACAGCCGGGCCGGGATCCAGCGCTGGTCGAGGTGATTGTCGGCGGAGTTGTATTTGTAGAGCGTCATGCGGCGGTTTCGCCTCCTGCAGACCCCGGGCCCGTCCGCCTGCGTGCGAGATAGTCCTTGCCGACCAGAACCCCGCCGAGCGCGAGCCCGCCCGCGTTGATCCACAGCCCGTGGGGAATCGCATGCGCCGGCAACAGGAGCATGATGCCGGCGGCAAAGGTCAGCAGCCGCTCCAAAGCGCCGAGGCGGCAGAACATGTAGCCGATCAACCCGCAGGAGGCGATCCAGACGCCGACGACGGCGGTCGCCCCAGCGGACACGATCTCGAGTGTCGTGCCCTGGCCGATCAGCGCCGGCGACAGCACGAAGACAAAGGGAATGACATAGGCGATCCAGCCGAGCCGCACCGCCGTCATCCCGGTCTCCATCGGTTTCGCGCCGGATAACGAAGCCGCCGCGAAAGCGGCAATCGCCACCGGCGGCGTGATCATCGACATCAGCCCGAAATAGAGCACGAACATGTGCGCGGCGATCGGGTGGATGCCGAGCTTGATCAACGACGGCGCAATCATGGTCGCCAGCAGGAGATAGATCGCCGAGGTCGGCATCCCCATGCCGAGCAGGATGGAGACGGCGGCGGTCAGGGCGAGGAGCAGGAACAGGCTGTCTTCGCCGACCGCGGCGAGGATGAGCGTCAGCGCCTGGCCGAGCCCGGTACGGTCGAGCACGGCGATGATGATGCCGGCCATCGCGCCGATGACGACGATGTCGGCCGACGCGCGGCCGCAGCCGGCGATCGAATCCCAGAGTTGGGCCGGGGTGATCCGGTGCTTCCGGTAGCCGAAGACGATGCTGACGACGGCCACCGAAACCGCCGCCCAGAACGCCGCCTCCTGGGCCGGCAGGTTGAGGGTGAAGAGGGCGTAGACCAGCACCGCGTAGGGCAGGGCGAAGAACCAGCCTTCCCTGAGGACGCGGAGGATCGGTGGAATACGCTCCTTCGGCAGCGGCGCGATGTTGTTCTTGGCCGCTTCGAGATCGACCTGCACGAAGACCGCGAGGTAGTAGAGGATCGACGGCAGGAGGGCGGCGAGGATGATCTCGGTGTATTCGAGCTCCAGCAGTTCGGCCATCAGGAAAGCGGCCGCGCCCATGATCGGCGGCATGATCTGGCCGCCGGTCGAAGCCACCGCCTCGATTGCGCCGGCGCTCTTCCGGTCGTAGCCCGCCTGACGCATCAGCGGGATGGTGATCACCCCGGTGGAGGCGACGTTCGATACCGCGGAGCCCGAGATCGAGCCGAACAGACCGGACGCGACCACGGCGATCTTCGCCGAGCCGCCGCGCGACCGCCCCATCGCGGCGGCGGCAAGGTCGGTGAACCAGTTGGATGCGCCGGAGTGGAGCAGGAGCTGCCCCATCCAGATGAACAGCACGACCGTGAGGACGATGATCTTCAGCGGCAGGCCGAGCAGGGCGACATTGGTGACGCCGAGCTCGGCGACCAGCCGGTAGCTGTCCTGCTCGTAGCCCCGGAGCATACCGGGGACGAGATGCCCGACGAATGCATAGACGAGGAAGACCGAGAGGACCGCGGTCAGGCTCCAGCCCGCGGTGCGCCGCAGCGCCTCCCACATGAGCGGGATCAGGACGGCGCTGATCCAGAACATCGTCCCGCGCATGGCGAACGGGTTGGTCTCGATGTCGCCGTAGATCCATACCAGATAGGAGGACGCGACCACGGCGAGCACGGCGAACACCGCGTCGTACCACGGCACCGACGGCCGGTCCCGCCCGCCGGCAAGCGGATAGCGGATGAAGATTATGGCGAGGGTGAGCCCGAAACAGGCCGCCAGCGCCTGTTCGTCGAACCACTGGAAACCGAGCTTGAGCCAGAGTTCGATCGCCCAGGTCAGGACAATCAGGGTGATGACGGCACCCAGCGCATGGGTCGAAATCCTGACGACGCGGCCTTCGCTGCGCTTGGCGAGGAGCGGTGCCGCCCCGTCCGGCGGCCGGGCGCCTTCCGCGCCCGGCGGTTGTTCAGCCATGTCGGGATTCCCTGCCGCCGCCCGGCGAACGCCCGCGCCGCGGAGGGCGCGGGCGATCACGCCGGGTTACAACATGTGCCGTCTTAGCCGGCGGGCCACAGCTTCACTTCCTTGTAATACTTCACCGCAGCCGGGTGATAGGGGAAACCGTGCTGCTTGGCGAGCCGCTTGTCGGCGCTGAACGACCGCCACAGCGGGCCGCCTTCCTTGAGCTGTTTCTCCTGGGTGTGCATCACCTTGGTGACCTTGTAGACGATGTCGTCGGACACGCCCTTGTGGGTCCACAGCAGGAAGTCGTAGGTCACGAACACGGTGGGCTCGACGACCGCGGTCAGCCCCTTGGCCGGCTTGACCAGGCTCCATTCGCTTTTGGGGAACCACTTGTGCATCCCGGCGAGAGCCTCGGGCGTGTTCGGGTAGGAAATGTGGCGCACGCCGCCGTCGATCTTGGCGTCCATCTGCTTGACGAACCCCGAGCCCGCTGCGGCGATCACCCAGTCGATCTTGCCCGCCATGAAGGCGCGCCAGTGCTGCACCAGCCCGACCTGCGGCACGGGCTTGCTGATGTCGGCGGGCGTCATCCCCCGCGTTGCCAGCGTGCCGTTGACGATGTGCACGAACAGCGGTGCCGCCTTGAAGCCGACCGGCGTGCGCGTCCCCTTGAGCTGGTCGATCGAGGTGATGCCGGATTTCTTGGAAACCACAGGGCTCACGGTGAACTTCATGATCGTCGAGACGAGGCGCAGGTTGTTATACGTGTTGCCCTTCGACAGCCCGGTGCCGGTGAAGGCCATCGAATATTGCGGGATGTTGGAGATCCCGAACTCGAGTTCGCCGGCGTTGACCACCGGAATGTATTGCTGCGTCCCGCCCATCGTCTGCCGGCGCATCTGCAGGCCGCCGGCGTGTTCGGAGACCGCCTTGGAGATGGTCGCCGTGATCTGCGAGACCGCACCCGCCTTGGTCGCGCCGATGCCGACCGTCTGCGCCGCCGCCGGTCCCGCGAGCGAGCCCGCCAGCGCGGCCGCCGCGAACATACCCAACCCTGTTTGAATCCAACGCATTCTTCCGCTCCCGTCAGTGATCTCAGTTCGGCACGGGATCATAGCGGGGCGCCCCGCCCTATGGAACAACCCGCCGGCGCCGCACGGATACCGACGCCTGCTGCTTGACCGGTCTCCGGAATTGCTGTGGTATCGAAATCCGGATCGCACGCAACGGTCAGACACCGTTAAAGACAGATACATGGGAGGAACTCGTGCGCAGCACCGGTACCATCGCAGCCGCGCTGTCGATCGCGGCGCTCGCCGCCGGGACGGCGGGGGCGGCGGAAAAAGTCCGCCTGACCATCATTTCGGGGAACAACCACAACTACGCGCCCGTTGGCGCGGCGATCAAGGCCTTCATCCCGAAGGTGGACGAAATCCTCGCCAAGACCGGCAAGTACAAGGTTTCCTGGGTGCAGGGCTTCGGCGGGCAGATCGTCAAGGTGCGCGGCGAACTGGATGGGGTGCAGACCGGACTCGGCGATCTCGGCGTCGTGCCGGGCCCGTTCCACTAGGCCAAGCTGTCGCTGTACCAGGTCAACTACGTCACACCGTTCTCCACCCTGGACGTGCACGTCGCGACTGACGCGATGAACCATCTCTACGCCGGCTTCCCGGCGATGGAGAAGCAGATTCAGCGGTTCAACCAGTCGCTCCTGGGCCTTACCGGCACTGCCGACCTGTACGAGCTCTGGACGCGAGAGAAGGTCACCAAGATCGAGCAGCTCAAGGGCATGAAGATCGGCGCCGTCGGCGCGAACATTCCCTGGGTGACAGCGGTCGGCGCGACCGCGGTGACCATCAAGGGTCTCGCGACGATGTACAACTCGCTGAAGACCGGGGTCTACGACGGCGGCGTGCTGTGGCAGCAGGCCATGGCGGCGTTCAAGTTCTGCGAACTCACCAAGTACAAGATGGAGGTCGGATTCGGCGCCATCGCCAATGCGCTGCTCACCGCCAACATGGATTCGTGGGCGAAGATCCCGCGCGAGGTGCAGTCGGCAATCAGGGAAGCCTCGGCGACCTGGCGCGACGACGCCAACAACCGGCTGATCGGCGGCGCCAAATGGGGTCGCGGCGTGTGCGAGAAAAAATACGGTCAGGAGACTCTCGCGCTCGGCAATGCCGAGAGGAAGGCCTGGGCCTCGGCGATCCCCAACATCGCCAAGCAACGGGCCGCGCGTCAGGACAAGGCCGGCCTGCCGGGGACCAAGATGCTGGTCGCGTACATGGACTTCATGCGCGCCAAGAAGCAGCTCGTGATCCGCAATTGGGACCGCGAGTAGACCGTCTCCTCCCGCCGGGTGCGTCCGCGCACGCCCCCGGCGGGAGGCCGTAGGGCAACAGGGCGCGATGCCGGGAAAGGCCTGCCCATGCCGCCGTTGCTGACCGTCTTCGACCGCATCCTCGGCGCGGTCGTCGTCTCCGGCAACAGCCTCGGCTCGGCGTGGATCTTCGTGATGATGCTGACGATCTCGGCCGACATCGCGATGCGTTTCCTGTTCAACGCGCCGATCAACGGGGCCACCGAGCTGGTCACCATGTCGGTGGTCGCCGTCCTCTATCTCCAGCTCGCCTACACCCTGCGCTCGGGCAGCATGACGCGGTCGGACAGTGTGTTGAACCGCCTGATCGCCGGCTATCCGCGCGTGGGCCACGGACTCTCGGCGGTGTTCTACATCGCCGGAGCGGCCCTCATGGGAGCGATCATGAAGGGCGCCTGGCCGAAATGGATCAAGGCCTACGAACTCGATTTCTATGTCGGGGTCATCGGCGTCTTCGCCTTCCCCGACTGGCCCAGGCTCCTGATCGTGTTTCTCGGCTGCGCCCTGACGGGGCTCCAGTTTCTGGCGCTCGCCGCGGGCAGCGCGCAGGCCATGCTGCGTCCGGAAGGGACGCGTTAGGCGCCGCGCATGGAAGCGTTCGAAATCGCCCTGGTATCGGTGTTCGCGATGCTGCTGCTGATCTATTTCGGCATGCACATCTCGGTCACCCTGGCGCTGATTTCTTTCGTCGGCACCTGGGTGATCAAGGGCAATGTCGTGATCGCCCTCAACCTGCTTCTGGTTGCCGCCGAGAAGACAGTGAACAATTTCGTCTTCGCGGTCATCCCGCTCTTCGTCCTGATGGGATTCCTCGTCGCCGCGGCGGGCATGGGGCGGGATGCCTACGACATCGGCCAGATCATGCTCCGCAAGGTGCGCGGCGGGCTCGGTATGGCGACGGTCGTCGCCAACGCGATCTTCGCGTCGATCACCGGCGCCTCGGTGGCTTCCGCATCGGTCTTTTCCAAGGTCGCGGTGCCCGAGATGATGCGCCACGGCTATTTCGGGCGCTTCGCCGTCGGCACCGTCGCCGGGTCGTCGGTGCTCGGCATGCTGATTCCGCCGAGCGTGCTGCTGATCATCTACGCGCTGATCGCCGAGGAATCGGTCGGCGACCTGTTCATCGCCGGCATCGGCCCCGGCGATCCTGCTGACGATCGCCTTCTGCGGCCTGATCTTCATCATGGCGACGCTGTTTCCGCGCTCGGTGCGCACCGAAGCCGCCCATGCCGCCAAATCCGAGGAAGAAGGGGACGCATCCCTCAGCGCGGGCGACCTCTGGCGCAAGGCGCTGCCGATCACCTCGCTGGTGCTGCTGGTGTTGGGCGGGCTCTACGGCGGCGTCTTCACCCCGGTCGAGGCGGGCGCCGCCGGCGCCTTGCTGGCCCTGGTCTTCGCGCTCGCCCGCCGCGCTCTCACCTGGCGCAGTTTCTGGAACGTGCTTCTGGAATCGGGGAGCATCACGGCGACGCTCCTCTTCCTGATCTGTTCGGCCAGCATGTACAGCCGGATGCTCGGGCTGTCGGGTCTGCCGTCGGAGATGGCGGCGATCTTCGACAGTCTCGGCGCCGGCTTCTACGGCATGCTCGCCTTCTACATCCTGGCGGTGATCGTCCTCGGCACGATCATCGACTCGGTCTCGATCATGCTGATCATGGTGCCGCTGTTCCTGGCGGCGCTCAAATTCTTCGAGATCGACCTGGTGTGGTTCGGCATCGTGACTGTGATCGCCACGGAGATCGGTCTGTTGACCCCGCCGCTCGGAATCGCGGTCTATGTCGTCCACTCGACGCTGGCGCGTCCCGATATCGCGCTCAAGGACATCTTCATCGGCGCGGCGCCGTTCGCGCTGGCGATGCTGTTCGTCCTGATCCTGATCGTCCTGTTTCCGCCGATCGCCACCTATCCGGTCTCGATCAAGCTCTGACCGCCGCCGTCTACTGCAGACGGTAGCCGGTCTCGTAGTGCAGGTTGATGCCGTCCCAGAACATGTATTTGAGGCGCGCGCCCTCGCCGGCGTAGTGCAGCGCCATATCCTGCTTTTCGCGCGTATCGCAGTGCTTCACCAGGATCTCGAACGCCCGGCCGCCATGCTCGATGTCGGCCTCGGCATGGAGCCACCAGTACTCGAGCTCGTGTTCGGTGAACCCGTAGGTCTCGCGCAGGGCGGGCAACACCCTGGAGAAGAGCCTCGGCTCCTGCGCTTCGCTCGCGATATGCACCCCGGCCACGCCGGCGATCCAGTGCTGCGTCGCTGTGGTCGTCAGTTCCCAGTTGAGCCAGCACTCCGTGGTCGGCAGGCCGCGCCCGCCGGCGAGTTGCTCGCGGGTCATGCCGCAGGCCTCGCAGAAGCGCAGCAGCAGCTCGACATGCGGGTTGGCGGGATCGGTCTCTTCCCGGTAGTTCTCCATCTCCATCTCGACGACATCGTCGGGAGCCCTGGCGCAGATATTGAACAGGGCCGTGGGAATCAGCTTGCTGATCCAGTACCAGTGCTCGCGGATGGCGCCGGCGACCGTCTCCCGTTTCGCCTCGCCCGCCGCCCATTTGTCGATCAACGGGTGGCCGGCCTGGTGGCGCCGGTCGACCGTCTCCTGCAGCGCCTCGCGAAACGAATTTGCGGCCATCCCGATTCTCCTCTCCGTCCTGTCAGCCCATCAGGCCCGGCAACCACAGTACGACATCGGGCACCGCGATCAGGAGCGCCAGCAGGACGAAGGCGCAGCCGATATAGGGCAGGCCCGCATAGACCACCTGCGAGAACGTGGTGTCCGGCGGCGCGACCCCCATCATCACGAACAGCAGCAGCCCGAAAGGCGGCGTCGTGGTCGAGATCTCGAGCGCCAGAACGATGATGATGCCGAACCACACTGGGTCGAAGCCGAGCGAGATCGCCAGCGGCACGAAGATCGGGATGGTCAGCATCATCTGCGAGATCTGGTCGACGAACATGCCGAGGAACAGCAGCACGGCGAACATGAACAGCAGCATCGCCAGCCGCGGCATTTCGAACCCGGTGACCCAGTCGACGATCCCCGCGCTTGCGCCCGAGAAGGCCATGATCTGGCTGAAGGTCGAGGACGCCATCAGGATCATGAAGACCATGGTGGTGACCACCAGAGTCCCCTCGATCGACTTGCGGATCACCCGCCAGCTCAGGACGCGGAACGCAGCGGCCAGCACCAACACCCCGACGACGCCGAAGGCGGCGGCCTCGGACGGCGTGGCGACGCCGATCAGGATCAGCCCGACAACGCAAAAGAAGACGAGGCCGAGCGGCAGGATATTGATCGCGGCGAGCAGGATCCGGGTGCCGATATCGGCGGGCTCCACGTCGTATCGAGGCGCCGCATCGGGATCGAAGCGGACCTGCACGAAGATCAGGACAGCGTAGAAACTGGCGAGGATCAACCCCGGCACGATGCCGCCGATCAGCAGACGGCCGATATCGACCGTCGTCAGCGCGCCCATGAGACTGCCGAGCAGGACGACGAGCGCCGACGGGGGGATCAGGATGGCGAGGCTGCCGGAGCCCAGGATCGGCCCCATCGACATGTGCTTCTTGTAGCCCCGGCGCGTCATCTCGGGCACCATCGAGGAACCCATCATCGCCGTCGTCGAGATGCTCGACCCCGAGAGCGCCGCGAAGATGGTTCCTCCCGCGACCGCCATATAGGACAGCCGGCCCGGCACCCGCCCGAACACGCGGTCGAGGGTCGAGAAGATGCGTTCGGCAATACCGCAATGGAAGAACAGCTCGCCCATCAGGATGAACAGCGGCACCGGGATCAGCAGGAAGTTGGAGATCGACCGGGTCGCGTTGTTGATGAGCTGTTCGATGCCGGCGACGCCGCCCATGAACACCACCGCACCGACGACGTTGGCGATCAGGAAGGCGAAGGCGACCGGGATGGAGAGCGCCATCAGCCCGACCACCAGTCCGAGCATCAGGATGCCCGCGGTGTACCACTCCATCTCAGAGGCCTTCGGCGCCTGCCCGGTCGCCGGCCAGCATCGAGTCCGGTCCCAGGAGGAAACGGGTGAACTCGGTCGCCAGAAGGAAGAATGCGAGCGGCACCGGCGCGGTGACGATCCAGCCCGGCATGGCGAACGAGCGGATGTCCTCGAAACCGCGGATGTACTCCGCGATCACGACGGTCAGCGAGTAATAGGCCAGCAGGAGACAGATCGCGATCCCGGCGACATAGACCGCGCGCTCGAGCCAGAGCCGCGGCGCCCCCCTGAGCCGGCCGATGAAAATGGTGATGAAGACGTGGCTCTTGCGCCGCAGCACCCAGGGCGTCGCGTACAGGGTCGAGTGGAGAAGCCCGTACTCGGCGAGCGTCACGGTCCACAGCGGCGAGGGGATGCCGACCGTGCGCACCGTCACGTCATAGACGATGGCGAGAAAGATCGCGGCGAGCACGAGGCCGCCGAGCACGGCCAGCCCCGCGATCACCGCATCGTAGGCCCGCGCGAGGCCGTGCATGACGCCGCGCGCCGGGTACGGGCTGCAAGCGCCGCTATTTGCGGTACAGCTTGGTCTTGAACTCCTCGATCAGCGCCGCCGGGATCTTGTTCTTGGCCAGCGCCTGCCACACGCCGATCTCGTAGGCCGCGTCGAGATAGATATCGGCTGCCTTGCCCTTCAGGTCGATGTCGACCATTCCGCGCTTCTTGAGCTTGACCTTCTCGTCGGCGCTCATCTTCGCGAACAGGCTGTGCCCCCAGATCTCGGATTCGATCGCCGCGCGGGTGACCGCGCGCTTATGTGCGGTCGACAGCTTGTCCCACTTGTCCTTGTTGCTGGCGATGATGATGTCGCCCTGCCAGTAAGCCGGCGTGATCCGGTACTTGAGGAACTTGTCCCAGCCGAAATTGGTCACCCCCGGGCCGATCCACGCCGCGCCCTTGACGATGCCGCGTTCGAGGCCGGAATACATCTCGGCCACGTGCATCGGAACCGCGCTGCCGCCGAACCGCTTGAGGAATTCGCGATAGATCGCAACGCCGCGGATTTTCATGCCGTTGAAATCGGGCGCGCCGTCCGCACCGAACTTCGGTTTTTCGGTCAGATAGACGTAGAACGTGTAGCCCGATCCGTAATAGCCCAGCAGTTCCGCGTTGAGACGCTTGCGAACCGCCTGGTTCATCAGCGCCAACCCGCCGGTCGAGCGGACTTCCATGGCATGCAGGTTGGAGCCGTTGAACGCCTGGATTTCCGGTATCTCGCCGAGGAAATAGGACATCGGCCCGTAATAGACGTCGATGACCCCGCGCGAGATGCCTTTCATCTGCTCCGGGACCGGCGTGACGTCGGGCCCGCCGATGTAGCGGATACTGATCTCGTTGTTCGAGTACTGCGCCGCTTTCTTGGAGAACTCGTGCAGCGGTGCGTTGAACGGGTGCTTGCGCGGAAAGGCGGTGATCGATTTCCACGAAACGCTGGCCGCCGCCGCCGGAATGGCGGAAAGCGCGAGGGAAAGGATTACGCCGCCGAATACGATTCTCGCCGGATTCATGCTCGCCTCCTTGGCTGTAACGAACGGAACGCGCCTTGCGGGCTGTGAGATTCACGCAATAATTCCATCTGCATGCCGGTGATCTTCCCGTCCGCCGGTAGTCGAGTCAACCGGACCCCCGGGGAATGGTCCCGGTGACGAAGGCCCAGGGACAACCGGCCGATGCGAGGCTTCGATGAGCGAGACGACCGCCTTTATGGCGCTGACCGACCTGGTCGCGTCGTTCGAGTCCGGGGAAATCTCCCCGACAGACGCGGTGCGGACAGCCTACCGGCGCATCGACCGCCACGAGGCGACTCTCAACGCGTTCTGCCATCTGCTCGACGAGGACGCGGCGTTTGCAGCGGCGCTGGAGGCGGAACGGCGTTGGATGAGAGGGGCGCCGGCCGGGCCCCTCGACGGTGTGCCGGTCACGGTGAAGGACGCTCTCCTCGCCACCGGCTGGGCGACGCTCAGGGGATCGAGGCTGTCCGATCCGGACACGCCGGACGCCGAGGATTCGCCCGCGGTGGCGCGCGTGCGGGAGGCGGGCGCCATCGTCATCGGCAAGACCACCATGCCGGAGTTCGGCTGGAAGGGTGTCACCGACTGCCCGTTGACCGGGGTGACCCACAATCCGTGGGATCCCGCGATGACTCCGGGCGGATCGAGCGGCGGATCCGCCGCCGCGCTCGCCGCCGGTATCGGCAATGCCGCCATCGGCACCGATGCGGGCGGGTCGGTCCGCATTCCGGGCAGTTTCTGCGGTCTGGTCGCGCTCAAGGCCTCGCACGGCCGCATCGCCAACTATCCGCTGAGCGCCGCCGGTTCGCTCAGCCACATCGGTCCGATGACGCGAACGGTCGCGGATACGGCGATGATGCTGAACGTGCTGGCGCAGCCCGATGCGCGCGATCCGGCGGGCTTGCCCTGGGACGGGCGCGATTTCGGCGCAGGGATCGACGACGGGGTGGACGGGTTGCGCATCGCCTTCAGCCCGGCCCTGGGATACGGCCGCGTCGATCCGGAGGTCGCGGGCCTCGTTGCCGGAGCTGCGGCGGCGTTCGAACATCTCGGCGCCGAAGTCGAACTGGTGGAGGCGCCGTTCGGCAACCCGAGCGCCTGCTTCGAGGTCCACTTCTTCGCCGGCATCGCCCACGCACTCAGGAATCTGGCCCCGGAACAGCGCGCGCTGATCGACCCCGGCATCCTCCCGGTGCTCGAGAAGGCGCGCGCCATCGGACGCACCGAATACATGGAGGCCGTCGAGAGCCGCGTCGTGTTCTCCCGCGCCGCAAAGCAGTTCCTCGAAACCTTCGATGTCCTCCTGACGCCGACCCTGGCGGTGCCGCCCTTCGAGGCCGGACGGTTGTCGCCCGACGGATACGACCAGGAGAACTGGATGGAATGGTCGCCCTTTACCTTCCCGTTCAACCTGACCGGCCAGCCGGCGATCTCTATACCCTGCGGTTTCACCGCGGCGGGCCTTCCGGTCGGTCTGCAAATCGTCGGCCAGTACCACGGCGAGGCGACGGTGCTGCGCGCCGCCAGGGCCTACGAGGCGGCGCATCCGACGACCGGACAGCAGCCTCCCCTGTCATGACGGAAACGCCGGGAAGTGGCCACGCGGCGCATGCCGGCGGTTGCCGGCCCCGGCGGGGCGTCCTATGTCGTCTTGCGCAAGGGGCGAACCGCGGACACAGGGAGTAGTGTGCAATGGTGGAGACTGCCGCAATCGACAGCGTAACCGCCGCGCTGACCTACGTGGTCGATACCGGCGAGAAGCCGGTCAACCGGACCATGGAGGCGGGCAACATGGCCCGTGTCCGCAGCGGCACCTACGAAACGCGCGAAATGACCATCCGCAACGGCCGGCCTCTCCGCGACACTTTCTCGCTCGACGAGACCGGGTTCGTCTTCGTCGACCACGAGACGGAGACGGAAGACTTTTTCAATCCGGAACACCTGGCCTCCACCTACTATCCCGAGGTCGAGGCGTTGATCCGGAAGCAGACCGGCGCGCGGCGGGTTCTGATCTTCGACCACACGCTGCGCTCGGGCAGCGAAGCCACGCGCGAGGCGCGCAAGGTGCGCGAGCCGGTCACCCAGGTCCACAACGACTACACCGAATGGTCGGGGCCGCAGCGCGTGCGCGACCTGCTGCCGGACGAGGCTGAAGAACTGCTCGGGAGGCGCTTCGCGATCGTCCAGGTGTGGCGCGCCATCAACCGGCCGATCGAATCCCATCCGCTCGCCATCGCCGATGCGAGGAGCCTCGCGCCGGAGAACCTTGTCGCATCGGAGCGGCGTTACCCGGACCGGGTGGGCGAGACCTACCAGATTTCGCACGCTCCCGGCCACCGGTGGTACTATTTCCCGCACATGAACCGCGACGAGGCGCTGGTCTTCAAGGTCTACGACTCGGAGAAGGACGGCCGCGCGCGGTTCACCGCCCACACCGCCTTCGTCGACCCCAACACCCAGCCGGGCGCTCCGGAGCGCGAGAGTATCGAGATGCGCACCATCGCTTTTTTCTAGGCGAACACCGGCGGTCGGGAGAAGATGGAGCCGGGCGCGAAGAGGAGGAAATCGGAATGACGAATGCCCCCGCATTCGAAATGGGCCATATCGGGGTCTACGTGACGGACATCGACAGGATGACCGATTTCTACGGCCGGGTTCTCGGCTTCACGGTTACCGACGGCGGCCCGCTCGGCGAGAACCGGATGGCGTTCCTGAGCCGCAACTCCGGGCACCACCACCAGATCGTCTTCATCACCGGCCGACCGCCGGAATCCTACAACACCATCAACCAGATCTCGTTCAAGGTCGCCTCGCTCGCCGATCTCCGGGTCTATTACGATGCGCTGACGGCGGAGGGGGTGGAGGGCATGGATCCGACCGACCACGGCAACGCATGGTCGATCTACTTCCGCGATCCCGAGGACAACCGGCTGGAGGTGTTCATGGACACACCCTGGTATGTCCAGCAGCCCCAGCGCGAAGTGCTGGATTTCTCCCTCTCGGACGAGCAGATCAACGAGACGACGAAGGCGCGGTTCGGCGCCGAGGAGTCGTTCCGTCCGGTCGAGGAGTGGCGCGCCGAGGTCGCGCAGACAATCTCCTGATCCGCCTGCGGGTTTGCGGCCGGCGGTCCGGGTTCCCGCAAGCTCCGGTCAGGCCGGCTTGCCGAGCACGTGTTCGGCCACCCACAGGCCGCAGGCGGCGAGCGCCTCGTCGCCGCCGATCTGGCCCAGCAACTGCAATCCGACCGGCGCGCCGTCCACCGCCATCAGCGGCAGCGAGAGCGCCGGAGCGCCGAGCACCGAGGACGGCTCGTTGAATACGGCGCTGCCCTGGTCCATGCCGATCGGGCCGGGGCCCGGCGAGGCCAGGGTAACGAACCCGTCCACCCGGTTGGCGAGTTCGCGGTGCAAGGCCCTGACATGGGCGCGCCGGACGAGGGCCGCGCGGTAGGTCTCCTGGGTGAGGCCGGCGCCCTCCTCCAGCCCGCGCTTGAGCCTCGGCGGTACGTCGTCGGGATAGAGGGCCACGTATTGCAGCATCGGCCAACGCATCTCGAAGCGGTAAAGGTCGCGCCAGAGTCCGGGAATTTCCACCAGGCGCGCCTCGTATTCGGCGATCGTCGGATCATCGCCGCGGCCGAAGATCTCGACCCCCGCCGCCGCGAGCGACCGAACGACCTGCTCGAAAGCCTCCCTGGTCGCATCGTCGGTTTGCGCCCAGCCCGCCATCTCCAGCCGGACCAGACGCATGGGCCTGCGCGGGGCGGGCGGCAGGGCGCCGCCGTAGAGGCCGGGATGGCCGGGATCGCCTCCGGCGAGGCGCGCCATGTGGCGGGCGATCGTCCAGACATCGCGCAGGGACCCCGCGAAGGTCCCCAGATGGTCCATGCTGTCGGCGGCGGAAAACACCCCCTGCCGGTTGATCGCGCCGTAGGTCGGCTTGAGGGCGTAGACGCCGCAGAAGCTGGCGGGGCGGATGGTGGAACCGCGCGCGTGGGTGCCGATCGCCGCGGGCACGGTGGGCGCGCCCACCGCGGCGGCGGAGCCGCTCGACGAACCGCCCGGGGTGCGGCGCGTATCGTGCGGATTTCGCGTCCGCGCGGGGTCGCCGCCGCCGAAGGTCACGGTCACCGTCTTGCCGATCGGCACGGCGCCGCCCTCGCGCAGCGCGAGCACCACGGCGGCGTCCTGCTTCGGGCGGTGTCCGGCGTACAGCGTCGAGCCGTACTCGGTCGGCATATCGACGGTCTCGATCAGGTCCTTGATGCCGACCGGCAGCCCGTCGATCGGCGACAGCGGCGTTCCGGCCCGGTAGCGCGCGCCCGCCGCATCGGCCGCCGCACGAGCGCCCGCCGGATCGAGATAGGCCCAGGCCATGATCTCATCCTCGCGCGCCTCGATCGCCTCCATACAGCGTTCGAGAAAGGCGCGCGGCGTGTCGGAACCGTCGCCGAATGCGGCCACGCGGTCGTGAAAGGTGATGAGCGAATGTGTCCTGGGATCGTAGTCGGCCATGTCGGGGGTCCGTTTCACGCAAAGAGGGTAGACGCGTCATGACGACGCGGCAGCCATGATTGATGGTTGCGCGGCCGCCTGCAACAATCCGCTGCTTGGGGGCGGAGCCGGGGAGGCGGCCGCGTGGAATTCGGCATTTTCGACCACCTCGATGCGACCGGGCATCCGCTCGATGTATACTACGCCGATCGGCTGGCGCTGGTCCGCCGGTTCGAGCGGGCAGGCTTCCGCAGCTATCACATCGCCGAGCATCACTCGACGCCGCTCGGCATGGCGCCCTCGCCCAACCTGTTCCTCAGCGCGGTGGCGGCGCAGACCCGCACCCTGCGATTCGGCCCGCTCGTCTTCGCGCTGCCGCTCTACCACCCGCTGCGGCTGGTGCAGGAAATCTGCATGCTGGACCAGATGAGCCGCGGGCGGCTCGAAATCGGCTTCGGCCGCGGCGCATCGCCCATCGAGGCGGCCTATTTCGGCATTGACCATGCGGAGGCGGAGGCCGTCTACCGCGAGTATCTCGACATCATCATAAACGGGCTTGCCGCCGGCCGGCTCGACCATGCGGGAACGTATGCCAGCTTCGACGACGTGCCTCTCCTGGTAACCCCTTACCAGAAACCCCATCCGCCGTTGTGGTACGGCGTCCATGCGACCGAGAGCGCGGCGCGCGCGGCAAGGATGGGAAGCCATATCGTGAGCCTCGACACCGCGGAAGAGACCAGCGCGTTCGCCCGCAGCTACCGCGCGGCCTGGGCCCGGGAGCACGGTGCCGAAAGCACGCCGGGCCTGGTCGGCCTCGGAATGTTCGTGGTCGTGGGCGAGACCGACGCCGCGGCGCTTGCCGCCGCCCGGCGCGCCTACCCGGTCTGGTACGAGAGCTTCAATTTCCTCTTCGTCCGGCATGACACCCCGCCGCCGAAGCACCAACGGCCGCCCACCTTCGACCAGATGGCGGCGCAGGGCCGCGCGGTCGCCGGATGCCCCGAAACCGTTACCGCCTTCGTCGCCGACCGGATGGCGGTGGCGGAGGCGAACTACATGGTGGGCCAGATGGCGTTCGGCGATCTCACCCTCGCGGAGACGGACCGTTCGGTCGAACTTTTCGCAGCGCATGTCATGCCGGTGCTGCGTCCGATGTAGCGGTCGGGCGAATACCCTGGGGGCGCGAATAACGGGGCAGGGGCCGGTTCGACTCAACGCCGAAACACTCTAGAATCGCTCCGTGAGGCGGGATCGGGGCCGGACCCGCGGGACAGAACGCCGCGCGAGGGCGGCGCAAGGGGAGAACCTGGGAATGAAGAGGATCGGTACAACGGGACTGGCGTTTCTCGCCGCGTTCAGCCTGACCGCGGCCGGAGCGCAGGCGGCGGAGGTCCACGGACCCAAGCTCAAATGGGATGTCTCGCTCTGGGGTAAGAAACGGGCGTTCACGGCAGGCGTCGAAAGACTTTCCCAACTCGTCCGGGAGAAGACCGGCGGCAACTGGAACATCGTGCTCCACTACGGCGGCGCGCTGTCGAAATCGCGCGAGAACCTCGACGGCCTTTCGGCGGATGCGTTCCAGGCGGCGATGTTCTGCAATTTCTACCATCCGAAAAAGAACCCCGCCCTGATGTCGCTCACCATGCCGTTCCTGCCGATGAGCGACTGGGGCAACAACCGCAAGATCCGCGATGCGGTCTACGCGCACCCGGCGGTCAAGAAGGAACTCTCCCAGTGGAACGCGATGACCTACGTGTCCTCGTACCTTCCGCAGTACGAGTTTCTCGGCCGCGGCAAACCGCCCGCGACGCTCGCCGACTGGAAGGGGCTCACCGTGCGGGCCGGGGGCGGCGTCGGCCGGGCGATGAAGGTGCTGGGCGCCACGCCGACCAGTTCGACCGCGACCGAGGTCTATACCGGCGTGCAGCAGGGGACGATGGATGCGGCCTCCTTCCCGTTCACCTACAGCCACGTCGCCTACAAGATCCATGAGGTCTCGGAGTGGTACACGGCCAACCTGTCGCCCGGGACCTCCGACTGCCCGCTGGCGTTCTCGATCAACGCCTACAACGGCCTTCCCGCCCAGTACAAGAAACTGCTGGACGATGTGAAGGAAGACGTGATCGCAACCCAGATTCAGGCCTATATCTCGATCGACAAGAAGAACCTGCCGATGCTCAAGGCGAAGCTGAAGGAGGTCCGCTACTCCGAAGCCGAGCTCGACAAATTCCGCGCCGCCGCGGGCAAGCCGGTGATCGAGGCCTGGATCAAGGAAAATCAGGGCAAGTTCGATGCCCGCGGGGTGATCGAGACGATCTTCAAGGCGGTCGGGCGGACCTACTAGGCCGCCCCCGCCGCGACTGCGGTCCTGTCGTTCCCGGGCGCTGTCCGCAGCGTCCGGGAGCGCCGGGAGGCCCCGAGATGATGCACGCTTGTCCATGAGCGACGGCTTCGGCCGCGGCCTCGCGCGGGCCGACCGCTGGCTCGGATGGGTCGAGAGCCGGCTCAACCTGCTGGCCGGTATCCTGATCTTCGTGCTGATGCTGCTCGGCGTCGCCCAGATCGTTCTGAGGACCGTCTTCCGCGCGCCCATCTTCGGCTATATCGACATCGTCGAGGTGTCGATGGTGGGGTTCGCGGTGCTCGCCATCTCGTTCGTCCAGCGCGTCGGCGGCCATGTGCGGATGGAGCTCGTGATCGCCCGTCTCAGGGGCCGCGCGATGTGGATCGGCGAGGCCGCAGGCACGGCGCTCGCCATCTTTATCGTCGCCGTGCTCATCCCCTACGCCTACCGCCATTTCGAGCGCGCCTTCGATTTCGGGGATTCGACGATCGACATCGAGATCGTCACCTGGCCGGCCAAGCTCGTCGTCCCGGTGGCGCTTTCCGTCCTGCTGATCCGCCTCTGGCTGCAACTGGCCGGCTATCTGCGCCTGGCCGTCCATCCGAACCGGGAACCGGTCGCGGTGCCGCTTCTCAGGGGCGTCGAGCAGACCGCGGCGGAGGAAATCCGCCATGCCGGGGAAGGGATCGCCGAAGGGTCCGGCGCAGCGGCCGGACGCCGGGACGGATAGCGATGTTCGGTCTCGACGATTTCACCATCGGCATTATCGGCGTGGGCCTGCTCGTCGCGTTGGTGTTCATCGGCGTCCGAGTCTTCGTCGCGGCGGCGCTGACCGGTTTTCTCGGTCTTGTCGCGCTCAGAAATTGGGATATTGCCGGGGCGATCGCCGGGACCATCCCGCACTCGAAGACCGTCACCTACCCGCTGTCCGTCCTGCCGCTGTTCATCCTAATCGGGTTCCTCGCCTTCTATGCAGGCCTCACATCGCGCCTGTTCGAGGCGGCCCGGCGCTGGGTGGGTTGGGTCCCCGGAGGGCTCGCGGTGGCCACCGTCTTCGCGACCGCCGGTTTCGCGGCGGTGTCCGGCGCCTCGACCGCCACCGCCGCCGTCTTCTCGCGGGTCGCCATTCCGGACATGCTGCGCAACGCCTACGACCGGCGGCTGACATCGGGCGTGATCGCGGCGGGCGGGACTCTCGCCTCGCTGATCCCGCCGTCGGCCATCCTCGTCGTCTACGCCATCATCGTAGAGGAATCGGTGGGGCGGCTGCTGCTCGCCGGCTTCCTCCCGGGGATCGTTTCGGCGCTTATCTACGCCGGGCTGATCGTCGGCATGTGCCGTCTCCGCCCCGATCTCGGCCAGTCCATCACCGGGTTTACCTGGCGGCAGCGGTTCGCCAGCCTGCCCGGCACGCTGCCTATCTTCATCGTCGTCGGCGTCATCTTCGGCGCGCTCTACACGGGCGCCGCGACGCCGACGGAGGCCGGCGCGCTCGGCGCGATGGTGGTGTTCTGCTTCTACGCGCTCCGGGCCTACCGCGAACGCGCCCTCCGCGAGATGGGTGGACGGCTTCACGAGGCCCTGATGGAGACCGCCCGGCTCACCGTGATGATCTTCACGCTGATCTGGGGCGTCTTCCTGTTCGTGCGGTTTCTCGGCTTCGCCGGCCTGCCGGGCGCGTTCGCCGACTGGGTGGTCACGCTCGACATGCCGCCGATCCTGATCATGATCTGCATCCTTCTCGCCTATGCCGTGCTCGGCATGTTCATGGACGCGATCGGGATGCTGGTGCTGACCCTGCCGGTCGTATTCCCGGCCGTGATCGCGCTCGGCTACGACCCCATCTGGTTCGGTATCATCGTCGTCAAGATGGCGGAGATCTGTCTGATCACCCCGCCGATCGGCCTCAATTGCTTTGTCGTCGCCGGCGTCTCGCGCGAACTGCGCGATGCCGACGGGCGCTCGCTCGCCATCCCGCTCCAGGATGTCTTCCGCGGCATCGGGCCGTTTTTCGTCGCCGACGTGGTGACAGTCGCAGTCCTGCTGGCCTTCCCCGGAATCGTTCTCTGGCTGCCGCGAACGATGCTCTGATCCACCCGGGCGGCTACGGGTGGCGGAACAACGGACTCATCTGCGGCACCGCCACCGGGCGGAGCAGCGTCGTCGTCCGTTCGCGCAGGATCGGCCTCAGCGCCTCGTTGAACGCGGCCATCGCCGCGCCCAGGTTCGCCTCGCGCCGGCGTTCGTCGCGTTCGGCAACCGACGCAAACACGCGGTAGGAAGCGATGACATGGAGCCGGCCGGTCATCGACGACCACGTGGCGAGAGTGTTCTCGCGGAGCGGCGCCGTGGCCTCCAGACCGCTATCGGTCATCGCCTGCCAATAGGCGAGGAGCCCGCCGGGCCTGAGCGCCTCCAGCGTTTCCTCCACCACCAGGCCCGGCATCGACCGGAGATCCCAGCGCTCCTGTCCCGGGCCGGGCAACCAGTCGGCATCGCCGTGCCACAGGGGGCACAGCCCGGCGAGCGGCGCGGGCTGGAAGAAATCGGCTTCCTGACGATCGATCATCGCCCGCGCTTCGGTGAAGTAGAAGGCGATTTCCGGCACGTCGTAGAGCCCGTGCAGCTTCTCGATCCAGTCCTCGAAACTGTCGTAGCGGTAGAGGTGGACGACCTGCTCCGGCGTGCCGGTGACGGTCTCGAAATAGCCGATCAGGCGGGAGAGGAACCCGGCGCAGGGGCCGCCGAACCCCCGGCGGTGCTGCAGGGCGACGAAGTCCTCCATCCGGCGGGGCTGCAAAGTGTAGCGGCGACTTTCGAATATCATTGGCAGCGGCTCCGGATCAGGGCGGCATGGGCCGCGTGAGGTCGAAGGAAGGCAGAACAGCGTAGGGTCTGAGCCCGAAATTCATCCATCGCAGCGCATCGCGGATCGCCGGCTTGAGGTCGCGGAGGTTGCGCACCACGCGATGGTTGATCCGCGCGGCGCGGAGCAGCGGCTCCGTCATGTCGCCGGAATCGCCGAAGAACTCGGTTTCCCCGGCATCGCCGCGATATTCGGTCATCAGCAGGGTCGGGATGCCGAACGTGTAATGGCCGCGCATCAACTGGTAGGTCGCCGCGTAGAGGCCGAAATTCTCGATCACCGCGGCCGGGGTTTTGCCGCCGAGCCACGCACCGGCGCAGATGCCGATCCCGGTTCCTTCGTTGGCGACGCCCACGTAGCGCATCGACTGATCGTCCATGCAGCGTTGCAGCGTGTGCGAAAACCCGCTGCACGGCAGACCGATCACGAAGTCGACCAGGTTCTCGCGCAGACCGTCGAACAGGACCTCGCCGAACGGGTCGCCGTCCGCCACCGGACTGAACGCGGGATCGGGTTTCGGCGGTTCGCCGTGCTCGCGCGCCGAGGGCTTGAGGATCGCCTTTCCCTCCAACGCCTCGATGTGGCGGACGAAGCTGTACTTGTTTTCCTTGCCGTCGCTGGGCGAGGTGCCGACGAAGGCCTGCTCGGCGCTGGTCTTGGCAACGATGACGGTCGGTCCGTCCTCCCGCTCCAGACCGGCGGCGACCTCGGCCTCGAACGCCTCGACCGTGCGGACCTCGAAGACGTGCGCAAGGCCCGAAGCGCGTGCGACACCGGCGATATCGACCGCATCCGCCGACAGCGAGGCAACCGATTTCCACGGGCCGGTCGATACATAACCTTCGTTGTCGAGAACGACGACGCAGAGGTTGCGCGGCGCCGACCGGGCGAGCGTGCCGAGGACACTCATCTCGAACAGGATTCCGCCGTCGCCGTCGAAGGCGAGCACGCGGCGGTGCGGCAGGGCGAGGGCGAGACCGAGCGCGTACGGAGTCACCATTCCCATGCCGACGAAGTAGAGATTGCCGTCGTGAGGGCGCAGCGCGCGCCACTCGGTCGCCGTGTTGGCGAGGTTGGCAACGACGAGCGCATCGCCGACCCGGGGCGCAACCGCCTTGAGACCGTCGTAACGGCGCATCGATCCTCCTCCTGTCTACCGCCCTGCCGCACTTTGCACCGCATTGCAACCGGCAGGCCGGTCGGGAACACGCGGCGGATGTCCGGTCCCCGTGGGCAGGCTGCGCGCCGTCCTGACCGCATCCTCCGACCATATCCGACCACAGGTCTCGAGTCGGTCGCGGGCGATCTTCGCCGACAGATCCTGGGTGTATTCGGTGAGCGGCCGCTCCCTGCGCTCCCAGTGGGCCAGGGCGTCCGGAATGTCGGGAGTCTCGTCGAGGGCGACCGCGAGGCCCAGCGCGTTGGCCATCGCCAGCCCGGCGCCCTGGCCGAGCGAGGGGACCATGGCGTGCGCCGCATCGCCGACGACGGCGACCCGGCCCGACGACCAGCGGGTGAGTTTTCCGGTCTCGTAGGGGTCGTACCGCCCCTCGGCCGATATTTGGCGGATGACAGGCTCGAGGTCGGGAAAGGCGCGCGTCCAGATATCCGGGCGCACCGGGATCGCGGTCGCTTCCCGATCCTCGACCGGAGCCATCATCGCCAGGTAGAGGTCGTCGGCGTTGCACGGCACATAGAGAATGCGGAGCGACCGGTGGGGCAGATTCCAGAAATCGATCACACGGTCCCAGCGGCCGGGGCCGAGCCTGTCCAGGCTGCGCGGCGCGAGCACCCGGACGAGGCCGAGCGTTCCCCTGTTGCGCTCCTTCTGCAAACCGAGGGAATCCCTGATGCGCGAATGCACGCCGTCGGCGCCGACGACGAGATCGGCTGCATGACGTCCGCCGCCGGCCGTCAGCAGCACCCCCTCGGGCTCGGCGCCGGCTGCCTCCGAACGGGTCAGAATCTCGATGTCGCGGCGCCCGGCGGCGGCGAGGATCGCGGCGTAGAGGGTCTGGCGGGTCATGGTCAGCATGCGGCTGCCCATGCGGCGGTCGAACCGGGTCTCCGCCACCACGCGGTCGCGGTCGCGGACTTCGTACACCTCCCCGTCATGCGACCCGGCGATCACATCGTCGTAGGCGCCGACCGCCTTCAGCACCCGAAGCCCGTTCTCCCAGATGAAGATGCCGGCGCCGAACGCACGCAGCGCATCCGCCCGTTCGTGGACCCGCACCGTCCAGCCGCGGTCGGCGAGCGCGATGGCGGCGACGAGCCCGGCAAAGCCCGCCCCCGCGATTTCGGCATGGCGGCGCGCCGTCATCCGCCGAGATACGCCTTTGTCCAGCGTCGGTAATCCCCGTCGCGCGTGACCTGCCGCATCAGTTCGGGAGAGGCGACACCCTCGAGCGCCGACGGCGGCACGCCTGCGCGCAGCGATTTCAGCGTCGCCTGAACCGCCTCGACCGCGGCCATGAAGGGCTGGTGGCCCTGGAGACAGACGCGCACGCCGTTCCGGCCGAGAAAGTCGAGATCCATGATCTCCGGCGGCGCGGCACCGAGAAAGACCGGGACGCCGAGCGCGGCGCCGACGGCCTCGACATCCGCGCGGGTCCGGATTCCGGTGAGGAACATGGCATCGACACCCGCCTCCTCGTAGGCTTTGGCACGGCGTATTGCGTCGTCGAGGTCGGTGATGGCGGCGGCGCTGGTCCGCCCGGCGATCGTCAGGCAAGGGTCGCTCCGAGCGGCGAGCGCGGCCTTCATCTTGCCCACCCCTTCCTCGAGCGGGATCAGGCGCGGTCCCGCGGTGGCAAACGGGGCGGGAAGCTCGGTATCCTCGACGGTCAGCGCGGCGATGCCGGCGGCCTCGAGCTCCTCTACCGTGCGCATCGCGTTGAGCGCGTTGCCGTAGCCGTGGTCGGCATCGACCATCAGCGCGAGATCCCCGGCGCGGCAGATGCGGTAGGCCTGCCCGGCAAACTCGGTCAGCGACAAGACGATCAGATCGGGCGCTCCCAGCACCGTCATCGAGGCGACGGAGCCGGCAAACATCCCGGCCTCGAAACCGAGATCCTCGGCGATGCGGGCGGAAACCGGATCGAAGACCGAAGCCGGGTGGATGCAGCGATCCCCTGCGAGTATCGCGCGAAAGCGCTCGCGTCGTCTGGTCCAGTCCATTGCACCTGCCCGGTCGAAATCGGAAGACGGGAACGCTAGCGCATTTTCGGGCGAACGCGAACCGGCCGGCGCAGCCGGCGGTCAGTCGAAATCCTCGGCGAGGGCGGCGCGCACGGGTTGAGGCAATACCGCCATGTGGCCGTAGTTCGGGTGGTTGATCCCGACGACGATTTCGGCGCCTTCGGTCCTGAACGCCGCGATCTGCCCAGGCGTGAAGCGAAAGTGGACGAAGTGGACCGACGAGGCCTTTCCGGCGGCGTTGGTCCGGTCGACGTCGTCGTCGCTGTGTCCGTCGATCCGCTGGCCGGCGACGGCGAAGCTCATGGCGTGCTCCACCCCGCCGAGGCCGGCGAGCACGCGGGCGCGGCGAACCGGATCGTCGATCTCGAACATGACCGTCGCCACCAGCTCGTCGCCGCGGGGAACAAGCGGGTTATAGGCTTCCAGTTCGTCGACGATCTGTTCCTCGCCGCCCTTCTCGATGAACAGCATCTCGTGCACCTGATGCCACATCGTCCGGTAGCTTTCGAAGTAGAAGGTGGCGAACGGCCCGACGGCGATCCGGCGGTTGACCTTGTAGTCGGCGAGTTCGCGCTTGAGCGCCCTGCGCTGCGCGCCGTACTCGCCGATATCGAGGATGTCCTCCCGTGCGATCGCCCGCTTGGCCGGCATGGCGCGCCTCAGTCCAGCCCGTAGGCGGCGGCGATCAACTGGATCGGATGCCGCGCTGCGGACGGCGCGGGCTGGCCGTCGCCGGCCTGCCGCTCCATGCCCTGGAGGATGTGCAGGCCGGCGAGCGGGCATTCGGAGACGACCGTCCCCGATCCGGCCTGGAGCGCCTGACGCGCCACCGGGCGGCCGACCTTGAGGGCGGTTTCGAAATTGTCCTTCATCATGCCCCACGACCCGCCGTGGCCGGAGCATCGTTCGATGACCGTCACTTCGGTCTCGGGCAGCAGGCGGAGCAGGTCGGCCGCCTTGGGGCCGGCGTTCAGCGCCCGTGCATGACAGGCGAGGTGAACCGTCACCCCGCCGTCGACGGCGGCGAGGCCGGGCGCAAGCCCCTCCTTGCGCGCGATATCGACGACGTATTCGCAGATGTCGCGGGTGGATTCGGAGAGGCGTTTCACCGCCGCGTCCTCCGGCAGGATCAGGGGCCACTCGAACTTGAGCATCAGCGAGCAACTCGGCACCAGGGCGACGATGTCGTAGCCCTTCTCGATCCACGGCGCCATTTCGGCCGAAACCGTCCTCGCATGTTCGGCGACGCGGGCGATATCCCCGTGCTCGAGCTTGGGCATGCCGCAGCAGCGGGGATAGACGACCTCCGTCTCGACCCCGTTTCGGGCCAGAACCGCCCGCGCCGCGCGGCCGATCTCGGGCGCGTTGTAGTTCGCGAAGCAGGTGGCGTAGAGAACCGCCTTGCGCCCGTACGCGGGTGCGCCGCTGTTGGCTGCGGCCGGCGACCGGCGCGCCTCCGCCTGGAACGTCCTGCCGTGTAACCTGGGCACAGCGGCCTCGCGGTGGATGCCCAGCGCGGCCTGCATCGCCGGGCGGGTGAGCCCGTTGCTGGTCCTGCTGGCCCAGTTGGCGAGCGGGGCGACGGGAGCCGCCAGCTTGCCGTTGCGGTCGGTCTCGGTGAGCTGGCGCTCGACCAACGGCGTCTTGCGGGCGCGGTGCTCGACCGCCCGGTAGCGCAGCATCAGATGGGGGAAATCGAGGTTGAACTCGTGCGGCGGCACGTAGGGGCACTTGGTCATGAAGCACATGTCGCACAGGGTGCAGCCGTCGACGACCTGCTTGAAATCGGCGCTGTCGACGCCGTCGAGCTCCATGGTCTCCGATTCGTCGATCAGATCGAAGAGCCGCGGGAACGAATCGCAAAGATTGAAGCAGCGCCGGCAGCCGTGGCAGACATCGAAGACCCGTCTCAACTCCCGGTCGAGCGCATCGGCGTCGTAAAACGCCGGATCGTTCCAGTCGATCGGGTGGCGGACGGGCGCTTCGAGACCACCTTCAACCATTGTCTCGCCCTGTTTGGCGTGGGTGCTGCCGGCGGCGGGGATCAGCGCTGGCCGGTGCGGGAAACCCGCTCCGAACCGGACACACCCCGCGGTCCCCGGCAACGCGGCGGGGCGTACGGCCGCGCACTTGGCGGGCCGGAGATGCGCGCCGGGTCAGTCGAGCTCGTTCAGCGCCCTGGTGAAGCGTCCGGCATGCGACCGTTCGGCTTTCGCCAGGGTCTCGAACCAGTCGGCGATTTCCTCGAACCCTTCCTCGCGCGCGGTCCGCGCCATGCCGGGATACATGTCGGTGTATTCGTGGGTTTCCCCGGCAACCGCGGCCTTCAGATTGTCGGACGTCGTACCGATGCGCTCGCCGGTGGCGGGATCGCCGGTTTCCTCGAGATACTCGAGATGGCCGTGCGCGTGGCCCGTCTCGCCTTCGGCGGTGGACCGGAAGACCGCCGCGACGTCGTTGTAGCCCTCGACGTCCGCCTTCTGGGCGAAATAGAGATAGCGGCGGTTCGCCTGCGATTCGCCGGCGAACGCATCCTTCAGATTCTGTTCCGTCCTGGTGCCTTTGAGACCTGCCATCTGTTCTTCTCCCTCGGTATCTTCCACGGTGTTGGGCTGTCGAATCCGGTACGCGCCGATATACGCCATCCGGCATGATCGGTCAAGAGTTTAGAATTATTCCAAATAAAAATCCCGACGTTTTCGGGCGCCGCTACGGTGTCGGCACCCGGGCGCCGCAGCGGTCCCATACCCACGCGGCGACCGAGAGCAGGAGGTCGTCGGCGCCGCGGCGCGCGACAAGCTGGAGTCCCACCGGCATGCCGTTCGGCCCGCGATGGGTCGGCAACGTGATCGCCGGCGCGTGGAGCATCGTCCACAACGCCTGGAAGGCCGGATCGCCGGCATAGGCGAGGCCGACCGGGGCCTCGCCGTTGACGGCCGGTGCGAGAAGCGCATCGCAGCCGGCGAACAGGCGGTCGAGGCGTTTCCGGCATTCGGCGGTCCGTGCCTGCGCCGCGCGATAATCTGTCCAGGCGATCGAGAAACCGGCCGCGACCGTCCTTTGCATTGCCGGACTCAGCCGGTCCCGGTCGGTGCGCCATTCGTGCGCCATCGCCCGCGCGCGCTCGTAATCGTTGATCGTCCGCCGCGCGTCGGAAAGCGGGTCGAACGCGGGCGGCAGGTCGAGCGTCTCGACGGCCGCTCCCGCCGCCCGTATCGCCGCCTCCGCGGCCTCCAGCGCTTCGACCGTTGCGGGCTCGGCGAGATGCCAGGCCGGGGTGCGGCAAACGCCGATCCTGGGCGGTTCGTCGAGCGGGGCGATCCCGCCCGGCGCCGCACCGATCAGGACGTCGCGCAGCAGCGCGATGTCCTCCAGCGTGCGGGCATGCAGCCCGATGGTGTCGAGGCTCTCGGCGGCGAACTTGATACCGGCCCGGTTGAACGTGCCGAAGGTCGGCTTGAAGCCCACGATGCCGCAATAGGAAGACGGCCGCAGCACCGACCCGCCGGTCTGGGTGCCGAGCGCCGCCGGAATCATGCGGTCTGCGACGGCGGCTGCCGAGCCCTGGGACGACCCGCCGGGGGTCCGGGCCGGGTCGTGCGGGTTGGTCGTGGGGCCGGGATGGGTGCCGGCGAATTCCGCCGTCACCGTCTTGCCGAGGATCACCGCCCCGGCTGCGCGCAGGAGCGCCACCGCCGCTGCGTCCGCCCCGGGGCGGCGGCCGGCATAGATTGGCGAGCCCATCCCGGTCGGCATGTCGGCGGTGTCGAAGATGTCCTTGATCCCGATGGGCACCCCGTGGAGCGGCCCCGGGTTCTGTTGCGTCGCGTCGCGCTTTTCGGCGTCGCGCGCGCGGGCCTCGGCGAGGGCGCGGCCGGGGTCGAGAAAGGCCCAGGCCCGGACCGTCTCCTCGCGTCGGGCGATGCGCGCGAGGCACGCCTCGACCACGGCCTCGGAACTGGTTCGGCCGGCAGCGATTTCCCGCGCGGCCGCGGCGGCGCCGAGCGCTTCGGGCGCCGGCGCCTCGGCGGAGCGGCTCACCGGTCGCGGAACATGTCCATCAGCGGTTTCTGCTGGCCGCCATCGATCTCGATCATCGTGCCGTTGACGAAATGGGCGAGCGGCGAGGCGAGATAGGTAACCAGATTGGCGACCTCGTCGCATTCGGCGATGCGCCCGAGCGGGATGGCGCGCGGGGCGAGCTGGTCGGCTTCCTCGTAGGTCAGGTTCATGTCCCGCGCCATGGCGCGGACCAGCCCGTCCCAGCGCTCGGTCCGCACCGGGCCGGGGTTGACCGCGCACAGCGTGATGTTCTCGCGCCCGTACTGGGCGGCAATGGACAGGGTGAAGTTCTGGCCCGCCGCGTTGGCCGCGCCGGGGGCGATCTCCCAGTAGGAGTGCTTGATCCCGTCGTTGCCGATCAGGTTGACGATGCGGCCGCCGCCCTGTTTGCGCATGTGCGGCACCGCGTGAAGGGTGCAGCGCACATAGCCCATGAACTTGAGTTGCAGTGCGGCTTCCCAGTCGGCTTCCGTGAGCCCTTCCAGGATTCCGCCCGGCGCCGCACCGGCGTTGTTGACCAGAATATCCAGCCGGCCGAAATGCTCCGCGGTGCCGTCGATAAACGCCCTGGCGTCCTCCGGTTTGGTGAGGTCCGCCGCCAGCGCCAGAATTTCCTGGCCTGTCCGCCCCTCGATGTCCCTGGCCGCCTCGTCGAGCCGCGCCTTGTCGCGGGCGCAGATCGCAACCTTGCAGCCCTCGTTCGCAAGGCTCTCGGCGATCGCCCGGCCGATGCCGATGCTGCCGCCGGTGACCGCCGCGATCTTTCCATTCAGTTGAAGATCCATCGCACTCTCCTTCCGCCCTAGGGCCGCGCTCCCGTTTGCGCGCGAAATTTTGTCCTCCTACCCTAGCGCCGGCGGGCAGGAATGCAAAATCGGCGGAGCGCATGGCGGACGGAATGATCGGGCGCAGGTTGAAGCGGCTCGAGGATCCGCGCCTGCTGCGCGGCGACGGTTGTTTCATCGACGATTTCGCGCTGCCCGGCGCCGTCCACATGGCGGTCCTGCGCAGCCCGTTCGCCCACGCCCGCATCCGGCGGATCGATCTGGCCGCCGCCCGCGCCGCGCCGGGAACGATCGATGCCTTCTCCGCCGCCGATCTCGACCGACCGTTGCCGGCGATCCCGTTCCGCCTCGCCGGGCTCGCGGGGTTCGACCGTTTCCTGCAGCGCCCGATGGCCGCGGAGAAGGTGCGTTTCGCGGGCGAGCCGGTTGCGGTGGTTGTCGCCGTCGACCGATATGCGGCGGAGGATGCGCTGGCGGCGATTGCGGTCGAGTACGACCCCCTCCCGCCGGTGGCCGATCCCGAGACCGCGGCAGAAACCGCCGTGCTGGTGCACGAGGAAGCGGGGGACAACGTCGCGATCCGCTACACCGTCGGGCGCGGCGATGCGGACGCCGCGTTTGCTGCCGCACCCTACCGCCGCAGGGAGCGTTTCCGCACCCATCGTCAGACGGCGCTGCCGCTGGAGACACGCGGGCTGGCCGCCGACTTCGCCGACGGGCGGTCGCTGAAACTCTGGGGAGCGGCGAAGGTCACGCATTTCAACAAGCGTGCGCTCGCGCGCGCCTTCGGATTGGCGGACGATGCGGTCGAACTGATCGAACTCGATGTCGGCGGCGGGTTCGGGGTGCGCGGCGAGCTCTACCCGGAGGACTACCTGGCACCCGTCGCCAGCCGCCGCGCCGGCCGGCCGGTCAAATGGATCGAGGACCGGCGTGAGCACCTGATGGCCGCCAACCACTCCCGCGACATCGTTTGCACTCTCGAGATTGCCGCCGAGCGAGACGGCACCATCCTCGGCCTGCGCGGCACGGTCGTCGCCGACCTCGGGGCCTACGCCCGCACCAACGGCGGGATCGTGCCGGTTCGCACGGTCCAGTTCCTGCCCGGACCCTACCGCGTCCCCGACTATTCCTGCGAAGCGTCGATCGTGGTCACCAATCGCACGCCGACGGGAACCTATCGCGGCCCCGGCCGTTTCGAGGCCAATTTCTTCCGCGAGCGCCTGATCGACCTGATGGCCGCCGACCTCGGCCTCGACCCCGCCGCGGTGCGGCTCGCCAACCTGCTCGGCCCCGACGAGCTTCCGTTCACCATCGGCGAACTGGTGCCCGGCGATACCGCGACCGCCTATGCGCGGGGCGACTATCCGGCGGTGCTGCGCCGGCTGCTCTCGGACGCCGATTACGGATCCTGGCGCAGCCGCCAGGGAGAGATCGGCGCGGACGGCCGCCGCCACGGGCTCGGTATCGCGTGTTTCGTCGAGAGCAGCGCCGCCGGCGCGCCCGAGCACGCGCGCATCGCCGCCGGCCCGGACGGCGGGATCGAGGTCCGCGTTGGCTCATCCTCCTTCGGTCAGGGGGTGGAAACCGGGATGAGCCAGATCGCAGCCGACGCACTCGGCATTGCGCCGGCGGAGATTACAGTCCGCCACGGCTCCACCCGCCTGCTTCCCGACGGCAGCGGCAGCTATCACAGCAGGACCACCGTGATGGCCGGCAACGCGGTCGCGGAGGCCGCCGCTGCGTTCCGCGCGCGCTGCGTGGAGCTCGCCGCCCTGCGTTGGAACGTCGATCCCGGCCGCCTCGTCTGGCGCGGCGGCCGCGTCGAGCGGACCGACGGCGGGGAGGCCATCGGCATCGGCGCCCTCGCCGACTTCGCCCGGTCCCGCGGCGAGGCGTTGGAAGCCGCCGGACGGTTCGACAATCGGGGAGCCCTCGCCTGGAGCTGCGGCGCTCATGCCGCCCATGTCGCCGTCGATGTCGAGACCGGCGAGGTCGCGGTGCTCGACTACCGCATCGTCGAGGAGTTGGGGCGGGTGCTCAACCCGATGCTGGTCGAGGGCCAAGCGGTGGGGGCGGCGGTTCAGGGGATCGGCGGCGCCCTGTTCGACCGCATCCGCCACGACCCGGACGGACAATTGCTGACGGCGACGCTGGCCGACTATCTGGTGCCGGCGAGCGCCGAGGCGCCGCGCGTCGCCGCGGCCGCGCTCGAAACCCATCCGGCGGAGTCCAACCCGCTCGGATTCAAGGGGGCGGGCGAGGGCGGCTTGGTCGCCGCCGGCGCCGCGATCGCCAATGCCGTCGGCCAGGCGCTCGGCGCCGGCCCCGTCGAACTGCCTGCCGCGCCGAGCGATATTCGCCGTTTGCTGGACGATGCAGAGGGTCGGCACGGCGATCCTGCGGCCGGATCGTCGTCATGACCGGATCGCCGCCCATTGCATCGCCGCCCGCGGCTTCCTAGATCGAACCGGCGCGGACCCTCGCGCAGCATCTGCGGAAGGACGACCCCATGACCGACATCGTGATCGCCGGCGCAGCGCGCACCCCCATCGGTGCGTTCAACGGCGCCTTCGCCACCGTGCCCGCCGCCGACCTCGGCAAGGCCGCGATCGAGGCCGCGATGGATCGGGCCGGCGTCGGCGGCGCGGACATCGACGACGTGATCCTGGGGCAGGTGTTGACCGCCGACACCGGCCAGAACCCGGCCCGGCAGGCCGCCATGGCCGCCGGCGTACCGCGGGAGAAAACGGCGCTCACCATCAATCAGGTCTGCGGCTCCGGCTTGCGCGCGGTGGCGATGGCCGGCCAGGCGATCCACGCCGGCGATGCGGCGATCGTCGTCGCCGGCGGACAGGAGAGCATGAGCCTGTCGCCGCACGCGGCCCACCTCAGGGCAGGGCGCAAGATGGGCGATGTATCCTTCACCGACACGATGATCAAGGACGGGTTGTGGGACGCCTTCAACGGCTACCACATGGGCACTACGGCGGAGAATGTCGCCGAGAAATGGCAGATCACCCGCGCGGAACAGGACGCCTTTGCCGCTGCCAGCCAGGCAAAGGCGGAGGACGCCCAGAAAACGGGCCGGTTCGCCGACGAGATCGCGCCGGTGATCGTGCCCCGCCGCAAGGGCGACATTGCCGTCGAGGTTGACGAGTATCCGCGCCACGGGACCACGCCCGAGACACTTGCAAGCCTGCGCCCGGCCTTCGCCAGGGACGGCACCGTAACCGCGGGCAACGCATCCGGCATCAACGACGGGGCGGCCGCACTGGTCCTGATGTCGGGGGAAGAGGCCGCCCGGCGGGGCGCCGCGCCGCTCGCGCGCATTGTGTCCTGGGCGACCGCCGGCGTCGATCCGGCGCTGATGGGTTCGGGGCCGATCCCGGCCAGCCGCAAGGCGCTGGAAAAGGCCGGCTGGAGCATCGAGGATATCGACCTCGTCGAATCGAACGAGGCCTTCGCAGCACAGTCCTGCGCGGTTGCCCGGGATCTGGGCTTCGACATGGAAAAGGTCAACGTCAACGGGGGCGCGATCGCGCTCGGCCACCCCATCGGCGCCTCGGGCGCCCGCATTCTGACCACCCTGCTCTACGAGATGCGGCGGCGCGGCGCGGCGAAGGGACTCGCCACCCTGTGTATCGGCGGCGGCATGGGGATCGCCATGTGCGTGGCGCGCGACTGATCCGCGCACAGCGGCTGTAGCGGGGAGAACGGCGCGGACGGTCGGCCAACGCGCAACGGGAGCATCGGGACATGGCGCGCACAGCATTGGTTACGGGCGGCACCCGCGGCATTGGCGAGGCGATCTCCACCGCCCTCAGGGATGCGGGCTGCCGCGTGGCGGCGAATTACGGCGGAAACGACGAGCGGGCGCGGGAATTCTCCGCGCGCACCGGTATCGAGGTCTACAGGTTCGATGTCGGCGATTTCGCGGCGGTGCAGGACGGCGTCGCGCGTATCGAGGCCGGGCTCGGCCCCGTCGATATCCTGGTCAACAACGCCGGGATTACCCGCGACGGCACCCTGCACCGGATGGCGTTCGAGAACTGGGACGACGTCATCCGCACCAACCTCAGCTCCTGTTTCAATTGCTGCCGCGCGGTCATCGACGGCATGCGCGAACGCCGGTTCGGCCGCATCGTCAATATCGGTTCGATCAACGGCCAGGGCGGGCAGTACGGTCAGGTGAACTACGCCGCCGCCAAGTCGGGCATCCACGGCTTCACCAAGGCCCTGGCGCAAGAAGGGGCGGCGCACGGCATCACCGTCAACGCCGTCGCACCCGGCTATGTCGACACCGACATGGTTCGTGCGGTCCCGGAGCGGGTGCTGGAGCGCATCATCGAGCGCATCCCCGTCGGACGGCTCGGCACCGCCCACGACATCGCCCGCGGCGTGGTTTTTCTGACCGGCGACGATGCGGATTTCATCACCGGCTCGACGCTCAGCATCAACGGCGGTCAGCACATGTACTGAAAAGCCGGAGCCGGGGGGAGTGTTGCCTGCCGGCGCTCCGCTCCGGACCGGCGGGTCAGGCCGCGGCCGGGGGCGCGGCGCCTTCGATCTGGACCCGGTAGCCGGACCGCACGTTGGGCAGGTAATCGGAGATCGCCCGATGCTGGGCGCAGCGGTTGTCCCAGAACGCGATCGAGTGGGGCCGCCAACGGAAGCGGCAGGTCCATTCCGGCTGGGTGCAGTGCTCGACGAGAAAGCGGAGCAGGTGCCGGCTCTCGCCCGGCGGGATTTCGTTGATGCGAACGGTGAAGGCCTCGTTGACGTAGATCAGCCTGCGGCCGCTGTCGGGATGGCGGACGACCACCGGGTGCGTCGCCCGCGGCGTGCCCTCTCCGAATACGGGCACCCCGTCGTGCAGCGCGGTCAAGCCGTCCAGAAAAGTCTTCATGCGCTCCGACAGCGCGTCGTAGGCTGCATACATGCTGGCGAACAGGGTGTCGCCGCCGCCGTCGGGCGGCAGGGTATGGTTGTAGAGGATGCTGGCGAGCGGCGGGACCGGCGCGCAGGACTGATCGGTGTGCCAGACGTCGCCCGAGACCCCTTTCGACGCGGCATCGAAATGGAACCGCCGCACGCGCGCATCTTCCGACGGCGCGCTGTGGGTCTTGACGCCGACATGATGGCCGATGGTGCCGAAATACTCGGCGAGCCGCGCGTGGTCGTCGAAGCCGATTTCCTGGTCGCGGAAGAACAGCACCAGATGCTCGACGAAGGCGCGGCGAAGCTCGGTCAATTGTTCCGCACCCAGCGGCCGGGTCAGGTCGATGCCGCCGATCTCGGCGCCGACATGGGGGCTCGCCGGGGTGACCGTGATCGTCCGGTAGGGTGCGCGCGCTTCTCGATGGCCGTCCATGGCTGTGTCTTTCCTCGTCCGCTCTCGCGCGGTCCGGTACGCCGACAGGCTACACGATCGGACCGTGCGGTGCACGGTGACAGCCCCGGGCACCGCCCCCATAATCGGGCGGCAACAACCGCGCAGGAGCGCCCCATGGATTCCGCGGGGCAGGACATCGCCGCGCTCGATACCGAGGACTGGCTCGCCCGGGCGGCGGTGGCCGGCCTGGAGGTCGAAGCCCTGGCCCCGGAAGCCGACCGAGCGCGGCGGCTGAGCGGCCGGGCGATGGCGGCGCTTCACGAGCAGGCGCTGTTCCGTCTCCTGCTGCCGGCCGCCTACGGCGGCGCCGAGGCGCGACTGCCGACCCTTCTCGCGGTGGTCGAGGCCATCGCCCGCCATGACGGCAGCGCCGCATGGTGCATCAACCAGGGCAACGGATGCGCCTCGCTCGCCGGCTTCCTCGATCCAGCCCTGGCCGAGACGATCTGGGGGCGGGATCCGTCGGGAGTGCTGGCCTGGGGCCCGGGCAAGGCGGAAGCGCGCGCGGTGGCCGGCGGCTACCTCGTCACCGCACGCACCAACTTCGCGAGCGGCTGCCATCATGCGACCTGGCTCGCGGCCCACTGCACGGTGTTCGAGAACGACGGCACACCGCGGCTAGATGCGCGGGGCGCACCGGAGAACCGTTCGGCGCTGATCCCTGCGGACGCGGTCGCGCTTTCCGACGCCTGGGACACCATGGGGCTGCGCGGGACGGGAAGCGACGGGTTTTCCTGCGACGACTTGTTCGTGCCGGAGGAACGGACGATCGTCCGCGCCACGATGATGGACGACAAGCCGCGGATCTCCTCGCTGCACGGCATGCCGCTGATGACGGTCTATGCAATCGGCTTCGCCGCGGTCGCCCTCGGCATCGCGCGCGGATTCTGCGATGCGTTTGTCGCACTGGCCGAGTCCAAGCACCCGCGCGGCGCCCGGCTGGGGCTGCGGGAGAACCCGGCGGTCCAGGAGGAGCTGGCCCGCGCCGAAGCCCGCATCCGCGGCGCCCGCGCCTTCCTTGTCGAGGCGGCCGAAGCGGGAGCAACCGATCTCGCGTGCAAGGACCGCATGTCGCAACAGGCCCTGATGACGATCCGCCTCGCCGGTACGCATGCGATCCACGAAGCCAAGGCGGCCGTCGATGTCCTCTACGACACCGCGGGAACCAGCGCCATCATGGCGGCGAGCCCCTTCGAGCGGCGGTTCCGCGATATCCATGCGGTGGGGCTGCAAATCCAGGCCCGCAAGACACAGTTGCAGACTTGGGGCGCCTGGGCGCTCGGGGCGAAGGTTGCGTCCGACGGCATCAATCTGGGCTGACGCGGCCGGCCCGGTTTCCGTCCCCGCGGCGGGTGCACGGGCGGAACCGTGACGGCGAACAACGGAGACCGGTGCATGGATATCGAGGCTCTCGTCGGCCGGCTGGACCGGCGCTTTTTGATCGACACGCTGGTCGAGTTGGCGCAGGTGCCGGCCGATGTGCCGATGGGGGCGGAAGTCTTCATCGAACCGGACGATCCCAAGCTCGTCCACTACGTCCAGCGGGTGTTGCGGCCGAAATTCGCGGCTGCCGGCGCCTACGACCTGATCGACGTTCCGGGCAACCAGATCGTCGCGCGCCACGGCGCAGGCTCGAGCGGAAGGTCGCTCCTGGTGCAGGTCTACACGCCGGTCCAGCACCACAACCTCATGGACGATCCGTGGTCCGGAAAGATCGCCTCGGGTGCACCGTGGGGGCTCGACGAGCCCTGCGTCTTCGGCATGGGCGTCGGTCAGAACAAGTCTCACCAGGCGATCGCGCTCGCCATTCTCAAGCTCCTGGCCGATACCGGAGCGGCGATCCCGGGCACGCTCTACGTCGCGGTCAACAACGAGGGGCGATCGAGCCACAGGTGCTCCGAGGCGATCCTCGCCGCCCTGGACGAAAAGCCCGACTTCGCGCTGCTGATGACCGTAACCGGCGAGCGCATCTCGCTGGGCAACCGCGGGCGGGTCGATGTCAATGTCACGGTCCGCGGCAAGGCGGTCCATTCGAGCGTTCCGGATACCGGGCTCAGCGCTATCGAGGGGGCCTGGGAGGTGATGAACCGCCTCAAGCGGATGACGTTCGAGGGGATCCACCCGCTGCTCGGCGGACGCCACGCGCTCCCCTACCAGATCGCCTACGCGCCGCTCGCCCCGCACACCCTGCCGGACACTGCGCGGATGCGGATCGACCGGCGGCTGCTGCCCGGCGACGACCCGGCGGCGGCAACCGAGCAGGTGAGAACCGCGATCGGCGACCTCTCGCCCTTCGACGTGACGGTGGAACAGGGTCACCACATGCTGCCCGCGCTGGTCGATCCGGAAAATCCGGTGGTCCGCCTGCTCGCCGATGCGCACGGGCAGGTGCACGGCGCGGCGCCGGCGACGTTCTACGGCCAGGGAACATTCGACGCCGGCGGGCCGTGCGCGGCCGGCGTGCCGGCCGTGATGTACGGGGTCGGCGGCGGCGGCGGCGTGCTGGAGACCGACTTGGTCGCCCTCTCCTGCCTCGAGCGGGTCGCGCGGGTGGTCGCGCGGACCGTCCTCTCCTACCTCGGAGACTGAGATGGCTGCCTCCGTACCCATGCGGGCCAGGTTCGGCCTGTCCCTGTCGACGCGGGCCGTCCTGTTCGACTGGGGGACGCTCGACGATCTGGTCGAGATGGCTGAAACGGCCGAGGCTTCGGGCCTGTTCCACGGCGTCTGGGTCGGCGACAACCTGTTGTCCAAGCCGCGGGTCGAGGCGGTTGTCACCCTGTCGGCGATGGCCGCGCGCACCAGCCGGGTCAGGCTCGGCACTGTCTGCCTCGCAAGCTTCCCGCTGCGCGACCCGCTCTTGTTCGCGCTGCAATGGGCGAGCCTCGACGTACTGTCGAAGGGCCGGACGATTCTCGCCGTCTGTAACGGCGGCTCCCGCCTGGACGGCCCGCAGTTCGCGCACGAACTCGAGGTCATGGGCGTCCGGTCGGCGGACCGCCCCGCCCGTGTCGTGGAGGGGATCGCGATCCTCCGCAAGCTGTGGGGCGAGGGGCCGGCGAGCCATGACGGCCGTTTCCGCAGCTTCGCCGATGTCGATCTCCGACCCAAGCCGGTGCAGCGGCCCGTGCCGATCCATATCGCCGTCAACCCCAAGCGCGACGACGTCCCGGAGGAGGCGATGGAGCGCATCCTGAAGCGCGTCGCCGCCCACGCCGACGGCTGGCAGACGGACGGCACGCCGGTCGCCCGCTTCGCCGAGCGCTCCGCGAAAATCCGCGCCTACGCCCAGGCGCTGGGCCGTGATACCGCCGGCTTCGACGCCTCGCTACACATGATGGTCAATATCGACGAGAACCGGGACCGCGCGTTCGAGGAAGCGGCGACCTTCCTCGGCGCTTATTACGGCGCGGGGTACATCTCGCGCGACCAGGCCGAGACTTGGCTCGCCTACGGTTCGCCGCAGGCGGTGATCGACAAGCTCGCGGCCTATATCGAGGCCGGCTGCACCATGCCGATCATGCGCTTCGTCTCGGCCCGCCCGCGCGAGCAACTGCAGAGATGCATCGAGGAGGTGCTGCCCGCCTTCTGGGCGTAGCCGAGCCGTCAGATCAGCGGCGAGTTGGGATCCAGCCCGAAGGCAACGCGCCCATACGTGGTCCCTGCCACGTCCCAGTTGAGCGCGAGATGGTTGGCTGCCACCCGGATGTCGCGGAACTTGCGCTGCGGGACGCTGTCGGCGTAGACGCCTTTCGCCCCGCCGGCCTCGAACAGCCTCTCGACGGCGCTCTGGCAGGACCGGACGGCCCAGCCCATGTCGCGGCGGTTGCGCGCGCGTTCGGCCAGGGTCAGCGTCCGGCCTTCCCGCATGGCGGCCATCGCTCCGCGCACGTCCCGCTCGACCAGCATGCGGGCGCAGTCGATCTCCGCCGATGCGGCGGCGATACGCACCTGTACGGTGGCGAATTCGGCGACCGACGCGCCGAACGACTGCCGCTGCATCATGTCGGCGACGATGTCTTCGAGCAGGCTCTCGGCGATGCCGAGGGCGGTGGCGCAGAAGTGGAACGGGACGGTGGACACGTGCGGCAGGCGGTAGAGCGCGGGGACATCCGGCCTGCCCCGCGCCTCCCAGCCGCCGCTGGAAAGCCTGAGCGGAATCGTACGGTGAGCCGGCACGAACGCCCCGTCGGCAACGATGGTCTTGGACCCGGTGCCGGCGAGCCCCATCACCCGCCAGTCGTCGTCGATCTCGACCGCGCTGCGCGGCACCAGGCACAGGCAGGGTTCGGGCGCCGCGCCGCCGGCCGCGAGCACGCTGCCGAGCAGCAGCCAGCGCGCGTTGTCGCAACCGCTCGCGAAAGCCCAGCGGCCGGTCAGCCGCCAGCCGCCGTCGGCCGGTTCGTTGGTGCCGGAGGGGAAGAAGCCGGCGGAGATCGTCGCGTCCAGGTCGTCGGCCCACACCTCGTCGGCCACGCGCGGATCCATCATCCCGACAATGATCGCATGGTCGCTGTAGACGCCGCAGACCCACGCAGTCGAGGCGCAGCCCCTGGCGAGGGCGGCGATGATGCCGACGATCGCATCGAGCGGCAGTTCGCTGCCGCCGAGCCGCCGCGGCTTGCCCATCGTGTGCAGGCCGGCCGCGCGGATGTCGGCCATCGTCTCGTCGGGCAGGCGGCGCAGCGCCTCGGTCTCGGCGGCGCGCTCGGCGAGCGCCGGGACCAGCGCTTCCGCGCGGGCGAGAAGGTCTGCAGCCCGCGCCTGTTCGTCTTCGTTCACGGTGTCACCTGTTTGGTTTCGCGCACGGGACTCATTTCGGCGCCAGCCGGCCGGCCGGCTCGAAACGGTCCTCGAGGCGGTTGGCGTGGCGGTGAATCAGCCGCCATTCCCCGTCGACCAGGCGGAATATGTGGGTGACCCGGTTCGACCAGCGGGCCGGGGCGTCCATTCCCTCCACCGCGGTTTCGAAGGTTTCGATGTCGGTGGTGTAGGCGAGTTCCGGCGTGACCACGGTGGTCAGGTTCACATGCCGGACGGTGCCGCCCGCGAACTGCCGGCCGGCCCAGTCCCAGCGCCGCGACACCGCGTCCCAGCCCTTCTCGTAGCCGCCCCAGCCATAGAAGCTGGTCGCGTCCTCGGTCCTGGCGCAGAGCGCCTTGATCGCCCCGACGTCGCCGTTGGCGACATCGGCGAGCGCTGCGCGGAGCCGGGCCACCGCATCGGCGAAGGGCGGCGCGCCTGTCATCGCCCGCGCGCCGGCGCCGCCCGCCCGCGGCAGGCGGTGCTGCTTTCGCTCCGCCGGAGCGCTCGATCCGGAAAGTTCGCCACGCCGGCACCTCCGATGCGGGTAGGACAACGGCGAGGGCATGGTCGTCCAGCCGGGTTTCCGCTGTCAAACCGGTTCCGCACGGCCGGCATGAAGAACGTAGACCGCGAGGCTGAGCAGCACCACGGCGCCCGCCTGATGGAGCGCGGCGAGTGCGAGCGGCACGCCGAGAACCAGGGTCGCGATGCCGAGCCCGGCCTGAACGACGCCCATTCCGGCCAGGAGGTCGAACGGCAACCGCGCGCGGGGCGGATCGCGCCGGGCGCGCCACCACAGCGCGAGGACGACTGCGAGCACGACGATCGCGAGCCAGCGGTGGACGAACTGGACCGTCACCGGGTTTTCGGTCAGGTCGGCCGTCCGGGGAACCAGCGAGAATATCTCGTCCGGGATCAACTGCCCGTTCATCAGCGGAAACGTGGGGTGGATATGGCCCGCGTCGAGCCCGGCGACGAAGGCGCCCCAGACCGCGGTGAGCGCGATCCCCGCGAGCGCCAGGCCGATATGCCCGTCCCGCATGCCGCGCGCCGCACGTTTCCTGGCCAGGCCGAGCGCCTGCCACAGGAGCCAGGCGTAGAGCGCCAGCGCGAGGGCGAGATGCGCGGCGAGCCGGTAATGGCTGACTTCCGGACGGTCGACGAGCCCGCTGCGCACCATGTACCAGCCGAGCGCCCCCTGCGCCGCGCCAAGCAGGAAGGCGATGGCGAGCCCCGTCCCGAGCCGGCGGTCGATCCGCCCGCGCAGCGCGAAATACGCCGCCGGCACGGCGAAGGCGACGCCGATCAGGCGGCCCCACAGGCGGTGCAGATATTCGAGCCAGAAGATCGAACGGAAATCGTCGACACTCATCCAGAAATTGACGCGCCTGAACTCCGGTGTCTCGCGGTAGAGCGCGAAAACGGCTTCCCACTCGGCAGCGCCGAGCGGCGGCAGCCAACCGGTAACCGGCTGCCATGTCACCATGGAAAGCCCCGATCCGGTGAGCCGGGTGAGGCCGCCCAGAACGATCATCGCGAAGATCATCGCGCAGCACGCGTAGAGCCAGAGGACGACCGGGCGGTCGGCCATCGCGTTATCCGGAGCGCCGGCGGGGGCGCGCTTCGGGGCGCTCAGAACTTCATGTGTCGCGCCCGCGCGCCGCGCTCGATCGCCGCCGCCGCCAGACGGTCGATCGGCAGGCTCTGGCCGAGCAATTCGAGCAGGCGAAGCTCTTCCTCGACCACCCTGCCGTCGGCGGCAATGATCTCGCACGCCAGCGCATAGGCGGTCTCCCGCAGCGTTTCCGGCAGTGCGGCGGCGATCGCCTCGAGCACGGCGTCGAGTCCGTTGTCGGCGTTGAGAAGCCCGGCGCAGTCCGCGGCCGCCGCGGAGAGCGACCCGATGTCGAAATCGTCGAATACCGGCAGCCGGTCGACGATCTCGCCGATCCGGCGGATCTCCGTGTCGGTCATCTCGCGGTCGGCGGCGGAAGCGAGAACCATGGCGTAGATCAGCGCTCTGTGTTGGTCGATCATCGTCTTTCCCGTTGCCCGTTCGAAGTGTCAGCCGGCAGATACGCGCGGGCGCCCCGGCGATCAAGGGGCGGGTTCTCCGGCGGCAGGTTCGGCTTGGCCGCAGCCGCGCTTCGCGTCACAATCCGCGTATCGGGCCGCGGCGGCGGTCCGGGCATCGGGACAGGAGGCGGCGATGGGCGGGCGCGTGGCTCTTGCCGAGTTTCGGGCGGCGACGAAGGCGGCGAACGTCGTCCCGCTGTGGGAGGTCGAGGACACAACCGATCGGCCGCTCGAACCGCCGCACGTCTGGCGCTGGGAAACGCTGGAGCCGCTGCTGGAGACGGCGATCGAGGCGACTTCGATGGCGGATGCCGAGCGCCGGGTCCTGGTGCTCGACAGCCCGGCCCTCGCCGGGGCGGGGCACGGCGTCGGTTCGGGTTTGACGCTCGGCTTCAACCTGCAAATCCTGATGCCGGGCGAGACCGCGCGGCCGCACCGCCATTCGATGAATGCCCTGCGCTTCGTCATGGAGGGCAAGGGCGCGACCACCGTCGTCGATGGCAAGCCGTGCGCCATGGAACCGGGCGACATGATCCTGACCCCGGGCTGGACCTGGCACGAGCACGTCCACGAGGGCGACGGGCGGATGATCTGGCTCGACGTGCTGGACGTGCCGTTCCACCGCTATCTCGACACCGGCGTCTTCGAACCCGGCCCGGCGCACGACCTGCCGGAACTGCCGCCGGACGAGGCGTTCTCGGCCACCGGGCTTGCCCCGGCCTCGGGCATGGCGGACATGCCCTATTCGCCGATGTTCCGCTATCCGTGGGAGGCCGCGCAGGCGGCTCTGGCGGCGCTTCCGCCGGCGCCTGACGGCAGCCGCCGGCTCTTCTACACCAACCCGCTCACCGGCGGGCCGACGATGGCGACCATGGAGTGCTCGATCCTCTCGCTCGCCGCGGGCCGTCCTGCGCGCGCCTACCGCACGAACAGCAACTCGGCCTTCCTGGTGGTCGACGGCGAGGGGCGTTCCGAAGTCGGCGGAACGACCGTGGAATGGCGCCGGCACGACATCGTCTCGCTTCCCCACGGCCACTGGATCAGCCACGCCGCGGAAGCTGGCGGCGCCCATCTGTTCGAGGTCTCCGACCGCGAAATCCTGCGGCGGCTGCACATCCTGCACGACGAGTTCCGCGACTGAAGGGGCTTCGAGGAGCGGTAGGGCCGACACCGCATCGGGGCGGGATGGCGGGCGGTCAGTACGGCCGGTCGCCCAGCACGGTGGTCCGGTGCATGGTCCGGATGTCGGGGTAGGCGTAGCCGCCGGTCGCGTAATGGATGACGCAACGGTTGTCCCACATCAGGAGATCGCCGTCCCGCCACCGGTGGCGGTAGACGAATTCCGGGCGGATCTGGTGCGCGAACAGGAGGTCGAGGAGGGGCTGCGCCTCCTCGTCGTCCATGCCCTCGATGGCGACCGTGAAGCGCGGCTGGACGTAAAGCGACTTCTCCCCGGTCGCCGGATGGGTCCTGACGATCGGGTGCGCGACCGCGGCGAAGCGCGCGCTCTGTCCGGCGTAGAACGCAGCCGCATCGCGGCGCAGCGGCGAGATCTCGACCCGCGGGTTGCGCAGCTTGCTCGGGTCGTGGATCGCGCGCCTGCCCCTCACCCGCCTCTTGAGCGCCTCCGGGAGCGCCTTCCAGGCCCGTGTCATGCAGGCGAAGGCCGTGTCGCCGCCGCGCGTGGGAAGGGTCACGGCCTGCAACACGGTGCAGAGGCTCGGCGTTTCCTTGAACGACAGGTCGGTGTGCCAGGAATCCCCGGCATCCGGCACCCCGACCGGCTCGCCGTCCTTCAGATCGTTCGACAGGACCATGACGTGGTCGTGGTCGGGCAGGCTGTACCGGCGGTTGTCGTGCACCTCGAGCGGGCCGAAGCGGGCGGAGAACGCCACCTGGTCGGCGGGTTCGAGAGACTGTTCGCGAAACGCCAGCACGCGGTAGCGGTGGAGGGCGTCGAGGACGGCCCGGAACCCCGCCTCGTCGAGGTCGCGGGCGACGTGGAGCCCGGTGATTTCGGCCCCGAGTCTGTCCGACAGCGGTGCGATCTTCATGCTGTCCCCGACTCCCTGCGGTTTCGGGCGGCGTACTGGACACCCCCGCGATGGCAAATATAATCCGCCGGCTCCACGATCACAGTCTTTCGGAGGGCGCGGCCACCATGGCGGAACGGTCAAACGGGGCGGGCGGCATCGAGGCAGGCATCGGGCAGGCCGGGATCGGCCACAACCAGCCGAAGGAAGTCATCTGGGAACGCTGGCAGAGGAAGCGTACCTTCGTCCGCGCGCTGGAAGGCACCTACGGGGAACTCCAGGAGGAACTCTACAGCCAGCCCCGCGTCTACAGCGCCGCCGACCAGGAATGGCGCGGCGGGCCGCAGTTGTTCGACAAGTCCATCGTCAACCCGATGAAGACCGACATCGCGCAGTCGATCGAGACCCACATCTCGGTGATCGCGCCCAAGGGGACGGGCCAACGCCACGGCCACATGAATTCGGCGATCTTCTACTGCCTCAGGGGCAGGGGCTACGACATTCACGACGGCAAGCGGTTCGACTACGAGGCCGGCGACATCATGGTGGTGGAGAACGGCTGCGTTCACCAGCATTTCAACGCCTCGGAAAACGAGGATCTGGTGCTCCTGGTGATGAAGGCCAAGCCGCTTTTCCTGTTCATGCACATGCTCTTCCAGAAGATCGCCAAATACCCGCCGAAGGAGCCCGTTCCGGGCTGGGAGAACTGGACGCCGCCGGCGGATATCTGACGGCGGGGGCGAAACGGATTCGCCGGGAAGCAGAGACGGGGAGCGACGACGGTGGCGGACGAGAAGGATATCGCGGGGCTCGGCGGCAGGACAGCCGACATCTATGCCGAATGGCTGCAGGAATCGGCCGATTTCCGGGCCGACTATCGGCAGCGCCTGACCGTCATCAAGGCGAAGGACATGCCGTTCGAGAACTCGCCGGACGGTCTCCTCAAGCACATGGTGCACGAGAAGCTCAACACCACCGAATGCTGCCTCGACATCTACATGCAGTTCCTCGAACCGGGCGGGAAGTCCGGCAGGTCGCGCAAGCTCGCCGAGCAGATCGTCTACGTGGCCGAAGGCTCGGGCTACGACCTCCACTGGGACGTCTCGTTCGAGGTCGATGTCGAGTTCGAATGGAGCTGGGCGGAAGAACCGAAGAAGTATGAATGGACCCGCGGCGATTTCGTCTTCATCCCCGCCTACACAGTCAAACAGCACGTCAACACCGACCCCGAGAACGGCGCGCGGCTGATCGTCATGACCAACCGGATCTTCAAGGCGATGGGCCTCGACTGGGTAGAGCAGATCGAGAACGCGGAGAGCTACCGGGGCGAACTGCCGACCGAACTGGCCGGCCCCGGCTGGTCCCCTGACACCCGCGGGTAGAGGCCGCACGCACACCGTATGAACGGCGGCCGGACCGGCCGCCGTCTGTCGCGCGAATGGCGGTCCGGCCCGGCTATCCCGCGGGGGCGGTATCCGGCCTGCCGCCTTCGAGCACGTTCCAGTCGTGGGTGGGAAGGATAATGTCGGCGCGCGACTTGATGTCGATCAGCGCCCGCCGCATCGAGTCGAGATCGTAGTAGATGCCGGGCATGATCTCCTGCTCGATGTTCAGATCAAGCTTGCGGGCAATATCGCCGATGATCGCGACAGTGCCGTCGGCGGTTTCGACATAGACGCATTGATGGCCCGGCGTGTGCGAGTTGGCATAGAGCACGCAGCGGATGCCCGGATACGGCTCGTAATCGCCTTCCATCAGATCGACCCGGCGCCAGAGCGGGTCGACCAAATCGGCGACATCGGCCCGGTCGAAGAACAGCCCCTTGCCGCCGATGTTGAGTTGTTCGGGCCCCATCGGCGCGGCCGCGGCCATCAGTTCGGTTCGCTGCAGGACGAAACGGGCGTTCGGCAGCAGTTTGCAACCGCCGGCGTGATCGTAGTGCAGATGCGTCAGATGGACGAATTTTATGTCCTCCGGCGTATAGCCGTGCTTCGCAAGCTGCACCGGAATCGTCTGGTCGGCCGCGATATTGTGCGGCCCGAGTCCGTGAACCTCCTGCGCCCGCTGTGCGTCGCGCATGCCGGTATCGATCAACAGCGGCCCGTCCGGGGTGCCCTCGATGAGGAACGCGAGGATCGGCACCGAGGAGACGCCGCGGGACCTGGTCAGACTCCAGAACACGTCGAGCATATCGGGAACGACGGCATCGCCGAGCAGTAGCGGCGTCACACGATAATTCACGGTTCTGTCTCCTGTCGGTCGAACGAGGGTCGGGTCCGATGCCGGTACCCGACCGCGCCGCATAGCAGGGAAACGCTTTCTCCCGGTGTGGCCATCCCCCCTCTCAACCGTAACCGGTGACCAGCCAGGGGAAGACGATGATCAGCAGGAGGACGAGAAACATTACCGCCGCGAACGGCGCCGCGCCGATAAAAATGTCCGCGAGCGAGATTTCGTCACTGTCGAGCGTGCTCTTGATGACATAGGCGGACAGGCCCAGGGGCGGCGTGAGAAGACCGATCTCGACCGCGATCACGGTCACGATCCCGAACCAAACCAGATCGACATCGTAGACGTTCAGCAAGGGCAGGAAGATCGGGATCATGATCAGCATGATCGAGATTCCATCGAGGATGGTTCCCATTATCACGATGATCGCAGCGTAGAATACGAGGAGGGTGAAAAAGCCGAATTCCAGCCCGTTCACGAAATCGTTGATGAATACCGGGACCCCCGAAAGTGCAAGCAGGCGGGTGTAGATGTTGGCGGCGATGATCAGCATCAGGATCGAAACCGTGACATGTCCGGTTTCGACCAGAACCTGCCAGATCTTTGCCGGGGTGAGCTTGCGCCGTGCAAGCGCGAGGATGAGGGCCCCGACCGCGCCGACAGCCCCGGATTCCGTGGGTGTGAACCAGCCGAGATAGATTCCGCCGATGACCGCGAAGACCAACGCCGGAAGCGGCCAGAGGCGCAGGAAGGCTGCCGTCATGGACTGGCGCGCCTCGTCGCCGTCGGCGTCGGGCGCAGGAGCGATGCGTTCTCCTTCGCGCATGACCATGTTGGGCAGGAAGGTCGCCATCGCGAGAATCGCGATCGAGAAGGCGAGCGACAGGACGAGGCCGGGTCCGATGCCGGCGATGAACAGGTCGCCGATCGATTGCTCCGCGAGGATGCCGTAGATGATGAGCAGCAGGCTGGGCGGGATCAGCATACCGAGAACGGAGCTGCCTGCCACCACCCCGACCGCGAAACGGGGGCGGTAACCGAGCGAGATCATCTCCGGCACCGCGAGCTTCGTGAAGACCGCGGCGGAGGCTACGGAAATCCCGGTAACCGCGGCGAAGACCGCATTTGCCGCGACGGTCGCGATGCCGAGCCCACCCCGGACCCGGCGCATCAGGGCGTTGGCGACAATGTAGGCGTCCTTGCCGAGGTCGGAGACGCTGATCAGCAGCCCCATCAGGACGAACAGGGGAACGACGCCGAAAACGTATCCCGCGACGGTATCGTAGGCGGCGATGGCGAGCAGCTTTGTCGCGAGGACGACATTGCCCTTTACCGCCCAGACGCCCAGAAGCGATACCACGCACAGCGTCACCGCCACGTGCATGCCGAGATAGATCAGCAGCAGGATCGCGCCGATCGAGATCAGCCCGATCTCGACTCCGCTCATTTGAGCATTTCCGCAAGCCGTCCGTGATCGTCCGGATCGGCGGGCGCCAGTCGGCCGAGCACCACGGCGAGGTCGCGCCAGGCGAACAGACAGTACTGGATCGCCGCAACGGCGCAGCCGATCAGGATGATCAGGCGCACGGGCCACACCGGATAGCTGACATAGCCTTGGATCCCCGCATATTCGCCGGTGCTCCACGCCTCGACGAAGAACGGATAGCTCGCCTCGAGCACCAAGACGAAGAGTCCGGCGCCCACCAGGTTGAAGATCAGCGTCATCGCGTGGGAAAGACGCGGGAGCCGGATCCTGAAGATGCGCAGGAGACCGTCCGACCGGGTCATGCGGCCCGACCGGAGGGTGTGGCCGAGCTGGATGAAGACGATGCCGACGATCGAGAGCTTCACCAGTTCCGGCACGCCGCGCAGAGGCATGCCGAGAATGGTCCTGCCCATGATGTCGATCGTGATGACCGTCATCAGAACGACGATCCAGACGCTGCCGAGCGAATTGAGTCCGGAAACCAGCCCCTCGAAGGTCAGCATGCGCCGCCAGAAAGGAGGCCGCGAGGATCTTGCGCGATCAGTCACGGTGCCTCGGCCGTGCCCGGCGCCGGCGGGGGATCCCCGGCGCGCCGGTGGACATCTTCGCCCGGACGTCGATTATGTCCCCGGTCCGGGACGCTGCCGGCGAAGTCTGTCGGATTGCAGTTTCCGACGCCCTATTCCTTGTCCCATTCGCGCACCAGGGGAACCTTGTTGGCGCGGAGCTTGTCCATATAGGCCTTGAGCACCTTGTTTCCAGCGAAGCCCTTGGCCTCGACGCGCGCGGCCCACTGTTTTGCGATATTCGGCATCGCTTTCGCCCAGGCGAGTTTCTGGTCGAGCGGCATCTGCGAGAACACCGTGCCCTCTGCCGCCATCTTCGCCTCGAAGGTCTTGACCAGGCCGGTCATCGTCTTGTCCTGGGCATTCCTGTAATCCAGCGCAGCCTCGTCGACGGCCTTCTTGATCGCGGTCGGCATCTTGCTCCAGACGGTCTTGTTGACCGTCACGCCGCCGCCCGGCATGGCGCCGAAATTCACTCGGGTCGCATAACGCGCGATCTCGTGCAGCTTGTTGGGGTAATAGCCGGTGGTGAAGGCGATCAGCCCGTCATAGACGCCAGTCTTGAGATTGTTGAAGTGAACGGAGAAGTTTCCCTGCACCGGCACGATGCCGACGGGCGCCTCCCACAGGGAGACCGCCCCGGCTCCGGCGAGTTTCCTGCCCTTCAGGTCGGCAAGCGATTTGATGGGAAACTTGGTGAGCGGATAGAATGTGTCGAAGCCGATCGGGGCGACGAAGATTTGGCCGTGCTTTTCCCACGAGCCCGACATCTCGGGCACTTCTTGGTGGAGTTCCTGGAAGATCCGGAGCGTGAGTCCGAGGCTGTCCGAGCCGAAGGGCGCCATGTAGGCCACATTCTGGAGCGGCAGCTTGGCCTGTTCGAACAGCGAATAGACGATGCCGAGATCGGCGATGCCTTCCTCGATCACTTCCAACGTGCCTCCGACCTTGGAGAGCGTGCCGCCGTAAGCCTTGGTCCAGTTGATCTTGTGGCCGGTTCCCTTGAGACGGGCATCGACACCGGCGATGAAAACGCTCTGCGTCAGCCCGACCCAGGGCAGGTGCACGCCCTGGGCGGCGGCAAAGGTCAGGTTGAAGGTCCCGGCCGACGCCGTTCCGACGGACAGACCGGCAAGCATGGCGGCGGCCGCACCATGTCGTATCGCTGTGCGCATCACGATTCCCCCCTTTGTTAGCGCCCCGGCCCGTCGGCGTTCGCAAGCCGGAACCGTGCGTATTCTTGCCCGAAGGTTAGGACATCGGTGCATCGCTTGCCAAGCGGCCGATACCGGTGGACCGGACCGGCGTGTGCGGACTGTCCGAATGATCCCCGGTTCAAGGCGCCCGGCACATGCGCTAGGATCGAGTCGAACAGAGGGGGTCGTTGCCATGGCCGAGATCGTTGCCGTCTGTGCGCTGTCTCACGCGCCGGGGCTCACAGGGTGGCTCGACCGCGCGACGGCGGAGGAACAGGAGAACCTGACCCGGGGCTTTCACGCCCTGGGCCGGATGCTGCGCGAGACCCGTCCGGACGTCATCGTGGGCATCGCCAACGATCACCTGCTCAACCTGCCGCTCGAGTCCTCGGCCGACTTCTGCGTCGGCGTCGCTGCCCGGTGGGCCGGTCCGGCTCCGTGGTTTGCCGACTGGCTCAACGTCCCCGACTACGAGGTCGCGGGCCACCCGGAACTCGCGAGAACGCTGGTCCGCGAGGGCGACAGGCGCGGCCTCCGGCTCGACTGGAAGGACGCGCTGCTGTTCGACGACAACTGGTCGGTGCCGCTCCTCTACCTGACCTCGGACCACGACATCCCGCTGGTTCCCATCCACATGAACTGCATCGTGCCGCCGCTGCCGAGCCCGGAGGACTGCTACCGCCTCGGCCAGGAGATCGCCGACATCGTCCGCACCTGCCGCCCGCGCGGCGAACGGGTCGCCATCATGGGCACCGGCGGGCTCAGCCACGATCCCGGCGGGCCGAAATATTTCGCCGTCGACGAAGCCTTCGACCGCGCCTTTCTCGCCCTGCTGGAGGAAGGCGATCCGGAAAAGGTGGTGGCCGAGACGACGCTCGAGAAGATGGCCGCGGCCGGCGACGGAGGGACGACCGAGCTGCTGTCCTGGATCGTCGCGATGGGCGCCGTCGGCAGCCGCAAGGCGCGCACCGTCTGCTACGAACCGGCCGCATCGCTTCGCTGCGGCATGGGTTGCGTGTGGTGGGATATGGCGGAGGACGCGGCGGTCCTGTGACCGGGCGAGGACCGCTCCCGCCGGACGCGGCGGCTCAGTCGCCGGCTGCGCCGATCCCCCAGACCGCCGTCTTCCGGATCCAGCCGTGCCGGCCCGTGAACCCGACCCGGCACCACTCGCCGCTGCATCGCAGCAGCCGGCCGATGGCGCGGCGTTCGACCTGCGCCACCAGCTCCGCATCCGGACCGGGCTTGCGGCGCAGCGGCGCGGGACCGTCGAGGACGATCACGCTTCGGCGCGCCGACAGGAGGGATTGATGGATCCAGCCCTCGCTCCCCTCCCAGTCGCGGATGCGCCGCCAGGTCTCGAACCTGCCGACGATGCGGACCGGCAGCCCGCGGCGCACGAACACCCATGCGATGGGGTAGCGCCGGCCGGGTCCGACCCGGACGTTGGCCCTGGCGGCGCGGAGCGAAAGGAAACGGGGATGCTGCATCTCTGCCGCGGTGGCCTTGCCGGCGGCCGGCCGACCCGGTTCCTCCGCCGCGGCCGGCGCGGCCGCCGCGCCCCATGCGATCAGCCCGACGGCGGCAGCGATCCGCAGACGCGGCCGGAATTTGCAACCTCGACCCATGCCGTGCCGCAGTATAACGAATGCGCGCCGGAAGACGCCTCGCACAGGAGCCAGCGGCAGGACCGATGACGACCGACAAGCCCGCTGTCCTGGTCACGCGGAAACTGCCGCGGACGATCGAGACCCGCCTCGAGGAACTCTTCGAGGCGCGGTTCAACCCGACCGACGAACCGATACCGTCCGAGGCGCTCGCCGCCGCCTGCGCCGGCGCCGACATACTGCTGCCGACGGTTACCGACCGGCTCGCGGCGCCGGTCATCGAGGCCCTGCCGGACCGGCTGCGGCTGATCGCCAATTTCGGCGTCGGGGTCGATCATATCGACCTCGCGGCCGCCGCCGCGCGCGGGATCGCGGTGACCAACACGCCGGGCGTCCTTACCGAGGATACCGCCGACCTCACGATGGCGCTGATGCTGGCCGCGCCGCGCCGCATGGTCGAGGGCGACCGGCTCGCGCGGGCCGGCGAATGGGCCGGCTGGACCCCCACCTTCATGATGGGGCACAGGGTGTCCGGCAAGCGGCTCGGCATCGTCGGCATGGGCCGGATCGGCAAGGCGGTGGCGCGCCGTGCGCGCGGCTTCGCGATGTCGGTCCATTACCACAACCGCCGCCGCGCGCACCCCGAGATCGAGGCCGAACTCGAGGCAACATGGTGGGAAGATCTCGACCAGATGCTGGCCCACATGGATTTCATCTCGATCAACTGCCCGCACACGAGCGAGACCCGGCACCTGCTGTCGGAGGAACGCCTGCGCGCGCTCCAGCCCCACGCCTACATCGTCAACACGGCGCGCGGCGAGATCATCGACGAGGCCGCGCTCGCCCGATGTCTCGCCGACGGCGCGCTCGCCGGCGCAGCGCTCGATGTCTACGAACGCGAACCGGCGATCCACGAGGGGCTGCGCCGCCTGGACAACGTGGTGCTCGCGCCGCACCTCGGCTCGGCAACGCGCGAGGGGCGGATCGCGATGGGCGAGCGGGTGCTGATCAACATCAAGACATTCGTCGACGGCCATTCGCCTCCCGACCGCGTGATCCCGGCCGACGGGCTGTAGGGCGCGCTACACGAACATCGTCTGGGCGTCGGCGCCTGCGTCGTTGAGGAAGGTCACCGCACCGGCCTCGCGGATACCGAGATCGTCCCGCAGATCGTCCAGCGTCAACCCGACGGCCCTGAGGCCGAGTTCGCAGACGAGGAAGCGCACGCCCAACTCCGCGGCCGCCGCGAGCAGTTCCTCGAGGGTTGCGAGGCCCTGTTCGCGCAGCGCCCCGTCGCCCGCCGCCCAGGGGCCCAGCATTCCCTGCGGACGCAGGGCGCGGCAGCCTTCCATGGTGAAAAACAGCGTCACCTCGCGGTCGATCGCCGCCGCCGCGCTGGCCAGGACGAGCGCGTAGTGGACGCGCTCGAAAGCGCCCGAATGGACGACGATGGAGAGCCTAGCCATCGCCGCAGGTCGCGCAGGCGGGGTTGCGCCGGAGGGTCATCTTGCGGACCGTCGTGGTCAGCCCGTCATAGATCAGAAAGTGGCCGGCAAGGCTCTCGCCGATGCCCATCACCTCCTTGAGGATCTCGATGGCCTGCAGCGAGCCCATGGCGCCGGCGAGCGCGCCGAGCACCCCGCCCTCGGCGCAGGTCGGCACCATCCCCGGCGGCGGCGGTTCCGGGAACAGGCAGCGATAGCACGGGAAGCCCTCGCCGAGGCCTGACTTGAAGGTCGCGAGCTGGCCCTCGAAACGCAGCAGGGCGGCGGCGACGAGGATCTTGCCGGCGGCGTGGCAGGCGTGGTTGAGAATGAACCGGGTCTCGAAATTGTCGCTGCCGTCGGCGATCACGTCGTATCCGGCGATGATTTCGGCGGCGTTGGCGGCGTCGAGCCGCGCACGGTGCGCGATGAACCGGATTTCGGGGTTGACGGCCGCCACCGCCGCCGCCGCGCTCTCGACCTTGGGCATGCCGATGCGGTCGGTCGCGTGGATCACCTGGCGTTGGAGGTTGGAAAGATCGACCGCGTCGTCGTCGATCACGCCGACGGTGCCGACACCGGCGGCGGCGAGGTAAAGCAGGAGCGGCGCGCCCAATCCGCCCGCGCCGACCACCAGAACCCGCGCCGCCAGCAGCTTCGCCTGGCCGACGCCGCCGACCTCGGGCAGGACGATGTGGCGTGCGTAACGCTGGAGCTGCTGTTCGGTGAAGGTCATCGGACTGCGGGCGGCGACGCGGTTCCGGTCGAACCGAACCCGCCCGCGCCGCGCACGCTGCCGGGCAGCGAATCGACTTCGTCCCAGGCGATCCGCGTCACCGGCGCGACGACCATCTGGGCGATGCGCATACCGCGCTCGACGGTGAACGGCGCGGCGCCGAAATTGGCGAGGACCACCCCGATCTCGCCCCGGTAATCGGAGTCGATGGTGCCGGGCGCGTTCAGCACCGTAACGCCGTTCCGCGCCGCCAGCCCCGAACGCGGGCGAATCTGCGCCTCGTAACCGGCCGGCAGGGCGATCGCGAGCCCGGTCGGAATCAGCGCCCGGTCGCCGGCCGCCAGCAGCACCGGCGCCGTCACCGCGGCGGCGAGGTCGAGCCCGGCGGACTGCGCCGTCGCGTAGCGCGGGAGTGCGATGTCGTCGTTCCCGGCGAGCCGGGTCACCGCGATCGCGATACCGTTCATCCGGCGGCCCCGGCGCGCGCGTCGAACCAGTCCGCGATCCGGCTTGCCAGCCGCTCGGCGACCGCGCTCTTCGACAGCGTCGGCCAGTCCTCGATCCCGTCCGCGCTCACCAGACGGATGGTGTTTTGGTCGCCGCCGAAGGTCCCCGAACCCGGGGCGACGTCGTTGGCGAGGATCCAGTCGCAGCCCTTGGCCGCGCGCTTTCTGCGGGCGTTCTCCGCGACGTTCTCGGTCTCCGCCGCAAAACCGACGACGAGCGCCGGCCGGGCGTTGCCCGGGGCCGCGATCGAGGCCAGCACGTCCGGGTTTTCCACCAGTTCGACCGCGTTCGGCGCGCCGGCCGATTTCTTGATCTTGCGGTCGGTCTGGCGGGCCGGGCGCCAGTCGGCAACCGCCGCGGCGAAAACGGCGACATCCGCCGGCACGGCCGCCCGGCAGGCCTCCAGCATTTCGCGCGCGGATTCGACGCGGACGATCTCGACTCCCGCCGGATCGGGTTCGCCGGTCGGGCCGGTCACCAGCCTGGTCCGCGCGCCGGCCCGCGCCAGCGCCGCGGCGATCGCGTGGCCCTGCTTGCCGGACGAACGGTTGCCGATGAAACGGACCGGATCGATCGCCTCCCAGGTGGGGCCGCTGGTCACCAGGGCGGCGCGGCCGTCGAGCCGGCGCCGGCCTGCGAAACGGGCCTCGATCGCGGCGACGATGGCGGCGGGCTCGGCCATCCGGCCCGGGCCGTGCTCGCCGCAGGCCATGGGCCCTTCATCCGGCCCGATGATGCCGACGCCGCGTTCTCGAAGGACGGCAATGTTGGCCCGTGTCGCCGCGTGCTCCCACATCCGCACGTTCATCGCCGGCGCAGCCAGCACATCCTTGTCGGTGGCGAGCAGCAGCGTGGTCGCGAGATCGCCGGCGAGGCCGCCGGCCATCCGGGCGAGAATGTCCGCCGTCGCCGGAGCGACCACCAACAGGTCGGCATCGCGCGACAGCCGGATATGCCCCATCTCGTGCTCGTCGGTGAGGGAAAACAGATCCTGGTACACCCTGTCGCCGCTGAGGGCGGCGAGCGAGAGGGGGGTGACGAACTCGGCCCCGGCCGCGGTCAGCACGCAGCGGACCGACGCGCCGCGCTCGACGAGACGGCGGGTCAGTTCAAGAGTCTTGTAGGCAGCGATCCCGCCGGCCACGATCAAGAGTATGCGTTTGCCGTCAAGCATCCGACCGGTCCGCACGCTTCGTACAGCGGCTCCATGATACCCGACGCGGCGGTCCGCCCGGAAGACGATGCATCGGCCGACGACCACGCAAGCACGGCGGCAGCTGCCAGCGCGAAAACAACGATCCACACCCAGCGCGCGCTGTTGCGCCGCGATATGCTGTCGGCGAGCGCGGCCACGGTCTCCGGATCGAGCCGGACGCGGTTCTGGGCAAGCGTATCGGCCGCCCGCTCGATCTCGCCGAGCGCCCGGGGAAGACGCGCAAGCGCATCCGACAGGGTTCCGACGGTGTCGCGCACCCGCGCCGCCGGCCCCAGCTGTTCGGTCATCCATTCCTCGATCAGCGGCCGGGCGAGCTCCCACATGTTGGTTTCCGGATGCAGGCGGCGCCCCGCCCCCTCGGCGACCAGCATGGTCTTTTGCAGCAGCAGGAGCTGGGGCTGCACCTCCATCTTGAAACGCTTCGCCACGAGGAAAAGCTGGCCGACCAGCCGCGCGAAGGATATCTCGTTGAGCGGCACGCCCAGGATCGGCTCGGCGATCGAGCACGCGGCCTGCGCGAAGGCGTCGACCGACTGGTCGCGGGGCACCAGCCCGGCCTCGATATGGATTTCGGCGACCCGGCGATAGTCGCGCACCAGGAACGAATACAGCATATCTGCGAGATAGCGCCGGGTCGGGCGATCGAGCCGCCCCATGATGCCGAAATCGACCGCGTGCACCCGCCCTTCGCTGTCGATCAGCAGGTTCCCCGGGTGCAGATCGCCGTGAAAAAACCCGTCGCGGAAGATCTGGAAAAACATGACCGACGCCACCAGCGTGACGATCTTCGCGAGGTCGTGCCCCTCGGCTTCGAGCCGTTCGCGGTCGTGAATGGGAACACCCTCGACCCAGCTCGACGTGAGTACGCGCCGGGCGGTGCGCTGCCAGTCTACTATGGGTACCCGGAACCCTTCGGTCTCCTCGAAATTGGCCCGCAGTTCGTGCGCCGCCGCCGCTTCCAGACGAAGGTCGATCTCCATCAGGGCCGTCTCGGCGAAGGTTTCGACCACCTCGACCGGCCTGTACCGGTCGAACATTTGGGAAAGCCCGGAGACCATCCGCGCCAGCCAGCGCATCAGATCGAGATCGCGGTCGAAGGCTGCCTCGATACCGGGATGCAGCACCTTGACCGCCACCTCGACCCCCTCGGTGGTCACGGCGCGGTGCACCTGTGCGATCGAAGCCGCGGCGACTGCCTCCTCATCGAAGAAGGAAAAAAGCTCTTCCAGCTTGCGGCCCAGCTCTTTCTCGATGGTCGCGCGGGCGTCCGCGCCGGGAGAGGGGTCCAGGCGATCCTGCAGACGTTCCAGATCGGCGGCGATTTCCTCGCCCACGAGGTCGGAGCGCACGGACAGCGATTGCCCGAGCTTCACAAAGGCCGGCCCAAGCGCAATCATCGCCGCCGCCAGCCGCTCGCCCGGCCGCTGCGTCGCCGACGCCGGGACGCGCGGGATGCCAAGGACGCGAAGCGCAAACGTTAGCCCGGTGTGCCCCCGGACCGGTCCGAACGCCGACAGTGCGTCGTGGCGGGCGAGCGTGCGGACGATGCGCCAGATGCGGTGAAGGTTGCGGAGCCCATCAAACATCGATCAGGTTCGCCAGGCCGAGTGCAGGGCCGCGATGCCGACACTCAGGTTGCGGTAGTCCACGGCTCCGAAACCGGCGGCGCGGAGCTCGGCGGCCAGCGTTTCCTGGTCGGGGAATGTGCGAATGCTTTCCGCCAGATAGCGGTAGGAGTCCGCGTCGCCGGCCACCGCCGCCCCGAGGCGGGGCAGCACCTGGAACGAGTAGATGTCGTAGAGCGGCCGCAGGGCGGGCGCCGCCAGCCGGCTGAACTCGAGGCACAGAAAACGGCCGCCGGGCCTGAGAACGCGCCGCGCCTCGGCGAGCGCCGCCGCCCGGTCGCTGACATTCCTGAGCCCGAACGAGATGGTGCAGGCATCCGCTGTCCCGGAGGGAAACGGCAGGGCCTCCGCCCGTCCCGCCACGAAGCGGATGTCGGGAACGCGCCCGCGGTCGAGCGCGCGGTCGACCCCTGCCTCCAGCATCTCGAAGCCGGGGTCGCAGACGATCACCTCAGCCTCGGCGCGGGCGAGGATGCCGAGCGCGATGTCTCCCGTACCGCCCGCGATGTCGATGATCGTCCAGCCGGGACGCGGTTCGAGCCAGTCGATCATGGCCATTTTCCACAGCCGGTGGAGACCTCCGCTCATCAGGTCGTTCATCAGGTCGTAGCGCCGCGCGACCGAGGCGAAGACGCCGCGCACGCGCCGCGCATGCTCCGCAGAATCGAGCCGCTCGAAACCGAACGGCACCTCCCCGGTCCCCGGCCGCGTTCCCGCAAAGTCCGGTCGTTTCGCCATGGGAGGGACCATAGCCGCACCCGCGGGCATCGCCAACGACGCGGCACCGCAGGTTTGCGACGCACCGGGGCGCTCCGGCGGACCGGTTCGACTCGGAGCGAAAATGCGCTAGTTTGCGGCATGCCCGAACTGCCCGAGGTGGAGACTGTCCGGCGCGGCCTCGCGCGCGCGATGGAAGGCCGGCGCATCGACGGAGTGCGCGTTGCGCGCCGCGATCTGCGCCGTCCGCTCCCCGCCGATTTCGAGCAGCGCCTCGTCGGACGGACGGTGACCGGAGTCGGCCGGCGCGCGAAGTATCTCACCATCGGTCTCGACGACGGCGGGGTGCTGCTGGCCCATCTCGGCATGTCGGGCCGCATGATCGTGGACGACGACGGCCGGGGGCGCGCCCCCGGCCGGTTTGCGAACCACGAGCACGTCACCTTCGTGCTCGGCAACCGGACTTTCGTGCGCTTCGCCGACCCCAGGCGGTTCGGCATGATGGACTGGATTCCTGAGGGGGGCCTGGCCGGTCATCCCCTGCTTGCCGGTCTCGGGCCCGAGCCGACCGGGGCGGATTTCGACGGCGCCCGGCTGGCGCGATTGCTTGAAGGGCGGCGCACGCCAGTCAAGGCGGCGCTGCTCGACCAGCGGGTCGTCGCCGGGCTCGGCAACATCTACGCCTGCGAGAGCCTGTTCGCGGCTGGGATCTCGCCCCGCCGCCAGGCCGCCAACATCGGCCGCACCCGCGCCGGCCGCCTCGCACGCGCGATCCGCGAGACCCTCGCCTCGGCGATCGCCGCCGGGGGGTCGTCGCTCCGCGACCACGCCGCGCCCGACGGCGAACTCGGCTATTTCCAGCACCGGTTCAAGGTCTACGGGCGCGAGGGCGAGCCCTGCCCGGGCTGCGACTGCGGCGGCGCGGTCCGCCGGATCGTCCAGTCGGGGCGCTCCACCTTCTACTGCGCTGCAAGGCAGCGCTGAGGGATGGCGATGAACCGGGTCCGGCTGGCGGCGGCGGTCGTACTGGCCGTATGCGCGGCGGCTCCGAGTGCGAACGCCCGCGATTTCTTTTCCGTGCTGCGCGACCTGCCGCTGATGCCGGGGCTCGCCGAACAGCCCGATGCCTCGGTGGTGTTCGACCACGAGAAGGGCCAGGCGACGATCGCGGTGGCGTCCGGGCCGGTGGAACCGGCGGCGGTCCGGCTGTTCTACCGCAGCGCCCTGCCGCCGCTCGGCTGGGAACCCGAATGCGCGGCTTCGCGCTGCCCGCTGCCGGACCGCTACCGCCGCGGCGGCGAGGTTCTCGAACTCGATCTCGCAACCGCGCACGGCGACACCGCGGCGCGCTTCCTGCTGACCCGGAACCTTTCCGCCCCCTGACAGAAGAGGCGCCCATGGCTTACCAAAACATCGTCGTCGAGACCCGCGATTCGGTCGGGTTGATCACCCTCGACCGCCCGCAGGCGCTCAACGCCCTGTCGACCCCGCTGGTGCGCGAACTCGGCGCCGCGCTCTCCGCGTTCGAGGCCGACCCGGCAATCCGGGCGATGGTGCTGACCGGCTCCGAAAAGGCCTTCGCCGCCGGCGCCGACATCAAGGAGATGCAGTCCAAGGACTGGCCCGGAACGTATACCGAGGACTTCATCACCGCCGAGTGGGAATCCATCCTGAATTGCCGCAAGCCGATAATCGCGGCGGTGGCGGGCTATGCGCTGGGCGGCGGCTGCGAACTCGCGATGATGTGCGATTTCATCATCGCCGCCGACACCGCGCGCTTCGGCCAGCCGGAGATCGCGCTCGGGGTCACCCCGGGAGCGGGCGGCACCCAGCGGCTGACCCGTCTGGTCGGCAAGTCGAAGGCGATGGACATGTGCCTCACGGGGCGGATGATGGACGCCAAGGAAGCCGAGCGCGCCGGGCTGGTCAGCCGGATCGTCGCGCCCGACCGGCTGATCGACGAGGCGATGGAGGCGGCGGCAAAGATCGCCGGCGCCTCGCTGCCGATTGCCCTGATGGTCAAGGAGTCGGTCAACCGGTCCTACGAGGTGTCGCTCAGCGAGGGGGTGCGCTTCGAGCGCAGGCTGTTCCAGGCGACCTTCGGCACCGCCGATCAGGGCGAGGGCATGGCGGCCTTCATCGAGAAGCGGAAACCCGACTTCGCCGACAGGTAGGCGCGCCCGCGTCTTTCCCCGGTCTCACCGCACCAGCGCCGCCTCCACCCCGGCGGCCAGCCGCAGCAGCGCGGCATCGCCGCCGTGCGCGCCCATCAGCATGAAGCCGACGGGTGCGGACCCCGGCTCGTGGCATGGTAGGGTGATCGCGCAGCGGTCGAGGAAGTTGCCGACGAAGGTGTTGCGGAGGGTGCGGGCGTTGGCGGCCAGCCATTCCGCGTCGCTGTTGCCGATCGACGCGATGGGCGGTGCGACCCACGCCAGCGTCGGCATGGCGACCGCATCGAAGGGCGCGGTGATGGCATCGGCGCGCCGGTTGAGGTCGCGGCGTCCGGCGAGCAGGTCGATATAGACGGATGCCGGGATCGCCGCGCCGCTCTTGAGGCGGCGGCCGATGACGGGATCGTAGAAGTCGCCGCGTTCCTCCAGCAGTTCGCGGTGCCAGGCATGGGCCTCGATAATGGTCAGCGTCGCCGTGGCGTTGAGCGCCGCGATCTCCTCCAGCTCGGCGAATTCGATATCGACGATCCGCGCGCCGGCCCGCGACAGGCGGTTCAGCGCAGCCTCGAAGGCGCTGGCGACGGCATCGTCGAGATCCTCGGTGACGAGGCGCTTCGGCACCGCGATCGTCGCGTGCTCGACCGGATGCGGGGCGACGGGCTCCGGCCGTTCACCGGCGAAGACCGCATCGACCATGGCGCAGCACCCGACGCTGTTGCCCAGCGGTCCGACGCTGTCCAGCGCGAAGGACAGCGGCACGAGGCCGTCGGTCGGGATGCGGCCCACGGTCGGCTTGAAACCGGTGAGCCCGCAGAAGCCCGCCGGCATGCGGACCGACCCCGCGGTGTCGCTGCCGAGGGCGGCCGCCGCCATACCGTCGGTCACCGATACCGCGGCGCCCGAGGACGACCCGCCGGGTATCCGCCCGACCGCCCGGTCCCACGGGTTGCGCGGCGTATCGTAGTGGGGGTTGAGGCCGAGCGCGCCGAAGGCGAATTCGGTCATGTTGGTGGTGCCCACGATAACCGCGCCGGCGGCGCGGAGACGGGCGACCACCGGAGCATCCTCGGCCGCCGGCGGGCGGATTTCGAGCGCCTTCGAACCGGCCAGGGTGGTGTAGCCCCGAACGTCGCAGAGGTCCTTGATCGAAACCGGGATGCCGGCGAGCGGCGAGGGAACGATGTAGCGGGCGCGCGCCCTGTCGGACGCCTCCGCGGCCTCCATCGCGGCGTCCCTGAACAGGCGGATGAAGACCCGCCCGCCCTCGCCGCCGGGATCGTCGATCCTGTCGAAGCAGGCGGCGGTGAGTTCGGCCGAGGTGGTGCGGCCCTCGGCCAGATCCGCGGCCAGGTCCCAGAGCGGCTTCATCGCCATTGCGGGTTTCTCCCTTTGTTTCCAGCGGCGCGCATCACGCAGCGGAGCGCGCACCGGCCTCGCGTTCGAGCGCCTCGTCGTACAGCCGCCTGAAGGCGAGCGCCGGCGCATCGACGTTGATATCGACCAGCGGCGCGTCGGGCTGCGCGTCGAACACGCGCTGCTGGGCCTCCATGATCTCCAGGTCCTCCAGGAACACCCGCGAGAAGTCGGTGCGGTAGATCTCGTCCATCTCCGCATCGTCGATCCGGAAGAAGCGCGAGTGGGCGTAGAAATGGTGGGTCGTGCGCTCGGTCTCCGGCGTCGGGCAGTTCGGGACGTGGAAGGCGGTTCCCTGCGGCCGGTTCCCATCCAGCGCGCCCCGCCCGGTCCCGGCGCAGCCGACATCGACATCGACGTAGCAGGGCGGTGCGGCATCGACGATCTGCCAGCGGTCCACCTTCCCCGCGTAACCGCCGGCTGCCCGGTAGAACGGCGGCGGTTCCACCGCGGACATCAGCCGTTCCATGCGTATCATCCCCGCCGCACGCTCGGTGCGGCAGGGAAAGCGCACGATCTCGTCGTTGCCGATGGTATCGGTGTGGACAAAGGCGAGGTGCGAGAGGTCGAGCAGGTTGTCCACGATCAGCCGATAGCTGCACCGCGAATAGAGCGGTTGCCCGCGGTTGCCGGGGATGGTCTTCCATCCAGGGTCGTCCATCCACCACCAGTCGGGCAGCAGGCTCTCGTCCGGCGCTTCTTCCCCCATCCAGATCCAGATCCATCCGGCCCGCTCGACCAGGGGATAGGCCCTGACCGCCCCGCCAGGCGGAATCCGGGTCTGGCCGGGCACCTCGACGCAGGCCCCGCCGCGGTCGAAGACGAGACCGTGGCAGGCGCAGCGCAGCCCGCCCTCCTCCACCGTGCCGAGCGAGAGCGGCAGGGCCCGGTGGCAGCACCGGTCCTCAAGCGCGACCGGCGCCCCGTCGGCGGCGCGGAACAGCACCACCGGCTCGTTTAGGAGCGTACGCGCCAGCGGCTTCGCCCCAACCTCCTGGCTCCACGCCGCCACGTACCAGCAGTTGCGCAAGAACATCGCCCCTCCCCGTCGCCGTCCGCCGGACGTCTGGCCGGCGAATTTGCGTGCGCCCGACTCTACGGGGAATATGGCAGCGGGCCAATCGCGGGAGGGTACCGTGTTCGATTTTCTGTTCCCGAGCCACGCCTTCGGCTCGCAGACGCTGCGTCTGGTCGCCGAGGCGCAGCAGGGCGGCGGCGACGTGTTCGACATCGCCCGCTGCTGCCGCGAGATCGAGGAAGGCGATACCGATAGCTGGGAACGGGCGTGGACGGCGCTCGCCCGCCGGATCGAGGGCCTCGCACGCGAGGCCCTCGCGGAGCGCCGCAACACCACCGCGATGAAGTATTTTTTCCACGCCAACCAGTACTGGCGCATGGCCGATGTGTTCCTAGACGAGGCGCGCGCGGCCGACCGGGCCGACCGGTTCCGCCGGGCACAGGCCTGTTTCCGCCAGGCGGCTGGGCTGCATTCTCCGGCGATCGAGGTCATCGAGGTCGTCTGCGGCGGCGAGACCTACGACGGCTATTTCTGCCACCCGAACACCCCGCCGCCGGGCGGCAGGGGGCCGGCGGTGTTCTTTATCGGCGGCGCCGACGCCTATGCGGAGGAGATCTACTTCTCCGGCAGGCAGATGTGCGAGCGCGGCATCGCCATGCTGCTGGTCGACACCCCGGGGCGCGGGTCGTCGATGTATCTCAAGGGCATCCCGACGCGGGCGGATTACGAGGTGCCTGGCATGGCCTGCATCGACTACCTGGCGGCGCGGCCGGAGGTGGATCCGGAGCGGATCGGCCTGATGGGGATTTCGATGGCGGGCTACTACGCGCCCCGCGTTGCCGCCTTCGACCGCCGGGCCAAGGCGCTCGTCGCCTGGTGCGGCTGTTATTCGCTGCTCGACGACATCTATCTCTACTATGACGGGCTCAAGCCGACGCTGCGCCGCCTGCTCGGCGGGGTGACCCATGAGGAGGCGCTGGTTCTGCTCCGCGACTACACGATGGAGGGGATCGCCGGGAACATCGTCTGTCCGACCCTGATCAACCACCCGCGGCCCGACCGGCTGATGGATGTGCGCGGCGCCGAACGCCTGTTCGCCGAGGTCGGCGCGGCCGACAAGACGCTGAAGATCTACGACGACCCGAAGACCGGCGGCATCGCCCACTGCGCTCACGACGCCTGGGCCCACAACGTGCCGCTGATGCTCGACTGGCTGGAACGGCGGCTTTGAGGCGTCGGGGTCCCGAGGTCGCAAGCCGCCCGGCCGGAATCGTCGAAGCCGGTGAGGCTGCGCGTCCCCTCGACCGGTCATCGCAATCCAACCGCTATAGCAGCGCTCGCACGATCTCCGCCTCGACATCGACGAGGCGGTCCTTGCCGAAGAAGATTTCCTCGCCGACGAAGAAGGTCGGGCTGCCGAACGTGCCGCGCTCGACAGAGGCCTCGGTGTTGGCGAGGAGCCGGTCCTTGACCGCCTGGTCGTCGATCCGCGCGATCAGCGCCGCGCCGTCGATCCCGTCCTCATCGAGCGCGGATGCCACGATCTCCGGGTCGTCGAGCTTCTTGGGCGCTTCCCACATGTGGCGGAAGACCGCGGCGACGTAGCGGTCGAGATAGCCGTCTGCCTCCGCCGCCACGGCGCCCCGCATGATCCGCAGCGTGTTGACCGGAAAATGCGGATTCCATCGGTAGTTGGCGATCCCGTGGCGGCGGATGAACCGGTCGGTTTCCAGCTTCTCGTATTCCGGCTTGTTCCTGACGCCCCGAGTCCGGTCCATCGGCGGTCCGTTGTTGGTGAGCTTGAACACCCCGCCCAGCAACACCGGCACGTAGGCGAAACTCACCCCCGTCCGGTGTTCGATCTCCGGGATGACGCAGTGGCTGAGATAGGCGTTGGGACTGCCGAAATCGAAGTGGAATTCAACCGAAACCGTCATCGTTCTACCAAGGCTCCATCCATGGTCTGAGGTCCATCTCGAAGGTCCAGGCATCGCGCGGCTGGACGTGCAGCTGCCAGTAGATCTCCGCGATGTGGTCGGGGTTCACGATCCCGTCGACCTCCTTGAGCGCGTAGCGGTCCGGGAAGTTCGAGCGGATGAATTCGGTATCGATCGCGCCGTCGACGACGACATGCGCGACATGAATGTTCATCGGTGCGAGTTCGCGCGCCATGCTCTGGGCGAGCGCCCGCAGCGCGTGCTTGGCGCCGGCGAAACCGGCAAACCGCGCACGGCCCCGCATGCTGGCGGTGGCGCCGGTAAAGATGATGGTGCCTCGTCGGCGCGGGATCATCCGCCGCGCCGCCTCCCGCCCGGTCAGGAATCCGGCGAAGCAGGAAAGCTCCCACATCTTGAAGTACCGCCGGGCGGTCTCTTCCAGGATGCTGCCCGGCGAATTGGCGCCGATATTGAAGACCGCCACCTCGAGCGGGCCGATATCGGCCTCGATCTCGTCGAACATGGCGACCACGGCGTCCTCGTTGCGCGCATCGACGCCGAACGGATGGGCGACACCGCCGTCGTTCTCGATGCCGGCGACCAGTTCCCGCAGGCTGTCCCGCTTTCGCCGTACCACGCAAGCCGCATAACCGCCGCGCGCAAACCGCCTCGCGACCGCGCCGCCCGTCGCGTCGCCCGCGCCGACGACGAGTGCCGCGCGATCGGCCATGTTATCTCTCCCGCCGTTTCGCGCAGTCTGCGTCGCCCGAACCGTCAAGGCAAATCGCGGTCGGACCCGGCATGTGGCCGTGCGCGGGCGAGGACGCCGACCGCACCCGCGGTCAGCACCGCGCCCATCGCCACCGCGGCGAAACCCCAGATCCAGGCGGACGGATCGTTGCGCCCGCCCGCCGTCTCCAGCGCCGCGCCGAAGGCGACCGGGCCGACCAGCGCCCCGGCAAAGCCGACGAAGGCGAACACGCCCATTGTGGTTCCCTGCAATCGCGGGTCAGCGTTGAGCAGCGCGCCGGTCGTGGTCGGCCCGTTCCGCCCGTAGTTGAGCACCGCGCAGGCGATCAGCAGCACGACCACCGGCCAGTAGTCGAGATCGACGGCCGCGCCGGCAAGGAGCGCGACGGCGCACGAGAGGACGGCGGCGCCCGTCAGGACGGCGCGGATGCCGATGCGTTCGCCCAGCTCCGACATCGCGACAGCACCCGCCACGCCGATGAAGGCGATCCCGGCGGCGATGGTGGTGGGAGACAGGAAGGCGGCTTCCTCGCCGGGGCGTTTCTGGAGAAATACCAGATAGGGCACGAGCCAGGTTCGCAGCCCGACCGATTCGAACAGACCGCCGAAATTGGCGAGGACGTAGGCCATTGCCCGGCGATTCGCGAGGACCGGCCAGAGGTCCAGGGGACCGGGCGCGGCGCTGGCGTCCGGCGTCTGCCGCGGCAGGACCAGAAAGATCAGCGCGAAAGCGAGCGCGAAACCGAACCCCGCCACCGCAAACGCCCAGCGCCAGCCCCAGCCGGCGGCGGCCTCGCCGCCGACGATGAAGGAAAGCGCCGATCCGACGGCGAATACGGAAGCGTAGTAGCCGGAGGCGCGCGAGCGCATCGCCTCGGGCAGACAGTCGCACATCGCCTTCAGGCCCGGCATGTAGGTACCGGCCAGCCCCACCCCGGCGAGGAAACGCCAAAACAGCGCGGACCACAACCCGTCGGCGAGAGTCGCGAAACCGAGGGATGCGCCGACCCCGACCAGCGCCGAGGACAGATAGATCCGTCTGGGGTCGACCCGGTCGGTGAGCGCCGAAAGGACAGGGACGGTCCCGATATATCCGGCGAAGAATATGCCGCCGAGCCAGCCCGCCTCGCTCTCCGTAAGCGACCACGCATCGGTCAGAGTCGGCAGCAGAGCCGCGATCAGCATGAAGGAGAGATTGACGCCGGTCAGCGCAACGCAGAACGCGGAAATGAGAACAATCGGCGGGACCGCAGCCGCCATCCGACGCGCCGGCGCCGCCGGGTCAGTCGACTGCCTGTGCGGCCTTGATCTCCACCTCGACGACCATCTCGGGCTGAGCCAGCGCCGAGACGAACAGGAGTGTCGAGGTCGGCAGATGGCCGCCGAGGAACCTGTTACGGATCGCCATGTGGGCGTCCCGGTCCTCGACGCGCGTCAGGTACTGGGTAACCATGACGATATCCTGGACCCCCATTCCGTTGGCCTCGAGAATTTTTACGACATTGGTCCACGCCGCCTCGGTCTGAGCCTCGATCCCCTCCGGAATGGTGCCGTCGGGACGTGTACCGACCTGGCCGGACACCACCAGCCAGCGCGCGTTGGCGGGGACTTCGATCGAGTGGACATAGTGGCGGAAAGGCGGGCAGACGCCCTCCGGATTCATGGCCTTGAACATGCTGTCTACCTCCGGTTTTCGGCGAGAAACGCAGCGATTTCGCGGTTGAAGGCGCCGGGGTTGGCGACCGTGCAGATGTGGCCCGCCGCCGGCAGGGAAACATGCCGCGCGCGGGGGATCCGTTCCGCTATCTCCCGCATGACCGCGGGCGGGGCGCCGACCCTGTCCTCGGCGCCGGAGACCAGCAGTGTCGGGATGTCGATCTCCGGGAGCCGGGCGGTATAGTCCATCGTCAGCAGCGCCGCGACGCAGCCGAGATAGCCGTCGAGCGATGTCCGGCGGATCATCGCGCGGATCCGGTCCATCGCTTCCGGGTTGGCGGTGCGGAAGGCTTCGGGGAACCAGCGCTCCGCGGTGGTTCCGGCAATGGCGTCGATGCCGCCGGTTCGGGCGCGTTCGAGGAGCGGCGGCCAGATCGCGCGGTAATCGGGAGACGGTTCCGACCGGCAGGCGACGGGGACCAGCGCATCGAGCCGGCCCGGATGGGCGAGCGCAAGCCCGATCGAGACCACGCCGCCGAGACCGATGCCGACGAGAGTGGAACGCTCGATCCCCAGCTCGTCCCACAGCCCGACGATATCGGCGATCAGCATATCCAGCGTGTAGGGGGGTGGACTCGCTCCGCTGCCGCCGTGGCCGCGGCTGTCGAAGCGCAGCAGCCGGTGCGTCGCCGACAGCGCCCCGACATGCGGATCCCACATCGTGAGATCGTTGGTGATGCCGGTCGTGAAGGTGATCCACGGCGCGCCCGCGGGCCCGTCGATCCGGTAGTTGAGGTCGATGCCGCCGAGTCTCGCCACGGACATGGTCGGTCTGCTCCTCGTCTGCTCCCGCCGTGTTCGCGCGATCCTAACGCGGTATTCTGGAACTTTGGAACCGGTCGGCGGAGGAATGCGGATGAGTCAGCGCGAACTGGAATCGAAGGTCGCCGTCGTGACCGGCAGTGTGCGGGGCATCGGACGGGCGATCGCCCTCGCTCTCGCCGGGGCCGGCGCGTCGGTGGTGGTCAACGGCAGACGCTCGGCCGGGGCCGCAAACGAGATCGCGGGCGAGATCGAAGCCGCCGGCGGCAAGGCGCTGGTCCACCTCGCAGACGTCAGCGACCCCGATCAGGCCGGCGGTCTCGTCGATGCCGCGATCGCGGCCTTCGACCGGCTCGACATTCTGGTGAACAACGTCTCGCACCGGATTGCCAGACCGATTGTCGAGACCAGCTTCGAGGAATGGCGAGACGTCCAAGCCAACACCCTCGATTCCGCATTCCTGTGCATCCGCAGCGCGGTTCCCCACCTGATCGCGGCCGGCGGCGGGTCCATCGTCAATATCGGCGGTGTTTCCGGGCATCGCGGGGTGAAAAACCGCTCGGCGGTCGCCGCCGCCAAAGCGGGGCTTGCCGGAATGACCGCCGCGCTCGCCGTCGAGCTCGCGCCGCACAACATCAACGTCAACTGCGTCTCGCCCGGAAGCATCGACAACTACGAGGTCACCGGGCATGTCCCGGCCCATTTCCAGGAAAACCCGATCCCGATGGGCCGTATGGGGACCGTGGACGAGATCGCGGCCATGGTGCGGCACCTGTGCGGGCCGGAGGGGCGCTACGTCGCCGGTCAGACCATCCATGTCTGCGGAGCGTGGAACGTATCGATCGCCTGATCCGTCAGTGGGTGTCGAACACGTCCTGGTATTTCGCCAGCGCGTCCCTGATCGCGGCGCGTTCGTCGTCCGTCGGGTTGTCGGGGTCGGCGGCCGGCGGCAGCGAGCCAAAACGCAGCAGGCATGCCATCAGAAGCAGCCGCGCCTTGGTCGCCGTCAGGTTGGCGCCCGATATCTGATAGTCGCTGTAGTCGGCGAATCCCTGGGTATGGCCGCGCCCGACCCGGACCACGGGAAGGCCGCAAGCGGTTGCCCGCAGCAGCAGGGAATGCCGCGCCGCGGAGGAGTTGAGGCCGTAGGGCACCAGCCCCTCGACCACGAAACCCGCCAGTCGGCCGAGCGACAGCTTGTGCTCGATCGACGCCGCGAGATCCCTCTCCAGAGCCGGGTCGCCGCCGATCTCGAGACCGGCGTAGCAACCGTTTTTCTCGATCGAGACGACGGGAATCGCATCGGCCAGCAACCCGCCGTCCGCGGTCTTGACCGCGATGTCGACCCGCGCGATTCGCCCGTCAGCGCCCGCCCTGACCGCGCCGACGGACGAGGGCAGCCGGTTGATATTCACGTCCGAGCCGCTGGTGTGCCGATAGACCGGAAGATAGGTGAGCATGAAGCGGCCGGTGTAATGGACCTGGCCGACGATCCCGCCGTGTCCGCCGGTCGCGACATAGCCGCCCGGCCGCGCATCGACCTTGGCGACCTCGCGGGCGGCGAAGATCTGCTGTTCCTGGATGACCACCGCACCGCAGCGGTCGCGGCCGTCCCCGTCGGCCCAGACGCGCGAGGCGATATAGCGCACGCAGTCGAGGATGTTGGCTGGGCCGTCATTGCTGATCTGTCCCTGGGGGCGCTGCGCGGCCACGCCGCAGATCGGCTTGTCGGTGTCGATCAGCAGGTTGAACCAGTAGGCGCTGTCCTCGACATCGGGGCTGCCCTGGGTCCAGATCACACCGTCATAATCGCTGTTCGATGCAAGCGCCTGCATGTCGTTGGTCGCCTTGGCGAGGGTGGGCCGGGGCGGCGGCGCCGTCAGGTGATAGGGCTTGTAGGGGAAGAATTCCGCGCCCCGCCGTTCGGGCGGGATGTCGCCGTCGCCGATGTCGCGTCTCAGGTCGGCGGCCAGGCCGCTGCGGAACCCGCCCGGCGGCACGCCGCGGTAGAAGTCGACATCGGCCAGGGCCGAGATGGCGCTCGCGATGCCCGCATCGTCGACCGTCAGGCGGTCGATTTCCTCGAAGCTGCGCGATCCGTCGGGATAAAATCCCTGCCGTGCCTGCTCGTCCGGCGCGCCGGGTGTTGCGCATTCCTCTTCCCAGGCCGCCCCGTCCGCCTGCCGCGCCATGTAGGGCAGGGGGTACAGCCCGTCTTCCGGCAGCAACGTGATCTCATAGACCGGCTTGTCCTCCGGCGACTGCGGTTCGGCGCGGAACGCCCCGTCGGCGCCGATATAGCCGTCCGGCGGGCCGTAGAGCGCGGCCGAATCCGCCTCCAGCGGGTGGGCGGAGAACTGCTCCACATAGACGGTGGCCGGAGCCGCCAGCCGCTGCCCGCGCAGTGCGTCGTAGGGCAGCGGCGTTCCGTCCGCCCCGGTCAGGAGCGGCAGACCGTGTTTCCGGCGCGCCTTGTTCGAGGTCACCAGCGGCGGCGTGTTCTGGATCGTCGCCGTCGGTCCCGCCAGATGCGCAATGCGTACCTTGCCAGCCATCGATATCCTCCCCGCCGGTCCGGTCGCCCTGTTGTCCGGCGAAGTCTATTGGCCGCGGGAACGGGCGCGCAACCGTGCGAATCGCTGTACCGGGCAAAGCAGCCGCGCAAAGTGGCCTTGTCGGCCGGAAACCGGGTTGCTACCGTCATTCCGTGCCAATGGAGGCGCCGGGACGGGCGCCGTCGGACCCGCTGCCTGCGCGCGGGTGAACCGGAGGGATCAAAATGACCATCGACCGCCGCTCCTTCGTCAAGACCAGCGTCGCCGGCGCCGCCGCCCTGGCGGCCGGCCCGTATTTCTGGCCGAAAGGCGCATCGGCTGCCGATACCATCAAGGTCGGCGCGATCTACGACCTTTCCGGCGATCTTCAACTGTTCGGCAAGAACCAGTGGGCCTGCGCCGAGATGGCGATCGACGAGATCAACGCCGCGGGCGGCGTCCTCGGCAAGAAGCTCGAGGTCAAATCGTACGATTCGCAGTCGCAGATGCAGTTCTACAACCAGTACGCCCGGCAAATGGTGCTGCGCGACCGGGTCGCGGTCGTCCAGGGCGGACTGACCAGCTCCTCGCGCGAGGTGATCCGGCCGATCCTTCACAAGCTCAAGACGCTCTACTTCTACAACACGAACTACGAGGGCGGCGTGTGCGACCGCAACTTCTTCGCGACCGGCGCCACCCCCGGCGGCTATGTCGACCTGCTCTCCGGCGAGGCGATGAAGCGCTGGGGCAAGAAGGTCTACGTCATGGCCGCCGACTACAATTACGGCCAGATCACGGCCAAGTGGATCCGCAAGGCGGTCAAGGATGCAGGCGGCCAGGTGGTGGGCGAGGAGTTCTTCCCGCTTACCGTCAACCAGTTCGGCCCGACCATCAGCAAGATCCAGGCTGCCAAGCCCGACTTCGTGATGAACGTCTTCGTCGGGCCGGCGCACGCCTCGTTCTACGGCCAGTGGGCGTCGGCCGGGATGAACAAGCGCATCCCGATGGTGTCCACGACGTTCGGTGCGGCCGGCGAGGTGGTCCGCATGCCGCCCGAGGTCGCCGACGGCATCCTGACCTGCTACTCCTACTACGAGGATCTCGACCTGCCGTTCAACAAGACATGGCTCGCCAAGTTCCGCGAGCGCAACGGCACCGACTACGGCTACCTGACGGACGTTCCGCCCAAGGACTGGTACGGCTGGCATTTCTGGGCGGCAGCCGTCAACAAGGCGGGCTCGACCGACCGCGACAAGGTTATCGAGGTGCTCGAAGCCGGGCTGACCGTGGACGGGCCGGGCGGGCCGCTGACGATGGACGCCAAGACCCACCACTGCACGATGGACATGTATATCGGCCAGGCGAAGGGCGCAAAGTTCGAGATCCAGAAAAAGTTCGCCAAGGTCGCGCCGACCAACACCGGAAACCAGTGCGACCTGATCGCTCGGCCGGACACCAACGTGATGTTCGAGCCCAAGATCTGACCCGGGCGGAGGCGGACCTCCAACCGTAGCGGGCCCTCATGGACCTCGCGGTCGTCGTCCTCGTCCAGATCCTCTACGCGGTCGCCAGCCTGGCGCTCATCAGCATCGGGCTGGCGATCATCTTCGGCATGATGGGCGTGATCAACTTCGCCCACGGGGAGTTCCTGATGGTGGGCGGCTACGCCTTCATCATCAGCCACGGCGCCGGGGTCAATTTCTGGATCGCGATGCTGGTCGTCGCGCCGGTCGCGGTGGGCGTGCTCGGCATCCTCGTCGAACGGCTGATCATCCGCCATCTCTACGGCCGCGTGATCGAGACCGTGCTCGCAACCTGGGGGCTCAGCCTGTTCCTGATCGGGCTCTCGGCGACGGTGCTCGGCTACCACCAGAAAGGCGTCACCCCGCCCTTCGGGACGATCCGGATCGGGGCCTATCAGGAGGGCGGTTACACTTTCTTCGTCATCGTCGTGACGCTGCTCCTGATGGCCGGCCTCTATGTCTGTTTCAAGCACACCCGCTGGGGACTGATCGCGCGCGGCACGATGCAGAACGCGGCAATGGCCTCCGGCATCGGGGTCAATGTCGACAAGGTGTACGCGGCGACGTTCGGGATCGGCGCCGGACTGAGCGGCCTCGCCGGCGCAATCCTCGCGCCGATCGCCGGCGTGCTCCCCGACATCGGCGTGACCTATGTGGTCAAGGCTTTCATCACCGTGATCGGCGGCGGTGCGCTGGCGCTCGCCGGCACCGGGGCGGCCGCCTCGCTGTTCGGAGCGGTGAGCCAGGCGGTCACCTTCCTCAGCCGCCCGGTGGTGGGCGAGGTTGCCCTGCTGGTCGTCGCCATCGTGCTCCTGCGCCTTCTGCCGCTCGGCATAACGGGGCGCTACTTCCGGCGCAGCCTGTGAAGATCGGCCGCAGCGCGCTGGGGCTGTGGACGATGGCGGGGCTCTCGCTGGTCCTCGTCTTCGGTGTGCCCGCGGCGGTCGAGCCGTTCGCGCTGATCGACTTCACCCTCTTTATCTCCATGGCGATCCTTTCGCTCAGCCTCGCCTTCGTCTGGGGCTTCGGCGGCATCCTGTGCTTCGGCCAGTCGGCGTTCTTCGGGCTCGGCGCCTACACATACGCGGTCGCGGTCATCAACATGGGCGAGAGTACGATGCCGATCCTGCTCGGCATCCTGCTGCCGGTGCTGCTGGCGCTGGTCCTGGGCTATTTCATGTTCTACGGCCGGGTGAGCGACGTCTATCTCGCGGTCATCACGCTCGCCGCCTCGCTGGTCTTCTACTACCTGATCGGGGCGTCTGCCGGGGAGGAGTACAGGATCGGCCAGGCGAGGCTCGGCGGCTACAACGGGATCCCCTCCGTGCCGCCGATCAACGTCCCCGGCGACCCCTCCGCGCCGATCGAATACGAGGCGCTCTACGTGCCGGCGGCAGTGCTGTTGGTGATCGTCTATTTCGGGCTGCGCGCCCTGCTGCGGAGCGATTTCGGCCGCGTTCTCGTCTCCATCCGGGAGAACGAGGCCCGGACCGAGCTGCTGGGCTACGACGCGCGCCGGACCAAGACGATCGCGCTCGCCGTCGGTGCCGGCATCGCCGGCATCGCGGGCGTCCTGTTCTGTGCCTGGGGCGCCTATGTCAGCCCGACCGTCTTTTCCCTCGTCTTCACCGCCCAGATCATCATGTGGATTCTGGTCGGCGGCCTCGGGACGCTGTTCGGTGCGATTCTCGGCTGCGTCATCATCCAGTACCTCGCCACCTGGCTCGGCGAGACCAAGATCGCCGATATCAACATCGTCCTCGGCGCAATCTTCGTCGCCATCGTCTTGCTGGTCCCGAGCGGCTTCGTTCCCATGTTTGCGAGGCTTGCCGACTCCGTCGCCCGGCGCCGGACCAAAGCCGGATCATGACCGCCCGCCCGTTGCTCGAGACCCGGGGCCTGATCATGCGGTTCGGCGGCGTCACCGCGGTGGCGGGCGCGGATTTCAGCCTGGGCGCGGGGGAACTGCGCTGTCTGATCGGGCCCAACGGCGCCGGCAAGAGCACGTTCTTCAAGTGCCTGATCGGCCAACTCCGCCCGACCGCGGGAGAGATTCTGTTCGACGGCGCCAGCATCGTCGGCGAGGAGCCGCACGCCATCGCCCGCCGCGGCATCGCGATCAAGACCCAGGTGCCCAGCCTGTTCGACGGCCTCAGCGTGCGGGAAAACCTGCGGCTGGCGGCGGCGCGCACCCGCAGCCGGGCGGACACCCGGAAAGCGGTGGACGAGATCGTTCGGCTGGTCGGGCTCGCCGACCGCGGCGGCAGCCTGGCAAGCCAGCTTCCGCACGGCCAAAGGCAATGGCTCGAACTCGGTCTGGTGCTCGCCTGCGATCCGCGGCTGATGCTGCTCGACGAGCCCACCGCCGGCATGACCAAGCAGGAAGTTGCGCGCACCGCCGAAATCATCCGCGAGATCGGCCGCGACCGGGCGGTGATCGTGGTCGAGCACGACATGCAGTTCATCCAGATGATCGCCGGCCGGGTAACCGTCTTCCATCAGGGCCGGATCCTGGCCGAAGACACGATGGACAACATCCTGGCCGACGAGCGGGTGCGCGACGTCTATCTCGGCAAGCAGGCCGACACCGCACGGGGGCAGGGGTGATGCTGCGGGTCACGGGTTTGCGCGCGGCTTACGGCCGCATCCCGATTCTCCACGGCATCGATCTCGAGATCGATGCCGGCGAGGCGGTCGGCATTCTCGGCCATAACGGGATGGGAAAAACGACGCTGATGAAGACGCTGATCGGTCTGGTTCCGGCGACCGATGGATCGATCGTCTTCGACGGCGTCGATGTGACCCGCGAGCGGGCCGACCGGCGCGCCCGGCGCGGCATGGGCTACGTGCCCCAGGGACGCGAGATTTTCCCGCGCCTCAGCGTCCGCGAGAACCTGCGCATGGCAGCGCTTGCGGCGGCTGGATCGGACGAGAGTTCGGTCGATGAAGTGCTCGCCGATTTTCCCCGGCTCGAACCGCTGCTCGACCGGGAAGGCGGCGCATTGAGCGGCGGCGAACAGCAGATTCTCGCCATCGCGCGCTGCCTGTGCACCCGGCCCCGGTTGATCCTGCTCGACGAGCCGACCGAGGGTATCCAGCCGTCGATCGTCGAACAGATCGCCGAGAATCTGTCTCTACTGCGTAGCGCGCGCGGGCTGACCATGGTGCTGGTGGAACAGAATCTCGACTTCACCGCGGCGCTGTCAACCCGTGTCCAGTTGATCCAGAAGGGGGAAATCGTACGCGCCCTTGCCCCCGAAAGCCTGCGCGACCCCGATATCGTCGAGGAATTCGTCGGTGTGGGCGCCGCCGCGGACACCGTCTGAGGGAAGAGCCAGATGTTCAAGACACCGACAATCCGGCAGCTTCGCGACTGTGCCGCCGATCTCGGCATGCACCCGTCGGACGAGTATCTGGAAGCGACGCAGCGAATCGTCGGCCCGCTGGTCGATGCCTACCGAAAACTCGAACTGGAACCCGACAACATGCCGGAGGTGCGCTATCCCCGCACCCCGGGCTACCGCCCCGGAGCGGACGAGAACCCGCACGGCGCCTGGTACGTCAAGACCGCCATCAGGGGCGCAAGGCGCGGCAAGCTTGCCGGCAAGCGGGTGGCGGTCAAGGACAATATCTGCGTCGCCGGAGTGCCCATGATGAACGGCGCCTCGGTGATGGAGGGCTATGTTCCCGATGTCGACGCGACCGTGGTGACGCGGATTCTCGAGGCCGGCGGCGAGATCGCCGGCAAGGCGGTGTGCGAGTATTTCTGCGTCTCCGGAACCAGCTCCACCAGCGCGACCGGGCCGGTCCACAACCCGCGCAAGCGGGGCTACTCGGCCGGCGGTTCATCGTCGGGCAGCGCGGCCGTGGTCGCCGCCGGCGATGTCGAGATGGCGCTCGGCGGCGATCAGGCGGGGTCGATACGCATCCCGGCGAGCTATTGCGGCGTCTACGGCATGAAACCCACCTTCGGCCTCGTGCCCTATACCGGCGCGGCCTCGCTCGAGACGACGATCGACCATTGCGGACCGATCACCGACACGGTCGCCAACAATGCGCTCCTCCTGGAAGTCCTCGCCGGGCCGGACGAATACGATTCCCGCCAGAGCGGCGTTCGGACCGCCCGCTACACCAGGGCGCTGGAAGAAGGTGTCGACGGTCTGCGGATCGGCGTTGTCGCCGAATCGTTCGGCCTCGACGAGTCCGAGCCCGATGTCGATGCCGGTGTGCGCGCAGCAGCCGATCGTCTCGCCCGGCTGGGCGCCGACGTGGTCGAGGTCTCGGTGCTGATGCACCGGATGACGCGGCCGATCTGGATCCCTATCGGCCATGACGGCGGGTTCGTCACCATGATGACGATGAACGGCGGCGGGCTGAACCACGAAGGGCTCTATGTCACCTCGATGCTCGACCGCGCCGCCGGCTGGCCTGGCCGGGCGGACGAACTCGCCGATACGATCAAGATCATCGCACTGTTCGGCTACTATTCGCTCAAGACCTATCGCGGTCGTTACTATGCGAAGGCGATGAACCTCCGGCGCCGGCTGCGCGCGGCCTACGATGCAGCGCTCGAGGATTGCGACCTGCTGCTCATGCCGACCCTGCCGATGAAGGCTTCGAAGCTTCCGCCCAAGAACGCGACGCCCGAGGAAACAGCGAAGGTCGCCTGGGAGATGCTCGCCAATACCTGCGGCTTCAACCTTACCGGACACCCGTCGATGAGCCTGCCGTGCGGGATGGAGGACGACCGGCCGATCGGGCTCATGCTGACCGGCCGGCACTGGCAGGAGGGCACGATCTACCGGGCCGCCCATGCCTTCGAGCAGTCGGGCGACTGGACGACGTTCTAGAGGCCGAATGCCTGGCCGCCGCGGGCGCGCGGCAAGTTTCGGGAGAGCGCACGGTATGCCGTTTCTGCTTCTACGGCCGGCGGGATGCGCGGCGGCGCTTGTCGCCGCGGCGTTGCTTTGCGGCGGTTCACAGCCGGCCGCTGCGCAGTCTCACGGCATCGCCATGCATGGCGGCCTCAAATACCCGGCCGGGTTCGCGCATCTCGATTATGTCAACCCGGACGCGCCCAAGGGCGGCGGGATCCGGCGTGCGGTGGCAGGGACCTTCGACAGCCTCAACCCGTTTATCGTCAAGGGTGTGCCGGCGCACGGCCGCCATCTGGTTTTCGAGAGCCTTCTCAAGCGAACCTGGGACGAGCCGTTCTCCCTTTACGGTCTGATCGCAGAGTCGATCGAGGTGCCGGACGACCGGTCTTCGGCAACCTTCGTGCTGCGGCCGGAAGCGCGCTTCCACGACGGCCGCCCGGTCACCGTGGACGATGTGGTCTTTTCGTGGGAGACCCTGAAGGAGCAGGGCAGGCCCAACCACCGGCTCTATTACCGGCAGGTCGTGCGCATCGAGCAGCCCGATGACCGGTCGATCCGGTTCGTGTTCGATTCCGCGTCTCCGGACCGCGAACTGCCGTTGATCCTCGGGCTGATGCCGATCCTGTCGAAGGCCTACTACGCAGCGAGGACGTTCGAGAAAACGACGCTGGATCCGCCGGTCGGAAGCGGCCCGTACCGCGTCGAAAGTGTCGATGCCGGCCGCAGTATCGTCTACCGCCGCGACCCCGGCTATTGGGGGCGCAACCTGCCGATCAACCGCGGGCAGCACAACCTGGACCGCGTCCGCTACGACTACTACCGCGACGGCGACGTGATGATGGAGGCGTTCAAGAGCGGCGAGTACGACCTCCGCCTGGAACTTTCCGGAAAGCGCTGGGCGACTGCGTACGATTTCCCGGCGGCCGCGGACGGCCGCGTGAAACGCGAACAACTCGCGCATGGCCGGCCTTCCGGCATGTCGGCCCTCGTGTTCAATTCGCGCCGAGAGTTCTTCGCCGACCGCAGGGTGAGATACGCGCTCGCCCACGCCTTCGATTTCGCTTCGATCAACAGGACGCTGCTGCACGGCGCCTACGTGCGTACGCGCAGCATCTTCGACAACTCCGAACTCGCCTCGCGCGGCGTACCGCAGGGCCGAGAGCGCGGCCTGCTCGAACCCTTCCGAAACAAGCTTCCCCGCGAACTGTTCGAGAAACCCTACAGACCGCCTGGCGTCGAAGGCGGTATCCGGGCGAACCTCAAGGCAGCGCGCCGCCTGTTAGCCGACGCCGGCTGGACGGTGCGGGAAGGGTTGCTGCAGCGGGCGGGCGGCGGGCCGCCGATGGCGTTCGAGATTCTTCTGGTGGACCCGGCGGAAGAGAAGATCGCCCTTTCCTTTGCCCGCAATCTGAGGCGCCTCGGCATCAGGGCGCGGGTCAGAACGGTGGACACGTCTCAATACCAGTACAGGCTGAACGTCTACGACTTCGACATGATCGTCTATCGCTGGGGCATGTCCCTCTCACCGGGCAACGAACAGGCGTTCTACTGGGGCACCCAGGCGGCCGGCCAGGAGGGGACCCGCAACTATCCCGGAATCAGGGATCCCGCGGTCGATGCCCTCATCGAGCGCATGACCGAAGCGCGCCGGCGCGATGCCTTCGTCGATACTGTGCGCGCCATGGACCGGGTGCTGCTGTGGGGGCACCATTTCATCCCCCTCTATCATCTGGAGGACGACCGGGTCGCTTACTGGGACCGGTTCGGCCGCCCCGCGGTCACCCCCCTTTACGGGATTGTGCTCGATGCCTGGTGGGCGAAACCGGCGAATGCGGGAACCGACCGGTAAGGGATCCGCTACGCCTGGTGCAGGGCTGTGGCCACCTTGCCCTTGCCCGATGTCTCTTCCTCGAGCAACTGCGCCACGATGTTGCGCGCCGCAATACCGCCCGCATCGGCGTTGATGTCGATGATCGGTGCGCCCGGGTCCGCATCGATTGTGCGCTGCTGGCCTTCCAGCATCCACTTGTCCTCAAGGAAGGTCTTGTCGACCCCCTTCTTGAAGTAGTCGGAGAGTTCTGCGTCCGCGAGCTGGTGATTGCGCGGGAAGGTCCAGAAATAGTGGGTTGAGGTTTCGGTCTCGGGCGTCAGCGCATCGATCACCGTATGGGTGACGCCCTTCGAGCGGTCGCCCTCGGGCGCGCCGGTGCCGGCCAGCGCAACGCCGACATCGAGCCAGACGTGCGACGGCGGTTCGAAGCGGATGATCTGCCAGCGGTCGACCCGCTCGCCCGTCCTGTCGAAGCCGCCCGAACGTGCGTAGAAGGGCGGTGGGTCGATATCGTACATCCAGCGGGTCGCGGTGACGCTCGGCACGTCGCGCGCGACGCGCTCCAGCGCGGTGCCCTTCACTCCATCCAGCGAATCGCGCTCCACCCTGGCAAGGGGGGTATTGGCGACGTGCTCGTTGCCGATGGTGGAGGCATGCAGAAACGTCTCGTGGGTAAGATCGAGAAGGTTATCGACCAGAAGCTGGTAATGCGCGTCGACATGGAGATAGCCCGAAACCATCGTCCAGGCTGGGTCTTCATGCCAGTGAAGTTCGGGAATTTCGGCTTCGTCGGCAAGCGCTGGATCGCCTATCCATATCCACAGGAATTGCCAGCGTTCGACCAGCGGATAGGTTCGCACACGCGAATTCGGCGGAATCCGGGTCTGGCCCGGGACGCCGATGACCGTCCCGTCGGGAGCATAGACAATTCCGTGATAGCCGCACTGGAGATTGTTCCCGGTTACCCGTCCGAAGGACAGCGGTGCGCGGCGGTGGCAGCAGCGGTCCTCGAACGCGACCGCCCCGCCGTCTTCGGTCCGATACATGACGACCGGCTCGCCGAGGATCGTGCGGGCAACCGGCTTCCGGCCGATCTCATGGTCCCAAGCCGCAACATACCAGTAGTTTCTGAGAAACATCGCCCTCTCCCGGTATCCCGCCCCTGCCAAGCGAACGGAACGCTATCAGCGTTCCTTCTGTTCGACAATGTTCCGGCGAAGGACGGGCGCCCTATCCCGAAGCGCCGAGGGTTTGCCAGTCGCAGGACTGCTCCCAGGCGTGCGCCGCCCGGTAGAGCGTGGTTTCCTCGAAATGGCGCCCGACCAGCATCAGGCCGACCGGCTTGTCGCCATCGCCCAGCCCGCACGGAACCGATATGGCGGGATGGCCGCTGACGTTGAACGGCGCCGTGTTGCCGATCGCCTCCCAGCAGTGCCCCATCGTTTCCAGGAACGGTGCGTCGCGCGGCGGGATCCTCGACGTCGTCATCGGCGTCGTCGGCATCAGCAGCAGGTCGCATTCCGCAAGCGCCGCGTCGTAGGCTGCCGTAAGCGCGCGCCGCTGGTTCTGCGCCTTGGCATGGAAATGCCCGCCATAGGCCTTGTCCGTATAACGCCCGAGCAGCAGGCCGAAACGGAAGGTGTGCGGGAATTCCCCGGTGCGGCCGGCCGCGCGTGCCATCGCATCGACCAGCGATGTCGGGTAGACGCCGCTCGCGTTCTTGCCGAACCCGTAGCCGCGGAACATGGTATAGTACATCCCGTCGCCGCAGATTGCCCCCCAGATCGCGAGCCCCGCCATGTGCATCGGGATCGAGACCTCGGTGATTTCGGCTCCCATCGCCTCGAGGCGGCGGACGGCGGCGCGTACCGTCGCATCGACGTCGGGCAGCGAGTCGTAGCGGCCGAACCCCTCCGCGACGACGGCGATTCGCAGGCCGTGGACATCGCTGCCGAGCGCGTCGGTGTAACTGTCCACGGACGGCACGCGCTGGCGCGAATCGAACCCGTCCTCGCCGGCAATGGCCTCCAGGAAGAGGGCGTTGTCGGCCACTGTGCCAGTCATCGGTCCGGCATGGTCGATGGTCGTCTCGATTCCCATGATCCCGGTATAGGGGACGAGGCCGAAGGTCGGCTTGAGGCCGACGATTCCGCTCATCGACGCCGGGATGCGGACCGATCCCGCCTGGTCCCCGCCGAGCGCCATATCGACCTCGCCCGCGGCCACCAGCGCCGCGCTGCCGGTCGAGGAACCGCCCGGCGTGTGCCCCGGGTTGCGCGGGCTTTCGACGATGTCCGAGGACGAGGTGTTGCTGCCGCCCGAAACGCAGAAGTACTCGCACACCGACTTGCCGAGGATGGTGCCGCCGGCGTCGAGAACCCGGGTGACCACGGTCGCATCCATGTCGGGGACGTAGCCCTCCAGCACCGATGCGCCGTTCATCATCGGAATCCCGGCGATGCAGGCGCTGTCCTTGATCGCCAGCGTCTTGCCCTTGAGCGGACCGTCGGCGGCGCCGTCGATCCGCGCCTTGACGTACCAGCCGCCGTGCGGGTTATCCGACCGGTCGGGCCGCGCCCACTCGCCGCGTGCGTACTTTACCGGCGGCAGTTCGTCGGGCATTTCCTCGACCTGGTTGAAGGCATCGACGAAGGGCGCCCAAAAGGCCCGCATGTCCTCTGCGGTCGCGTCGTCTACCGTGAAGCCGATCTCCTCGGCGATCTCCCTGATTGCGCTTTTGCTCGGCGCTTCGTATTGCATCGCTTCCTCCCGAAATTCAGTTGTCCTGGGGGTCGGCCGCCCCGATCTCGCATGCGGCGGTCTCCGCCGCGACCAGGCCGAGAAGAAAGGCCTTGATCAGCCCTCCGATATACGCGGCGTTCGGACCGCCCTCGACGCCGCCCGCGGTGGAGCCCGCCGCATAGAGACCGGGAATCGGTGTGTCGTCCGGCCTGAGTACCCGCGCTGCGCCGTCGACAGCGACGCCGCCCATCGTCACCGTGATGCCGGCGGCGAGCGGGATCGCATGGTAGGGCGGAGTCTCGATCGGCACCGGGGCGTATCGTTCGGCGGTTCGGGCCGGCTGGAGATCCCCCGCGCGGCCTTCCTTCACCGCCGCGTTGAACGCGGCCACCGTCTCCGAGAGCGCGCCGGCATCGAGCCCCGCCTTCGCCGCCAGTTCCCCGATCGTGCCGGCCTCGTGCAGCGTCCCTCCGGCTTCCACCAGGACGGGGTTGGGCGGCACGATGTCCGCTGTCCTCGCCCGCTCCCAGACGGTCGAATCGAAGATCGCCGTCGCACTCAACGGATCCTCCAGCCCGGCGATGGCGTTGGTCATGTAGACGCCGCCGAGCCCCTCGTCGGCGAACCGTCGGGCGTCGCCGCCGACCACGATTCCAGAGGCGCAGATCACGTCGACCTGGGGATAGGGCCACAATTGGGGGTTCGTCATTACATCCCGCGCGAGCACATGGCCGTAGAACTTGTCGAGCCCGACCAGCGCGGCTCCCGCCGTCTCAGCCATGCGCAGCCCGTCGCCGCGCCCTGTCTCGGTGTTGCGTTGGCGAATGCGGTCCGGCTGTCCGGCGATGTTCCGGGCGAGGCGCGCACGGTCGGCCTGGAAACCGCCGTCGGCGATCACGACCGCACGCGCCTCGATCGTGGAACGGCCGTTCGCGTTCCGGATCTCCACCCCCCGGCAGGTTCCTCCCTCCATGAAGAGGCCGAGCGCCTCGGTGCCCCGAAGAATTGCGCCCCCGGCCTCCTCGAGCAGTTCGGCGAGGTTTCGCAGCAGGCGGTCCGGACCGTTTCCTTCCCAGTCCAGCCCGGCGCCCATCCTGCGGGTCGGGGTCAGGGCCGGCAGACCGTAGTTTTGCCTTTGGACCGATGCGAGCCGGGCGCCGCGGCCGCGCATCCAGGCGAGCGTGCGCCCGCCGTTTTCGCCGAACGTCCGCGCGAGATCGGGCCGCGCGGTTTCGCAGGTTGCGGCCATGATGCGCTCGACAATGACTTCGGGCGGGTCCTCCGCATCCGCAAGCGCAATGTGCAGCACTCCGGTCGAGACCCGCGAATTGCACATGTAATGCTTGTCCTCGCCGCGCTCTATGACCGCGGTTTTGAGGCCAAGTTCGGACGCGCGAAGCGCCGCCGTCATGCCCGCGAATCCGCCGCCGATCGCTGCCAGATCGACTTTCATATCCATCCTTTCGTCGCGTTGACGGCGTTGCACGGCCGCTCTTGCGCTGGCATCGTAGTCATCGATTCATTACCGGAACCGGGGGACAAGGATGACGATCGAACGGCACCAGGCGAGACACGGCCGGCTTGTAAACGGGAAGCAGATGCCCTCGATGAGCGGCATCGTCGTGCATGGCGACACGATCTATCTGGCGGGGCAGGTCGGGCATACGGGCACCGACATCAAGTCCCAGACGCAGGAAATCCTCGATAACATCGATGCCCAGCTCGCGTCGGTCGGCAGCGACAAGTCGAAAATCCTGTCGGCCAACCTGTGGATCACCGATTTCGAGAATTTCGGCGCCATGAACGAGGTCTGGAACGCCTGGATCGATCCCGACAACATGCCGGCGCGCGCGTGCGTCAAGGCCGACCTGGCCCGGCCGGAATTCCTCATCGAGATCATGGTCACCGCGGCGCGTTAGCCGCGGCCTCCGCGTTCCCGGCTCAGGCGCCAAGCAGATCGTGCGCCCGGGTCTGGCGCTCCGCGTCGATCAGACTGGTTTCACCCACGTCGTCGAGCATGTTCCAGCTTCGCATCCATTCGTATGTGCGCTGGAGTTCATGATCGGGGATCGGCGCCGGTTCGGTCACCTGAATCCTGCTGAGCCTGAGGTCGTCCACGGTGAGTTCTGCGAGTCCCGGATGCTGCCCGGCGTGGTACTCGAGGAAGATCCCGGCGTATTTCCTCTTGTCCGTGTTGATCAGATGAACGGCCTTCGAGACGGCGCGGTTGAACGCGGCGTAGGTCTCCGCATCGACCGAGTCCGAGACCACCTCCGTGCCGTGATAGAGCGCCTCGCAGAGCACCCGGCAGCCGTTCTTCTCGGCCAGCGTGATGAAGGGTTCGGTCAGCGTCGTTGCCTCGATCTCGCCTGAGAACATCGCATCGTAGCGCCCCGCCGAGCCGTTCGGCGCCCGGCAGGTCCGGATCATCTCGCGCGGCATGAAACCTTCGAGGAGATGCATCGTCAGATAGTGGGTGCCGAAATAGTACGGCACGCCGATCATGCGGCCGGCAAGCTGCTGCGGGGTGAAGACATCGGAATCGGGGCGGACGACGATCGCCGCACAGGTGACGATCGAACGTCGGCCGACCTGGCGGCCGCGGGCCGCGCTGTCCTGTACGCGGCGGTAGTTTCCCCACTCGCAGGCGTTGTACATGTCGGCGCCGCCCTGCTCGAAGGTGTTGCCGTGGCTGCCGAAGGCGGAAAATGCATCGGGTGAGGTTTCGTTTGTGTCTATTTCGCGCGGGGTATTGACCCTGCCCACCCACTCGATCCTGACGCCCTCGGCCTCGAACAGCCCTTCCCGGTCCGCCACGAGTTCGGCGAGCCCCTGGAACGGCGCCGTTGTTTCAAGCCTCAATGTTCTCATCGGTGTCCCTCCGGGATGCCGGTCAAAGGTATCAGGATCGTGCCCGGTCCGACAATTGCCTTGCGCTCCGGCCGTCGTCACGAGCCGCGGGGCAGGACATTTGCGTATTTCGCCCGAATGCGGTCGTCGAGCGCCTTCGAAGACCGGGCGACGATGGGGAAGCTGTCGCGCCGGTTGAACGGGATACAGGCGTCGACGACGACGCGCGCGTTGCGGCGGTCGCTGTCGCCGTCGTAGCACATCGGGTCGAGGTGGGTGCTCCAGCCGCCGCGGATCGTTTCCATGTCCTCGCGCGGATCGAACCGGGTGCACATTGCCCACACCACCGCATCCATGTCGGTCGGGTCGATATCGTCGTCGACCACCACCACCCAGCGGTTGGAATAGGCGCCGGCATGGCAGGAGGCGGCGATCAGCCCGGCCTGTTTTGAGTGCCCGCCGTACATCTGCTTGATCGACACGGTGAGCCACATCCGGCTGCCGCCGGCCTCGTGCGCCCACACCCCCCGAACCTCGGGGACGCCGGCCGCCTCGAGCTGGTTCCACACCGCGCCGCAGCGGTAGGTGCCGAGATAGAAGGTGTTGTCGTTGGGGGGAACCGCCGGGATCGCGCCGGTCAGGATCGGGTCGTCGCGGTGCATGAAGGTCTCGATGCGGATGGCGGGTTCCTCGCGCTGGCCCCCCGCGTAGTAGCCCGTCCATTCGCCGAGCGGGCCCTCGAGCACCGTGTCGTCGGCGTGGATATAGCCCTCGAAGGCGATTTCCGCGCTGGCCGGCACTGGCAGCCCGGTCCGCGGCATGTTGACGACCTCGACCGGTTCGCCCATCAGCCCGCCGACGGCGTCAAACTCGTTCTTGCCGTATGGGATCTCCAAGCCCGCGATCATGAAGAAGGCGGGGTGCATTCCGGCGACCACCGCGACCGGGCAGGCTTCGCCCCGGCCGTGATATTTCTCCATGATCAGCCGGCCATGCTTGCCGGGCGACATCATCACGGTGGCAACGGCCGGTTCGTGCGACTGCACCCGGTAGCATCCGAAATTGACCCAGCCCGTGTCGGGATCCTTCATCACCACCATGCAGCCGGTGCCGATGAAGTATCCGCCGTCGTGCTCATGCCACTTGGGCGTCGGGATCGTCGTGATGTCCACCGCATCGCCCTCGCTGACATTGTCGAGGAGCGGCCCGCCGTTGACTTCGCGCGGCCGATGGGTCGGCGCCTTGCCCATGTAGTCGCGCCACCAGCGGATCAGGTCCATTTCGGATGCCTCGGCGTCCTGGCCGAGCGCGATATTGATGCGCGGTACCGAGGTGAGCAGGTTGGCCACCACGCGGTGACCCTTCGGAAAGCCCGGAACCTCGTCGAACATCACCGCGGGATTGCCCATTCTGCGCTGGAAGATGTCGACCAGGCCGCCGATTTCCTCGTGATGTTCGACGCCGGCGATGGTCTCCAGTTCGCCGATCCGGTTCACACCCTGCAGCCAGTCGCGCAAGTCCCTGTTGGCCATCGTCGCCGCCCCCCGTTTTCCGACCGGGCAAGTGTAGCGGCGGCGCGGGCTCAGGAAAAACGGCGGAGACGGAGCGAATTGGCGACGACCAGAACGCTGGAGATGCTCATCGCGCCGGCCGCCAGCATCGGATCGAGCAGGAGGCCGAAGACCGGATAAAGGGCCCCGGCGGCGAGCGGGATCAGCGCCACATTGTATCCGTAGGCCCAGAAGAGGTTGGTGCGGATGGTCGCGAGCGTCCTGCGTGCAAGCCGGACGGCGGTCACGACTCCGCGCAGGTCGCCCGCCATCAGCACCACGTCCGCGGTCTCCATTGCGATGTCGGTCCCGGTGCCGATCGCGATCCCGATATCGGCTTCAGCCAGAGCCGGCGCGTCGTTGATGCCGTCGCCGACGAAGACCACCGTCCGCGCCTCGCCGCGGAGCGCTTTGACGGCCTCCGCTTTCCGATGGGGGAGCACCTCCGCCGCCACGTCGTCGATGCCGAGCGATCGGGCGACCGATTCGGCGCTCGCCCGACTGTCGCCGGTGATCACGGCGGCGTCGAAGCCGAGCGCAGCGAGAGCGGATACCGCTTCCCCGCTTTCCTCCTTCGGCGGATCGCGGAAGGCGAGCACCGCCGCCAGAGCGTTGTCGACCGCCGCCAGCACGACTGTCTTGCCGTCCCGGGCAAGCTCGGCGCGCACAGTGTCCGACACGGTGCAGTCGATGCCGCGGCCGGCCAGGAAACGGGCCGAACCGACAGCGACTTCGCGGCCCGCTACCGTGGCGGCGATCCCGAGACCGGGTTCCACCGAGAACGCCTCCACCGGCGCAGGCGGGGCGTCCGCGGCGGCGGCGATGGCGGCTGCAAGGGGGTGCTCGCTCAACCTCTCCGCCGCGGCAATCAGGGCGAAGATGTCGTCCTGCACGCGGCCCGAGCCGTCGGGGCAAAGCCGGTCGGCGAGAACGGGCCGCCCCTCGGTCAGCGTGCCGGTCTTGTCGAAGGCAATGGTCCGCGCACGCGCCAGGGTCTCCAGCGCCGCGCCGTTGCGGATCAGCACGCCGCGCTCGGCTCCGGCGCCGGTGCCGACCAGGATTGCCGTCGGCGTCGCCAGCCCCATCGCGCAGGGGCACGCGATCAGCAATACCGAGACCGCCGCAACGAAGGCATAGTTCAATGCGGACGGCGGCCCCAACGCCATCCAGGCGACGAAGGCGAGCGCTGCGACGGCGAGCGCGGCCGGAACGAGGATGCCGGCAATGCGGTCTGCCTGGCGCGCGATCGGAGGCTTGGCGTCCTGGGCTTCTGCGACGGTGGCGAGGATGCGGCCGAGAACGGTATCGCCGCCGGTGTGGGTCACCCGCACGGTCATCGCGCCGGCCCCGTTGACGGTGCCGCCGAACACCGCGTCGCGGACCCCCTTGGCGACCGGAACGGATTCGCCGGTAACCATCGATTCGTCGACAAAACTCTCGCCGGTCTCGACCGCAGCATCGACCGGAATCCGTTCGCCCGGCCGGACCACCACCGTGTCGCCGATCACCGCCTCCTCGACCGCCACCTCCCGTTCCACGCCGTCGCGGACGACGCGCGCGGTCACCGGGCGGAGTTCGAGCAGGCTTGCGATCGCGTCCGATGCCCGGCCCCGAGCGACGGCTTCGAGCAGCCGGCCGAGCAGGATCAGCGTCACGATCACTCCCGCCGCCTCGAAATAGGGAACGGCAGTGCCCGCGGGGAAAATCGAAGGCGCGGCCAACACCAGTACCGAATAGGTGAAGGCTGCCCCGGCGCCGATCATGACCAGGCCGTTCATCCCGGGGCTGGCGTGCCGCAGTTCGGTCCAGCCGTGGACGAAGAAGCTGCGGCCGGAATAGAACACCACCGGCGCGGCGAGCAGGAATTGTGCCCATAGCCAGGCCGTCTCGCCGCCGGGAAGGGCTGCGCCCGCGCCGGGCAGCATCGTCCCCATTGCGATCAGAAACAGCGGGACGGTGAACGCCGCCGCCACGAGGAAGTGCCGTCGAAGGGCGGCGATCTCGTCGGCATGACCGGCGCGCTCGTTGCCGTACCCGGTTTCGAGCGTACCGGGGGTGTAGCCCGCACCGCGGATCGCGTCTGCGATGTCGGGCGGGTCGAGGACATCCGGCAAATAGACGATCCGTGCCCGTTCGGTCGCCAGGTTGACGTCGGCGGCGGCGATCCCGTCGAGCCGGTTCAGCGCGCGTTCGACCCGGGCGCGGCAGTTGCCGCAGGTCATCCCGTCGATGCGCAGGGTCAGTTCAGCGGTCATTCGGCGTCACTCTCGAGGCGGCGCCCTGCCGCCCGACTATCCCGCGTCCGCGGTGCGGCGCGCCTCCTGGGCGACCGCGGTGTCCTGATAGCGCTGCCACATGTCCTTGAGGAAAGCCATGCAGTCGGGGTCGAGATCCTCCTTCGGCATGGGATCCACGTCCCAGTGGCCGTAGCGGTCCTCGCCGCGGAGCAGGAGTGCGCTGCGCCGGCCGATCGTCGAACGGCAGTGCGCCGGCATGTAGAAATAGGCGATGCCGACACGGGGTCCATCGGTCTCGTTCGCCAGCGAGCCGTGGGCGGTGCGTTCGTGATGCAGCGAGAATTCGCCCGCCTCGAGCTCCATGTACACCGCCTCGTCGTCGTCGAGGCCGCGGATCGTCTGGCCCCGCGCGAGCAGGTTCTGCGGGTCGTAGGTTTCATCGTGGTCCAGATCCGGACCCTTGTGCGATCCCGGCAACACCCGCATGCAGCCGTTGCGGCGCGTCGCCGGAGTCAAGGCGATCCACGCCGTCACCTCGTCGTGCGGGTCCAGCCCGTAATAGGCGGAATCCTGATGCCAGGAGACGAAACGGGGATCGTTGCCCTTCTTCGAGAACAGCGAGGTCCCGAACAGCATGATGTCTCCGCCGATCAGCGATTCCACCGCGTCCAGGACCGCCTCGTTGCGTGCGAGATTGACGATCCATGGGGCGGCGACATGGGCCTTGATCTTGAGATAGGTCTGCGGCTCCACGCCGAGCACGGTCTCGTAGTGTTCCAGCCGCCGGCGGTATCGCTCCGCCTCGTCGGCATCGATCGCGCGCCTCGGGAACAGGTAGCCGTTCGTCTCGAAACGGGCGACCTCGGCTGCGCTCAGGCTTCCGGCCATCTCCGATTTTCCCTTTTCGCCCGTCTCCCGGCTGCGCGGGCGCCTAGCGGAGTTTCGCCAGCGCCAGCGGAACCTCGAACTTCTTGCACCAGATCCACACCTCGTTGTAGCGGGCGGGATCGATCCTGTCGGGGATCTGGTAACGGTCGGAGCCGGTGCGCGATTTGAGCCGCGAGAGGGTGGTGCTCTCGTCGTAGCCGTCCTTGCCGAGGGCGACGCGCGGGTCGGGCGCCCGGTCCAGCCGGAAATCGTCGGCAAGGCGCACGAACCAGCGCGAACCGGCCCGTTCGATTGAAACGGTGCCGGTGACGACATGCCCGCTCTTGCCCTCGAAAGTACCCTTCCGCCCCGGTTCCGCCCCGGCGGGTCCGGCGGCCGCGATCAACCCGGTGACCGCCGCTGCCAGCACCGTTCCAGCGATTCGACGTGCGTTCATCGTCGTGTTCTCCCGCTCTCGTCATGCCGCGCTTGCCGTGAACGTATCATACGCATCGAATATGATGTGGCGTAGCGCCACGGCAATACCGATTTCCCGCCGCCGCGGCGCAGGAGATCCGTCATGCTCGCGCTCTACGAACACTCCACCTCGGTCTGTGCGATAAAGGTCCGGCTGACCCTGCTCGAAAAGGGGGTCGAGTACGAAGGCCGCTTCGTCGACCTCCGGCGCGGCGACCAGTTCGCCCCCGAATACCGCAAGATCCATCCGGATGCGGTCGTGCCCGCGCTGGTCCATGGCGGGCGGACGTTTCTCGAATCGTCGATCATCCAGTACTACCTCGAGGACGCCTTCCCGGAACCCCGTCTGATGCCTGAGGACGCCGTCGCGCGCTACCGGGTGCGGCTCCTGATGAAGGCGATCGACGATCCCGTCCACCCGGCCTGCGGGCTGCTGACCCACGCGATCGCCTTCCGAAAGGACTACCGTACGCCCGAGGCGATCGATGCGCGCATGGCGAAGATCCCGGATCCCCGCAGGCGGGCGCGTCAGCGCGCCGTCTACGAGGAAGGGCTCGGCGCGTCGCTCGCCGTCGATGCGGTTCGCGACATGGAAGCGTTATTCGCGCGCATGGACGAGACCCTGGACGTCGGCCCGTGGCTCGGCGGGGACATCTATTCGCTCGCCGACGCCGCGGCGACACCCTATGCAAACCGGATGTACGATCTGGGCCTGTTCGACGTCTGGCGCGGCCGCTACGCCCGGGTGGCGGAGTGGTTCGACAGGGTTCGCGCACGGCCGAGTTTCAGGATCGGTATCGCCGACCGGGTGAGCGAGGACGATCTCGACCGCCTCGCTCCGGTGGAGGACAGGCCGGCAGAAAAGGTGAAGGCGATCCTGGCCGCTTGATCTACCACCGATCCTCGCGGACATATGGCAGCCCGAGTGCGCCCGGCGCGGCAGATCGGCGCTTGCCGGCAACGCCGACCCAGACCAGGACGGCGAGGGTGGCGAGGAACGGGGTCATCTGCAGGAAATATTGCGGCACCGGCCAGCCGGCGGCGAAAATGCGCGGGATCAGGGCCTCGATGCCCCCGAACAGCAAGGCGCCGAACACTGCCCGGCCCGGCATCCACCGCGCGAAGATGACCAGCGCGATGGCGATCCATCCGCGCCCGTGGGTCATCTCGTTCACCCAGATCTTGGCGGCGGCGAGAGCGAGGTAGCCGCCGGCGAGCCCGCACAGAACGCCGCCCGCCGCCACCGCGCAGAAACGGTAGAAATCGACCGCGATGCCCGCCGCGTCGGCGGCCTGCGGATTTTCGCCGACCGCGCGCAGGTTGAGCCCGGCGCGGGTGCGGAACAAGAACCACCACACGCCGAACGCGATCGGGACGGCGAGGTAGACCATCGCGTCCTGCGCGAACAGCACCTTGCCGAAGAACGGGGTGTCGGACAGGGGCCCGAGATCGAGTTTCCGGAAACCGGCGATCGCGGTGTCATTCCAGCGCAGCCCGACCAGACCGGTGAGTCCGACGCCGAAGAAGACGATGGTGATGCCGGTCACCACCTGGTCCGCGCGAAGCACGACGACAACGAAGGCGAACAGGGCCGCGACCAGCAGGCCGGCGATTCCCGCAGCGGTCATGCCGACGGCCGTGCTTTCGCCCAGTTCGACATAACAGGCGACCGCGGCGAGCGCGCCGCACAACATGAGCCCCTCCGCGCCCAAATTGATGACGCCGGCGCGCTCGTTCACGATCAGCCCCAGTGTCGCCAGCATCAGAGGTGTCGCGAACACCGGGGTGAAGGCAAGCCAGTTGGCGAGGAACTCGATCATCGACGCTCTCCGGCCCGGATCCAGTGGACGCGGTAGCGGACAAGAAAATCGGAGGCTGCCACGCACATCACGATGATCGCCTGTATCAACGAGACCAGCGCCTGGGGCAGGCTGTAGAAGACCTTGACGCTCTGCCCGGCGGCGTAGAGTCCGCCGATCAGGAAGGCGACGACGAGGACGGCAATCGGGTTATTGCGCGCGAGGAAGGCGATCATGATGCCGGAAAAACCGTAGCCCGCGGCCATCGTGCCGGTCAGCCGGTGTTCCTGCGCCGCGCCCATGACGAAACCCGCAGCGCCCGACAATGCCCCCGAAAGCCCCACCGAGAGGAAGACCGTCAACGCCACCGGGACGCCGGCGGCCAGCGCCATCTGCGGGTTGGCGCCGACAAACCGCATGTAGACGCCGAAGCGGCTTCGTTGCATCAGCCACCAGACGATTGCGACGGCGGCGAGACTGATGATCAGCCCGAAATGCACCTTCTCCCAGCCGATCAGCGCCAGGCGCTCCGAGGGGTCGAACGGCTCCGAATGGGGGAAGCGTTCGCGTTCGTCCTGCCACGCTCCATAGACTTGGTTGAGCACGAACAGGTACGCGACGTAGTTGAGCAGCAGCGTCGAGATCACCTCGTTGACGCCGAGCTTGATCTTCAGAAGCGCCGGCGGAGCGATCCACAGGAACCCCCCGGCGAGGGCGAAAATCAGCATCAGCCCGATCCGCGTCGACGGCGGGCCGACATCAAAAATCGCGATAACCGTGGCACCGATCGCACCCCAGAAGAATTGGCCCTCGATGCCGATGTTCCAGAAGTTGACGCGGAAAGCGACCGCGGCGCTCAGCCCGACAAGGATCAGCGGGCTGCACTCGACCAGGACGCTGGAGAGCCCCAACCGGTCGAAAAAAGTGAGAACGATGAATTCGTCGAAGATGTTGGCTGCTTCGACCCCTGCAACGAGCAAGATCGCAACCGAGATGCCGAGGCCCACGCCGAGCGCGAGCGCGATAAAGGCGGCGTATTTGATGCGGCCGATGGACTGGCGGACTTCCAGGTTCAGCCGTCCGAAACGACGGTTGCGGGGGGCATGGGACGGTGCGGCGGCGATGCCTGCCCGATCAGGCATGGCCGACCATCAGCCGGCCGACTTCGTGGCGGTCCGCCGGGCGCTCGAACTCGCCCACGATGCGGCCGCGATTGATGACCCCGACCCGGTCCGACAGGTCGAGCACCTCGTCGAGATCCTCGCTGATCAGCAGCACGGCCGCACCACGCTCGCGGGCGGCCAGGATCTGGTTTTGCACCGCCGCGCAGGCGCGTACGTCCAGCCCCCGCGTCGGCGAATGGGCGATCAGAATCCCGACTCCGCCGGAAAGCTCGCGGGCGAGCACCAGCTTCTGCGCGTTCCCGCCGGACAGAAGACGCGAACGGGTCGCCGGTTCCGCGCCCTGGATTTCGAACGCGGCGATCGCTGCCTCGGCGTCGCGGCGCATCCGCGCGGCCGAGATCCACAGGCGTCCATAGCGGCCGGCGGTGAGTCCTGCGAGGCCGAAATTCTCGGCCACCGAAAGGTCGGCTGTCAGCCCGTAGAGATGGCGGTCGGCCGGGACGGTGCCGAGCCCGCTCCTGCGCCGCTGGCCGGGGTGGGCGGCGGTACGATCCTCGCCGTCCAGGCCGACGCTCCCCCCGAGCGCCGCACGGACCCCCATCAGAACTTCCGCCAGTTCGGTCTGGCCGTTGCCGCCGACGCCGGCGATGCCGTAGATCTCGCCCTCGCGGACGGCGAGGCTCACGCCGGCCAGCGCCGCCGCCCCGTCATCGCGCGCCGCCGCGAGGTTCTTGATGGAAAGCCGCGTCCGGCCGCCGGTGCGGCCCCGGGCGGCGGTACTGCGCGGGGCGCTGCCGACCATGAGAGCGGTCATGCGCTCGTCCGAGAGGGTCGCGGGATCCTCGTCGGCGACCGTTCTTCCGCCGCGCATGATCGTTACCCGGTCGGCAAACTCGCGCACCTCGCGCAGCTTGTGGGTGATGAGAACCACGGCCGAGCCGCGGGCCGCGAGGCCGCGGACGACAGCCAGCAGGCGGTCCGCCTCGTCGTCGGTCAGCACCGCGGTCGGTTCGTCGAGGATCAGGATGCGGGCGCCCGACATCAGCACCTTGACGATCTCGACGCGTTGCTGCTCCGCCACCGAGATCGAATCGATCCGCGCGTCGGGGTCGAGGGCGAAGCCGAGTTCGGCGCAGTAGCGGGCGATGGCCTCCGACGCGCGGGTGCGCTCGGCCGCCCAGCGTCCGCCGAGCCGGTTCGCCATCAGCACGTTCTCCGCAACCGTGAACGGCCGCACCAGCTTGAAGTGCTGATGCACCATGCCGATACCGAGTCCGCGCGCATGCGCCGGCCCGTTGATCCGCACCGGCTCCCCGTCGACGGCGATGCCGCCGCGGTCCGGGGCGTAGAGGCCGCAGACCACATTCATGAGGGAGGATTTGCCGGCGCCGTTCTCGCCGAGGAGGCCGTGGACACGGCCGTAGTCCGCCCTGAACCAGGCTTCGTCGAGTGCCCTGGTACCGTCGAACTCCTTGCAAACCCCGGTCAATGCGAGCGCGGTGGCCATCGATGGCGCTCCAGCGAAAAGCGCCCGGCCGGGGAGACCGGCCGGGCGCGGACGGTTGCGGCGAAAATCCGCTCAGAGCTGGCCTACGACCCCCTTGACCAGATACTTCATGCCCCACAGATCGGCGTCGGACGGTGTCTTGCCCGCCTCGACGACGACCTTGCCCTTGTTGTCCTCGATCGGGCCGGTATAGACGTGCCAGCCGCCGATAATCTTCTGGCGCGCCGCCAGCACCTTGTCGACCACCGCCTTGGGCACGATCTCGTTGCAGCAGGCGATGTCGGTTCCCCCGTGCTTGAGGCCGACGAACTCGCCGTACGGCTTGGTTTTCCAGCCGCCGGACGCGATCTGCTTGTAGAGCGGTATCAGGAAACGGTCCCACACCCAGACCGATGAGCACAGCGTTGCCTTGGGCGCGAATTCACGCATGTCGCGGTGATGGCCGGTGCCCCAGACCCCCTTTTCCTGGGCGGCGACCTGGACCGCCGGGGTGTCGACATGCTGTCCGATGACATCCACGCCGCGTTCGATCAGGGCGAGGGCGGTCGCCCGCTCCTTGACCGGATCGTACCAGGACCCGGTATAGACGACATTGACCGTCGCCTTCGGGTTGACAGCCTGGGCGCCGAGGGCGAAGGCGTTGACCGTCCAGGTGACGAGGCCCAGCGGATGGGCCGCAACGAAGCCCAGCTTGTTCGACTTGGTCATCGAACCCGCAACCATGCCGCAGAGATACTGGCTCTCGTAGGTCCGGCCGTAATAGGACTGGAGGTTGGGGCCGTTGGTGGTCCCCGCCGGGTTGACGAATGCGATATCCGGATACTCCTTCGAGAGTTCCTTGAACGTATCGCTGTAGCCGAAGGCCGAACCGTTGATGATGTTGAAGCCGCGCTGGATGAAACGCTCGACGACCGGGCGAATCGCCGAAGCCTTCTCCGGCACCTTCTCGGCGTAGGGAATCTTCCAGCCCAGTTCCTTCTCGACCCGGATGCGGGCCTCGTCGATCGCCTGGGTCCAGCCTCCGTCGTCCTTGACGTTGAAGTAGACGAAGGCAACCTTGGGCGAGTCCTTGAGCTTGAACTGGGCCTCGGCCGTGCCGGCCGCGCCGAGGGCGAGTACGGCCGCCGCCGCGCCCGCCATGAATGTCTTGCACTTCATCCGCCGATCTCCCTTGCTTGCCCGCTCCGCCATGCCCGGATGCGGAGCTGCGCCGATAACCCAGGAAACATCATGCCGCCGGGGCGAACTACCGGAAAACCCTAGGAAGGCCGCCCGCCCCTGTCAAAGCGGGCGGCGCGTTCGCGCTCGCCAGGCCGCAGCCCTATGAGGGCGGCGAATCCGGCTGTCTACTCGGGTGGGCGGCGGCGAACGGCTCGAGCGCCGTACACGTCTCGAAAATCCGCATGACCGTCGGATAGGGTCCGGTCGGGCACTTGAAGCGCTGTGCATTGAATACCTGCGGCACCAGACAGACGTCCGCCATGCCGGGGCTGTCGCCGTGACAGAACGCGCCGGTGTATTCGCTTTCGGCGAGCAGCCGCTCCAGCGCAACGAAGCCTTCGGCGATCCAGTGCGCATACCAGGCGTCGCGCACGGTATCGTCGTGGCCCAGCGTTTCCTGCAGGTACTTGAGCACGCGGAGGTTGTTGAGCGGGTGGATGTCGCAGGCAATCACCTGCACCAGGGCGCGCACCCGCGCCCGTTCATACGGGTCCCGGGGCAGCAGCGGCGGCTTCGGCCGGGTCTCCTCCAGATATTCCATCTGTGCCACCGACTGGATCAGCGTGCGTTCCCCGTCGATCAGCGCCGGTACCAGACGCTGCGGGTTCACCGCGGCGAACCCGGCCTCGCGATGCGCCGAGGAGGGCAGGTCGACGGTCGCCGAATCGTAGTCCAGACCCTTGAGATTCAAGGCGATCCGCAGGCGGTAGGCGGCCGATGACCGGAAGTAGGTGTAGAGCTGCATCGAATCCTCCCGGCAGCGCGCGCGCTGCCGTTGTGCGTAGCCGTTGCAAGGGTTCCAAGCGGCGGTTTTAGACCGCTGTCTGCACCCAGTCCATATGCCTCGGGAGAGTTGTGCTTGACCCGACTCCGCGGGTTCGTCATCGTTTGTGTACAAACAATTTTCGCAAAGGGGTCGGATGAAGCCGGCTGCGGTCAGGGATCGGGAAAGAGACCGGGCGCCGGGCGATACCGCGGGATCGCTCGCCGGGTCGGTTTACGTGCTCGAGAACCAGGTCGGCCATCTGCTGCGCCGGGCGCACCAGCGCCACGCGGCGATCTTTCAGGAACTGATCGGCGACGCGCAGTTGACGCCGCTGCAGTTCGCTGCCCTGGTCAAGCTTTCGGATCTGGGCGAGGTCTCGCAAAACGAACTCGGCCGGCGCACTGCCATGGACGCGGCCACCATGCAGGGCGTTATCAAGCGACTGCTCCTGCGCGGGCTGATCGACCGCAGCCCCGATCCCGGCGACCGCCGCCGCGTGGTGCTCAGCCTCACCGGCGCCGGGCGCCGTCTGATCGCCGCGGCGACGCCGAACGGTCACGCGATCAGCGACGAGACGCTCGCCGGCCTCGACGAGGGCGAGCGCCGGTCCTTTTTGTCGCTGTTGAAACGCCTCGCCTGATCCGCAGACCGCGACCCCGGGAAGAAATACGGGTCAATCACCGTTTGTGTCGAGGACCGCGAGCATTTCGGCTGCGGTCGCCAGCTTCCGGCGCGGCGCGCCGTCCGCCGCAGCCTGTTGCTCGAAACGGTCGATGGCCTGCCATTCCGGGTAGGAGACCACGCGGAGGCCGCGTCCGGCTGCAATGCGGTCGAAGACCGTGGGGCCGTCCATCTCCTCTCCGGAAAACTCGGCGAGGATGCGGTCCACCACGTCGAGCGAATCGTTCTTGTTGGTTCCGATGGTGCCGACCGCGCCGCGCTTGACCCAACCCGCCGCGTAGAGGCCGTCGCGCACCCGCCCCTCGTCGTGGACGACGATCCCCCTGCGGTCGTCGAACGGTACCGATTCGATGGCCTCGGCGCGCGAACCGATGCAGGTGATGACCATGCCGCAGGCCACGTCGAAGTTCTCTCCGGTCGGCACCGCGCGGCCGTCCACGACGCAGGTCTTCTCCATCCGGACCGCCTCCACCTTATCGCTGCCCATGATTTCCACCGGCGAGCAAAAGAAGCGGAAATGAACACGCTTGCGTTTTCCCTCGCCCGGGACATCGGCGAAGCTCCGGAGCGTCGCGATGTTGCGGATACGCAGACGCCGGTCGCGTTCGCTCATGTGCGGAACGAGAACTTCCTCCGGCAACTGGTCGAGATCGACGATCGGCTGTGCGTCCTCGAGTTCTCCCATCTCGCGCAGTTCGACATTGGTAAATACTGCATCGACCGGGCCGCGCCGGCCGAACATGTAGATGTCCTCGACAGGCGAGGCCTCGATGGCGTCCCCGGCGTAGTCGGCGAGGTCGGTGACCGACATTTCCCGGCGGGTCTTGGCAAGCACCCGGGCCACGTCGACCGCCACGTTGCCGACCCCGATGACCACGGCGCCTCCGATGTCGAGGTCGGGGTCGAGATCGATGAAATCAGGATGGCAGTTGTACCAGCCGACGAACGCGTTGGAACCGAAGACGTTCTCCTTGTCCTCGCCCGCGATCCCCAGCCGGTTGTCGTTGGGCGCGCCGTAGGCGAGGACGACGGCGTCGTAAATCTCCTCGATCTCGCCGATCCCGATGTCGTGGCCGATCTCCACATTGCCGATGAAACGCACGCCGTCCGAGAGCATCGTCCGCTCGAACGCGCGCGCGATTTTTTTGGTCTTCTGATGGTCGGGCGCGACCCCGCCGCGGATCAGCCCGAACGGAGACGGAAGCTTGTCGAAGATGTCCACGCGGCAGCCCGGGGACCGGTCGATCAGCCCCTGTGCAACATACATACCGCCGGGGCCGGAACCGACCACGGCAACGCTTCTCGGCATGAATGACTCCCCCGGGGCCAAGCGGCCGCAATGATAGTCAGGCGGTCAGACCGGTAAAGCCCTGCGGGTCGGACGAAGCGGATCCCGGAGAGGACGAAATTCCCGCGCTCTCAACCCGTATCCGATCCGCCGGTTCCGGTTAGGGGGGCGAACCGCCTGCGACAGCGGACAACCTGGGTCCGCGTCGGCCGCGCCGACGCGTCGAGCCGGGAGTCAGTTGGACGCCACCGCCCAGGTGCGGCCGCGCCGCAGCATCGCGTTGAGGTCGGTTGCCGGAGCTTTCCTGGCAGCCTCGGCAATCTGGCCGTGGACCGCCGAATCGTATGTCTCCGCCGGATCGCAGTAGAGCACCCCGATGGCGACCGGGAACGCCGGGTGTTCCATCGCCCCGAGCAGGTTGGCGAGCATCCGGTTGGTCTCGTCGTGGACCAGGATGTCGTCCTCCGCGACGCCGTTTTCGCCGATGGTCACGACTTCGAGGGAAAGCGAATCGCGGTCGAGCCGCAGTCCCTTGTCGCGGTCCTTGCCGAAGATCAGCCGCTCGCCGTGCTCGACCGCGATCTGCGAGTCGGCGGCAGCGGCCTTCTCGGTCCAGCCGGAGAACGCGCCGTCGTTGTAGACGATGCAGTTCTGGATGATCTCGACAAAGGAGGCGCCGCGGTGAGCGTGGGCGCGCTTCAGCATCGCAGGCAGGTGCTTCTGGTTGGTGTCGACCGACCGAGCGACGAACCGGGCGCCGGCGCCGAGGGCGAAGACGGTCGCATTGACCGGGGCATCGATCGATCCCTGCGGGGTCGACGGAGAGCGCGTGCCGAGCCGCGAGGTGGGGGAGTATTGCCCTTTGGTCAGGCCGTAAATCTCGTTGTTGAAGAGCAGCATCTGGATGTCGACATTGCGGCGCAGCGCGTGCAGCGTGTGGTTGCCGCCAATCGACAGGCTGTCCCCGTCGCCCATCACAACCCAGATGTCGAGGTCCGGGTTGGCGAGTTTGGTTCCGGTGGCGATAGCGGGTGCGCGGCCGTGGATCGTGTGGAACCCGTAGGTCGCCATATAGTAGGGGAAGCGCGCAGCGCAGCCGATGCCCGAGATGAAGACGACCTTCTCCGGCGCGAGTTGCAGGTCGGCCATCGTCCGCTGCACCGACTTGACGATCGCGTAATCGCCGCAGCCCGGGCACCAGCGGACCTCTTGGTCGGATGCGTAATCGGCCGGCTTGAGAAGCGCGACGGGGGTCTGGACGTTCATATCAACTCTCCAGGCGGGCGCGGATCGCCGCTTCGAGGTCGGAGACCTTGAACGGCAGGCCGGAAATCTGGTTGAGGCCCTCGGCCGGGACCAAGAACCGGTCGCGCAGAACGGTGATCAACTGACCGTTGTTCATCTCCGGGACCAGGATCTTTTCATAGCCGGCGAGCAGGTCGCCCAGGTTGCGCGGCAGCGGCCAGACATGGCGGATGTGGATGTGGGCGACGTCGTGCCCGGCGGCCAGCGAACGTTCGACGGCCTGGTTGATCGCGCCGAACGTGGAACCCCAGCCAACCACGGCGAGCTTGCCTTCCGAAGGACCGGCCGCGACCTCCTGCAGGGGAATATCGTCGGCGATCCCGTCCACCTTGGCCGCCCGCACCTTGGTCATCCGGTGGTGATTTTCCGGATCGTAGGAGATATGGCCGGTGTCGTAGCTCTTCTCGATGCCGCCGATCCGGTGCATCAGGCCGGGCGTCCCCGGCACCGCCCAGTTGCGCGCAAGCGTCTTCTCGTCGCGCAGGAAGGGATGAAAACCGTCCGCCGCCGCGGCGAACTTAACCTTGAAATCGGGAATCTCGTCGACATCCGGAATTTCCCAAGGCTCGGCGGCGTTGGCGAGATAGCCGTCGGTCAGCAGGATCACCGGGGTCATGTAGGTGACGGCGAGGCGAACCGCCTCGATCGCGGCGAAGAAGCAGTCGCCGGCAGTGCACGAGGCGACGACCGGCAGGGGAGAATCGGCGTTGCGGCCGTAGACGGCCTGGTAGAGGTCCGATTGCTCGGTCTTGGTCGGCAGCCCGGTCGACGGGCCACCGCGCTGGCTGTTGACGATGACCAGCGGCAGTTCGGCGGCGAAAGCGAGCCCGATCCCTTCGGTCTTCAGCGCGACGCCGGGGCCCGAACTCGAGGTGACGCCGATCGACCCGGCGAAGGAGGCGCCGATCGCCGAGCACACCGCAGCGATCTCGTCTTCCGCCTGGAAGGTGGTCACGCCGTACGGCTTGAGGTTGGAAAGCGTATGCAGAAGGGCCGATGCCGGGGTGATCGGGTAGGAGCCGAAGAACAGCGGCAGCCCGGCCTTCCGCGCGCCGGTCACGAGGCCCCAGGCAACCGCCTCGGTGCCGGTGACGGCGCGGTAGACGCCGGGCTGCACATCGGCCTTGGGCACGACGTAGGCAGGAATCCCGCTCGGCAGTTCGGCCGTCTCGCCATAGGCGTGGCCGGCGTTGAGGGCGGCGATATTCGCCTTGGCGATCTGCGGCGCACGCTCGCCGAACCGCTGTTCGATCCAGTCGATGGTGGGCTGACGGTCGCGGTCGTACATCCAGCACATCAGGCCGAGCGCCCACATGTTCTTGCAGCGGACGGCTTCCTTGTTGCTGACCCCGACATCGGCGACCGCGGCCAGGGTCATCTTCTGGATGTCGATCTCGATGGTGACGTAATTGTCGAGCGTGCCGTCCTCGAGCGGGTTGGAGCCGAAACCGGCCTTGGCGATGTTGCGAGCGGTGAACGCATCCGTGTTCAGAACGATGGTTCCGCCCTTCGGCACGTCGCGCAGGTGAACCTTGAGCGCCGCCGGGTTCATTGCCACCAGCACGTCGGGCGCATCGCCCGGGGTCATGATGTCGTAGGAGGCGAAGTTGATCTGGAACGCGGAAACGCCGTACGTCGTTCCTATCGGCGCCCTGATCTCGGCCGGGAAGTCCGGAAACGTCGCGAGATCGTTCCCCATCAGCGCCGTCGACTGGGTGAACTGATTGCCCGTCAACTGCATGCCGTCGCCCGAATCGCCGGCAAAACGGATGACCACGGCATCGACGGACTTGCGGTGCAAGCCCCCGTCCGACCGCGTCTCGGCTAGATTCGTCGCCATTGGCTTACCCGTATGTGTTCGCAGGTGGATGCCGGATGTCCCGCGGAGTCATGAACCCCGCTCCGTAAAAGTCAAGCAGAACACCGCACGGGCGCACCGTGCCTCGAACCGGCTGCATCGCTTGACAGATGAAATGATAATGCCCTTAAATTTGTTTGTACACGAACAATTTTTCCGGACGATCCACTGGATCGTCTCCGGAGGGTCGAGGCCAAGGGTTCCCCAGCGGAACCGAAGTAGCGGAGGCGCCGCCCGATGGCAAGCTATGTGAGGCCGTACGACCTCGAAACAGCCTTGGCGGCGCTCGCCGAAGCGCCCCGCACCATCGTCGCCGGCGGCACCGACTACTACCCGGCCCGCGTCGGCAAGCCGCTCGACGACGATGTGCTCGACGTCACCGGAATCGAATCGCTCAGGGAGATCGAGGATCTCGGCGACCGCTACCGGATCGGTGCGCTGGTTACCTGGTCGCAGGTGATCGAGGCGCCCTTGCCGCCGCTGTTCGACGGTCTCAAACGCGCCGCGCGCGAGGTCGGCGGGGTGCAGGTGCAGAACGCGGGCACCGTCGTCGGCAATGTCTGCAACGCCTCGCCCGCCGCGGACGGCGTGCCCAACCTGCTCGCCATGGACGCCGTCCTCGAGCTTGCCTCGTGCGGCGGCTCCCGTTCGGTCGCGGTCGGGGAATTCATCACCGGCAATCGGGAGACCGTGCGGGCGGGCGACGAGATCGTTACCGGGATCTCCATCCCCAAGCTGTCCGGCGGGGCGCGAAGCAGCTTTCTCAAGCTGGGCGCGCGGCGTTACCTCGTCATATCGATCGTGATGACGGCGGGCGTGCTGGAACCCGCCGCCGACGGAACCGTGGCCTCGCTGCGGCTCGCTGTGGGCTCTTGCTCCGCGGTCGCCCGCCGCCTCCATGCGCTCGAGGGCGCGCTCGTTGGCCGGCCCATTGACGCCGGTCTGCAGGAGGCGGTGACGGAGGATCACCTCGCCGCCCTGTCGCCGATCGACGATGTGCGCGGCACCGGCGCATATCGGATGGATGCTGCGCGGACGCTGGTGCGCCGCACCTTGGCCGAACTCGGGAGCGCATGATGGGTACGCAATCGACGATCTCCTTCACCCTGAACGGCGGCTCGACCGAGGTCCGTACCGACCCCGTCCGCCGCCTGTCGCACGTGCTGCGCGAGGAACTTTCTCTTACCGGCACCAAGGTCGGCTGCGATGCGGGCGACTGCGGCGCGTGCACGGTGCTGCTCGACGGACGCCAGGTGTGTTCCTGCATGACGCCGGTGGCCCAGGTCGAAGGGCGTGAAGTCCTGACCGTCGAAGGGCTGGAAGGGGCTGGCGGCAGGTTGGGGACGCTCCCGGAGGCTTTCCATCTGCATGGAGCCGCCCAGTGCGGCATCTGTACGCCCGGCATGCTGATGGCGGCCGCCGATCTGCTTGCCCGGCCGGGCGATCCCGACGATTCGGCGATCCAGGATGCGCTCGGCGGCGTGCTTTGCCGCTGCACCGGCTACAAGAAGATCGCCGCTGCGGTCCGCCATGCGATCGAGCCGAACGGTATCGAATTCGACGATCCCGGTCCCGGCGAGGCGGTGGGCGCGCGGGCGCTCAAGACCGACGGCAGGCGCAAGGTCGATGGCAGCGAGATCTTCGGCGCCGACAGCGCCCCCGCCGATTCCCTGTGGCTGCGCGCAGTCCGCTCGCCGCACTGGAGCGCGACTTTCACGGTCGGCGATCTGGCGCCGTTGTTCGCCGCTCATCCCGGCCTCGTCCGGGTCCTCGGCGCGGCGGACGTTCCTGCGGTCAACGGGTTCGGCGCCTACCCGCACGTCAAGGACCAGCCGGTCCTCGCCGACGGCGAGGTCAAGTTCCGCGGCGAGGCGGTGCTGGCGCTGGTCGGCGACTACGAGACGGTGCACGGTATCCGCGACGAGGAGGTGCCGATCCGCTATCTGCCGCGCGGCCACGCGCACGGGATCGACGGCGCCCTGGCCGAGAATGCGCCGGTTGTGCACGCCGGCGCCGAGGACAACGTGATGGGGCGCGGCCTGGTCAGGAAGGGGGACGCCGAGGCCGCCCTTGCCGCTTCCGACATCGTTGTCGAAGGCAGCTTCGAGACCGCCTTCGTGGAACACGCCTATATCGAGCCCGAGGCCGGGTGGGCGCGCCGGGTCGGCGACCGGTTGGAAATCGCCGCCACCACCCAGGCGCCGCACATGGACCGCGACGAACTCGCCAACATCCTCGGCATCCCCGACACGGCGGTGCATGTGCTGCCGGTTGCCTGCGGCGGCGGCTTCGGCGGCAAGATCGACGTTTCGGTTCAGGTGCTGCTGGCGGTCGCGGCGTGGACGCTCGACCGCCCGGTCCGCGCGATCTTCAACCGGATCGAGTCGATGGCCTCGTCCACCAAGCGGCATCCGTCGTGGACCTCGGGAACCTACGGCTGCACGAAGGACGGCAAACTCACCGCCTACAAGTTCCACGGCGACTTCAACACCGGAGCCTATGTCTCGTTCGGCCTCACGGTGAAGGACCGGGTCCCGGTGCACGCGACCGGGCCCTACCACGTGCCCAACGTTCTCGCCACCTCGACCGGGCTCTACACCAACGAGCCGCCGGCCGGCGCCTTCCGCGGGTTCGGCGTGCCGCAATCGGCTCTGCTGCACGACATGCTGATGGACATGATGGCCGAGCGCTGCGGCATCGATCCGCTCGAGTTCCGCCATATCAACGCGCTCCGCGTCGGCGACGAAACCTCGACCGGACAGGTGCTGAAAGCGAGCGCCGGGCTCGCTGCCTGCCTCGACGGGCTGCGGCCGCACTGGAACGGGGCGCGCGCGGCGGCGGAAGCCTTCAATGCCGGCGCCTCCGGTGTGCTCCGGCGCGGGGTCGGCGTCGGCTGCATGTGGTACGGCTGCGGCAACACCTCGATGCCCAACCCTTCCACCATGCATGTCGGCCTGTCCCGCGCGGGCCGGGTCACCCTCTATTCCGGGGCGCAGGACATCGGCCAGGGCACCAATACCACCATGGTGCAGTGCGCCGCCGACGGGCTCGGAATCGCGATGTCGCAAATCGCTCTGGTGTGGGGCGACACCGATCTCACGGCCGATGCGGGCAAGACCTCGGCCTCGCGGCAGGCATACATCTCGGGCAACGCCGCCAAGCGCGCGGGCGAGGATCTCAGGCGCCAGATTCTCCGGCTGGCCAATGTCGGCGACGACGCGGCGATCGAGTTCGCGCCGGGCCGCGTGGTCGTGCGCGACGGCGAGGCGGCGCGCGCGGTCGATCTGGCGGCGCTGCCAACGGTTCGCAGCGACGACGTTCTGGTCGGCGAAGGCACGTTCGACCCGCCCACCGAGCCCTCCGACGAGTACGGGCAGGGCACGCCCTACGCCACCTATGCTTTCGCCGCGCACATGGCGGAGGTCGAGGTCGACGTAGCCCTCGGCACGGTAAAGGTGCTGCGCATGGTCGCCGCCCACGATGTCGGCCGGTCGCTCAACCCGCAGCAGGTCGAGGGCCAGATCGACGGCGGTGTCGCGCAGGGGCTCGGGCTCGCCTTGATGGAGGAATACGTCCCCGGCCGGACCGAGAACCTGCACGACTACCTTATCCCGACGATCGGCGATATGCCGGAGATCGACTATGTCGTGGTCGAGGATCCCGAGCCGACAGGGCCGTGGGGGGCCAAGGGGATCGGCGAGCCGACGCTGATCCCGACCCCGCCGGCGATCTTCGGCGCCATTTATCACGCGACCGGGGTGCGGCTTACCCGCGCGCCGGCAACGCCCGACCGGGTGCGGGCGGCGATCCTCGCCCAGGACGGCGGAACGAGGGGGTGATGTCATGACCGACGGTATCGTCACCTGCGACGCTTGCCCGGTTCTCTGCCGCATCCGGCCGGGCCGGACCGGCGCCTGCGACCGCTACGCCAATGTCGACGGCGTTCTGACCCGCATGGATCCGCTCTTGGTAACGCAGAAGGTGGTGGACGAGGCCGGCAAGCTGGTGCCGTTTCTGGAGGCCTCCGAAAGCTGGGACGGGTCTCTGGTCAGCCGCGAGGCACCGGTCTTCGTCACCGGCATCGGCGCGACCACGACCTATCCGGACTACAAGCCTGCCCCCTTCATCGTGTCTTCCGAGCACGAGGGCGTGGACATGGTGACCGTGGTCTCCGAGGGCGTGTTCAGCTATTGCGGCGTCAAGGTGAAGATCGATACCGACCGCTATATCGGCCCCGAACCGGCAGCGGTCCGCGTTGACGGCGAACAGATCGGCCACGTCACCACGGCCGAGTACGGCTCGCAGATGCTGGCCATCGGCGGTGTGCGCCACCTGACCGGCGGCTCCAAGAAAGAGGGCAACGTCACCTGCCAGGCGATGCTTGCCCTGTGCAACAAGGAGCCGGTCGAGATGACCATCGACGGCGGCGCCGCTCTCACCGTCCAGGCCGGCCGGCCGCCGGTCATCGACGGCGTCCGCGAGGAACGCATGCGGGTCGGCTGCGGGTCGGCGACCATCGGCATCTTCGCCCCGCAGTGGCACGGCCATGTCGACGAGGTGATCGTGGTCGACGACCACATCACCGGGGTGCTCACCGAACATCAGTCGGGCAAGTTCCTCGACATGCCGCCGGCGGGTATACGGGTGCGCGGGCGAAGATCGACCCCCGGCCGCTATTTCCAGGTCGCAGACCACGGCAGCGGCTGGGGCGGCACCGACGTGACCGATCCGCTGGAGATCGTCGAGAAGATCGATAACCGGACAGCATGGTCGGGCCTCCGGCTGCTCATGGTCTCGACCACCGGCGAGGACGCTGCCTATTTCGTGCTCGACGATGACCTGAAGCCCGTCGAGGACACGATGCCGGGCGAACTCCGGACGGTGGTCGACCGGATCGGCGAAAACTGCGAGCCGGCTCTTTCCAGCGTCCTGTTCATGGGCGGGGCAGGGGGGTCGCTCCGCGCCGGCGTGACCGTCAACCCGGTGCGGCTGACGCGCTCGGTCAAGCGCCATGCCACGCGCGTGACCTGCGGCGGCGCCCCGGTCTATGTCTGGCCGGGCGGGGGAATAACGCTGATGGCCGACGTGACCGCGATGCCGGACAACGCCTTCGGCTACGTGCCGACCCCGGCCCTTGTCGCCCCGATCGAGTTCACCATGCCGCGCCGCGAGTTTCTCGCCTTCGGCGGCTACGGCGAGGCAATCGTCGCCCTCGACGACGCGATCGAGCGAGGCCCGGTGCGCTCGGAGCCGCAGCGGCCGTCGAACCCTTGGCCGATGGCGGAACAGGACGTGCTCCAGAACGTCTGATGCCGTCCGGGCGACGCGACCGTGCCGTCCGGCCCCGTCAGCCGGCCGCTGCCCGACGGACGGCGCCATCATCTGCACCACGGACCGATCGACCTGATCGTCGAGGCAACGGGCGACAGGGCCGAGGTCGCCGCCGCCTACCGCCAGATCGAGACCGCGTTCCAGGATGTGCTGCAACGCCTTGTCGAGGAGCTGCCGTTGCTGCGGAGCCCGGTCGGCGACCGGCGGCCCGAACCGCGCGGTCCGGTGGCGCGGCGGATGGCGGCGGCGGTCTGGCCGCACCGCCGGGTGTTCGTGACGCCCATGGCCGCCGTTGCCGGCGCGGTGGCCGACGAGATGCTGGCGGCGCTCGTGGCCGGCCGGACGCTGGAGACCGCCTATGTCAACAATGGCGGCGACATCGCGGTCCATCTCGCGCCGGCGGCGAAACTCGATCTTGGCATCGTTGCGCAGATCGACGCGCCTGCCGTCGTCGCACGGGCGCAGTTGACCCACGATCTGCCGGCGCGGGGAATCGCCACCAGCGGCTGGCGCGGGCGAAGCCGGTCCTTCGGCATCGCCGATGCGGTGACGGTGCTGGCTCCTGACGCTGCGGCCGCCGATGTCGCGGCGACCCTGATCGCCAACGAGGTCGCAGTCGACGACCCGGCGATCGAACGGAGGCCGGCCGGCGAGCTGGACGACGACACCGACCTTGGTGTCAGACCGGTCACGGTGGCGGTCGGTCCCTTGTCGCGGGCGGCGGTGGACGCGGCGCTGGACCGCGGCGCGCGCGCCGCCCGGTCGATGCGGCGCGCTGGACACATCGCGGCGGCGATGATGGTATTGCGCGGCAGGCACCGTGCGGTCGGCGGCGAGGACGGCCTCGCCCGGCTCCAACCCTGAGCAGACGGAGGAACAGTTGGACGATGCAAGGATCGCGGTCGAGACCGCTTCGGCAGGTGATTTCGGGCCGCTGGTGAAGGTGCGGAAGTTCGTCTTCCACGTCGAGGAGGCGCTGCACGAGTTCGGTCCGCCGCCTGAGACGCCGCAACTCAAGGGCTACATCGCAGCGGTTACGGCGAACCCCTATGCCGGGCGCTATGTCGAGGATCTGATGCCGTTGATGGCGGCGCTGAAGCCGCTCGGGCTGGCGATGGCAAAACGGCTCATGGCGGTGATGGGCGGACCCGGCAGGATCGTTTCCTACGGGAAATCCGCCATCGTCGGCGAGAACGGGGAGATCGAACACGCGGCCCTCTGGCACGAGCCCGGCGGTTACGGCATGCGCGAACTCATGGAGAAGTCGGCCGCCATCGTTCCTTCGACCAAGAAGGTCGGTGGACCCGGGACCGCCGTCGACGTGCCGATCGGACACGCCAACGCGGCCTATGTGCGGAGCCATTTCGACGCCATCGAATGCACGATCCCCGACGCGCCCCGCGCCAACGAGATCGTCTGGATCCAGGCCATGGCGACAGCGCCCCGTATCCATGACCGCGCGGGCGGTCTCAAGGACTCCGATGTCGTCGGGAAGGACGGGCTGCGCTGACCGTCCGGCCCCTTCGGGCGTGTCGAGCGCGGGCCGCTAGATCACGGCGGAGAGCCCCGCCGCCTCGATACCGGCGACGGCTGCGGTCTCGTCGTTGTCGGAAGTGTCCCCGCTGATCCCGACCGCACCCAAGATATCGTCGCCGTCGGCGATCAGCACGCCGCCCGGCACCGGCACCAGCCGGCCCTGCGAGGCGCCGATGAGCGCGTTGACGAAATGCGGCCGTTCCAGCGCCATCGCGGCGAGCCGCCGCGAGGACCGGCCCATGCCGACCGCGCCGACCGCCTTTCCGGTGGCGATCTGCGGGCGGAGCGCGGCACCCGGCCCGTCCTCGCGCTTGAACGCCTTGAGATGACCGCCGTCGTCGACGACCGCGACCGTCAGCGGATTGAGGCCCATTTCGCGGCCCTTTTCGAGGGCAACGTCCACAATGGTCGCTGCCTGTTGCAGGGTGAGCCGTGCCATTTCCGCGCCTCCGTTGCGGGTGTGAACCGGCCGATACCGTAAGCAGTCTGCCCGGGCGGAGAAAGTTCGCCGCGCCGTCGCCCCTGTGCAACCGTCGTGGTAGGTTTCGGCATTTGCGGGAGGCGGGGATGAAACCGAGGCGTTGCGGCGACTACGGAATCTGGGCGGTGGGCGAGTGGACGGGCCCCTACCGCGACCCGCTCGAGGTCTACCCGGACGCGACAGCGGAAATCGTCGACCGGCACCGCGGCTGGCTCGAGCCCGACTGCATCGTTCCCGAGACCGGGGAGATGATCTTCGCCTTTCAGAGCTACCTGGTGAAGACGGGCCGCTGCACGATCCTGATCGACACCTGCGTCGGCGAGGACAAGGAACGCCCCCACCGACTCAACTGGCACCGCAAGAAATGGCCGTGGCTTGCCAACCTCAAAGCCGCCGGAGTGACGCCGGAGGAGGTGGATTTCGTGCTGTGCACCCATCTCCATGTCGATCATGTGGGCTGGAACACCCGGCTCGAGAACGGCCGATGGGTGCCGACCTTCCCCAACGCCACCTACCTGTTCGGCGAAACCGAATACCATCACTGGGAGACGGCGCAGCGGGACGTCGATTTCATGCGCCAGGTGTTCGCCGACAGCGTGCAGCCGGTCATGGAAGCCGGCAGGGCGACGCTGATCCGCGAGGATTTCGAGATCGACGCCGGGTTCAGCATCGAGCCGACGCCCGGGCACACGCCGGGTCATATCTGTCTCAATATCGACCGGGGCGGCGAAAGGACGGTCTTCTGCGGCGACCTGATGCACCACGCGCTGCAGGTGCCCGAACCCCAACTTTCCACCATCTTCTGCAGCGATCCGGAGGAATCGCGCCGCACCCGGACGGCGTTCGTCGACCGTTATACCGATACCGACACGGTGATCCTGCCCGCGCACTTCCCCGGCGCATCGGCCGGCTGTATCAGGGCGGAAAACGGCTCTGCCCGCTTCGTCTTCTGCGACGAGTGAGCGGGGGCGCAATGAGGCGCGTCGCCGTCGCCGGGCTCGGCGCGGTCGGGATGCCGGTGGTCCGTGCGCTGGCCGAGGGCATCGACGGGCTCGCCTTGACCGCGGTTTCCGCCCGCGATCTCGACAGGGCGCGCGAGCGGATGGCCGGGGTTGCGCCGGGGGTTGCCGTCGTCGCTCCGTCTGCGCTGCCGCCGCTCGCCGATGTGATCGTCGAATGCGTGCCGAAGGCGGCCTTTGCCGCCGTCGCCGCCGACGCGGTCGAAGCCGGCAGGACACTGGTCACGGTGAGCGGGGCGGCGCTGCTCGCGCACGACGCCATAGTCCGGAGGGCGCGGGAGACCGGCGCCGTTATCGTGCTTGCGACCGGGGCGCTGCTCGGGCTCGACGCGGTGCGGGCGGCCGCCGAAGGCGTGATCGCCGAGGTCCGGATGATCACCCGCAAGCCGCCCCGGTCGCTGGCCGGCGCGCCCTACCTCGTGGAAAACGGCATCTCCATCGACGGATTGACCGGCCCGCTCCGGGTCTTCGAGGGCAGCGCCCGCGAGGGGGCCGCGGGCTTCCCCGCCAATGTCAATGTCGCGGCGGCGCTGGGCCTGGCCGGCGTCGGGCCCGACCGCACGCGGCTGGAGATCTGGGCCGATCCGTCGCTCGACCGCAACACCCACGAGATCACGGTCGATGCCGACAGCGCCCGGCTCAGCATGAAGATCGAGAACGTGCCGTCGGAGGAAAACCCCGGCACCGGCAGGATTACCGCACTCAGCGTCATCGCGGCGCTGCGCGGCCTCGGCGCGTCGCTGAGGGTGGGGACGTAACCGGCCGTCCAGCGTCCGCCGCATGACCGGGCCGACATAGTCAGGGAGGAGAGGGCATGGAATACCAGGCGCTCCGGTGGGAGGTGCGCGACAACCCCAACCGGGCGGGCGAGAAGTGCATCGGGGTCGTGACGTTCAACCGGCCGGAGGCGCTGAACGCGGTCGACGTCCGGATGCGGGTCGAACTCGACATCCTGTGCGACCAGATCCGCCACAACAGCAACGTCAAGGTCGTGGTTTTCACCGGCGAGGGGCGCGGCTTCTCGGCCGGCGGCGATCTGAAGACCGAGGCCGGACCCCTGGGGGCCGGCGACGACCCCGATTTCGACATGGGGAATTTCGGCGCCTACCGGGAACTCGCCCATCTGTTTTTCAACGATCTGCGCCACCAGGTGCTGCAGCGCGCCTTCAAGAAGATCGAGGACTTGCCGCAGATCACCGTCGCCGCAATCAACGGACCCGCGGTCGGCATCGGGCTCGAGATCTGCACCCTGTGCGATCTTCGTATCGCCTCCGACCGGGCGCGGCTGGGCGAGGTCGCAGTCCCGGCCGGTTTCCTGCCCGAGTCGGGCGGCGCGCGGAACCTGCCCAAGCTGGTCGGCGTCGGCCGCGCCCTGGAAATGATCCTGACCGGGCGCATCGTCGATGCGGCGGAGGCCGAACGCATCGGGCTGGTCGAGCGGGTGGTGCCCCACGACGATCTGCTCGACGAGGTCGAGGTGCTTGCCGGACAGATCGCCAGCAACCCCTATCTCTCGGTCCGCTACGCCAAGGAACTGGTGAAGATGTACTGGAACGCCAACCGCAGCGACGAAGGTTGGGAGCGCGAGTTTGCGGCGATCCAGGAGATCACCCGCACCGGCGACTGCCGCGAGGGGATTCGCGCCTTCCTCGGCAAGCGCAAGGCCGACTATCGCGGCCCCTATTACGAGGCATGGCCGTACGGTGACGGCGAAACCGGCTGATCCGGTGATCCCGGCCCGCGTAAACGTGTCTGCGGAAGTCCTCGACCGCACGGTGGGGGCCGGGCTGGGCGGCGCCACCGCCTTTGTCTGGGACGGCGGGGAAATCGGCTACGCCGCGCTGCTCGACCGTGTCCGGCGGGTTGCCGGGTGTTTTGCCCGGGCGGGAATCGGACGCGGAACCCGCGTGCTGTTGCGGATGCCCAACTGCATCGAGTTCGCGGTGAGCTTCCTCGCGCTGACCCGTATCGGCGCGGTTCCGGTTCTCGTCAATTCGCTGCTCGGGGCGGAGGAGATCGCCTATGTGCTTGGCCACTGCGGAGCACCGGCGGCGGTCACCCGCGTCGACATCGCGGCCCCGCTGCTGCCCCACCGGGACCGGGTGAGAGTGATGCTATGGCGGGGAACCCAAGCCGGTGCGGAAAGCATCGAGGCGTGGGAGGCGGACGCGCCGGCGCCGGCGCCGGCGGCCGACACCGAGGCGGACGAGCCGGCGTTTATGGTCTACACGTCGGGGACAACCGGGCGGCCCAAGGGGATCGTGCATGCCCACCGCTGGGCGGTCGCCCTGGGCGAGGCAAACCGCCGCCGGGTCCCGCCGGAGCCAGGCGACATCGCGCTCGCCACCGGCGAATGGAGCTTCATCAGCGCGCTCGGCCACAACGTCGTCTTTCCGCTGCGCAACGGGGCGACGGGGGCGGTCCTCGAAGGGCCTGCGCGCCCCGAACGGGTACTGGCTGCGGTGGAGCGGTTCGGTGTGACGCTGCTCTATTCGGTGGCCACCGTCTACCGCCGCATCCTGGCCATCGACGGGATCGAGGACCGTTACGACCTGACGAGCCTACGCGGCTGCAGCGCTACCGGCGAGGCGCTGGAGGCCGCCACCTGGCAGGAGTTCAAGCGCCGGGTCGGCTGCGACATCTGGGAGCATTACGGGGTCTCCGAGATGCAAATGGTGCTGGGCCAGGGTCCGCGGCACCCGGTGCGGCCGGGATCCATCGGCATCCCCATCCCCGGCACGCGGGTCGCGGTGATGGACGACGATTACGAGGTCCTGCGGGCAGGCGAGATCGGCAGGTTCCTGATCGCCGCCGATAATCCGGGCCTGTTCCTCGGTTACCATCGCGATGCGGAGATGACGGCGCGAACGGTGCACGACGGCTGGTACCATACCGGCGACCTCGCCTGGTACGACGAGGACGGTTACTACTGGATTGCCGGGCGCGAGGACGACTGCTTCAAGAGCCGCGGCATCTTCATCTCGCCCTATGAGATCGAGAATGCGCTCCGAGGCCATCCGGCGGTGGCCGAGGCATGCGTTGTGCCGCTGCCGGACCCGGAGATCGGCAACCGTATCCGCGCCGTCATCGTGCCCCGCGACGGCTACGCGCGGTCCGGTCTCGGCGCCCTGCTGCGCGAGGACCTGCGCGGCCGGATCGCGCGCTACAAGGTGCCGCACGTCGTCGAACTGGCCGACGACCTGCCCAGAAGCGCGGTCGGCAAGGTCCTTCGGCGCAAAGTGGCGGAAGGCGGGCAATAGTCTCTTCAGGGGCGCAAACGGGCGGGCGTCCCTGCGCGGCGGCGGTTCCTGTTTTCGTCCGGCGCCGACGATCCTTCCCGATCGAACGCGACGGACCCCGGCTCCGCCGTATCGTCGGTCGTTCGGCCCAGCGCGCCTCGTCAGCCCTCCGGCGGGTCGAAGTCGGACGGGAAGGGGTCGAGCGTGCCCAGCGCGTCCCGGACGAACCCGCGCGCAAGAATTTCCTCCTGCGTCACCCGACGCAACGCCGGGTTAAGCGCGTGGAAGTCCTCGAACTGCATGTCCCAGTGCGCCGCCGACATCTCGCCGTTGACGGCGAAACCGCCGTTGTTCCGCTCCTGGCGCCAAATCGAGTCCATTTCCTCGTCGGAAATGTCCACGGTCACGTTGCCGCGAAACACGCGCTCGAAGGCCGCCCGGTCCGAGTGGAGCACGCGGGAAGCGCGGATCATCCCCCGGGTGACGCGGGCCAGAACGTCCGGCGATGTCGCCTCGAACGCCTCGGTCGTGGACAGCACCCCGTGCGGCTGGGTGGGGACCAGGCGCTTGAGATCGGAGAAGCCGAGCAGGGTGCGGAGCCTGTCCGGGTAGCGCCGGCTCAGCGACACCGCTTCCTCGACGCGGATCAGGGAGACATCGACCGAGCCGGAGAGCAGCGCGTCGATGCGCTCCGGCGGCGGTCCGAGGGCGCGCCACTCGATCTCGTCTTCCGAGATGCCCAACGCACGAACCGCGAGCCGCGCCATGTGATGGCTGAGCGCGCCGAAACCGTCGAGCGCCCAGGAGCAGCCCCGCAGTTGGTCGGCCGATGCGATGCGGCTTTGGGCGACCAGATTCTGGGCGAGCGCCCGGGCCATCGATACCACGATGCGGATCGGGGCGCCGCCGGCGCGGGCGGCAAGCGCGGGGCCGAGCCCGCCATAGGCGACGTCGACACGGCCGTCGAGCAGCGCCTCGATCGCGCGCACCCCGCCGTGGACCGGCACCCATGTCGGTTCCAGGCACTCATCGCGCCACAGGTCGAGGTCGGTCGCCGCCGCGCAAGACAGGTCATCGACCCCGAAGGTTTCGCCGGAACCCGCGGCGAGGCGGAGGGGAATCGTCTCTGGCATGTCTGTTTCCTACGTGCAGTTGTGCCGCTGCGGCGATGGCCGCCGGCGGACGAAATGGAGGCTGGTCAGCGTCAAGACCGTTTCGCCTTTCTGGTTGCGGGTCTCGTAAGCGATACGGACCGCATCGCGCCCGCCTTCCTGCTTCGCCGGCGAGACCTCGACGATTTCCGCAAACACTTGCAGCGTGTCGCCGGCCCGTACCGGCTTGAGCCAACGCAGCCTGTCGATCCCCGGCGAGCCCATGCCGCAGGCCCGAAATGTACCGGTATCGACGAACAGGCCGAAGGTGAGAGCGGCTGTCTGGTAGCCCGGAGCGACGATCCCGCCGAACATGGACTTCGCCGCGGCCTCGGGATCCGTGTGGTAGGGCAGGTTGGAATAGAGTTCGGCGAACGCGACGATCTCCGTCTCGCCCAGCGTCTTCCGCGCGCTCTCGATGATCTGACCCTCGAAGAAATCCTCGAAATAGAGATCCCCGGCATTTTGTGTCACTGGATGTCTACTCCCCCTCCGCGGCGATCGCGGCAAGCGTTTCTACCAGCGAGCGCACCCCGTCAAGCCGCCGTGCGGGGGATCCCCAGTCCCGTCTGACCACAAGCCTGTGGTCGGGCCGGAGCTTCGTGCGCCCCATGTCGCCCTGGATATGGCGGATCAGTCCGGCAGGATTGGCGAACGCCGAGTCGCGGAAAGAGAGGACGGCGCCTTTCGGCCCGGCTTCCAGCTTGTCGATCCCGGCGCGCCGGCACCGCTGCTTTATCGCCACCAGATGCAGGAGCGTGCCGGCTTCCTCGGGCAGCGGCCCGAACCGGTCGATCAGTTCGGCGGCGAATGCATCGGTTTCGGCGCGGTCGGCAAGGCGCGCCACCCGGCGGTAGAGGCCGAGCCGGACATCGAGATCGGCGACATAGTCCTCCGGGATCAGGACCGGCAGTCCGATCGCAATCTGCGGCACCCAGTCCGCTGCGCCGATCTCTCCTGCACCGCGGGCGGCGGCCACCGCCTCCTCCAGCATCTGCTGATAGAGTTCGACCCCGACCTCGCGGATATGGCCCGACTGGGCGTCGCCCAACAGGTTCCCGGCGCCGCGGATATCGAGATCGTGGCTCGCCAGCGAGAATCCCGCCCCCAGCGTGTCCAGCGTTCGCATCACCTCCAGCCGCTTTTCCGCCGCCGGGGTCAGCGCCTGACCGGTCGGCAGGGTGAGATAGCAGTAGCCGCGCAGCTTCGAGCGCCCGATGCGGCCCCTGAGCTGGTATAGCTGGGCAAGGCCGAACATGTCGGCGCGATGGACGATCAGCGTATTCGCGCGCGGGATATCGAGCCCGGACTCGATGATCTGCGTCGACAGGAGAACGTCGATCTTCCCTTCGTAGAAGGCGACCATGACATCCTCCAGTGCACGGGCCGGCATGCGGCCGTGCGCCATGCCGACGGTGACGTCGGGAACCAGGGTCCTGAGCCGGTCGGCAATCTCGTCGAGTTGGCCGATCCGCGGACAGACGTAGAAGCTCTGCCCGCCGCGAAAATGTTCGCGCATGAGCGCTTCGCGGACGATCACCGGATCGAAGGGCAGCACGTAGGTTCTGACAGCCAGCCGGTCGACCGGCGGGGTGGCGATGGTGCTCATCTCGCGCACTCCGCTCAGCGCCATCTGCAAGGTGCGCGGAATCGGCGTCGCGGTCATGGTGAGGACGTGGACGTTTGCCTTGAGTTGCTTCAGGCGCTCCTTGTGGGCGACGCCGAAATGCTGCTCCTCGTCGATCACCAGCAGCGCCAGATTGCGGAAGGCGACCCCCTTGGCGAGCAGGGCGTGGGTGCCGATGACGATATCGATGCTGCCGTCGGCGATGCCCTGCCGCGTCGCCGCCGCATCCTTTCCGGTCTCCAGGCGGGATAGCTGTCCAATATTCACAGCGAAGCCGGCGAAGCGCTGGGAGAAGGTCGTGAAATGCTGCCGGCAAAGCAGCGTCGTCGGCACGACGACCGCGACTTGGCCGCCCGCGTGAACGATGTTGAATGCGGCTCGCAACGCGACCTCGGTCTTGCCGAAACCGACATCGCCGCAGATCAGCCGGTCCATCGGCTGTCCGCGCCCGAGATCGGCAAGCGTCGCGGCGATCGCCTCGACCTGGTCGTCGGTCTCGGTGTACGGAAAGCCGGCGCAGAACGCGTGGTAGAGCCCGGGATCGGCGGCGACCGGCTCCGCCGCATGCAACTGACGCGCGGCGGCGACGGCGATCAGGGTGTCGGCCATCTCCATGAGCCGCTTCCTGAGCCGTGCCTTGCGCTGCTGCCAGGCAGCCGTGCCCAGTCGGTCGAGCGCCGCCTCCGAATCGCCCGAACCGTAGCGCGACAGGACTTCCAGGCTCTCGACCGGCACATACAGGCGATCGCCTCCAGCGTAGGAAAGGCGCAGGCAGTCGTGCGGCGCGCCCGCCGCGATCACCGTTTCCAGACCCTCGTAACGGCCGATCCCGTGTTCCACATGGACGACGAGATCCTGCGGCGACAGATCGGAAGCGTCGGCGATGAAATCCGCGGCCCGCCGCCGCCGGCGGGGCCGGATCAAGCGCTCGCCCAGGATGTCCTGTTCGCCAATGACTAGGAGGTCCGGCGTCTCGAACCCCTGCTCGATGCCGAGCACGGCCAGACCCGTAAGTCCGGGCGGCTGTGTCTCGACATCCGGCCAGGTTTCCACGCCCGCCAGCCCGGTAACGCCGTGCTCGGCGAGGAGCTGGCCCAGACGTTCCCGCGAGCCCCGCGAGAAGGCGGCGACGACGACCCGGACACCGTCTCGGCGGCGCGCCTCGATCGCCCGACGTACGCGGTCGAATGCGTTCCCGTCCTCGCCGTCGGCTTCCGCGGCCGCTCCGGTGAAGGCGGGTGCAGGGCGGCCGCCGAAATTGGCCACCGTGTCGAAGGCGTCGTGCGGAAGGGTCTCCGGCGCATCGAACGGCTGGAAATAGCCGAGCGACCGTTCGCCGAGCAGACGGTCCCACTCCGCCGCGTCGAGATAGAGTCGATCTGGCGGCAGCGGCCGGTAGGGCGGCGCGCGGTCCCCCGCTGCCCCGCCGGTTTCCAGGAACGTCCGTCGCGCGTCATGGTAGTCGGCAATCGTTTCCAGCCGTGCGTCGCGCGCGGCCTCGATCTGTCGGTCGAGTGTCACCATCGCATCCGGCAGATACGCGAATACGGTCTCCAGAGATTCGTGAAACAGGGGGAGCCAGTGCTCCATGCCGATCTGCTTCCGTCCCTCGCTGACGGCCTGATAAAGGGGGTCGTCCGACACCGCGCCGAACAGTTCGCGGTAACCCTCGCGAAACCGCGTTATCGACGGCCGGTCGAGCGCGATCTCGCTGACCGGCGAGAGGGCGAGCCGGTCCAGTGCGCCGGCGGTGCGCTGCGTTCCTGCATCGAAGCTGCGAACGCCCTCGAGCGTGTCGCCGAAAAGATCGAGGCGCACCGGGTGGTCGGGGCCGGGCGGGAAAATGTCCACGATGCCGCCGCGAACGGCAAATTCGCCCGGCTCGCGGACCGTGCTCGCCCGTTCGTAGCCGTTGCACACAAGGAACGCGGTGAGTCGGTCGAGATCGACAGCATCGCCGGGCGCGGCCTCGAACGAGGCGCCGCGCCAGACGCTGCGCGGCGGCAGGCGTTGCAACGCCGCCGAGACGGTCGTGAGCACGACTGACGGCCGCTCCGCGCCACGGTTGGCGAGCCGCGCCAGGGTGTCTATCCGCTCGGCAACGATTTCTGCCGCCGGCGAGACCCGGTCGTAGGGCAGGCAATCCCAGGCGGGAAGCCGCAGGACCGGCAGGTCCGGTGCGAAGAAGGCGAGCCCGTCGGCCAGCCGGGCGAGCCGGGCGTCATCGCGCGCGATGTGGAGGATGCGCTGGCCGTCGCCGCCGGCGGAGAGGCCGGCGATCACCCGCGCCTCCAGTGCCTCCGGTACGCCGGCGAACAAGGCCCGCCCCGGACCGTCGTCGGGCGCGCCGAAGCGGTCCGGGGCGGTCGGGGCCGGCCTCACAACGCGCTCTTGTAGGCTTTGAGCATCGCCATCACCTCGGTATCGAACTCGGGCGGCACAGGGCGGAGGCCGATCGCCCAGCCGAGCACATCCGGGTCGGGCTGCTCGAGCAGGGCCTCCAATGCGTCGAGTTGCCGCCCGTCGAGATGCGGCAGCGTTTCCCGGGCGAAACCACCGATCACGAGGTCGCTCTCCTTGGTGCCCCGGCGCAGGCTGCGGAACAGGATCCGCTTGCGCCGGGCGTCCAGGCCCTGGTCCACGGCCGCAGCCTCCGTTGGCGAAGTGCCAGACCTGTCGCACAGCCCGCCCGCCGGGGCAAGGGAGACGGTCGGTCACGCTTGACGGCGGCCGGGCGGGGCTGTCCGATGGGCGCGCCGGTGTCACCAGGTCTGCCGATGCGCCCGGAAATCCTGTTTCCCCTGTTTGCCGAAGTCCGGTCGATGGTTGGCGTCGGGCCGCGGGTCGGGGCGGCCGTCGAGCGGCTGGCGGGGCCGCGGGTGGTCGACCTCCTGTGGCACCTGCCCAACGGTATCGTCGACCGCCGTTTCTCGCCCGGCATCGCCAACGCCCCCGACAAGGCGATCGTTACCATGACCGTCGAGGTCGACCGGCATGTGCCCGGCAAGAACCCGCGTGCGCCCTATCGCGTGGTTTGTCGCGACGAGACCGGAACGATGGATCTCGTGTTCTTCAATGCCCGGCGCGACTATCTGGAAACCGCCCTGCCGACGGGTGCGATGCGGGTGGTGAGCGGCCGCGTCGAACACTATCGCGACCGGCTTCAGATGACCCATCCCGACCGTATCGCCCGGCCCGGGGAAATCGATGCGCTCAAGCGGGTCGAGCCGGTCTATCCGCTGACTGCCGGGCTTACGGCGAAGCCGCTTGGCCGCATCGTCGCCGACGCCGTCGGCCGCGCGCCTGACCTCCCCGAATGGAACGATCCCGCCTGGATGGCGCGCAAGGCATGGCCGTCCTGGCGCGAGGCGGTGAGGCGCGCGCATGCGCCGGAAAGCGAGGCCGACCTCGCGTCCGGGAGCCCCGCCCGCGAACGTCTCGCCTACGACGAGTTGCTGGCCAACCAGCTCGCCCTTGCGCTGGTGCGCCGGCGCCGTGCGCGGCCGGGCCGGCGCGTTGCCGGCGATGGGCGGTTGCGCGGGAAGGCGCTGGACGTCTTCGGCTTCTCCCTGACCGCTTCCCAGACCGCGGCCGCCGCCGACATTGCGGAGGATATGGCGGCGCCCGAGTGCATGATCCGCCTGCTGCAGGGCGATGTCGGCAGCGGTAAGACCGTTGTCGCCCTGCTCGCCATGTTGACGGCGGTCGAAGCCGGTGCGCAGGCCGCTTTGATGGCGCCGACGGAAATCCTCGCGCGCCAGCATCTTGCCACCGTTGGGCCGCTCGCGGAGAAAATCGGCGTCTCCGCCGCGCTGCTTACCGGACGAGAGCGCGGCGGGAACCGCGAGCGGATACTCGCCGGCCTCGCCGACGGCGCGATCTCGCTGGCGATCGGTACCCACGCCTTGCAGCAGGACGGGGTCCTCTTCGCCGACCTCGCGCTCGCGGTGATCGACGAGCAGCACCGCTTCGGCGTCGAGCAGCGCGCAGCTCTCGCCGACAAGGGCCGGGCGGTGGACGTGCTGGCGATGACCGCGACGCCCATCCCGCGCACCCTGACGATGACCGTCTACGGCGATATCGACGTCTCGCGGATGCGCGAGCGCCCCGCCGGTCGACGCCCGGTCGATACCAGGGTTCTGCCGCTGGAGCGGCTGGACGAGGTGACCGGCCGCTTGCGCCGCGCGATCGCCGGCGGGGCGCGGGTCTACTGGGTCTGCCCGGTGGTCGAGGACTCCGAGATGCTCGACCTTGCCGCGGCGACCGAGCGCCATCGGTTGCTGGCAGCGCGGTTCGGCGACCGCGTCGGCCTCGTGCACGGGCAGATGAAGGGGGCGGAAAAGGATGCCGCGATGGCGCGCTTCGCCGCCGGCGAAATCGACATACTGGTGGCAACCACGGTGATCGAAGTCGGCGTCGACATCCCCGAGGCCTCGGTGGTCGTGATCGAACATGCCGAGCGCTTCGGGCTTACCCAACTCCACCAGCTTCGCGGGCGGGTCGGCCGCGGCGGCCGCGCCTCGTTCTGCCTTCTGCTCTACGGCGGCCCGCTGACCGAGACCGCGCGGGCACGGCTCAACGTGATGCGCGACACCGACGACGGATTCGAGATCGCCGAGGAGGACCTGCGTCTGCGCGGAGCGGGGGAACTGCTCGGCACCCGCCAGTCGGGGCTGCCGGACTTCCGGCTGGCCGATCTTGCCGCACATGCCGATTTGCTCGGGGTGGCGCGCGACGATGCACGGCTGATCGTCGAGCGCGATGCGGAACTGAAGACACCGCGCGGTGAGGCGCTGCGCACGCTCCTCTATCTGTTCGAAAGGGACGGTGTGGTCAGGACCCTGCGTTCAGGATGATTCGCGTCGATTTTCGATCGCAGCCGTCGCGCGCTCTCCTTCGTCGTAAGGGATCGTCTGCGTGTCGAGCGCCGCAGGCGCGACCCGCTTGACCCTCTGTTCCTCTTCGGTGCGGCGGTCCGCCGGCGTCACGATGCCGCCGGAGACCACCATCTTGATTCCTTCTTCCACGGTCATGCCAAGCACGATCAGCTCCCGCCGCGGAATGAACAGCAGGTAGCCCGACGTCGGGTTCGGAGTGGTCGGCAGAAACACGTTGACCACCTCGTCGGAGGTAAGGTTCTGCACCTCTCCCTGGGTCTTGCCGGTGATGAAACCGAGCGCCCAACTGCCGCGCCGCGGATACTCGAACAGTACCACCTGGCGGAACGCGTTGGACTGCTGGCGCAGGACGGTCTCGAAGATCTGCTTGGTTGCGCTGTACACGCTGCGGATGACCGGCATCTGCGCCAGCATCCGCTCGGTTACCCGGATCCACAGCCGCCCGATCGCACCCGCCGCCATCGCCCCGATCAGGGTGAGGAGGACAAAGGCGACGATGAGCCCGAGTCCCGGCACGCCGAACGGAAGGTAGGTCTCCGGATTGTAGGCCTCTGGGATCAGCGGTGTGATCTTGCCGTCGATCCAGCCGATGACCAGCCAGGCCAGGTAAAAGGTGATCGCGATCGGCGCGGTCACCAGGACGCCCGCAAAGAAGTAGGCGCGGATGTGCCGCATGACGCGCAACCGCATGCGACGCTCGGTCCGCGGTTTCCCGCTGTCTGCCGCGTGTGTGTCGCCCTTCCCGTTCATCGCGGGTTCCTGCTGCCTCGAGACCCTGCGCCTGGACGCCTGCTATAGATCGGGACGGCGCGGATGGATTTCCATGCCCCCGTCGTCCCGACGGACGCGTCGGGCGGTCAGACCACGTCCAGATAGTGCAGGCTGAACATCCGGTCGCGGTCGGTCCACACCTGGACAGGCTCGTAGCCCGCCTCGCGGCACAGGTCCTGGAACTGTTCGACGCTGTACTTGTACGAATCCTCGGTATGTATGGTCTCGCCCGTCCTGAAGTCGAACGAACGGTCGCCGACCCGCGCCGTCTGGTCGCGCACGCTGACCAGATGCATCTCGATCCGGCCGTACTCGCGGTTGTAGACCGCATCGTGGGAGAAAGCGGACACGTCGAAATCGCCGTCCAACTCCCTGTTGATCCGGACCAGAAGGTTCTCGTTGAACGCCGCTGTAACGCCCTCGCGGTCGTTGTAGGCAGCGATCAACATGTCTTCGTCTTTCTTGAGGTCGACACCGATCAGCATCGACCCGCCCGGGCCGATGGTCTCCGCCGAGCGTTCGAGGAACCGGTGGGCCTGGGCGGGAGAGAAATTGCCGATCGTCGAACCGGGGAAAAAGCCGAGCCGGCGCCCGGCCCGGTCCTCGGTCCGGTCCATCGCGAGCGGCCGGGTATAGTCCGCCCAGACAGCCTCGACCTCGACCTCGGGAAACGCCTCGGCGAGTGCGCTCGCTGAATCGATCAAATGCTCGCGCGAGATGTCGATCGCCGTGTACGCAGCGGGCCTGTCCAACCTGTCCAGCAGCAGTCTGACCTTGACGCTCGACCCGCTGCCGAACTCGATCACGTGGCAGTTCGGCCCGCTGAGTCCCGCGAAGTCGGTGCCGTGCCGTTCGAGCAGCGCGATTTCGGTGCGGGTCGGGTAATACTCGTCGAGTTCGCAGATGCGCTCGAACAGGGCCGACCCGGTTTCGTCGTAGAAAAACTTGCAGGGGAGGGACTTGCGTTCCCCGGACAGGGCCTCGATGACCTCGGTCTTGAAATCGCCTATTTCCGGCCCCTCGTCCCGGAACCGGATCTGCCCGCGCGTTTTCGTTGTCTGCATTCCGCAGCGGAAGGTAGCCGGCGGCCCGCCCCGGTGCAAGCTGGATCGGGGGGCGGGAGCCGCGGCCGCCCCGCGCCCGCGACTTCCGCAGAAGATCGGACGAGGCCGTCGCGCCTCCGTGGTCAGGCCATCGCCATCACCGCCACCGTGCAGCCGACGGCGAAGGCGGGCACCGGGCCGTAGTGCCAGATCTCCCCCGTCGCATCCTCCGCCGCGCCCGCCACGGCAATGAAGGTGCGGATCTCGAATCCGCCCTGGCCGGCTTCACGGTAGGTTCCGGCGTCGTCATAGGAAAGCAGCGCGTCGCGGTCGTTGGCGGCGAAGCGGTCGAGGAACTGCCTGTCCCAGTCCTCGTTGATCCGTCCCGAATCCGGCGTTGCCGGCCAGTGCGAAATTCCGCCCGTGCCGATGAGGGCGATCCGCTCCGGTACCGCGTCGCATGCACGCCGCAGCGCCCGGCCGAACGCGTACGCGCGATGGACCGGCGTCAGGGGCGGTCCCTGGCAATTGATGTTTGCCGGGATCACCGGCAGGTCGTAGCGCGGTGTGAGGAAGTGCAGCGGGACCATGATTCCGTGGTCGAACTTCCATTCTTCCGCGTACGAGACGTCGACCTCCTCCAGCACCCGCTCGACCAGCCGGCGCGCGATGCCGGGCGCGCCCGGGACGACCGTGCGGGGGATGGCGAGCCACTCCGGGTCCTCGATCGGTCCTTCGTAGCTCTCCGCCATGCCGATGCAGTAGGCCGGCATGTTGTCCATGAAGAAGTTCGCGAAATGCTCCGCCCCGACCACGAACAGGGCGTCGGGCCGGGCGGCCTCGATGGCCAGCCGCATCCGATCGAAGGCCGCGTGGAGGCGGGCGAGGCGGCCGGGCTCGACCCGGCCCGCGCGTCCGGTGATGCCGGGTGCATGGCTGCACGCGCCGGCGAAAACCAGGCTCAACGGCCTTCCCCTCCGCCGGTCATCGCGTAGAGGCCGGCGCGCACCGGCCCGTGGCGGCGCACTCCCTCGCGCATCGCCGCGATGTACTCGTCCCACGGATAGCCGCATAGCGCCGCGTAGTGCATCAGAAGCTGGCCGTTCACCCCGAGCACGTAGAGGAGCCCGATATCGGGCTCGCGCACCGCCCGGCTCTCCTCATCGGTCATCGGATATTCCTGCAACAGCCCCTCGAAATCGTCCTCGTAGCGCTGCCGGACGCGGGGGTCTCGATTGAGCTGGTAGATCAGCTTCTGGACCGTATAGAGGCTCACAGCACGCCCTGCGCGCGCAGGGCCTTGATCTCGGCTTGCTCGTAGCCGAGATCGGCGAGGATGGTGTCCGTGTGTTCGCCCATCTCCGGGCAGGGGGTGCGCAACCGCCACGGAGTGCGGTGGAAGCGGACCGGCTGACCAACCAGATCGATGCGCCCGCGCACCGGATGATCGACAGGAGCGGCCATGCCGATGTGCTTCACCTGCGGGTCTGCGAAGGTTGCATCGAGAGTGTAGACCGGCCCACACGGCACACCTCGGTCGTTCAGCAGCGCCACCCATTCCGCGGTCGGCCGGGTGCGCGTAACCGCGGCGATCGACTCGTTCAGGGCGCCGCGGTTGGCGCCGCGCGCCGGTCCGTCGGAGAAGCGCGGGTCGTCGAGCAGCGCGTCCGCGTCGAGCGCCCCGCACAGCCGCGAGAACATCGTATCGCCGGATGCCGCGATATTGATGAACCCGTCTGCGGTCTCGAACATTCCGGTCGGCATGTAGAGCGGATGATCGTTGCCCGCCTGAGCCGCCACTTCGCCGTCCACCGTCCAGCGCGCCGCCTGAAAATCCATCACCGCAATCTGCGCGGCAAGCAGCGATGAATCGACCCACTGGCCCTCGCCCGAAACCTCGCGTTCCAGCAGGGCGGCGAGGATCCCCATCGCGCAGTAGAGGCCGGCGGTAATATCCGCGATGGCGGTCCCGGCGCGGACCGGGCCCTGTCCGGGGAGGCCGGTGACCGACATGAGTCCGCCCATCCCCTGGGCCACCTGGTCATAGCCCGGCCGGTCGGCGTAAGGGCCGTCCTGGCCGAAGCCGGAGATGCTGCCAAGGACGATGCGCGGATTCGCGGCGCGCAGCGACTCATAGTCGATACCGAGCCGGTCTTTGACTCTCGGCCGATAGTTCTCCACCACCACGTCGGCCGCCGCGACCAGCTCCATGAAGATGGCGCGGCCTTCCCGGGCCTTGAGGTTCAGCGTCATGGCCCGTTTGTTGCGGTGCAGGTTCTGGAAATCCGATGACCTGCGGCCGCCGTTGTCGCCGTCTCCCGCGGGATCCGGCTCCTCGATCTTGATCACGTCCGCGCCCCAATCGGCAAGCTGGCGCACGCAGGTCGGCCCCGACCGGGCACGCGTCAGGTCGAGCACCGTAAACCGCGAGAGGGGCAGGGGTGTGTTCGTCATGCGTCCGGAACCGGGTCTCCCATCCGCCGGCGGCGACCGTACCGCGAGCCCGCGCTTCGATTGTAGATCGCCGTGCTCGGCATCGTCGAGTTCTTGTCCGAATTTCGCAACGGGGTCGCAGCGGCGGTCCAATTCGGTATACGATGCGGGTTCCGCCAACCGAACGGAGGGTGTATCGGAGGTCATGCCTTGAAAGAGGATTTACTGGAAACAACGGGTACCGTCATCGAAAAGCTTCCCAACGCCATGTTCCGGGTCAAGCTCGAGAACGATCATCAGATCATCGCCCAGCCCAAAGGCAAGATGCGCAAGTTCCGCATCCGCGTGATGGTCGGCGACCGTGTTGACGTCGAGATGTCGCCCTACGACCTGAGCCGCGGGCGGATCACTTTCCGCCACAAATAGGTATGCCTCCGCTCGCGGGCCGCAGGCGCACCGGAGGAGGGACAGAACCGTGACCGAAACCGGGCGCGGCGCGAACGTTGCGGGCATCCGGAGCCCCCGCGGGCCAGACCTGACCGCGAAAAGCTGGGCGACCGAGGCGCCGCTGCGCATGCTGATGAACAATCTGGATGCCGAGGTCGCTGAGCATCCGGAGGACCTCGTGGTCTACGGCGGGATCGGCCGGGCCGCGCGCAACTGGGATTGCTACCGGTCGATTGTCGCCTCCCTCACCGATCTCGAGGAGGACCAGACGCTGCTGGTCCAGAGCGGCAAGCCGGTCGGCATTTTTCGCACCCATGCCGACGCCCCCAGGGTCCTGATCGCCAACTCCAACCTCGTCGGCGGTTGGGCAACGTGGGAACATTTCAACGCGCTCGACCGGGCCGGTCTGATGATGTACGGCCAGATGACCGCCGGGTCGTGGATCTATATCGGCAGCCAGGGCATCGTCCAGGGAACGTACGAGACGTTCTCGGAGGTCGGCCGGCAGCATTTCGGCGGTAACCTGTCGGGCAAGTGGATACTCACCGGCGGCCTCGGCGGCATGGGCGGAGCGCAACCGCTCGCCGCGACGATGGCCGGGGCCAGCCTTGTCGCCGTGGAATGCCAGCCGAGCCGGATCGAGTTCCGTCTGAAAACCGGCTATCTCGATACCGAAGCCCGGACGATCGAGGAGGCGCTTGCGATCCTCGACCGCGCCGGGGCGGACGGAAAACCGGTGTCGATCGGGCTGCGCGGAAACGCGGCCGAAGTCTATCCCGAGATTCTGAGGCGGGGTATCCGGCCCGACGCCGTGACCGACCAGACCTCGGCGCACGACCCATCGAACGGTTATCTCCCGACCGGCTGGACGCTCGAAGAATGGGCCGATCGCCGGGAACGCGACCCCGCCGGCGTCGCCGAAGCGGCGAAACGGTCGATCGCGGGGCAGGTCGAAGCGATGCTCGCCTTTCACCGCATGGGCATTCCGGTGGTCGATTACGGCAATAACATCCGGCAGATGGCAGCCGAGGCCGGGCTCGCGGACGCCTTCGATTTCCCCGGCTTTGTGCAGGCGTATGTGCGGCCGCTGTTCTGCCGCGGCAAGGGGCCGTTCCGCTGGGCCGCGCTGTCCGGCGATCCGGAGGACATCTACCGAACCGACGAGGCGGTCAAGGAACTCCTGCCCGACGACCGTGCGCTGCATACATGGCTCGACATGGCGCGCGAGCGTATCAAGTTCCAGGGCCTGCCCGCGCGGATCTGCTGGCTCGGGCTCGGCGACCGCGACCGGGTGGGGCTGGCGTTCAACGAACTCGTGCGCAGCGGCGAAGTCAGCGCGCCCATCGTGATCGGCCGCGACCACATGGACTCGGGATCCGTCGCCAGCCCCAATCGCGAGACCGAGGGGATGCTGGACGGTTCGGACGCGGTTGCCGACTGGGCGTTGCTGAACGCACTGCTCAACACCGCCTCCGGCGCGACCTGGGTCAGCATCCACCACGGCGGCGGCGTCGGCATGGGGTATTCGCAGCACGCAGGCATGGTCATTGTCTGCGACGGGACCGAAGACGCGGCCCGGCGCATTGCCAGGGTGCTGTGGAACGATCCCGCTTCGGGCGTGATGCGCCACGCTGACGCCGGCTACGACATCGCGATCGAGGCTGCGAAGACGCACCGCCTCGATCTGCCAATGCTGGAGGCGTGAGGGCGGCAGCGAACGCTCCCGGCCGATTTCCCGCGCGCCGGGGTCTCAGGCGGCGCCGACATACGCCCCGCTCATCCCCCAGAACTGGCAGGCGACGTAGGCGCCGTAGAGCGTGAGCAGGAGAGCTGCCTCGCCGCGGGCCAGCCGCCAGCCGGTGAGCAGCAGGGGTAACAGCAAAAGCGTCGCGGCGGACAGCACCCAGAGATCGAAATTGACGATCTTGTCGGCGAACGGCACCGGAATCACCAGCGCGGTGACGCCGAGGATGCCGAACAGGTTGAAGATATTGCTGCCGATGACGTTGCCGATGCAGACATCGGCATGGCCGCGGTAGGCCGCGACGATGGACGTGGCGAGTTCGGGCAGAGAGGTGCCGACCGCCACCAGCGTGAGACCGATCACCTCGTCCGGCACGCCGGCGGCGCGCGCGAGTTCGGTGGCGCCGGTCACCAGCAGTTCGGCGCCGAGTCCGACCGCGGCGAAGCCGCCGCCGACGGCGAGGATCATCAGCCAGAGTTGCCGGGGCAGGCCTGTCAGGGAGTCCGCTTCTTCGCGGTGAAGCTGCGCGGAGCCGCCGTTCGTCCGGGCGTCGTGCCACAGCGACAAGCCGATATAGAGTGCAAGCGCCGCCAGCATCAGCGCGCCTTCGTAACGCTCCGCAGTCCCGCCGACGGCGACGGCGACGAAGAGCGCGGTGACCGCTGCGAGCGCCAACCCGTCGCGGCGCACCGCCGCGGGGTTGACCGCGATCGGACAGATCAGGGCGGCGACGCCGAGAATCAGCATCATGTTTGCGAGATTGCTGCCGATGACGTTGCCGACCGCTATGCCGGGCGCACCGCTCAACGCCGCATTGAGGCTGACCAGCAGTTCGGGCAGAGAGGTGCCGAAGCCCACGATGGTGAGGCCGATGACCAGGGGCGAGACATCGAAACGCCGCGCCAGCCCAACCGCCCCCCGGACGACAATCTCGCCGCCGAGGAAGAGGAGAACGAACCCGGCAGCGAGAGAGAGAAAGGTCATGGCGCCGGCGTCGCACCGTACCCGCGAGAGCGGGTATGCGCGGCCGGCGCAGAGGGATCCGGAGCGCTGTCCATCACCGCTTGTGCTTGCCCCGCCGACGCTCCTTGGACGCACCGGCAGCGCGCACCCGGGCAGCGAGTCTTTGCTCGCCGGTCGGCACGCCCAGTTCCGTTGCCTCCAGGCGCCGGATTTCGTCGCGCAGGCGGGCGGCCTCCTCGAATTCGAGATTGGCCGCCGCTTCCCTCATGCGTTTCTCGAGGTCGGCGAGGTAGGTCTTCAGGTTGTGCCCGATCAGGTTGGGCATGTCCTCGTCGAACGTGCCGACGGTGACGCGGTCCTGCTCGTAGACGCTGTCCAGGATGTCGGCGATGTCTTTCCTGACGCTTTCCGGGGTGATTTCGTTCGCCTCGTTGTAGGCGGTCTGCTTGGCGCGCCGGCGGTTGGTCTCGCCGATTGCGTAGTCGAGCGAGGCGGTGATCGTGTCGGCGTAGAGCACGACCCGGCCGTCGATGTTGCGCGCCGCCCGGCCGATGGTCTGTATCAGCGAGGTCTGGGAGCGCAAGAAGCCCTCTTTGTCGGCGTCCAGGATGGCCACCAGCGCGCATTCCGGAATGTCGAGCCCCTCGCGCAGGAGGTTTATTCCGACCAGCACGTCGAACCCACCGAGCCGCAGGTCGCGGATGATCTCGATCCGCTCCAGCGTATCGATGTCGGAATGGAGGTAGCGCACGCGGATGCCGGCCTCGTGAAGGTATTCGGTGAGGTCCTCGGCCATGCGCTTGGTCAGGGTGGTGACGAGAACGCGCTGGTTGTGCGCCGCCGCCGCACGGCACTCCGCCATCAGATCCTCGACCTGGTGTTCGACGGGCCGCACGTCGCAAACGGGATCGGTGAGGCCGGTCGGGCGAATCACCTGTTCGATGAAGATACCGCCGGTGCGCTCCATTTCCCACGGGCCCGGCGTCGCCGAGACGAACACCGTCTGCGGGCGCATCGCCTCCCATTCCTCGAACTTGAGCGGCCGGTTGTCGACACAAGATGGCAGTCGGAACCCGTATTCGGCCAGCGTCGACTTGCGGCGGAAGTCGCCGCGGAACATGCCGCCGAGCTGGGGAACGGTGACATGGCTTTCATCGACGATGAGGAAGGCATCTTCCGGCAGGTATTCGAACAGGGTCGGCGGTGGTTCGCCGGGGCGGCGGCCGGTCAGGAAACGCGAATAGTTCTCGATCCCGGCGCACTGGCCGGTGGTCTGCAACATCTCCAGGTCGAAACCGGTGCGCTGTTCGAGGCGCTCGGCCTCAAGCAGTTTGCCGTGGCCGCGGAACCAGGCGAGCCGTTCGACGAGCTCCGCCTTGATATGCCTGATCGCCTGCTCCAGCGTCGGGCGCGGCGTCACGTAGTGGCTGTTGGCGTAGACGGTGACAGCGTCGAGTTCGACGATCTTTTCCCCGGTCAGCGGATCGAACTCGTGAATCGACTCGATTTCATCGCCGAACAGCGATAGCCGCCAGCCGCGGTCCTCGTAATGGGCGGGAAATATCTCGGCCGAATCCCCGCGCACCCGGAAGGTGCCGCGGACGAAGTTGGTGTCGTTCCGCCGGTACTGGAGTTCGACCAGCCGCCGGAGCAGCGCATCGAGCTGGATCCGTTGTCCCGTCTCCAGGCGGATCGTCATCTCGGAATAGGTCTCGACCGAACCGATACCGTATATGCACGACACGCTGGCGACGATGATGACGTCGCGCCGCTCCAGCAGGGCGCGCGTGGCAGAGTGGCGCATGCGGTCGATCTGCTCGTTGATCGAGGCGTCCTTCTCGATATAGGTATCGCTGCGCGGCACATAGGCTTCGGGCTGGTAGTAGTCGTAGTACGAGACGAAATACTCGACCGCGTTGTTGGGAAAGAAGCCGCGCATCTCGCCGTACAACTGGGCGGCCAGCGTCTTGTTCGGGGCCAGGATCAGGGTAGGCCGCGCGATGCCCTTGATGACGTGCGCCATGGTGAAGGTCTTGCCGGAGCCGGTGACCCCGAGCAGAACCTGGTCGCGCTCGCCCTCTTCGAGCCCGTGGATCAACCCGGCGATTGCCTGCGGCTGGTCGCCGGCCGGCTCGAAACCGGAGACGATCTCGAACGGGGCGCCGGGGCCGACGCTCGGGCGTTCCGCGATGGCGAGGGTCATGGCTGGAATATAGGCTCCGCGCCGGACCGGCGCCACACGGGGCGGGTTGAACGGGGTTTCCGGCCGCCCTAGTTTGCCGAAAGCCGAGCCACGCCGCGGAGACTCCCGATGCCGATCCTCGCCGAGCGCCTTTCCCGCATCAAGCCGTCGCCCACCAACGCGCTCACCGGCAAGGTGCTCGAACTCAAGGCGGCAGGACGCGACATCATCGGCCTCGGTGCCGGGGAGCCCGATTTCGAGACACCGGACAATGTCAAGGAGGCGGGGATCCGTGCGATCCGTGAGGGCGATACCCGCTACACCGCGATCCCCGGCACGATGGCGTTGCGCCAGGCCATCTGCGGCAAGCTTATGCGCGAGAACGGGCTCGACTACGCGCCGGATGAGGTGATCGTTTCCTGCGGCGGCAAGCAGGTCCTCTACAACGCTTTCGTCTCCACCCTCGACGACGGGGACGAGGTGATCATTCCGACTCCCTACTGGGTGTCCTACCCCGACATGGTGCTGCTCGCGGGCGGAACCCCGGTCTTCGTCGACGGCAAGGAGGAGTTGGGCTTCCGTATAACGCCCGAAGACCTCGAGGCGGCGATCGGGCCGCGCACGAAATGGGTCCTGTTCAACTCGCCGAGCAACCCGAGCGGCGCTGCCTACACGCGCGAGGAGCTCGCGGCTTTGTGCAGCGTCGTCCGCCGGCACGAGCATGTCTGGATCCTGACCGACGACATGTACGAGCACATCGTCTATGACGGGTTCGCGTTCGCCACCTCGGCGGCGGTCGATCCGGCGCTGAAGGACCGTACGCTGACGGTGAACGGCGTTTCCAAGGCCTATTGCATGACGGGCTGGCGGCTCGGCTACGCGGCCGGGCCGAAGGATTTGATCCGGGCGATGACGGTCGTGCAGTCGCAAAGCTCGACCCACACCTCCTCGATCAGCCAGGCGGCGGCGGTCGAGGCGCTCAATGGACCGCAGGACTTCCTGGCCGAGAATGCACGCGCCTTCCAGGAGCGCCGCGATCTGTGCGTCTCCATGCTCAACCAGGCGAACGGCCTGCGCTGCGGCACGCCGGAAGGCGCCTTCTACCTCTACATTTCCTGCGCGGGCGCCATCGGCCGCAAGACCTCGGACGGCGCTGTGATCGGCAACGACACCGACTTCGTCACCTACCTGCTCGAATCCGAGGGAGTCGCTGTGGTTCAGGGAGCGGCGTTCGGGTTGTCGCCCTATTTCCGCATTTCCTACGCTGCGTCCAATGCCGAACTCGAGGAAGCCTGCCGGCGCATCCAGAAGGCCTGCGCGGCGCTTACCTGATCCGGTTCTGTCCTCGAAACTCCTTGATTCGGCGCCGTCGCGCTGGAACATTACCGCACCCGGGGATGAACGGGATGCCCGCCGCGCAGAGCGCGTCGGGAGTTGATTGAGCACCCCTCGGTCGAAGGAGAAAACATGGCGAGCGCTTCCGGGCCACGCTGCGTGGCTTTAGTCGGACCCTATCTCAGCGGCAAGACGACCTTGATGGAGAGTCTTCTCTCGGTATCCGGCGGCATCCACCGCAAGGGTTCGATCAAGGAAGGCAACACCGTCGGCGACCCCTCGCCGGAAGCGCGCGCCCGTCAGATGTCGGTCGAGGTCTCGGTTGGCTCGACGGTTTATCTCGACGATCCGTGGACCTTTCTCGACTGCCCGGGCTCGATCGAGATGCGGCAGGAGGCGTTGAACGCGTTGATGGTGGCCGATCTCGCGGTGGTGGTCTACGAACCGTCGACCGAGCGGGCGCTGACGCTGGCGCCGCTGTTCAAGTTCCTGGCCGACCGCGGTATTCCGCACATGGTGTTCATCAACAAGATCGACACCATTACCGAGCCGGTATCCGCCGTCTACGAGGCGCTGCGCGCGGTCGAGATCGCTCCGCTGGTCCTGCGCCACATCCCGATCCGCGATGGCGAAACGGTGTCGGGCTATGGCGACCTGATCAGCGGCCGCGCCTACCGGTACACGGACGGCGCCGGCTCGGAGCGCATCGACATGCCCGAAGCGCTCGCCGACGAGTACGAGACCGCGCGGACGGCGATGCTGGAGGCGCTCGCCGACTTCAATGACGAACTGCTCGAGAAGTTGCTCGAGGACGAGGTCCCGGACATCGCCGAGATCTACGGTTACCTGACAGAGGGTATGCGCGCCGCCGATGTGGTGCCGGTGTTGATCGGCTCGGCCGAGCAGGATTACGGGGTACGGCGGCTCTTCAAGGCGCTGCGCCATGAGACCCCCGGCCTCGATGCCGTCATCGACCGCCTGTCGGTCGAGACCGGCGACGATACGGCCGTCCAAGTCTTCAAGACCTACCACGCCCAGCATTCGGGCAAACTGTCGCTCGGCCGAATCCTGTCCGGGACGGTCAACGAGGGGATGAGCCTGAACGGTCAGCGGGTCGGCAGCCTGCTTTCGCTCATGGGCGGCCAGCAGAACAAGCTCGCCACAGCCGGCCCGGGCGCGGTCGTGGCACTGGGGCGGATGGACTCGGTCAAGACCGGCAACCTGCTTTCCGTCGGCGCGGACGCGGCAAACGGCGCCGGCTGGCCGCAGCCCATCGGGCCGGTCTATGCGCGCGCCATCGTGCCGGAGAAACGCAACGACGAAGTCAAACTCACTGGAGCGCTGCAGCGCCTCCACGAGGAAGATCCGTCGGTAAACTATGAGCAGAATGCCGACACCCGCGAAATGCTGTTGTGGGGCCAGGGTGAGATCCACATCCAGGTTGCACTCGAAAAACTGAGGGGGCGCTACAACGTCTCAGCCGTCGCGTCGCCGCCGAGCGTGCCCTACAAGGAAACCATTCAGAAGTCGATCTCCCAGCACGGTCGCTTCAAACGCCAGACCGGGGGGCACGGGATGTTCGGGGACGTCCACGTCGACATTTCGCCCCAGTCGCGCGGCGACGGGTTCGAATTCACCGACAGTATCGTCGGCGGCGCCATCCCCAAGCAGTTCATTCCCGCTGTCGAGGCCGGAGTGAAAGAGTTCGCCCAGCGCGGGCCGCTCGGGTTCCCGGTGGTCGATTTCTCGGTGCGGCTGACCGACGGGCAGTTTCACGCGGTCGACAGCAACGAAATGTCCTTCAAACTGGCCGCCCGGGTGGCGATGACCGAGGGCATGCCCAAATGCAGTCCGGTCTTGCTGGAGCCCATCTCGAGGGTGGAGATCGACGTGCCGGCGGATTCCACCAACAAGGTCCACGGGCTGATCAGCGGGCGCCGCGGGCAAATTCTCGGCTTTGCGCCCAAGGACGGGTGGAAAGGATGGGATACGGTGGAGGCCAATATCCCGACCTCCGATATCGTCGACCTCATCATCGAGTTGCGCTCGCTGAGCCAGGGCGTCGCGACGTACCGGTCGTCCTTCGACCGCCTCCAGGAACTGACGGGCCGGCTCGCGGATCAGGTGATCGAGGCCCGCAAGGAGGCGCTGGAGGCCGAATAGCATCGCGCGCCGGCGGCAGAACGGCCGGGGGAGACGGAACGATGCTGATCAGGAGCAAGCGCGGCTGGGAGATGCCCGAAGCGGCAGCGACTCCCGAGGAGCTTTTCCGGCGTCGGAGGGACCTGGTGAAGATGCTCGCTGCCGGCCCCCTGCTGGCGGCGGCGGGAACCGGCTTCGCGGGCGCGGCGTGGGCGGCGGCCGATCTCTATCCGGCGAAACGCAACCCGCGCTACCGGCTCGATCGCCCGATCACCGACGAGAAGATTGCCACGACCTACAACAACTTCTACGAGTTCGGTTCCCACAAGCAAATCTGGAAGGCGGCGCAAAAACTCAAGACCAGCCCGTGGGCTGTGACCGTCGACGGGATGGTGGAAAAGCCGTTCACCATCGACGCCGACGCCTTGATCCGGAAGATGCCGTTGGAGGAGAGGCTCTACCGCCTCCGCTGCGTCGAGGCCTGGTCGATCGCGGTGCCGTGGACCGGGTTTCCCCTGCGGTCGCTCGTCGCCATGGCGCGGCCGTCGGCGGGGGCGAGGTACCTCGAAATGCGCGGGTTCCAGGACCCAACGGTCGCCGCGACCCAGCGCCAGTTCTGGTACCCGTGGCCCTATCTCGAGGGGTTGACGATCGAGGAGGCGACCAACGAACTCGCCTTCATCGCGATCGGCGCCTACGGCAAGCCGATGCCGAAGCAGAACGGCGCGCCGCTGCGCCTCGCGGTGCCGTGGAAATACGGTTTCAAGTCGATCAAGTCGATTACCCGCTTCACCTTTACCGACAAGCGCCCGGTCAGCTTTTGGGAGCAGATCGCGGGCGGGGAATACGGCTTCTGGGCCAACGTCAACCCGGAGGTCGACCACCCGCGCTGGAGCCAGGTGATGGAACGGGATCTCGGCACCGGCCGGCGAGTGCCGACACGGCTTTATAACGGCTACGCCGAGTTCGTTGCCCACCTCTACAAGGACATGAAGGGCGAGAGCCTGTTCCGTTAGCGCCTCGCCGCCGGCTCAGCGGGCCCCCAGTTCGGATGCCACCCTGTCGCGCTGTTTCCTGAGGTTTAGGCGGCGCTGGACAAAGGCCGCCGCCGTCCTCTCGCCGCCGTGGAGAATACGGCCGAGGATCCGCATCCCAAGGGGTCTGCCGCTTCCGATGGCGGTTTCCACCGCCGTCAATCCATCCGCGAGTTGGTCCGCAAGGGCTTCCTCTTCATCCAGTAGAGCGCCGTGGAGCCGCAGCATTTCGATCCTGCGCTCGTCGTTCGCGGCCTCCGCCAGTTCTTCCTCCAGCATCGCTCGCCCGCTGGCGATCCAGCGCAGTGCGTTTTTGATATGTCCCCGCGACTCCTCGATCACCGCCTGTATTTCTGCAGCCAGTGCGTCGTCGGACGTCCACAGCACCGCGTTGACGATTCTGACATTCGCCTTATTCAGCGCATGGGCGGCCTCGTTGGCGTGATATTCCGTTTCCAGCATGGTGCGCGCCGCGTTTCTGATGAGGACATAGACGTTGTCGCCCGCATAGCTGAGATAGGAACGCCGCGCGAGCGCCATGTAAGGCTTTCGAAGCCCGTTCACGTCGCCGCCCGATGCCGCTTCCAGGATACGCTGCGAGTCGCCTGCGACGATCTTTGCTTCCTGCCATAACTGATCGGTCAACGCCCGCAACACGCGGGAGAGACTGTTATCGCCGACAGCGGATCGAAAATCGGCGATTTTTTCATGGGATAATTGAGCGGTCTCGTAATCTTGGCGAATGGCGCCGATCGCAAAGCGGAACGCGAACGCCGCTTCCTTCGGCAATACCTGCCCGGCGAAAATCCTGTCGACGCCGAGCCGGATGCCGTCGCCCAGCCCGACGGTTGCGGCCGCGGTCTGTGCGGACGCCGCGAGACCGTCCGCCCACAGGGTGAAGGCCGCCGCGTCCTGCTGCGCGACGAATTTGTCCAGCGCCTTTTCCCGTTTCCTGTCCGCGGCCAGTTGGAGCAGTTCTCCCCTCTGGCGGCAGTGCCACAAGCCCGAGAGCATTTCCTGCCCACCCCGGAGCGAGAAGGAGAGCTGTTCCACCCCGGCCCGCACGGTCAGAGTTCCGCCGCGGGAGGCGTTGCGCGCCAGGCCGTCCTCGTCGTCGATGCCGATCCGGATCGGTTGCGATCCGGAACCGCGGGTCCTGCGCAGGACGTTCGCGGTCCCCTTCGTGTGCCACGCACCGTCCACAGAGAGTGTCACCGGTAAACGCTGGCCCTCCGTCAGGTTCCATCCGGCGTTACGGATGCGGAGTTCGAGGCCGTCGGTCCAGTAGTTCCAGATCAGCGACGGCGCTTCCCCGTTCTGCGCCATGGCGGTGCATCCGAGGAAGCGGTGTTCTTCGGGAGCGAATAGCGCGAAGGCGGTCCAGCGCCCGGACACGAAATCGATTTTCGCTTTGGCTGCGGCGCGGTCGACCGGCAGAACGATCCACACTGCCAGCATCGAAAGGATCAACCCGGCCGCCGCTCTCCGCCTCTGCACTCGAACCATGGGGTGCGCCTCTCTATTGGAGAAATTATGACATTCAATTCAACCATGATTAGAGAGAAAGGAAAAGAGGCCAACCACCGGCGGTTGTGCAGCGCCGGTCCGTTGTGTCAGGTGGACAGCGCCGTTGTCCGCGGACCGCGGCAAGGCGTCCGCGCGCTCGAACAGAACCGGGTGCGCGAGGCGGCGGTGAGGCGGTTCAGGGGGCGATCCAGGCGATGCGCAGTACGTTGGTCGCACCGGGCGTGCCGAACGGGACTCCCGCGGTAATCACCAGGCGCTGGCCGGCCTTGGCGAACTCGGCTTCCACCGCGCGGGCGCAGGCGGTATCGACCATCTCCGAGAAATCCGAGACATCCTTCGAAACAATGCAATGCACCCCCCAGGCGACCGACAGCCGTCGTGCGGTGGCAGGCAGCGCCGAAAGCGACAGGATCGGTGCGGTCGGCCGTTCGCGGGAGGCGCGGAGCGCCGTCGAGCCGGAAGTCGTGAAGGTCACGATCGCCGCTGCGCGCACGGTCTCCGCAACCTGGGCGGCTGCGGCGCTGATCGCGTCGGGGGCGGTTTCCTCGGGGTCGGGGTGGACGGCGTCCATGATCGCGCGATAGGTCTCGTCGCGCTCCACCCGCGCGATGATCCGGTTCATGATCGAGACGGTCTCGCGCGGATAGCTGCCGGCTGCGGTCTCCGCCGACAGCATCACCGCATCGGCGCCGTCATAAACCGCAGTGGCGACATCGGATGCCTCCGCCCTGGTCGGGGCCGGCGCATCGATCATCGACTCCAGCATCTGGGTGGCGACCACGACCGGTTTACCGGCCTCGCGGCAGTCCCGAATGACCTGCTTCTGGATGCTCGGCACGTCCTCCGGGGCCATTTCGACGCCGAGATCGCCGCGCGCGACCATCACCCCGTCCGACAGGGCCAGGATCTGATCGAAGCGCTCGATCGCGGCGGGCTTTTCCAGCTTGGACATCACCCCGGCCCGCCCCGCGATGATCTTGCGCGCCGCGGCGACATCGTCGGGCCGCTGCACGAAGCTGAGGCCGATCCAGTCGACGCCGAGCGAGAGAGCGAATTCGAGGTCGCGGCGGTCCTTTTCGGTCAGCGCCGAGATCGGCAGCACGACCTGCGGGATGTTGACCCCCTTGCGGTCGGTCAGCCGGCCGCCGAACAGGACTTCGGTGACTGCGTGATCCCGGGCCCGCTCGCGCACGGCGAGACGGATCTTGCCGTCGTCGATCAGGAGCTCGGTATTCTCCCTGAGAGCTTCGAACACCTCGGGGTGCGGCAGAGGCGCCCTTTCCCTTGTGCCGGGTTCGGGCGACAGGTCGAGGCGAAAGCGCGCGCCCGCTTCCAGCATCGCTCCGCCCTCCGCCATCGCCCCGACGCGAAGCTTCGGACCCTGAAGGTCCACCAGAATGCCGATCGGATGGTCCACCGTGCGCTCGACCTCGCGGATCCAGCGGACCCGTTCGGCGTGCTGTTCATGGTTGCCGTGGCTGAAATTGAGGCGAAAAACATCGGCGCCGCTTTCGAACAGCGCGTGGATCGTCGCAGGCGCGGCGCTCGCCGGGCCGAGTGTCGCCACGATCTTTGTCTTTCTGTGCCGCCGCATTTATGCCTGCTTCCTGCGCTGTCTATCGCGACGCCGGTGGCCCGGCGCCACCGCCGATCAGGATCGCGCGGAAATCATTCACATTCGTTCGTGTCGGTCCCGTGACAACGAGATCGCCGAGCGCGGCGAAAAACCCGTAGCTGTCGTGCGCGGCCAGGGCGGCCCGGGCGTCGATTCCGGCATCGGCCGCTCGAGCCAGGCTATCCGGGCTGATGACGGCGCCGGCGTTGTCCTCTGTGCCGTCGATTCCGTCGGTGTCGCAGGCGATCGCCCAGATGCCGGGCGCCCCGCCCAGACCGTTCGCCAGCGCCAACAGGTATTCGGTGTTGCGCCCGCCGCGGCCGCAGCCGGGCCGCGGCAAGGTGACTGCGGTTTCGCCGCCTGACAGCAGTATACGCGGCGCACCGGTCGCCCGCGCCGCTTCGCGGGCGAGCGCCGCGTGCGCAGCGCCAAGCTCGGCCGCCTCGCCCTCCAGATCGTCTCCCAGGATGGTTGCCGCGATGCCGGCCTGTTCCGCGGCGCGGGCGGCGGCGGCGAGCGCGTCGGCGGCGCAGGCGGCAATCTCGAACCGCGCGTTGGCGAGCGTCCCGGGCGTCTCCGCAGCAGGGCTTGCGAGAACCGCTTCGACCGCGCCGCCCGGTCGGATCCGGTGATGTGCGAGGATGGCGAGCGCATCCGCTGCATCGGTTGGGTCGGCGACCGTGGGGCCGGAAGCGATGGTTGCCGGATCGTCCCCAGGGACATCCGAAATCGCCAGCGTCACCACCGGAGCAGGCGCGGCGGCGGCGGCGAGGCGGCCGCCCTTGATCGCGGAAAGATGCTTGCGGACGCAGTTGATCTCCGCGATCGCGGCGCCGCTGGCGAGCAGCGACCGGGTCACGTCCTGTTTCTGGTCGAGGCCGATCCCCGGGGCCGGCTTGGCGAGGAGCGCGGACCCGCCGCCCGAGGCGAGGCAGAGCAGAAAGTCGTCGGCGCCAAGGCTGCCGGCAAGTGCCAGCGCACGGTCGGCGGCGGCGACCGCGGCGGTGTCCGGCACCGGGTGTCCGGCCTCGACGACATCGACGGTCCGGCATGGCACGCCATGCCCGTATCGGGTGACGGCGAAGCCCTCGAGCGGAGCCGGCCAGTGGGCCTCGACCGCCGCAGCCATCGCTGCTGCGGCCTTGCCGAAGCCGATCACCGCCGTTCGTCCGACAGGCTGCGGCGGAAGGTATCGGGGCAGCACCCGGCCGGGCGCGGCGGCGGCGACGGCGGCGTCGAACAGCGATCTGAGCGTCTGGAACGGATCCGTCGCCATCTTTGCCTTATATCGGACGACAGCGTTCGCCCCAAACCGGGCAGACCCGCAGAGCCGGGCGGAAGGCACGATTGGCGGCGGCGCGCGATCGTATATAGTCCCGCTGCCGCCGTCCGGAGAAGGGGCCGACCGTTTGCTGACAACCGCGGAACCGCCGCCGTATTTCGTCGAAAATGCCGATGGCGCGAGCCGGGCGGTGCTCGCTTGCGACCATGCCAGCAACCTGGTGCCGCTCTCTCTCGCTGACCTCGGTCTTCCGGCGGAGGAGCTTCGCCGCCACATCGCCTGGGATCAGGGGGCGGCAGAGGTCGCCCGGGGGCTCTCGCGCCAGCTCGATGCGGCGGCTGTCCTCGCCGGTTATTCCCGGCTGGTGATCGACTGCAACCGTTCTCCCGGCCACGAGACTTCCATCGCGGAGGAAAGCGACGGCACGACGGTCCCTGGCAATATCGGCATCGATTCTGCCGCGCGGGACGCGCGCAGGCGAACGCTGTTCGAACCGTATCACGATGCCCTCGCGGGCGTCCTGCGCCGGGTGGGAGAGCGCGGGCAGACGCCTGTCTTGATCGCGGTCCACAGCTTCACTCCCGTCATGGGCGGCAAAGCGCGCCCCTGGCAGGTGTCGGTGCTCTGGGGCTACGATCCGCGCATACCGGTGCCGCTCCTGGCGGCGCTGCGCGCGCGCGGCGATCTCGTGGTCGGCGACAACGTGCCCTATTCGGGCCGTAACCGGCACGGTTATACGATCAAGGTCCACGGCGCTCGGGCGGGGATTCCGCACGCGCTGATCGAGGTCCGCGCCGACGAAATCGCCGACCCGGACGGCGTTGCACGCTATATCGATATCCTCGGCGACGCGCTCGAGGCCGTCCTGGCGCAGCTTCCGGCGGGTTGATCGAGACGGGTGCGGATCTTCTTCGTTTCCTGCAGATCGGTGCGACGGGCCGCGCGGGCCGCCGAAACCGATTGAGTAGCGCTCGCAGTTGCCGGAAAATCGGTTTGTCCCGTCCGAGGAGGTTCCGTCCATGCCCGCCCGTCGTATCGAACTGGTCGAGGTGTCGCCGCGAGACGGGCTACAGAACGAGCCCGATATCCTGGCGACCGGGGTCAAGCTGGAACTGATCCGCCGCGCGGTTGCCGCGGGAGTCCGCCGGATCGAGGCGGCGAGCTTCGTCAACCCCAAACGGGTGCCGCAGATGGCCGATGCGGAGGCGGTGATGGCGGGCCTGCCGAAGGACGACGGCGTGACCTATATCGGGTTGGTGCTGAACCGGCGCGGTTTCGACCGCGCCGCGGAGGCGGGTTGTGAAGAGGTCAATTACGCCATCGTTGCCAGCGATGCATTCTCCGAGCGCAACCAGGGAACCACCATCGAGCAGGCGGTCCGCGTCCTCGAGGACATCGCCGCGGCCGCGCAGGCGGCGGGCATCCGCTGCAGCGCCACGATCAGTGCCGCCTTCGGCTGTCCGTTCCAGGGTGCGGTGCGCCCGGAGCGGGTGCACGGCCTCATCGCCCATTGCGCCGGCCTCGGCCTGTTCGAGATCGGCATCGCCGACACCATCGGGGTGGCTGCACCGGGCGAGGTCGCGGAGATGTTCGCCGCGGCCGCCAGACTTGCGCCCGAAGCCCAACTGCGCGGGCACTTCCACAACACCCGGAATACCGGGATCGCTAACGCTTTCGCGGCGCTCGAGGCCGGGGCGCACGCGCTCGACGCGAGCATTGGCGGGGTCGGCGGTTGCCCGTTCGCGCCGGCGGCGACCGGCAACATCCCGTCCGAGGACCTGATCTACATGCTCGACCGTTCGGGCATCGAGACCGGCATCGACATCGAGGGGCTGATCGAGACGGCGCACTGGATCGAAACCCAGCTCGGCCGCGCGGTGCCGGCGATGGTGAGCCGGGCGGGCAACTTCCCGCCGGCCGAACTACCCACCTGAGCCGGCGATGGGCGGTTGCCGGTCGAGCCCGGCGGATGGGCACGCAGCCTGGTCCGACTATTACCGGAAGACCGGCCGGCGGCCGCCGCGGGAGACGCTCGTCCGGGCGCTCGATGCATTCGACCGCGAGCCCGGATGCCGCCGCCGCGCCGTCGATCTCGGCAGCGGGGGAGGGCGCGATATCGTCGAACTCCTGCGCCGCGGCTGGACGGTGCTCGCCGTCGATTCGGAGCCCGAAGCGATCGGGCAACTCGCCGCGCGCGACGACTTGCCCGCAACCGGCGTGCTGAAGACCAGGGTCGGGCGTTTCGAGGCCACCGAGTGGCCGACCGTCGACCTGGTCAATTCGAGCTTCGCGCTGCCGCTGTGTCCTCCGGCGGATTTTCCGGGTTTGTGGTCCCGGATCGTCGCGTCGCTCGCGCCCGGCGGGCGGTTCGCGGGCCAACTCTACGGCGACCGGGACGAGTGGTACGGGGATCCCGCGATCGCCTTTCACACGGCTGAGCAGATCGCGGCGTTACTTGTCGGTCTCCAGGTGGAATTCCTGCGCGAGGAGGAGGATGACAGCGTCACCCCGCGCGGTCGGCGCAAGCACTGGCACATCTTCCATATCGTCGCGCGGCGCGAGGGCTGAGCGGTTCGCCTCCGCGCGGCCGGGCTCAACCGTGGTGTTCCGACGTCCGGATCAGATGCATGATGAACAGGACGCAAATGGCGAACATCGCGAGCCCGCCATAATACCCGACGGGGCTGCCCGGACCGGTATGTGCGCTGACGAACAGTCCGCCGACGCCGAGCACCGCCGAGCAGCCGCCAAGCACCCAATTGCCCACATTGTTCATGACAACGGTCCGTCGTTCGAGGGCGAGGTGGAGCGGGTGATCGGATTCGAACCGACGACTTCAACCTTGGCAAGGTTGCGCTCTACCCCTGAGCTACACCCGCGCCGGCGCGCCGGAGTATATTCGCCGCCGCAAGCCGACTTCAAGCGCCGCGTTGAGGAGTGCAATGACCGACACCGTGTCGCCGGAGACTGTCGCTGCGCGGCAGAAGGTTCTGTTCGCCCGGCTCGACGAGCTCGGGATCGAGACCGAGACCCGAACCCACCCCCCGGTGTTCACGGTCGAGGAGAGCCGCGAACTCCGCGGCAGCCTTCCCGGGGCGCATTTCAAGTCGCTGTTCCTCAAGGACAAGAAGGGTGCGCTGTGGCTGGTCGTTTCGCTGGAAGACCGCCGAATCGATCTCAAGGCGCTCGCCGTGCTGATCGGCGCCGCCAGATTGTCCTTTGCCAGCCCCGAACGACTCGCCGCCCATCTCGGCGTCGTCCCGGGCGCGGTCACCCCCTTCGCGTTGATCAACGACGACCGGCTCGCGGTTCGGGTGATCGTCGATGCCGGGATGATGGCGGCGGACAGGGCGCACTTCCACCCGCTGTCGAACGACGCGACGACCGCGATCGCACCCGTCGACCTGCTGCGCTTTATCCGTTCGCTCGGCCATGAGCCGACGCTCGTCGATCTCGGGGCGGCGGCCGCCGTCTGAGGTTTCCGGCATCTCGCCCGCAGGCTTGCTTCCACCAGCCTCCTCGCCCATCTTGTCGCCGTCTCCGCGGGCCGTTTCGCGCGGTCGTGTTCCGGCGGGGCGAGGCAGGGAACAGGACGATGGAACCGATCTTGGGACAATCGGGCGAAGCGCCCGCCGACGTAATCAAGGACGGCTCGACCGCGACGTTCATGGCCGATGTCGTCGATGCGTCGATGGACACGCCGGTGGTGGTCGATTTCTGGGCGCCCTGGTGCGGTCCCTGCAAGCAGCTCGGGCCGGTTCTTGAAAAGGTCGTTCGGTCCGCAAAGGGGGCGGTCAGGCTGGTCAAGATCGATATCGACAGGAATCCCGAAATCGCCCAGCAGCTCCGTGTCCAGTCCATTCCCGCCGTCTTCGCCTTCGCCGGCGGGCGCCCGGTCGATGCCTTCCAGGGCGCACTGCCGGAAAGCCAGGTCAAGGCGTTCATCGACAAGCTGGCCAAGGCGGCCGGGACGACTGTGGCGTCGCCGCTCGACGACGCCCTCGCCCAGGCGGCGGAACGTCTGACCGCCAAGGATTTCGGTACGGCAGCCTCGATCTACGCTCAAGTGATCCAGCACGACCCCGACAACGCGTCCGGGATTGCCGGCCTGACCCGCGCGCTGGTCGGCCAGGGGGACACCGCGCGGGCGCGCGAGGTGTTCGATACCCTGCCCGAGAACGCGCGCGGCAACGCCGAGGCTGAGGCGGCAGCGTCGGCGCTGGCGCTCGCCGAAAAAACCGCCGACACGGGCGACCGGGGCGAGTTGCTGGCCCGGCTCGAGGCGGATCCCGACGACCATCAGGCGCGGTTCGACCTGGCCCTTGCGCTGCACGCCGGGGGCAGCAACGAAGAGGCTATCGACGCGCTTGTCGAGATCGTCAGACGGGCGCGGGAATGGAACGATCAGGCGGCGCGGAGGCAATTGCTGGAGTTGTTCGAGGCACTCGGTGCGACCGACCCGGTAACCGTCGCGGGGCGGCGCAAGCTGTCCGCCGTCCTGTTCTCCTGATGCCTGGTCCGTTTGATCCGGACTTCGCGGATCTGCCGGACGAGATCCCGATCTTCCCGCTCGGCGGCGCGCTGCTGTTGCCCCACGGAAGGCTGCCGCTCAACATTTTCGAGCCGCGCTATCTCAACATGACCGCAGCCGCCCTCGCCGCTCCCCAACGGCTGATCGGCATGATCCAGCCGACGAACAATCCTGCCGGCGGCGAGCCGGCGATCTATGCCACCGGCTGCGCCGGGCGCATCGTTTCCTTTGGCGAAACCGAGGACGGGCGTTACCTGATCACTCTCAAGGGGCTGATTCGTTTCTCGGTAGCCGAAGAGCTCCCCCCTTGCGACGGCTACCGCCGGGTGCATGCGAGCTACGACCGATTTCGCAGCGATCTGTCGGAGCCGTCGGAGCAGATCCCGGTCGATCGCGGGCGGTTGTTGAAAGCGCTTCGCGCCTATCTCGGCCAGCACAACGTCGAAGCCAACTGGGAAGCGATCGAAGGCACCGAAGATTCCCGCCTGATCGATTCGCTGGCAATGATGTGTCCTTTCCGGACAAGCGAGAAACAGGCTCTTCTCGAGGCGCCCGACACCGCCGAACGCGCCCGGATCGTCGTAACCTTGCTCGAGATGGCGCTGCTCGAGCGGTCCGACGACGAAGGCCATGCCAAGCAATAGGGGCAGGTATCCATGACCGACGAGCCCGACGCCGCCAACCCCTGCGCGGACCGCGGCCGTCCGATCGATCCCAAACTGCTCGAAATCCTGGTTTGTCCGCTGACCAAGGGACCCCTCCGCTACGACGATGCGGCGCAGGAACTGATCAGCGACAACGCCGGCCTCGCCTTTCCCATACGGGACGGCATACCGATCATGCTGGTCGACGAGGCGCGGCCGCTCTCCGAGGATTGATTTTGGCGGAAACCGGCGGAGCGGCGCCGTGGCCGACGGCGCTGCGGGTGAAATCGGCGGAAAAGGTTCTCGAAATCGACTTCGACGACGGGATGTCATTCGTCATGCCGGCCGAATTCTTGCGGGTCGAGAGCCCTTCCGCCGAGGTCCAGGGGCACGGGCCGGGCCAGAAGCAACTGGTCGCCGGGCGCCGCCACGTCGGGATCATGGCCGTCGAGCCGGTCGGAAATTATGCGGTACGGATCGTGTTCGACGACCTGCACGATACCGGCCTCTATTCGTGGCGCTATCTGTACGAGTTGGGCCAGAGCCGGGAGCGCCTCTGGTCGGCGTATCTGGCAGCGCTGGAGAGCGCGGGGCTGAGCCGCGATCCCTGACAGGGTCGTGCGCGATGAAAAGATCAGAGCGGGAGGCCGCGGGCGAGCCGCGGTCTGTCACCCAGTTCTCCCATGGCATGGCGCATGAACACCCGTTTGAGGCCCGGCAGCAGGTTGACTGCCGCGAGCCCGAGCCGGCGGCCCAAGGCGACCGGTGCGACGGTATTGGAAAACAATCGGTTGAGGCCGTCGGTCGCCGCCAGCATGGCGAGATTGTCGGCGCGTCTCCAGCGGGCGTAGCGGGCGAGCACCGCGGCCGAGCCCGGATCCAGCCCCAGGCGGACGGCATCGACGATGACCTCGGCAAGCGCCGCTGCGTCGCGGATACCGAGATTGAACCCCTGGCCGGCAATGGGATGGATCGCGTGTGCGGCGTCGCCCGCCACCGCCAGCCGATTGACCGCATAGTCCTCCGCGAGGGTCAGCGCGAGGCGAAAGGAAAAGACCGGCCCCTCGACGGCCAGCGCGCCGAGATAGTCGGTGAACCGCCACGCGAGCTCCTCGGCGAAGGCATCGGACGGAAGCGCGAGAATGCGGTCCGCGATATCCTTCCTCTCGGTCCAGACGATCGACGATCGATTGCCGGTCATCGGCAGGATGGCGAACGGACCCGAAGGCAGGAAGCGTTCCTGGGCTACGCCGCGATGCGGCCGTTCATGGGCAACGGTGCAGACGATCCCGGTCTGGTCGTAGAGCCATTCGATGGCATCGATTCCGGCGGCGCGCCGGAGCGGCGAGTCGCGCCCGTCCGCCGCGATCAGCAGGGGCGCGGCGAGATCGGTCCCATCGTCCAGGACGACCCGGGCTTCGATCGGCCCACGCTCGTGCCGCTCGACCGACCGACCGTCCAGCAGGGTGACGCTGTCGAGTCCCGCGATCCGTTCGACGAGGGCCCGCCGAATCAGGCGGTTCTCTACGATGTAGCCCAGCGCGTCCGCCCCGACATCGGCGCTGTCGTAATGGAGGTGAAGAAGCGAAGCGTCGTCCGACACGCGGATCTCGCGAATGGGCTCCGCCGCGGCGACGAGACCCTGCCGGACGCCGATGGCTTCGAGCACTGCCATCGATCCGCGGGCGATCGCCGACACGCGCCCGTCGAAGCCCGGCTCTTGTGTCGCGGGTACACGCATCCGGTCCACGACGGCGACAGCCGTACCGGCGCTGCCGAGCGCCGCCGCCAGCGTGAGCCCCACCATGCCGCCGCCGGCGACAATCGCCTGGAAATCTGTCACCGCACCGCCGCCACAGCTTCTGCGACCGGACCCGCCGGCCTCCCTGACCGTACCATAGCGCGGCAGGCCGCAGACTGCTTCTCGGCGTGCACGAGAAGGCGCTGGCGCGTTCGGTTTCCTTCGTTTGACCCAAGATGTAGAGGTCTTCGTCGTCTATACCCACCATATGATCCAGGCGAGATCGAGGCGGCGCTTGTCCGGCGGCCCCGGTTGGGGATAGAGTGTTCCGCCCGCGCGACGTCAAGAGACCCATGTTGAACGATCGTCTTTCGCGGATCGGCGCCTACCCATTCGACCGCCTGCGCTCGTTGCTCGGCGGGATCGAACCGGCGGACGGACTCGTTCCGGTCCCGTTTTCCCTGGGGGAGCCCCGGCACGCCCCGCCGGCCATGATCCGCGATGCGATCCTCGCCGACGATGCGCTGTGGGGCCGCTATCCCCCGATGCGGGGCACCGAGCACATGCGGCAAGCTGTCGCGGCATGGGCCTGCCGGCGCTACCGGTGTCCGGACGAGACGATCGATCCCGCGCGCAACGTCGTGCCGGTCTCGGGCACCCGGGAGGCTCTGTTCATGGCGGCCCTCGCCGCGGTTCCCGAGCGGAAGGGTGCAGGCCGGCCCGTTGTGCTCATGCCCAACCCGTTCTACCAAGTCTATCTTGGCGCGGCGGTGGCGGCGGGGGCGGAACCCGTGTTTGTGCCGGCCGATGCGGCGAGCGGCTTCCTGCCCGATTACGAAAGTCTCGACCCGGACATTCTCGGGCGCACCGTGCTGGCCTATTTCTGCTCGCCGGCCAACCCGCAGGGCGCAATCGCCGATCTGCACCGGTTGACGCGGCTGGTCCGCCTCGCCCGCGAGCATGATTTCCTCCTGGTTTCGGACGAATGCTACAGCGAGATCTACGACCGCGGCCGCGGCGCCCCGCCCGGGATGATCGAAGCCTGCCGTGCGATCGGCGACGGGCTCGGCAAGGTGGCGGTCTTCAACTCGCTCTCCAAGCGTTCGAGCGTGCCCGGACTTCGCGTCGGTTTCGTGATCGGCGACGGGGAATTTATCGACGCCTATGTCAGGCTCAGGGACCATGGCGGCGCTGCGCCGCCGATGCCGCTTCTCGCAGCCGCCGCGGCGCTGCTTTCCGACGAAAAGCATGTCGAGGCGAGCCGCGAATTGTACCGCAGCAAAATCGATATCGCCGAGAGCCTGCTCGCGGGCCGGCTCGGATTCTATCGGCCGCCGGGCGGGTTCTACCTCTGGCTCGACGTCGGCGACGGAGAGGCGGCGGCGCGCACTCTCTGGGCCAGGGCGGCGGTGCGGGTCCTGCCCGGTTCCTACATCGCCCGCCCCGGAGCCGCCGGGGACGATCCCGGGCGCCGCTACATCCGGGTTGCGCTGGTTCACGATCTCGAGACGGCGCGCGACGGGCTGACCCGCCTGGCCGAGGCGCTGTGATGGCGCGGGCCAAGGCAGCGAAAGAACCCGTCCTCGTGGCGAGCGGTCGGCGCGACCGGTTTTCGGGTATCGGCCGCTTCGTCCGGCGCAGGCTCATCGAACTAGGCGGCCTTGCGGCTGCTGCCGCGGCGGTCGCCGTTGTGGCCGCCCTTTACACCTATCATCCGGGCGATCTGTCTTTCAGCCCCGGCGATGCGCCGCCGGTCCTGCGCAACGCGCTCGGCGTCGTCGGCGCCTGGTTTGCCGATTTCTTCGTCCGGACAACCGGCCTCGCTGCCTGGCTGTTGCCATCGGTTCTTTTGGTCTGGTCCTGGCTGATCGTCTCGCACCGCGGGCTGGGGCCGTTATGGCTTAGGTTCACCATGCTGCCCGGCGCGTTGCTGCCGGCAGCGGCGATGCTGGCGATCCTGCCTGCCCCCACATCCTGGGCGCTGCCCAACGGTGCGGGCGGGGCGCTCGGCGAGATCGTGCTGGGCTGGCTGACGGAACTGCTGGCGGGACGCGTGGCGGTCGAGGTCGAGGTTGTCGGTATCGGCCTTGGCGTCTTGGCCGCGGCGGCGTGGGTGTTCGCGATCGGGATCGGACCGCGCGAGTGGCGGGCTATCGGCGGGGCTGCGCGGCGCACTTGCGTATTCGCCGCGCGCGTGTTGAGCGCGCTGTTCCGCCGCACGGCGAGAACGACGGAGCGGCGGCCGCCGGAAAGGAGCGAACCCGTCGTCCAGCGCGCCGCCGACCCACCCCGGTCCAAGGCCGATGAAACCCCCGTTGTCGCGGCGAAGGCCCGCAAGCCGCGCAAGACCGACAGCGCGCCGCCGCGCCACCGCCAGCCGACGCTCGACTTCGGCGAGGGCGATGCGTCCTATCCCCCGCCGCCGCTCGATCTGCTGGCCCCGCCGGCCTCTTCGCCGCCGTCGTCCAGCGTCGATGCCGAGGGGCTGCAGGAAAATGCGCGCCTGCTTGAAACGGTCTTCGGGCAGTTCGGCGTCAAGGGCACGATCACGCGGGTCAAGCCCGGTCCGGTCGTTACCCTGTACGAGTTCGAACCTGCGCCCGGCACCAAATCGTCGCGTGTGATCGGCCTCGCCGACGATGTCGCGCGGTCGATGAGTGCGGTCTCGGTGCGCGCCGCCGTGGTACCGGGCCGAAACGTCATCGGTGTCGAGGTGCCCAACCGGGGGCGCGAGATCGTGGCGCTCCGCGAACTGCTCGAATTGACCGCTCTCAACCGGGCGGGCGGTTCGCTCATTCTGGTTCTGGGCAAGGATATCGGCGGGACGCCGGTGCTCGTCGACCTCGCGCGAATGCCGCATCTCCTGATCGCGGGCACCACCGGATCGGGCAAGTCGGTCGCGATCAATACCATGGTGCTGTCGCTGCTCTACCGGCGGTCGCCCGAACAGTGCCGGCTGATCATGATCGACCCGAAAATGCTCGAACTCTCGGTCTACGACGGGATACCCCATCTCCTTACGCCGGTGGTGACCGATCCCAGCAAGGCGGTCGTCGCGCTGCGCTGGGCGGTGCGCGAAATGGAGGACCGTTACCGGGCCATGTCGGCGCTCGGAGTCCGCAACATCACGGGTTACAACGCGCGGCTCCAGCAGGCCCGGGACAAGGGCGAAGTCCTCACCCGAACGGTTCGCACCGGCTTCGACGCCGACGGTCAGCCGGTGCACGAGGAAGAGCCGATCGATCTGACGCCGCTTCCCTTCATCGTGGTCATCGTCGACGAGATGGCCGATCTGATGCTGGTCGCGGGCAAGGAGGTCGAGGGTGCCGTGCAACGGTTGTCGCAGATGGCGCGCGCCGCCGGCATCCACCTGATCATGGCGACCCAGCGTCCGTCGGTCGACGTGATCACCGGCACCATCAAGGCCAACTTTCCCACGCGGGTCAGCTTCCAGGTGACCTCCAAGATCGACAGCCGAACGATTCTCGGCGAGAGCGGCGCAGAACAGTTGCTGGGTCAGGGCGACATGCTCTACATGGCGGGCGGCGGGCGGATCAGCCGCGTGCACGGCCCGCTGGTCACCGACGACGAGGTCGAGCGCGTGGTAGACTTCCTCCGCGGCCAGGGAGAGCCCGCCTACGTGGAAGCGGTGACAGCCCAGGACGATCCGTCGGCGGCTGCCGATCTCGCAGGCGACGGCGACGGCACGGCGGACGCACTCTATGACCAGGCAGTGAGCCTGGTTTGCCGCGAGGGCAAGGCCTCGACCAGCTTCGTTCAGCGCCATCTCAAGATCGGCTACAACCGCGCGGCGCGGATTATCGAGCAGATGGAGGCGGACGGGGTGATCAGTCCACCCAACCATGTCGGCAGGCGTCAGGTGCTGGCACCGCGAGGCGAAGGGGGTGCGGAATGACCGACCGCCGCGCCGCCGGTCCGGCTTCGCGCTTCTGCCTGCCTGCGATGGTGCATCGGCTCAAGGCCTTGCTGGCCGGGCTGAGCCTGGCGGCGGCTGTCGCTGCTGCCGCGCCCGCAAATCCGGCGGCGTTGAGTGCGGGCGATACGGAGATGGTCAAGCGTCTTGAGGCCTATCTCAGCGGTGTGCGGACGCTCGAATCGGAGTTTGTCCAGTCGTCTTCCGAGGGCGGCGTGGCGCGCGGACGGCTTTATCTGCGGCGGCCGCGCGGCCTCAGACTCGACTATGAGCCGCCGGCAACATTGCAGGTATTCGCCGACGGGTTTTGGCTGATCTATGTCGACACCGAACTCGGAGAGGCAAGCCAGGTCCCGCTGTCCTTGACGCCCGCCGCGTTTCTGGTGGGCGAGACAGTCTCGCTCTCCGGCAAGGTTGCGGTTACCGGCGTCGAGCGGGCCGACCGCCTGATACGCGTAGAGGTGGTACAGTCCGACGAGCCCGAGGCTGGCTCGGTGATCCTCACTTTCGGGCGCGATCCCTTCGTTCTCAAGGGGTGGACGGTTGTCGACGCCCAGGGAGTGCGCACCCGGATCGGGCTGGTGCGCCCGCGCTTCAACGGCCCGATCGATCGCAGCGTTTTTCGTTTCGACCGCGACAAATACGTCAAGCCGGATAGCGACAGATAACCCCTCCGGTGCGGCTCACGCCGGCGTCGCGACAGGTCCGGCCCGACCGCTGATTTGACCCGAGCGGGCCGTTTGGCTAACTTCGCAGCTATAACGGTGACCGATTCATCAGCATAAGAGACGGTGCGGTCTAGGACCGATGCTGTCAGGGAGAACGTACCTTGACCTCCGAACATCAGACCATCGTCGATTCCAACGACGCCTATTCTGGCAGCCCGTCTGCCGGCGTCTCGCCCGCAACGCCGTTGTCGGCCGACTATTACGGCGAACGATTCAGCCCCATCACGGCGAGGGATCTCGACCAAATCCCTCAACTCGACAGACTCTCCGGGGACGACCGGTTTGCGATGCGCGTCGTGAGCAGCGTGCTGCCCTTCCGGTCGAACCGGTATGTGATGGACCACCTTATCGACTGGGACAACGTGCCCGACGACCCGGTCTATCAGATCACCTTTCCGCAGAGGGGGATGCTGGAGGAGGAGGATTTCCGGCAGATCGCCGATCTGTTGAAGCACGACGCCCCGGCGAAAGAAGTCAACGCTGCCGCTGCCGAGATCCGTGACCGGCTCAATCCTCATCCGGCCGGCCAGCGGGAATTGAATATTCCGAAGACCGACGAAGGAACCGTCGAAGGGCTCCAGCACAAGTATCGCGAGACCGTGCTGTTCTTCCCGAGCCAGGGGCAGACTTGCCACGCGTATTGCTCATTCTGCTTCCGCTGGGCCCAGTTCGTAGGCGACAAGACCTACAAGATCGCCGCCAACGAGGCGAGCGGGCTGCACGGTTACCTCGCGTCCCATCCGGACGTCAGCGACCTCCTCATCACCGGCGGCGATCCGATGGTGATGAAGACCCGGGTGATGCAGCGCTATCTGCAACCGCTGGTCGACGACCCCCGTTTCGATCATATCCAGAACATCCGGATCGGAACCAAGGCGCTGACCTTCTGGCCGCTCCGCTTCGTCAGCGACGGCGATGCCGACGATCTGCTGCGTTTGCTGGAAACCGTCGTCAAGTCGGGCAAGAGCGTCGCCATCATGGCCCACTTCAACCATTGGCGGGAGTTCGATACTGACGCGGCGCGCGAAGCGATCCGTCTCCTTCGCAGCACCGGTGCGGTCATTCGCAGCCAGGCGCCGGCGTTGGCCCACGTCAATGACTCGCCCGAAGTGTGGGCGCGCATGTGGCGCGAGCAGGTGGCGCTCGGCATCGTGCCCTACTACATGTTCGTGGAGCGCGACACCGGCGCGAAGTGCTATTTCGAACTGCCGTTGCACAAGGTCTGGACGATCTTCAACCGCGCGGTTCGCAGCGTTTCCGGTCTCGCCCGAACGGTGCGCGGCCCGAGCATGAGTGCGACCCCCGGCAAGGTCGAGGTCCTGGGCGTTCAGGAAGTCCACTGCGAGAAGGTCTTCGTGCTCCGCTTCCTGCAGGGCCGCAACCCGGAATGGGTGGGGCGTCCGTTCTTCGCTGCATTCGACTCCGATGCGACGTGGCTCAACCATCTCAGGCCGGCCTTCGGCGAGGAAAGGTTTTTCTTCGAGGACGAACTCGACGAGATGACCGGCGGCGTGTCGGTTCCCGAACTGGCGGCGGCAACCGCCTGAGGGCTGCGTTCGCACGGCGGGTTTCCCGCCAAACGTTTCGGCTTCAGGACCGGCGTTCGGCGGCCGCGCCGGGGTCTGGACAGGGTAGCGGGGCCGGCTTGTCCGGCCGGGGCCTGCATGCTAGAGCGTCGTCGTCGGGAATGTCGGGGCCGGTCGGCGCCAAGCCACGCGGGAAAGATGCATAATCGAGAGTTCGGCGCGCGCCCCGTGGTCGGCATTCCGGCCGGCCTGATATACCTTCCCGGGCATTCGATCCCTTCCCACAGCGTCGGCGAGCGCTACATCAAGGCGGTGCGCGAAGGTTCCGGCGCCGATCCCCTGCTCGTGCCGGCGCTTGCCGGGGATTTCGACTTCGATGCCATGGCGAATAGGCTCGACGGGCTGTTCCTGACTGGCGGCCGGGCCAATGTCGAACCTCACCACTACGGCGGGCCGCCCTTTCCGGAAGACGAGTACCGCGACCCGCCCCGCGACAATACGGTGCTGCCGCTGATCCGCGCCTGCATGGAGCAGGGCGTACCGATATTCGGCGTTTGCCGCGGACTGCAGGAAATGAACGTCGCCCTCGGCGGAACGTTGCATTACCGGGTGCATCTGGTCGAGGGCAAGCTCGATCACCGGATGCCCACCGAGGGCAATATCGACGAGCGGTTCGGCAAGCTGCACAAGGTCTCGCTCGCCCCCGGCGGACTGTTTGCGCGGCTGCTCGGAGAGAGGGAGATCGATGTCAACACTGCGCACGGCCAGGGGATCGATCGACTCGCGGACTGCCTCGCCGTGGAGGCGAGGGCGCCCGACGGGTTGATCGAGGGAATCAGGGTTGCCGGCGTCGATACGTTCGCCGTCGGCGTGCAGTGGCACGCCGAGCACCGCTACACCCAACACGCCCTGTCCAACGCGCTGTTCAGAGCCTTCGGCGACGCCGCGCGCGCGCGCGCGCTGGCCCGCGGTCCAAGACGGGCAAATGTCGCCTGACGATGCGGCTCGCAACCTGGAACATCAACTCCGTTCGGCTCAGGCTCGATCCGCTGCAACGGGTGCTGTCCGTACTCGACCCCGACCTGATCTGCCTCCAGGAGATCAAGGTAGAGACCGACGCGTTCCCGGCGTCGGCGATCGCTGCGATGGGCTACCCGCATCAGGTCGTGCAGGGGTTCAAGGCCTATAACGGCTCCGCCATCCTGTCCCGGGTACCGCTGGAGCCCGTTGTCCCGATCCGGTGGTGCGGGCGCGACGACGGTCGTCACGCGGCCGCCCGGCTGCCCGGAGGCGAAGAGGTCCATTCGCTCTACATTCCGTCCGGCGGAAACGAACCGGATCCGGAGGTAAACGAGAAATTCGCCCACAAGCTCGACTTCCTGTCCGAACTGGCCGGGTGGTGCGCCGACGGCGAACCCGGGCGGCGAATCTTGCTCGGCGATTTCAACGTCGCGCCGCTGGAAACGGATGTCTGGTCGCACACCCAGTTGTTGAACGTCGTCAGCCACACCCCGATCGAGGTCGAGAAACTGCGCCGGGTTCAGAGTGGCTGGGGCTGGATCGATGCGGTGCGTGCATTCGTTCCGCCCGAGGAGCGGCTTTATACGTGGTGGAGCTACCGCAACCGTACCTGGCCCGGCAGCGACCGCGGCCGCCGTCTCGATCACATCTGGGTGACGCCCGAACTCGGGTCGGGGCTCCGAAGTGCGCAGGTCTTGCGCGAGGCGCGCGGTTGGCCGAATCCGTCGGACCATGTGCCGGTGATGGTCGAAATCGACCTTTGAGACAGCCGGACCCTGTTTGCATATTCAGTTCGTGGCGCGCTCGGCGCTCCGGCAGGGACAGCCGGTGATTACGGTCGCCCTGATCCGGCACGGTCCGACGGACTGGAACGAGCAGCGCAGAATCCAGGGCCGGGCTGACCGTCCGCTCAGCGACGCCGGGCGTGCGGCGGTATCGAAGTGGGTCCTGCCCGCCGAATTCGCCACGCTCCACTGGTACGCCAGCCCGCTCGCCAGGGCGCGGGAGACGGCCGCCCTTCTGGGTCTCGATCCGGTCGTCGAACCGGCGTTGGTCGAGATGGACTGGGGCGAATGGGACGGCGCCAGAAGCGACGATCTGCGCGCACGTTACGGGGTTGAGTTCACCGAGCGGATTGCGCGCGGCCTCGACATGCAGCCGCATGGCGGCGAATCGCCGCGCGCACTGCGTGACCGTGTGGCTGGCTGGCTAGAGAGGGTACGGAGCAGCGGACGGCCCGTCGGGGCGGTCTGCCACCAAGGGGTGATCCGTGCGGTGCTGTCGCTCGCCACCGGCTGGAACATGGTCGCCAAGCCGCCGATCGCGTTCGAATGGGCAGCGGCCCAGATCTTTTCGGTCGGCGGCGATGGCGAGGTCGTTCTCGAGCGCGCCAACGTGATGCTGGACGGCGTCCAGGCGCCGCGCGCAGATTAGGCCGGAGGCCGTCTGTTACCAGGTCGATCTGTGACGGGACTGACAGCGTATTTCCGCATCGCTGCCGGCCGCGCGGGCCGTCGCTTCGTGCCGCTTCTTATGATTCCAATTGCGCTGCAAACGCATCGCCTGCGCTTTACATACAATGTAGGGACAGTAGCCCGATCATTTCGATGTTTCGGGAAAGGAAACGCTCTGTCGAACGACCATTGCGTTTCCCTTCCCGTGGACAGCGAACGCAAAGCCGTCAAGACGCATCAGGTGAGGGTGTTGCCATCCCGGTATAGCCAACGGCAGGGGCGGGTTCGGCGACCGGGCCGGGCTCGGTTGCCGGACTCGCTTCCGCAGCCGGAGCAGCCGCGGCGGCAGAGCCGGTTCCGGCGTGGTACCAACGCCCTTCCTCGGATCGGTACTTTCCTTGATTCTGTCCATTCCTCAATTCGGTCCGGATCGACGCCAGCTTTATCAGGCGCTCCATATCGGTAGACGCGCGCGCCAGTATTTCCTGCGGGCTCTGGCCCGGCCTGTCGTGCAGCGCCCGTTCAACGAAACGCGGAACCGAGCCCTTGGGCGCGCGTTTGCGTCCGCTGGCCCGGCGTTTCGGGGCCTCGACGTTTTTCCTCGGCCTTCCGCGCGCTTTCCGGGCAGGTGCAGCCTGGGAGGTCTCGACCCCGAGGATATCCAATATTTCCTTTCTGGCATCGGCCTGACCGCGGGCATACGCCGCCGCCTCGATTTCGGCAATCAGCGCCGAGACTTTTTCAGCATTGCTCATCGAGCTATTTTCCTTCGTCGAGTTTCTGTAGATGCAAGACCGCTCACCACCTGTGTGCAGCGTCTTGCGCGGCAATATATGCGTGCAATCGGTAAACACAATAGCGAAATCGCCATTGTCCGACATGGTGTATCGAACACACGACCGGTTGCCTGAGAATCGGTAAAAGGTAATCCGAATACATGGCAAATAAAGCCGAATATTCCATCCGACCGCCACGCAAGAGCGGCATGTATTGGCCGCGCAAAATCGCATATTGCGCAGGTTTTGCCGATACCCGCGGGATCTGCCGGTGAGCGGGCCGGCAAATCGTATCGATGGGGATGTCCGATGCCTCCGATTCGCGCTTTGCACCGGCATTGCCTCTCAGACCGGACCAATGACTGTTCGTCTTGCGCCACGCCGGCAATTGTTGCATCGCAAGAGACTTGTTCACCTCGGTCGATCATCCACTTCTTGACCGTTAAGGCCGGGGGCCGCATGCTTGGGTTGAATTGGCTGCGTCTGGCGAGCGTGGCGGATCGGGCGGGTTGACGGTGGACGGCAGCAAGACATATCTGATCGCGACCGATGTCGGCGGAACTTGCACCGATACTGTGGTTTTCGCCGCCGGGGAACCGATTCACATCGGCAAAGCGCTTTCGACGCCGCCCGATTTCGCCAACGGGGTGATCGATTCGATCCGGTCCGCGGCGGCAGCGATGGAAATCTCCCTGGGCGATCTTCTCGCGCGCACCGGGTTGTTCACTCATGGCTCTACCGTCGTCGACAACGCGCTGCTTACGCGCGAAGGGGCGAAAACCGGGCTGATCACCACGGAAGGGTTCGAGGACACCCTCCTGGTGACCCGCGGCGCCTATGGCCGTTGGGCGGGGCTCGCCGAGGAAGGTCTGAAACACCCCGTGAAGACAGACCGCGCACCGCCGCTGGTGCCGGCGGTGCGGATACGCGGCGTACCGGAACGAGTGGACTACAAGGGCGCGGTGATCCGCGAACTCGACGAGGAAGCCGCCGAGGCCGCGATCCGGTACCTTGTCGAGGAAACCGGCGTCGAGGCGCTTGCGGTATGTTTCCTGTGGTCCTGCTACAACCCTGTGCACGAAAGGCGTGTCCGGGAGATCGCGGCCGCCGTCGCGCCGGATGTCTATGTGACGATATCGAGCGACATAGCGCCGGTGCCGGGCGAATACGAGCGGACCTCGACGACCGTCATTAACGCCTATGCAGGACGCATCGCGCACGACTACATAACCGATCTCAAGGCCCTGCTGACCCGCGAGGGCTATGACGGTCCGCTGCTGGTCATGCAGGGCTATGGCGGGTTGTTGCCCGCGGAGGAGGCGTCGGTTCGCGCCGTCGGCATGATCGAATGCGGCCCTGCTGCCGGTGTGATCGGCGCCAGGTTTCTCGGCGGCATCATGGACGATTCCGACATAATCGCGGCCGATATGGGCGGAACCACGTTCAAGGTCGGTGTGATCCAGGCCGGTGAGCTCGAGTTTGCCCGCGAGCCGCTGGTCGACCGTTACCACTATGTCGCCCCGAAGATCGAGGTGGTTTCCATCGGTGCCGGCGGCGGGTCCATCGTTTCGCTCGAGCCCAGAACCAACGTCCCCCGCGTCGGCCCGAGGAGCGCCGGCGCCCGGCCCGGCCCGGTGTGCTACGGGCTCGGAGGCACCGAACCCACTCTGACCGACGTGATGACGCTGATCGGCTACATGGACCCGGCAACATTCCTCGGCGGTTCCATGCGCCTCGATGTCGAGGCAGCGCGCGCGGCATTCGAAGCGAAGATCGCCAAGCCCATGGGGATGGATGCGGATGAGGCCGCGTTCGGTATTTTCCGCGTCGCGGCCGCCCAGATCACGGATCTGATCCACGAGATCACCGTCGAGCGCGGGCTCGACCCGCGCGACTTTGTACTCCATGCCTTCGGCGGTTCGTGTCCGTTGCTGGCCGGCGTTTTCGGCCGGGAACTCAATGTGAAGCACATCGCGGTTCCGTATACCGCTTCGGTGAATTGCGCGTTCGGCCTGGTTTCGGCCGATGTGGTGCACGAATTCGCCCACACCGCGACGCGACCGGTCCCAACCCCCGCGGAAGAAATCAACGCGCTCTATGCGCCGATGGTCGAGCGCGCCCGCGCACAGCTCGCGGACGAGGGCTTTGCCGACGGCGACATCGAACTCCAATGGTCGGTCGATCTCCGCTATCGCCGCCAGGTGCACGAGGTCACCACGCCGGTCCGGGCCGCAGCGCCGCTGGACGAAGCCGGGACCGGGACCCTGGTAAGCGATTTCGAGGCGCTTTACGAGCGCAAGTACGGCAAGGGGTCGGCCTATCGCGGAGCCGGAATCGAGATGACCATGTTCCGTCTGTCCGCGCGCGGCCGCATGACCCGTCCCGAGATTCCGGCCGAGGCGCTGGCAGGCGACGATGCGAGCGCCGCTCACCGGGGCAGGCGCGATGTCTTCGTGGAGGCGGAAGGCGGGCTGGCGCCCGCCGATATCTACGACTTCACAGCGCTCGCTCCGGGCAACACGATAACGGGCCCCGCGGTCATTCACACGCCGATCACCACCATAGTGGTGCAGGGCGCGCAAACCGCGCGGATGGACCCCTACCGCAATATCATCATCGCCTTCGATTGAGGAGATCCGTGATGGACCCCATCACCTTTTCCATCATTCGCCATCGGCTGTTCCGCATCGTCGACGAGGCGGTGATTACTCTCAAGCATGTCTCCGGATCGGCGATCACCAACGAAGGCCACGATCTGATGGTCTCGCTCTACCGCGCGGACGGGTCGCTGCTGATGGGTGGCGTCGGTTTCCTGCACCATCTGACGAGCGCGGCCGAAGCCTGCAAGGCGACGATCCGGCGGTTCGGGGAAGACATCAACGAGGGCGATGTATTTCTCCTGAATGACCCTTACACCGCCGCACTTCACACGTCCGACATCTATCTGGTCGCCCCGATTCACTATCGCGGCGAGCTCGTCGCGTGGAGCGCATGTTTCGTCCACGTCTACGATATCGGTGCGACCAACCCGGGCGGGTTTTGCCCCGACGCGCCGGACATCTACACCGAGGGTTTCTCGTCGCCCGGCATCCGGCTGGTCAGCGGCGGCAAGGTGAATCAGGACGTCATGGACACCATGCTGAACATGGTGCGCTCCCCCGAAATGGTGGCGCTCGACATGTCGTCGATGATCGCCTGCAACAACGTCGCACGCGAGCGCATGCTGGCGTTGATCGAAAAGTATGGCGACAAGACCGTGGACGAAGCCTGTCGGACGCTGATCGAACAGTCCGAGACGCTGCTGCGCGAGCGGCTGCGCGAACTGCCCGACGGGTCCTGGCAGTCGCGTCAGTACATCGACGTCAAGGGCGAGGTGTTTCGGATCAACCTGACCATGACCAAGCGGGACGACAGTCTGGTCTTCGATTTCTCGGGATCGAGCCCGCAGGCGCCCTATGCCATCAACTGCACCAGATGGGCCTCGCTGGGCGGGCTGTTTGCGCCGCTGTTCCCGCTGCTGTGCTACGACATCACCTGGAACGAGGGCGTCGTGCGGCCGATCGAGATGATTGCGCCCGAGGGATCGATCGTGAACTGCACACGGCCCGCGCCGGTCTCGGTCGCCACCGTGGGCGCGATCCAGTCAGTCAACAACGCGGCCTGCGCGGCGATCGGGAAGATGCTGGACGCGAGCGACAAGTACGCCAGCGAGGCGACCGCGGTGTGGCACGCAAACCATTTCGCCGTGTTCATGTTCGGCCGCAACCAGCACGGCGGCGAGGCTATCGGCATCCTGACCGAGACCTTCGCCGGCTCCGGCGGGGCGCGCAATTTCGCCGACGGGATCGATGTCGGCGGCGAGATTCCAAACCCGATCTCGCGAATGGCCAATGTCGAGACGCTGGAGACCATTTTTCCCTTGCGATACCTGTTCCGTCGCCGGATGACGGATTCGGGCGGTCCCGGACGCTACCGCGGCGGCGCCGGCATGGAGATCGGCCTGACGCCGCACGATGCCCCTGACGGCGGGCTGCATTACGTGGTCTCGGGCAAGGGCGCCGACTTCCCGATGAGCGAAGGGCTCGCGGGAGGCTATCCCGGTGCGCCCAATGCCTATGTCTGGGTGAAGAACGGGGAGGCCGAGGCGGACGACCGCAACCGGGAGGCGGCCTTCAGCCAGTCCATCGACGATCTGCCGGGCGACCAGGAGAGAATTTCCTGGGGCGTTTACCCGCTTATGGGCGACGACGTGTTGTATATCCGCTGGAACGGCGGCGGCGGTTACGGCGATCCGCTGGACCGTGAACCCGATGCGGTGCTCGAGGACTGCCGCAACGGCGTCGTTTCGCGGGAGACGGCGGCGGATGTCTACGGCGTTGTAATCGACGATACCCTGCGCGCGGTCGACCCGGATGCGACCGAGGTCAGGCGCATGGCGCTTGCGGCCTCGCGTATCCCCGCCGAGGCCGCAGAATGAGCCGCCGGCTGTCGACCGCTCTGGAAATCGAAGGGGGTGAGATCCGCTGCCGAAAGTGCGCCTTCGCATTCGGCCCGCGGCGAGCGCCGTGGAAGCGGAACGCGGCAATGACGGAGGTCTCGATGCGGGGCGCCGCCGGGGTTCCTTACAGCGGCGGCGAGCGGGTGGTGCTGCGCCGGTTTGCCTGTCCGGGTTGCGGCGCGCTGCTGGACAGCGAGACAGCCCTCCCTGAAGATCCGTTCCTCGAGGACACTCTGTTTGACTGAAGGGCGGACTGCGAAGGAGGGCCGCTGGCCCGTCCTGTCAGGGCGCGGGTCGATATTGCGAGCAATTCGACGACCGGGTTTGGAGGTTGAACCGATGACGATATTGGGTTTTCGAAGGCTTGTTGCCGGTTTCACCGTCGCAGCCGCGATGGCCGCGGGTATGACCGGGCCGGCGGTCGCGCACGAGGTTCGCGACGACGTCCCGCGCATTGCCGTGATCTCAGCCTTTGCCCCTGAGCTGGCGGTCCTCGAGAGCGAACTTCGGGATTCGGCCGCACACACCGAGAACGGCGTGAAATTTTCCACCGGCACGCTGGAGGGGCGGAAAGTCGTGCTGTTTCTGAGCGGCATCAGCATCGTCAACGCGTCGATGACGGTGTAACTTGCCCTGGACCGCTTCAATATCGACCGCATCGTCTTTTCGGGTATCGCCGGTGTTGTGGATCCCGCGCTCAACATCGGCGATGTGGTGATCGCGGACCGCTGGGGGCAGTATCTTGAGACGCTGTACGCCCGAAAGGTCGACGGCGGATGGGACAAACCGCCGTTTTTCGAGTACACCTACAAGAATTTCGGCATGATGTTTCCGCGTTCCGTCACCGTGCAGCGTGCCGACGCGAAGGCGCCCGAGACCCGTTTCTGGTTTTCCGTCGACACTACCCTTCTAGAGCACGCCCGCCGGGCCGTCGCGGGCCTCAAGCTCAGGCAGTGCACCGAGGCCAACAAGTGTCTGGACAGCGCGCCGAGAATCATTGTCGGCGGTTCCGGCGTGTCGGGCGGCGCGTTCATCGATAATGCGAGGTTCCGGGAATACGTATCGAACACGTTCGACGCCAAGGTGTTGGACATGGAAAGCGCTGCCGTGGCTCACGTGGCCTACGCGAACGATGTGCCGTTCGTCGCCATCCGCAGCCTTTCGGACCTTGCGGGCGGCGGTGAGGGCGCGAACCAGATGGAGACCTTTATGACGCTCGCTGCGAGTAACGCGGCTACGGTCCTCCGGGCGCTGCTGCGATCGCTCCCGAATTAGCGCCGGCGGCTACCAGCGTTCGGTCCATGGCCGGACTTCTGTCTCGAACGTCCAGGCGTTGCGCGGTTGGGCGTGAACGGCCCAGAAGGCTTCGGCGATAGCGGCGGGCTCAAGCATTGCATCCTCGCCCATGGATGCGATTTCATCCGCGAACCGGGTGCGGACAGCGTCGGAATCGATCCGCCCATCGACCACGATATGGGCGACGTGAATTCCCATCGGGCCGAGTTCGCGCGCCATTGCCTGCGCCAGGGCGCGCAGGGCGAACTTGGCTCCGGCGAACGCGGCGAAGCCGCTGCCGCCGCGGATGCTCGCGGTCGCTCCGGTGAAGATGATCGTCCCGGAGCCGCGCCCGGCCATGCGCCGCGCCGCCTCGCGCCCCATGAGGAAGCCGGCGAAGGCGGCGGTATCCCAGACCTGTCGGTAAATGCGCGCAGTCATTTCCGCAATCGGTGCGTTGTGCCAGGCGCCAGCATTGAAGACCGCGACCTCGACCGGACCGATTTCTGTTTCTATGCGGTCGAACATCGCGATCACCGCTTCCTCGCCGCGTGCATCGCAGGCGATGGGCGTCACCGCGCCTCCGCTCTCGCGGATACGCGCGGCGAGCGCCCCGAGCGGCGCGGCCTTGCGCCGGCTGGGGACGGCGTGGAAGCCGCCCGCTGCGAAACGCTCGGCGATCGCGCCGCCGAGCGCGTCGCCCGCACCGACGACGAGGGCGGCGCCGGCCATCAGAACGGCACCGACATGAAGCCGTGGGTGCCGTCGCAATCGACGATGTCGACCCGCTTCCAGGCGATCCTGAAGCCGTTGCAGTACGGCCGCAGCCGGTGCCGTGCCTCGCCGCCGAACACCCGGCGGCGGTCGTCGCGGTATTCGAGCATCACAAAGGACGAGCGCGTGCGGACCTCCGGCCGCTCACCGCCTTCTTCCAGCATCACGTTGCCGATCACATGGCGCGTCCGCACCGGCGGAATCTGCGCCCAGAACGCGTTGTGGCGGAGTTGGCGGATGCGGACGTCCATCAAGGCGCGGTTTTCGTAGAAGATCGACAGCCGATCGACGGGATTGTCCTGCCCCGGCTCCGCCGGCACCCAGTAGACGCCGTCCTCGGTGTAGAGGTCGCGCCAGTCCTCGAACCGCCGTTCGTCGATCAGCCGCGCCTCGTGGAACAGAAACTCCTCGACGCGCCGGAGTTCCAGCAACGCCTCGACGCTGTCAGCGGACGAGACCGTCCCGCTCATGCGGCTGCCATATAGCGGCGCCACGCGCCCAGCATTGTGCGCATGGGGAGTTCGCTCGTTGCTCTGTCGCGGGTGCCGCGATTGCCGTAGGTCTCCTCACGCCCGAGACGGCGCGACAGGTCGACCCACTCCACGCCTTCGCTGTTGAGGCCGATTTGCAACTGTTCGAACACCGCAAGATCGTCGGCGAGCACCGGCGAGGCGGGGGAGTTGGCGGTCGAGACGAACTTGACCGCTGTCTGGAACATCTCCTCCGGTGCGCCCTTGAGGCGAAATACGTAGGAGTGGATGTCCGTGCGGTCGACCGCAACCGGGCGGATCACGCGCAACTGCTGGAACCGGGTGTTGATCGAGATATTGGGGTAGATCAGGTTGTTGAACGTCTCGCGGGCGAAAATCCGGTGCGTCCTCTCCTCGCCGTAGGCTGCGATCATCCGCTTCCTGTATTCGTCGAAGACCGGGTCTCTCCGGTCGGGATCGATAATGCCGCCACGGTAGAATCCGTCCATGAACACATGGCCGCCGTCATAACCGTGAATCCCGATCGAATCCCAATCCTTCAGGCTGAACCCGTTGGCATTGAACATCTGGATCGCCTGGTCGGCGGTTTCGGTCGAACCGGTTGTCGAGATATGGCTCTTCGCCGCCTCTACCGACGACCGGTGCACGAAGCCCGGGTGCACGGTGTCGACGGCGTTTTCCATGTGCAGCTTCCAGTTTCCCGCAAAGGTCTGGCGCAGCGGTGCGCCGACCATCTCGACCTCGCCCTCCGGCGCCCGGTCGCAGAAATTGTCGAGGGTGTCCGAAATGTCCCCGAGAAAGTCGTCGAGCGCCGGCCCGCTGTCGGCGAGCGAGGCGAAGACGAAGCCGCGACGGGACTCCACCCGGGCAACGGCCGCCATCGAACGGTGCGCGGCGCCCGTCTCGAACCCGCCATTGTATCCGTCCGGCTGGGGCACGCCGACAAGGTTGCCGGCGGTGTCGAAAGCCCAGCCGTGATAGGGACAGACGAGACGGCGCCCGCTTCCCTTGGCGGGGACGCAGACGGCCATTCCACGATGTGGGCAGCGATTGTGAAGTACGCGGACTGTACCGTCCGCGCCGCGGATCATCACGACGTCGCGCAGGCCGATCCGGGCGCGCACCCAGTCGCCCAGAGCCGGCACTTGGCTGTCATGGCCGACGAGGACCCAGACCCGTCCGAAGATCCGCTCCATTTCGGCCGCGAAGATCTCCGGATCGGTATAGACCCGGCGGTGTACCCGGCCGGTTTCAACCAGACTCTCGATTTCCGTCTTGCCGAGCGAGGTCATCCTGCACTCCGGAAGATTTATCGGACCATATCGACCGCGCGCCCGCGCTGTCAAAACCCGGGCGCTTCCGCTGCCTGAAACGCGGGAGCTAACCCGTGTGTCGAACCTCCGTCCGACGGGACGCGACGACCTCGTATCCGACAAGCAAGACTCCGAGCGCGAGGCCGCCGACATCGGTCCACTCGGCTCCCGCGAAGGCGCCGGCCGGAAGCAGCAGTGCGAACCCCGAGGCGCAGAAGCCGAGCCGCCGGACCGGCGGGAGCGGCCGGGTGAAATAGCCGATCACCCCGACCGAAACCAGCCACACGCCGGCCACGGCAGCCGCCGCTGCGTGAACCACGGCGATGGTGCCGCCCTGCATCATCAGTTCGGGCGAGAGAACGAACAGGAACGGCACCACATAGGCAGACCAGCCGAACATCACTGCTGCGCCGGCGGTGCGGATGGGGTCGGAGTTTGCCACTGTGGCCGCGGCGAAAGCCGCGATCGCCACGGGCGGGGTAATCATCGAGAGCATGCCGAAATAGAGCGCGAACAAGTGCGCCGCCATCGGCCGGATCCCGACCTCGATCATCGACGGGGCGACCAGCGTTGCCAGCAGCAGATAGACGCCGAGCGTCGGCATTCCCATGCCGAGAACGATCGAGATCGCCGCTGCCAGGATCAGAATCAGGAACAGGTTGCCCGCGGCGACCTGGATGATTGCCTGGGTCAGCGCGAAGCCCAGCCCGGTGATATTGAGCACACCGATGACGATCCCTGCCATGGCGCCGATCATGACGATCTGCACCACGATCGCCCCCGTCTTGCCGAGCGCGGCAGCAACCGCGCGCCAGCTCATGCGCTCGCCCTTGTAACCGAGCACCAGGCCGATGGGGATCAGGCTGCCCGCGGCCCACAGCGCGGAGGTGTGCGGTCGCAGGTTGAAGTGGAACAGACAGAGGATCACCACCGCGAAGGGGACGATATACGGCCAGCCGGCCCGCAGGACCGTCAGCCGCGCAGGGATCAAGGCGGCGTCCACCCGGGCGATGCCGCCGCGTGCGGCAAACAGATCGGCCTGAATGAACAGGGCGACATAGTAGAGAAGCGCCGGAAGCAGGGCGGCCAGCACCACTTCGCGGTAACCGATCTGAAGGAATTCCGCCATCACGAAGGCGGCCGCGCCCATCATCGGCGGCATCAACTGACCGCCGGTGGAAGCCACCGCTTCGATCGCGCCTGCGGCGTGGGCCGGGTAGCCGCCCTTGCGCATCAAAGGGATGGTGATCACCCCGGTAGAGACGACGTTGGAAACCGCGCTGCCCGAGATCGAGCCGAACAGCGACGAGGCGGTGACCGCGATCTTGGCCGAACCGCCGCGGTAGCGGCCCATCAGCGCCGTCGAAATATCGGTGAAGAAGCGCGATCCGCCGGACGAATCGAGCAGCACGCCGAAAAAGATGAAGGCGATGACGATCGTCGTTGACACCGTGAGCGGGATACCGAGCAACCCGTTCGAATCGAGGCCGAGATAGATGAACATCCGGTCGATATCGACCGACCGTCCCTGGAAGGCGCCGGGCACGAGGTGGCCGACCAGCCCGAAGGCAATGAAGAAGATCATGAACCAGAACAACACCCCGCCCGCCGTTCGCCTGAGCCCTTCGGCCACCAGAACGACGATCAGGACGCTCGCGACGACCGCATCGGCAGGGCGAAAGTGCAGGTTCTCGAAGATTTGTTCGTAGTCCCACGCGACATAGGCGCAGACGACCACACCCGCGACAGCGGCAAGCCCGTCATACCAGGGCACGTGCAGCCGGTCGGTCTTGGTGCGCGCCGGTTTGACGACGAACAGCGTCGCGATGCCGATACCGAGCAGCATCACGAGTCGTTGCTCGTTGTAGAGGACCAACCCGACGATGCGGTAGAGGTCGGCCGCTTCGGCGAGCGCTCCGGCCGTGAGCAGCCCGCCGAGCCACGCGCCGAGAACGCGGACGGTCCACGTCGCCCGCGCCTCGCCTCCCGTCCGTTCGGCCTCCGCCATCCCCTTCGGCGCCGGCCGGGCCAGCTACATCAGACCGGCTTCCTTGAAGAATTTCTGCGCGCCCGGGTGATAGGGCAGGCCGAGGTCTCGGTTGATCTTGGCGGGATCGAATCCGCCGAACGACTTGTGCGCGGTGACCAGCTTGGCCTGGTTCGCATACAGCGCCTTTACGACCTTGTAGACGGTCTCGTCCGGCGTCTTCGTGCTGGCGTTCACGATAAAGGGCGCGATCAGGGTGTTGGTCGGACCCTTGACGCCGGGGTAGACCGGCGAGGGCTGGATCGTCCCGAGTACTGCCCCCGGCGCGATCTTGCGGAGAACGGCCTGGGTCCGGTCGTTCATCTCGGCCGAAAGAACGCGGATACCGCCGACGGCGGCGTGGGCCTGGCGGGTCTTGCCGGAGGACAGCGAGAAGTTCACCGCATCGACCTTGCCTTCCAAGAAATCCTGGACGCCGCGTACACCGTTGGGCACCGGCACACCGGCAACGTCCTTCATGGTAACGCCGGCGGTTGCCAGAAGCGCCCGCGCGAACAGACCGGCGATTTTCTGCTTGGTGTAGCGCGACGGTACCCGCTTGCCCTTGAGGTCGGCGATGGTCTTGATCGGCGAATCGTCGCGCACGTACCAGCCGACCACCAGCGGGAACAGCGAGGCCACAACTCTGACGTTTTCCTGCTTGCGGCCCTTGAACATGGCGCCGCCCGATGTCGCGAAAGCGGTCACCACACTCACCGATATCGTGAAGTCGAGCTCGCCGTCGTTGAGGAGCGGCAGCGTCACCACCGGACCGCCTTGCGGCACGACGCGCATCTTCACCCCGGCGTCCTCGATCGCGACCTTGGCAACGCCGGCTCCGGTAGTGTAGGCGAGCGAGCCTTGTGGATTGGTGCCGATGCTGACGGTTTGCGCCGAAGCGCCGGACGCGACAGCGGTGGCGGCGATTACGGCTGTGGCCAGGTATCTCATCTCGATGTCTCCCGAAAGTTCCGGGGCGCACGGCGCTCTGTGACGCCAGGGCGTCTCGCCGCGCCCGGCGGTAAGCCGGTTTGCCCTACAGGTTCACCCGCATCAGATCATATGCGGTCATGAGCGGTCCCGAATAGTGCTTGCGAATGTCGCGCACCACCTCGTCCATGAGGTGCGGCCCCATGAGCTCCACCGGGTAGTGGTTTGTGGATGCGCTGCGGATCACGGTGTTGGTTGATTCGAAATGTCCGAAATGGGTCGCGACGAGCAGCTTTACATCCGCCTCGCGAGCAATCTTTCCGAGCGCCTCCGGCGGGGTGTGGGCGAAGGTGCCGACCCCGGTCCGTGCGCGAAACTCGACAAAGGACTGGGGAAACGTGCATTCGTGAATCAGCACGTCCGCGCGATGGGCAAGACGGACGACCGATTCGCAAGGCGCAGTGTCGCCGGAAAAGGCAACGGCCTTGCCTTCCGCCTCCAAGCGTATCCCGAAGCACTCGCTGATCTCGCGCGGGATATGCTCGACGAAATCGCAGTAGATCCTGACATCGTCGTCTTCGTAGGCCAGGCCGGGCTGGACTTCCCGCACGTCGGGCCGCATGGCGGCCAAGTTTTGCTGCCGGAGCGGATAGGCGCTTCGTGCCCGAAAATCGGCATCGAAAGCTCCGCCCTCGAACAGCATCTTGCAGAAATGCCCCGTCCCTTTGGGGCCGAGCACGATAGGTGCGTCGGGCCGGTCCCACATCCAGCCGGCGATGGCAAACAACGGGAAATCGCAGATGTGGTCGTGGTGAAGATGGGTGAGGAAGACCGCCTTCACCTCGGCCGGGCTGGCGTTGGCGGCGACCATGTTGCGCACCGTGCCGTTGCCGCAGTCGAACATGTAGCGGGCGCCGTTTTCCAGGGTGACGAGAATCCCGGACTGCGCCCGGTCGGGATCGGGCAGCGGCGCTCCGGTGCCCAGCATGGTGACATACATTTGCGACACCTCAGAACATTTGCGCGAGCGGCCAGGCGACGATGGCGGGAAAGGCGAGCACGATGAGGATGGCGATCACGTCGCAAACTAGGAACGGAATGGCCGCCCGGTAAATCTCGTTCATCGTCGTTCCCGCGGGTGCGACGCCCTTCATGACGAAGAGCCCGGCGCCGAAAGGCGGCGAGGTCGAGCCCGTCTCGATCGCGATCAGGTACAAGACGGCGAACCAGATAGGGTCGTAGCCGAGTTGCTGCACCACGGGCACGAAAACCGGCAGCGTGACCAGCATGATCGGTACCGGCCCCATCACCATCCCGAGCCCGATGACGGTCACGATCATCAGCATGACAACCGCAATCGGGCCCGCATCGATCCCGAGAACCAGGTTCACCAGCCCCTCGGTCGCCCCGGTGAACGCGAGCATCTGCGTGAACGCCAGCGCCCCCGAGATGATCAAGAGCAGCATGACCGATATCTCGAGGCTTCCCACGGCCGCCTTCCGGAAGATGGTCCAGTTCATGCGGCCGCGGGCGACCGCGAGCAGAAAGGTGGCGAACGCTCCGGATGCAGCCGACTCGCTCGGGGTCGCCAGTCCGACGAAGATCACGCCCACCACCATGAAGATGATGAAGCCGACCGGAAAGATGTGAATCGCACCCGCGCGCAGCTTGACCGACCAGGGGATTCGCTCGACCTCGAAAGCCGGTGCAACCCCGGGGTCGATAACGCAGCGGCCGACGATGTAGCAGGCGTAGAGCGCCGCCATGATGATGCCGGGTATGATGATGGCGACGAGGATCTGGCCGATGGAGAGTTCGGCGATGACGCCGAGCAGCACCGCAAGGCCGCTCGGTGGAATCATGATGGCGAGACCGCCGCTTCCGAGAATCGGGCCGAGCGACATCGGCTTGCGGTAACCGCGCCGCTCCATCTCCGGCACCAGCGTGGATCCGAGCAGCGCGATGCTGCCCATGCTGTTCCCGGTAAGCGCCGAGAACAGTACGCCGCCGCCCACCGCCATCAGCGCCAGCCGCCCGCGCAACCGGCCGAACCACTTGTCGAGAGTGTCGAGAAGGTCGAACCCGATCCCCGAGTGAAACATGATCTCGCCCATCAGGAGAAAGAGGGCGACCGGCACGAGGGTGAAGGTGGTGAGGGATTCGGAGATCTGGATGATCAACTGCAGCATGCCCGGTGCGCCGCCGAAGAAGAAGAACGCGCCGACCAGGTTGACGACGAGGAACGCGAACGCCACCGGCATGCCGATGAACATCAGGGCGAACAGGCCGCCCATGATGACCAGAAAGGCCTCGTACCATTCCATCGACGTCGGTTCCGGCGCCTAAACCGTTTTCCGGGACCGCCGGAACGGGATCTGACCGCGCGAAACCGACACGCCTCAGCGCGGCCCCGCCGCAAGCGAGAGACCGAGAGCGGCGCGCACCCCCCTTCGCAGGAACTGGATCCCGAGCAGGGTGAAGCCAAACGGTACCACGGCGGTGATCCAGTACGTCATCGGCGCCATGATCGTGGGCTCCCGGATGTCGTTCCGGTACTGATCCACGACCGTGGCGATCCCGAACCATACGACGATGAAGCACGCGGCGGCGGCGACCAGGGCGAGCGCGAGATGCAGACGCCGGGCGGCGCGGTCGGTCAGGTGGTTGAGCAGCAAGTCGAGCGCCACGTGCTTGTCGTTGCCCAGCACCCAGGCCGCCGCCAGGAAGGTGATGTAGAGAAGCGCGATCTCGCTTATCTCGACGAGCCAGGGATTGGAAACGTCGATCGCCGCGCGGGTAACGATCTCGGCGCAGATGGCGAGCGCGACGCCGACGAACAGGGCGCAGGCAACCGCAGCGAGCGCCCTGTTCAGACCGTCGAAGCACCTGGCCGCCCGGATCAGCGTATCGCGCATAACGTCTGGAGCCCAGGCGAGGCCGGCTGCGCCGATCCCGAGCCGGCCGATCCGTGCAGACCGCCTATTTCATCAGCATGGATTGCAGACGCTTACCTTCTTCCGGAGCCTTCTTGCGCACTGCTGCCCATGCCGCCTCGAGGACCACCTTCGAGAACTTTTTCTCTTCGTCGGGCGAGAACCGGACGGCCTTTACACCGGTTTCCTTGAGATCGGCATAGCCGCTGCTGAGCCGCTTGTCCCAGCTTGCCTCGTAGGCCGGCGGATCGACATTGCGCACGAAATCGACCACCTTGGCGCGCGTTCCGGCCGGGATCTTTGCCCACGCGCGCGGGTTTACCAGGAAGTGAAACGTCGCTCGGTAGAAGCCGGGTTCGACATAGGCGCCCAGCAGCCCCTTGTACTGCCGCGCTGTCCCCGTCGCGCCGGTAACGAACCCCTTGACGATGCCGCGCTCCATCGCGGTGTAAATCTCCGTCATCGGCAGCACTAGCGGCGAGGCGCCGAGCGCGGCGACCGCCGGTGCGATTGCCGGGAAGACCCGGATCTTCTTGTTCTGGAGGTCCGCGACCGTTTTTATCGAATCGCGCAGAAAGAAGTGGAAGCGCAGTTTCGAGACCGGCAGTTCGCCGACATAAATCAGCCCCTTGCCGGCGTGAAGTTCGGCCATGTAGTCGTGATAGCCGGTGGGCTTGATCTCCTCGTACGTCTTGTTCGAGTAGTTGGCCGCGCCGGAGACGTTGAGGATTCCGTTAGCGTAACTCGGGCTGGTCAGGGTTGCGTCCACCGAGCCTAGGCGCACCGCGTTGGGCTGCTTGAACTGGGGCACGACCTCCGGTCCGCCGCGCCAGTCGATGCGGAACTCCCCGGCGAGCTTTTTGTTCAACCGGGTGATGAACCCGTCAAATGACTGGCCAATCGGGGTTTTCTTGGACAGCATCGAGACGAGCTTGACGGTCGACTCCGCTGCTCCTGCCGGAGCGGCCAGCACCGCCAGAACGGCGGCGGCGCCAATGACGCCGGTTGGCAACGCATGTTTCATCGACTGGGTCTCCCTGTTCGTGGTTCGCCGATTTCGAGAGGACCATAAGGACATGACCCCGTCCCTGTCATGCATTATCGGCAAGCCCGGAACGCCGATCCCGGGGAAGTGTCGGAGCACCGTTCAGTTGCCCGTCCGGCCCGATGTTTCCGCCTTCAGGTTGACGACAAGGAGCGCCCCCACGGCCATCGCCGTTCCGCCGATCAGGAAGACCGGGACATGGCTTCCGCTGATTTCGAAGAGCGCCACCAGCAGATAGCCGCCGACGACCTGGGCAACGCCCCCCACCAGCGCCATTGCGCGCCAGAGGGGCGGCATTTCGGCGGGACCCACGATCTGGTGCACCCGGCCGGAAACGACCGCGGAAAATCCGGGCTGCGCGCCGACCACCAGAGACGAGAAGACCAGCACCCAGCCGTGCGGAAGGATCGCGGGAAATGCGACGCCCACGGCGAGGCTCGCCATGACCAACACCAGGGTGGCGCGGTGTCCGAGCCGGTCGGCGAGCCGCCCCCAGAGAAAGGTTCCGGTCATCGCCCCGAGCCCGAACAGAACCCAGTGCAAACCGCCCGCGCCGATGCTCCCGCCCAGCCCGCGCACGAGGTAGTCGACCCAGTAGATGCTGTGGGGCAGGAGCCCGATCCCGAACAGGCTCTGGGCCGCGATCAGGCGCAAGGCGGCCGGGCGGAAACGGAAGCGCCGAGGCCGCCGGGACACTGGCGGCGCCTCCTCCGGCGCGGCGGTACGCCATCCCCAGAGGGCGACCGCAAGCCCTCCTGCTCCGAACAGCGCAAGCCCGGCCCACGCCGCGACGAGGCCGTATTCGAGGAGCACCGGTACGAGCACGCCCGAACCCAGAATCGCGACACCGACTCCGGTAAAGACGATCCCCGTCGCTGCACCGAGTCTTTCGGGCGGGGCTTCGCGGGTAACGATCGCAAGCGCGTAGATCATCATCACGCCCATGGTGATCCCCGCCACTCCGCGCCATAACGCGAGCCAGGCGGCCCCCGCCGGGGCGATGCTCGCGGCCAGGCAGATGAGCGTGACCCACAGGCAGGCGCGCAGCAGCGCCGCTTCGCCGACGCGGCGCCGCAGCCAGGGCGCGGCGAGAGCGCCGGTCAGGTAGCCGGCGAGATTGAATGCGGCCACCGCCCCGGCTTCCGCCGAACTCAGCCAGCCCTCGTCGATTAGGGCGGGGAGAAGCGGTGTATAGGAAAACCGGCCGATCCCCATGCCGACCAGGAGCGTCGCCGCGCCGCCGATCGAAAGCCGCACCCATGCCGGCATTGGCGGCCGCCGGCGGCGGACGGACGGTCGCACCGGTCGGGGCTCAGTTCAGCATTGTATTCGGCAGGAACAGCGACAGCCCGGGGAAGGCGACGAGGATCGCCAGACAGACCATCATCGCCGCCCAGAAAGGCAGGATGCCGACATAGATGTCGCGTATCGGGACATCGCGCGCGACGCCTTTGACAACGAAGACGTTCATCCCGACCGGCGGACTGATCAGCGCCATTTCGAGGATGATGACCATGACCACGCCGAACCAGACCCTGAGATCGCTCGAATCGGGCCGCATCCCGAGGAAGGCGGGCAGCTCCGATTGCTCGATGATGGGCAAGACGATCGGCAGGATCAGCACCATCATCGCAAACCCGTCGAGAAATGTGCCAAGGGCAATGAATGCGAGCAAAATGATCGCGAGCAGGGTGACCGGCCCGAGTTCGAGCGCCTTGAGCGCGGCGGCGAGCGTTTCCGGGATCTGGGTCAGGGCGAGAAAGGGCGAGAAGACTGCCGCGCCGAGGATGATGAAGTAGATCATCGCCGTCGTGCTCACCGTGTTGAGCAGCACCGCGCTGGCTGCGCGCCCGGTCAGCGCGCCGCGGCGCAGCGCGAACAGGATTGCCAGAACCGCGCCGACGGCGGCGGCTTCCACCGGGGTGAAGATGCCGCCGTAGATGCCGCCGATCGAGACGACGATGATCAGGATGATCGCGAGTCCTCGGCCGAGAGACCGGCACTTCTCCGCCCAGTCGCGGCGTTGGGCGGCCGGGCCGATCTCGGGTTTGAGCGCGATCTGGATGAAGATCGCGACCAGAAAGATCGCGGCCAGAAGGATGCCCGGAATGACCCCGGCGAGGAACAGCCGGCCGATCGATTCCTCGGTCAGGATGGCGTAGATCACGAACCCGGTGGACGGGGGGATAAGGATGCCGAGGGTCCCGCCCGCCGCGACCGCGCCGGCGGCCAGCTTGCGGTCGTAGCCGAAGCGCGCCATCTCGGGCAGGGCGACGCGGCCGATGGTGAGCGCGGAGGCCACCGACGACCCCGAAAGGGCGGCGAACCCGGTGCACCCCAGCACCGTGCCGTGGGCGAGCCCGCCGCGCATCCAGCCGACCCATGCGTTGGCCGCGTTGTAGAGGTCTCTGCTCATACCGCAGGCACTCGCGACGTTGCCCATCAGGACGAAGAACGGGATGACGGTGAGCTCGTAGAAGATCAGCGTGCTCCACGTCTCGGTCACCAGGGTTGCGAGCGCGGCGGGCCAGCTGTTCAGCACCGCGAGGCCGGCGAATCCGACCACCGTCATGGCGAGCGCGACGGGCACGCGCTGGCTCATCAGGACAACAAGGAGGCCGAGGCCGAGAACGCCGAGAAGCGTCGGGTCCATCAGGCGCCGTCGGAGCCGTCCGCGGCCCAGCCCGCCCGAAAGCGGAGCGGCCACCCGCCCGCGGCGAGAACGACCTCCGCCGCCAGGACCAGCGCCTGAAAGGAAGCCGCCGCCGACAGGATCCAGAAGAACGGCTGGAACGGCAGCGCGATCATGTTGGTCGCTTCGTTGAACAACGCCGCGTCGTCGGCTCGCAGCCAGGCGTGCCAGGCGAGAAGGACGAAGATGAAGATCCCGATCGACCGCACGGCGGTGTCGCGCGCCCGATCGAGCACCGCGATCCCGTACTGCGGGAGCAGATCGACCACGATGTGACCGCCGATCCGCCAGGTGAAGGGGAAGGCGAGGGCGACAACCGTCACCATCCCCATCTCCAGCAAATCCTTGGCGCCCAGGATCGGCGCGGCGAAGACATAGCGCAGGATGACGTCGGCGAAGGTCAACCCGATCAGCGCGACGAGGATGAGGCCGGCGGCGACCGCGAGCCCGCCGCAGACATTGTCCAGTGCCTTCAACAGCGTCCCGCCTGGAGCGGTTGCCGAGCGCCCGCCGTTATTTCTTCATTGCCGCGACGACAGCGCTCGCCGGGAGTCCCTTGCCGTCGAGCTCCTTCAGAACGCCCGCCGTCGCAGCCGCGGCGCGCTTGTCGAACGCGTCGCGCGCGTCGGGCGACAGCTGCACGATCTGCTTGCCCGGCAGCCCACCGAACTTGGTCAGCGCGATCTGGCCGAATTTCGCGAGGCCGGCCGCCGACCGCAGGCTGATATCGAGCCCGGTAAGCTTGTCGAGCGCTGCCCGGTTATCGGGCGAGAGTTCGCTATAGGCCTGCTGGTTCATCACCATGAAGATCGTGGTCGGCATCTCCGGCAGGCCGGTGGTAACGAACTTCGTGGGCTCGATCAGCTTGAAGATGAGGAGCGAATCCGAGCCCATCAACGCGCCGTCCACCACGCCGGTGCTCATCGATGTGTAGACCTTGGTCGCCGGCATCTGCACCGGCGTCGCGCCATACGACGAGATGACCGCTGCTGCCGACTTCGAGGCGACCCGGATCTTGAGCCCCTTGAGATCGGCGAGCGTCCGGACAGGCTTGTCGCGCATCATCAGGACAGCCGGCGGCGTCACAAAAAGGGCGAGCGGGCGGGTGCGCTTGAACTCGTCGCGCAGGTGCGCGTCCATCACCTTCCACAGCTTGCGCGTCGCGTCCTGATGCCCCTGCGTGACCCCGGGCAATTCGATCAGCAGCGTCTTGGGGAACACCGGCGAGGTATAACCGGGCAGGCCGTACGAGATTTCCGCGATCCGCCGCACCGCGCGCTGGTATTGCTCGACAGGACCTTTCCCGAGCGCGCCGGCAGCGTAGATCTTGATCTTGACCTTGTTCTCGGTCGCCTTGGCCAAGTCATCGGCGAGTTTGACGAAGATCGGCTTGTGAAGAATGTATTGCGGCGGAACGAAGCTCGCGAATTTGAGCACTGTCTCGGCCGATGCCGGCGGGGTCAGCCAGATCGCCGCCGACAGTGCCCCGGCCAACAGGCCCGTTATCTTGCGGTTCATTGCTTCATCTCCCTATTCAGATGTTTCGGCCGGGACGCTGGCAGCGACCGACAGCGCATGCACCGGGCCGGCAAGTTCATCGGCGAGGCAGGCATAGATCATCCGCTGACGCTCCACCCGGCTCCACCCGGCGAAGGCGGCGGCGGCGATCTCGACCCGAAAATGGCTTTCACCCCCCTCCGGCGCACCGGCGTGGCCGAGATGAAGGTGGGATTGGTCGATTATCTGGAGACGGGTGGGACGAAACGCCTCCTCGAGCTTTTCACGGATGGTTTCGGCCACACTCATGATCGCTTCACCGCCGTTCCGGCCGCGCTTGCCCGACCCTGTCACCAACCGCATACTGCCCCCCATGAAGGCGGGCCGCAATGCTTCTGTCCAAGGCGAGGCCGGGTGCGAGGCGCGGCCGTGCGCAGTGGCTGGCTGCCAGTCGACGGCGAAGTACCGCGCCCCGCGTTCGCGCGAATGCTTGTCGGATTATATTTGGTTGTGTCTCGAGCATGTCCGCGCGTACAACAAGGCTTGGGACTACTACGCAGGCATGGGCGTGGCCGAGATCGAGGCCCACATTCGTGCCGACACCACATGGCGGCGTCCTTCCTGGCCCTTCGGGACCGGGCGCCCGGACGGCCGCGTCGATCTGCGCGACCCCTTCGCCCTGTTTTCTGGCGGACGGAGTAGCGCGTGCGGCGGGGCGCGTGACGGGGGCGAACGCCTCGTCGCGGTCGATCCGGCCGAACGGCTGGCGCTCGATGTGATGGATTTGAGTCTGCCGGTGACGGTGGAACGGGTGAAACTGCGCTACAAGGAACTGGTCAAGCAGTTGCATCCCGACGTCAACGGTGGAGACAAGCACGCGGAGGAACGCCTCAAGCTGGTCAACGACGCGTACCGAACGCTCGGCGCCGCGCGCACCCTCTGACCGTCTTCACGCCAAATTTCACCAGGGATAAACGGTATATGTCACCTGAGAAGAGTAACGGAGCCAACGGAGCCGGGCCCATGATGCCCGACATGACTGTCTCCGTTCGCCAGTTGTTCGGACTGGACACCGACTTGCAGGTTCCGGCGTTCAGCGCTGCGCCGTCGGACCACGTGCCGGACCTCGACGAAAGCTACTGTTTCGACCACGACACCACGTTGGCGATTTTGGTGGCCCTCAAGCACAATCGCAGGCTGTTGATCCAGGGCTACCACGGGACCGGCAAGTCGACCCATATCGAGCAGGTGGCGGCGCGCCTCAACTGGCCGTGCATCCGGGTCAATCTCGACAGCCATATCAGCCGCATCGACCTGATCGGCAAGGACGCCATCGTGCTGCGCGACGGCAAGCAGGTGACGGAGTTCCGCGAAGGCATTCTTCCATGGGCTTTGCAAAGCCCCTGTGCGCTGGTTTTCGATGAGTACGATGCCGGGCGCCCCGATGTGATGTTCGTCATCCAGCGCGTGCTCGAAGTCGATGGCAAGATGACCCTGTTGGATCAGAACCGCGTGATCCGCCCCCATCCGGCGTTCCGGCTGCTGGCGACCGCCAACACGGTCGGGCTCGGCGATACCACCGGCCTCTACCACGGCACCCAGCAGATCAACCAGGGCCAGCTTGACCGCTGGAACCTTGTTGCCACCCTCAACTATCTGCCGCGGGAGGACGAGGAGGAAATCGTTCTCTCGAAGGTGCCCGATTATGACGACGAGGGGGGGCGCAAGACGATCAGCGCCATGGTCTCGGTCGCCGACATGACCCGGGCCGGGTTCATGAACGGCGATATTTCGACCGTGATGTCTCCCCGAACCGTTATCACCTGGGCCGAGAACAGCCGCCTGTTCGAGGATATCGCGACCGCTTTCCGGATGACCTTCCTCAACAAATGCGATGAGCTGGAACGGCCCGCCGTGGCCGAGTATTACCAGCGCTGCATGGGGGAAGACCTTCCGGAGGCCGCGGTCAAGCCCGGGCAGGGTTAGGGTTCGGGCGTCCGACGAATGAGTTCTCCCGCAGTCGATTCGCCGATCGAGTCGTTCCGCCGGGTCACCGGCGCTGCGATGCGCGCGATCGCCCGGCGCGAAGATGTAACGGTCAACTTCGGCGCCGAGCCCCGTCTGGTCGAAGCCCAGGCCCGCCTGCCGGTGCCTTCGCGCGACCTGCCCGACGGTGAAGTCTCCCAGCTGCGCGGCGAGGCCGATGCGATGGCGCTCAAGCTCCGTCACCACGACAGCGAGCTCCACGCCCGCCGCGCCCCGGCCGGCGAGACCGCACGGGCAGTGTTCGAATCCCTGGAACAGGTCCGGGTGGAGACGATCGGCGCCGAATGGATGGCCGGCGTCGCGGCCAATCTCGACGCTGCTCTCGCCGGGCGCTGCCAATCCCGCGGGTATGCCCGGATTACCAATATCGAGGATGCGCCGATCGCCGAGGCCATCGGCGCGATGGCGCGGGAGAAATGGTCCGGCCGACCGTTGCCCGAGGCCGCGCGGCCGCTGGCGGACCTGTGGCGGGAGCAACTCGACGACAGGATCGACGCCGATCTCGCGGCTCTTCAGACGGCCCTCCGCGACCAGGAAGCCTTCGCGCGCTCGCTCAACAAGTTGCTCTACGATCTCGATCTGCTCGACGAGGAACCGGGTGAGGGCGAAAGCGAGGCGTCCGACCAGGGTGAAGACAGCGAAGATTCGGACTCCGAGAGCGAGGACGCAGAAGCGGCCGAGATGGAGGGTGCGGCCGACGAGATGGAAGGCGCGCCGTCGTCCGAAATGGAGGACGGCGAGGGCGAGGACGACGAGGACGCGGCAACCGAGCAGGTCCAGGACGAGATGATGCCGGGGGCCGGAGACGAGGAAGGCGAGCGGGCCCAGCGCCGCCGCGCCGACGGTCTGCTTCCCGACGGAGCCCGCCAGCCCGCATACCGCCCTTACTCGGTCGAGTTCGACGAGGTGGTCGACGCCGAGGAACTGTGCGATGCCGACGAACTCGGCCGGCTGCGCCAGCATCTCGACCAGCAGCTTGCCCACCTCCAGGGAATCATTGCGAGGCTCGCCAACCGGCTGCAGCGGCGCCTCCTCGCCCAGCAATCACGGTCGTGGGATTTCGACCTTGAGGAGGGGTTGCTCGACGCCGGGCGGCTCGCCCGGGTGGTGGTCAACCCCCTTCACCCGCTCAGCTACAAGCTCGAGAAACAGACCGAGTTCCGCGACACCGTCGTCTCTCTGCTGATCGATAATTCGGGGTCAATGCGCGGCCGGCCGATCACGGTGGCGGCGATGAGCGCCGATATCCTCGCGCGCACGCTGGAACGCTGCGGCGTCAAGGTCGAGATCCTTGGTTTCACGACCCGCGCCTGGAAGGGCGGGCAGGCGCGCGAGAAATGGCTCGCCGACGGCAAGACGCCCAACCCCGGCCGACTCAACGATCTTCGCCACATTGTCTACAAGGGCGCCGATGCGCCGTGGCGCCGGGCGCGAAAGTCGCTGGGGCTGATGCTGCGCGAAGGACTGTTGAAGGAAAACATCGACGGCGAGGCGCTGCTGTGGGCGCATCAGAGGCTGATCGCCCGGCCCGAGCAGCGGCGTATCCTGATGGTGATTTCCGATGGCGCCCCGGTCGACGATTCGACGTTATCGGTCAATCCCGGGAACTATCTCGAACGGCACCTGCGCGACGTGATCGCCTGGATCGAGGGCCAGTCGTCCGTCGAATTGACGGCGATCGGCATCGGTCACGACGTGACCCGCTATTACCACCGGGCCGTCACGATCATGGACGCCGAACAACTCGGCGGCACCATGATGGACCGGTTGACGGAACTGTTCGAGGAGGACCTCGGCGGTCGGCGCGGCGCGCGCGCCGGTGTCGGCGAGCGACTGGTCGCCTGATCGCCCGTGCGCTTCAGCCAGCGGATGCCGCGCCGGCTTTCCTGATCCGGCGCTTGATCCGGCGCGCGTCCTCGGTGAGTTTCACGTCCGGGGTTCCGAGAAGGTAGGCGTCGAGTCCGCCATTGTGTTCGATGGTGCGGATCGTCCGCGCCGTCAGCCGCAGCCGCACCGGCATACCGAGCGCATCCGACAACAGCGAGGTCTGTTGCAGGTTCGGCAGGAACCGCCGCCTAGTCTTGTTGTTCGCATGGCTGACATTGTTTCCGGTCAGCACGCCTGTTCCCGTCACGCCGCAACGTCGCGCCATCGTTTGCACCCCGTTCGAAAGAGGCCGGTTTTTAGTCGCCTGCACACAGTTTCGTCAAGGCGTGCGATTCACGCGGCGGCTGGAGCGGGCGAGTCCGAGCGCCAGCAGGGCGGCGACAAGCATTACCGCCGCCCCGAGAAGGAACGGCCAGTCCTGTCCCAGCCCGGCAAAGATCGAACCGCTGAGCGCCGGCCCGAGGATCCGCCCCAACCCGGCCGAGGATTGCGAGATGCCCAGCAGCGCGCCGCGTTCATGCGGCCGCGCTTGCTGCGAGATCAGCGATGACAGGGCGGGTCCGCAGACCGACACCCCGGTAACCATGAGCCCGAGTCCGAGCATGACGGCCGGCGTGCCGCCGGCGGCCGACAGGACCAGGCAGCCTGCCGTCGTTGCGCCGGCGCCTGCTGCGACCGCGTAGCGCTCGCCCGTGCGGCGTGTGATCGGGCCGACCGCAACACCCTGGACCAGCACGGCGACCGCGCCCATGAAAGTGTACATGTAGCCGTTCCGGGTCGGGCCCCAGCCGAAGCGGGATTCCGACCACAGGGCGAACACCGTCTCGATCCCGGCGAAGACGAAGGGGCTGGAAAAGACCAGCAGGAGAAGCGGCGCGATCCCGGCTTCACCCGCGCGGCGCCACGTCCTGGCGGCGGAGGCCGTTCGCGCCCCGGCACGCTGCCCGCGTGTCACGGTCTCGCGCAGCAGGACGATGCAGAGCAGGCAAGCGAGCATCGCGGCCGCGGCGGCGAACGCGAAGGGAAGGACGAAACCGCCCTTCAGCGGGTCCGGCCCCGCCAGCAGCCCGCCCACCGCGGGTCCGACGACGAAGCCGAGGCCTGCGGCCGCACCGACCCGGCCCATCGCGGCCGCCCGGCGATCGGGTCCGACGAGGTCCGCGACATAGGCATGCGCGATGCCGATGTTCCCTGCCATGACGCCGCCGAACGCCCGCGCCATGAACAGGCCCGCGAGCGTGTCGGTATGGGCGAGCCAGATATAGCCGATACAGGCTCCGAACGAGGTTCCGACCAACACCGGCTTGCGGCCGATGCGGTCGCTGATGCGGCCCCAGATCGGAGCGAAGGCGAACTGCGCGGCGGTGTAGCTTGCGGCGACCAGCGTCACCGTCCCGGGGCTCGCGCCGAAGGCCTGGGCGTAAAACGGCTGCAGGGGAAGAACGATACCGAAGCCGATCAGGTCGACGAACACGGTGAGTAGCAGTGCTGGCACGGGACTTCCGACGACGAGATCCGGAAACGCCTGGCCCGGTTACCAGACCAGGCCGGGCAGCGTGTAGGTCGGTGCGGTCCGATGGGCCTCGCAAAGGGCCGCCAGGGACCGTCGGCCGTTTTCGAGTTCGCCGGCGTGCAGTCCGCCCAACACGAGCGCAGATGCGAGCCCGGCCGCCTCCGCTCCCCTGATGTCGGTCGCAAGCGAGTCGCCGATCGCCACGACCCGGCTGCACGGCGGCGAGCCGAGTTCCGCGAGGCAAGCGGCATAGATCGCCGGATGGGGCTTGCCGTGATAGACAACCTTGCCGCCCAACATGTCGTAGCGGGCAGCCAGTGCGCCCGCGCACAGCAGTTCCGAATCGCCCTGCATCACGCTGAGATCGGGATTTGCGCAGACCATGGGAAGCCCCAACCCCGCTGCCCGTGCGAGATCGTCCTCGTACTCGGCCATCGATTCCTGCGGGCGCCAAGGGCCGATATTGACGATGAATTCCGCTTCCTCGAAGGCTTCCACCCTCTCCAGATCGAGACCCGCGAGGATGTCGCTGCCCGCCATGTCTCCGAGCACCAAGCAACGCCGCCCGAGCGCCGCATGGAAAGGATCGGCGCGCCGGGCGAGCGCGGCATGTGTGGATTCGCCGGAGGAGACGATGCTGCGGCGGTGGCGTTCCGGCAGGCCGAGCCGTTCCAGCATCCGTGCAACCTCCCAGGCCCGCCTCGGGGCGTTCGTAAGGAACACGACCTTCTTGCCCCTTTCGGCCAACCGGTCGAGTGCTTCCGTTGCGCCGGGATAGAGCCGGAGGCCATCGTGAACGACGCCCCAGACGTCGACGACAAAACCGTCGAAAATGTTCGCCATAGGCCCGATGCCCGGCAATGCGGCGGGTTCTACGAGCATGACCTCTGGATGCCACGCGGAAAACGAAAACGGGATTATAACCTACTATTGACTCCGAGGCCTGTTCCCGCTCCGTTCCCCTAGCCCCGCGTCACTCCCCTGATGCTCCAGCGGTGGGTGTGTAGGGGGCAACCGTGGGACGCGGGGGTGATCCGGCCATCGACGGAGCACGTCCCCTCGCCCTCGTTCTCGTCCTCCGGCACCCTTCCGGTCCGCTTCCAGTTGCCGCAGGTCCGGCACCAGAACGAACCGTCACGGGGAAACTGATCCTTGAAGTCGCGGCGCATGAGCCTATTTATCGTCGTCGGCGCGACGGCTTGACGGCCCGACGGCCCCTCCCTACGCTCCCGCCCGCAATCGACAGTGCGTCCCGCCGAGTCGGGTCGCCCGCCGAATAGAACAGCCACAGGACGAGGGTGCCGGCCGATCACCGGCGCCCGGCGAATAGGCGGGGCTTCATCGCTCTACGCGCTGTCGATTGCAACGGCCCGGCACCCGCCGGCGCCGTGTGACAACGGCACGGGAGAGCGGACATGAAACGATTCTCACCGGGAGTGAGCAGAAGGCTCGATCACTACGTCTACCGGCTCATCGATCCCAAGGATAAGCAGGGAACCTTTTACGTCGGCAAGGGACAGGGCAACCGCGTGTTTGCCCACGCCAACGGCGAACTGAAGCTGAAACGAGGTGAGACCCACGAGAGCACCAAGCAGGATACCATCCGAAGGATACTGGAGGAGGGCGGTGAAGTAGGACACGTCGTGCACCGCCACGGAATGAACGAAAAGACCGCCCTTGAGGTCGAGGCGGCGCTGATCGACGCGTACTCGTACTTGACGAACCAGGTGAGCGGGCACGGCGTCGAGCATGGAGCAAAGAAGGTTGAGGAGATCGAGGCCATGTACGCTTCCAAACCCATGAAGATCGACCCGAAGCACAGGCTGCTGCTCATCAAGACAAAGTGGGAGACCGTGGACGATCCCGAGCACGGCAGCGTGTACGAGGCCGTCCGTCGTAGCTGGATACTGAGCCGTGACAGGGCGAGACGAGCGGACTACGTCCTCGCGGTGATCGACGGGGTCTGCGTGGGGGTGTTCAAGGCCACCGAATGGGTGGCAAGCCCACCGGATCTGAACGGGGAGAAGAAACCGCCCGGAAAGCCCAGATCAGAGTTCGTGGGCAAAGAGGTGTCCGGTGCCGTCGCCGATCAGTACGTCAACAGGGTCGTACCGCCCTCCGTCTGGAGGCCCGGGGCAGCAAATCCCATAAGGTACGTCGGTCCCTGGTGAGGGATGCTACCCGGACTTCAGTCTCTCTCGCTTTCGCTTCTCGAACTCGGCCTTGCTTCTCTGAAGGGTCGTGAGCTGGCGCGACGCGCGCTTAGCCCGCTGCTCCAGTTTCCTGTTGCTCGCGCGATCTGCCCAGGCCGGTACCGTTTCGTCCAGGGGCTCCCTGTACCCGTAGCGGACCAGGATGTCGTGAGCGCGCTCGCGTAGTTCTGTGAGGTAGTCGTTTTCGTGTTCCATGCGGGTATTTATCGCGCGTGACGCCTTGGGCCGTGCGCTCGACCGATGGGAGCGCGACGCGCGGTTCCTCCGCCTGCTGATGCCGTGGTTCGCGCTCCTGCTGGTCGCGTTCCTGGTCGTCTAGCCGGTGCGGGCGGGAACGGTCCTACTCCGCCACCAGTTCGCGGTAGGGCAGTCTCCGCCCGACCATCCCCCTCACGACGGTCGTCATCTGGTCGATGGTGTCCTCGTCCCGCATGTTGTGCTTGGCCACGAACTGGGCGACGTAGCGGTCCAGGTGCTTCCCGCTGAACTCGTGGTAGGTGCCGTGGTAGGCCCGCTTGAGCGTCGCCCAGAAGCTCTCGATCCCGTTGGTGCTCGCGTTCCCGTCCACGAACTGGCGGGCGCTGTGGTTCACCGTCTCGTGCGGGTTCGGGACGCCCCGGTAGGACCGCAGCTCGTCGGTGTACAGGGTCGCCGCGGGGTCCACGTTCGCCCGGATGAACTGGTGGAGGGTCCGCTTCTGCACGTCCGGGATCACCCGCGCCCTGATGCGCTTCGACCCGCGCTCCCTGACGCCGGCGACGATGGTCTTGCCCCTGCCGCCCTGACCCCTTCTCCTGTACCCGCCCATGTAGGTCTCGTCGGCCTCGACCGCGTCCGTGAACGGGTCGTCATCGTCGCTCCCCAGCAGGCCCTCGCGGATGCGGTGAAGCATGTGCCAGGCGGTCTTCTGGCTGACCTCGATGTCCCTGTGCAGCCGCATGGACGACACGCCCTTGAGACCGGAGAGCTCGAGGTAGATCGCGAACACCCACTTCCGCAGGGGCAGGTTCGAGTTCTCGATCGCCGTTCCCGTCCTGACGGAAAGTACGACCGGCAGTCCGAGCACCTGTACGGCATGTTGTTGTGGCCGGCCTCGTGGGTGCGGACGCTGCCGCACCTGGGGCAGTGCCGACCGTCCGGCCAGACCACGCCCTCGAACCACTCGCGGGCCGAGTCCTCGTCGGGAAACAGTTCGTAGAGCCTGATGATACTGATGGCCTCTCGGTGCGAGCGGCCGGGTGCTCCCTGGGCCATGACGATGTCCTCCGCGCTGTATAACGATGAGGTAATTCTATCATAAGTTTTATCGAATGTCAACCGAGAGTTGTCACATCTGACGAACCGTCGATGGCAAACAGCCGGACATATGGGGAGCGGCCGGGAGGGTCGCTAGGGGAACGAGACGGGAACGAACGCCGGAGTCAATAGTAGGTTATAATCCCCAACGAAAAGGAAAGCGCCCCGCCGCTTCTGTGGGTCGTTTTCCCGCGATTGCCGGAGCCCGAAGCCTGATCTATATCGGACGGGATGCGAGCGGAGCGGGCGGCCAAGCCTGAAATGACGGAACGAATCGAGAGTATCGACGAAGCCAAGCGGAATATCGTCGACGAATTCGCCTTCCTCGACGACTGGGTCCAGCGCTACGAATATATTGTCGATCTCGGAAAACGGCTCGACGGGCTCGCCGACGCGGAAAAGGTCGAGCAGCGGCTGGTGCCGGGCTGCCAGTCGCGGGTGTGGTTCTATGCCGACCGGGACGGTCCGACACTGCGCTTCAGGGCGGATAGCGACGCGCTGATCGTCCGCGGGCTGATCGCGATCCTGCTCAGAATTTATTCCGGCCACACGCCGCGGGAGATCCTGGCGACGCCGCCCGCGTTCTTCGAGGCGCTGGAACTCGGTTCTCACCTGAGCGGTAATCGGGCCAACGGCCTTCACGCCATGGTCAAGCGAATCCACGAATTCGCCGCGGCTGGGCTGGGCGCCTGATCGGCCCCGGTCCGGAGCCCGGAGGATGACCGCGCTGCAAAGATCGGGATTGCGGTCGTCCGGCCGGATGTGATTGCTTGTGTCGGCCATGGCAAACAGATCGCTGACCTATCATGACGGCCTCTGGCACGAGGGCAATCCGCCGCTGCTCGGTCCGATGGACCACGGCTGGTGGATGGCCTCCAGCGTCTTCGACGGCGCGCGTGCAATCGGCGGCCTTGCGCCCGACCTCGACCGTCACTGCGCGCGTGTGGTGCGTTCTGCCGAATCGGTCGGGATCACGCCAGAAATCGATGCCGGCGCCATCGAGGCGCTGTGCTGGGAGGGGATCGGCCGTTTCGATCCCGACGCCGAACTCTACATTCGGCCGATGTTCTACTTTACCGACGGGTTCGTCATGCCCGACTACGCGGCGGCGCGGTTCCTGCTGACCCTCTTCGAATCGCCGCTGCCGAAATGGCGCGGGATGACCGCCTGTCTGGTGCCGTTCCGGCGTCCGGCCCCGGACATGGCGCCGACCCGCGCCAAGGCGTCGTGCCTCTATCCCAACGTGGTCCGCTGCATGAGGGCGGCGCGGGAGAAGGGCTACGACACCGCGCTGGTTCTCGACCCCGGCGGCAACGTGGCCGAATTCGCCACCAACAACCTGTTCATGGCAAAGGACGGCGTTGTGAAGACACCGGCCGAGAACGGGTGTTTCCTCGCCGGCATCACCCGTTCGCGGATTATCGCGCTGTTGCGCAGCGCGGGCGTCCGGGTCGAGGAGGCGACGCTTTCGGTGGCCGACGTGCTCGCTGCCGACGAGGTGTTTCTCACGGGCAACCACTCGAAGGTGCTGCCGGTGACCAGGGTCGAGCAGCGCGACTACCCGATAGGGCCGATGGCCGGTCTTGCCAGAAAGTTGTATTTCGAGTTTGCCGAACGCGAGGGGCGCCGGCGCGCCGCCTGACCCCTACCGTATTTCCGCGGTTTCTCCGGCGAGGACGCTGCGCATCAGGGCGACCGTCCCGGCGACGCCGTAGAGCGCGACGAACGAACCGAAACGCGGCCCCTGGCTCTGGCCCAGCAACACTTCGTAGAGCGCGCGGAACCAGTCGCGCAGATTTGCGAAGGCGTGATCCTTGCCGACCCGGTAGACCTCGTTCTGTATGGTTTCCGCATCGATGCCGGCGGGCAGGGCCTCCAGCGCATCGGCAAGGTCCGCAACGGCTGCGCTCTCTTCGGCGTTCGGCCGACGGTAGGTCTTGTGAGGCTTGACGAAGTCCCGGTAGTAGGCGATCGCGTGTTCTACTAGGCGGTCGAGAAAGGGCGCGGTTTCCGGGGTGGCATCCGGGGCGTAACGGGTGATGAACCCCCATAACACCGCCTTGTCCTCCGTGTTGCAGACCGAGGCGAGGTTCAGCAGCAGGCCGAAGCCGATGTGCCTCTCCGCGGACGGCGGATTGCCCGCGTGGATATGCCAGGCCGGGTTGTCGCGCCGCTCGGTTTCGTCCTGAGCGGCGAACTTGTCGAGGCACGCCATGTACTCGTCCACGTGGCGCGGAATGACATCGAAGTAGAGCCGCTTTGCTTTCCGCGGGGAGCCGTACATGAACAGCGCCAGGCTTTCCGCCGGGGCGTAGGTCAGCCATTCCTCGGCCGACAGACCGTTGCCGCGGGACTTCGAGATTTTCTCGCCTGCTTCGTCGAGAAAGAGTTCATAGGTGAAGCCCTCGGGCGGGCGGGCCCCGAGCAGTCGGCATATCCGGCCCGACAGCTTGACGGAATCGATCAGGTCCTTGCCCGACATTTCGTAATCGACGCCGAGAGCCGCCCAGCGCATCGCCCAGTCTGCCTTCCACTGCAGCTTGCAGCGGCCCCCGGTCACTTCGACCTCGACGGTGTCGCCGTTCTCCGCCGCATAGACGATTGTCCCCGCATCCGCATTTCGGGCGACGACCGGGACTTGCAGCACCCGTCCTGAATCGGGGCAGATCGGCAGGAACGGGCTGTAGGTTGCGCGCCGTTCGGATCCCAGTGTCGGCAGGATGACGCGGGTGATGCGATCGTAATCGGCGAGAACGGCAAGCAGCACCGAATCGAACGCCCCCGACCGGTAGCATTCGGTCGCGCTCCTGAACTCGTAGTCGAAGCCGAAACCGTCGAGGAAGCTGCGAAGACGGGCGTTGTTGTGATGGCCGAAGCTCTCGTGAGTGCCGAACGGATCCGGAATCGCGGTGAGCGGTTTGCCCAGATGTTCGCGCACCATGTCGGCGTTGGGGATGTTGTCCGGCACTTTGCGCAGCCCGTCCATGTCGTCGGAGAAGGCGAACAGGCGGCTCGGTATGTCCGACAACTCGCCGAGAGCGCGGCGCACCATCTGGGTGCGCACGACTTCCCCGAAAGTTCCGATATGCGGCAGCCCGGACGGGCCGTAGCCGGTCTCGAACAGGACGTACCCCTTCTCCGGAATCGCACCTCCGGTGCGTTTCAGCACCTTGCGCGCTTCCTCGAACGGCCACGACCGGGGCCCTGTTGCCGGTATCTCCCTGTTCATCGCGGGCACTGCTTAAGGGTCGGCCATTCTGGCGTCAATCGGCGGGTGCGCTATAATCCTGCCATGGCGTCTGCCGATCTCCTTGGCGACCGTGCCGGCCACCCCGTTCTGGTCGCCAATGTGCGGGAGGCACTGATCCTCCATCCCGGCGGGGCCTGTCGGAGGGTTGCGCATTCTGACGCCGCCGCAGCGCTTGACAGAGGGATGATACCGCTCGTCTGCCACCGGAAGGCGGTGGCACGCCGCCTCGGTGCCCGGCCATTCGCCGCCCGCGACCTGCTCGAACTGTTCGCCTTCGTTCGCCCGGCGGCCCGATGCCTGCCCACGCTCGGCGGGCTCGCCGATGCGCTGGAACTTGAGCGTCCCCAGGGGCTCGAGGACGAGGCGCACACGCTTGTCCGCGCCGCCCGTACGCTGCTCGCCGAACTCGACCCTGCCGGGGATGCGGACGGCGCCGCCATCGCCGCGTCGATGGCGGCGGCGGGCTGGCCGTGGGGGCAGGAGGTTCTCGACAGGCTCGGCGGTGGCGCCGCGGCCTCCAACGGGGCGGCCGGCCTGCGCGCATGGAAACGGCTGCCCGAAATCGTCGAATACCCGCCCGCGACGCAGCCCGGCAGTCAAGCGGTTGATCCGGCCGATGCGCGGCGGCGGCTCGCCGACCTGCTGGGGCGAAGCGCCGAGGATCGGCCCGAACAGGCCGATTACGCTTCTGCGCTGACAGCGGCTTTCGCACCGCGCGAACGCCAAGAGGAAACCGTCTCTGTGGTTGCCGAAGCGGGCACCGGCGTCGGCAAGACACTCGGTTACATCGCTCCCGCCAGCCTTTGGGCCGAGCGGAACGAGGAACCGGTCTGGATCAGCACATTCACCCGCAACCTGCAGCGGCAGATCGACGGCGAACTCGACCGGCTCTACCCCGATCATGGCGTCAAGTCCCGCCGCGTGGTGATCCGGAAAGGCCGGGACAACTATCTTTGCCTGCTGAACTTCGAGGAAGCGCTGGCCCGGCGCAGCGCCGACAGCGAGATTGCCCTCGGCCTCGTTGCGCGTTGGATCGCTGCAACCCGGGACGGCGACATGGCGGGCGGCGATTTCCCGGCTTGGCTCGTCGATCTCCTGGGGCCGCGCAACACGCGGGACCTCGCGCACCGGCGGGGCGAGTGCATCTATTCCGCCTGCCAGCACTATCACAAATGCTTCATCGAACGGGCCGCGCGCCGCGCGCGCCGGGCGGACATTGTGGTCGCCAACCACGCACTGGTGATGACGCTCGGGACCATGGGCGGCCCCGACGATCGATTGATTCCCGGCCGCGCGGTCTTCGATGAAGGTCATCACATTTTCGATGCGGCCGACGCCGCCTTCGCCGCGCGGCTGAGCGGCCGCGAGAGCGCCGATCTCAGACGCTGGCTGCTCGGCGCGGAATCCGGGTCCGGCCGTCGTGCGCCCGGCCTCGCCCGCCGGATCGAGGAGGCCGTCATGCTGGAGGACCGGCGCGACGGCGTGCTTGCCGAGGCGTTGGCGGCGACCCGCCGGTCGGCGCGGTGTCTTCCCGCCGCCGGCTGGGTCGCGCGCCTGGATTCGGATGCGCCGCAGGGTTCTGCCGAAACCTTCCTCGCCGCCGTTCGCCGGCAGGTCTACGCTCGTGCAGCGGATTCGAGGATCCCCTACCACATCGAGACCGAAGTCCGGCCCCCCGTGGCCGGACTGCTCGAAGCGGCGAAGGCCTTCGGCGGCGCGCTCGATACGCTGACAGCGGCTGCCCGCTCGCTCGCCAGCGAGCTCGAAACCCTGCTGGAGGAAGAGGTTGACGAGCTGGAAACGCCGGTCCGCAATCGGCTGGATGCCGCTGCGCGCGGCCTGCGCCATCGTATCGAGGGACAACTCGAGACATGGCGGGCGATGCTTTGCGCACTGGACGACGAGGCGCCGGAAACCGTCGTCGACTGGTTCTCGGTCAGCCGCCACGCCGGGCGCGACGTCGATGTCGCGATGCACCGCCACTGGCTCGATCCGCTGGTCCCTTTTGCGGAGCGGGTGGCGGCGCGGATCCATGGCGTCGTCTTCACCTCGGCCACCCTGCGCGACGGGACCGGCGACGTCGAGGCCGACTGGCGCGCTGCGGAGATGCGAACCGGTACCCGCCATCTGGCCGTTCCCGCGGTCCGCTTCGAGGCGCCGTCTCCTTTCGACTACCCCCGCCTCGCCCGGGTGTTCATCGTCAACGATGTCAACAAGGACGAACCCGGCCAGGTCGCAGGAGCCTGCCGTGCGCTGATGCAGGCGTCGGCGGGTGGTGCGCTCGGTCTGTTCACAGCGATCTCGCGTCTCCGCGGCGTGTACGAACGCATCGCCGCAGACATGGAGGATGTCGGCCTCCCGCTGCTCGCCCAGCATGTCGACGTCCTCGACACCGCCAGCCTGATCGACATTTTCCGGACCGAGGCCGATATCTGTATGCTCGGCACCGACGCGATGCGGGACGGCGTCGATATACCGGGTTCTTCGCTGCGGCTGATCGTGTTCGACCGGGTGCCCTGGCCGCGTTCCACCATTCTCCACCGAAAGCGCCGCAAGGCGTTCCCCGATATGCAGTACGACCACATGCTGACCCGGCTCCGTCTCAAGCAGGCCTTCGGGCGTCTGGTGCGCAAGGACGACGACCGCGGCGTCTTCGTCCTCCTTGACGGAAGTACGCCCTCGAAGTTGCTTGGAGCCTTCCCGTCCGGGGTCCCGGTCGAGCGGGTCGGCATAGCCGAGGCCGTCGCCGCCACCCGATCCTTCCTCGCGCCGGCGGGATGTGGAACGGATCCGAAAACAGAACGAAGAGTGTGACAAGCCACCAAGCGCCCATGCGTTCCAGCCGCCTCGGAAAACAATGACCCAGGGACCGCTCGCGGTCTATCGCGCCCGCCTGCGCGCCGACGCGCTGAAACCCGATCCGGGTCAGGCACTCGCCGCAGAGAAGCTCCAGAGCCTGCACAACGCGCTCTCCGGGTACCGGCCAAGCTTGGGTGAAAGCGGCTGGCGGGCGCGGTTTGGTCTCGCGCGGCGCCGCGACGCTGCACCGCAGGGGCTATACCTGTTCGGCGGCGTCGGACGCGGCAAGACGATGTTGATGGACATCTTCTTCCACTGCGCGCCGCTCGCGCTCAAGCGGCGCACGCATTTCCACACATTCATGCTCGAGGTCCAGGAGCGCCTGCATGTATTGCGCGCCGACAGGCGGGCCGACCCGTTGGCCCGCGTCGCCGGCGAAATCGCCGATGAGGCGTGGCTGCTCTGCTTCGACGAGTTCCAGGTCGAGAATATCGCCGACGCCATGATCCTTGGCCGTCTGTTCGAAGGCCTGCTGGCGCGCGGAGTCGTGGTGGTGGCAACCAGCAACGTCGCGCCCGCGGACTTGTACAAGGACGGGCTTCAGCGCGACCGGTTGGAGCCCTTCATTGCGCTGATCGGCGAACGGCTCGATCTGCTGGCTCTTGAGGGAGGCGTTGACTACCGGCGGCTGCGCATCCGCGATCTCTCCGTTTATCACACCCCGCTCGGACCGGCGGCGAACGAGGCGCTGGAGGCGTCCTTCCGCGCCTTGACCGAGGGAGCGGAAGTCCGCCCGGACAATGTTCACGTCACGGGCCGGGTTCTGCAGGTGCCGCGCGCCGCGCGCGGGGTCGCGTTCTTCACCTTCGAAGCGCTGTGCTGCCGACCGCTTGGAACCGCGGACTATCTGGCGCTGGCCCGGCGGTATCACACGCTTGTGCTGGGCGGCGTGCCGCGGCTTCACGCCGCCCGCGCCGACGAGGCGAAACGGTTCGTCAACCTGATCGACGCGCTCTACGAGAACAGGGTGAAACTGGTGATGTCGGCGGCGGCATCGCCCGACGGGCTCTACCCCGTCGGTGACGCGGCGTTCGCTTTTCGGCGCGCGGTCTCCCGGCTCCACGAAATGCGCTCGGCGGAATATCTCGCCGCCGACCATGCGGGCAGGTCTGCAGGCGGCCCGGGTCTCCGGGCGCCGCTTGTGCCGGCCTGTGAAACCGGGTAAGGAACCGCGACCGCGGACCCGCCCGGGTGCCGCGGCGGATGCAGGAAAACGGGGCTTCGTCGATGGCGAGAAACAGGATTGCGCTCGTCGGTGCGGGCAACATCGGTGGGACGCTCGCGCACCTTGCCGGTCTCAAGGACCTGGGCGATGTCGTTCTGTTCGACATCGTCGACGGCGTGCCCCAGGGCAAGGCGCTCGACCTCGTCGAATCCTCGCCGATCGAGGGGTTCGATTCGAGGATGCTCGGGGCGTCGAGTTACGACGCAATCGGCGGCGCCGATGTTGTCATCGTGACCGCCGGCGTGCCGCGCAAGCCCGGTATGAGCCGCGACGATCTGATCGAGATCAATACCAAGGTGATGAATCAGGTCGGCGAAGGGATCAGGCAGAATGCCCCCGATGCCTTTGTGATTTGCATCACCAATCCGCTGGACGCGATGGTCTGGGCGCTGCGGGAGGCAACCGGTTTTCCTTCCAGGCAAGTCGTTGGCATGGCGGGCATTCTCGATTCCGCGCGATTCCGCTATTTCCTGGCCGACGAATTCGACGTTTCGGTCGAGGATGTGACAGCCTTCGTCCTCGGCGGGCACGGCGATACGATGGTTCCGCTGATCCGCTACTCCACTGTCGCCGGCATCCCGCTGCCCGATCTGGTCAAGATGGGCTGGACCACGAGGCAGCGGCTCGACGCTATCGTCCAGCGTACCCGCGACGGGGGAGGGGAGATCGTCGCCCTGCTCAAGACCGGTTCCGCGTTCTACGCACCCGCCTCGTCGGCGATCCAGATGGCCGAGGCCTACCTGAAGGACAAAAAGCGGGTTCTTCCCTGCTGCGCGATGCTCGACGGCCAGTACGGTGTACACGGTCTCTATATCGGCGTGCCGGTCGTGATCGGCGCCGGCGGGGTCGAGAGAATCGTCGAGATCACTCTGAACGCTGCCGAGAAGAAGGATTTTGACGGCTCGGTCGCCGCGGTCAAAGGTCTTGTCGAGGTCGTCAAACGGATGAACGAGGCCGCCGCCAAGTAGCTCGCCGTCGCCGGAAGCACCCCGGAAGCACCGATGAATATCCACGAATATCAGGCCAAGCAGCTCCTGTCCCGTTACGGCGTGGCCGTTCCGCGCGGCAAGGTTGCCTACACGGCGGCCGAGGCGGTCGATGCCGCGAATGAGCTTGGCGGACCTGTATGGGTGGTGAAGGCGCAGATTCACGCCGGCGGGCGCGGCAAGGGCGGCGGCGTCAAACTTGCACGGTCGGTCGACGAAGTGCGCAACGCGACCCAGGCGATGATCGGAATGAACCTCGTCACCCACCAGACGGGTCCCGAGGGCCGCCGGGTCAAACGGGTCTATGTCGAGGAGGGCTGCGACATCGCGCGCGAACTCTATCTCGGCATGCTGGTGGATCGCGAGACCGGCCGGTTGACGCTGATGGCTTCGACCGAGGGCGGTATGGAAATCGAACAGGTTGCCGCCGCTTCGCCCGAGAAGATCATCACCGTGGATATCGACCCTGCGACCGGCATCCAGCCGCACCACGCGCGCCGTATCGCCTTCGGTCTGGCGCTCGAGGGCAAGCAGGTCGGTGCCGCGGTCCGGTTCATCATGGGCATCTACGAGGCTTTCGTCGGGCTCGACGCCTCGATTATCGAGATCAATCCGTTGGTGGTGACCGGCGCGGGCGATGTCGTGGCCCTCGACGCCAAGATGGCGTTCGACGACAACGCGCTGTTCCGCCACGCCGACGTGGTCGAACTGCGCGATGAGGACGAAGAAGACGCGATGGAGCGCGAGGCGCTCAAGCACGACCTCAACTACATCAAGCTGGACGGCAATATCGGCTGCATGGTCAACGGCGCCGGATTGGCGATGGCGACGATGGACATCATCAAGCTGCACGGCGGCGAACCGGCGAACTTCCTCGATGTCGGCGGCGGCGCGTCGCGCGAGCGGGTCACGGCGGCGTTCAAGCTGATCATGTCGGATCCCCACGTCGAAGGGATCCTCGTCAATATCTTCGGCGGCATCATGCGTTGCGATGTGATTGCGGAAGGCGTGGTCGCCGCCGCCCGCGAGATCGATCTCAATGTGCCGCTCGTTGTCCGGCTGGCCGGCACCAATGTGGAACTCGGCAAAAACCTGCTGGCCGAATCGGGGCTGCCCATCGTACCGGCCGATACCCTTGCCGAGGCCGCGGAACGGGTCGTCAGCGCGGTTCGAGAGGCCGCCTGATGGCGATCCTGGTCAACGACGGCACCAAGGTCATTTGCCAGGGCTTCACCGGGGCGCAGGGGACGTTCCACTCCGAACAGGCGATCGCCTACGGAACCCGGATGGTCGGCGGAGTCACACCCGGGAAGGGCGGCACAAGACATCTCGACCTCGATGTCTTCGACACCGTGGCCGAGGCGGTCGAGAAAACGGGCGCGAATGCCTCCGTCATCTACGTGCCGCCGCCCTTCGCCGCCGACGCTATTCTCGAGGCGGTCGAGGCGGAGGTGGCGCTGATCGTCTGCATCACCGAAGGCATCCCCGTGGTGGATATGGTGCGGGTAAAGCGGGTGCTCGACAATTCCAAATCACGGCTGATCGGCCCGAACTGCCCCGGGGTCATCACCCCCGACGAGTGCAAAATCGGCATCATGCCGGGTCATATCCACCGGCGCGGCAGAATTGGAATTGTCTCCCGTTCGGGAACCCTCACCTACGAAGCCGTCGCCCAGACCACGGCGGCCGGATTGGGCCAGACGACCTGTGTCGGGATCGGCGGCGATCCGGTCAACGGTACCGACTTCGTCGACTGTCTCGAAGCCTTTCTCCGCGACGACGAGACCGAGGGCGTCATCATGATCGGGGAGATCGGCGGCGGCGCCGAGGAGGAGGCCGCCTCCTTCATCCGGCAGTCGAAGACGTACAAGCCGGTCGTCGGTTTCATCGCGGGGGTCACCGCCCCGCCCGGGCGGCGAATGGGCCACGCGGGGGCGATCATCTCTGGCGGCAAGGGGGCGGCCGGCGATAAGATCGAGGCTTTCAGACAGGCCGGGATCGAGGTTGCGGCCTCTCCGGCCGCTATCGGCGAAACGATGGCCGAGGCGATGCGGGGCTGACCTCGCCGGTCGGTTGCCGCCCCGGCCTGGGTGTTATTCGGCGTTGTTGCACAGGCACCGATGAACCGAGCACGAGCCTCATGACCAGACCGATCGACATCAGCTTCCTGGCGAGCGCCAACGGCCCCTTTATCGAGGAGCTCTACGCGAGGTTCGCCGCCGATCCGGCCTCCGTCGGCGCCGACTGGAGAGCCTTCTTTGCCGATCTCCGGGACGACGCGCCGGGCGTCCTGAAATCCCTCGAAGGGGCGAGCTGGGCGCCGCGGCCGGCGCGCGTCATCGGCAATGGCGCCGCCGCGAACGGACCGGGCACGACTGCGGATGCCGCCGCCGGCGCCGACGGGATCGATCTTCGCCAGGCGGCGCGCGATTCCATTCACGCTCTGAACCTGATCCAGGCCTACCGCGTTCGGGGCCATTTGTATTCCGATCTCGATCCGCTGGGGCTGGAACAGCCGGCGCCGCACAGCGAACTCGACCCCGCGAGTTACGGCTTCGCGGAGGAGGATTACGACCGTCCCATCTTCGTCAACGCACTCGGGTTCGAGTGGGCCAGCATGCGAGAGATCGTCGACGCCCTGCGCGAGACTTACTGCGGGAAGATCGGCGTCGAGTACATGCATATCACTTCGGTCGAGGAAAAGGCGTGGATCCAGGACCGCATTGAAGCGATCCACAACCACACGGACTTCACGGAGCGCGGCAAGGAGACCATTCACGAACGCTTGGTGGAGGCAGAGGCCTTCGAGCAGTTTCTCCATGTTCGCTATCCGGGGACCAAGCGGTTCGGGCTCGATGGCAGCGAGGCCCTGATCCCGGCGCTGGAACAGATCCTGAAGCGCGGCTCGCAGCTCGGCGTCGAGGAAGTCGTGCTCGGCATGCCTCATCGCGGACGGCTCAACGTGCTTGCCCACATCATGGTCAAGCCCTACGCCGCGATATTCGCGGAGTTCCGCGGCATGTCGTACCATCCCGAGGAAGTCGGCGGCTCGGGCGATGTCAAGTATCACCTCGGAGCGTCGGCCGACCGTGAGTTCGACGGCGTCAAGGTCCACCTTTCGCTTGCCGCCAACCCGTCCCATCTCGAGGCCGTAAATCCTGTCGTGGTGGGCAAGGTCCGCGCGAAGCAGCGCCACCGCGACGACTTCGAGCGCCGTCGCGTGCTCAGCATCCTGATGCACGGCGATGCCGCCTTTTCCGGCCAGGGGATCGTCGCCGAAACCCTAGGTCTTTCCGACATTGCGGGCTATCGGACCGGCGGGACGATTCATCTGATCGTCAACAACCAGATCGGCTTCACCACCAGCCCGGCAGCGACACGCGCCTCGCGCTATCCGACCGAGATCGCCAAGTTCGGCGAGGCGCCGATCTTTCACGTGAACGGCGACGACGTCGAATCGGTCGTCCACGTGGCGCGGATCGCGGCCGAGTTCCGCGACACCTTCCGCAAGGACGTGGTGCTCGACATCTGGTCCTATCGCCGCTTCGGGCACAACGAATCGGACGAGCCCGCGTTCACCCAACCGGTCATGTACAAGGCGATCGCCGAGCACCCCTCGGTCGCCGCGGTCTACGGTGAACGGCTGGTCGAGGAGGGGCTGCTCACACCCGAGGACGTCGGGCGTGTCGCCCGCGACTGCCGGCAGAGGCTGGAGGACGCCTTCGAGGCTGCGAAGAGCTACAAGCCCAACAAGGCCGATTGGCTGGAGGGCGAATGGGCCGAGATGACCATCGCGCCATCCCTGGAGGAGCGGCGCGGCAAGACCGCTGTCGACCGGCCCGCAATCGATGCTGTGGGCCGGGCCCTTACCGCCGTTCCCGACGGCTTCAACCTGAATCCGAAGCTCCGTCGCTTCATCGACGCGCGGAAGGCGATGTTCGAGACCGGCGAGGGAGTCGACTGGGCCACAGCCGAAGCGCTCGCCTTCGGCACCGTCCTGGCCGAGGGTTACATGGTGCGCCTCAGCGGCCAGGATTGCCGCCGCGGGACGTTCTCGCAGCGTCACGCCGTCCTGATTGACCAGGAAACCCAGGACGCCTACACGCCGCTCGCCCATATCTGCGACGGCCAGGAGAGGCTCGCGGTGCGCGACAGCCCGCTCGCCGAGGCGTCCGTACTCGGTTTCGAATACGGTATGTCGCTCGCCGATCCCAACATGCTGGTGCTGTGGGAGGCCCAGTTCGGCGACTTCGCCAACGGCGCCCAGTTCATCATCGATCAGTTCATATCGTCCGGCGAGACCAAGTGGCTGCGCATGTCCGGGCTGGTGCTGCTGCTGCCGCACGGTTACGAGGGCCAGGGCCCCGAGCACTCTTCCGCCCGCCTCGAGCGCTATCTCCAGCTCTGCGGCGACGACAATATGCAGGTGTGCAACATCACCACGCCGGCCAACTACTTCCACGCTCTCAGACGGCAAATCCACCGGAGCTTCCGCAAGCCGCTTGTCGTCATGACGCCGAAATCTCTGCTCAGGCACAAGCGCTGTATCTCGCGCATCGACGACATGTGCCAGGGAACTTCGTTCCGCCGGGTCCTGCCGGACACGGGTCAGATCTCGGCGGATGCGGATATCCGGCGCGTCATCCTGTGCAGCGGCAAGGTGTTCTACGACCTCCTGGCCGCCCGCGAGGAGCGGGGTATCCGCGACATCGCCCTTGTCCGGGTCGAGCAGCTCTACCCCTTCCCCAATGTCTCGCTCGGGGCCGAGCTCGCGAAATATCCCGGTGCCGAAATCGTCTGGTGCCAGGAAGAGCCGCGCAACATGGGTGCCTGGACCTATATGGACCGGCGTATCGAAGAACTCCTGTCCACGCTCGATGTCGGCGCGGAGAGACCGGCCTATGTCGGCCGGAAGGAGGCTGCCTCGACTGCGACCGGGCTTTCCGCCCAGCACGCACGCGAGCAGCAGGCTCTGATCGACGAGGCTTTGGCAGCGTAAACGGCCGCCTCGTTACGGCACCGGAGTACCCGAAGGAAGAGGGGATATATGGCGACCCAGATCGTGGTACCGGCGCTCGGAGAATCGGTGACCGAGGCGACGGTTTCCAGATGGCTCAAGGACGCCGGCGACGCGGTTGCCGTCGACGAACCGCTCGTCGAACTGGAGACCGACAAGATCACCCTGGAAGTGCCTGCCGCGGCGGCCGGCGTCCTCGGCGCCATCGAGGTTGCAGAAGGCCAGACTGTCGAGGTCGGCGCGGTCCTCGGCTCGATCGAGGCGTCTGCCGGCGCCGCCGGGGCTGCTGACCGGGCGGCAGAGCCGCAACCGGCCGCGGCCGACCCCGGGCCGCCGTCTCCGGACCCGCAGGCGCCGTCGGAGACACTGTCGCCGCCGGTGCGCCAGCTCGTGGAAGAGCACGGGCTCGATCCGGCGCCCGATGTCCCCGTCGGCACCCGCGAAGAGCGGGTGCCGATGACGCGGCTGCGCCGGCGCATCGCCGAGCGGCTCAAGGAAGCGCAGAACACCGCCGCCATGTTGACCACGTTCAACGAGGTCGACATGTCCGCCGTCATCGCGGCGCGAGAACGGCTCCGCGATGCCTTCGAGAAAAGGCACGGCGTCCGCCTCGGCTTCATGAGTTTCTTCGTCAAGGCGGCGGTGGTCGCGCTCAAGGAGGTGCCGGCGGTCAACGCCGGCATCGACGGAACGGATATCGTCTACAAGAACCACTACGACATTGCGGTTGCCGTCGGCACCGGGCAGGGGCTTGTGGTGCCTGTGCTGCGCGACGCGGATGCGCTGTCCTTCGCCGGTGTCGAGGCCGGCATCGCCGACCTGGGCCGCCGTGCACGCGAAGGCAGGCTCGCGATGCAGGACCTGACGGGGGGCACGTTCACCATCACCAACGGCGGGGTCTACGGTTCGCTGCTCTCGACGCCTATCCTCAATCCTCCGCAATCGGGCATTCTCGGAATGCACAAGATCGAGAAGCGCGCCGTAGCGGTGGACGATGAGGTCGTCGTACGCCCGATGATGTATCTCGCGCTTTCCTACGACCATCGGATCATCGACGGGCGCGAGGCGGTGACTTTCCTGGTACGCGTCAAGGAGTGCATAGAGGACCCCGAGCGCATTCTGCTCGAAGCCTGACAGGCGTTGCCGGTTCAGGCGTCCGACCGGCGCACAGGACGGTGCGGCGCGGGATCGGTTTCCGGGGCGCCGGCGCGCGGGTGGGCGGTCTTGTAGACGGCGACGAGGGCCTCGGTATCGACGTCGGTATAGCGCTGGGTGGTCGACAGCGAGGCGTGGCCGAGGAGTTCCTGTATCGCGCGCAGATCGCCTCCTGCACGCAGGAGATGGGTCGCGAAGCTGTGACGCAGCGCATGCGGCGTTGCAGTCTCGGGAAGGCCCAGTTGCGCCCGGATCACCCGCAGTTCCCGCTGGACAACGCCGGCGTTGAGGCGCCCGCCGCGGGCGCCGACGAAGAGGGGGCCGCCGGGAAGCAGGAACGGACAAAGTTCGACATAGGCAGTCACCGCCTGTCTCACCGCCGGCAGGATCGGGACAAGTCGCTCCTTGCCGCCCTTTCCGCGGACTCGCAGCGAATCGGTCAGCGGCTCCCGCCCGGCATTCAGGCTCAGGGCTTCGTCGATGCGCAGCCCGGCACCATAGAGCAGCGTCAGGAGTGCCTTGTCGCGCGCCGCAACCCAGGGCTTCTTGCGGGTGGTGTCGCCGGCGCGCGCGATCGCTGCCAGCGCGTCCGCCGCAGCGAGCGGTTTCGGCACGGTATGCGGCAGACGAGGCGCCCTGACCGCCCCGATCGCTTCGTTCCTCGCCCGCCCGGTCCGCTCGAGAAAGCGGAAGAACCCGCGCAGCACCGACAGCGCACGGGCGGTCGACGTCCGCGCCCGGTCGTTCGCGGCCCGCTCCGCGAGGTAGGATCGGAAATCGCCGTGCGCGAGCCCTGCGACCGCTGCAAGGTCAGCGAACCCGCCCCGATGCCTGGCGAGAAAATCGAGAAAGATCTTGAGGTCGCGCAGGTAGGCCGACGCGGTATGGGGCGAGACGCGGCGCTCGGTTTCCAGCCAGATTTGCCAGGCGGAGATCGCCTCGGCGAGATCGGCTGCGGCGGCGAAACGGTCTAGCGGCGGCGGCTCGGCCATTTGTCGATGGCAAGCGCGAGCACGCTGCCCAGAAAGTCGAGCAGATCGGTCGCCAGATCCGGCGAAAATTCCCTTGGAGATGAGGACCCGAGGACGAGCAACATGTGGTCGCGCCGGGTTCCGAGCCGGAGCACGGCAAGCGACTGGACCGACGAGAAGCGCTCTCCCAACATTTCCCGGTCGATCTCGGTCGCCCTTCCGAGGCGAACGATTTCTCCCGGCGCCAGCAGCGCATCCATCGCGTCCCCGGGCAGTTCCGCCGGGTTCGTCTGGCTTTCCTCGGCCGCACCCTCGACGATCAGCACCGCCGCGGTGACCGAGAACAGAACCGGGAACTGCGATGCGATGCGTTGGGCGATCGCGCTGAGGGAGGTCTGCCGGAGGGTCAGGAGCACCGCATCATGGGTGCGCGAGACGACCCGTGCGCGGTCCTCGGCTGCGAGCAGGATCTCGCGCTCGCGAATCCTTCGGCGTTCGAGAGTCTGCCTGAGCTTTTCCAGAAGCCGCTGCCGGAGATCGACGACACCCGGAACGTCTTCCGCACGGTCTGTCAGGAGGTCGAGGTTTCGGTCGAAAAAGTCGGGATTGGCGGCGATCCAGCTACGGACAGCCTCCTCGTCGAGTTCGGGTTTGGGGCCAATCTCCCGGTGGTCGACGGTCCTGGGCATCGCTTCACGCGTCGAGGATGGACTGGCCCGTCCTGGCCCAGTCGGCAAGAAAGGCGTCGAGGCCCTTGTCGGTCAGCGGGTGGTTGAACAACTGACGGAGGACTCCCGGTGGGATCGTTGCCACGTCGGCGCCGATCTTGGCCGCTTCGGCGACATGGTTGGGGCTGCGGATGGAGGCGACAAGTATCTCCGTCTCGAAGCCCGAGTAATTGTCGTATATCGTGCGGATGTCTTCGATCAGCCCCATCCCGTCCCGGCTGATGTCATCGAGGCGGCCGATGAACGGCGAAACAAAGGCGGCCCCGGCCTTGGCAGCGAGGATCGACTGACTGGCCGAGAAGCAGAGCGTGACGTTGACCATCACCCCGTCATCGGCGAGCGCCCGGCATGTCTTCAGGCCGTCCGGGGTCAGCGGCACCTTGACCGCGACATTGCCGGCGAGTTGGGCGAGCTTGCGGCCTTCCGAAAGCATCGTCGCATGGTCGGTCGCGGTAACTTCGGCGCTCACCGGGCCGTCCACGACCTCGCATATCTCTCGAATAACCTCGAGAAAGGGCCGCCCGGACTTCGCGATCAGGGACGGGTTGGTGGTCACCCCGTCGAGAAGGCCGGTGGCCGCCAGATCCCGGATCTCGCCCACGTCTGCCGTGTCGACGAAGAACTTCATAACCCTCCTCCGATGGCGCGAACTCCTGTGAGCGCCGCCGGGCCGCGGGCCGGAGTGTAATCGATGGCGTGCGGTCTTGTCAGGACGGTGCCGCGAATCGCCGCCGATCGGGCGGGGGTTCTGATCCCGCTGCCGGTAGCGGGCGTCTACGACTACCGGATTCCCGAAGAGATGGAAGTCTCTTCCGGAAGTTTCGTCAGGGTGCCGCTCGGCGCGCGCGAGGTTATCGGCGTGGTCTGGGGGGCGGCCGAAGACAGGATCGAACCGGCAAAGCTCCGCGATATTGCAGCGGTTCTCGATGCGCCGCTGCTCCCGGCCGATCTCATGGAGACCGTATCGTGGACGGCGTCCTACACGATGACTGCGCCGGGTGCGGTGCTCAGGATGGCGATGAGCGTCCCGGATGCGCTCGCTCCTCCTCGGGTCGAAACCGCCTATGTCCTCGACCCGGTGTCCTCGCGCGGCGGGGTCAGGCTCACCCCGTCGCGCGTTCGCGTTCTCGATCTTCTGTCCGACGGCCGCGCCCGCAAGGCTTCGGAGATCGCCCGCGCCGTCGGAAGCGGCGCCGGTGTGGTGCGCGGCCTCGTCCGGCACGGCCTCCTGCGCGCGGTCTCCAGATCCTGCGAAATGGAGGTTCCGGTTCCCGACTGGCGGCGGCGCGGGCCCGACCTCAACCCGGCTCAGCAAGACGCCGCCGCGCGACTCCAGGACCGGGTTGCCGGGCGTGCACCGGGCGCCGTCTCGCTGCTCGACGGGATCACCGGTTCGGGCAAGACGGAGGTCTATTTCGAAGCGATCGCCGCGGCGCTCGCGCACGGGCGGCAGGTGCTGGTGCTGCTGCCCGAGATCGCGCTTACCGTCGATTGGCTGCGCCGGTTCGAGGATCGCTTCGGGGCGCCGCCGCTGCACTGGCATTCCGAGGTTGCCGGGCAGCGCCGGCGCGAGACCTGGCGGGCGGTCGCCAGCGGCAAGGCGCGCGTCGTCGTCGGCGCGCGTTCGGCGCTGTTTCTCCCGTTCTCCGACCTCGGCCTGATCGTCGTCGACGAGGAGCATGACGGCAGCTTCAAGCAGGAAGATGGTGTTATCTACAATGCCCGGGATATCGCGGTGGTGCGTGCGCGCCACGCGGCCTGCCCGCTGGTCCTGGCTTCCGCGACACCCACACTCGAGACCGTGGTCAACGTGGAGCGCGGCCGCTACGACCGGATCGTCTTGCCCGAGCGCTACGGCGGTATGCAGGTTCCGGAAATCGCCGCCATCGACATGCGCAAGGAATCGCTTGCGCCGCAGACCTGGCTGTCGCCGACGCTGCGCGAGGCGGTGGCGCATACGCTGGATGCCGGCGAACAGACGCTTCTTTTCCTCAATCGGAGAGGTTACGCGCCCCTCACGCTTTGCCGCGCGTGCGGGCATCGGATCGAGTGCCCGCACTGCTCGGCCTGGTTGGTGGACCACAGGCTGGCGCGCAGGCTGCAATGTCATCACTGCGGTTTCGCGACGCCGCCGTCCCGCGCGTGTCCGAACTGCGAGGCCGCAGACGCCTTCGTCGCCTGCGGCCCCGGCGTCGAACGGCTTTCGGAAGAGGTGGCGACGGTCTTTCCCGGTGCGCGCGCGGCGCTGATGTCGAGCGATGCGCTGCGCAGCCCGTCCGCCGCCCGCGACCTGATCGCTGCCGTCCAGCGGCGCGAATACGATATTGTTATCGGCACACAGCTTGCTGCCAAAGGGCACAACTTTCCCCATCTCACCCTGGTCGGTGTGATCGATGCAGACCTCGGACTCGACGGCGGCGACCTTCGCGCCGGCGAGCGGACCTACCAGGTGCTTCATCAGGCTGCCGGCCGCGCCGGCCGCGCCTTTCGGACCGGCCGCGCCCTGATCCAGACCTACAACCCCGACCATCCGGTGATGGCCGCGCTGGTGTCGGGCGACCGCGACGGGTTCCTCGCCAGCGAGGCGCGGGCACGCGAGAAGCGCGGCATGCCGCCTTTCGGCCGGCTCGCCGGGATCGTCGTTGCGGGACGCAGGGAGACGGCGGTCGATGCCGTCTGCGATGCGCTTGCCCGAGCCGCTCCGCGCGGCGGCGAGGTGCGCGTTCTCGGCCCCGCCCCGGCGCCGCTTGCGCTCATCCGCGGCCGGCATCGGCGCCGCTTCCTGGTCAAGGGGCCGCGCGGCGTGCGCCTCCAGCCTGCGGTCGCGCGTTGGCTGGACCGGGTCCCCGTCCGGGGTGGGGTGCGCGTGCATGTTGACATCGATCCCTATACATTCTTGTGATGATTCGCCCGTCTGCGCGGCGGTTTGGACCCACCGGTTCGATGCGAGCGCCCCGCTGAGGAAACGGAGACGCCGGTGACGCGCTTCTTCGACGAGATGACCCGGCCCGACGGCGAGATTCGCGAGGCCTATCGTGCGCTCGCTGCGTGGCTGGACGACACGTCGACCCAGCGCCTCGAAACCAAGCGCAAGGAGGCGGAGATCCTGTTCCGCCGACTCGGGATCACCTTCCTGGTCTACGGCCGAGAAGGGGGCGGGGAGCGGCTGATTCCGTTCGACATCATCCCGCGCATCTTCACGGCCGCGGAATGGGAGCATCTGTCCGCGGGATCGATCCAGCGCGTGCGCGCTCTCAACATGTTCATCCACGACATCTACCACGAACGCGAGATCATCCGCGCCGGGGTCCTGCCGGCTGATATTCTGCTGGCGAACGCGCTGCTCGAGCCGCACATGCACGGGCTCGACGTTCCCCGCGGCGTCTACGTCCACGTTGCCGGCATCGATATCGTCCGCGTCGGCGAGGACCGGTTCTACGTGCTCGAGGACAATCTGCGTTCTCCGTCCGGCGTCTCCTACATGCTGGAAAACCGGAATGCGATGATGCGCCTCTTCCCCGACCTGTTCTCCAGGGTCGGCGTGGCCGCGGTCGAACACTACCCCGACCAGTTGCTCCGCAATCTGCGTGCCACCGCTCCGCCCGGCGTCGAGGATCCGACCGTGGTTGTGCTCACTCCCGGGGCTTACAACAGCGCCTATTTCGAACACGCCTTCCTCGCCGATGCGATGGGGGTCCAACTGGTCGAGGGGCAGGACCTTGCAGTCCGGGACGGCCAGGTGCTGATGCGCACCATCGACGGACTCAAGCGGGTCGATGTGATCTACCGCCGGGTCAACGACGAGTTCCTGGACCCGTTGGTCTTTCGGCCCGATTCAACGCTCGGCGTGCCGGGCCTGCTGTCGGTCTGCCGCAGCGGGCGCGTAACGCTCGCGAACGCGCTTGGCACCGGATTTGCCGACGACAAGTCTATCTACCCCTATGTACCGGAGATCGTCCGCTTCTATCTCGGTGAAGAGCCGATCCTCGAGAACGTCGAGACCTACGTGCTGCGCAAGCCCGACGAACTCGCGTACACGCTCGAGCATCTGGGCGAACTGGTGGTCAAGGAAGTTCACGGCTCGGGCGGTTACGGGATGTTGATCGGACCGACGAGCACGGCAGAGGAGCGTGAGGCCTACCGCGCGCGGATCCTTGACTGCCCGGACAATTTCATCGCCCAGCCCACGCTTGCGCTGTCCCATTGCCTCACCTTCGTCGACCAGGGCATCGCCCCCCGCCATGTCGACCTCCGCTCCTTCGTGCTGAGCGGCGAGACAGTCACGGTGGTCCCCTGCGCGCTGACCCGCGTCGCGCTGACCGAGGGTTCGTTGGTGGTGAATTCTTCCCAGGGCGGCGGTACCAGGGACACCTGGGTGCTCGAAGCATGACCATGCTCGGCCGCACCGCGAACCAGCTTTACTGGATGGCGCGCTATATCGAGCGGGCGGAGAACATGGCCCGCCTGATCGATGTGGCCAACCGCATGGCGCTTCTCGATGCGCCAGGACAGGCGCACGACTCGGTGTGGGCCTCGACCCTCGAAGTGGCCGGCTACCCGGAGGAACCGGTTACCCACGGGGGCAGGATCTCGAGTTCTACGGTGGTCCTGTTTCTCGCCTTCGACGCAGACTTCCCTTCCAGCATCATCTCCTCGATCCGCCAGGCGCGCGAGAATGCTCGGGCCCTCAGGGCCACCATCACCAGCGAGATGTGGGAAAGCATCAACACCACCTGGCTCGATCTCGGCGACTACGACAGCACACTGATGTTCAACGGCGGCGTACGCGACTTCTGCGACTGGGTGAAGGAGCGCACCCATTCGTTCCACGGCGTCACCGACGCGACGATGCTGCGCGACGAGAGCTACGCCTTTATCGATCTCGGTCTTGCGGTCGAGCGCGCCGACAACACGGCGCGGCTGCTCGATTCCAAATACCATGTTCTCTTGCCGCGCGACGAACTTGTCGGCGGTTCTGTCGACTATTACCAATGGGGCGCCGTTCTCCGGTCGCTGAGCGCCTTTCGCGCCTATCACAAGATTTATTCCGACATCATCCGCCCGGACCGGATCGCCGAACTGTTGCTGCTGCGCCGCGACATGCCGCGGTCGCTGATTGCCTGCTTCGAGCGCATCACAGGCCAACTCGATGCGCTCTGCAAGGGCGGGCCGCGGGAGTGTCAGCGGATCGCCGGCGAGATTCACGCCGGCCTTCGCTTCGGCCGAATCGACGACATCCACCGCCAGGGGTTGCACGAGTTCCTGACCCGGCACATCGAGCGCACTGCCGAACTCAGCGTCCAGATCGAGCGCGATTTCATGATGCTGCGACGGTCCGGGGTGTCCGCGTGATGCGGCTCGTCATCGTCCACCGGACCACCTACCGCTATGAAGCCGCAGTCTCGTTCGGCATCCAGTATCTGCGCCTTACGCCCTCTACCAACGCCTCCCAACGGGTGATTCGCTGGAACATCGATGCGCCGGGGCGGATGACGGGTTGGACCGACGCGTTCGGCAACCGGTGCGACACTCTCATCCTTGACCGCCCCGGCGACCGGATCGAGATCGTCGCCGGGGGAGAGGTCGAAACGATCGACACTACGGGTATAATGCCGGACGAGCAGGGGAGCGTGCCGGTCGAGACCTATCTCCGGACAACCGCACTGACCGCCCCCGCCGAGGCGCTGTCGGACTTTGCGGCGCCGTTCGCCGCCGCTGCATCGCGCGACCGCCTTGATGCGGTGCATCGGATCGCGACGGCGGTCCGCGACGCGATCGATTACCGGGAAGGCGAGACCGGTGTGCGTTCTCCGGCAGTAGAGGCGCTGCAAAACGGGGTCGGCGTTTGCCAGGATCACGCCCATGTTTTCATCGCGGTTTGCCGCTCACTGAGCATCCCGGCCCGGTATGTCAGCGGTTATCTTCATGTCGGCAACCGGGACGCGACGGCCGATGTCGCCGGCCACGCCTGGGCCGCCGCGTGGATCGACGGGTTGGGCTGGAGCAGCTTCGACGTCGCCAACCGGACCTGCGGCACCGAATCCCATGTCGGTGTCGCGGTCGGCCTCGATTACGACAGTGCCTGTCCCGTCCGGGGCATTCGCGAGGGCGGCGAGTCCGGGGAATGGCTCTCCGTCCGCGTCAACGTCGATGACGCACGGCGGCAGGACACGTCCTGAGCCGTCGCACCGACCCCGCGCATTGCCCGGCATTTTGTCCGACCTGTCTGACTCCGCCCTGCGGCGCCGTGTCGAAATCGGGCTTGATAGCCGCCCCCCGACATGCCCGTCTTCTGCTTCGCCCTCAGTCTGCGGTCCCGTGGCCGCCGGTATAGCCGTTGGGCGGGGCGGGCCTCCAACCCGCGAGATCCTCGTCGCGCGGACGAAAAATCTCCACCCGCAGCGGGTAGCAGGCTGCGCGGTCGCTGGAATGGCCGGCGCCGCAATCCCCGCCCGGACAGGTGGACAACCCGGCCAGCAGGTCGATCTCCGCGAACAGTTCGATGAAATCCCCGCGCCGTGCCGGGCTCGCCTTCATGAAATACTGGTTGGTGCTGCGCGTGTACCCGGTGCACATGAACACGTTGACCACGTCGTGCACGTATCTCTCCGCTTCGGCAAGGGGCAGCCCCCGGGCAGCGGCCAGGGCGCGTGTCAGGCTCGAATGGCAGCAACGGTCATAGTCTCCGCCGGTTAACAGATGGTTTGTATAGGGATCGCAGCGGGTGCCGATCACGTCGTGGACGCCGGCGCCGAACTCGTCGAAGCCGTACCAGTCCAGGGTGTCGTGAGTGATCGTCGCCATCGCGCGCAGCCAGGGAAAATTGCTCCACAGGCGGTCGCCGGTGCTGACATGGGTTGCATGCAGCGCGCGCGTCTTGCCGCTGTAGAACTGTTCGGACAGGTCGGCCGTGTTCCACAGGTTGAGGTCTCCCACTTGCGAGCCCTCGGTGACAACGATGCGGAACAGGTGACCGGCCGGGACCTCGAACGCTTGCGCGTCGCGGGGCGGTACGATCACCTCGTCCACCTTGGTCATGCCGCCGCGCACGGTCTCGTAGAACGCCCGGTCGTAGGGCGGCAGCTTGTCCATGGTGTAGACCGTCACCGGCTCCGCCGCGCGCCGCGCGGCCGCATCCGCAGGTTCCGGATAGTGCGCTGGAATGGCCATCGTTCGCTCCCTTGCCCCAGGTCTCCGGATCCCCGCAGTCTGTCTCCGTGAGACGGCCGGATGGTAGCCTGCGAGCCTTGGCGAGGCCATGTCCGACATGGTCTCGCATTGCCGCGCGCCGCCGCCAGGTCCGCCGCGGGCTTGCCCTCAAGGAGGATGGGAAATGCTCGTCCCGAGTTATGACGACGTCCTCCGAGCCCACGAACGGATTGCCCCTCATATTCACCTGACCCCGGTGATGACCTCCGGATCTCTGGATGACCGAGCGGGGGCCGAACTGTTCTTCAAATGCGAGAACTTCCAGCGAACCGGGGCGTTCAAGGCGCGCGGCGCTGCGAATGCTGTTTTTTCCCTGTCCGACCGGGAGGCCCGACGGGGAGTCGCGACCCACAGTTCCGGCAACCATGCGCAGGCGCTGAGCTACGCGGCTGCCCGGCGCGGCATTCCCTGCCATGCGGTTATGCCGCGCACCGCACTGCCGGCGAAGAAGCGGGCGGTGACCGCATACGGCGGCCATGTCGTCGAGTGCGAGCCGTCGTTTTCTGCGCGCAAGGAGACTTTCGCCAGGGTCCAGAGGGAAACCGGCGCCGATTTTGTGCATCCGTACGACGATGCACGGGTGATCGCCGGTCAGGCCACCTGCGCACGCGAACTGATCGAGCAGGTGAGCGGCCTCGATGCCGTCGTCGCGCCGATCGGCGGCGGCGGCATGGTGTCCGGAACCTGCCTCACGCTTTCCGACGCAGGGCCGACCACCGAAGTCTATGCCGCCGAGCCGGAACAGGCGGACGATGCCGCGCGCAGTCTCCGCGCCGGCCGGATCGTTGCCGACGATGAACCCGATACCGTGGCTGACGGGCTGAGAACGCCGCTCAGCCCCTTGACCTAGCATTTCGTATCGAACTGCGTCGCCGACATACTAACCGTCTCCGAGCGGGAGATTGTCGATACGATGAAACTGGTTTGGACGCGCATGAAAATCGTCATCGAGCCGTCCAGCGCTGTGGCCGTCGCCGCAATCCTGAAAAATCGTCGCCTCTTCGCCGGCAGGCGGGTCGGTGTCATCGTCACCGGCGGCAACATCGATCCCGACAGGTTGCCGTGGGCGCCGGGATAGCGGACCCGTTCATATCCGCCCGGACACGCCATATCGCCGGCGCCTTGCTTCCGCGCGCGTCGGGCCACTCCTATAATCGGCGGGCTGTATTGGCCAGCGGAGAAACGGCGGAGAGTGGCCAGCCGATCGATCCAGATCCTGCTCAACGGCGAACCCTGCGAGATCCGGCGGGTGCCGCCGACGATGACGGTGCTCGACTGGCTGAGGACCGAACGCAGCCTCACCGGCGCGAAGGAGGGGTGCGCCGAAGGGGATTGCGGCGCCTGTACGGTGGTTCTGGGTGTTCCCGACGGTGCCGGCATGCGCTACGAGGCGGTCAATAGCTGTCTGATGGCAGTCCCCCAACTCGCCGGGAAGGCGCTGATCACCGTCGAGGGCTTGGCCGGAGACGGCCGGCTCCATCCGCTCCAGCAGACGATGATCGAGACGAACGCGAGCCAGTGCGGGTTCTGCACGCCGGGGATCGTGATGGCGCTCTACGCCTTCCAACTGGGCGGCGAGGCGGCGAAAGACGCAGCGATCCACGACGCATTGGCCGGCAATCTCTGCCGCTGCACGGGCTACCGCCCGATCGTCGATGCTGCCCGCAAGGCGGCGCGCGCGCTCCCCGCCACCCTCTCTGCGCCGGCTCCCGAGCACGGGCCGGAATACCGCTCCGGGCGGCAGGCGTTCTTCGCACCGCGAACGCTCGACGAGCTGGTCTCGCTCCGCGCCGCGCACCCCGACGCCCCGATCCTCGCCGGCGGCACCGATCTCGGGCTCCTCTTTTCGAAGGAGCGCCGCGCCTTCCCCGCGATTATCTCCGTCGCCCGGGTCGAGGAGCTCCTCCGGCTTGAGGTCCTCGATGGAGAGATCGTGGTCGGCGCTGCCGTGACATATACGCGGGCGCTTCCGGTGCTCGACCGGGAATATCCGGGGGTGGGGGAGTTGATCCGGCGTATCGGTTCGCGCCAGATCCGCAACCTCGGCACCATCGGCGGCAATATCGGCAATGCATCGCCCATCGGCGACATGCTCCCGTGTCTGATTGCGCTCGATGCCGTATTGGTTCGCCGCAACCCCGACGGGGTGCGGGAACTGCCTGTCGAGGATTTCTTCCTCGACTATCGCAGGACCGCGTTGCGGCCGGACGAGGTCATCGCTTCCGTCCGTCTTCCCCGGCTCTCAGCGGGGCACATCTTCCGCACTTACAAGGTCTCGAAGCGCTATGACCAGGATATATCGGCAGTGATCGGAGCCTACCGTCTGACCGTCGAGGACGGGCGGGTTAGCGACGCCCGAATCGCCTACGGTGGCCTGGCGGCGATCCCGGCGCGCGCCCGCGCGGCGGAACGGGCCCTGATCGGCAGCGTCTGGGACGGCGCCGCGGTCCAGCGTGCGAGACGGGCCATCGCGGACGATTTCGAGCCCATCGACGATTTCCGTGCGAGCGCCGGATACCGCAGCGCGGTGGCGGCCAATCTGCTGCAGCGTCTCTACCTCCAGACATCGGAGGGGGTAGGGGCGCCGACCGCGGTGTTCGCGCTGTGACCGCTGCCGCGTTCAGAGGAGGTGTGCACCGAGCCTGGCCGCACGAGAGTGCCGCCATGCACGTCACCGGAAGCGCGGTCTATATCGACGACATGCCAGTCCTTCCCAGGACCCAGGAAGCATGGCTCGCAACCAGCCCGCATCCCCATGCGCAAATCCTGTCCATCGATTGCGCTAGGGCGCGCGCGGTTCCGGGTGTGAGCGCGGTGATCGCCGCCGCCGACATACCCGGTGTCAACGATGTGGCGCCGGTGTTCCGGGGCGAACCCGTCCTCGCCGAGGGCGCCGTCGAGTATGTCGGCCACCCTGTCGCCGCGGTTTCCGCCGTCGACCGCGACACGGCGCGTCTCGCGGCGGCGCTGGTGACGGTCGAATACCGGATTTTGGAACCGGTGCTTGCAATCGAGGATGCGCTGGCGCGCAAAGCCTATGTTTCGGACCCACAGGTCATGAAGCGCGGCGACGCGGCGGCTGCGATCGCCGCCGCGCCGCATCGTGTCTCGGGCGAGGCCGGCTGCGGCGGGCAGGACCACTTCTATCTCGAAGGGCAGGTCGCGCTTGCCGTGCCGCGGGAAGAGGCCGACATGCAGGTCTATTCCTCGACCCAGCACCCGACGGAGGTCCAGCACGGGGTGGCACGCACGCTCGGCGTCCCGGCCAACGCGGTCACCGTCGAGGTGCGGCGGATGGGCGGCGGTTTCGGCGGCAAGGAAAGCCAGGCGACCGGCGTCGCCGCGGTTGCCGCCATGCTCGCCCGCGCGTCGGGTCTGCCGGTCAAGCTCCGCCTCGCGCGCGACGAGGACATGGTTGTCACCGGCAAGCGGCACGACTTCCTGTTCCGTTACGAGGCCGGGTTCGACGACGACGGCCGCATCGCCGGACTCGACATCCTGTTCGCCGCCCGGGCCGGAAACGTCGCCGACCTTTCGCCTTCGGTGATGACGCGCGCGCTGTGCCACGCCGACAACTGCTACGACATTCCGAACGCATTGTTCCGCGGCTATTGCTGCAAGACCAATACGGTCTCCAACACCGCATTTCGCGGCTTCGGCGCCCCGCAGGGAATGGCGGCCATGGAAACCGTGATCGAGCATATCGCACGGACGCTGGGGGTCGATGTCGACGCGGTCCGGCGGACCAACTACTACGGCGCGGCACCCCGGAACGTGACCCCCTACGGCCAGGTCGTCCACGACAACCTTATCGAGGAGGTGGTCGGGCGGCTGTCGGAGAAAGCGGGATACGAGAAGCGAAAGAAGGAGATCGCAGCGTTCAACGCGGTAAGCCCGGTGATCAAGAAGGGCATCGCGATGATGCCGATCAAGTTCGGCGTCTCCTTCAATGTGCCCAGCCTCAACCAGGCGGGCGCGCTGGTCCACGTCTATACCGACGGCAGCGTCCATCTCAACCACGGCGGCACCGAGATGGGGCAGGGGCTTTATGTGAAGGTCGCCCAGGTAGTCTCGGAGGTGTTCCGGATCGACCTCGACTGCATCAGGGTCTCCGCGGCCTCGACCGACAAGGTGCCCAACACGTCGGCCACCGCCGCATCCTCCGGATCCGACCTCAACGGTATGGCGACGCTCGACGCCGCCGCCCGAATAAAGGAGCGGATGGCCGGAGTCGCGGCCGGACATTTCGGGGTCGAGCCGGACGAGATCAGTTTCGCCGACAACCGGGTCTATGCCGGTAACCGGAGCCTCGCCTTCGCCGACCTGGCTCAGAAATGCTGGGAGCAGCAGGTCTCGCTGTCGTCGACCGGCTTCTACCGCACCCCCGACCTCCACTGGGACGGGCAGAAGATGCGGGGCCAACCGTTCTATTACTATGTCTACGGCGCGTGCATCGCCGAGGTCGCGATCGATACGCTGACCGGAGAGAATCGGGTGCTGCGCGCCGACATGATTGAAGACTGCGGATCCTCGCTGAACCCGGCGATCGATCTCGGCCAGATCGAAGGTGGGTTCGTGCAGGGCCTGGGCTGGGTGACGATGGAGGAACTCTGGTGGGACGGGGACGGCCGGCTCCGGACGCACGGCCCCTCGACCTACAAGATCCCGGGCAGCCGCGACGTGCCTCCGGTCTTCAATGTCCACATTCTCGAGCACGCGCCAAACCGCCGTCCGACGATCTTTCGCTCCAAGGCGGTGGGCGAACCGCCTTTGATGCTGGCGCTCTCGGTCTGGCTCGCGATCCGCGACGCGGTCTCTGCGGTCGCGGACTGCCGCCGCTTCGTGCGCCTCGATCCGCCGGCGACGCCGGAGCGCGTGCTTGCCGCGGTCGAGGCGGCGAGGGCGCCGTGAAGCGTGCGCTGCCGCCGCGCACGGCCTGCCGCGCATCGGTGTCCGGGCTTTCCGCTCTTCGGACTCGCGCTCTCGCCACCGGCCGCCTGGCGGGTTATGATCCGCGTTCCGCAGGCTTTGGCGGGGCGTCGGGAACGCCTGCGCTCCCGCTCCGGGGGCCGGGGACCGTCCGGCCGCGGCAGAAGCCGCCGGAACCGGCCGAGCGTCTATAGCGGGAGACGACCATGATTCATCTTGACCGCAGGCAGTTCCTGCATACGGCCGCCGCCGCCGGCGTGAGCGCCTTGCTGTTCAACCGCGCAGCGGCAGCCGCCATCGGCGACACCCTGACCATCGCCTATCACGTGCCGCTGCCTGCGTGGGATCCGACGACGGGCCTGTCTTCCGTCAACCCGCAGCTCATGTCGATCTACAAATGCGTATTCGACCAGTATGTCGACCAGAATCCGGACCTGAGTTTCCGGCCGGGCCTGTTGACCGAATGGGGCTGGACGGACGACAGCAAGACGAAAATACGCATGGTCCTGCGCGACGGCGCCAGATGGCAGGATGGCAAACCCATCACGCCGCAAGACATTATCTGGAACCTCCAGCGCGTCGCCGATCAGAAGACCGGCAACCCGGTATCCTTTGTCTGGGGGTCGATCGCCAATCTCAAGGCCGATGGCAACGTCATCACGGGCGACGTCAAGCAATATATGCCGGACCTGTTCAAGTGGATGGCGTTCCTCACCGCCTATGTCTTGCCGGCGCACCATTACGACAAGGTCGGAAAGGCCGGTTTCGAGAAACAGCCGATGGGCTCGGGCCCCTATGCGGTGGATGAGTTCCAGCGCGGCTCCTTCGTGCACATGAAGGCGAACCCCCACTATTGGGGCGGCGCGCCGGCCTTCAAGACCGTGGTGTTCAAGTTCGTGACCGACCCGGCGGCGCGCATCGCCGAAATCGAAAGCGGCCGGTCAGACCTCACCCTCAATATCCCGTTCGAGGAATACGATCGGCTGAAGGCGAAAGCCGGCCTGCAGGGAGTCGCGACCCCGGTTTCCGACATCGCGATGATCTTCTTCAACGATGTCGCTCCGATGACCGATATCAATGTGCGCAAGGCGGCCGTGATGGCGGTCGACAAGAAGGCGATTGTCGACCGCCTGCTGCGCGGTTACGGCGTGCCCATAGAAACCCTGCTGGCGCCGCCCTACGCCGGCTTCGACCGGGGGGTGAAGACACCGTACGATCCCGAGGGCGCAGCGGCGCTGCTCGCCAAGTCCGGCTATTCGCGCGAGAAGCCGGTCACCTTCAAGATCCAGACCACGCGGGGCTATATCGCCAAGGATTACGAAGTGATTCAGGCGATCGTCGGCATGTGGCGCAAGGTCGGCATCCAGGCCGAGATCGAGGTCTACGAGGTCGCCAAGCATTTCGAGTTGCGCGCCCAGGACAAGCTGGCGCCGGCAGCCTTTTACAACTGGGGCAATTCCATCGGCGATCCCGCCACCTCGACCGGGCACGCGATGTTCGGCCCGTCGCCGCACTCGACCTGGGATACCGACGACCTGGACGGCATGATGGGCCCGCTTTGGGGAGAAAAGGACGAGGCCAAGCGCATCGAAGGCTGGCAGAAGGTGAACCGATACATCGCGGAAAAGGCCTACGTCTTTCCGCTGTACCAGCAGGTTCAGCCGGTGGTGTTCAAGAAGGGGCTCGGATTCAAGGGCCATTTCGCGAACTTCGTCCTGCCGCACGCGATTTCGCGGGGTTAGCCCCGGCCGCTGCCGATGAACCATCGCCGGTCCGACGCACGCCTCCGTCGGCGGACCGGCGGCTTTACCCGGGCCGTCCGTATCGCGGTGGCGCATCGTCCGGGCTGAAACGGCAGGCCCATGTCCTGGTCCTACCTGCTGCGCAGGCTGCTTCTCGCGATCCCGACGCTGTTCGGCGTGGCGGCGATCGTGTTCGTACTGCTGAGGGTGGTGCCGGGCGATCCGATCGCCATGTTGATCGGGCCGGGCGCGACGGCCCAGGACATCGCCGAACTGCGCCGGCTCTACGGCCTCGACGAAAGCATCCCGGTCCAGTTCCTCTACTATCTGCGCGACCTCGCCAGCGGCGATTTCGGCACTTCGATCTCCATGCGCCAGGACGTTGTGGAACTGGTGCTGGGCCGCCTTCCGGTGACGATCGAACTGTGTCTCGCCGCCATGTTGCTGGCCGTCGGGCTGGGTACCGCCCTCGCCCTTGCCGGCGCCTACTGGCGGGGCCGGTTCGGCGAAGCTGCGGTGGACGGCGCGGCCGGGTTCGTCCTGGCGATCCCGGACTTCCTGTGGGCGCTGCTGTTCATCTTGTTCGTTGTCGTTTTTGCGCTGGATGGCGTGCCGATCTCCGGCCGGATCGACCACGACGTCGCCTTCCGCGGGGCAACCGGCTTTCTGTTGATCGAGAGCTTGGTGCGCCTGCGCTTCGACGCGCTTGGCTCGGTATTGCTGCACGCGTTCCTGCCGGCCGCTGCCCTGGCGCTGCCGCTGGCGGCGATCGTTGCCAGGGTGCTCAAGGCCTCGATCGCCGAAGCCATGACCCAGGATTACATTCTGATGGCCCGGGCCAAGGGGTTTTCCCGGGCGCGCATCGTGTGCCGCGAGGCCCTGCGCAACGCGCTGGTGCCCACAGTGACGCTGACCGGGGTCCAGTTCACCTTCCTGGTCGGCGGGACGGTGCTGGTGGAGAAGATCTTCTCCTATCCCGGCATCGGCAACATGGCGATCGACGCGGTCATCAACCGCGACCTGCCGTTGATCCAGGGGCTGGTTCTGACCTTTGCGGTGCTGTTCATCGTTATCAACCTGCTAGTCGATATGAGCTATGCGCTTCTCAACCCGAGACTGCGCCATGGCTGAGGCGGCGGTCTCCGACGCGCAGCTATCCCGCGCGTCCGGCGGTGCGGTTCGCAGGATGTTGGCGAACCGCCGCGTTGTGCTGGGGGGAACGGTGCTGCTGCTGTTCGCCTGCGCCGCGGTCTTCGCGCCGCTGCTGGCGCCCCGCGACCCGGTCGAGCAGGATCTGATGCTCCAGTACTCCCCGCCTTTCTGGTCCGACGGGGCAGAGCCCGGCTACCCGCTGGGCGCCGACAATCTGGGCCGCGATATCCTGTCCCGGCTGGTGTATGGCGCCCGCATCGCCCTCTTTGTTGCCATCGCGGCCGCCACGGCGGCCGGTGTTCTGGGCACGGCGCTCGGTCTGCTGGCCGGCTATTTCGGCGGCTGGGCCGATATCGTCATTTCCCGCCTCGTCGATATCTGGATGGCCTTTCCGGCGGTTCTGCTGTCGATCGTCCTCGTTGCGGTGATGGGGACGGGTCTCCATTCCGTCATCGTCGCGATCGCCGTCATCGATTGGACCCGGTTCTGCCGGGTCGTGCGGGCGGAGACGATGGCCCAGAAGAGCCAGGATTACGTGGCTTCAGCGGTGACCGTGGGCCTCGGCCGCTTTGCCATCCTGTGGCGTGAAATCCTTCCCAACGTCCTGCCTTTGCTGATTGTCCTGTTCACCCTCGAAATGGGGATCGCCGTTATCGTGGAGGCGATCCTGAGCTATGTGAACCTGTCGCTGGCGTCCGATTTCCCGACCTGGGGCGGCATGATTGCCGACGGCAGGAAATACGTGAACCAGGCGCCCTGGCTGATGATCCTGCCCATCTTCTGCGTCGTCGCGATGGTGCTGGCGCTCAACGCGCTGGGCGACGGACTGAAGGACGCGCTGGACCCCGCAATGCGCAGATGACCGCCCCGATCCAGCAACACGATCCGCGCCTCGACAGCACCGTCCTGTCGGTTCGCGATCTGGATCTGACGATCGCCGACCGGCGCCGCGATACCCCGATCCTGCGCGGCGTATCGCTGGATATCGCACCCGGCGAGGCGCACGGGCTGGTCGGCGAGTCCGGTGCGGGCAAAACCATGATCGGCAAGGTCATCCTGGGCATCCAGCCGTCTCGTGCACGCATCGTCCGCGGAGAGGTCCGGTTCGGCGGCCGCGATATCACCCGGCTTCCGGACTCGGATCGGCGGCGCCTGATGGGCCGAGGGCTCGGCCTGATCCCGCAGGATCCGATGACGTCGCTGAACCCGGCCCGGCGGATCGGCGGACAGGTCGCCGATGTGCTGCGCCTGCATCTGCGGATGGATCGGGCTGCTGCGAGAGCCCGGTCGCTGGAATTACTCGGCGAGGTCCGTATGCGCGCGCCCGAACGGGTTGCGCGCCAGTATCCGCACGAACTGTCGGGCGGCATGCGCCAGCGCGTGCTGATTGCCATCGCTTTCGCCTGCCGCCCCGAGCTGATTGTTGCGGACGAACCGACGACTGCGCTGGACGTAACGGTGCAGCGTCAGGTTCTCGCGCTCATCAAGGAAATGCAGGCGCAGGACGGCGCATCGATCCTGTTCGTCACCCACGATCTGGGCGTTGTCGCCAAGGTCTGCGACCGGGTGACGGTCTTGCATGGCGGACGGGTGCTGGAATCCGGGGAGACCCGCCGGATCGTGGAAGCGCCGCGCCACGACTACACCCGGGCGCTGATGGCGGCAATGCCGCGCCACGACAGGCCCGGCGACCTGTTGCGGCCGGTGCCCGAGGCCTTGTCTGCGCGGCTCGACAGGGAGGCGCTGGCCTACGATGCAGCGCGCGGCGGCGATGGCTGAGCCCATGCTCCTCGAAGCATCCGGGCTATGCCTGTCGTTGCCCGACTTCAGCCGCAAGCCGCCGTTCGGCGCCGCACCGCCGGTCCATATCCTGCACGGAATCGATCTTTCGCTCGCCCCCGGCGATGCGTTGGGCGTTGTCGGCGAGAGCGGTTCCGGCAAGACCAGCTTGGGCCGCACCCTTGTCCGTCTGCACAGGCCGACGGCGGGCCGTCTCGTGTTCGACGGGCAGGATATCGCCGACCTGCCGGAGGAGCGGCTACGCCCGATGCGCGCCCGTTTCCAGATGATATTTCAGGATCCGCAATCCGCGCTCAACCCGCGGCACCGCGTGGTCCGGATCGTCGGCCAGCCGCTGCGCCTCCACCGGCGCGCGGTCACGGCGACCGAGATGCGCAGGCAGGTGGATATGCTGCTGGAGAGGGTCGCCCTGCGCCCGGTCCACGGCACGCGTTATCCCCACGAACTGTCGGGGGGCGAGCGCCAGCGCGTCGGCATCGCACGGGCCATCGCCCTGCGGCCGCAGCTGGTCGTCGCCGACGAGATCGTTTCGGGCCTCGATGTTTCGAGCCAGGCGCAGATCCTCGCCCTGCTGCGGGAATTGCGGCGAGACCTCGGCCTTGCACTGGTCTTCATCAGCCATGACCTTTCCGTCGTGCGCGCCGTGTGCGACCGGGTCATGGTTATGCTGGACGGCCGGGCGGTCGAACAGGGCGATTGTGCGGCGATCTTTGCGGCGCCCCGGCACCCGTATACAAGCCGTCTGCTGAAGGCGATCCCGTTGCCCGATGTCGATCCGGACTGGGTTGCCCGGACGGCGGAAAACGAACTGGGAGAAAAACCGATCATGAATGTGAAAGACAGTGTGGCGCTGGTCACCGGCGCCAACCGCGGTGTCGGAGCGGCTCTCGTCCGTGCGCTGCTGGACAGGAACGCCGCCAGGGTCTACGCGGCCATGCGCTCGACCGACGGATACGAGGCGCCGGACGCGCGCGTGCGGCCGGTCGCGCTCGACGTGACCGACCACGAGGCGGTCGCAGCGGCGGCGGCGGCGTGCGGCGATGTCAACCTGCTGATCAACAATGCAGGCGTGAACCACAACCAGCCCATTTCCGCTGACGCCGCCCGGCAGAACGCGCGCGACGAGATGGAGGTCAACTTCTTCGGCACCATGGAAATGTGCCGGCGGTTCGGTCCCGTACTGGGCGGCAACGGCGGAGGCGCAATCGTCAACATCCTGTCGATCCTGAGCCGGGTGAATCTGCCGATGATCGGGACCTACTGCGCGTCGAAGGCGGCGGCGCTCTCGCTGACCCACGGCGTGCGCGCCGAACTGGCGGCCCAGGGCACGCTGGTGGTCGCGGTCATGCCGGGCGCAATCAACACCCGGATGGGCGACATGAACCCGCCGCCGCTGGAAGAGCCGGCGGATGTCGCCAACGCCGCGCTCGACGCGGTCGAGGCCGGTACGGAAGACATCTATCCCGGCGTTGTCGCCGACGGCGTTTCCCAGGGCCTCGCCGCCGATCCGAAAAGCGTCGAAAAACAATTCGCGGCATATCTGCCGGGATAGGAACACCGCCTCGGAAAGGACTGGTTTAGGCGGCGGACAAGGGTACGAATCGTCCGTAGTTGTTCTCAAACATCTTACGGTGATATCGCAGATAGGCGGGGTGCGGCTGCTCCATCTTTGCCTCAGGCAAGTAAATCATGCCATCTGAACGGAACAGCGGGCGAAGCTTGTTGGGCAAACGACCGGGAGATTCCAGGATTCTGTAATCATCGCTGACCGAGACGACGCCTCGGTCGAACATCCAGTGGACGGTCTTCGACAGCGCCAGCCCGTTGCAAACGCTATCGGTTCCTTGGTGGTTATGGCCCACCGGCCGGATATGCGCCGCGTCAACCTCGGCGTGACCGCCTCCATTGATGATTTTCAAATCGGTAAAGGCGCAACGAGAGCGATAGGCGCGCAGAACTGCGGTGCGAAAGAGAGGATCGCGCCACTTTCGATTTCCCGAAGCCGGTATCTCCCGACGGTAAGGTGCCTGGTGTTCGGCCAAGCCTTCGAGAGGATCTATCATAGAGTCTTGCAAAACACCATCGGCCGAGAGTTGTGGTGAAATGGCCGAGCCTGCGGAGAGAATGGCATGGAAGTCTGTGCTGTCGATGCGGCGCACGGCACGTTGCCGCAAGCCGGCGTTTGTGGAACCATCGGGTTGCCGCAACTTGCTTTCGTAATGCAAACGATCGGAACGTCTGAGCGGCACGAGGCGTGGGAACGGAAGATAATCAACCATGTAGGCGTATGAACAATCGGGGCGGTTCGGATCGATTTCGATGCGATCGATACGGGCGGCTGCGAAATAAACTTGCCGCCCCGCCGGGCCGCCGCTGCCTTTTGGTTCATAATAAATGATCGGTTTCTGTAGCGCCTCCTGCATCGCTTTCAGATAGGGTCTGTTGGGAAAGTGATAACGTTCCTCCGGCCTGTCGTCATAAAGGGAATACGGCTTGTACAGCAATATCAGGTTGGTCAAGGGAAAACTCCTGTGGCTGGAACCAACGAGCATGACAGCCTTTTCAATCGGAGAAGCGCAGATAAACAAGGAGTCGGCTGTATCGGCTGACCGGTCTTATCGGCTCCCCTGTCGGAGGTCATAGACCAGTCTGGCCGCCGCCGTGTCCAGGATGCCGATGCCGACGGAATCGTAGACTATGGTCGCGCCGTCGGGGACAGTTTTGGTTCCGGCATAGACCTCGCCGATTTCCGCGTGGATGGTACAGCCGGAGCCGCGGATATTGCCGGCTTGGTCGTGCGCGGCCGCGACGGATTCGACGATCACGGTGTTGGCCATGACGTCGTCGTCGAGTTCGCGGCCGTCGTGCGTATTCCAGCCCACGGCGGCCACGAAGACGCCGGGCTTGAGCCAGCGCCCCATGAGCACCGGCTCCGTGGCCGATGTCGTGCAGGCGACGATATCGGCGCCCCGCACGGCGTCTGCTGGGTCCGCGACGAAATCCGCGCCGATCTCGTCTGCGGCGCTGCGCCCGCGATCCGGATTGCGCGCCCACAGGCGGAGTTCGCGAAGGGTCCGCACCGCGCGCAATGCCCGTGCATGCGCCCTGGCCTGAACGCCGCTGCCCAGGATGGCGGCAACGCAGGGGCCGGGCGCGGCGAGCGCGCGGGCGGCGGCGGCCGAGGCGGCGGCCGTGCGCATCTCGGTTATCAGGCGGCCGTCGAGCACCGCGAGCGGGGTTCCGTTGTCCCGGTCGAACAGGAGAATGACGGCCTGGTGGGTCGGGAGGCCCGAGGCAGCATTGTCGTGAAAGAGTGTGACCACCTTGACGGCCATCGCTTCGCCCACCGCCGGCATGGCGGCGATGATCGCATCGCGGCCCGGAACCGGAACCATCTGCCGGACCGGCTGGACCACGCGGCCGGCGGAAAACGAGATCAGCGCGCTTTCCGCGCAGTCGATCAGGGCCGGCCATTCCAGAAGCCCTGCGATCTCCGCTTCCCCGATGAACGGAAGGCGTTCAAGTCCCGAATGATCCATGGATTTTCTCGCGCAGGGGCGGCCAGGCCGCGTGTCAACAGGTGTAGTTCAGCCCCAGACGGCCGCCGTCGACATAGATCGTCTGGCCGGTGATGTAGCTGGCCTTATCGCCGGCGAGGAACGCCACGACCTCGGCGACCTCTTCGGGCTTGCCGATGCGCTTTAGCGGGGTTCGCGACAAGACCATGTCCATGGCGTCCGGGTTCGCGTTCACCCCGGCCATCATCGCGGTATCGATGGACCCCGGCCCGACGGCGTTGACCCGAATTCCGTAGGGCGCCAGCGCCAGGGCGCTCGCCTTCGTCAACTGCGTCACCCCGCCTTTCGAAGCGCAATAGGCGGCCACAGTGGGGATCGCCAACTGTGCGTTGATGGACGACATGTTGACGATGGACCCTCCCGTTCCCGCGGCGATCATCGACTTTGCCGCCCGCTGGGTCGCCACGAAGGCGCCGACCAGATTGACGTCGATCACCGCGCGGAACCGCTCGACCGAGGTCTCCAGAAAATCGCCGGGATCGGCGATCCCCGCATTATTGATGAGGACGGACAGGGAACCGAATTCGGCGTCGATCCGGTCGAACATGGCGTGCACGCGGTCCGGATTCCCCATATCGCAGACCATGTCGACGGACGGGCCGTTCAGTTCCGCCGCCGCCTTCTTCACACCGGGCCCGTCTATATCGGCGAGGATCACAAGGCCGCCCGCTGTCCTTGCGAGCGCCTGGGCACAGGCGAATCCGATGCCCCGGGCCGCGCCGGTTACCAGAGAAATCGGTCTGTCGGACACCTGCGTCTCCTGTCAGAAGTGCTGGGGCGGCGGGAGGTGGATGCGAAGCCCGATCATCGCCGGCCAAACGACTGAACGAGCTGATTTGCAGCGAATGCCGCACGGTACAACTGCGACATGACCGGCGCCCACCGGACTTTCGCCGGGTCGGTGATCGGCACCGGCAGATCCTCCTCGCGCCCGCCCGCCGCCAGGTCGGCGATCGCCTTGCCAAAGATCGTACCGGTGGTGATCCCCCGGCCGTTATAGCCTATCGGCGTATAGAGGTCGGTCGCCAAGCGGTAGATGCGGGGAAGATGGTCGGGCGTCATCGCGATGCTGCCATGCCAGCCGGTTTCGAAACGGACCGTGCCAAGGTCGGGAAACAGGCGGCGGAGGGTGCGCGCCGCCCAGCGGCGCGAAAGACCCCTGTCGCCGCCGATGATGCTTCCCATCGACCCTGCGACCAGCCTGCCCGACCGTTCCTTTCGCACGGAGACCATGATCCGCCCGGTGGTCCAAAGCCCCTCGCCGCGGCGCAAGACGGTTGCCAAACGCTCACCCAGCGGTTCCGTCGCGACCTGGAAATAGGAGATTGTCGTGAAGGTCCCCTTCAACCCGGGCCAGAGTCCGCCCGTGTAGGCGTTGGTTGCAAGCACCACCGCCCGCGCCGTCATGCTTCCCCGATCGGTCGCGATCTTCCAGCGCCGGTTCTGCCGTTCGAGGCCAAGCACCGTCACGGGGGTTGAGATGCGCGCGCCCGCCTGGGCAGCCGCCCTCGCAAGGCCCCGGACGTAACCCATCGGATTGATGGTCCCCGCGCGGCGGTCGAGCAGCCCGCCGAAAAAGGCCTTGCTGCCGGTCCTGTCCGCGGTCGCCTCCCGCGACAGGAGGTCGACAGGCGCCCCGATCCGTTGCCACGCTTCGGCCCGGCGGGCGAGGTCGTCGTAGCCGGCCGGCGCGTGCGCTGCATGGATCGTCCCGCTGCGCGTCGCCTCGCACCGGATCTGGTGCCGTTCGATCAGCGACATCACGTAGTCGGGCGCGGCCCCGAGGGTCGAGACGAGCCTCTCCCCCCGATTATCGCCCAGCCGTTTACGGATGTCGTCGGGCGGAAGCCAGAGCCCGGCGTTGACCAACCCCACGTTGCGCCCCGATCCGCCAAAGCCGATTTCGCGGGCTTCGAGAACATGACAGGCGAGGCCGCGGCCCGCTGCATGGAGGGCGGTGGACAAGCCGGTGAACCCGCCGCCGACGATCACGAGATCGGTGTCGCCGTCAACTTCCGCCACGGTATCGGGCGGGCGCTCCTCCGCGGTTTCTTCCCAGAGCGGGATTTCGGGTTCCGGCGACATCGTGCGGTCCTCGATGGCCGCCTACCGGCTACCGCCGTTGCCTCGGGCGCCGCCCTTCGCCGAAACCGCCCGGTCTTCGCCCGGGCGCACCGCGCCCCGGAGGTGGTAGACTCCCGACATCATGGCGTGTTTCCCCCGGATCGAACCGCTCGCGCCCGACGGATGGTGTCCGGACGGGACGCTGCGGGCAAGCCGGAAAGGACTCAAAGCCGGATACGCCCGCATACCGCACTGCATTCGCTCGCATGAAAACCCTCGCCGGTGGCTGTCGCCATCGGACGCCCGGCAGCCTGCGGCAGCGGGGTCGGCCAGCCGGTGAAACCGTCTCGCGGCGTTGGCATCGCGGTTCTCCTCGCGCTGGCCTCGATGGCGACCGCAATCGGGATCGACGGCACATTGCCCGCCATGCCCGCCATGGTCGAGGCGCTGGGTTCGACCAGAACCTCGGTGCAGCTCAGCCTCAGCCTGTTCATGGTGGGCGTCGCTGCAGGCCAGTTGTTATACGGCCCGCTGTCGGATCGTTTCGGCCGGAAACCGGTAATCCTTGCCGGCCTCTCGCTCACTGCCGGTGCGGCCCTGGGGTGCGCGCTGTCCGGGACCATAGAATTTCTGGTCGGGTTCAGGTTCCTGCACGGTATGGCGGCGGCATCGGGGTTCATCGTCGCCCGCGCCGCTATCCGCGACCGTTACGAGCGCGGCGACGCCGCACGCGTCCTCTCGATGATGCTGTTCTTTCATTGCTTCGGACCCCTGTTCGCGCCGATCGCGTCAGCCCATGTGACGGTCCTTCTCGGCTGGGAAGCGGTTTTTCTGTTTATCGCCTCCTTCAGCGCCTTCGTCGCGGTGCTGTTCGGGCTGGTATTCAGGGAAACCCTCGAACGGCCCGACAGGAATGCTCTCGACCTCAAGCCCATGCTCGGGAACTTTGTGCAGATCTCCCGCAGCCGGCCGTTCTGGGCCTACACGGCATGTACCGCCGCATCGTACGGCATCCTGTTTTCGTTCCTGGCTGCGTCCCCGCATGTGATCATCACGTCGTTCGGAGAAACCGAGACCGCATACGCATATATGTTCGGCGGCTGCATGGTCGGATCCATGCTGGGGATGCTGGCGAGCGCCCGCCTGGTGGAACGCGTAGGGGCCGACCGATTGCTCAGATGGGGCGTGTGCTGTGCATCGCTCTTCGGCCTCCTGCTCTGCGGTCTGGCCTGGGCCGGCGTTCATCATTGGCTCGCGGTGATCGGACCCATGTTCTGCTGCTTGTTTTCCTTCTGCTTCATCTTCCCTCAGGCGATCGCCGGAGCGCTGCAACCGTTTCCCCATGTGGCGGGTTCGGCCTCATCACTGGTCGGTTTCACGCAGCAATTGGCCGGCGCAGCCACCGGGATGGTCGTTGCCGCCTTCACGACCGACGGCACCCAGACGGCGCTTGCCCTCGGGGTCCTGATCTCCGCCCTGTTTGCGCTCTCGGTTTACGTCTTCGCGATCCGACGCCACAGGACGGTGTAAGGCGTGCAAACGGGCCGGGCGATCGCAACGAAAGCGGCGTCCGCGCCGGCGTTCTCATCGGGCTCGATGCAGGCTGGCGCCTGTCCCGCGGCCTCGATTAGTGTTTCCGAGGACCCCACCGAACCGACGGGATATCCACGGCATGACAAAGGGACTCGGCATTCGTTTCGACGGCTTCGACCGCATGTCGGATGCGCTCGAGGTTGCGCGCGCGGCGGAAGACGCGGGCGCGAACCGGATCTGGATGGCACAGCACATGGGTTACCGCGAGGCGATGGTGGCCTGCATGGCCTATGCGATGTCGACGAGGACCGCGACGGTCATCCCGACCGCGGTCAGCCCGTATCTCTGGCACCCGACGCCGACGGCGATGTCGCTCGCGACCCTGGCCGATGCGGCGCCGGGGCGGGTGGGCGTCGCGGTCGGCGTCGGCAATCCGCTCTTCCTGGCGGAGTCCGGTGTGGAGCCGGTCAGGCCGGTGCGGGCAGTGCGCGAATTCGTGGAATGCCTGCGTGCGCTCTGGACCGGCGATGCGGTTACCTATGACGGCGCGTTCTTCCGGCTGGCCGGAGCGCGGCTCGCTTTCTCTCCTTCACCGCCTATCCCGATTTACATTGCGGCGACGCGCGAACGGATGCTGCGGCTTACCGGGCGCATCGCCGACGGGGTGGTGCTGTCCGGCGGGCTGACAGTCGCCCATGTCCGGTACAGCCTGCGGCAGATCGCGGAGGGCGCGCGGGCGGGCGGCCGCGACCCGGCCGACCTTCGCAACGCGGCCTTCCTCTATTTCTCGGTTTCTCCGGACGGGCGGGAAGCGGTCGACTATCTCCGCGGTCGGCTCGCCTTCCTTTTCCGCAACCGCACGATGGCGGACAATATCCGCTCCTCCGGCCTGCCCATCGATCACGAAGCCATTATTGCAGCGGTCGCGAAGCGCGACATGGAGACGGCGAAACGCCTGGTTCCCGACGACGCGGTGGACGCCTTTGCAGTCGGCGGCACCGTCCGCAACTGCCGGGACCGGCTCGCGGCTTATCTCGACACCGGTGTCACCGATCCGGTGATCCAGATCAGCGGTTCGCAGCAAGGCCGCGCGCTGGCGCTCGATATCCTCCGGGACTTTGCCGCCGCATGATCCTCGGCCGTGAGCCGGTGCCGGCCGATACGGGAGGCCGCCCCGCGGTGCGTGTCGAGGATGGCCGGCTATTGACCGGACGCGGTCGGTTTCTCGACGATTTCGCGTTGTCCTGCACCGCGTACGCGGCATTTGTGCGCTCGCCCCACGCCCATGCGCGGATCCTTGCCATCGCAGCAAGAGAAGCGCGTGCGGCCCCCGGCGTCCTCGCCATCCTCACCGGCGAGGACTATGCGGCGGACGGTCTCGGCCTGCTGGGATGCGGCGAACGAGCGCACCGGCGCGACGGAACGCCGATGCGTACGCCTCCCCGCCCGGCCTTGCCGACCGACCGCGTGCGCCATGTCGGCGAGGCCGTCGCCATGGTCGTCGGCGAAACCGCGGACGCCGCCCGCGATGCCGCCGAACGCGTGATGGTGGACTACGAACCGCTCGACGCGGTCGTTGACGCGGCGGATGCGGCCGGCGGCGACGCCCCGCCGGTCTGGGAAGACTGTCCGAATAACGAAGCGTTCGTGGCCCGGGCCGGCGACCCGGATGCGTTCGACCAGGCGCGGGCAAAGGCTGCGTATCTCGTCGAACAACGATTGGTCAATCAGCGGGTTGCGGCTAACACGATGGAGCCGCGTGGAGCGTTCGCCGTCTTCGATGGCGATACCGGACGTTTCTCGCTCCGCGCCGGCGTGCACAGTCCGCATCTGCTTCGCGACATTCTCGCGCGCGACATTTTCGGACTGCCGCCGGCGGACTTTCACATCGCGACCGGCGATATCGGCGGCAGCTTCGGCATGCGCGGCGCGACCTATCCCGAACTCGTCCTCGTACCCTGGGCGGCGCGCCGACTTGCACGTCCGGTCAAGTGGACCGCAACCCGGAGCGAGGGCCTGATCAGCGACGACCATGGTCGCGACGCCGTCAGCGACGCCTGTCTGGCGCTCGACTCCGAAGGCCGCATCCTCGGCCTGCGCGTGTCAATGACAGTCAATCTCGGTGCGTACCTCGCAATCAAGGGGCCGCGCTCGCCCCTGAACGCACTGAGCCTGCTGTCGGGAGTCTACCGGATTCCCGCCTTCGACCTGGTGGCGGTCGGCGTCCACACCCATACCAACCCCACCTCGCCCTATCGCGGAGCCGGCGGGCCGGAAGCGGTCTATATCGTCGAGCGCATAATGGACGAGGCCGCCCGTACGCTCGGGGTGAACCGGGTCGAACTGCGCCGGCGCAATCTCATCGGCGAAGCGGACATGCCCTACGACACCGGCCTCGGCTGGGTCTATGACAGCGGCGCCTTCGGCCGCACGATGGACATCGCGGTGCAGCGCGCCGATCTCGACGGTTTCCCCGGACGCCGCGCCGCGTCCCGGCGCATCGGGCGTCTGAGGGGCATCGGCATTTGCAACGGGATCGAACAGACGGCGCGTTCCGGCGGCGAACGGGCGGCGCTCAGGCTGGATCCCGGCGGCATCCTCACGGTCTGTGTCGGGACTGCTTCCCAGGGCCAGGGGCACGAAACCGTCTACCGCCAACTCGCCGGTGCCGCGTTGGGGTGCGGCACGGATAGAATCCGCGTTGTGACGGGCGATACCGACGCGGTACCGGCCGGCGGCGGCACTTTCAATTCGCGCTCCCTGGTCTGCGGCGGCACGGCGGTGGCGACCGCCGCCGAGCGGTTGGCAGATGCAGGCAGGGATGTCGCCGCGGAGATCCTCGAGGCGGCGCGCGCGGATATCGAATTCTCCGCCGGACACTATACGGTTGCCGGGACCGACCGGTCGGTATCTCTGGCAGAAACGGCTGCGCGAACGGCCGACGGGCTTGCCGGGGAGGCGGTCTACGTTCCGGACGCGGCGACGTTCCCCAACGGGACGCATATCTGCGAGGTCGAGATCGACCCGGAAACCGGGAAAACGGCCGTCCTGCGTTATATCGCGGTCGATGATGTCGGAACGGTCGTGAATCCGCTGTTGCTCGACGGGCAGATCCACGGCGGGGTGGCCCAGGGGATCGGGCAGGCATTCCTGGAAAGGATCGCCTTTGATCGCGAGAGCGGCCAGAACCTGACCGGTTCGTTCATGGATTACGCCATGCCGCGGGCCGACGACCTGTGTTTTGTCGAGACCGGATACAATCCCGTGCCCACCGCGCTCAACCCGCTCGGCGCCAAGGGCGCGGGCGAAGCCGGGACCGTGGGAGCGCTGCCCGCTGCGATGTGCGCCATCGTGGATGCGATCGGCGGCGACGCGGCCGAAATTCTTGACATGCCGGCAACGCCGGAGCGGGTTTGGCGTGCGCTCAGGAACCGGGGCACGGCAATCCCGCGGCCGCCGGTCAGGTTCCCCGCTCCACCAAATCCTCGGCCTCCAGCCTCCCGGCCTCGAGGAGTTCCACCCGCGCCCGCGCCTTCCACTCGGCCCGCATAATGAAGCCGGGCTCGGAACGACACCGTTCCTCCGAGACCCGCAGCATCTCCGCATCGGACAGCGACAGATCCAGCGGCCAGGCGCTGGGCGCCGGTGTGTACCACGGCGATTCCCGGCTGAGTTCGATGGTGTTGCCCTCTGGGTCGTCACAATAGAGCGACATCGAATTGCCATGGTCGACCGGACGATAGTCGTCGACCGCGGGATGGCCGTACATGCGCTGGCAGACCTCGCGCAGGGCCGGGATCGACGGCACTCTGAACGTGATCTGATTGATGCTGCTCGGCACCCCCGGGGCGCGCCCCGCGACGAGGACGATCTGGGCGATCTGGTCGGGATCGCGGGAGAGGAAGACAACGTCGTCCGCCGGCAGAGCGCCGACCGAAGGCCGGAGACCGCGCCCGGTGACCAGATAGCCCAGCTCGGTCTCGTAGAAGTCGGTGAGGGAGTCGAGGTCGATCGCGCGCATGCCGATGCGGAACATGGCGACGCGGGGGAACGATTCCGAGCGATCCGCCCCGAAGTCGTTGCGAAAGACCGGGCCGGCATCGGGCGGCGGCGGGTCGACCGACGGCGTCGCCTGGGTTCGCAGCTTGCCGCTTGCGGCGAGTGCGGCCTCGGTTTCCGCCCGCCACTGGTCACGGCTGCGGAAGCCGGGATGCTCCGCGCATCGGCGGTGCGTTGTTGCACGGATCGTCTCGTCGTCGGAGCCGAGGTCGAGCGGCCACGCTTGCGGTTGCGGCACGAACCAGCCGGTCTCCACATCGATGCTCACCGGAATGCCGGTAGGATCGATGAAATGGAGCGTCCAGGACACGCCGTGGTCGACCGGGGTAATGCGCGTAACGCCCGGTTCCTTCTCCAGAAGCGCCGCCAGCCGCCGCAACTCGTCCAGGCTCGGTGCGAGGAAGCCGAGGTCGGCCACGGTCGTCGGGTGCTCCGGATCGCGTCCGCTCACGGCCACCAGTTGGTGATGCTCGAACGGTCGGCGGGTCATGAAGCAGATCCGCTGCTTTCCGAGGTCGCCGCCGTCGCTGACGCCGAATCCGAACACGCGGGTCCAGAAATCGACCGCCCGGTCGTAGTCATCGGTGTAATAGCCGAAATGGCTGAACACGAGCGGCGGTGCAGAGGAGTCCTGTCGCGTCATGATTCCGATATCCCCATCCCCATCGGGCCGAGCATGACGGCGATTTCCCGGATCGGCAAGCCGCATGGTTGTTGAACGGGTCCCGGGATTTGGGCACGGTTGCGCGGCAGAAACGCCCGCGGTCCTCCGGACCGGGGCGCCCACCGCGCGGGAAAGGCAATCATGACGGTCGAGCGCATCGCCATCTTCGGCGCCGGCGGGGGCGGAACGTCGGCGGCCGCACACCTGACGACCCTCGGTTTCGAGATACGGCTCTACAGCCAGGACCGGAATGCCCTGGCGCCCCTCCAGGACATCGGCGGTATCCACTATACCGCGCCGTTCGGCGACGGATTTGCTCCGCTGGCGCTGATCACCGACGATGCCGAAGCGGCAATGGACACCGCGGATATCGTGATGGTGGTGAGCCCCGCGCACCTTCACGAAAAATGGGTGTCTGCCGCTGCCCCGCACTTGACGGAAGACCAGGTTCTCTTCGTCTCGCCCGGCCACACCCTCCTGCTCATACCGCAGGTTCTGCGGGAGCATGGGATCGCCGATCCCGTGTTTTGTGAGACGGCGACGCTGCCCTATCTCTGCCGCCGCATCGAGCCGACAAAATGCCGGATTTCGCGGGTATCCGATTTCATGGTCTTCGGCGGGTTTCCGGGTCGGGAGACAGAACGGCTGTATGAGGTCGTGAAGACCGTCTATCCGGCGGTGCAGCCGTTCTCCAACGTGCTGGAGACCGTGTTTCCCTACGGCAATGCCATTCATCACCCGCCGGCGGTGTTGTGCAATGCGGGCCGGATCGAGGCCACCGGCGGCGATTTCCGCCACTACTACGACGGCATCACGCCTTCGGTCGGGCGGTTGATCGATGCCGTCGACCGCGAGCGCCTGGCCGTTGCCGAAGCGCTCGATGCGCAGACCATGCCGTTTGTGGAACTCTTCTGGCGCATGGGTTACACGACCGACGAGGCGGGCGCTTCCGGCCTCTCCTACGAGGCGTTCCACCAGAGCGAGCCGGACCGCTGGATCATGGCGCCGACCAGCCTCGACCATCGCTATTTGCTCGAGGACATACCCTACGGCCATCGGATTTATTCGGAACTGGGCCGCATCGCCGGCGTGCCGACCCCTGTGATCGACCATGTCATCCACTTGGCATCGGTGATCATGGAGCGCGATTTCCGCTCAGACGGGCTGACACTCGCGAGAATGGGGTTGGCCGGGGTCACCCGCGATGCTTTCCTCGAACTGCTCGAAAACGGTTTCGCGGCCTGACCGTCGTCGATCGATACCGGCGGACCGGTGCCGCGGGGATCGATCTTGCCGGTTGCCGCCGCCGCGGCCATTTTGGGCGGGAGGGTCGCCGCGAGGTGTGTCCGCCGATGGTCGGCCCGCCAGGAGATCCGACGATGCTGCCCGATCTCGCGGCCATAGAAGCCGCTGCCGATCTCGTTCACGCCGTCATGCCGCCGACGCCGGTTCATTCGTGGCCGCTCTTGTCCGCGCGGACCGGCGTGCATGTCCATGTCAAGCACGAGAATCACACGCCCGTCGGTGCATTCAAGATCCGCGGAGGACTGGTCTCGATGGCCGAACTGCGCAGGTCGCAACCCGATACGCGGGGCGTGATCGCGGCGACCCGCGGCAATCACGGCCAGAGCGTTGCGGTCGCCGCGGGGCTGAACGGGATGAGTGCAACGGTCGTCGTGCCCCGGGGCAACAGCCGCGAAAAGAACGCCGCTATGGAGGCGCAGGGCGCCGAACTCGTCGTCTATGGCAACGACTTCCAGGAGGCCCTGGAACACGCCGAGGAGCTTGCGGATGTCCGCGGGCTCAGCATGGCCCCCTCATTCGCGGAGCCGCTGATACGAGGCACCGCGACCTACGCCCTGGAGCTTTTCCGCGCCGCGCCGGACCTCGATGCCGTCTATGTGCCGATCGGGCTCGGGTCGGGAATCTGCGGGGTTATCGCCGCCCGGGATGCGCTCGGCCTCACGACGGAGGTGATCGGTGTATGCGCCGAACGGGCGGCCGCCTACGCGCTTTCCTTCGAGGCCGGCAGGGTAGTCTCCACCAATGCCGCCGATACCATGGCCGACGGCATGGCATGCCGCGTCCCGGTTCCGGAAGCGGTGGCGATCATCAACCGCGGTGCGGCGCGGATCGTTGCGGTGACCGAAACCGAGATCGAGGCGGCGATACGCGCCTACTACACCGATACCCACAACGTTGCCGAGGGTGCCGGTGCGGCACCGCTGGCTGCCCTCACCCGCGAACGGGAAGCGATGCGGGGGCGCACGGTCGGACTCGTCCTCAGCGGCGGAAATATCGACCGCGAGGTCTACATGCGGGTTCTGGGCGGCGGTAAGGAGCACGAACCGGCTCTATCGGGGGAGTGATTTCCCGATCGTCGGTTGCGCTCGCCGCCGGTCAAATCGGAATGACGATCAGCGTGTCCACCACTTCGGAGTCGCAGACCGCTATGCGCTCGGCGTAGCGGAGTTCGGCGGCGGCTTCCACCACCGTGTCGACATAGCGTCCGGTGCAGAACAGCGTTGTCGCCGCTGCCTGCATCGTGCGAAACACGGCGAAATTGGTGCGGACGGACCAGCGGCCGGGCCGGGCCCCGACAATCGTCGGCGGGTCGATCAGATGGCGGTAATGGTGCGGCTCGAAGACATTTGCCTCGCGCAGCGCCCTGATCCGGTCTTCCATCATGCCCTGCCCTTCGCAGAGCATCAGTCCTACCGGCATTCCGGCCGCGCGGCCGGCGCGGGTGGAGATAGTGTAGCGGCCGTCTTCCACGAAAAACCCGGGCCACTGTTCGAGCGCGTCCTCATCGATCGCGTGTGCGTAGGCGCGGTTGAGGGCATCGATCCTGCGGATGAGGCCGGGGTCGGCGTCGGCCATGGCTGGGAGGGGCGGCGTCATCGGTGTGACCCCCGGTTGACCGTTCCATTCAATGCCGGGAACGCCGGCACAGGGAAACCGGGCGAGCCGGTTCGAACGCCCGGCCCGGCAGAGCTTCCGCCGCGCCCTATTCCGCGGGAACGGTTTCTCTCGCCTTTCGCAGCTTGCCTACCGGCTCCGTCACCCAGCCGTGCTCGGAGATGTCGAACACGACGCCATTGATGTCCTTGTATTTTTCCTCTGCCTGGAGACCTTCGAAACCGCCGGGCAGGGTGGTGAAATAGGCCCCTCCCGCCGCCTCGATCCTCTGTGCCGTCTTCCCGCTGTCCTCGACGATGAAACCCATATGGTGCAATCCGGCCCAGTCAGGCCCGTTGAGCATTCCCTTGGTGCCCTCCGGGAACTGGAGCAGGGCGAGGTTGACGACCCCGTCGGACAGCATCAGGGCGTTCCCGTACGGCGTATCGCCGCGGCAGACGCGCTCCATTTCGAACACCGTCTCGTAGAACTCGGCCGCCTTTTCCAAGTCCGGCACCTGCATCGCGATGTGGCGCAGTTTTGCCATTGGTCGGCTCCGTAACCGGTTGCACTTCGCGATAGTGCCGCACCCGCGGGCGCGCTGCAACGGGAACCGTACGCCGTGTGCGCCCTCCTGCGGGGGCGGGGCGGGGTTGCCCGAAGCCGCTGCGAACCGGTATGCAGCCGCACACAGTGCCGGAACGGGGAGCGGGTAATCATGAAGATCGGCGTGACCATCGGCTACGCGGGTTCGACGTTCGCGATTCCCTCAGGGGAACTGCGCGAGATCGAGAGCCTGGGCTACGACTCGATATGGACGTCGGAGGCGTACGGTTCGGATGCGCTTACACCCGCAGCCTGGGTGCTGGCGCTCACCTCGCGGATCACCGTCGGTACCGCGATCATCCAGATGGGGGCGCGCACTCCGACCGCCGCGGCGATGGCTGCGATGACGCTTCAGGCGCTCTCGGGCGACCGGTTTGTCCTCGGCATCGGCCCGTCGGGGCCTCAGGTGATCGAGGGCTGGTACGGCGTTCCTTACGGCAAGCCGATGACCCGGACCCGGGAATACATCGAGATCATACGCAAGATCCTCGACCGCAAGGCGCCGCTCGAACACCAAGGGGAGCACTACCGGATCCCCGTCGAAGGCCCGGGTGCGACCGGTCTCGGCAGGCCTCTCAAGAGCATCCTGCACGCCACGCCGGGGCTCAAGATCTTCACCGGCGCGTTCACCCCGGCCGGTGTTCGTACCGCGGCCGAACTCGCCGACGGGTTCTTCCCGGTGTTCATGAACCCCGAACGGTTCGACCTGTTCGCCGGCCCTTTGGAAGACGGATTCGCCGCTGCGGGCGGCGGTAAGAGCCTCTCGGATTTCGAAATCGCTCCCTTCGTTCCCGTCTGTGTCGGCGACGACCTCGAGGCCTGCCGCATGGAGGTCAAGCAGGATCTCGCGTTCTATGTCGGCGGCATGGGCGCACGCAGCAAGAACTTCTACAACGACTATGCCGGCCGCCTCGGCTACGAGGCGGCGGCGGCGGAAGTCCAGGATCTGTTTCTGGCCGGCAAGCGGGGCGAGGCGGCCGCCGCGATCCCGGATTCATTCGTCGACGACATCGCCCTTGTCGGGCCGCGCGAGCGGATTCGCGAACGGCTCTCGGTGTGGAAAGCGGCCGCGGCGAAAGGCCACGTCACGACCCTGATCGCCAATCGTTCGACCCCCGAAGCGCTGCGCGTGCTCGCCGAGGAAGCCTTGTGAACACCGGGAGAAGACGCGGGGCCGGGCTGCTCCGGCTCCGGTGCCGAGGGTGCCGCCCGTTGACATCGGCGGGAGGTTGACGCACCTCTCCCGACGGAGGTGGTTATGGCGGGTTACGACTACGATCTATTCGTCATCGGCGCGGGCTCCGGAGGCGTGCGTGCGGCGCGGATGTCCGCATCCTACGGCGCGCGGGTTGCGGTTGCCGAGGAGCGGTTCCTCGGCGGGACGTGCGTCAATATCGGCTGCATTCCGAAGAAACTTTTCGCTTACGGTTCGCACTTTCCGGAGGATGCCGCGGATGCCGCCGCATACGGCTGGCGGTTCGGAACGCCGGATTTGCACTGGCCGACGCTGATCGAGAACAAGAACAGGGAGATCGCGCGGCTCAACGGGATCTACCGGCGCATCCTCGAGAGCAACAATGTCCGCATTTTCGAGGCCCGGGCTAGGCTGATCGACGCCCATACCCTCGATGTCGGCGGCGCAAGGGTGACCGCGGAGACCGTCCTCGTTGCAACCGGCGGCAAACCGCAGCGCGACGCCGTGCCGGGGGCCGACCTGGCCATCACCTCGGAAGAGGCGTTCTACCTCGAGGACCGGCCCGACCGTGTCCTGATCGTCGGCGGCGGCTACATCGCGGTGGAGTTTGCCGGGATCTTCAACGGCTACGGATCGCAGGTGATCCAGGCGTACCGGGGCCCGCTCTTCATGCGCGGTTTCGATATCGACATCCGCACCCATCTCGCCGCGGAGATGGAACGCAAGGGCGTCGATATCCGCTGGCGAACAACCGTCGAACGGATCGTGCGGACCGATGACGGACTTGTCGTGTCGCTGTCCTCAGGGGAAACGGTCGCAGTCGATCAGGTGATGTACGCGATCGGACGGGTGCCCAACGTCGCCGATATGGGGCTCGATGAGGCGGGGGTGGCCATGCGGGACAACGGCGCCATCGTTGTCGACGCCCGGTTCCGGACCAGCGTTGGAAACATCTATGCGCTCGGTGACGTGACCGATCGACTCCAGCTCACCCCGGTTGCCATCGCCGAAGCCATGGTGCTGTCCGCCAACCTCTACGGCGGCAGGGATCTCCGCATGGATTACGCCGATGTTCCGACCGCAGTCTTTTCCGATCCCAATGTCGGCACCGTCGGGCTGACGGAGGAACAGGCGCGGGAACGATGCGGCGCGGTCGACATCTATCGGGAAACATTCCGGCCGCTCAAGCACACGCTGACCCTGAAGGAGGACCGCACGATGATGAAGATCATCGTCGACCGCGCCTCCGACCGGGTGGTGGGCTGTCACATGGTGGGGCCCGACGCAGCGGAGATCACGCAGGGTCTCGGCATCGCCCTCAAGTGCGGGGCGACCAAGGCGCAGTTCGATGCCACGGTCGGCATCCACCCGACCGCGGCAGAGGAATTCGTGACCATGAGGACCCCGGTGCCGGAACCCGAAGCGCAGGCAGCGGAGTAGGCGACCGGGGCGGAGCGTCGCTGCAGACTGTCGGCGGGCGGTCGAGACGGTTCGGTCTGCGCGGGCGATGAATCACTGGCAATTTTGCCCGGACTCGCGTATAGGGCGGCGTTTCCTAAGATCGAACGAAACTGGGAGTACCGCGCGATGAGCGGGGAGTGGTCCCCCGACGGCTGGCGATCCAGGCCCATCCGTCAGGTTCCCGAATATCCCGATCCGGCCGCCCTGGCAGCGGCGGAGAACAGGCTGCGCAGCTACCCGCCGCTGGTCTTTGCCGGCGAGGTACGGCGTCTGCGAACGCAGCTCGCCGATGTGGCGGCGGGCAAGGCCTTCCTCCTGCAGGGCGGCGATTGCGCGGAGAGCTTTGCCGAGTTTCATCCCGACAATATCCGAGACACGTTCCGCGTCATATTGCAGATGGGGGTCGTGCTGATGTTCGGCAGCGGCCGTCCGGTGGTTAAGGTCGGCCGCCTTGCGGGCCAGTTCGCCAAGCCGCGCTCGGCCGATTTTGAGACTGTCGACGGGATCGACTTGCCGAGCTACCGCGGCGACATGATCAACGACATGCCGTTCGACGCCGCGGCCCGGACGCCCGATCCCCGGCGTATGGTGCGGGCCTACAATCAGGCGGCGGCGACGCTCAACCTGCTGCGAGCCTTCGCGCAAGGCGGTTACGCCGACCTGCATCAGGTGCACAAGTGGAACCTGGACTTCGTCGCGGCGGGGACAGAGGCGGCGCGCTATACCGACCTTGCCGACCGGATCGACGAGACGCTGCGTTTTATGGAAGCCTGCGGACTGACCTCGGAGAATGTCGTCCAGATCCGCGAGACCGACCTCTACACCTCGCACGAGGCGCTCCTACTCGGTTACGAAGAGGCAATGACGCGGGTCGATTCGACCACGGGGGACTGGTACGACACCTCGGCGCATCTGCTGTGGATCGGCGACCGGACGCGCCAACTCGACGGTGCTCATGTCGAGTTCCTGCGCGGCGTCGCCAATCCTCTCGGGCTCAAGGTGGGGCCGACCACCGAAACGGATGACCTGCTGCGGCTGATCGACCGGCTCAACCCCGCCGATCAGCCGGGGCGCCTTACCCTCTATTCGCGTATGGGCGCCGAGCGGGTGGCCGAACTGCTGCCGCCGCTGATCCGTGCGGTCAAGGCCGAGGGGCGGACCGTGGCCTGGGCCTGCGATCCGATGCACGGCAACACGATCAAGGCGGGGAACGGCTACAAGACCCGCCGTTTCGAGGCGATTCTGCGTGAGGTACGCGATTTTTTCGCCGTACACCGCGCCGAAGGGACGCATCCCGGCGGGATCCATATCGAGCTGACCGGACAGAACGTCACCGAATGCATTGGCGGTGCGCGGGCGGTCACCGAAGCCAGTCTCGGGGATCGCTACCACACCCATTGCGACCCGCGGCTCAACGCAAGCCAGTCGCTCGAACTCGCGTTCGTGGTTGCCGAGGCTCTGAAGGCGGAGCGCGACAGGGCAAACGGCATCGCCCGGCCGGCCGCTGCAGCGGAATAGGCGTCGCGCTGAATTACCGGCGAATTCGCGATGACCGACTCGCTGTCCATTGCCCTTGCGCAAATCAACCCGACGGTGGGCGACGTGCCCGGGAATGCCGCGCGGCTGCGCGCCGCCCGCGAGGAGGCGGCAGGGCAGGGCGCCGGGCTGATGGTCTCGTCGGAACTCGCGCTCTCAGGCTATCCGCCGGAGGATCTGGTGGTCCGGCCGTCCTTTCAGGAAACCGTGCGCCGCGAACTCGAGGCGCTTGCGGCAGCGACCGGAGACGGCGGCCCGGGACTCCTGGTCGGCGCTCCCTGGGTCCAGGACGGGGCGGTCTACAACGCCGCTGTCCTGCTCGACGGCGGCAGGATCGCCGACGTCAGGCGCAAGTACGACCTGCCGAACTACGGCGTATTCGACGAGAAGCGCGTATTCGCCGCGGGGCCGCTGCCGGGTCCGGTCAATTTTCGCGGCGTGCGGCTGGGCGTGATGATCTGCGAGGACATGTGGACCGACGAGGTCACCGAGTGCCTCGAGGAATCGGGCGCCGAGATCCTGGTGGTCATCAACGGCTCGCCGTTCGAGATCGACAAGGTTGACCAGCGTCTCAACCTTGCGGTCGCCCGGGTCACCGAGTCGCACCTCCCGATCGTTTACGTCAACCAGGTCGGCGGGCAGGACGAACTGGTGTTCGATGGAAACTCGTTCGTGCTCGACGCCGATGCCGGGCTCAGGGGCCAATCGCCGAGCTGGCGCGAGAACGTGCTGACCACAGCATGGCGGCGCGAGAACGGCGCCTGGTGCTGCGGGACTGCGGCACGGCACTCTCCGGCGGAAGGGCTGGCCGCCATATACCAGGCGATGACCCTGGGGCTCCGGGATTATGTTGCCAAGAACGGTTTTCCCGGCGTCATCATCGGTCTTTCGGGCGGAATCGATTCGGCGCTTACCGCCGCCGTGGCGACCGATGCGCTCGGCGCGGAGCGCGTGCGCTGCGTCATGATGCCCTCTCCCTACACCTCCGTCGAAAGCCGCGAGGACGCCGTCGAGACGGCGCGAAGGCTCGGTATCGCTCTCGACGAGGTCTCGATCGAGCCGGCAATGGCCGCGTTTGACGCCATGCTCCGGCCGATGTTCGGCAACGCGGAGGCGGACACGACCGAGGAGAACATCCAGGCCCGGTCGCGCGGCATGACCCTCATGGCGCTCTCGAACAAGACCGGAAGCATGGTGCTGTCGACCGGCAACAAGTCGGAGATGTCGGTCGGATACGCGACGCTCTACGGCGACATGTGCGGCGGCTATTCGGTGCTCAAGGACGTCTACAAGAAGACCGTCTTTGCACTGGCGCGTTGGCGCAACGAGAATCTGCCGTCCGGGATGCTGGGGCCTGCAGGCCGGGCGATTCCCGAACGCGTCATCACCAAGCCGCCCACCGCCGAGCTCAAGCCCGGACAGCGCGACGAGGACACATTGCCGCCCTACGACATCCTCGACCGCATTCTCGACGGGCTGGTCGAGCGCGACATGGGGGTGGATGCGGTCGTCGCCGAAGGCTTCGACCGGGCCCTGGTACTGCGTGTCTGGCGTATGCTGCTCGGCGCCGAGTACAAGCGCCGCCAGGCGCCGCCCGGCGTCAAGATTACCCGCAGGTCGTTCGGGCGTGACCGCCGCTACCCCATCGTCAATGCCTTCAAGGGCCGCGACTGAGCCGGCGCACCGATGGCACTTTCGCTCTACAACACGCTGAGTCGGAGGAAGGAACGGTTCGAGCCCATCGATCCGGCCAATGTCCGTCTCTATGTCTGTGGGCCGACCGTCTACGACTATGCCCATATCGGCAACGCCCGCCCGGTCGTCGTCTTCGATGTGCTGTACCGATTGCTGCGCTGCCTCTATGGCGAGCACTGCGTGACCTATGTGCGCAACATCACCGATGTGGACGACAAAATCATCGAGGCCGCGCGCCGGTCGGGCGAGCGGATCGATGCGGTCACCGAGCGCTTTGCCGCAGTCTTCCGTTCCGACATGGCGGCGCTCGGCGCTCTGCCGCCCGATGTCGAGCCGAGGGCGACCGAACATATCGCCGAAATGACGGCGATGATCGAGCAACTCATCGCGCGCGGCCATGCGTATGCGGCCGACGGCCACGTGCTGTTCTCGGTCGCGACGATGCCCGACTACGGCCGGCTCTCGCGCCGCAGCCGGGACGAACTGATTGCCGGCGCGCGTGTCGAGGTTGCGCCCTACAAGCGGGATCCCGCCGATTTCGTGCTCTGGAAGCCGTCCGATTCAGGTCAGCCGGGCTGGGACAGCCCGTGGGGGCGCGGCCGACCGGGCTGGCATCTCGAATGTTCCGCCATGTCCAAGAGGCATCTCGGTGAGACCTTCGACATCCACGGCGGCGGGCAGGATCTGATCTTTCCGCATCACGAGAACGAAATCGCCCAATCGACCTGCGCCCACGACAAGCCGTTCGTCAATCTATGGATGCATAACGGGTATGTGACCGTCGACGGCGAGAAGATGTCGAAATCGCTCGGCAATTTTCACACCGTCCACGATCTGCTCGACCGGGCGCGGGGCGAGACGATCCGGCTCAGCCTGCTCGCAGCGCACTACCGCCAGCCGCTCGATTTTTCCCTCGCCGGCCTCGACCGGGCGCGGAGCGCACTCGATCGGTTCTATACGGCGTTGGCCGGCGCCCGGGACATCGCGCCGGCGGCGGAGACCGATGCGGCCAGGCCGGTGCTCGACGCGCTCGCCGACGACCTCAACACGCCAAGCGCCCTGGCCGAAATGCACGCGCTCGCGGGCCGGCTCAACCGGAGTGCCGCCGCCGCCGAACGCGCGCGCGCCAAGGCCGGCCTCCTCTTTGCCGGCCGGTTGACGGGGCTTCTCGCGCACGATCCCGCGAACTGGCAGAAGAGCGGCGGGGCTGGAGACAGCGGGGAAGAAGAGATCGAGATGCTGGTTGCTGCACGGTCTCGCGCGCGCGCGCAACGGGATTTTGCCGAAGCCGACCGGATCCGCAACGAACTGGCGGAGGTCCACGGCGTCGTCGTCGAGGACCGCGCCGGCGGTGCCAGCGAATGGCGTCGGGCGCGGGAAGGAGCCTCCGTGCCCGCGGGCGATGACGCATGAGCGGCGACAAGCGCGTTTATCTGTTCGATTCCACCCTGCGCGACGGTGCGCAGACGCAGGGCGTCGATTTCGGGGTCGCCGACAAGGCGGCGATTGCGCGCGCTCTCGACCGGCTCGGCATCGACTATGTCGAGGGCGGCTGGCCCGGGGCCAACCCGACCGACGATGCATTCTTCGCCTCTCCGCCCGCGCTCGTCAGGGCGAAATTCACCGCATTCGGTATGACCCGGCGGCCGGGGCGCAGCGCCGCGAACGATCCCGGACTCGCCGCCCTCGCCGACGCCAGGGCGCCGGTCGCGTGTGTCGTCGGCAAGACCTGGGATTTCCATGTCGACCTCGCACTCGGCGTCTCCCGGGACGAGAACATCGCGATGATCGCCGACAGTATCGCCCAACTCGGCCGGTCGAAGGACGAGGTGATGTTCGATGCCGAGCATTTCTTCGACGGTTACAAGTCGGACCCCGGCTTTGCCCTCGCCTGTATCCAGGCCGCGCACGACGCGGGCGCGCGCTGGGTGGTGTTGTGCGACACCAACGGCGGTTCGCTGCCCGACGAGGTCGAGCGTATCGTGGGCGATGTGGCGCACCGCATCCCCGGCGGCAGGCTCGGCATCCACTGTCACAACGACACCGAAAACGCCGTTGCCAACAGCCTCGCGGCGGTCCGTGCCGGGGCGCGTCAGGTGCAGGGGACGCTCAACGGTCTGGGCGAACGCTGCGGCAATGCCAATCTGGTTTCGCTGATCCCGAGCCTGATGCTGAAGATGGGCTGCGAGACCGGCATCGACGAAGCCGGGCTCGCCCAACTGACCTCGGTGTCGCGCCTTCTGGACGAACGGGTCAACCGGCCGTCTGCGCGCAACGCGGCCTATGTCGGCGCGTCCGCCTTCGCTCACAAGGGCGGTCTCCATGTGTCGGCGGTCGAGAAGGATCCCAGGACCTACGAACACATCGATCCCGCTCTGGTCGGGAACGAACGCCAGATCGTCGTCTCCGACCAGGCCGGACGGTCGAATATCCTAGCCCGGTTTCGCGATATCGGGCTCGTCATCGATCCCGGCAACGCCAAGCTGCCGCGCCTTCTCGACGAGGTGAAGCGGCGTGAGTTCGAGGGCTATGCCTATGACGGGGCGGGCGCGAGCTTCGAACTCCTGGCGCGGCGCATTCTCGAAGATGTGCCGGAATATTTCCGGTTGCACAGTTTCCGGGTTTTCGACGAGCGGCGCTGGAATGCGCGGGGCGAACTCATCACCCTGTCCGAGGCGACGGTCAAGGTCGACATGGGGCAGGACCGCCACATGGCGGTTGCCGAGGGGAACGGGCCGGTCAACGCGCTCGACGGAGCGCTGCGCAAGGTCCTGATCCCGTTCTACCCGGGGCTCGGCGATCTGAGGCTGACCGATTACAAGGTCCGTATCCTCACCCCCGGCGACGGTACCGCCGCGGTCACCCGAGTGATGATCGAAAGCGCGGACGACGACGGCGAAGCCTGGTCCTCGGTCGGCGTCTCGACCAATGTGATCGATGCGTCCTACAACGCGCTCTACGACTCCATCACCTACATGCTGATGCGCGACGGGGTCGGCGCAGTCTGATGGCGGGAACGGACCGCAGCCGCCGTGCGGTCTCTGCCGCCGATCCGGAGGCGCCGGCTGTCGTTCTGGTCGAGCCGCAGCTCGGCGAGAACATCGGAGCGGCCGCCCGGGCGATGCTCAATTTCGGCCTGACCGACCTGCGCCTCGTGGCTCCGCGCGGCGACTGGCCCAACCGTAAGGCCGTTGCCACAGCCTCCGGCGCGGAGGCTGTGCTCGACGGCGCGCGGATGTTCTCCGATACCGAAACGGCGCTGGGCGACATCCGCCATGTGCTTGCGACCACCGCACGAACGCGAGACATGGTCAAGCCGGTGCTGACCCCGCGTACCGCCGCCCGCCGCCTGCGCGATTACCGCCGCGCCGGCGAGCGCGCCGCCCTCCTGTTCGGACGCGAGAAGAGCGGCCTGCAGAATGACGATGCAGCGCGGGCCGAAGCGCTCGTGATCGTCCCCGCGAACCCTGCCTATTCGTCGATCAATCTGGCCCAGGCGGTATTGCTGATCGGCTACGAATGGTATCAGGTGGATCCGGCGGTCGAGAGCGGGGAGGATCGGCTCGTCCGCAAGGGCGCCCATGCCGCGACCCAGCAGGAAATCCGCGACCTGTTCGTGCACCTGGAGGCCGAGCTCGATGACTGCGGCTTTCTCTACCCGCCCGACAAGCGGCCGCGGATGGTGCGCAACATCCGCAACATCTTCACCCGCGCCGGGTTGACCGACCAGGAAGTGCGGACGCTGCGGGGCATCATTGCCGGTCTCGCGGGCAGACGGCCCGGCAGGCAAGGCGCCCTGACCCCGACAGAGCCGATCCGCGGTGAATGAACTCGCGCCCGGAATGCATGTGCGCCACCCGGGTCGGCCGGACTGGGGGCTTGGCCAAGTCCAGTCGGTGGACGGCGACCGTGTGACGGTCAATTTCGAGCACGCGGGCAAGCTGCTGATCAACGCCGGGATCGTCGCCCTGGAACCCGTCGACGAACTTCCGTGACCGGCCGGGCACCGCTTCCGGCGGGACGGGGCCGGCGCAACATTTTGACGACCGCCCACGCAAGCCGTTAGGTTCGCGGCAGGCAGAAGCTGAAGGTTACGGGAGCCCGGCGAGGTCATGGCGGAAGGCGCGCGAGCGGTACGCGCATATGGGCACCCCGGTGCGTCGCGAACCCGGGCCCGGCCCCAGACCAAGGGACGCCAGGTCGAGCCGGCGGCGGCCGAGCGCGTGCGCATGCTCCTCGGCGACCGCCCGCGCCGGCGCGACCTCCTGATCGAGCACCTCCATCTGATCCAGGATTCGCAGGGTTGCCTCGCGCCCGCCGACATGGCTGCGCTCGCCGACGAAATGAGGCTGTCGCTGACCGAGGTCTACGAGGTCGCAACCTTCTACGCCCATTTCGATGTCCTCGGCGACGAGGATCCCCGCCCGCCCGCGGTTACGGTCAGGGTCTGCGAATCGCTGACCTGCGAAATGCTGGGCGCCGATACGCTGATCGCCGCCCTGGAAAGGGACATGGGCGCCGATGTCCGCATCGTCCGCGCCCCCTGCATGGGCGCGTGCGATCGGGCGCCGGCGGCGGAGGTGGGCCACAACCAGATGCCCGACGCCACCCCGGAGCGCGTCGCCGCCGCGGTGGCCGACGGCAGAACCGCGCCGGAGATTCCCGGCTATATCGGGTTCGACGCTTATGTCGCCGACGGCGGCTACGCGCTGCTCAAGGCGTGTCGCGACGGCGCTCGACCGGTCGAGGCGGTGATCGAGGCGCTGGACAAGTCGGGCCTGCGCGGTCTCGGCGGCGCCGGTTTTCCGACAGGGCGCAAGTGGACGTTCGTCCGCGCAGAGGCGGGCCCGCGCTACCTCGCAGTCAACGCCGACGAGGGCGAGCCCGGCACCTTCAAGGATCGTTACTTCCTCGAGACCGATCCGCACCGGTTCCTCGAGGGCATGCTGATCGCCGACTGGGCGATCGAGGCGGCCGAGACCTATATCTACCTCCGAGAGGAATATCCCGTTGCGCGCGAAATCCTGTTGCGGGAAATCGCGCGTATCGAGAGCGAGGGGCTTGTCCGGCCCGGTTCGATAATTCTCCGCCGCGGGGCCGGCGCCTATATCTGCGGCGAGGAATCGGCGATGCTCGAGAGCATCGAGGGCAAGCGCGGCCTGCCGCGGCACAAACCGCCCTTTCCGGCCCAGGTCGGGCTGTTCGGACGGCCGACCCTGATCAACAACGTCGAAACGCTCTACTGGGTGCGCGATATCCTCGCCAACGGTCCCGAATGGTTCGCCAAAAAGGGCCGCAACGGGCGCACAGGGCTGCGTACCTTCTCGGTTTCCGGTCGGGTCAAGGAGCCGGGCGTCAAGATCGCCGAGGCCGGAATTACCGTCAGGGAACTGATAGACGAGTATTGCGGCGGGATGGAGGACGGCCATCGCTTCAAGGGTTACCTTCCCGGCGGTGCGTCAGGCGGTATCCTGCCGGCCAGCATGGCGTCGATCCCGCTCGATTTCGGCACCCTCGAGGACCACGGCTGTCTGATCGGGTCGGCCGCGGTGATCGTCCTTTCGGACCGGGATTCGGCCGCGGCCGCGGCGCTCAACCTGATGCGCTTCTTCGAGGACGAGAGTTGCGGCCAGTGCACACCGTGCCGCGCCGGGTGCGAGAAATCGGTCGGGCTGATGAGAGAGCCGAGGTGGGACACAGCGCTGCTGCGCGATCTGAGCCGAACGATGATCGACGCCTCGATCTGCGGCCTCGGTCAGGCAGCGCCCAACGGACTGCTGTCGGCGATGCGGCATTTTCCCGAGGACATACCGGACGGTTAGACAATGCCCAAGGATTCGGACGCCGCAATCGGGTTCACGCTCAACGGGGAGCCGGTCACCGCCCGGCCCGGCGAGACGATATGGCAGGCCGCGCACCGCACGGGCGTCGAGATTCCGCATCTCTGCTACGCGCCGGAACCCGGCTACCGCGCTGACGGCAACTGCCGCGCCTGCATGGTCGAGATCGAAGGCGAGCGCGTGCTCGCTGCTTCCTGTATCCGCACGCCCAGCGAAGGCATGGCGGTCCACAGCACGTCCGAGCGCGCGGCAGCCGCCCGGCACATGGTTTTCGAGCTTCTGATCGCCGATCAACCGGGTCGTTCGGAGGCGCACGACGCGGACTCCAAACTCTGGCGGTGGGCCGACCGCATCGGCATCGCTGAAAGCCGTTTCCCGGCGAAGGAAGCGCCGGCCGCCGATCCCAGCCATCCGGCCATGGCGGTCAATCTGGACGCCTGCATCAACTGTACGTTGTGCGTCCGCGCCTGCCGCGAGGTTCAGGTCAACGATGTCATCGGCATGGCTCATCGCGGCCCCGGCGCGAAGATCGTCTTCGATTTCGACGACCCGATGGGGGAGAGCACCTGCGTCGCCTGCGGCGAATGCGTCCAGGCCTGTCCGACCGGCGCGCTGATGCCGGCGGCGATGCTGAAAGGGGACGGGCCGGGCGCCGTCCGGGCGGACCGCACTGTCGACAGTCTCTGCCCCTATTGCGGCGTCGGCTGCCAACTCACCTACCACATCAAGGACGACCGGCTGGTCAAGGTGGAGGGGCGCGACGGTCCGGCCAATCGCGGCAGGCTCTGCGTCAAGGGCCGGTTTGGCTTCGACTATGTCCACCACCCCCACCGGCTGACCAGACCGTTGATTCGCAGGGAAGGCGTCGGCAAGGGCGATCTCGCAAGCTTGGATCCGTCGAATCCGTTCGCGCTGTTCCGCGAGGCGAGTTGGGAAGAGGCTCTCGACAAGGCTGCCGCCGGACTCGCGAAAATCCGCGACGCCCACGGCGGCAAGGCGCTTGCCGGGTTCGGATCCGCCAAGGGTTCCAACGAGGAAGCCTACCTGTTCCAGAAGCTGGTACGCACCGGCTTCGGTACCAACAACGTCGATCACTGCACACGGCTTTGCCACGCCTCGTCGGTTGCGGCGTTGATGGAAACCATCAACTCGGGCGCTGTGACGGCGCCGTTTTTCGAGTGCGCCAACGCGGATGTGATCGTCGTCATTGGCGCCAACCCGACGGTTAACCATCCGGTGGCGGCGACCTTCTTCAAGAATGCGGCCAAGGCCGGGAAGACGCTGATCGTCATGGACCCCCGGGGTCAGGCGCTCAGCCGGCACGCGACGCACATGCTCCGCTTCACACCCGGCACCGACGTGGCGCTGCTCAACGCGATGATGAACGTCATCGTCGCCGAAGGGCTTGAAGACCCGGCCTATATCGACGGCCACACCGAAGGCTTCGATGCGTTGAAGGCGCATGTTGCACCGTTCACGCCCGAGGAGATGGCGCCCATCTGCGGCATCGATGCGGAGATTATTCGCACGGTCGCGCGCAAATACGCCACCGCGCCCGCGTCAATGATCTTCTGGGGCATGGGCATCTCCCAGCACATTCACGGCACCGACAATGCGCGCTGCCTGATCTCGCTGGCGTTGATGACCGGGCAGGTTGGCCGGCCGGGCACCGGATTGCACCCGCTGCGCGGACAGAACAACGTCCAGGGAGCTTCGGATGTCGGGCTGATCCCGATGTTCTACCCCGATTATCGGCCGGTCGCCGGCGCCGATGTACGCGCGGTCTTCGAGGCCGCCTGGAAGACGCCGCTCGACCCCGACCGCGGCCTCACCGTGGTCGAGATCATGAATGCGATCCACGCCGGCGAGATCCGCGGCATGTACATCATGGGAGAAAATCCGGCGATGTCGGACCCCGACGTCGATCATGCACGCGCGGCGCTCGGCCGGCTGGAACATCTTGTCGTACAGGAACTCTTCCTGACCGAAACCGCCTATTTCGCCGATGTCGTTCTGCCGGCGTCCGCCTTCCCCGAGAAGGACGGCTCCTATACCAACACCAACCGCCAGGTGCAGATCGGCCGCGCCGCGCTGCCGTTGCCGGGCGAAGCCAGGCAGGATCTGTGGATCGTGCAGGAGATGGCGCGCCGCCTCGGGCTCGACTGGTCCTACGATGGCCCGGCCGATGTGTTCGCGGAGATGCACGACCTGATGCCGTCGATCAGGGGCATCTCCTGGCAACGCCTCCAGCGCGAGGATTCGGTCACGTACCCGGTCGAGGCGCTGGACGAACCGGGCGACGAAGTGATTTTCGGCGACGGCTTTCCGACCGCCAACGGGCGCGGCAAGTTCGTACCGGCGTCCCACGCGCCTCCCGACGAGATGCCCGATGCGGACTATCCCATGATATTGACCACCGGCCGGGTTCTGGAGCATTGGCACACCGGCGCGATGACCCGACGCGCCGGGGTTCTCGATGCCATCGAACCCGAGGCGATCGCGCATCTGTCGCCCGGCGACCTCGAGCGCATGGGCGTCTCTCCCGGCGCCAGAATCCGCGTCGAGACCCGGCGCGGCGCCATCGAACTGATCGGCCGCACGGACAGGGATGTGCCGAGCGGTGTGGTGTTCATCCCGTTCTGCTTCAGCGAGGCGGCCGCCAATCTGTTGACCAACGACGCGCTGGACCCCTACGGCAAGATCCCCGAGTTCAAGTTCTGCGCCGCGAAGGTCGAAGCCGCCCCGTCGAACGAGACCGTGCCGGTTTCGGGCTGAGCCGGCATTCCGGCCGCCCGGCCGGCTGAAGGGGGTGCCTATGTACATGCGCGAGTGCTGGTACGTCGCCGCCTGGGACCACGAGGTCGGGCGCGAACCGTTCGCCCGTACGTTTCTCGGGCAGCCGGTGGTGCTCTACCGGCGCCGGGACGGTGTCCCGGTCGCGCTCGAGGACCGCTGCTGTCACCGCAACCTGCCGCTCTCGATGGGCCGGCTGCGAGGCGACGATATCCAGTGCGGCTATCACGGGCTGACATTCGATCGGACCGGCGCCTGCGTCATGGTTCCCGGCCAGACCACGATCCCGCCAGGCGCCGCCGTGCGCAGCTTCCCGGTCCGCGAGCGGCACCGCTGGATCTGGATATGGATGGGGGATCCCGCCCGCGCGGACGAGGACTTGATTCCGGACCTGTTCTGGAACGACGGCGCGGATTGGCGGACGACCGGCGGATACCACCGCGTTGCCGCCGAATATCGATTGATGACCGACATTCAGCTCGACGCGACGCATGTCACCTACGTCCATCCCGACACGCTGGGCAGCGATTCCGTCCAGGCCACACCGCCCAGGGTCGAGCGGAAAGACGGGCTGATCTCCATCTCGCGTTGGCTTCTCGGTGTCGAGTCGCCGCCGATCTGGACCGTCGCGGGCGGCTTTACCGGGCCGGTCGACCGCTGGATCCTCGCCACTTACGTTCCGCCTACCGGGTGCCTGTTCGACATCGGCGCCGCCGAGGCCGGGACCGGCGCGCCCGAGGGCGACCGCAGCCGCGGCATCACCAACCGGACGTCGCATTTCTCGACCCCGGAGCACGAGGCTTCGTGCCACTATTTCTGGCTGTTCGCGCGCAACTACCGGCTCGACGACGAGGATCTCGACGCCCGTCTTCACCCCGGCGTCCACCAGACCTTCCGGGAGGACGTCGATGCGGTCGAAACACAACAGCGCGGGATCGATTCACGCCCCGACGCCGTGCAGGTCGATGTCAACGCCGATCGGCCCACGATCCAGGCCCGTCGTCTCCTCGCCAGCATGATCGAGGAAAGCGGAAGCCTTGGCAGCGCAGGACCGCCGTAGGCGGCGGGGTGCCCGCGCGGTCCGGGCGCATACCCGGCCCGGGCCTATCCGTCTTCGGCCGCCGAACAGACCTCGTTTCCGGCGAGAAAGGTGCTGATCGGTCTGGTGTCCCTGATCTCGTCTTCCGGGCAGGTCAGCGGATTCCGGTCGAGCACCACGAAATCGGCGTCCATGCCCGGCGCGATGGCGCCCCGCCGGTCCTCGTCCCAGGTCAGCGCATGCCCGGTCCGGGCGCTCAGGCGCAACGCTTCCTCGCGGGACAGGAAACTCTCCCCCAGCCGCGTATCGAGGTCGGCCGCATAGCGGGTGAGCGCCGACCACATCGCCCAGAACATCGACACCGGCACGTTGTCGGAGGACAGCGCGACCGGGATACCCGCATCGACTACGCGGCGGATCGGCGTTCCCTCCGCGCCGAGATCGGCGAGCCCGAGGCGAGTCGTCGCGTGGTGCATGAAGTTCGGGGTGATGGTGACGATCAGACCGAGCGCCTTGATTCGGCGCAACTGGTCGTCGGTTGCCCGTGTCAGGTGCATGATCACCCAGCGCCTGCCGGCGATCGAGACCTCGCGGTTCACCGTCTCGAACGACCGGAGCAGCGCCTCGATATCGTATGCGATGCAGGCGACCCGGATGCCGAGTTGAGCAGCGAGCGTTGCAATCTCGACGAAGCGGTCGGCGGCGACCGACTGGTAGAAATGACCCGCCCATTGTTCGTAGGGATAACCGGCGGCGATGATGCGGGCGACGTGCGGATCGCCGAAGTCGAGGCATATTCCGTCAGTGACGAGGTTGCCTTCGCGCCTGCCGGGAGCGGCGAGGCGGTCCGACCAGCGGCGCAGCAGATCGCCGAGGCTGCGGTCGTCGGTTGCCGCACTGGGCACGCTGAGGGTCGTGGTCAGGCGCACCGTGAGGTCTCCCGCCTCGTCCGCGCGCCGGTAGCTGTCGATGATCGCGGGGGTGAGCCCGTGGCCTTCGTAGCCCGCAGTCGTTCCGGCTGCGTTGTACAGCCGCGGCGCGGTGCGTGCGGCGGCGAGCCGGTCCTCGAAATTGAAGCGCGGCAGGCAGCCGAACAACGTGTATTCCAGGATCGGCGCACGGTTGGTTTCCCGCAGCACGCCGGTCGGCTCGCCGGTTCCATCGCGCTCGATCTCGGTTCCGTAGGGCGACGGGGTGTCGCGGTCTATGCCGGCGAGTGCGAGTGCAGCCGAATTGGCGACCGACGGGAAGGGCGGTGCACCCCACCAGCCCCAGACACTGCGGATCAGGACCGGGTTGTTCGGCGCCGCGTCGTCGAGGTCGCGGCGGTCGGGGAACCGTCCTTCGTCGAGCTGGCCCGGATCGTTGACGTAGCGCGGCATCCCGTCCCTCGGGGCAAGCTCCATCGGCATCGTCACGATCCACTCGCCGGGCGGCGTCCGCGCCGCCGCCTCGCGCACCGCCGCGGCGATCTCGGCAACCGAGGCGAGACCCGCGATCGCGAGCCCGCCGCGTGCCTTGAGCCCTTCGCGGTCCATGTGGGGGTGCGCATCGAACAGCCCCGGTGTCACCGTGCGGCCGGCGGCGTCGACAAGCCGCGTACCCGGCCCGCGGCCGGCGAGGATTTCGGCGTCGGCGCCGACAGCCGAAAAGCGCCCACCCTGCACGGCGAGGGCTCCGGCGTTCGGTCTGCCCGGATCGAGGGTGACGATCCGGGCGTTGTGGACAATAAGGTCCGCTTCGATCATCTCAGGTTCCAGAGTCGGGACGACCATGGCACGTTGGAGGACGGCGTCAACAGGGTTGTGCGCGCGCCCCCGCAGGGGCCAGAATCGCACCATCCGAGAACCGACGGGGCAAGGCATGTTTCTGCGTAACGCATGGTATGTCGCGGCGCTGGCGCGCGATCTGGGCGCGGAATTGGCGGCCCGGACGATCTGCAAGGAACCGATCGTTCTGTTTCGCACTTCGGACGGGACACCGGCGGCGCTGGCCGATCGCTGCTGCCACCGTTTCCTGCCGCTTTCTCTCGGGGTTCATCTCGGGGACCGGGTCCGTTGCGGCTATCACGGGCTCGAATTCGATTCCACCGGCCGTTGCGTGGCCGTCCCCGGGCAGTCGACGATCCCGCCCGGCGCCGCGGTCCGACGCTATCCCGTGGAAGAGCGGCACGGCTTTGTCTGGATCTGGATGGGCGATGCCGAGCGAGCGGACCCGGCGGCAATTCCCGACTATCGCTGGAACACCGATCCGGACTGGGTGCCGCCGCAAAGGGCTGCAATCGGCGGTTCGGCGGAAGTCGGCTGCCATTACATGCTGTCGATCGACAACCTTCTCGACCTGACGCACGAGATTTACATCCACCAGTCGACGCTGGCGGCCGACTCGATCACCGAAAACCCGATGAAGACCGTTCGCACCGACAGGTCGGTCTCGATAGAACGCTGGATGATCGGGGAGGACCCGGGCGTACTCTGGAGCAAGGCGCTCTGGGGTGACGCGCCGCCGGCCGAGAAGTGCGCCGACCGCTGGCAGATCGTCCATTATTTTCCACCCTCGCACACCCTGCTGGACGTGGGCGCGGCGCCGGCCGGAACCGGCGCCCCGGACGGGCGCCGCGCCGCCGCCGCAGAAGCGCGGATCGCCATCACGCTGACCCCGATCGACGAGACCCGTTCGGTCTATTACTGGATGTTTCCGAACAATTTCGCCCGCGACCCGGCGATCGCAGACTGGCTGCAGAAGGCGATTTCGGGCGCCTATGTCGAGGATTTCACGGCGCTTGAAGCCCAGCAGAGATCGATGAACGGTCGCCCGGATGCGTGGAAGGTCGACGTCAACGCCGATGCCGGGCAAATCGCTGCGCGGCAGCTTCACGACCGCCTGATCGCCGGAGAACGGGCGCGGTCGAACGGATCGGATCTCCGATGAGCACCCTCTCCCTTACTGTCAACGGCGCCGTCCGCGAGATCGACGCCGACCCGGCGACGCCCTTGATCTACGTGCTGCGCAACCATCTGGGGCTGATGGGCGCGAAGCTCGGTTGCGGGCTCGAGCAGTGCGGGGCTTGCGCCGTCATTGCCGACGGCGAAAAGGTGCTGAGCTGCGTCCGTGCCGTGTCGGAATTTGCGGGGAGCGAGATCGTCACCGTTGAAGGCCTCGTCGGGGAGGCGGGGCTGCACCCGGTGCAGCGTGCTTTCCTCGACGAGGGCGCCGCGCAGTGCGGCTATTGCACCGGGGGCCTGATCGTGGCGATCGCGGCTTTCCTGCAACGGACGCCGCACCCGGATCGCACCGGCGCGATCGCGGCGCTGGAGGGTCATCTGTGCCGTTGCGGTGCGCACGCGGACGTACTCAGGGCGATCGACCGGCTTCTTGCGGAGCGCACAAATGCCGTCTAACCCAAGCCTCGAGAACAACCCTTCCCTCGACGACTGGCTCACCATCGGCCCCGGTGCAACGGTTGCGGTACGCAGCGGCAAGGTCGATATCGGCCAGCGCATCTCGACCGCGGTCGCGATGCTGGTGGCCGACGAACTCGATGTCGATCCCGGCCGCGTGGAAACGGTGCGAACCGAGACAGGTGTTTCTCCCGACGAGGGGATCACATCGGGCAGCTATTCCATGACCCAGACCGGAGATGCGGTCCGCCTCGCGGCGGCGACGGCGCGGCGGCATCTTCTCGATCGCGCGGCGCGTCTGCTCGAGGTCGATCCGGCTGCGTTGGAGGTCGATGACGGCACCATCCATTCGCGCGCCACAAACCGGACGACCAGCTATTGGGAACTGGCGGCCGGCGAGCCGTTCGGCATCGATGTCGACCCCACCGCCCCGCTCAAGCCGCGCGAGGCGCTGCGCCATGTCGGCAGCGCTGCGGCGGCGAGAGGGATGGAGGATATCGTCCGCGGAAAGCCGTACTTTCTTCACGACATGAGCCGCCCGGGCATGCTCCACGCGCGGGTCGTGCGCCCGCCGCATTATCACGCGCGGCTGACGGCGATGGACGATGCGGTCCTCCGGCGGCTATCCGCGGAAGGGGTCCGGGTTGTGCGCGACGGCAGCTTTCTCGCGGTTGCGGCCGCCGATGAATACGCGGCGGTCAGGGCCGCAGACCGCCTTCATGCGGCTGCCGCCTGGGATGCGGGCGGCGGGCTGGAGTCGCAGGACATCTACGAAAGCCTGCGCGGAAACGATCGCGTCAGTCTCCCGGTTGTCGACGGCGCTCCGGTCGAGGCGCCGGTGCCGCCGCTTGCCGAAGCGCCGGCCGACGCGGCGGCGACGCTCGAGGCGCGCTACGAACGGCCCTACCACATGCACGGCTCTCTCGGCCCCTCGGCGGCGATGGCCGAGTTCGTCGACGGCCGGATGACCGTCGTTTCGCACAGCCAGGGGATCTATTTCCTGCGCGCCGCGCTCGCCGAAGCGCTCGATATGGCGCCGGAGGCGATCGGCATCGTCCACGCGCCCGGCGCCGGTTGCTACGGTCACAACGGTGCGGACGACGCCGCCCTCGACGCGGCCCTCGTCGCCCGCGCGCTCCCCGGTGCGCCGGTGCTGCTGAAGTGGACGCGCGAGGACGAGCATGCCTGGGAACCCTACGGCTCCTGTGCGTCGCTGGATCTGCGCGCCAGCCTCGATGCAGAGGGAGGGATCATCGCCTGGTCGCACGAGAGTTTCAGCGACACCTATTCCATGCGGCCCCGCTCCGGTCCCGACAAGATCGGCCCCGCGCGCCTCCTGTCGACCCGCTTCCTCGCCGAACCGCTGAGCCCGCCCGTCATGGGCCCGACGATGGGCCACCACATCGGCATTCATCGAAATCTCGACCCGCTCTACGACCTGCCCCGCAAGCGGCTGGTCAAGCATCTGGTCCGCGGCATGCCGTTGCGGGTTTCGGCGCTGCGCTCGCTCGGCGCCTACGCCAACGTCTTTGCCATCGAATCGTTCATGGACGAGCTCGCCGAGGAAGCCGGCAGCGATCCGGTTGCATTCCGCCTTCGCCATCTTTCGGATCCGCGCGGGCGCGCCGTGATCGAGGCGGCGGCCGGGCGTCTTCATCCCGCCGGCGATGATTGCCCGGCGGGAAGGGGGCGGGGGATGGCGTTCGCACAGTACAAGAACATCGCGGCCTATGCGGCCGTGGTCATGGAAGTCTCGGTCACGGACGCTGCCGAAATCCGGCTGGAGCGCTGCGTCATCGCTGCCGACGCGGGTGAAATTGTCGACCGCGCCGGGCTCGCCGCGCAGCTGGAGGGCGGGGTCGTCCAGGCGGCGAGCTGGACGCTGCACGAGGCGGTGACGTTCGACCGCGGCGGTATTACCAGCCGCGACTGGGAGACCTATCCGATCCTCGGATTCGACAATGTGCCGAGCTTCGAAACGATCCTGATCGACCCGGGGCGGGCGCCGTTTCTCGGTGTCGGCGAGGCCACGACCGGCCCGACAGCGGCGGCGATCGCCAATGCGGTCTATGCTGCGACGGGGCTGCGGCTGAGACGGGTTCCGTTTACGCCCGACGCCGTACGCGCGGCCGCTCTCGCCTGACGCCCGCCGCCCGCGCGGAAACGCCGCCGCGATGCGGTAGGCTCGCGGCGAGCGCCGCAACGTTTGCGGCGGCGAAGGCCGGGAAGGAAGCATGAGCGTCGCCCCGATCTGGATCACCGAGGCCGATGTGACCGCGATGATGACGCTGCCGGACGCGATCGCCGCGCTGGAGCGGGTTCTGGCGATGGAAGCGGCGGGCGCTGCCGCCAACATGCCCAAGACCCATCTGATGGTGGCCGACAACGATGCGATGCATGCGATCGGCGCTTCGGTCGCCGGTTCCGGACTCTGCGGTACCAAAACCTGGGTGAATGTCGGCGGCAAGTCGCAGACGGTGCTGGTCCTGTTTTCGCTCGAGGACGGACGCCTGCGCGCGGTTGTCGAGGCGACCGCGCTGGGTCAGATGCGTACCGCCGCGATGACCGGGGTCGGCACCCGACGGCTCGCAGCGGAGGATGCGCGTTGCCTCGCCCTGATCGGGACCGGCAAGCAGGCGCTGCCCAACGCGGCGGCATGCGCAGCGGTCAGGGCTGTCGAGGAGATCCGGGTTTTCAGCCGCCGGGCGGAGGCGAGGGCTGCACTCGCTGCGCGGATCGAGGAGGAGATCGGCGTCCGCGCGGTTGCGGCCGCGAGCGTCGAGGAGGCGGTTGCGGGCGCGCCGATCGTGACCGCGATCACCAACGCGACCGCGCCGTTCCTTTCCGCCGCGATGATCGCGCCGGGCGCCCATATCAACGCGATGGGCGCGATCCTGCCGGTCCGGGTCGAGTTCGCACAGGATGTGTTTGCGCGCTGCGGGGTAATCGCTGTCGATACCGTGGAAGGGGTACGCGCACTGTCGGCGGAATTTCGCGAACGCTTCGGCGAGGACGCCGCGGCGTGGGATGCCGTGCGGCCCATCTCCCGGCTCATTGCCGAGAACGCGCGGCGTCCGGCCGGTTGCGATCTCACGCTCTTCAAGGCGGTGGGCATGGGCATGTCCGATCTCGCCCTCGGTATCGAGGTTCTGAAGCGGGCGGAGGCCGGCGGTCGGGGCGCTCCGGTGCCCGAGCGGGTGCGCGTGCCGCCGCGCCTGCGCTGAGGGTTGCTCGGAGGAGATTTACCGGCCGGCCGAGACCTCGAGGAAGACAAGCTGCGATGAGCCGTGGCGGCGCCGTTTCGAGACCGTGAAGCCGGACGGAACGTCCAGCACTTCCTCGCGCGCCGTCTCGACGATCGTCGAGGTTGCAGGATCGATCCAGCCGGCGATGCGCAGTGCGGTCAGAGCCGGTCCGGCGAGGCCGAGGCCGTAAGGCGGGTCGAGAAACGCCAGAGGGACCGGACGGGGGGCGGGCGGCGGGGCGAGCGCGTCGCCGGCGATCAGCACGACATTGTCTTCGGCGAGTGCCGCCGCATTGCGCCGGACCGATTGCACGTCATGGTCGATAAATGTCGCCCGAGCGGCGCCGCGGGACAGGGCTTCCAGTCCGAACGCGCCGGTGCCGGCAAACGCATCGAGAACCCCGGCGCCCGCGAGATCCGGGAAAGCGCCGTGGGCGAGGATGTTGAACAGGGCCTCGCGCAGCCGGTCGCCGGTTGGCCGAACGGCGTTTCCGGACGGTGCGGCGAGGCGGCGCCCGCGATACTTACCGCCGACAATCCGCACTGCCCAATTGCTCCTTGAGCACCTTCTCCCGGACCTCGGCTACCGCACCGCGCGCGAGCCCGCCGAGCAGAAACGGGCCGTAGCCCGTTCGTATCAGGCGGTTGACGGCGAGCCCGAGACTCTCGAACACGCGCTTGATTTCACGGTTGTGGCCCTCGTTCAGGCTGACCGTAAGCCAGGCGTTGCGCCCCTCCATCCTGTCGAGCCGTGCGTTGATCGGGCCGTATGAAATGCCTTGCACCGTCGTGCCGGCGGCAAGCGCCGCGAGGCGGTTCTCGTCGATAGGGCCGTGGGCGCGCACCCGGTAGCGCCGGGTCCAGCGGCCGCGCTCCAGCATCCCGGCGAGCGCACCGTCATTGGTCAGGAGAAGCAGCCCTTCCGAATTGATATCGAGCCGGCCCACCGACACGACGCGCGGCAGACCGTCCGGCAACGAGCTGAAGATCGTCGGCCGTCCCTGCGGGTCGTCGTTGGTGCAGATCAACCCGCGCGGCTTGTGATAACGCCATACGCGCCGCCGGTCCGGCAGGGTTACCGACCGGCCGTCGACCGCGACGGCGCTTCCTTCGTCGACCAGAATCGCCGGGGTCGACAGCACCTTTCCATCGACGGCAACGCGGCCGGCGGCGATCCAGCGTTCTGCTTCGCGGCGCGAACACAGACCGGCCCGCGCCAGATACTTCGCGATCCGCTCGCCGGCCGGCGCCGCGTCGGTCTTGGCTCTGCGCGGCCGTTCAGCCGGCGGCCGGCGCGTTCTCGAGGCAGGCCTCGACGAAGGCCTTGAAGAGTCTGGCATCCCCCTGATCGATCTCGTATTCGGGGTGCCATTGTACGCCAAGGCAGAAGCGGTGCCGCGTGCTCTCGATTCCCTCGATAACCCCGTCCGGCGCGACTGCGTTGACCACCACGCCGCCGCCGACATCGAGCGCCGCCTGATGATGGGCGCTGTTGACCGCCATCCCGTCGGCGCCGACGATCCGGTGCAGCAGGCTGTCGCGTGCGACGGCGACATCGTGGCCGGGCTCCGTTCGCGGATTGGGCTGCTCATGCGCGAGCGCCCCCTCGACTTCGTCGGGAATATGCTGGATCAGGGTTCCGCCGAGCACGACATTGAGGAGCTGTTCCCCGCCGCAGATGCCGAGTACCGGCATGTCGCGGTCGAGCGCACCTTCGGCAACGGATTTCTCGAACGCCGTGCGCCGGTCCTTGGTGGTGACCGTCGCATGGCGCGTCCCGGCGCCGAACAGCGCAGGATCGACGTCGAACGCCCCGCCGGTAACGACCAGCCCGTCGATACGGTTGAGGTAGGCCGCGGCGCATCCCGGTTCGTGCGGCAGCAACAGCGGAAGCCCGCCCGCCCGTACCACCGCGCCGCAATAGTTCTCCCGGATGGCGTACCACGGTTGCCCGGAGTAGCCGCCGGGAGGCTCGGAATCGAGGGTGAGGCCGATCACCGGTCGTTGCATCGTCTCACTCTACTCGCTTCGTCTGCCGCGCGCCGCCGGCCGACGCGAATCGGCCCCAACAGACATCGCGCCGGCTTGACCGGTTGCGGGGCCGGCCGGATGGTTCCGCGATGATGCGTTCGGATCGAAACTGGATGGACCGCGCGATGGCGCTCGCCGAGGCGGCCGGCGAGGCGGGAGAGGTGCCGGTCGGCGCGGTGATCGTCGATGGCCGGACGGGCGAACTCCTCGCCGCTGCCGCCAACCGCACCGAGCGCGACGCCGACCCGACCGCCCATGCGGAGATGATCGCGATACGCGCCGCCGCCCTCCGCCTCGGCAGGCCCCGGCTTTCCGGCTGCGATCTCTACGTGACACTGGAACCCTGCCCGATGTGCGCCCAGGCGATCTCGTTCGCGCGCATCCGCCGGCTCTATTTCGGCGCGGCCGACACCAGGGGCGGCGGGGTGGAAAACGGCGCGCGGATCTTCGACCAGCCGTCGTGCTGTCATCGACCCGAGGTCTACGGCGGGATCGGCGAAACCCGGGCGGCGGCGCTGTTGCGCGGTTTCTTCCGCGCGCGGCGCGCTCGTTAGTCTTCCGGTTCGAAGCCGTACTCTTCCCAGCGGCTGTTGACCAGATCCATGTCCGTCCGGTGGGGCGTCACCATCGGCGGGTAGCGCTCCCCGCCATAGGCTTCCTCGGGCTCGAAGTCGAGGTTGACCGTGGCGTCGATCAGGACGCGGCACCACTTTCCGGTGCCGTAGAGCATCGGATCCCGGTCCTTGAGACGGGTGGAGGGATCGAGCAGCGAACCCCAGGAGCCGGGAAAGAACACGATGTCGTCCTCCGCCGCGTTGACCCGATAGGCGAGCGCCCAGTCGAGCGCCCCGTAATCGTGGATGTCGATGTCCTCGTCGACGACCCAGATGTTCTTGTAACGGAGGTGGGATGCGTTCGAGCCCCAGATCGCCGCCGCCGCCTGCTTGGCCTGGCCGCGGTAGGTCTGGCGCATCTGGATCATCAGTGTCGTGCCGTTGTTGGCGGGCGCGCAGTGCACATCGGTGATGCCCGGTACGCCGGCGCGTTCGAGGACGGTCCAGGCGATGCCCGCGCGTTGGATCGAACTCGTGATCGAGTTTTCGTTCAGCATCTTGGGCAGCGTGCCTTCGAGGGTGCCGCGGTGGATCGAGCCGTCGCGGTAGGTGACGCATGTCACCTTCGTGACGTGCTTGGCGCCCTGATCGCCGCCGAAATAGCCGGTGTACTCACCGAACGGCCCCTCCTGCTCGAACGTTACCGGGTCGGGATCGATGAAGCCTTCGATAACCATCTCGGCGTCCGCCGGCACCATCAGATCGGAGGTCTCGCACTTGATCAGCGGCACAGGCTCGCCCCGGATCGCGCCCATCACCTCGTATTCCGAAACCCCGGTCGGCACCGGGGCCGAGGCGCAATAGGGCATCGCGGGTTCCCATCCATAGACATGGGCGACCGGCATCTTCATCCCCCGGTCGGCCCATTTCTGGAAGTGAACGCCCCAGTTCTGCGCCCGCCAGAGGAGAACCGGCAGGGTGTCCCTCTGCCCCAGCATCCCGCGATAGATGCCGATGTTGTGGACCCCGGTGTCGGGGTCCATGGTCACGGTGGCCTGATAGGTGTTGATGTAGCGCCCGCCGTCTTCCCGATGCCAGCGCGGAACCGGCACCTTGTAGATGTCGATGTCGCCGCCGGTGACGACGTTTTCCTTCACCTTGCCCGTCTTGACCTCGGTCGGCGGAACGCGCTGCTGCAGGTAGTGCCGGGTTGCCAGCACGAGGTCGCGGACGGGCGCATCCTGGGGCAGGCCCAACATCATCGCGACCCGCGAATAGTTCGAGAGCCCGCCGGTGAAAACCGAACGCGACCACACGTCGTCGTCGGGTCCGTACCCCTCGATATTCTCGAACAGCAGCGCCGGCCCCTTGCCGGTCCCGAAGGTCTTGCGCGCGATCGTTCCGAGTTCGCAATCCCAATCCACCTTGGCGCCGATGCGCTGCAGTTCGCCGGCGATGTCGAGTGCATCGATCCAGCCGCGCAGGTCGCCGAACTGGCGCGGTTGCAGGTGGTTGGAAAGACCTTCCGGTTGGTCCATCGCGCGGTACTCCCGTGGTGTTCGTTTAGCGGAGATCGTCGAGCCCGAGCGCCGACCATCTGGCCAGTGCGGCGCGTTTGTCCTCTTCCATGGGCTCCACAGTCGGCGGGTAACGGTTGCCGTCGCGCTCCGCCGGGTAGTCGAGGTTGATGGTCGCGTCGATCAGTACACGATGCCATTTGCCGGTGCCGAACAGCAGTGCGTTGGCGTCGCGCCGGCGGACCGAAGGATCCAGCCCGGCGCCCCAGGTCGCGGGGAAGATCACGATGTCGCCTTCGCCGGCGTTCACCCGCCAGGCGAGCGCCCAGTCGACCGCAGCATAGTCGTGGATGTCGATGTCCTCATCGACGACGATGACGTGCTTGTAACGCACGTGCGACGACGAATCGCCCCACAAGGCGGCGGCGACCTGCTTGGCCTGGCCGCGGTAGGTCTGGCGGATCTGGACCGCAATGTTGACGCCGGCGTGGATCGGCATGCCGAAGACATCGGTGACGCCCGGAACGCCCGCCCGGTCGAGCGCGTTCCACGCTGTGGCCGACCGCTGGATCGAACTCATCACCGCGTTTTCGGCATAGCTGTAGGGGAGCGCCCCTTCGACGGTGCCGCGAAAGATCGGGTCGTTCCGATGCGTGATGCAGGTCACCTGGGCGGTGTGTTTCGGGGTCCGCTCGGTTGCGTAATAGCCGGTGAACTCGGCATACGGCCCCTCGTCCATGAACGTCGCCGGGTTCGGGTCGATCCACCCCTCGATGACGATCTCGGCCGTCGCCGGCACCATCAGCGGGACCGTCTCGCAGGGCACGAGCTCCACCGGTGCGCCCCGGATCGCGCCCATCACGTCGTATTCGGAAATCTGGCGCGGTACCGGCGCCCCGGCGGTGAACCCCAGGGAGGGCTCCCAGCCGAGCACGAACGCGACCGGCATTTTTTCGCCGCGCGCCTCGTACTTGGTGAAATGTCCGCCCCAGTGCTGAGCCCGCCACAACAGAACCGGGATCCGATCCCTGGCGCCCACCATGCCGCGGTAGATGCCGACATTGTGCAGCCCCGTATCGGGATCCTTGGTCACGCAGCCGGCGTATGTGAGCACGTAGCGCCCGCCGTCCAGCCGGTTCCACTTGGGCACCGGGAATGACAGCAGGTCGATATCGTCGCCGGTCAGGATGTTTTCCTTGACCGGGCCGCTCGCCACCGTCACCGGCGGGATTCGCTCGGCAAAGATGGTGCGGCAGATGCGCACCAGTTCGCGCACCGGCGTTTCCCGAGGCAGGCCGAACATCATGGCGAGGCGCGAATAGGCGCCCTGTCCGCCGACGAAAACCTCCCGGCACCGAGCATCGGCGCCGTTGTAGTCCTTGATGTTCCTGAACAGGAATGCCGGCCGGTCGCCCTTTCCCTGCGCCATGCGGTAGATGGTTCCGAGTTCGACATCCCAGTCGACCTCGGCATCGATCTCGCGCAGCTCCCCCGCCGCCCGCAGCGCCTCGATCCAGCCGCGCATGTCTCCGAATGCGGCCGGCTGCCGGACGGCGGCGAGCCCGTTGTCTTCGTCCACCTGGCTTTCCTTTCCCCCGGGCACCGACGGTGCGCATCTTAGCCGCGGCCGCTGCGGCGTCTAGTTGACAGGAAACACCGCGGTCCGGACCATCCGCGCCGGAGATGGCTGGAACCTTCACCGAGGACTATGTCGACGACCGCCCCGCGGACGGTGTGTTCCGTGTCCGCCGCGCGGCCTTTGTCCGGCCCGATCTGTTCGAGCGCGAGATTGAGCGGATTTTCCGGCGGTGCTGGATCTTTATCTGCCACGACAGCCAGCTCCGCGAGCGCGGCCAGTATGTGCGCGGCAGCATCGGGCGCTCTCCCGTATTCGCGATCCGCGGTCTGGACGGCGAGATCCGCTGTTTCCATGATTCCTGCCCGCATCGCGGGTCGATGCTGACGCGCGGGCGCAGCGGGGTTCAGCCGACCATCACCTGCCGCTACCACGGCTGGGCGTTTGATGCCGACGGAAAGTGCATCCGGGTGCGCGGCGGCAAAACGGGGTACACGAAGGCCGCTCTCGACCGGCTGGGCGTCGATCTCAAACCGGTGCCGCGGGTTGCCTCCTACCGCGGTTTCGTCTTCGCCTGTCTCGATCCCGGCGTGGAGGATCTCGAGACGTTCCTCGGCGGCGCCATGCCGTTCGTCGATCTCATGGCCGATCAGTCGGAGCAGGGTATGGAGGTGCTGAGAGGCGAGAGCACCTATGTCATGCGCGCCAACTGGAAGCTGCAAACGGAGAATTCGACCGACGGCTATCACGTCGCCACTGTGCACCGGAACTTCGCCCACACGGTTCGCCAGCGCGAGGCGCTCGCCGGCGATACAGGGGATGTCCGCACCCGGACCGAGGCAAGCCGCATCCTCGATCTCGAAAGGATCGAATCGGGCGGTTACGATATCGGCAACGGGCACATGATCAACTGGTCAGACCGGGGCTCGCCCAAGGCCGCCCCGCTGAGCGAGTCGCGCTCGGCGATTACCGCGCGTTTCGGCGCCGGCAAGGCGCGCTGGATGATCGATCGCGGCCGCACGGTGACGATCTTTCCCAACTTCTTTCTCAACGACGTTGCCTCCACCTGTATACGGCTGTGGCGGCCCATCGCGGTCGATCTGACGGAGATCGATACCTGGTGCCTCGCGCCAGTCGGCGAGAGCGTCGAGGCGCGGCGCGCGCGCATCCGCAAGTACGAGGATTTTTTCCTGCCTTCCAGCCTCGCCGTACCCGACGACGTGCGCGCCATGGAGGTCGCCCATGCCGGTGCGCTCGCGGACGGCGGGACAGCGTGGAACGATCTGGCGCTCGGCCGCGCGACGATGGTGGACGGCGCGGACGCCGCCGCCCGCGAACTCGGGGCGGCTCCGCTCTACAGCAATCCCGGGCGCGAAAGCGAGACGCCGTTCTACGCTTTCTGGCGCGAATGGCGCCGCCGGATGGATCGGCCGTGAGCGGCTTCGATGCGTCGCTGACGGCCGAGGCCGCCGATCTCCTTCATCGCGAGGCCTACCATCTGGATCATCGGGAATGGGATCCGTGGCTCGCGCTCTATACGGACGACGCCGTCTTCTGGGCTCCGGCGATGGTCGGAGACGGCGGTTTCAGCGAAGATCCCGACAACCACGTCAGCCTGATCTACCTCGACCGGACCGGCCTCGAAGCGCGCATTTTTCGCATCGAAGGCGGGGATTCCTACGCCAATGCACCGCTGCCCCACACCGCCCACCTGATCGCCAACGTCCGGGCGGTCGAGGTCGAGGACACGCAGATCGCCGTCTCCGCCACTTGGCTCGTGAACAGCTTCCGACGGGTCGAGCCGCCGGTTCTTCGCGCCGGCCGCTACGCCTATACCCTCCGCCGGACCCCGGGCGGGCTTGCCATCGCGCGCAAGACGGTCTTCGTGCTCGACGATCGAATCGTCGGGCCGATCGATATCTTCAACATCTGAGGCGGCCCGTCGTCACGCCGCCGTTCAGCGGAGCGCACGGACGCACGCCAGCGCCGCAAGCCCGGCTATCGAGGCGGCGGCGATGCCGACGGCCAGGGGGATCTGCGTCCCATCGTCGAAGCCGCTTACGAGGGCGCCTGCGAGCGCACCGGCGCCAAGCTGGGTGACGCCGAGGAGCGACGACGCCGCGCCTGCGACGGACGGGAAGGGAGACAATGCGCCGGCGGTCGACGGCGGGAGGATCAGCGCGAACGAAAACATGTAACAAAACACCGGCGCAGCGATCGCCCAGGGATCGGCAACGCCTGCCGCCGCGAGTGCGAGGACGGCGATGCCGGAAGCCACTCCGCCCAACGTACCCAATGTCAGCAACCGGTCGATTCCGAGGCGCACGACCAGACGGCTGCCCACCGGGTAGCCGATCAGATTCCCCACCATCACCAGTGCGAAGAAATAGCCGAAGGCTGCCGGGGTCTCGCCGAGAAAGACGACGAAGGCGGCGGGCGCCCCTGCCAGGAAGGAGAACAGGCCGGCAAAGGCCGCCGTCCCGCAGGCAACATAGGCCCAGAACAGGCGGTTCCCGGCGACCGTGGAAAACGCCGCCAGCAGCCGCCGCGGGACGAGCGCCTGCCGGTCGGGAGCCTCGTTGGTTTCCGGCAGCCAGCGCCAGTGGATCGCGAGCACCGCCGCGGCATAGGCCAGCATCACCGTGAAGACCGACCGCCAGCCCGCGGCCTCGGCGAGCCAGGCGCCGATGACGGGCGCCGCGATCGGCATTATCGCCAGCACGAGAAGAACATGGGAAAGGACGCGGGAGGCGGCCTCGCGGTCGAGTCGGTCGCGCACGATGGCGCGCGAGACCACCTGGACTGCGGCCGCCGCGAAGCCTTGGACAAGGCGGGCGGCCAGCAGCGTGCCGATACCGGGCGCGAGTGCGAGGGCGGTCGAAGCACCGGCATAGAGGAGGAGCGCCCACAGGATGACCGGGCGGCGGCCGAACCGGTCCGACATCGGTCCGTAAACCAACTGGCCCGCCGCCATCCCGAAGACGAACAGACTCAGGCTGAGCTGGATCGCCGAGAGGTCGGTGCCGAGGTCGGCGGCCATTTCCGGCGCCGCCGGCAGCGCGGTGTCTATCGACAGCGGATCGAGCCCGACCGCAAGGCCGAGCAGAAGCGCGAGCCCGAGGCGTTCGCGCGCCGTCATGCTCATGCGCCCTCCGGTTCGCCGATCTCGGCGAGAAAGATGTCGGCGAACTCCTTGAGTTTCGCCGCGCCCACGCCGTGCACCTCGGCGAAAGCCGCGCGGTCGCGCGGGCGGCGGTGCGCCATGTCGGCCAGGGTGCGGTCGGAGAAAATGACAAAAGCCGGCACCTCGCGCTCCCTTGCAAGGCGCAGGCGAAGCCGCTTGAGGCGCGCAAGCAGCGCCGTGTCCGCATCGTCCAGGGTCGCCTCCGGCCGGGCCGGTGTCTTCTCCTTGCGCGCCCGTTTCGGCTTGGCCGTTTCCACCCGGCGCCGGAATCCGCCCTCGCCGCGCAGCAGCGCCCGACCCGGTTCGGTCGTCCGCAGCCCGCCGAAACCCGCGATGTCGAGATTGAGGTACCCCGCGGCGGTAAGCTGGCGGAGGATGCTTCGCCAGATATCCTTGCTGTGATGCGAACCGCCGCCGAACGGCCCGAGGCGATCGTGCTGGAACTTGAGCATCTTTTCGGTCCGGCTGCCGGCGAGCACGTCGATGATATGGGCGGCGCCGAAGCGCTGGCCGGTCTCCACCACCGCGGACAGCGCCAGCCGGGCGTCCCCGGTCGCCTCGACCAGGTCGACGGGCTCGAGACAGGCGTCGCAATTGCCGCAGGGTTCGGCCTGCTCGCCGAAGTAGGCGAGCAGCGTCACCCGGCGGCAACCCGGCGTTTCGCAATATCCGATCAGCGCGTCCAGCCGTTTGTGGGCGCGCCGCTTGTGATCGTCGCTGCTTTCTTCCGCCTCGATGAACTGCCGGCGCATGCGGATGTCGTCCAGCCCGTAGAGCATGCACGCCTCGCCCGGCGCCCCGTCCCGTGCCGCCCGGCCGATTTCCTGATAATAGGCCTCGATACCGGCCGGGATGTCGGTGTGAAATACATAGCGGACGTCGGGCTTGTCGATGCCCATGCCGAACGCGACAGTGGCGACGACGACCGTGCCCGGCTCGGTGAGAAAGATGTCCTGGTTGGCGTTTCGGTCGTTGGCGTCCATCCCGGCATGGTAGGGGAGCGCCCGCACGTCGGCGCGTTCCAGCAGCGCCGCCGTTTCCTCGACCTTGCGGCGCGACAGGCAGTAGACGATTCCGCTCTGGCCCGACCGTTTGGTAACGAACGCAAGCAGCTGCTTCTTTCCCTCGCGTCTTGGCGTGACTGCGAGCCTGATATTCGGGCGGTCGAAGCCGGCGACGAACTGCACGGCGTCGGCAGACAGAAGCCTGGTCGCGATGTCCTGTCTGGTAACCTCGTCCGCGGTCGCCGTCAGCGCCAGGATGGGCACGTCCGGAAAACGTGCGCGGAGGTCGGAGAGCGCCTCGTATTCCGGTCTGAAGGACGGCCCCCATTGGGAAATGCAGTGCACCTCGTCCACCGCGATCAGAGAAAGCGGCAGGCGCGCGAGCGCCGCCAGCATCCGCTCGGTCATCAGCCGTTCCGGGGCGAGGTAGAGCAGCCGCACCTCGCCGGCGGCAACGCGCCGCCAGGTTGCGACATTGTCCGCGCGCGGTTTCAGCGAATGGATCGCATCCGCCGAAACGCCCGCGAGACGGAGCGCAGCGACTTGATCCTGCATCAGGGCGACAAGCGGCGAGACAACCACTGTCAGGCCGCCTTGGACCAGGGCGGGCACCTGATAGCAGAGCGATTTGCCGCCGCCGGTCGGCATCACCGCCAGCGCGCTGCGCCCGGCAAGTACGGCGTCGATCGCGACTTCCTGGCCGGGGCGGAAGGAGGCGTAGCCGAAAACCTCCCGAAGAATTCGATGCTTCACGACTCGCCCCCGTCCTGTGCGGCCGCAACTTGCCCAGTTTTGCCGCTCCCGGTCCAGACCCGGATCGGACGAGGGGCCGTGCTAGGATGGCTGCGGACCGCACGAGGCGAGGGCCGGACCATGGCCGACGACCGACAGGGCGAAACAGGGCCGGCTTCGGAGGCGATGCGGACCCTGCTGGTCCGCGAGCGCGCGGCTCTGATGCGCTCCAGCGCCGCGACCGCCGGGGACCGCGCCCCGGTCGAACTCGACCAGCAAGCGGTGGGCCGTCTCTCGCGGATGGATGCGATGCAGATCCAGGCGATGGCCGAGGCCTCCGAGACGAGGCGCCGCGAGCGGCTGCGGCGCATAGAAGCCGCCCTCGGACGACTCGACGACGGCAGCTACGGTGAGTGCAGCGAATGCGGCGAGGCAATCCCTCTGCGCCGCCTTCAGATCGACCCGGCGGCAACCCGTTGCGTCGACTGCGCCCGATGACCCCCGCGCGGCCCCGACCGGCCGTGGCGGGGACATGATCGTTTGCACCGACTTTGGCTGCGGGCTAGGTTCCGGGTCGCGGAATCGGGAGGCGCCGATGTGCGGCATCGTCGGACTGTTCCTCAAGAACCCGGCGCTCCGGAGCGAACTCGGCGCCCGGTTCTCGACGATGCTCGCCGGTATGGCCGAACGCGGCCCCGACAGCGCCGGGCTGGCCGTATTTCACGATCCTGTCCCCGAAACGGAGAGCAAGCTCACCTTGTTTGCGGAAGCGCCGGAGCATGACTGGGGCGCGCTCGTCGATGCGCTTGCCGAGGCGTTCGGAGCGCCGCCTGCGATCGATGTACGCTCCAACCACGCGGTGTTGAGGAGCCGGGAGACGACCGGCCGGGTGATCGACTGGCTCGCCGCCAACCGGCCCGACATACGGGTGATGGGCTACGGGCGCCTGATCGAGGTCTTCAAGGACAAGGGTCTGCCGGGCGACATCACCGCCCGCTTCGGCGTCGGGCAAATGAGCGGGACCCACGCCGTCGGGCATACCAGGATGGCAACCGAGAGCGCGGTGACCACCGAGCACTCTCACCCCTTCATCGCGGCCGACGATGTTTGCCTGGTGCATAACGGCTCGCTCAGCAACCACAACCGCTTGCGGATGAGGCTGCAGCGGCGCGGGCTCCACTTCGAGTCCGACAACGACACCGAGGTCGCGGCGCGCTATTTCGCCCATCGGCTGGACGAGGGGGCGAGTCTGAAGGAGGCGATGGAGGCGGGCCTCGAAGACCTCGACGGGTTCTACACCTTCGCCGTGGGCACGGCGGACGGGTTCGCGGTGCTGCGCGATGCATTCGCCTGCAAGCCCGCCGTTCTCGCCGAAACCGACGACTGGGTGGCGATGGCGTCCGAATTCCGTTCGTTGGCGCATCTCCCCGGGGTGAACGACGCGGCGATCTGGGAGCCGGAGCCTTCGGTCGTCTACATGTGGTCGCTCGAGGGAGGCCGATGATCGCGGTCGATCTGTCGGCGTGTTCGGTGCGCGACCTCAATGCGCGGCTGCACGCGCTCGCCCCCGATACCAACGAGACCGTGTGGCGCGTCGCCGAACCGAGGGGGGAGCACGCCATTGCGGCCGGGCTCGCCGTGCCGGTCTCGGTCGAGATCGACGGCCACGTCGGCTACTACTGCGGCGGCATGAACCAGGCTGCCGCCCTGACGATAAACGGCCACTGCGGCACCGGCGTGGGCGAGAACATGATGTCCGGATCGGTGCGCGTCCGGGGCAATGCATCGCAATGCGCCGGCGCCTCCGCGCATGGCGGGCTTCTGGTTATCGAGGGCGACGCCGGGCCCCGCTGCGGCATTTCGATGAAGGGGGCGGATATCGTGGTCGGCGGATCGGTGGGGCACATGAGCGCGTTCATGGCCCAGTCCGGCGCCCTGGTGGTCTGCGGCGACGCGGGCGACGATCTCGGCGATTCGATCTACGAGGCGGCGGTCTATGTCGGCGGAGCGACCGGGCGCCTCGGCGCCGACTGCATCGAGAAGGAGATGACCCCGGAGCACCGGGGCCGCCTGTCGGCGCTCCTCCGCCGCAGCGGCATCGACGCCGACCCGGCGGTGTTCCGGCGGTTCGGTTCGGCGCGCAGGCTCTATCATTTCCACGTTGACAACGCGGACGCATACCGATGAGCGACGACCGTCGCGCGCTGCGCCCGTCGGCCATCTTCCCCGATCATGTTCTGGCCGAGATTCACCGCGCGGCCGACCAGGGCGTCTATGCAATCCGCGGTTTCGGCAGCAAACGCCGCCTGCCGAGCTTCGACGACCTCCTGTTCCTCGGCGCCTCGATGTCGCGCTATCCGCTCGAAGGTTACCGCGAACGCTGTGCAACCGATGTCGTGCTCGGCGACCGCTTCGCCTCCAGGCCGATCGAACTGGCGATCCCGATCACCGTGGCCGGGATGAGTTTCGGCGCGCTCGGCGCCAACGCCAAGGAGGCAATCGGGCGGGCCTGTACCGCGATGGGCACCAGTTCGACGACCGGCGACGGCGGTATGACCGAAGAGGAGCGGCGGTCCTCCAAGACCCTAGTGTATCAGGTTTTGCCGTCGCGCTACGGCATGAACCCGGACGACCTGCGCCGCGCCGATGCGATCGAGGTCGTCGTCGGCCAGGGCGCGAAGCCGGGCGGCGGCGGCATGCTGCTCGGCCAGAAGATCACCGAGCGCGTTGCCGGCATGCGCGATCTCCCCGTCGGTATCGACCAGCGCAGCGCCTGCCGGCATCCCGACTGGACCGGACCGGACGATCTCGCGATCAAGATCAGGGAGTTGCGCGAGATCACCGGCTGGGAGAAGCCGGTCTACATCAAGATCGGCGCGTCCCGGCCGCAGTTCGATGTGCCGCTCGCGGTCAAGGCAGGCGCCGACGTGGTCGTTCTCGACGGCATGCAGGGCGGGACGGCGGCAACCCAGGATGTCTTCATGGAGCATGTCGGCATTCCGACGCTCCCCGCCGTTCGCCAGGCCGTCGAGGCGCTGCAGGAACTCGACATGCACCGCAAGGTCCAGCTTGTCGTCTCCGGCGGCATCAGGACCGGCGCCGACGTCGCCAAGGCGCTCGCCCTCGGCGCCGATGCAGTCTCCATCGGATCGGCGGCGATGGTCGCGCTCGGGTGCAACCGCCCGGTTCACATCGAGGACTACCGCGCCATCGGAGCCGAACCCGGGGCCTGCCATCACTGCCACACCGGGCGCTGCCCTGTCGGCGTGACCACCCAGGACGCGGCGCTCGAGGCGCGCCTGGACCCCGAACAGGGCGCGCGCCGGCTCCGGAACTATCTCACCGTGATGGTGCTCGAACTGCAGACGGTCGCCCGGGCCAACGGCAAGAGTCACGTGCTTAATCTCGAGCCCGAGGATCTCGTTGCGCTGACGGTCGAAGCGGCGGCGATGGCGGGCGTGCCGCTCGCCGGAACCGACTGGATACCGGGCCGCGGCCGGACGGCGAGCACCGGATCCGAAACAGGGGGCAGGACATGACCATCGATCTCGCGGCGGCGGCCGAGGACAAGGGCATACGGTATTTCCTGATCAGCTTCGTCGACCTGTTCGGGGTTCTGCGGTCCAAGCTGGTCCCGGCCCGCGCGATCGCCGAGATGCAGAAGGACGGCGCCGGTTTCGCCGGCTTTGCCGCCTGGCTCGACATGACCCCGGCCGATCCCGACATGTTCGCGATCCCCGACCCCGGGAGTCTGATCCAGCTTCCCTGGAACCGCGAGGTCGGCTGGCTCGCCGCCGATCTGTGGATGGACGGCGCGCCGGTGGAGGCGTCGCCGCGCGTCGTGCTGAAACGACAGATCGAGCGCGCGGAGGCCGCCGGCTGGCGCATGAAGACCGGTGTCGAATGCGAGTATTTCCTGCTCGCGCCGGACGAGATGGCAATCTCCGACATGCGCGATACCCAGGAGAAACCCTGCTACGACCAGGCCGCGCTGATGCGCCGTTTCGACGTCATCGCCGCGATCTGCGACGCGATGATCGAACTCGGCTGGAAGCCCTATCAGAACGATCACGAGGATGCGAACGGCCAGTTCGAGATGAACTGGGAATACGACGAGTGCCTGGTCACCGCCGACCGGCACACGTTCTTCAAGTTCATGGTCAAGACGATCGCGGAGCGCCACGGTTACCGCGCGACCTTCATGCCGAAGCCGTTTTCCAACCTGACCGGAAACGGCTGCCACACCCATGTGTCGCTGTGGGACGGGGCGGACCGGAACCTGTTCCTCGACGAGGCCGGAGAATTGGGGCTGTCGGCGCTCGCCTACGACTTTCTCGGCGGGGTCATCCACTCCGCAGACGCCCTGTGCGCGCTGTTCAACCCGACGGTCAACAGCTACAAGCGGATCGATGCCACGGTAACCGTATCGGGAGCCACCTGGTCGCCAAACGCGATCAGCTATTCCGGCAACAACCGCACCCACATGGTCCGCATCCCCGATGCGGGGCGGTTCGAGCTTCGCCTGATGGATGGGGCGGCCAACCCCTATCTGCTGCAGGCCGGCGTGCTCGCCGCCGGCCTCGACGGCATCGAGAACCGGCGCGATCCGGGCAAGCGGCTCGACATCAACATGTACACCGAAGGAAGCCGGCTGCGCCGTATCCGCCGGCTGCCGCTCAACCTGCTCGACGCACTGCGCCTGTTCGACAAGTGCAGAGTGGCGCGGGATGCGTTCGGCGATGCGTTCGTCGACAGTTACGTGAAACTCAAACTCGACGAATGGCGCAGCTACGCAACCGCGCTTTCGCAGTGGGAGTTCGACCACACACTCGACGCCTGACGGCCGGGCCGCGGCCGGAGCGATGCCGTTCGGACTGATCAGGTACGGGTTCAGGGGCAAGCGCCGACCGCGCCGTGTGCTGCCGCCCGCGGTCCCGCTCCGGCCGAGTTACGACGTGGTGATCATCGGCGCCGGCGGGCACGGCCTCGCCGCCGCGTACTACCTCGCCAAGGATCACGGGATTACCGATGTCGCGGTGCTCGACAAGGGTTATCTCGGCGGCGGCAACACCGCGCGCAATACCGCCATCATCCGCTCCAACTACCTGACGCAGGAAGGGGTCCGGTTCTACGACGAATCGATCCGGCTGTTCCGCGGCCTCTCGACCGAACTCGACTACAACATCCTCTATTCCGAGCGCGGGCATCTGACGCTCGCCCACAACGACGCCTCCCTCCGCACCATGCGCTGGCGCGCAGAGGTCAACAAACATCTCGGGGTCGAGTCCGAGGTCGTCGACCGGGAAACCTTGGCGCGGCTGTGCCCGCCGCTCAACCTCGACCGCGGCGCGCGGTTCCCGATCCTCGGCGCTCTCTATCACCGGCCGGGTGCAATCGCCCGCCACGATGCGGTGGCCTGGGGTTACGCCATCGCTGCGGCCAGGCGCGGGGTCGAGATCCACCAGCGAACCGAGGTGACCAGCATTCTCACCGACCGGGGCCGCGTCTCCGGGGTCGAGACCGCGCGGGGACGGATTGCCTGCGGCCGTGTGCTGCAGGCGGTCGCCGGGTCGAGCCCGCTGCTGGCGTCGATGGCGGGATTCCCGGTTCCCATCCGAACTGTCCCGCTCCAGGCTTGTGTCACCGAGCCGCTGAAGCCCTTTCTCGATCCGATCGTGGTGTCGGGAAACCTGCACGTCTACGTCTCCCAGACGGCGCGCGGCGAACTGGTAATGGGCGGCCCGACCGATCCGTACGCTCTCTACTCGCAGCGGTCGACGCTCGAGTTCAAGGAAGGCCTGGCGGCGCCGATGCTCGCGCTCTTCCCCTTTCTGGCCGAGGTCAAGGTCCTGCGCCAATGGGCGGGAATGGCCGACATGACCCCGGATTTCAGCCCCGTCATGGGCGCCACCCCGATCGGCAACTACTATATCGACGCGGGCTGGGGGACCTGGGGTTTCAAGGCGACGCCGGTCTGCGGCAAGCGCATGGCCGAGACTGTCGCCCTAGGCGAGCCCCCCGATCTGATCAAGCCCTTCGCCCTGGAACGGTTCGCCGCCTTCCGCCAGCTCGGCGAACGCGGCGCCGCCTCCGTGGGGCATTGAGCGCGGCGCGATGAAGATCCTGCACTGTCCGCTCAACGGCCCGCGCAACATCTCCGAGTTCGTCTCGGGCGGCGAGGCGGTGCCGATGCCGGAGCCCGCAGCGGCAACGGACGAGGACTGGGCGGACTATGTTTTCGGCGCCGGCACCGAGCGCGGCGTGGTCCGCGAATGGTGGTTCCATGTCCCCACCGCGTACTGGTTCATCGCCGAGCGCGACACCCGAACCGACGAGATTCTTCGCACCTATCCTGCCTCCCGCCTGTTCGAGCGGGAGCGCGAGACCGGGGTGGAGAACCCGGAACCGGACAAGACGCCTTGACCGGCTGCACAGACCGCCTGGCGCCCGAACCCGGAGAGCGGATCGACCGCACGCGGACCGTCCGGTTTACCTTCGAGGGCCGCAATTACGAGGGGCTTGCCGGCGACACCATCGCGAGCGCCCTCGCCGCCAACGGGGTCTCCATCCTGTCTCGGTCGTTCAAGTACCGGCGGCCCCGCGGCATCCACGCCATGACCGACAGGGACACCAACACCCTCGTCCAGCTTCCCGGAGAGCCGAACGTGCCGGCTGCCACCCGGACAATCGAAGAGGGACTCGCGGTCGCGGGGCAGAACTACAACGGCAGCCTCGAGAACGACCGCGGCGCGTGGATCGAACGCCTGTCCCGGTTTCTGCCGGTCGGGTTCTATTACAAGGCCTTCTACCGGCCCGCCGGTGCCTGGCAGCGCTGGGAGCCGATTTTCCGCGCCCGCGCCGGGCTCGGAACGGTCGATCTCGATGCAGCGCCCGGTCGTTTCGACAAGAAATACGGTTTCCGCGATGTCGTGGTGATCGGCGCCGGGCCGGCCGGGCTGGCGGCTGCCGCCGAGGCCGCCTCCGCAGGGGCGGACGTCTTGCTGGTGGACGATCAGCCCGTTCTCGGCGGGGCGCTCACCTATGCGCGTTTCGGCGCCGACCGTGCGCCGCAGGGGGAGATGCGCGCTGCGCTCGTCGGCGCGGTGGAACGGGCGGAAAACATCGAGGCGATGACCGGCGCCGTCTGCGAGGGCTGCTTCTCCGACGGCTGGCTCGCCGTCGTCTGCGGCCGGCGGCTGCACAAGATACGGACCGGGAGGACAATCGTTGCCGCCGGGGCGGTCGAACAGCCCATCGTCTTTCGCAATAACGATCTGCCGGGGGTGATGCTGCTCTCCGCCGCGCAGCGGCTGATCCGGCACTATCGGGTCCGGCCGGGAAGCCGGGCCGTCGTGGCGGCCGCGGGGCGCGGGGGATACGCCGCCGCGCTCGACCTGCTCGACGCCGGTGTCGAGGTGGCGGCTGTGGTCGATCTGCGCCATCGACCGGACCGGTGCGACGAAGCCGCGGCGCTAGCCGGGCTGGGAATCCCGACGATGCCGGGGCACGCCCCTGCGGAAGCGCGGCGGGATCGCCGCACCGGCCGCGTTCGGTCCGTCACTGTCTCCCCCATCGCCGCGCCGGGGCAGTTCGGCCCCGGCGGCGAGACGATCGACTGCGATCTGGTCTGCATGAGCGCCGGCTGCATGCCGGCCGCCCATATCGCCTGCCATGCCGGCGCCCGCCTGGTCTACGACCGGGAGGTGGAGGGACTCCGCATCGACCGGGCCCCGGATGGCATTCTCGTCGCCGGCGCGGCCAACGGCAGCCACGATCTCGGCGCCGTGATTGCCGAGGGCCGCCATGCCGGCTGGACCGCGGCGGCGGCGCTCGGTCTCGATCCCGGAACGGCCCCCGCCGTTCCCGCCGGGCGGGGCGGGGCCGGCAACCACGCCTGGCCGATTTTTGCGCACCCTGCCGGCAAGGAGTTTGTCGATCTCGACGAGGATCTGGTCATCCGCGACCTGCAGGACGCGGCGGCCGAGGGCTACACCGATATCGAACTCCTCAAGCGTTACTCGACTGTCGGCATGGGACCGTCGCAAGGCCGCTATTCCGCGACCAACGCGGTTCGCATCGCCGCCGCGGCTGCCGACCGCGACGCCGTGGTCGCCGGAACGACGACTGTCCGCCCGCCGGTCACGGGGGAGAAGATGGGCGTCCTCGCCGGCCGCAGCTTCGAGCCCGTCCGGCTCACCCCCATGCATCACCGCCATCTCGAGGCCGGCGCGCAGATGATGGTCGCGGGCGACTGGCTCCGCCCTGCGTTCTACGGTGCGGAGGCCGACCGGGAGCGGCAGATCGCCGCCGAGGCGGTCCACGTTCGCCGGGCTGTCGGGCTGATCGATGTCTCGACGCTCGGCGGGATCGAGATCCGCGGCCCCGACGCGGCTGTCTTCATGGAGCGGATGTATACCTTCGCCTATCGGCGCCAGCCGGTCGGCCGGCTGCGTTATGTGCTGATGTGCGACGCTGCCGGGGCGATCGTGGACGACGGCGTCGCATGCCGGCTGGACGACGACCATTTCTACGTCACCGCGACCACCGGCGGGGCCGACCGCGTGTACCGGGAGATGTTGTGGCACAACGCGCAGTGGCGTCTCGACGTCGATATCACCAACGTGACGTCCGCCTGGTGCGGGATCAATATCGCCGGTCCGTCGGCGCGCCATGTGCTGGGCACGATCGCCGGGGAGATCGACCTGTCGCCCGGCGGCTTTCCCTATCTCGGGGTGCGCGGCGGCGAGATCGCGGGGATTCCGGCCCGCCTGCTCAGGGTCGGTTTCGTCGGCGAACTCGGTTACGAGATCCACGTTCCGGCGAGCTGCGGCGAGGCGCTCTGGGACCGGTTGATGGAGGCCGGCCGGGCGGACGGCATAAGGCCGTTCGGTGTCGAGGCCCAGCGTCTGCTGCGCCTGGAAAAGGGCCATGTCATCGTCGGGCAGGACACCGACGGGCTGACCACCCCGGCGGAGGCCGACATGAGCTGGGCGGTCGCCCGGGGCAAGCCGTTTTTCGTCGGGGCCCGCGCGATGACGGTCCAGGACCGGCGTCCGTTGACCCGGAAACTTGTCGGTTTCGTGTTGAGCGATGCCGACGCGGCTGCGCCGGAGGAGTTCTGTCTGGTTATCCGTGACAGGGAGATCGCGGGCCGGGTGACTTCGGCCATGCGTTCGCCGGTTCTCGGCACCGTGATCGGCCTCGCCTACCTGCCGCCGGAAGACTCCCGGCCCGGCGCGCGTTTCTCGATCCGCCAGGCGAACGGAGAGACGATCGCCGCGGAGGTCGTCTCGTTGCCGTTCTACGATCCCGAAAACGCCCGCCAGGAGGTCTCGTGACCGAGCCGGCAGCCCATTTGCGGCGAAGTTTCGTCTACCGCGAACTCGCAGCGCGCGGCGCACGGTTCGGCGCACTCTCCGGGGCGGCCGTGGCCCTCGATTTCGGCGACCCGGTCGCTGAACGGAACGCCCTCCCGACCCTCGGCCTGTGCGATTTTTCGCCGCTGCCGCGCATCGGGTTCAAGGGCCGCACCGCGCTCGACTGGCTGGCGAAGCACCGGGTCGGCGGGCTCACGCGCGACAACCGGGCGGTTGTGCAGACGGACGGCGCGCTCGCGGCCCGGCTGGCGCCGACCGAGGCCCTGATACTCGGCGCTGCCGGCGCCCCGGGCGGGGAGGACGGCCTCTGCACCCGTCTCGAGGCGGCATTCGACGCCGCTCCTGCCGCCGGCTGTTACAAGGTGATGCGGCGCGACGGAAGCTTTCATTTTGTGCTGGGCGGGGCGCAGGCGGCGGACGCCATGGCGACGCTCTGCGGTGTCGACCTGAGACTGCGCGCCTTTCCCGTCGGCAGCGTCGCCCAGACATCGGTGGCGCGGATGTCGATGATCGTCATTGCCGTCTCGCTGGGCGGCACGCCGGCATTCCACCTGCTCGGCGACAGTGCGTCGGCGGCTTATGCCTGGGGCGTGCTCGTCGATGCGATGACGCCCTTGGGCGGCGTTCCGGTGGGCCTCGCGGCGGTCCGGCGCATCACCGGAGCGCGAAGTGAGGGATGACCTTTTCGCCGAACAGGCGGACCGAGCGCTCGGCGAGATCGTAGGGCATGTCGTTGAAATTGACCTGCATCGAGACGTGGTCGCAGCCGCCCATCGCGCGGTCGAAGTCGTGCAGCTGCTCGATGATGTCCGCCGGGGTGCCGACGAAGGCGGCCCGGTGCTCGACCTGTGATTCGAAAGTCTCGGCCGCCATCCGCGCGCGCATTCTGTCGTAGTTCCGGTAGGTCGAGGGCGGCGCGCCCTCGGCGTAGCCTCTCGTCGCGTCGACGATCGATTCGAAGTGGCGCTCGATCCGGGGTTTGGCGATGCCGACCGATTCCTCCCGGTCTTCGCTGCAATACATGAAGACCGCGAGCATCACCGTCGGTTTGCCCGGATGTCCCGCGCGTTTCCAGGCCTCGCGATAGATCCCGATCAGTTCCGAAGGGGTCGAGCCGACGCCCGGGATGGCCATCACCGCGTGTCCGAGTTCGCCCGCACGCTCGAACGAGGCCGGCGTCCCGACCGCTGCGACGAAGATGGGCGGGCGCGGCTTCTGCGTCGGGCGCGGCAGCGAGGTGACGTTGTCGAAGCTGTGGTAGCGCCCGCGGCAAGTGACGTTCTCGCCCTCCAGCAGGCGGCAAACTTGATCCAGCCCTTCCTCGAAGCGGTCGACGCTCTCCTCCATGTCGATGCCGAAATGTCTGTATTCGTGATGCAGGAAGGCGCGGGCGAAGCCGACCTCGAGGCGTCCGCCGGAGATGGCGTCGAGCATGCCGATCTCGCCGGCGAGCTTGAGCGGGTTGTTGAACACCGGCAGCACCGCGCCGGTGACCATGCGCGCGGTGCGGCTGCGCTGCGAGGCGGCGGCGAGGAACACGATCGGGTTCGGGCTGTAGCCGCCCCAGTGGTGGAAATAGTGCTCGACGATACGCACATGGCTGTAGCCGTAGCGGTCGCAGAGCCCGACCAGATCGAGCGACTCGGCGAAATATCGGTCGGCCGGTTTCTCGTCCGGACGGACATCGGGAAAGAACTGCATACCGAAGCGCACGCCCGCCTCCCGGCCGTTTCGTGTTCCGCCGGCATGATAGCGCAATCGGGGGTGCAGCACGGAAGCGGCGCGCGGGCGCGGATTGACGCGGCCGGTACGCTCTGGCCAAGTGTCGGCGAGGGACGCGCGAAAATTGCCGAGGGGGCCCGATGAAGGTCTACTATGCGCCGAACAGCCGGGCGGTGCGCACGGTGTGGCTGTTGAACGAACTCGGACTCGACTACGAGATCGAGCGCTATACGCTCGGCGACAAGGCGATGCGCTCGCCCGAATATCTCGCCGTCAACCCCAACGGCCGGGTGCCGACGCTCGACGACGGCGAGACCCGCATCTTCGAGAGCACCGCGATCGCGCAGTATCTGGTCGCGCGTTACGGCGGCGGACAGCTCGCGCCCAGCCCCGATTCGCCCGACTTCGCGACCTATCTCCAATGGCTGCATTACGGCGAAGGCATGATCATGCCGCCGATCAACACCATCGTGGTCGAGACCGTGCTGCTGCCGCCGGATCGGCGCAACCAGGGGAATGCCGACCGCGCGCTGCGGCTTCTCAACCGCACCCTGGCGCCGGTGGAGGCCCACCTGGCGGGCCGGGACTATCTCGCCGGTCCGTTCACCGCCGCCGACACGATCACCGGCCATGCGTGCGTCATGTCGGAGAAGTTCGGCGCCGATCTCTCCGGCATGCCGAACCTGAAGGCATATAACGAACGCTTGCTGGCCCGCCCGGCCCTTCAGGCCGCGTGGAACGCCTGATTCCGGGTCGGCGGTGAGCCGCGGCAGCCGGCGGCGGAACCGCATTCCCTGCCCGCGCCCTGTCCGGCGCGGCCGCCGGTCCTGTTGGCTTGACATGCGGTCTGTAGCACGCCGGGAGGAACCGGAATGACGGACGCGGCCCGAGATCCGGTGCAGGAAGAGCCCGCGGTCCGGGTCTACGTGCTCGCCGCCTCGGTGATGACGCTGCTCATCGGTTCGGGCGCCATGTTCCTGGTTGTCGTGGCGCTCAAGCCCATCGCCGCCGAATTTTCGTGGCCGCGGGCCATCCCCTCGCTGGCGTTTTCGCTGCAGTTCATCGGCGCCGGTTTCGGCGGCTTCTTCATGGGTCGCGTGCTCGACCGCTACGGCATGGGGCCGCCGGCCCTGGTCGCCGCGATCATGATCCCGTGCGGCGCCGCTCTCATGAGCCGCATCGATGCAGCCTGGCAGCTCTACATCATCTACGGGCTGATGATCGGCTTCCTCGGGACCGGCGCGCTCGCAGCGCCCGCCCTGGCCAACATCGCGCGCTGGTACACGCGCCGGCGCGGGATGGCGGTCGGCATTGTCGCCGGCGGTCAGGCGCTCGCCGGGATCATGTGGCCGCCGATCTTCGGCCTGATCATGGAAGCCCACGGCTGGCGCACGATGGCGCTCGTCTTCGCTGGGGTTGCGATGCTTTTCCTGCTGCCGCTCGCCTTGGTTCTGCGCCGCCGTGCGCCGGCGCCCGCGGCCGCGCCGTTCCCCGTGTCCGACGCTTCGCCGCGCCGCGTTCGCGGCGGGGCAGCGATCTCCGTGGGCGCGCTCCAGGCCGCGCTCTGTTGCGCGATCGTCGGATGCTGCATCGCGATGGGGCTGCCGCTCGGCCATCTCGTCTCCTACGTCACCGACCTGGGCCACCCGATCGCCAACGCGGTGGAGGTTCTGTCGCTCATGCTGATGGCCGCCTTCGTCAGCCGCGCTGTGTTCGTCGGGCTGCTGGCGGACAGTATCGGCGGTCTGCGGGCGCTGATCGTCTTTTGCGGCGCTCAGGCGGCGATGCTGGCCGCCTTCACCGCGGTCGACGGTCTGATCGCACTCTACGTCGTCGCCGTCCTGTTCGGCCTCGGCTACGGCGGTATCTTCCCGGTCTACGCGGTGGCGATCCGCGAGTTGATGCCCGTCACCGAGGCCGGGCGGCGGACCGGGCTTGTGTTCCTGTTCGGGGCGCTGGCGATGGGGTTCGGGAGCTGGATCGGCGGCGTGCTGTTCGACGCGACCGGCACCTACGTTCCGGCCTTTCTGTTCGGGGTCGCCTGCAATGCCGCCAACCTCGCCGTTCTCTTCGTCCTGATCTACAAGATCGGGCCGCGCCAGCTGCAGCCGGCGGCGGCGTAGCCCTCATGGCGCGCCTCTCCCTCGATCCCGACGGCAGCGGCGCCGCAGACCGCGAGGCCGCGTTCCATGCGCGCCTCGGCAGGGAGAATCTGGGCGCGCTCTGGGTCGGGCGCCGGGGCGCCGACCTCAGCCGGCCGCGATCGCCGGCCTGCCCGGCGCTGTGGCGCTTCGAGGACGTGCTGCCGCGGCTGATGGAGGCCGGCCGGCTGGTCAGCGCAGAGGATGCCTTCCGCCGTGTGCTGGTCCTCCAGAATCCCGGTTTCGCCGGAGCCATGCGGGCGACGCAGACGCTGTATGCCGGCCTGCAACTGGTCCTGCCCGGGGAGATCGCGCCGTGCCATCGGCACAGCCAGACGGCGGTCCGCTTCGTCATCGAGGGCCGCGGCGCGCTGACCACGGTCGACGGTGCAGCGTTGGAGATGGCGCCCGGCGATATGGTCGTCACCCCGCACTGGACCTGGCACGACCACCGCAACGAGGGCGGCGAACCGGTCATCTGGCTCGACATTCTCGATACGCCTCTGATCGACGCCCTCGACACCGTATTCCGCGAGACGCACGAGCGAACCCTGCAGCCGCTCACCCGATCGGACGCGGCAGCCGGTTCTGTGCTCAACCGACGCGCCGGCCCGGCGCGCGCCGCGCTCGACCGGATCGCCGGCGAGACCGGCCCCGACCCGTGCCACGGCTGGCGGTTCCGCTACGACGATCCGGCGCCCGCTATCGCCGCTTTCCTGCAGCGTCTTCCCGTCGGCTTCCGCGGCACGCCGCGCCGGGCAACGGACGGCGCGATCTACTGCGCGGTCGAAGGCGCCGGCGCGACCGAGGTCGAGGGCGAGGTCCTGGAATGGGGCGCCCGCGACGTATTCGTTGTGCCCGGCTGGCGCCGGCACCGCCATCGTTCGGACGGCGGCGCCGTACTGTTCAGCGTCACCGATCTGGCGGTGCAGGAAAAACTCGGCCTTTGGCGCGAACGGCGTTTCGAAGGAGAAATGGGATGAACGGAGCAGAAAGGCGGGCGTTCGTCCGCGGTCACCGAACGGCGATATTGGGCTACGCGCGCAAAGCGGACGGCCCATCGATGTCCTGCTGTTACTATGTGATGGACGGCGGCGACATCCTGGTGTCCACCATGATCGGCCGCGCCAAGGCGAAGGCCGTCATGCGCAACCCCAAGGTCTCGCTCTGCATCCTCGACGAGAAATGGCCGCCGACCTATCTCCTGGTCTACGGCGACGCGGCGATCGAGGAGGACGGCGGCGACGACCTCCTGATCCGCATCTGCGAACTCATGGCCGAACAGGAAATGCCCGAAGCGGAGCGCGAGGATCTCCGCAAGCTCGCCGCCGAGGAAGGGCGCGTGGTGGTCCGCATCCGCCCCTACGCGACGTTCGAGACCCCGCCGCGCCACGTCTACAACCCGGACGACGTGGCCACCCTGACCCACGGCTACGGCGCCAGCCTGCCCTGGGATGCGGCATGACCAACCGGCCGGCCGTTTGCTGATCGAACATGGCGCCGCAGAGGATCGGGACAGGACGCATCTTCCGTGAACATCGCCGGAAGGCCCCGAAGGCAATGAAATGAACGGCGGCGGAATCGTTCCGGCGGAGGCGCTGATCGCGCGCGCCCGTGCGATGGTCCCGGTGCTGCGCGAACGCCAGGAGCGCACCGAGACCGACCGGCGCGTTTCCGATGAGACCTTCCGCGAGATGATCGCGGCCGACCTCTACCGGGTGCTTCTGCCCCGGCGGATCGGCGGTTTCGAGCATGGGCTCGACACCTTCGTCGCCATCGCCTTCGAGATCGCCCGCGGCTGCGGCTCGACGGGTTGGGTCTATTCGGTGACCGCGAAGTACCATCTCTTCCTCGGCATGTTCGAAGCCGAGGCGCAGGACGATGTCTGGGGCGGCGATCCGGACGCGGTCGTCGCGGCGTCGGTCGCTCCCAACGGCACGGCGGAGCCGGTCGGCGGCGGCTATCTCCTGTCCGGTCGGTGGATGTTCTGCTCCGGTGTCGACAATTGCGGCTGGACCATTGTCGCGACCACCGTGCCGGGTGCGGACGGCGGGGACGGGGTGCGCGGCTACGCGCTCGCGCCGACGGCGGAATTCCAGATCGAGGATAACTGGTCGGTGGTCGGCCTCGCGGGCACCGGCTCCAAGACGGTCCGTTGCGAGGGTCTGTTCGTTCCCGCACACCGGTTTCTTCCGGTTGCCGATACCATGACCGGCAACCCTCCCGGTGCGGCGGCGAACCCGGGGCCGATGTTCCGGATCCCGCTGTTCTCGATGATCTCGATCAGCCTGTGTGCGCCGATCCTCGGCATGGCGCAGGGCGCCTACGAGGATTTCCTCGCGGCAACGCGCGGGCGCATCACCCGCGGCGCGGCGCTGTCCGAGCCGGCGCCGATGGCGTCCCTTCCCAACATCCATATGAAGGTGGGCGAGGCTGCGGCCTCGATCGACGCCGCCCGCCTGCTGGTAGACCGCGACTGCAAGGTGCTGATGGAGACGGTGGCCGCCGGGGATGAGCTGACCGTCGCGGCGCGCGCCCGCAACAAGCGCAACCTCGCCTTTGCCGCCCGGCTGTCCACCCGGGCAGCCGACCTGATGTTCGAAGCCGGCGGCGGCGGAGGTCTGTTCACGTCGTCGCGAATCCAGCGTTACTGGCGCGACATCCACGCTGCGGCGATGCACATCAGCATGAACTTCGACGCCGTGTCGGCGCTCTACGGGCGGGTCGCGCTCGGCCTGCCGCCCGGTCCCGCCCAGTTCTGAGCGGCGCGCCGGCGCCGATCAGTCGAACACCGTATCGTCGTAATGGGCAGGGTCGACGAAGGCCTCGACGATCCGCGGTTCGCCGGCGGCAAGCGCCCCGACAAGCGCGTCTTCGAGCGCCTCCGGGGTTCCCACACCCTCCGCCGGCACGCCGAAATAGTGTTCCGGCGTCGATACCACGCCGGCCTCGGCGCCGGTGCCGAGCGCCGTCCCCGCATACGGATACTGTCGGCGCATCTGCTTGACCTTGATGAGGCCGAGCCATCCGTCGTTGAGCACCACCACGGGGATCGCAAGCCCCAGCCTTTTCGCCGTCGCCACCTCGCCGCAGGTCATCTGGAAGCAGCCGTCGCCGATCAGGCACACCACCGGACGATCCGGCGCGGCGAGCTTGGCGGCGATCGCCGCCGGCAGGCCGAAGCCCATCGACGACCAGCCGTTGGTGATCAGGAAGCTCCGCCGCGCGGGCGCCGTCCACTGGCTCGCGATCTGGTGGGTATGGGCGCCGACATCGAAGGCGAGGACGCCGTCGTCCGGCAGCGCCCGGCGCACCGCGTCGATCGCCTGGTGCGGGGCGAAGCCCGACGCGATCGGCCTTAGCGAGGCCTGAAACGCGCCGCGGTGAGCGGCGATTTCCGCCTCGGTCCAGTCGTGCGCCGCCGGTCTTCCCCGGAGGAGCCGGTGCAGACTTGCCTCCAGATCGCCAACCGCCTGACAGGCGATATCGACGGTCCCGTCGGTGTCGGCCGCCTCGATGTCGAGATGCACCAGCGGCGTCGCGCCGATCCAGGCCTCGTATTCGACTTCCACCGGATCGTAGCCGAGCCCGACGATCAGGTCCGCGCCGGCGAGGAAACGCCGCTGTACCTGCCGTCTGGCGCGCTCGATGCAGCCGAGGGACAGCGGATGGTTCTCGTCGATCGTTCCCTTGGCCATCGTCGTCGTGGCGAAGGGAAGACGGTGCCGATCGACAACGGCGCGCAGGAGGCCGGGGTTGCCGAGACGCATTGCGGTCGCGCCGATCACCGCGACCGGCCGCTTGGCTCCGGCGATCCGGGCCATGGCGTCCGCCAGCGCGTCGGCCGGCGGCGGGGCGGGGGCGGGAACGGGTCCGCACTCCGGCGGCGTCTCTTCCGCCGGGGCCAGCGCGACATCCTCCGGCAGGTCCAGATGCACCGGGCCCTGCGGCTCGGCCAGCGCGATGCGGACCGCGTCCGCTACCGTCTCGCCGACCCGGCCCGGCCGCAGCGCGAGGCTTGCCTTGGCGATCGGCCGGAACAGGGTGTGATGGTCGATCAGCATCTGCACGCGCCGGCCCAACTGGCCGCGGTCGAGATTGCAGGTGATCGCGATCATCGGAGATCGGTCGAGAAAGGCATCGCCGACGCCGGTGGCGAGGTTGGTCGCACCCGGGCCGAGCGTCGCGATGGCGAGGCCGGGCCGTCCGGTCATTCGACCCATCACGTCCGCAGCGAAACCCGCCGAGCCTTCGTGGGCGGTCAGCACGAATTCCATGCCGCCGGCCCGCATCGCCTCGATCAGCGGCAGCACGTTTCCGCTCGGGATGCCGAAACCGCGGTCGATCCTGGCTTTCCCGAGGGCGGCGACGATGAGGTCCGCGTTGTTCATGCCCAGACCTTGGCCAAGCCGGCGATCTCTGGCAAGGTCCGGCCGGCAGTATCACGGCGCGGAGGCAGGCGGGCGCGATGCCGGACGCGAAGATCAGGACCACGCTGGTCGGTTCCTACCCATGGCCGGAGTGGCTGCACGCCCATCCGACGGCCGAAGCGATCGACGACGCCACGCGGATGGTCATCCATCTCCAGGAGGCGGCGGGCATCGACGTTGTCTGCGAGGGCGAGTTCGTCCGCTTCGACCCCGACCATCCGCAGACCAACGGCATGATCGAGTATTTCGTACACCCGATGGGCGGCGTGCGCCCGCAGATGGCGTTCGAGGAGATCGTTGCCTTCGAGGCGCAGCCGACGATGGGGTTCAGGACGCGCCCGGCCGCGGTCGCCGAGGGGCCGATCACCAGCGGTGCGCTCAACCTCGCGCAGCCGTGCCGGCGCGCCAAGACGCTCGCCGCGCGGCCGCTGAAGTTCGCCCTGACCGGCCCTCACATGCTGGCCAAGACGCTGATCGACCGCCACTACGGCGACCGCGAGGCGCTGGCCGAGGCGATCGCCCGTGTGTTGGCCGAACAGGTGGCGCGGCTCGATGCCGACATCGTCCAGATCGACGAGGCCAATCTTCCCGGCGCCCCCGAGGAATGGGAATGGGCGGCGCGGACGATGAACATCGTTCTCGACGCGGTTCCGACCACGCCCGCGGTGCATCTCTGTTTCGGCAACTATGGCGGCCAGGTATCGCAGAAGAATGCGGACTGGGAGCCGCTCATCGCCTATCTCAACGCGCTTCGCGCCGATCATGTGGTGTGCGAGAACGCCCACCGGCCGACCGAGGAACTGATCCATTTCCGGGGGCTGCGCCCGGAAATCGGGATGGGGCTCGGCGTCATCGACGTCAAGGCGACCGAAATCGAAAGCGCCGATACCGTGGCGCGACGGATCGAGCACGCGGCGAACGTGTTAGGTCCGGAAAGAATCCGTTACGTTCACCCCGATTGCGGCCTGTGGAACCTGCGCCGTTCCATGGCCGACGGAAAGATTGCCGCGATCGTCGCCGGACGCGATCTCTACGAAGGCCGTCCGTCGCTGTCGGTCGCCTGACGGGAGAGGAACATGGCCAGTATCAGCGGTCTCAGGGAGGTCGCCTATATCGATTGCGCCGGCGGCGGCCAGGTCCGGGTGGACGGCACGACGGCCTATGTCGGGCACATGGCCGCGCCGTTCGGAACGTCGATCTTCGATGTTGCCGACCCCGCCCGGCCGCGGCTGCTGGCGGAGATCGGCATGCCGCCCGGCAGCCATTCGCACAAGGTGCGCGCCCAGGACGGGCTGATGCTGGTCAACCATGAACGGATGGGCGGGCCCCAGACCGAGGGCTTCCAGGGCGGGCTCGGCATCTACGATGTCGAAGATCCGGCCAATCCGCGCCGCATCACCGCCTGGGAGACCTGGGGCAAGGGCGTCCACCGTTTCGATTTCGACGGGCGCTACGCCTATATCTCGCCGACCGTCGAGGGTTATGTCGACCACATCATGATGATCCTCGATCTTGCAGATCCGGCGCGGCCGGAGGAGGTCGGGCGCTGGTGGGTCCCCGGCCAGTGGCAGGCGGGCGGCGAGGAAAACACCTGGGACGGCGGACCGCCGCCGCGCTGCCACCATCCGTTGCGCCTCGGCGACAGGCTCTACACCAGCTACTGGCATCGCGGGGTGTTCATCCTCGGGATCGAGGACATGACGAAGCCCCGGATGATCTCGGAGTACCGCATCAGCCCGGCCTACCCGCATCCGCAGCACACCGCCCTGCCGATACCGTTCCCGGTGCAGGGAAAGAAGCTGATGGTGGTCGCCGACGAGGATGTCGCCAAGCTGCGCCCGAGCGCGCCCGCGGTTGCCTGGGTGTTCGACATCACCGACGAGGAACGGCCGATCCCGATATCGACCTTCCAGGTCGACGGGGTCGATCCCGACGGGATGCCCCAGCCGCCGATGACTGGCTGCCATCAACCCTCCGAAGTGGTGACCGGGACCGAGATTCCGTTCGCCTGGTTCGCGCACGGTCTGCGGGTGATCGATATCGCCGATCCGCGCAGGCCGGTCGAGGTCGCCCATTTCCTGCCCGACCCGCCGGAGGGAGCGGATCGCGTCTGCGCCAACGATGTGACCATCGACGGCCGCGGCCTGATCTATCTTGTCGACCGGATCAGGGGGGTCCATATTCTCGAGCGCATCTGACACCGTCCTCGCGGCGGAGGACCGATGTCCGGGGTTCGACCGCAACCTGTTGTATTTCAGCGACGAATACCTATCTCATGCATGTGCACGGACAGATTGAGAGCCGGATCGACGATGCGCGCGGTCGTTGACGCAAGCGGATTGGCCATGGTCGGGTGGCGAACTGCCGTTCTGATCTCAGCCGGCGCCATGCTCGCGCTGGCGGTACCCGCTATACCCGTGTCCGCGCAGGATGGTGCTTCCCCGCCGCCGCTCTCGGACCGGGCCAAGGCGGCGGACGCCAACGACAACGGCGTCATCGACCGCGGCGAGGCGGGCGGCCCGCTTGCGGCCAATTTCGACGAGATGGATTGCGACAAGAGCAATTCGCTCGACGGGAACGAGATCCGCGCCTTCTTCACGGGCGCGGGCTGCGCATCGATCGCCGCGGCGGCGAAGCCGCCTGCCGCCGGCGCCGCGCCCGCATCCGCGCCCAGGCGCGGCGGCCGTCCGCCGTCGATGGTTGCCCTCGACAGCGTGGTTCTCGAACCGCTGGCTGTCACCGTTCCGGTCATCGGACGGCTTGTCGCGCGCCAGTCCGGCGCCGTTGCGAGCCAGGTGCGCGGCGCCGTGGTCGAGCTGCGGGTCGACGTCGGCGATCGGGTGGAGCGCGGTCACGTGGTTGCGGTGGTCGCGGCCGAGCGCGCGAAGGCCACCCGCGACCGCTATGCCGCCTCGGTCGAGCGCTACCGCGGCCTCGTCGCCGCGGCGGACGCCCAGTACCGCAAGACCGGCGGCGAACTCAAGCGTCTGGACCGTCTGCGCAAATCGGCCGCGTTCTCGCGCGCCCGCTTCGAGGATCTCGAACGCGATCTCCAGGCGCGCCGCGGCGCGCTGGCCGAACGCCGCGGCCAGTTGCGGGAAGCGCGGACGCAACTGCGGCAGGCCGAACTCGATCTCGCCGACACGCTGATCAAGGCGCCGTTCCCCGGCGTGGTCACCGAGAAGCACATCGACATCGGCGCCTATCTCAATGTCGGCGCCCGGGTGGTGAGCATCCTCAACGACACCGCTCTCGAGGTCGAGGCGGAAGTGCCTGCCGACCGGCTGGGCCGGCTCGCCGCCGGCGCTGCCGTCGCGCTCACCCTCGACGACGGCTCGCGCCACGATGCGACGGTCCGGGCGGTCGTGCCCACCGAGAATGTCAGGACGCGGACCCGCCCGGTGCGCTTCACGCCGAATTTCGGCAGCATCGGGATGCGGCTCGCCGCGGGACAGAGCGTCACCGTGCTGGTTCCCATCGGCGGTGGCGAGAACGTGGCCACGGTGCACAAGGATGCGGTGGTCCGGAACGGCCCCTCCGCCTTCGTCTACGTCGTGGACAACGCGCGCGCCCGGCGGGTCGAGGTCCGGCTCGGCGAGGGGATCGGCGCACGTTTCGTGGTCCTCGACGGGTTGAAACCGGGGCAGAAGGTCGTCGTCCGCGGCAACGAGTCGCTCGGCTTCGGCGGGCCCGTGCGGGTTCTCCGCCCGACCGGCAGTTGAGCGTGTAAAGGGCCGGCCGCATGAACCTGATCCGCCTTTCGATCCAGCGGCCGATGGCGGTGGTCGCCGCGGTGCTGATGGTCCTCCTGTTCGGCTACGTGGCGTTGCAGCGCATCCCGATCCAGATGGCGCCCGATGTGCGCCAGCCGGTGATCATCATCACCACCTCGTGGCGCGGCGCGGCGCCCGCCGAGGTGGAGCGCGAAATCATTATCCGCCAGGAAGACGAGCTGAAGCGGCTGGAAGGGGTTCGACGGATCCTCTCCGAGGCGAGCCACGGCCAGGGCAAGATCACGCTCGAGTTTGCGCCGGGCGTCGTCTTCAACAACATGCTGCTGCTGGTCTCCAACCGTCTGGACCGGATCACCGGCTATCCCGACGAGGCGCAGAAGCCGGTGCTCGGGACCTCGGGAACCGAGGACAACGCGATCGCCTGGTTCATCTTCTCCAGGGTCGCGGGCAACGACCGCGCAATGATCAATTTCGGGGATTTTCTGCGCGATGTCGTCCAGGAACGCCTCGAGCGCGTGCCCGGCATCGGCGGGGTCAACATCTTCGGCGAGACCGAGCGCGAGATGCAGGTCGTGATCGACCCCAAGCGTCTGGCGCAATACCGCCTGACCGTGGGCAATGTCATCAACCGGCTGCGCGCCGCCAACGCCTCGATCACCGGGGGCGATATCGAGGAAGGCAAGCGCCGCTACGTCGTGCGCACGGAGGGCGACTTCAAGGCGGTGGACGAGGTCGCCGCCGTGGTTCTGCGCTCCAGCGCACAGGGCGGCGGGCTCGGACGGGTGACCGTCGGCGACATCGCCGCCGTCTCGCTCGCCTACAAGGAGCCGCGGGCGCGGATTTTCTCCAACGGCGTCCATTCGCTCGCCCTCAACCTGACCCGCGAGCAGGGCGCCAACGTGATCGAGACGATGAGGCTGGTCCAGGAGACGATGGACGAGCTCCGGCAAGGCCCGATCAAGGAAGCCGGACTGCAGGTGCGGCAGGTCTACGACGAGACCGACTACATCAATTCCTCGATCGACCTGGTGATGCAGAACATCTATTTCGGCGGTGTTCTGGCGATCGTCGTCCTGCTTCTGTTCCTCCGGTCGTGGCGGCCGACCGTGGTGGTCGGGTTCGCGATACCGGTCTCGGTGGTCGGTTCCTTCGTTGCCATGGCGCTGCTCGGCCGGTCGCTCAATGTGATCAGCCTCGCCGGAATCGCCTTCGCCGTCGGCATGGTCGTCGATGCCGCGATCGTCGTGCTCGAAAACATCTATCGCCTGCGCCAGCGCGGAATGAGCCGCACCGAGGCGGCCTATCACGGGACCGCCCAGGTGTGGCCGGCGGTGCTGGTTTCCGCGCTCACCACGGTGATGGTGTTCATCCCCATCCTGATCATGGATCTCGAGGTCGGCCAATTGTTCCGCGACATCGCGGTGGCGATATCGGTGTCGGTGATGCTGTCGTTGCTGGTGTCGGTGACGCTGATCCCGGCGCTGTCCAACCGCATGCTGGCAGGCCAGGTCCCGACGATGTCGTCGATGCCCCGCCTGCCGGTCATCGACTGGTTTGCGCGCGGTTTCGGCTGGTTCTGGCGCTACTTCGCGCACCTCGTCGTGCGGTCGAAGGCGCTGGCGCTGCTCGTGGTCGCCGGGATCACCGCGGCTGCCACGGTCTTCGCCATCGCCTTTCTTCCCAAGCTCGACTACCTGCCGGTCGGCAACCGCAACTTCGTGATCGGAATGGTGCTGCCGCCGGCCGGTTACAATCTCGACACCACTCAGAGCATCGCCGGCAACGTCGATCTGCAGACGCGCCGCAACTGGTCCGACGCGGCGCTCGCCGAGGCCGGCGAGACGCATCCCCCCGGCACGGACGAGGCGCAGAAGGTCATCGACCGGTTCTTTTACGTGGCGCTGCGCGGCCGCGCCTTTATCGCCGCGCGCCACGTCGACGAACAGAAGGCGGCGGAACTGGTCCCCGTACTCCAGGCGCCCGCGCGCCAGGAGCCCGGCACCATCGCGTTCGTCTTCCAGCCCTCGCTGTTCGGCCGGTCGATCGGCAGCGGCAGGTCGATAGACATAGACATCTCCGGCCCCGACCTGGAGACGATCTTCGCAACCGGGCGGCAGGTTTTCTTCCGCACCATGTCGGCGCTGTCGCCGCGGGACGGCCACCGCACCCGGCCCAGGCCGGCGCTGACGCTCGGCGAGCCGGAAGTCCGCGTGCTGCCCGACCGGGTCAAGCTCGCCGACAACGGGCTGTCCGCGCGCGACCTCGGCCAGGCGGTGGACGCCTTCAATGACGGGGTTCGCGTGGCCGAAATCGCCGTCGACGGCAAGCGGATCGACCTCACGCTCAAAGGTCCGCCGCAGGACAGCGAATCCACCCAGTCGATCGCGGTGCTGCCGGTGGTGACGACCGACGGGCGCATCCTGCCCGTGCGCAGCCTGTCGGATGTGAAGGTGACCAACGGGCCGACGCAGATCCGTCGCATAGACCGGGTGCGGACGGTGACGATGTCCGTTTCGCCCGCCCGCAACACGCCGCTTCAGGCGGCCATGGACAAGATCGAGGCGGAGGTGATCGAACCGCTTCGCAAGGAGGGGCTGCCGGACGGGGTGCGCATCCGCATGTCGGGTTCGGCCGACAAGCTGACGCGCACCTGGAACGAGATCGTGCTCGATCTCCTTCTCGCCGTGGTGATCGTCTATCTGGTGATGGCGGTCCTGTTCGAAAGCTTTGTCTACCCGCTCATCGTGTTGCTGTCGGTGCCGATCGCGGCGGCCGGCGGGCTGGCCGGACTGTCGGCGCTCAACACCTACATCACCCAGCCGCTCGACATGCTGACGATGCTGGGCTTCGTCATCCTGGTCGGCATCGTCGTCAACAATGCGATTCTGCTCGTCCACCAGACGCTGCACTATATCCGCCAGGGCGGTATGACCGCGGGCTCGGCGATCGAGGCGGCGACCGAAAGCCGCATCCGGCCGATCTTCATGTCCACCCTGACGTCGATCTTCGGGATGCTGCCGCTGGTGGTGTTCCCGGGGGCGGGTTCGGAACTCTACCGCGGCCTCGGCTCGGTGGTGCTCGGCGGCCTGTCGTTGTCGGCGGTGCTCACCATGGCCGTGGTCCCGCCGATGATGTCGATTACCGTCGGCGTCCTCGAGCGGCGCGCCCAGAACAGGACGGGCGCGGCGGAAGGCACGGCCGCGCCGGCCGAGTGAGCGCCGGGCTGACCGCTTGGCGCGACCGCCGGGCCGCAGCTATAGTGATTCCCGCTTTCGTCGGAAACGCGCATCCGGGAGGCCGCCGCGCATGACCAGCCAGACCCCACGTGCCCTCGAAGAGATCACTGTCAGGACGGACACCAGGGACATTCTTGCCCACGCCTCGCGCGAGGCGACGCGGCACGGGTTCGACAAGATGCTGATTGTCGATGTGGATGCCCACATCACGGAGACCGCGTTCTGGGGCGAGATCGTCGACCGCATCGACAGCGATGTGTACCGCCAGATGGCGGCGTCCTTCCGCGACCGCGTCGGTTCGCCGCCCGGTCTCCTCAACGCAACCCCGGGCCTCCTGTACCAGGACGTTTTCGGCCGCATCCCGCATCAGCAGAGCCAGGCCGAGGCGGTCGAGGATTCCGATGTCCATCGGCAGGTGACGCTGACCCGCCGGGCGATGGATGCGATGTCCATCGACTACATGGTCGTATTCCCGACGCCGATGCTGTTGCTGGGCACCCATCCGCAGCCCGAGGTCGAGGTCGAGCTCGCCTGGGCCTTTAACCGCTGGCTGACCGAGGAGGTGCTTCCCGAGGAACCCCGGATGAAGGGGCTGCTGTACCTGCCCTTCAATACGCCCGAGGCCTGCCCCCGCTTTGTCGAGGAGTTCGGCGACAAGCCCGGCGCGATGGGCTTCACCGTAACCTCGACCCGCTACAAGGCGGTTCATCACAATTCCTACATGCCGCTCTACGCCGCGCTCGAGGAGCGCGACCTGCCGCTCGCCTTCCACGCCGGGTTCAACTGGGACGACGGTTCGATGGCGCAGCTCAACCGGTTCCTCTCGATGCACGCGCTGAGCTTCGTCCATTGCAACCTGATCCACATGACCAACTGGGTCATCAACGGTCTGCCGGTGCGCTTTCCCCGGCTCAAGGTCCTGTGGATCGAAAGCGGGCTGGCCTGGCTGCCCTACCTGATGCAGCGGCTGGACTCGGAATACATGATGCGTTCGTCCGAGGCGCCCCTGCTGACCCGCAAACCGAGCGAATACATCCGCGAGATGTACTTCTCCAGCCAGCCGCTCGAGGCCAACCATCCCAAGCTGATGGAAGCAACCTTCGAGGCGATCGGCGCCGAGAGCCAGCTTCTCTGGTGCTCCGACTGGCCGCACTGGGATTTTGACGCCCCGTCCGTGATCTGGGATCTGCCGTTCCTCGACCAACGGCAGAAGCGCCGGATCATGGGCGAGAACGCCGCCGAACTGTTCGGTCTCGACAATCCCTATCTCGCCCGCCAGGCAGCCGAATAACGCCCGGCTTCCCGGCGCCCGCACTCAGGCGCGGCCCGTTCGGGCGAGAAACGCCTCCGCCGCCGCGAGAAACGCATCGGGCATGGCGGCGTGCACCCAATGGCCGGCCCCGTCGATCCGCCGGTGTTTCGCGTTCGGGAAAAGACGCTGGATGGCCGGCGTGTGGTCGGGGCGGACATAGTCCGAGGCGCCGCCGCTGACGAACAGCGTTGGCCCGCGAAACGCGGCGGACGGCGGAAGGTCGGGGAAATCCTGCAAGGCCTGCCGGGCCGCCCCGATCGCGGCGAGGTTGAGCCGCCACCGATATCGCCCGTCGCGCCGCACCAGGTTCTGCAGCAGGAAGGCGCGCAGCGCGGCGTCGGGCACCGCATTGGCGAGGCGCTCGTCTGCGTCGGCCCGCCGGCCGATGCCGTCGAGATCGAGGCCGGCCAGCACCTCCACGAGGGGCGCGAAACCGCTTCGGTATCGAACCGGCGCGATATCGACCACGACGAGGCTGCCGATCCGCTCCGGCGCCAGCAGGGCTGCGACCATCGCCGCCTTGCCGCCCATGCTGTGGCCGACCAGCGCAGGCTGCGACAACCCGTGCACCGCGGTATAGCGCAGCAGGTCTTCCGCCATGGCGGGATAGGTCATTTCGTCGGTCCACGGCGAGGCGCCGTGGTTGCGCATGTCGAGCGTGTGCACGGTCCGGCCGGTTGCGAGCCGGCGGGCGATCGACGTCCAGTTGCGCGCCGAACCGAACAGGCCGTGCGCGACGACGGCCGACGGGCCGTCCCCCATCCGGCTCGCGGCAAGGTCCACCGGCGGCATCAGGACGCCCGACTCACGGAGGCGGATCCGCCCGCACCGCCCCGGGCCGCGCAGTCGAGACGCGCAGTTTCCGCCTCGATCCGCGCGCGCAGCCCGTCCATGAACGGTCCGCGCGCGAGGCCCGGCTCCATCGGAGGAAGGATCGAGACGACAATCCTGCCGGGGCGTCGGGTGAACGCGCGCCGCGCCCAGTACAGCCCCGAATCGAGCGCCACCGGCACCGTCGGGGTTCCGAGAGCGGCGTAGAGCGCGGCGATCCCCGGCCGATAGGGCAGGTCCTCGCCCGGCGCGGTTCGCGTTCCCTCGGGGAAGATGACGATATCCCGGCCCGCCGCGATTTGCGCCTTCGCCGTCCGGACCATCCGTCTCAGCGTGCGGGCGCCGGATTGACGTTCGATCGGGATCATGCCGAGCCGGATCACATACCATCCGACGAACGGCAGCCAGAGCAGTTCGCCCTTGAGGACGATGGCAGGATCGCGGAACAGCCGCATCAGGACCAGCGTCTCCCAGGCCGACTGATGTTTGAACGCGTACAGCGCCGGCTGCCGCGGACAGTTCTCTTCGCCGCGGACTTCGTATGTCAGACCGACGATCCGGGCGAGCAGCCAGAACGTGCCATCGACCCACAGGCGGGCGACGCGAACGACGGCGGCGCGCGGCAGAGCCAGCACCGGCAGCGCGATAATCCCGAGCCCTGCGGTCCAGGCGTAGAACGCGGCATGGAACGCCAGAGAACGCAGCCAGATCATTTTGTTGCCGAGCCGGAGGAGGAGAGTCCGGCGTACGCGGCGATGAATTTGTGAAATTCGCTTGCGACCAGCAGTATCGATCGTCGGTCGCACCACCAGCACGACCGCGCAAACGCCTCGGGGAAAACCGGATGGGGGACGATCCTAACGCCGGGGAGGACGCGGCGGAACTCCAGGAGGCTGCGCGGCATGTGGTAGCTCGCGGTCACCAGACGCAGCGACCGGCCGCCGACCGAGCGCACCCATTCGGCGGTCTCGCGCGCATTACCGGCGGTGGTGTCGGCGGTGTAGCCGATGACGATGCAGCATTCGAGGTCCCCCGGCTTTTGCCGTGCGAGCCGCAGAAGCGCGGCCACGTCGATACCGCGATAGACGCCGGAGACAAACAGCTTCTGCCCGCGCCCCTCGGCGAGAAGCCGCAGCCCCTCGGACAGCCGGCCGCGGCCGCCCGTCAGCACCACGATCGTATCGGTGCGCTCCTCAGCCCCCGGCGCGTCGACCGGGATCCGGCCAGCATACCAGAGCAGCCCGGCGAGCCATGCCGCCAGGAACAGCGCGGCAAGGCACAGGAACAGGACGAACCGGCGCACGGCGGGGCGCCTTCGACCGCCCAGCCGCCTCTGCTGCAACACCACTGTCCCGCCGTCAGGCCATTCGCGACAGGGTGCGCATCGCGGTGATCCGCGCCGCCGCCATGCCCACCGCCGCCGCAGCGAGCGGCAGACATGCGAGGGCCGCCCACTGGATCCGGGAGAGCGCGATTTCGCTCGGCACGAGAGCGTTTCCCGGAGGCATGAAATAGGCGAGGAGGATCGCCGTCGCCGCGGCAAGCGCGCTTCCGACGATCCCTCCCTTGATCGCGACGCTTGCGGCTTGGCCGACGAACTTGCGCGCGATCCGGCTGTCGCGGGCGCCGATCAGGCGCAGGACTCCGATCGTCTCGCGGTGGGCCGCGAGCTCGGCTCGGACCGCGAAGATGACGGTCGCCGCCGCAACCAATCCGAACAGGGCGGCGAGCGCTGCGCCGAAAGCCTGAAAAGCGCGGGCGAAGCGGACCATCTCCGCAGCCCCGCCATCGCGGACATCGATCCGGGTGCCCGGTGCTGCGGCGTTCAGCGCAACCTCGAGGGCCTCGATATCGAGGCGCGCGCCGGGTCGGAGCCGGATATCGATCGACGCCGGATGCGCGGCTGGCGGCGGTCCGGCGACTGTGCCGAACTCCGATGCGGACGGCGGGCCGACGAGCGCCGTTTCGCCCGCGCTCGCAGGGTCGGGGAGCGCTGCGCGCTGCTCGGCAGGCGTCGCTTTCTCGACGGCGGGTATCGCGCGGAGCAGGCCGGTGATCTCCGCAACGGTGTTCCCGGAGACAATGGCCGACGCCGGAATGCGGACGGAGATCGTGCTGGCAAAACCCGCTTCCCAACTCCGCTCGACCGAGGGTGCTGCCATGGCGGCGGCGAGTGCGAGCACCGCAGCATAGATCGCCGCTGCGACGATCCACGGACCGTAGAGGTTCGACGCGCCGCGCCGCAGCGGCAGGGCAGGGGTCTTGCCGATAGATGTCATCCCGCAGCGCGCTGTTCGCCAACGTCTTCGAACGGGTGGACGAGGCGGATCCCGCCGCCATCGAGCGCGTAGACCGGGTGTCCGAAGCGGCCGACCAGAGTGTCGTCGTGGGTGGCGACGACGACGGTCGTTCCGACGTTGCTGAGTTCTTCCAGCAGATGGATCAGACGCATCGCGGTGTTGTCGTCGACACGGGCGGTCGGCTCGTCGGCGAGCACGAGGTCGGGGCGGGCGACGACGGCGCGGGCGATGGCGGCCCGCTGTTTCTTCCCCTCCGACAGTGTTTGGGGCAATTCGTTCATTTCCTGCTCGAGCCCCACCCAGCGCAGCAGTTCGGTCATGTGTTCGCGGACCTTCGCTTCCCTCGCGTTCGACAGGCGGAGCGGCAGCGCGATGTTCTCCGCGGTCGTCAGATGGTCGATCAGGCCGAAATCCGCGGACACCACGCCGATCCGCCGGCGCAGCGCCGGCCGCCGTCGGGGTCTGAGCCGCGAGACATCCTCCCCGAACAGGAACACCGCGCCGCCCGTCGGATGCCGTTCGAGGTAAAGCAGCCGCAACAGCGATGTCTTTCCCGCCCCGGTCTCCCCGGTCAGAAAATGGAACGATCCGGCCTCCAGCCTCAGCGATACATCGCGAAGGACTTGCGGCCCCGAACCGTATTGCAGGCCTACACCCTCGAGCCGGGCGACATCGTTTTCCGCTGCCACGAAGCTCTCCGCATTGATATCTGTGAAATTCGCATCCCGGAGCGCGGTACGCAAACGTTCTCCTTCGCCTGTCTTGCCTCTCCGCGAATCGGACCCTATAAACCGGAAACCCTTCGCAGGCTGAAGTCGATGATCGTTGCCTGCTCCAACTGCTCCACCCGGTTTTTAGTCTCCGCAGCCGCCGTCGGCGTGCACGGACGGACGGTGCGCTGCGGGCGGTGCGGCCACGTCTGGGAGGCCGCCCCCCTGCCGGAACTCGCCCGGCTCGCCGCCGGGGAGCTGGACGGTCCGGCTCCCGGCCGGCCCGACCGCGCCGCCGTGCCGCCGGTCGGAGAGGGGCAGGCTGCGGCTCCCCCGCGCGTGCGGGGCAGCGTCGGCCCGGCGATCGCCTGGATCGCCGTCGCAGTGCTCGCGCTCGCCCTGGTTGCCGCCGGCGCATGGCGTTACCGGACCGAGGTGTCGACAGCCTGGCCGGCGGCGGAGCACCTGTACGCGGCGGTCGGCATCCGGGCGCTGCCGCCCGGTTTTGGCCTCGATCTGGCGATCGACGACCCGGGCCGCGCCGTCAGGGAGGGTGCGCCGGTGGTTTCCGTCGCCGGCAGGATCGAGAACACGTCGTCTCGCGTGCGCCGGGTGCCGCGGCTCCGCGGTGCGCTGCTGGACCGGGACGGGCGCGAGATGCGCAACTGGACATTCGCCGCCCCGGTGTCCAGTCTCCCGCCGCGCGGCAAGGTCCGGTTCCGGACCGAGATCGGCAATGCGCCCGACGACGCGGTCCGGGTATCGATCGCGTTTCACCAGCCTGAATGACATGCCGAATCCCCGACCGGCCATCGAAACGCTGATCGGCGAGACGGACATCGCGGACCGGATCACCGGCCTCGCGCGGGATATCGCCGGGACCGTCGGCAAGAACGTCCTGGTTGTCGTCATCCTCAAGGGCAGCTTCGTGTTCGCCGCCGATCTGGTCCGCGCGCTGGAGCGCGCCGGGATGGAGCCCCAAGTCGATTTCATGACCCTGTCGAGCTACGGCGCCGGAACCGCGAGTTCGGGCACGGTTTCTCTGGTCCGCGACATCTCCGAGGATGTCGCGGGCCGCGATGTGCTGATCGTCGACGACATCCTCGAGTCCGGGCGCACGCTCGCTCACGCCCGCGACCTGATCCGCGCGCGCGGCGCGGCCAACGTCAAGACATGCCTTCTGCTCGACAAGTCGGGCAAGCGCAGGGTGCCGATCGAGGCCGACTACCGGGGTTTCGAAATCGGAGATCGTTTCGTCGTCGGCTACGGGCTGGACTACGCGCACTACTTTCGCGGGCTGCCCTATATCGCCGTCGTCGTGCGCTGAGTTCCTGCGCCGGGGCGGGCTAGAACCGCCGCAGGAGACGGTCGATATAGTCCAGTTCGAGGCGCGGCCGGTAGCGCTGCCCGGCGCGGTGGCGGAGTTCGTCGAGAATGCGCTGGGCGCGCTCCACGGCGCTCTCGTCCGGGATGTCCATGTCGCGGGTGTCGAACCCCCGTTCGTTCTGGGGCCGGTATCGGCCCAGCGGATCGCGGCGGAGCTGCAGCGGGCGGAATTCCCCGTTGAGGCCGCGCCCGTTGCGCTCTCCAGCCTGCTGCATCATCTGCTCGACGAGACCCTGGCCGGCGCGTTGCAGGGCATCGATCGCGCGGCCCTGGGGGCCGACCGAATCGCCCGGCGCGTTGCGGTCCAGCGCCCGTGCCGAATCGCCCATGTTGCGGTCCGCCTCCTCGAATGCGCGGCCGGCCCGCCCCTGGCCCTCCTGGCCCGGCTGCATCCCCATCTGACGCAGCGCCTCGCGCAACTGCCGGAGCGCCTCGCGAATCTCGCGCTGGGTGGCGGCGCCCCGCTGCGAGCCCTGCGGCGGGGGCCGCGCGTTCGACGGCTGCGACTGGCGGAAGCTCCGGTTCATCAGCGCCCTCTGCCGCTCGATGAGTTCGCGCAGCTGGCGCATCGCCTCGTTGCCCGCTTGCGCCTGCGGGCTCATCTGCTGGGCGCGCCCCGCCCGCAGGTTCTCCAGCATGTTCTGCAGCGCCGCCAGCATCTGCCGCGCCGCATCGCGGGCGCCCGAACGCATCAGATTGCGGATCTGTTCCATCAGGCTCTGAAGGTCCGTCGCATCGAGCAGCCTTTGCTCGGGATCGAACGGCAGCGCTTGCTGCAGGTCGGGCCGGTTCTGCATCTCCTGCGCGAGTTCCTGCAGGAAACGGCCGAGCGCCCGCTGGAGCTCATCCATCAGGCGTTCGAGTTCTTCGTCCGACGCGTTGCGGGCGAGCGCATCCATCAGATTCTGCTGCGCCTGCCGCAGATTGCGCTCGGCGATCGACAAATTGCCGTCCTCGATACCGAGGGCGGTGTCCCACAGAAGGTCCCGAACAGCGTCGAGCGCATTGTCCCCGGCCTCGTGGGCGAGCCGGCGATGGGCGGCGGTGAGAGCGAGGAAGGTGGCTGTGGCGTCGCGGTAGGCGAACGGATCGAGCGCGATGTCGCGCAGCGCTTCCGCGATTTCCTCCCTGCGTTCGGGCTCGGTGGTCAGGCGCTTGCGCTGCGCGATGACCTTCCGCGCGACCGGATGGCGAAACGTGCGCTCGGGCAGCGTGATCCGGGCATCCTCGCCGATTGCCGTCTGCCCGATGCCGTCGCGGGCACCGAGTCTGATCGCGACCGGCAGCCCGGCCCAGCGGTGCGGCGTCAGGTCGTGATAGCTCGCGGCCTCGGCGGCCGTCGCGCCCGGCCGCGGCAGGGCGAGTTCCAGGGTCTCCACCTCCTTGCCGATCACCGCGCCGCGTTCGTAGGTGCGGCGGATCTCGGCATGCACGCGATCGAGCCCGTAATCGTCGTCCGCCTTGTAGACGATCATCAGCGACTTGCGCTCGGTGGCCCGCGGCGGACCGGCGAAGGCGATGGACGGCGGCCGGTCGGGGACCGCCTCGACCTGCCACTCGCCGAGCACCCGCCCGCCGCTTTCGACCGCGAGGCGGCCCGATTCGCCGATCGATGCGGCGACCGAGGCGTTGCCGGAATCGACCTGCTCGAACGGTGTGCGCAACGCGCCGAGGACGAGCTCCGCGCCGTCCGGGGCGTTGGCGAGCCGGGCGGCGAGGGCGCTGCCGGTCGGAACGCGGATCGGCTCGGCTGCGACCGTCGGCGCCTCGCCGTCCTCGCCCGCCGGAGCACCCGCCCCGGCGTCCCGCGCATTGGGGAAGATCGGCGCTTCGCCGGTATAGGCGGGCGGGGTGATCCAGACCTCGAGAACCGGCTCGGCGATTGGCGCGCCGCCCGAGAAAGAGGGGGTGAGCGCCGCGTGAAGCCTCTTGCCCGCATCGGGCCAGGCGGTCGACACGGCGATGACGGCGAGCAGCGCCGCGGCGAACCTGATCGCCATCGGGTCGCGCGCGGCGATGCCGGGGCGCGGGAGGCCGACCCGGATGCGCCGGGCAGCCTGGGCGGCGCGGCGCCTGTGTTCGCGCCAGAGCGCTTCGGTGCCGTCTCCCCCGACACCGTCCTCCAGCCGGTCCTCCAGGGTCTGGAGCGGGCGGTGCCGGAAACCGCTCGCGCGTTCGAGCCGCCGCCGGCCGTCGTCGTCATCGGGCAGCGCGACGCCGCGAACGCCCTTCCACGACAGGAACAGGAACCAGCCCAGCAGCGCGGCGAGCGCCAGTGCGTGCAGCCAGCCCGGCAACATCGGCAGCACGCCGAAGAGCGCGAGCGCCAGAAACAGGACAAAGACCGAAACCGCACCCCAGAGGCCGCGCCAGAGCCGTTCCCAGACGATGGATGCCCGCGCGAGCAGGAGCCTGCCGCCGTAGCCGGGCGGTGTCTCCTGCTCGTTCACGACCCGTCCGGGCAACCGGATCATCGAACCGCGTACCTGTCCCTTCCGTCCGGGCTCTCCGCCGGAAGTTCTTCCCCTTCGAGCCAGCGCGGCAGGCGGTCGAGCGCCTGAATCGAAGCCGGATCCTGGAACGGCCGGATCGCGGCGTGCGCTTCGTTGCGAACCATAACCTCTCCGACAAGGCCGCGGCCATTATAAAATGACGCCATCGCGGCGCCGTAGGCGCCCGCGCCCTCGACCGCGACCAGATCGCCTTCTGCGAGCGCGGGCAGCAGGACGCCGCGCGCGAGATAGTCGCCGGTCTCGCAGACCGGACCGACCACGTCGCAGCGGTAGGTTGGCGCGCCGCGCGGCCGTTGCACGACAGGGACCACCGGATGCCGGGCCTTGTACAGCGCGGGGCGCAGCAGGTCGTTCATCGCCGCATCGACGATCACGAACCGCCGCGCCGGAGTTTCCTTGCAATAGAGGACCCGGCTGAGGAGAACGCCGGCGTTGCCCACCAGGCGCCGGCCGGGCTCGACCACGATTTCGCAGCCCAGCCCGCCGACGGTGCGGCGCACGACGTCCGCGAAGCCTGCAAGACCGGGCGGGGTCTCGTCCGTATAGGCGATGCCGAGCCCGCCCCCGAGGTCCAGCCGTTCCACCGCAAACCCTGCCGCACGCAGCGCGCGGACCCGGTCGGCAAGCGCCGAGAAGGCCCGCTCGAACGGCGCGAGATCGAGGATCTGCGAGCCGATATGGGCGGCGAGCCCGACCATGCGGAGGCCGGCGGTCCGTGCGCCGCGTTCGTACACCCGCACGGTATCCTCGATCGGGATGCCGAACTTGTGCTCGTAGCGGCCGGTCGCGATCTCGTCCGCCGTATCGACCGCAATATCCGGATTGACGCGGATCGCGGTGGGCGCACGCGCGCCCAGCCCGGCCGCGACCTCGCCGAGGACGGCCAGTTCCGCCTCCGATTCGACATTGAACTGGCCGATCCCGGCCGCGAGCGCCCGGGCGATCTCGTCCCGTGTCTTGCCGACGCCGGAGAAGACGATGCCGGCGGGGGGGACGCCGGCGGCGACCGCACGGGCAAGCTCCCCGGCAGAGACCACATCGGCGCCGGCTCCGAGGCGCGCGAGCGCGCGGATCACCGCGACGTTCCCGTTCGCCTTCACCGCATAGCAGATGCGGGCGCCCAGACCGTCCAGCGCACCGGCGAAGCCGCGGTAGGCATCCTCGATGGCGGTCTGGGAATAGACGTAGACCGGCGTGCCGTAGGTTTCGGCGACGGCGTCCAGCCCCACATCCTCGGCGTGGAGGCGCCCGTCCCGATAGGCGAAGCCGCTCATTTCGGCTGCGGTTCCGGAGGGTATTTGCGCGGATACGAATCCTTGCGGCCGTCCGGGAGTTCGGGGTCGCCCTTCCTGCCGCAGCCAGCCGCCAGCAAGGCCGCCAGCGTGCCCGCCAGAAGGCCGATGGCGCGCCGGCGGTTCACAGGAACCGCTCCCGCGCGCTCCGCGCGTTCTCGCGCACGCGTTCCGGCGCGGTGCCGCCGGGGCTGTTGCGCATGGCGACGGCTCGGTCGACCGCGAGCACATCGTAGACCGCCTCGGTCAGACCCGGCTCGACCGCCTGCAGCGCCCCGATCGGAAGCTCGGCGAGGCCGCATTCGGCCTCCTCCGCGCGCTTCACCAGCGCGCCGGTGACCCGGTGCGCCTCGCGGAACGGCATGCCGCGCTCCCGCACCAGCCAGTCGGCGAGGTCGGTGGCGGTGACGAACCCCTTCTCCGCCGCCCGCCGCATCGCCCCGGTATCGAACGCGGCGTCGCGCATCATCCCGGTCATCGCCGCGATGGCGAGGCCGAGCGTGTCGGCCGCGTCGAACAGCGGTTCCTTGTCTTCCTGCATGTCCTTCGAGTAGGCGAGCGGCAGGCCCTTCATCACCACCAGCAGCGCCGCCAGCGCGCCGACGATGCGGCCGGTCTTGGCGCGCACCAGTTCCGCCGCGTCCGGGTTGCGCTTCTGCGGCATGATCGACGAGCCGGTGGTGAACGCATCTCCCAGACGGACATAGCCGAACTGGGCCGAGCACCACAGCACCAGCTCCTCGCCCAGCCGCGACAGGTGGGATACGGCGATCGCCGCCGCGGCGAGGAATTCGAGCACGAAATCGCGGTCCGAGACCGCGTCGAGCGCATTCGCGGCCGGCCGGTCGAAGCCGAGCGCGGCCGCCGTCCGCCCCCGGTCGATCGGATACGGCGTGCCCGCGAGGGCGGCCGCGCCCAGCGGCGATTCGTTGAGCCGGCGCCGGGCATCGGCCAGCCGTCCGCGATCGCGCCCCAGCATTTCGACATAGGCGAGCAGATGGTGCCCGAGGGTGATCGGCTGCGCCGCCTGCAGATGGGTGAGGCCGGGCATGACGCTCGCCGCGTGTTCCTCCGCCCGGTCGACGAGGACGGCCTGCAGCTTGCGCAGCGCCGCGTCCGCCTCGTCGATCGTGTCGCGCAGCCAGAGCCGCAGGTCGGTCGCCACCTGGTCGTTGCGCGACCGCGCGGTGTGGAGGCGGCCGGCCGCCGGGCCGATGAGTTCGGTCAGCCGAGCCTCCACGTTCATGTGGATGTCTTCGTGCCGGCGCGAGTAGGCAAATGCACCCGCGTCGATCTCCGCCTTCACGCGGTCGAGGCCCGACAGGATTGCCTCGCCGTCGTTCGCGCTGACGATTTCGCAGGCCACCAGCATCTCGCAATGCGCCTTCGAGGCTTCGATATCGTGCGCGTAGAGCCGCTTGTCAAAGTCGATGGAGGCGTTTATCTGCTCCATGACCGCGCTCGGCTCGGCCGAAAACCGGCCGCCCCAGAGCGCGGAGGAGCCCGCCGAAACGCTCTCCCGATGAGACCGGCCGTCGTTCATGGAGCTTCGAGGCGCCTGCGGGCGGCGGGTGCGGCGCTGCTCGTCGTCCTGCTCGCCGCGCCGGCCGGCTCCGGCTTTCTGTCGGGCGCCGCCGCCGCGTCGCCGCCGAAGTCGGGCTGGATGGAGAATTTTGCCGTCGCCGAGCCCGGCCCGCCGGCGCCCTCCGGCGAGCTCGTCGGCCCCGACCGGCGGCGCACGACGCTAGATGCGCTCCGCGGCAAGGTCGTTCTGGTCAATTTCTGGGCCACCTGGTGCGGTCCCTGCATTCGCGAACTGCCGTCGCTGAAACGTCTCCATGCCCGCCTCGGCGGGGGCCGGTTCATGGTTCTCGCGCTCTCCCAGGACCGCGGCGGCTGGACCCGGATTACGCCGTTCCTCGAGCGGCACGGCCTTGTCGGACTGCCCGTGTACCACGACCCGAAGTCGCGTGTCGCGCGGGCCGCCGGCGTGCGCGGGCTGCCGACGACGGTGCTTTACGACCGCAGCGGGCGCGAACTCGGCCGCCTCTCGGGCCATGCCGAATGGGATTCCGACGAGGCTCTCGCCCTGATCCGGCACTATCTCGACGGTTAGGCGCGCCATTCCGCCAGGCAGCAGCCGATCAGCGCTTCCGGCATCGGAATATAGTCGACCATGTCGAAACCCGTGCTGCCCGCCGCGGCGTGCGAGACCACCCAGGCGCGGAGTTCCGCCCCGCCGTTGCCGGTGTTTTCCAGCATCGTGTCCAGTTCGGCGGCGAGCCGATCGTCGGACGCGTTGCGGAACAGGTCGATGCAGGCATGGTCGAACGGCTCGTCGATCCACCCCATCGTGGTCTCGCCGATCGAATGGCTGAGCCCGCCGGTGCCGAGCACCGCCACCCGGATGTCCTCAGGGTAGGATTCGATCGCCCGGCGAACCATCTTGCCCCAGGCAAGGCAGCGCCTCGGCGAGGGGAAGGGTTTCTCCACCAGGTTGATGAAGACCGGCACGATGGGCAGCGCCGGATCGAGGCCGAACTGCCAGATCGGCACGCACATCCCGTGGTCGAGCTTGAGCCGCATCGAATAGGCCGGGTCGAAGTCGGCGGCGAAGGCCTCCTCCACGATATGGCGGCCGAGCCCCTCGTGTCCGGGCAGGGTCTCGTGCGGATAGACCGGTTTCATGAAGGGTTCCGGCGGCCCCTCGTGCTCCGCCCCGATGCCGACGCAGAACGCCGGCATGACGTCGAGGAAGAAGTTGACCCAGTGGTCGGTCGAATGGATGACCAGCACGTCGGGCCGCGCCGCTTTCAGCCGGCTGCCGAGGTCGCCGAAACGGGTGGTCACCCAGTCCCGCGTCTCGGTCTTCAGCGTCTCCCAGTTGCGCGCGATATTGGGCCCGTGCGAGGCCGCGAAGCTGCCGACAAATTCAGCCATTGGCCGTGCTCCGCTTGTCCTCGCCGGCATCCAGCGCGCTCAGCGCCGCGATCGACCCCGCATCGTCGTACCCGCAGATCAGCAGATAGAACCGCAGCAGGTAAGGGTTCGCATGCGGCTGGATCTTCGCCAGGTCGTCGTCGATCAGGGCCTGGCGCATTTCCGGCGAGAACGGGTAGGCATCGAGCACGGCCTCGCGGTCGTCGCGCCAGCGTTCCTTGCCGCCGGGACCCTGAAGGTCGAACATCAGCTTGTTGAGCCAATAGTCGGTCATCGCAGCCTCCGCGTCGCGGTCGTCGTCGCACCGGGCGGATTGTAGACCGCCGCCGGCGCGCTGCCGACCCGAAAACGACGCCCCCGATCAGCGGGCGATCTAGCGGGTGGGTGTCGGGGTGTCGCCCGAATAGTCGTAGAAACCGCGCCCGGACTTGCGGCCGAGCCACCCGGCCTCGACATATTTCACCAGCAGCGGGCAGGGGCGGTACTTGGTGTCGGCGAGCCCCTCGTAGAGCACCTGCATCACCGACAGGAAGGTGTCGAGGCCGATGAAGTCGGCGAGTTCCAGCGGTCCCATCGGATGGTTGGCGCCGAGACGCATGGCGGAGTCGATCGCCTGCACTGTGCCCACCCCCTCGTGCAGGGTGTAGACCGCCTCGTTGAGCATGGGCAGCAGGATGCGGTTGACGATGAACGCCGGGAAGTCCTCCGAGTTCACCGGCGTCTTGCCGAGGGCGAAGGTGAGCGCCTCGATCGCCTCGAAGGTTTCCCGTGCGGTCGCGATGCCGGGGATCAGCTCGACCAGCTGCATGGCCGGCACCGGGTTCATGAAGTGCATCCCCATGAACCGCGCCGGCCGGTCGGTCGCCGCACCGAGGCGGGTGATCGAGATCGACGACGTATTGGAGGCGATGATCGCGTCGTCGCGGATCTCGGGGACGATCCGCTTGTAGATCTCGCGCTTGACGTCCTCGGCCTCGGTCGCCGCTTCGATGATCAGGTCGCAGTCCCCGAAGATACGGTATCCGACGCCGGTATAGATACGGGCCAGCGCCTCCGCCTTCTGATCTCCGGTCATGCGGTGGCGGGAGACCTGGCGGTCGTAGTTGGCCTCGATGGCTTTCAGCGCCTTGGCGACCCGGTCGCCGGAAATATCCCCCAGGATGACATCGAGCCCGTGGGCGGCGCAGACATTGGCGATGCCGCTGCCCATCTGGCCGGCGCCGACGACACCGACCTTGCGGATCGCAACGGTGCCGACGGCTACCGGGTCGGTCAGCGGGCGTACTGTCGCGTTCATCGCGCGGTTCCTTCCTTTCGCCGGCCGTGCGCCGGTTCAGCGCGGCTTGACGCCGGCCTTGTCGAGCGCCTCCGCCAGCGCCGGCAGCGCCTTGAACAGATCGTCCACCAACCCGTAATCGGCGATCTGCACCATCGGGGCCTCTTCGTCCTTGTTGATGGCGACGATGATCTTGCTGTCCTTCATCCCGGCAAGATGCTGGATGGCGCCGGAAATGCCGACAGCGACGTAGAGTTCGGGCGCGACCACTTTCCCGGTCTGGCCGACCTGGTAGTCGTTCGGCCGGTAACCGGCGTCCACCGCAGCGCGCGATGCGCCGACCGCGGCGCCGAGGCGGTCGGCGATGTCCTCCACCAGCCGGAAGTTTTCCGAGGATTGCATTCCCCGCCCGCCGGAGACGACCACCCGCGCACCGGTGAGTTCGGGGCGCTCCGACTTCGAGAGCTCCTGACGCAGGAAGCGGGACAGGAGCCGCTCTCCGCCGTCCTCCGCCGGGGCGGCGATCGGCTCGATCGGGGCGCTGCCGCCCGTCCCCGCCGCGGCGAAGGCGGTGGTGCGCACCGTGACGACCTTGATCGCATCGCGCGACCGCACGGTTGCCATCGCGTTGCCGGCGTAGATCGGCCGCACGAACGTATCGGCCGAGACCACCTCGGTGATGTCGGAGATCTGCGCGACATCGAGCAGCGCCGCGATCCGCGGCGCGAGGTTCTTTCCGGTGGTGTTGGCGGGGAACAGGATCTCGGAATAGTTCGAGGCGAGCCCGGCCACGAGCGGCGCCACCGCCTCGGCAAGCAGATGGTCGCAGGCGCCGTCGTCCGCATGCAGGACGCGGGCGACGCCGTCGATGGCGGCCGCCGCGCCGGCCACCGGCCCGCTGCCGCCGCCGGCGACCAGGACGTCGATGGCGCCGCCGAACGCGGCCGCTGCGGTGACGGTGTTCAGCGTCGACGGATCGAGCGCCGCGCCGTCGTGGTCGGCGATGACAAGGGCCGCCATCAGATCACCCCCGCCTCGTTCCTGAGCTTGTCGACCAGCTCCTCGACGCTGGCCACCTTGCGGCCGCCCTGGCGGGCCGGCGGCTCCTCGACCTTGAGGACCTCGAGGCGGGGCGCCACGTCGACGCCGAGCTCGTCCACCGCGATCCGGTCGATCGGCTTCTTCTTCGCCTTCATGATGTTGGGGAGCGAGGCGTAGCGCGGCTCGTTCAGCCGCAGGTCGGTGGTGACCACGGCCGGGATCGACAGGCCCACCGTCTCCAGCCCGCCGTCGATCTCCCGCGTGACCTCGGCGCCGTCCCCGGAGAGCACGATTTCCGACGCGAACGTGCCTTGCGGCCAGCCGAGCAGGGCGGCCAGCATCTGGCCGGTCTGGTTGCTGTCGTCGTCGATCGCCTGCTTGCCGAGGATCACCAGCCCCGGGTCCTCGCGTTCGACCAGCGCCCTGAACAGCTTGGCGACGGCGAGCGGCTGGAGGTCCTCGTCGGTCAGCACGTGGATGCCGCGGTCCGCACCCATCGCGAGCGCGGTGCGGATGGTTTCCTGACACTGCTGGACGCCCATCGAGACGGCGACGATCTCGTCCGCCTTGCCCGCCTCCTTCATGCGGAGCGCCTCCTCGACCGCGATCTCGTCGAACGGGTTCATCGACATCTTGACATTGGCCGTCTCGACGCCGGTCCGGTCGGTCTTGACGCGGACCTTGACGTTGTAGTCGACGACACGCTTGACACCGACAAGTACCTTCATGGAAGGGCTATCCCGAATCCTGAAAGGATGATGAAGGGAACGCCGCGGCGGCGCCGAAACCGCCGGGATACCGGGTTCCCGACAAGGCGCCGAACATTATGGACGCCGCCCCGGCCTGTCAACGCGAACGGCGCGGCGCATCGGGGGTGAGCCCGGCTCCCGGGGCTGAGAAAAGGCCGAACAGCAGGCAAGAGATCAACTCCAGGCCGGTTCGATAAAGTCCGCGAGATCGCGGAGTCGGTGGCTCCAGACAATTGACAGCCCTTCGGCCTGTGCCGTGTAAAGGTTGGCGGGATTGAACACACCGCCGATCACTGCGGTGGGAATGATCTGGCGTCTTCCGAACCCGTCGATCCACGCCCTCGCCTTGCCTGCCGCTTCATGGTTGATCCGCTTGAAGGAGTTGACCGCGCTGTTGGACACCTTGCACTCCACAGCCATGACTCGGCGGTCGTGGAGACGAACTACAAGATCGGCACGACTGTTCCCGAGCTTGCTCTCGCCGCAAAACTCGCCAGGGGAAGGGGCGGCATCTAGCAGCGCGATGTCGCGGGATGGAACTTCGGTGAAGTCCATTTTCCGTAACATGATCTTGACGGCTTTCTCCTGCTCCTTCTTGGCGTCCGACCGACGCAAGGTTTCCACCTTGCGGGCGGCGACCAGCGCGGCCGATGCAACGATCGCGCTGGCACGTTCGCCATCGGTCGGGCTGCGGCCCTCGCCGATCCATGGGAAGCGGTGCGGATCAATGATATGCAGGACGATATCGCGTACACGTCGAGCCTGTTCGGCATCGTCGCGCAGAGCCTTTGCGGAAAGCGTCGACTCGGCCAAGGTTTTCAGATCGTCTTCCGAGACCGGCGGTGCAGCGAGGTATCGGAACGCGGTACGCGTGTCGCGGTCGCCGACCAAGTCGGCAACATCGCCCGAGTCGAACGGCTTGTTCGCCAAGGCTGGCAGCCGGTCGATGAGGGCGCCGAATATCGGTGCGAAGGTTTCGAAGAACCGGGAATAGAGTTCGAGCGGCTCATCGAGACGCCGTCGCCGGAACAACGTCCTGGCTTCCGCGGCGTCGTTCGCCGGTTCGGCGGCCGTCCAATTCCCGGGCTCGTTCATACAGGTCTTCCAGAGGCGGGATCGGAAGCCGTTCGAGTTCCCGCGGTTCGAACTTGGTGAGGCCGCCGGCGTAGGTGCGCCCTGCCGACATACTCACGTTGCCGCTCAGCCACTCCGCAAGCGCATCCAACACCGGTGCGGGCAGTGCGGTGCGCGGATAGATGCCGTGCGCAATATTGAGATGCCGCGCGCCGCACGTGTTTCGAACGAATGTCGGCGGGCGGCGCGCCATATAGGTGGCCAGGATGGGCGCCGGATCCCTGAGGCCGACGGCCCACCACGCACGCCGGTTGCGCGCGATGTAGGACGCCGCCGCTCCCCTCTCCCTGGCCCACGCCAGGAAGCGTCGTATCGTGCCGAGTTTCTCTTCATCGAACACGTCGAGATCGACCGGCAGATCGATGACGCGCCGCAGCCCGCCGGTGCGTAAACCATCGGGTGCCGCATCGAACAGTTCCCGCGCTCTGGTGACCGAAGGGATGAGTACGGAATCCGGCAGTGCGCCGGAATAGGCTCCGGCGATCCAGACGGCGTTGCAGCCGGTCACCTGGCCGCGATGGACGCGGCATATCTCGCCGAGTTCGATGGACCCCTGCGGCGCGCGCGCCGCAGGCCGTAGAAACGCCGACCACCGGCGCGTGCTGTCGAGGCGGGATCGAGCGACCTTGCGTCCGGCCTCCAGCGAGCCGAGGTCGGAAAGCCGGTCGACCATGCGAAACCGCATGTTGCGGACCCGATGACCGATGCGAAAGCAGGTGATGGCGCCGGTCGTCGCCGCGTCGGCAAAAGGCATCGCGGCGGGTGCGAGCGCGTGAACGGCGGTACCGCCAAGACCGTCGGTGAGGAGTTTTCTCATCGCGCTGCCGTAGTTCACGTCGAGCCATTCTGCCGATGTGATGAACGCCCCGTAATCGCCCGGTCTGGCGAGACTGCGCGTCTTGAGAAAGAAATGGATGTGCAGGCCCGCGAGCTTGCTGGCCTTCAGCCCCTCGGCGGCGGCCGCATCCGCGAACCAGTCCTTCCATTCCCGCTGTATGTCATGATGGCGGACATAGGGCGGATTGCCGAGAAACAGGGTCGCGCCGTCGATACCGGGAAGGCGGACGGCGCGGTAGTCGTCGACCAGCACGGTCAGGCGGTGGGCCGCTCCGAGTACGGAGGCGTTCGCGCGCAGCACAAGAGCGGCCAGCGGATCGATTTCGACGGCTGCCAAGGCTGCGTCGGGAAACGCCCTTGCCGCGGAAAGAATGAACCGGCCCGACCCGGCGCCGGGATCGACGACACGCGCCGGCGCGGCCCGGCGGGCGGCCCAGTCGACCATGACGTCGACGATGGCCTGCGGTGTGTAGATGGCGCCGCGCGTCCGGCGGGCTTTCGCGGAACGCAGCCGGCAGAAGGCGTCGCCGAGCGGGTCGCCGCCGCGCGCTATGGCCGCACGGGTGCGGTCCAGGCAGCCGGGAGACGGCGGCAGAGCGCGGGCGGCAACGGCGTGTTCCGCTGCCGTCAGCGGGGCGCCGCCGGCGAGCGCCGCGGCAAGCGCCGCAAGTTCGCTTTCCGAGCGCAGGCCGGACGTCGGGCCGGCCGGTATCGACACGCCTTGCGAAGACACGCCTTGCGAAGACGTCGCGGTTCCGCCGGGAGTTGCCCGGGCAACGGTCCGAGCGGCGTGCTCCGGGCGGCACAGGGTCATGCCGGGCCCGGACATTCGCCGCCGAGCGGGCGGGGCATTGCGTTCACCTCTTGTTTCGCATCGACGACACTGCCGACGGATCGGCCTCGGAGTCAATGGAAACGGTGCTGCCGCCCGCCGGACGGGGAGGGTGCGTCCCCGGGGGACGGGAAACGCCTGACATTTATGGCAGCAATATTGACCAATGTTTCACGTGAAACATTGCTCATGAGACTGGGCCGCCCTCTTCACACGGCGGATGAAGAAAGCGGGCGGGATCGAGCGCCGCCGCCTCACTCCCGGCCGAGCAGGACCGCGAGGGCCAGCAGCGCGATCGCGCCGAATTGCAGGATCACCCGCGCCTGCATGAACCGGTTGCCGTACTTGCGGTTGAACGCGCCGCCGCGCGCCATGCTGATCAGGCCCATCGCGAGGGCGCCGAATACCGCGGCGAGGGCGATGACCAACAGGACCGAGCCGGTGGTCGTCATGCGGGCGGTATAGGGCGATCGCCGCGCGTGCGCCAGCGGAATCGGGGCTGCCGCGAGCGGGGCCGGGGTGCGTGCTATAACCGGGCGATGGCCTTCCTCGACCGCATCGCCGAGTGCAACGCCCACGATCTGGCGGGCTTCCTGCCGTTCCGCATCGGCGGCGCGCAGCCGGGATGGGTCAGGCCCGCCTTCGCCCGCCGCCTCGCCGACTATCCCGGAGTGTTCGCGGTCGATGACGGCGGCGTGCGCATGGCCGCCGCGCTCGACGGCTTTACCGAGCGGACCGAGGCCGCCGCGGCCGCGTTGCGGGACCTGTCGGACGCCGGGGCGATCGGACGCCTGCGCGGCGAGTCCTACCCTGTCGGCGGCGGCCTTTGCGGCCCCCACCTCATGACGATGGACCGTTCGGCGGTGCCGTTCTTCGGCGTCCGCGCCTACGGCGTCCACGTCAACGGTTTCGTCCGCGACGGCGGCCGGATCCTGATGTGGATCGCCCGCCGCGCCGGCGACCGGCCGACATATCCCGGCATGCTCGACAACTTCGTTGCCGGCGGGCAGCCCGTCGGCATCGGGCTGATGGAGAATGTGATCAAGGAGGCGGGCGAGGAGGCCGGCGTGCCTCAGGCGCTCGCCGCCGCGGCGCAGCCGGTCGGCGCGATCACCTACTGCCACGAGACCGACGAGGGGCTGAAGCCCGACGCGATGTATTGCTACGACCTCGAACTGCCGGCCGGCTTCGCGCCGAGGAACTGCGACGGCGAGATCGCCGAGTTCTACCTGTGGCCGGTCGAGCGGGTGATGGAGACGGTGGCCGGCACCGCCCGGTTCAAGTTCAACTGCAACCTCGTCTGCATCGACTTCTTCGTTCGCCACGGCCTGATCGACCCCGAGTCGGCCGACTATCTCGAGATCGTGCGCGGGCTGCGGCGCTGATCCGGGCTGCCGGATTCGTCTGGTGCGCGCGCCCGGCAAGTCGGCTAGGGTGCGCGCCTTCCGGATGGCGGGTTCATCCAGCGGGAGCAGCCGATGCTTCGGAACGCCGGTCCCGGCCTCGACTTCGACCTCGGCGAAACGGCCGGTCTGCTGCGCGAGAGCGTGGCCGACTTCTCCGCCGCCGAGATCGCGCCGCGCGCCGCCGAGATCGACCGGACCAACGACTTTCCGCCCGATCTCTGGCGCAAGATGGGCGGTCTCGGGCTCCTCGGCATCACCGTCGAGGAGGCGTATGGCGGCGCCGGGATGGGCTATCTCGAACATGTGGTGGCGATGGAGGAGGTGAGCCGCGGCTCGGCCTCCGTCGGCCTGTCCTACGGCGCGCATTCCAACCTTTGCGTCAACCAGATCCGCCGCAACGGCAGCGAGGCGCAGAAGCGGCGCTATCTTCCGAAGCTGATCTCCGGCGAGCATGTGGGCGCGCTCGCCATGAGCGAGCCCGGCGCCGGGTCCGACGTGGTCGGCATGCAGCTTCGGGCGGACCGCCGGGGCAGCCGTTACATCCTCAACGGCACCAAGATGTGGATCACCAACGGGCCCGACGCCGATACCCTGGTGGTCTATGCGAAGACCGATCCCGGCGCCGGTCCGCGCGGCATTACCGCCTTTCTGATCGAAAAGGGGTTCCCCGGCTTCTCGACGGCGCAGAAGCTCGACAAGCTCGGGATGAGGGGCTCCAACACCTGCGAACTCGTCTTCGAGGACTGCGAGGTGCCCGGAGACAACGTCCTCGGCGATGTCGGCGGCGGCGTGCAAGTGCTGATGAGCGGGCTCGATTACGAGCGCGCGGTGCTGGCCGGCGGTCCGCTCGGCATCATGCAGTCCTGCCTCGACACCGTCATTCCCTATGTTCACGAGCGCCGCCAATTCGGCCGGCCGATCGGCGAGTTCCAGTTGATCCAGGGCAAGCTCGCCGACATGTACACCGTCGCCAACGCCAGCCGCGCCTACGTCTACGCCGTGGCCAGGGCGTGCGACCGCGGCGAAACCTCGCGCAAGGACGCCGCGGGCGCCATCCTCTACGCCGCCGAGCGGGCCACGTCGCTCGCCCTCGATGCGATCCAGATCCTGGGCGGCAACGGCTATATCAACGACTACCCGGCCGGCCGGCTGCTGCGCGACGCCAAGCTCTACGAGATCGGCGCGGGAACCAGCGAAATCCGCCGGATGCTGATCGGTCGGGAGCTGTTTCGCGAGACCGCCTGATGCCGGTGGTCGGCAGTCCGGCGGACCTGCGGTCGGCCGATTTCGCGGCCAACCGGGCGGCGATGGACGCGGCGGTGGCGGAACTCCGCCGGGTCGCCGCCGCGATCGCCGGCGGCGGGGGCGCGCGCGCGCGGGAGCGCCACCTCGCGCGCGGCAAGATGCTGCCGCGCGAGCGCATAGACCGCCTGATCGATCCGGGCGCGCCGTTTCTCGAACTGTCGCAGCTCGCCGCCCACGGGGTCTATGACGAGGAGGTCCCGGCGGCCGGGCTGATCGTCGGCATCGGGCCGGTGGCGGGAACCGAGTGCCTGATCATCGCCAACGACGCGACCGTCAAGGGCGGCAGCTATTTTCCCCTCACGGTCAAGAAGCATCTCCGCGCCCAGGACATCGCGCGCGAGAACAACCTGCCCTGCATCTATCTGGTCGACTCGGGCGGCGCCAACCTGCCGCGGCAGGACGAGGTGTTCCCCGACCGCGACCATTTCGGCCGCATCTTCTACAACCAGGCGACCATGTCGGCGGCCGGCATCCCGCAGATCGCCGCCGTCATGGGGTCGTGCACCGCGGGCGGCGCCTATGTTCCGGCGATGTCGGACGAGGCGGTGATCGTCCGCAACCAGGGCACCATCTTCCTCGGCGGGCCGCCGCTGGTGAAGGCCGCGACCGGCGAGGTGGTGTCCGCCGAGGAACTCGGCGGCGCCGACGTGCATGCGCGCGAATCGGGGGTTGCGGACCATTACGCGGAGACCGATGCGCACGCGCTGGCCATCGTTCGCCGCGCGGTGGCCAACCTCAACCGCAGCAAGCCGGCGGGCCCGGTTCGCCGCGCGCCCGCCGACCCGGCCTTCGATCCCGCCGAGCTCGCCGGCATCGTCCCAGCCGACTACCGCAAGCCCTACGACGTCCGCGAAGTCATCGCGCGCATCGTCGATGCGAGCGAGTTCGACGAGTTCAAGGCGCTGTACGGAACCACGCTGGTCACCGGGTTTGCCCATCTCTTCGGCTTTCCGGTCGGCATCCTCGCCAACAACGGGATCCTGTTTTCCGAGTCGGCGCTCAAGGGGGCGCATTTCGTCGAGCTCTGCTGCCAGCGCGGGATCCCGCTGGTCTTCCTCCAGAACATCACCGGTTTCATGGTCGGGCGCAGATACGAAGCCGGCGGCATCGCCAAGGACGGCGCCAAGCTGGTCTCCGCGGTCGCCTGCGCACGGGTGCCCAAATTCACCGTCATCGTCGGCGGCAGCTTCGGCGCGGGGAACTACGGGATGTGCGGTCGCGCCTACGGGCCGCGCTTTCTCTACATGTGGCCGAACGCGAGGATTTCCGTCATGGGAGGCGAGCAGGCGGCCAACGTGCTCGCCCAGATCCGCCGCGATGCGCTCGAAGCCGCGGGCGAATCGTGGTCGGGCGACGACGAGGAGGCGTTCAAGGCCCCGGTGCGCGCGCAGTACGAACGCCAGGGCCACCCGTTCTATGCCAGCGCCCGGCTGTGGGACGACGGCGTGATCGAGCCCGCCGAGACCCGGTCGGTGCTCGGGCTCAGCCTGTCGGCGGCGATGAACGCGCCGCCCGAGCCGACGAGGTTCGGCGTCTTCAGGATGTAGCGGCGGATGTTCGGCACCGTCCTCATCGCCAACCGGGGCGAGATCGCCTGCCGGATCGCCCGCACCTGCCGCGCCCTCGGCATCCGCACCGCCGCGGTCTACTCCGACGCGGACCGGAATGCGCGCCATGTCCGCGTCTGCGACACCGCCATCCGCATCGGCCCGGCGCCCGTCCGGGACAGCTATCTCGACGGCGGCGCCATCCTCGCCGCCGCCGAGGAATGCGGCGCGGATGCCATCCATCCGGGCTACGGATTCCTTTCCGAGAATGCCGATTTCGCCGAGGCCGCGGCCGCCGCCGGGCGCGTCTTCGTGGGCGCGCCCGCCGCGGCGATCCGGGCGCTGGGGTCGAAGAGCGCCGCGCGGGCGCTCGTGGCCGCCGCCGGGGTGCCGATCGTGGGCGGTTATCACGGCGACGACCAGGACGATGCCGCGTTTGCCGCCGAGGCGGACAGGATCGGCTATCCCCTTCTCGTCAAGCCGGCGGCCGGCGGCGGCGGCCGCGGCATGCGCATCGTCGGCGATGCGGCGGCGCTGGCTGCGGCGCTCGCGGCGGCCCGGCGCGAGGCGGCGTCCACGTTTGGCGACGACCGTCTGCTGCTCGAGCGCTATCTCGCGCCGGCCCGCCATATCGAGGTCCAGATCTTCGCCGACACCGCGGGCAACACGGTGCACCTCTTCGAGCGCGACTGCTCGGCCCAGCGGCGCTACCAGAAGGTGATCGAGGAAGCGCCGGCGCCCGGGCTCTCCGCCGCCGCGCGCGCCGCGCTCGGACAGACGGCGGTGGCGGCCGCCCGGGTCGTCGATTATGTCGGCGCCGGCACCGTCGAGTTCCTGATGGACGGCGCCGGCCGGTTCTTCTTCATCGAGATGAACACGCGCCTCCAGGTCGAGCACCCGGTGACCGAGGCGGTCAGCGGATACGATCTCGTCGAATGGCAGCTGCGCGTCGCCGCCGGGGAAACGCTGCCGGCGGCCCAGGAAGCCATCGCGGCCGATGGTCATGCGATGGAGGCGAGGCTGTGCGCCGAGGACCCGGCGGCGGGTTTCCTGCCGTCCACCGGCCCGGTCAGGCTGATGCGGTTGCCGGGCGAGGGGGCGCGCGTCGATGCCGGGTTCGCCGCCGGCGATGAAATCGTGCCGCACTACGATTCGCTGCTCGCCAAGATCATCGTCCATGCGCCCTCGCGCGATGCCGCGCGCGCGCGGCTGATTGCGGCGCTCGGCGAGGTCGCCGTCGTCGGCCCGGCGACCAACCGCGACTTTCTCATCCGCGTCCTCTCGGAACAGGCGTTCGCTGCCGGCACGCTCGATACCGGCCATCTCGACCGCAACGCCGAGGCGCTGGGCGCCCCCGGAGACGACCCGCCGGATACCGTGCTCGCGCTCGCCGCGCTCGCCGCGATGCGCGACGAGGACGCCGCCGCGGGCGATCCCGCCGGGTTGCGGGCGGCGCTGCGCGGCTGGCGCATGAACGCTCCCGCCCTGCGCACCGCGGCGTTCCGGCGCGGCAGCGGCGTTGCCGCGGTAACCGCCGACGGGGCGGTCTTCCGCCTGCCGGACGGCCGGGTCCGGACGGTTCGCGCGATGGCGTCCGAGCCGCCCGTCGTCGCCGCCGAAATCGACGGCGAGGCGGTGTCGGCGGTGGCCGTCCGCGACGGCGGCTGCGTGCTCGTCTTCATGCCGGATCGAACATGGCGCCTTCCCCTGTACGATCCCGTGGCCGAAGCCGAGTCGAACGCCCGCGATGCCGCCGGAGGGATGCCCGTTGCGCCGATGCCGGGCGTGGTCGTCGCCGTCGCTGTCGCGGCCGGAGACCGGGTCGAGAAAAACCAGCCGCTGGTGGTGATCGAGGCGATGAAGGTGGAGCACACCGTCCGCGCACCGTCCGCCGGCACCGTCGATGCGGTGCATTACCGGGTCGGCGACCGTATCGACGAGGGCGCGGAAATCGCCGCCTTCACCCCGGCCGAAACCTAGCCGACCCCCTGTCCGGGCTGCCATCCCGCCGGCGGCCATTCCGGCCCGCTCCCGCCCCGGCCGACAGCCCGCCCTAACCGTCGAAGCCGTACAACCGCGCAGGATTGTCCACCAGGATCCTGCGCCGCATGTGCTCGTCCGGCGCGTAGGTCGCCAGCAGATCGGTCAGGTCGCCGTCGTTGGGCATACGGCCCTCCATATTGGGGTGCGGCCAGTCGGTGCCCCACAGCACGCGGTCGGGTGCGGCCTCGATCGCCGCGGCGGCGAAGGGCGCCACATCGTCGTAGGGCGCACCGGCGGCCGACAGGCGTTCCGCGCAGGAGATCTTGACCCAGAAATCCGCGCTGCGGAGGAAGCTGAGCAGTTGCCGGAACGGCGCCTGGTCGAGCCCTTCGGCGACGCGCACCCGCGCCATGTGGTCGATCACCACCGGCACCTCGAACCGCCCCAGCGCCGCGCTGTTCTCGACCACATCGTCGGCCTCGAGGTAGAGCACCAGGTGCCAGCCCAGCGGGGCGATGCGTTCGGCGATGCGGTGCGCCCTGGAGAAATCCGGCGGGCCGGACAGGTGGCGGGCGAAGCTCATCCTCACCCCGCGCACCCCGCCCCGGTGAAGCCCCTCGAGTTCGCCGTCCGAGATCGTCTCCTCGATCATGGCGACGCCGCGGTAGCGCCCTTCCGAACGGGCGATGGCATCCAGCATGGCGCGGTTGTCGTCGCCGTGGCAGGTCGCCTGGACGATCACCGCGCGGTCGATCCCCAGCGTCCGGTGCAGCCGGACAAGCGCCTCGCGCGGTGCATCGGGCGGGGTGTAGGAGCGGTTCGGATGATAGGGGAACACATCGCCCGGCCCGAAGACGTGGCAGTGGGAATCGCATGCCCCCGGCGGCAGCGCAAAGGACGGCGGGCGCGGGTGCGGATCGGGAGGCTGGCAGGTTCTCATTGCGCCGCCTCCCGTACCGCGAGCCCGGCGCGGCCGTCCCAGACATGGCCCGGGATCAGCACGTTGCCCTCGAACAGCCGGCGCGCCGTGCGCAGCAGGGCGGCGCGCCTGACCGTGAGCGAGGCCGCATCGCCCTCGGTCTCCAGTTCGACGGTGAATTCGCCCGACGGGTGCTCGACCGAGATCGTCCGTTTCGGCCCCGGCGGCAGGCGGGCAAAATCGTGCGCGACCGTTCCCTCGATCGCCGCCGCCGCGGCCACGGTGACCGCCGCGAGGACGCCGATCGCGGCATGGCAGCGGTGCGGGATGAAACACCGCGTGGCGATCGCCCCGCCCGCCGCCGGCGGCGCCACCAGGCACATTTTCGGCACCACCTTCGCCGCGACATCGCCCAGGTTCATCGCCGGCCCGACGGCCAGCCGGATCGCCTCCAGCCGTTCCTTGAGGGCACTGTCCGCATCCAGCGCGGCCGGCGCCTCTCCGCCGGTCAGGCCGAATGACGAGGCGGCCATGAGGACCACCGGCATCCCGTTGTCGATGCAGGTGACCTCGACGCCGTTGACGGTTTCCCGCAAGGCCCCGGTGGGGAGCAGGCTGCCGCAGGCCGACCCCGCGACATCGAGGAAGTCGATGAGGACCGGGGCCGCCGTCCCCGGCGCGCCGTCGATCCGGGCATCGCCGTCGTAGGTCACCGCCCCGCCGGGGGTCTGCACAGTCTGGTCGCAGAGACTGTCCGAATTCACCATCCGGATGCGCACTGTCGAGCGGTCGCCCGAGGCCTCGATAAGCCCCTGCTCGAGCGCAAACGGCCCCACCCCGGCGAGCATGTTGCCGCAGTTGGGAGCGGTGTCCACACGGGCCTCGCCGACCACCACCTGGGCGAAGAGATAGTCGAGGTCGACCCCGGGGCGGGCGGACCGGCCGACGATCGCCACCTTGCTGGTCAGCGGGTCGCCGCCGCCGATCCCGTCGATCTGGCGCGGATCGGCCGAACCCATGGCGGCCAGCAGCACGCGGTCGCGCAGCGCCGGGTCGGCCGGAAGGTCGTCGGCGCGGAAGAACAGTCCCTTGGACGTGCCTCCGCGCATCAGGGCTGAAGGGATGCGGGTCTGCATGGTCGGCCTCCTCGCGTTCGGGGAATCCGGCGCCCGGCCGGGATACAACCGCCGCCCGGTGCACGGCAAGGGGCGGGCGGCGGGTCGCTGCCGGGAAACGGATCGAAGTGCGTTTTCTTCCCATATCAGTGAGAAATATAATCAAGAATGGTCATATGTCAAGAGATATTTTTCATAAAAGGTAATTTTTCGATTGGTCCGGTCCTCCCGCCCGACGGCGACGGCGCATCTCTCTGCCGCAGGGAAACGGGTTCGTTCGGGTCGGCTCCCGTCGATGGCGGAGGGCGCCGCCGCCGCTATCATGGCGGCCGCCGTGCATTTCCGGGGATGACGCAATGCTCCTCCGCATGCCGGCCGGCATCGCCGGCGCGGCCGTGCTCTCGGCCCTGCTCCTGTCCGGGGCCGCCGATGCCCGCGAGGTGCGCATCGCATCGGGGCATCCGGGCAGCCCCTGGCACGCCTTCGGGACGGCCCTTGCGCGGGAATACGGCATGACTGTCGAGGGCGCAGCGGCCAGCGACATCGGCCGCGGCAACGGCTACTGGAACCCGGTCGCCGTCCATGCCTGGCGCGCCGATTTCGGCCTGTCGCACGCCGCTTCCGCAGTCTGGGCCTATACCGGCGACGACATCGCCTACGAGAAGAAGAGGTACACCCGCATTCGCGTCCTGATCGCCGGCCTGACGCCGGTCTGGATCGTCGCCATGCTGCGCGAGGACTATATCCGGCGAACCGGCCTCTCCACCCTCGCCCGGGCGCTGCGGGAACCGCAAGACGCGCCGCGCCTCGTCATGGCGCCGTCTGCCGGCTCCGTCCCGGTGGTCGCAGACATGATCCTCGCGGCGATGGGCACGACCCGCCGGTCGCTGCGCGGGCGCGGCGGCGACGTGCTCCACGTGGGGCCGAGCCAGATTCCCCGCATGATCCGGAACGGCCGCGCCGATCTCTGGTTCGCCGCCGCCGCGCCGAACCGCGCCGCCGCGTTCGGGGCGGCGCTCGCCGGCCATGCCCGCTTCGTCGAGCTGCCGCCGGCTGCGCGCACGGCGCTCCAACGGGCCGGGCTCGCGCCGGCGGTCCTGCCTCCCCCGCCGGGAAGCGAGGGCCGGCCGGTCCGGTCGGTCGATCTCGGCACCGCGATTCTCGTCCACAGGGATGTCGAAAACGCCGTGGTGCGTACCATGCTCGCGGTCCTGATCGACCGGTGGGAGAGTCTCGCCGCGAGCCATCCGGCATGGAGCGGCTACAACCCGGTTCCCGGCGACGCGCTGGAGACGCGCGGCGTGCCGATGCACCCGGCGGCGGCAAGGTTTTTCCGCGAGCGCGGCTGGACCCGGACGATACGGAAGGGAACCCAGCCGCCCCGGTGAGCGCGCGGCAGGCTGCGCCCGGCCCCGCCGATCCTGCGCCCGGCGGCGCGTCGATGCCGGCTTCCTCCGCAAACACTCCGCGTCATTGATCGCCCGGCGATCTGCACCTATCGTCCGGCGCACCCCAACCGTCCCGGAACCCCCGTCCGATGGCCGCTCCTCCCGAGCCGAAGATCGCGCTGGCGGGCGTCTGCAAGCGTTTCGACGGGGTCGATGCCCTGAGGGACGCCAGCCTCGATGTTCGCCGCGGCGAGATCGTCGCCCTCGGCGGGCCCTCGGGGAGCGGCAAGACGGTGCTGCTCAAGTCGATCGCCGGGCTGGTCCGGCCCGACAGCGGAAGCGTCAGGATCGACGGGCGCGAGACCGCAGGCGTTGCGCCGGCGGCGCGGACGGGCGCGGCGGGCCGCATCGGCGTGCTGTTCCAGCGCTCGGCGCTGTTCGACAGCATGCCGGTGTGGGAGAACGTGGTCTTCCGGCAGCTCAGCGACGGCTCGCTCGGCCGCCGCGCGGGTTTTGCAGCGGCCGTGGACAGGATCGCCGCCGTCGGGCTCGCTCCCGAGACGGCGCAACTCTATCCGGCCGAACTGTCGGGCGGGATGCAGAAGCGCGCCGCGCTTGCCCGGGCGATTGCCGACGACCCGGAGATCGTGCTCCTCGACGAGCCCACTGCGGGCCTCGATCCCATCATGTCGACCGTCATCGCCCAGTTGATCCGGGAGACGGCCGCCCGGCTCGATGCGGCCGTGCTCCTGGTGACCAGCGACATCGCCGGCGTGCGGCGGATCGCCGGAAGGTTCGCCATGATGAATGCGGGCAGCGTCGTCTGGCAGGGCCCGGTGGACGAGATCGACCGCAGCGGCAACGCCGTCGTGGACCAGTTCGTCAACCGGCGCGCCGAGGGGCCGATACGGGCGCTCGGCGGTTGAGAGGGGCGCGGTCTTGACCCCGGCGAGGCCGGGTCTATTGTCCCGGCCGGAACAGCCGGCCGCCCGCCAATGACCGCACCCCTTGTTTTTCCCGACGATGTGCGCCCGGATTTCGAAGGCTTCTCGCCGGCCGCCTTCCGCTTTCTCGGCGATCTTGCGCGCAACAACGACCGCGGCTGGTTTGCCGAGAACCGCGAGACCTACGAGAACGAGGTCCGGTTTCCGCTCGAATGCCTGGTCGCCGAGTTCCGCGGCGACGGCGCCGGAAAGCGGCTGCCGGTCCGCGGCGATCCGGCCAGGGGGATTTTCCGGATCTACCGCGACGTGCGGTTTTCGAAGAACAAGCAGCCCTACAAGACCCATGCCGGCGCCGTCCTGTCGCGCAGCGGCAGGCGCAGCGAGCCCGGCGTCGTCTATATCCATATCCAGCCGGGGAACTGTTTCGTCTCGGCCGGGTTCTGGCGCGCCGATCCGCCGATGCTGACCGCATGGCGCCGGCGCATGGTGGACGATCCCGAGGAGTGGCTGGAGATCGTCGGTCCCTACGCGAACGGCGGGGACGCGGCCTACATGCGGGCGATTTCCACGCTCAAGACGATGCCGCGCGGATTCAGGGGCGACGCCGACTCGCCGGTAGCGGACTGGGTCAGGTGGAAGTCGTTCCTTCTCACCCGGCCGGTGGCGGACAGCGATGCCCGGTCCCGCGGCCTGATCGAGATCGTCCGCGAGCACGCCGCGAAGGCGGCCCCGCTGCTCGAATACGGCTGGGAGATCGCCGACGCGCCGGCCGACGCCGACCCGCGCCGGCACATGCGCCCGCCCGCCCGGCGGCGGTACGCCGGTTGACTGCGGGGGCGTTGCGCTGTACGGCCGGGACAGCCTGCAGCGTTTCCTTTCCGAAGAGGCGGCCGGATCGATCCCGGCCGTAGCCCGCATGTCGTCCGGTTCCTGGCGCACCCCGTTCGTCGTCCTTCTCTGCGGCACCACGGTGATGCTGATCTCGTTCGGCGTCCGCATGACCTACGGGCTGTGGATCGCGCCGGCCAGCACCGGCCTCGGCTGGGGGCTGGAAAGCCTGAGTTTCGCGATGGCCGCGCAGGCCCTGATATGGGGGTTTGCGACGCCGGTCATGGGGGCGGTGGCCGACCGCTACGGCACCGGGCGGGTGATCGCCGCCTGCGGCGTCGCCTTCGCCCTCGGCTTCCTGGTCACCGCGAACGCGACGACCCGGATCGAGGCGTTCCTCGGCATCGGCGTGCTGACCGGCATCGCCATGGGCGGGCTGACCGCGCCGGTCATCCTGACCGCCATCAGCAAGGTTGTGGCCGACGAGAAAAAGCGCGGCCTCTATGCCGGTGTCGCCAGCGCCGGCGGTTCTTCCGGCCAGGTCGTTCTGGTTCCGATGATCCAGTCGGTGCTCGACGCGACGGACTGGTCGACCGCGCTGGTCATCCTGGCGGCGGTCACGGCGCTGGCGATTCCGCTGGCCTTCGCCATGGTGTCGAAACCGGGGACTCTCGCCGCCGCGACCGGACAGCAGTCGCTCGGCATGGCGCTCGGCGAGGCGTTCCGGCATCCCGGGTACCAGCTTCTGACGGCAGGATATTTCGTCTGCGGATTCCAGACGCTGTTCATCATCACCCACTTCCCGCCGATGCTCGAGGCGTACGACGTCTCGCCCGGGATGGGAGCGTGGTCGATCGCCCTGATCGGCCTGTTCAACATTGTCGGCTGTCTGGTCTTCGGCGCCGCCGGCGGCCGCTGGCGCAAGAAGAACCTGCTCGCCTGGATCTATATCGCCCGGGCGCTGGCGATGACGGCGTTCATCCTGCTTCCCGTCACCGATCTGAGCATCGTCATCTTCTCTTCGGTGATGGGCGTGCTGTGGCTCGGCACCGTGCCGCTGACCGGCGGGGTGGTCGCCCAGATCTTCGGCACCCGCTACATGGCGACGCTGTTCGGCTGCGCCTTCGTCTCGCACCAGGTCGGCGCATTCATCGGCATCTGGGCCGGCGGCTGGCTGTTCGACGCGTTCGGCAGCTTTGCGGCGATCTGGTGGGCCTCGGTCGTCCTCGGCGTCGTGGCGGCGGCGTTCAACCTGCCGATCGACGACCGGCCGGTGGAGCGCAGGGTGCTGGCGCCGCGCGACGCGGTCTGATCGGCTTCCCCGCCGCGCCGGGCGTCAGCCGGCGTCCGGCCTTCCTTGCCGCACGCGCTGCGCGCACGGGTTGACGCCGAACCAGTAAGAGAGTTCCGCCGGCTGGCCGATGTCCCAGAGCACGAAATCGGCGCGCTTGCCGACCTCCAGCGTGCCGCGGTCGCCGCCGAGGCCGAGCGCCTGCGCCGCGACGCGGGTGACGCCGGCAAGCGCTTCCTCCGGTGTCAGCCGGAACAGCGTGCAGGCCATGTTGAGCATCAGGACCAGGGACAGGGTCGGCGACGAGCCGGGATTGAAGTCCGTGGCGATGGCGATGCCGAGGCCGCAGTCGCGCATGGCCTCGACCGGCGGCAGCCTGGTTTCGCGCAGGGTATAGAACGCGCCGGGCAGCAGGACGCCGACGGTCCCCGCCGCCGCCATCGCCGCGATGCCCTCGCGCGACGTGTATTCGAGGTGGTCGGCTGAAAGCGCGTCGTAGCGCGCCGCGAGCGCCGCGCCGCCGAGGTCCGAAAGCTGGTCGGCATGCAGCTTGACCGGCAGTCCGTGCGCGCGGGCGGCCGAGAACACCCTGTCGGTCTCCGCCGGGGTGAAGCCGATGCCCTCGCAAAAGGCGTCCACCGCGTCGGCGAGCCCGGTCTCGGCGACCGCCGGCAGCATTTCCTCGACCACCAGGTCGATATAGGCGCCCTGACGCCCCGCGTATTCCGGCGGGAGCGCGTGCGCGCCGAGGAAGGTGGTGTGCACGTCGACGGGCAGGGCCTCGCCCAGCTTGCGGGCGACGCGAAGCTGTTTGATCTCGGTGTCGGTGTCGAGCCCGTAGCCCGACTTGACCTCGACCGTCGTGACCCCTTCGGCCGTCAGACGGCGGAGCCTCGGGACGGCGGCCTCGAAAAGCGTCTCGTCGTCGGCCTCGCGGGTGGCCCGCATGGTCGAGACGATGCCGCCGCCGGCCTTGGCGACCTCCTCGTAACTCGCGCCGTTGAGCCGCATCTCGAATTCGCCGGCGCGGCTGCCGCCGAAGACGAGATGGGTATGACAATCGACCAGCCCCGGCGTGATCCAGCGGCCGCCCGCGTCGTGCACCGCATCCGCCACGCTTTGCGGGCTGCCGGGGAGGTCGGCCGCCGCGCCGATCCAGGCGATGCGGCCGTCGGCAACCCCGATCGCGCCGTCGCGGATCGTCCCGTAGGGCGCGCCGCCCGGCACCATCGTCGCCAGATGGGCATCGATCCAGAGCCCGTCCCATTTGCCGGCCGCCGGCGATCCCGTCTCCATCGCGCGTCCTCGCTTTCCGCTGGCGCAGCCATAGTACACGGCGCGCGTTCCGCGGGGCGACAAAATGCTCTACGCTCCGGCCGGCACCGGCGGCGGCGATGAGAGGCGGTTGAAGCGTGACCGAAGACCACATCTTCGACTTCTCGCCTGGGGCCGCACCCGTTCTCGTCAGCATTCCGCACGACGGGCGCGCGATCCCGGACGATATCGCGGCGAGGATGACGCCGGCGGCGCTCGCCATCCCCGATACCGACTGGCATATCCGGCGGCTCTACGATTTCGCCGGCGGGCTCGGCGCCGGGGTGCTGGCGGCGCACCATTCGCGCTATGTCGTCGACCTCAACCGAGACCCCGAGGGCGCCGCGCTCTACCCCGGCGCCGACAACACCGAGATCGCGCCGCTGCTCACCTTCGACCGGGAGCCCGTCTATCGGCGCGGCGCGGCGCCCGACACGGCCGAGACGGAGGGCCGGATCGCACGCTTCTGGCGGCCCTACCACGACCGCCTTACGTCCGAACTCGAGGCCCTGCGTGCGTGCCACGGCATCGCCGTTCTGTTCGACGCCCATTCGATCCGCAGCGTCGTGCCGCGTTTTTTCGACGGCGTGCTGCCCGACTTCAATTTCGGCACGGCCCGCGGCGCCAGCGCCGATGCCGGTCTCGCCGCCGCCGCGTTCGGCGTACTCTCTGCCGCCCGGACATACAGCGCCGTCGATAACGGCCGGTTCACCGGCGGCTACATCACGCGGCGCTACGGCGATCCGGACGAAGGGATCCATGCCATTCAGCTCGAACTGTCGCAGCGCACCTACATGAACGAGGCCCATCCGTTCGCCTACCGGCCCGACCTCGCCGATGCGGTGCGGCCGGTGCTGCGGGAAATGCTGGCCGCTATCGTCGATTGGGCCGAGGCCAGGTCGCGGCGATGACCGCCTATACGTTCGAGCGCGTATTGACCCCGGATGGTTGGCTCGCGCCCGGACGGATCGAAACCGGCGCCGGCGGGCGGATCGCCGCCGTCGACGGGGGCGGCCGGGGCGAGCGTATCGGCGGCATCGCTGTGCCCGGCATGCCCAACCTGCACAGCCACGCGTTCCAGCGGGCGATGGCCGGCCTCACGGAACGCGCCGGGCCGGGCGCCGACAGTTTCTGGACCTGGCGCGAGGTGATGTACGGGTTCGTCGCCCGCCTCGGCCCGGACGATGTCGAGGCGATCGCCGCGCAGCTCTACTGCGAGATGCTGAAGGCGGGTTACACCGCCGTCGCCGAGTTTCACTATCTCCATCATGCGCCGGACGGGAGCGCCTACGACGATCCCGCGGAGATGGCGGAACGGGTGACGCGGGCGGCGCAGCGCACCGGCATCGCGCTGACCCTGCTGCCGGTGCTCTACAACGCCGGCGGCTTCGGCGGCGCCGAGGTGGGCGGCGCCCAGCGCCGGTTCGCCAACGATGCAGCGGGGCTCCTGCGCATCGTCGAGGCCATGCAGGCGCGCCACCGCGCGGACCGGGATTTCCGTCTCGGCATCGCGCCGCACAGCCTGCGCGCGGCGCCTCCCGCGAGCCTTGGCGAGGCGCTGGCCGGGCTCGATGCGATAGACCGGACCGCGCCGGTCCATATCCACATCGCCGAGCAGATCCGGGAGGTCGAGGAGTGCGTTGCCTGGTGCGGCCGGCGGCCGGTCGAATGGCTGCTCGACGCCCACGACATCGGGCGGCGCTGGTGCCTGGTCCATGCCACCCACATGACCGGGAGCGAAATCCGCGCTCTTGCGGCGACCGGCGCCGCCGCCGGCCTGTGCCCGACGACGGAGGCCAATCTCGGCGACGGGCTGTTTCCGCTCGCCGCCTGGCTCGAGGCCGGGGGGCGCCTCGGCATCGGCTCGGACAGCCACGTGTCGGTCAGCCCGGTCGAGGAGCTGCGCTGGCTGGAATACGGCCAGCGGCTCGACGAGCGCCGCCGCAACGTTGCCGCCCTGCCCGAAGGGTCCACCGGCGCCCGGCTCCACGCCGCCGCGCTCGACGGCGGAGCGGGGGCGGCGGGGCGCGATGCCGGCGCGATAGAGGCCGGGAGGAAAGCCGATATCGTCGTCCTCGACGCCGCCCATCCGCTGCTTGCCGGCAAGACCGGCGATGCGGTTCTCGACGCCTGGATCTTCGCCGGAAACGCGGCTCTCGTCCGCGACGTCATGGTGGGCGGGCATTGGGCCGTCCGGGACGGGCGCCACCCGGAAGAGGACGCGGTCGCCCGCGATTTCATCCGGACGATGAAACGCCTCGCGTCCTGACGGAGGCGGTGAATCGAGCGCGGAAAGGGGCCGGCATGGCAGTGCGCGGTACTTTGTTCACCATCGGGTTCACCAAGAAGAGCGCGGAGACGTTTTTCGGGCTGCTGTCCTCGTCGGGAACCAGGCGGGTTGTCGATGTGCGGCTCAACAACGTCTCGCAGCTGTCCGGGTTCGCCAAGCGGGCCGACCTCGAATACTTCCTTCGGCGGATCTGCGGTATCGACTATGTGCACCTGCCGTATCTGGCGCCCACGCAGGAGATGCTGGCCGACTACCGCAAGAACCACCGGGACTGGAACATCTACGAGCGGCAGTTCCTCGACCTGATGTGCGAACGCCGCATCGAGGAGCGGATCCCGGAAGAGACGATCGACGATGCCTGCCTGCTGTGCAGCGAGGACAAGCCCCACCGTTGCCACCGCCGCCTCGTCGCCGACTATCTCGGTCGGCACTGGGGCAATATCGAAGTCCGGCATCTCGGCTGACGAACGGGCAGCCCCGTCTGCCCTCACCCGGCCGCGAAACGGAATCGGGCCAGGATGCGAAAATCCGCCTCCGGCGACGGTTGGCCGCACAGGCATATTTCCTCGATGACGGCGGGCTCCGCCAGGGCGGCAGCGGCGAGGCGGGCGATTTCGTCTCCGACTCTCGCGCGGCCACCGTCGTCGAGCGGGCCCGTCAGGGTCAGGTGGAAACGGTATCGGTCCATGACCCACGGGTAGCCCCAACGCTCGAGATAGGTCTTCTCTGTCGCCGATAGCCGGCCCGGAGTCCGCCGTTCGATCTCCGCCTCGGTCGACGGCGCGCGGAAGCCGTCGAACCGGCGGACGCAGTCCGCGGCGAGCCGCTCAACCGGGGACGGTCGGCCCGCCTCCCCGGCAGGTGCGAGCACGAGAAAATCCGACAGTCGGCGCGGTGCCAGCGCGCCGAGGGAGAGCGGGCGGCGGGCGCGGCAAAAGCGCTCGACCGCCTCGGCGAGCGCCTCTGCGGACCTGCCTGCGGCGAGCCGGAACGGCGGTTTCAGCGTGGCGTGAAACCCGTACCGCCGGGGCGCCGCGACGGTCCGTTGCCACTCCTCCACGGTGACATGCGCGAGGTCCGGCGGAGCGGGCGCGCCGCCGCCGTGCAGGTCGCGGCCGAGCCAGCGCGCACCGAACGCGGCAAGCGCCGAGCCCGGCGGCGGTGCGTAGTAGAGGGCGTAGCGATACATCGCATCCGGGCTCCGGCGGGCAGGACGGGTGCGCGGCCTCCATTACCGGACCCGTGCGCCGGTGTCGAAGCCCGGCCGCGCCGTCGGCCGCGTTGTTGACGCCGGTTGCCGGCTCCAACACCATGCGCACCGTTGTCGGCATTGGTCATACGGGAGCGCGGCATGCACGAAGCGACGGTGCGGCAGGAAATCGTCGACCGGGTCCTGGCGAGGCGCGGGCGTTACCACCTGTACGACGCGCTCGACCCCGGACAGACCGCGTTCGTCGTCATCGACATGCAGAACATGTTTTGCGAACCGGGCGCGCCGGCCGAGGTGCCCGCGTCGCGCGGGGTCTGCGGGAACATCAACCGCCTGGCGGCCGAGGTGCGCGCTCTCGGCGGGCTGGTGATCTGGGTGACCAGCGCTGCCACCTTCGCCAACGGAAAGAGCGACTGGGAATCGTTCATCCGCACCTTTGTCGCCGAAGGGGTCCAGCAGCGCACCATCGAGGCGATGAAGCCGGGCGGCCACGGCGAACAGATCTGGCAGGAACTGAAGCCCGATGAACGCGACCTGTTCGTCCGCAAGAACCGCTATTCGGCGCTCACCCCCGGTGCATCGATGCTGCAGTCGGTGCTCGCCAGCCATCGGATTCGCAATGTGCTGATCGGCGGCACCAAGACCAATATCTGCTGCGAGTCGACCTCGCGCGACGCGATGCAGCTCGACTATTCGGTCGTCATGGTCGAGGACTGCAACGCCGCCCTCTCCGACGACGAGCACCGTGCGGCCCTCGAAAACATGATCCAGCAGTTCGGCGACGTCATGACCACCGACGAGGTCATCGCCGCGCTCCGCAACCGCCGCAACGAACAGCGATGAGCAGCGCGGATCTCGCCGGATTTTCGGCGTTGACGTTCGACTGCTACGGGACGCTCATCGACTGGGAAACCGGCATCTGGGACGCGCTCCAGCCGCTCCTGATGGCGAACCCCGGCCACGATGTCACCCGCCGCACGGCGCTCGGAGCCTTCGCCCATGCCGAATCGGCGGGGCAGGTTGCAAACCCCGGCCTGGCCTATCCGGCGGTCCTCGCCGGGGTCCATCGGGGTATCGCTGCGCGCCTGGGTCTGCAAACCGAGAACGCGCTCGACCGGGCGTTCGGGGCGTCCGTCCCGCACTGGCCGGCCTTCCCGGACAGCGCAGACGCGCTGCGCCGCCTCAAGACGCGCTACCGGCTGATCATCCTGTCGAATGTCGACCGGGCCGGCATCGCCGCGTCAAACTGCAAGCTCGGGGTCGCGTTCGATGCGATATACACCGCCGAGGACATCGGCAGCTACAAGCCCGATGCGCGCAACTTCCGCTACATGATCGACCGCCTGGAGGGTCTCGGGATTGCCGCTTCCGACATCCTGCACACGGCGCAGAGCCTGCACCACGATCATGTGCCGGCGCGCGCCGCCGGGCTCGCCAACGCGTGGATCGACCGTCAGGGCCTCGCCGGCGGCGGCGACTGGGGCGCCACGTCGCCGGTCGCCGAACGGCCGCAGACGGACTTCATCTTCCCGACGCTCGAGGCGATGGCCGATGCTGCCGGCCTATGAGCCGCCCCCGGTCTCGGCGATCGCCATCTCGATCGCATCGACGATGCCGATATAGCCGGTGCAGCGGCACAGATTGCCGGCGAGTTCCAGCCGGATGCGGTCGCGGTCCGCGCCGGGCAGGCGGGTGACGATGTCGTAGGCGGTTGCCAGCATGCCCGGGGTGCAATAGCCGCACTGGACGGCGTGCGCCTTCTTGAAGCATGCGCGGATCGTCGCCATGACGTCGTCGCCGTCGTAACCCTCGACAGTCCGCACCTCCGCGCCGTGGGCGGCGACCGCGAGCGTGATACAGGACCGCGCCGTCCGCCCGTCCAGCATGATCGTGCACGCGCCGCACACCCCGTGTTCGCAGGCGGTGTGGGTGCCGGTCAGCCCCTGGTGCTCGCGAATGAAGTCGGCGAGCGAAAGGCGGGGCTCGACATCCGCAGTGACCGTGCGCCCGTTGATCGAGATCGTGGTTGCGGTCATCGGGACAGTGCCTCCCGGGCGGCGCGGGCGAGCGCGGTTGCGTGGAGGTTCACGGCGTAGCGGTCGCCGGGTTCGGCGAACCCGGCCGCTGCGATGCCGTCGGAAGCGGCCTCTCTGACGGCGCCGGCGAGATCGTCCGACCACCCGTCGGCCTCCGCGATCAGGCTGGCGACGCCGTCCAGCAAGACCGGCGCATGCGTCGGGCCGGCGAGGGCGGCGCGGCAGTGGCTGCGGTCGGGGTCGCGGACGACGACGGCGAGGGACTCGGCGAAATCCCCCGGCTTGATGCAGATCTTGCAATGGCCCCAGCGGGCGGAGGCGGACAGCCGGGGGACGCGGATCGCCTCCACGACCTCCCCCCGTTCGAGAACCGTGGTCAGGGGATCGACGATGAAACGGTCGGCATCGATGCTGCGCCCGCCGTCCGGACCGCGGATGCGCAGGGTCGCGCCGAGCGCCATCATCACCGGCGGCCAGTCGGCGGCCGGATCGGCATGGGCGATGCTGCCGCCCACGGTGCCGCGGTTGCGGACCGCGCGGTAGGCGATGCCGGATGCGGCCCGGTGCAGCAGGCCGCCAGCGACATCCGGCACCTCGCCGTCCTCGACCGCGGCGTGGGTCACCGACGCGCCGACGGTCACCCCGTTTTCGTCCTCGGAGACCGCGCGCAGCGCGGCGATCGGCGACAGGTCGACCAGCAACGACGGACGCGCGATCCGGAGGTTGAGCATCGGGCCCAGGGACTGGCCGCCGGCCAGGGGGCGCGCCTCGCCATCGGCGCCGCCCAGCAGGGCCACCGCCTCGTCGAGGCTGGCGGCGCGGGCGTAATCGAAGGGTGCCGGTTTCATTGTCCGCGGCTCCGGTCGATGGCCTCGAACACCCGGCGCGGGGTGATCGGGGTCTCGGTGATCTCCACGCCCAGCCCCTTGAGCGCGTCGTTGACCGCGTTGCCGATGGCGCCTACCGGCCCGATGGCGCCCGACTCGCCGACGCCCTTGATACCCATCGTCGAATAGGGCGAAGGCGATTCCATGTAGTCGTACTTGACGTCCGGCACCATCGGCGCCGCCGGGACATGGTAGTCCGCGAGCGTTACCGAAAGCGGCTGGCCGTTCTCGTCGTAGTCCGATTCCTCGTAGAGCGCGTTGCCGATCCCCTGTGCGTAACCGCCGATCACCTGGCCCTTGACCAGCAACGGATTCACCCGCGTGCCGCAGTCATCGACGATTGCGTAGTCGAGGATCTCGACCTGCCCGGTCTCCGGATCCACCGCGACCACGGCGCCGTGGGTGCCGAAACCGAACACCCCGCCGTGAACCTTGTCGTTGTAACCGGTGGTCACGGTAAGCCCGCCGCGGTCGGTATCGTCCGGCAGGTTTTCGGGATGGTGGTAGAACGCCTCGGCGATTTCGCCGAAGCTCACCGAACCGCCCGGTCCGCGCACCTCGGCGTTCGCGACCGTCACATCGTCCGCATCGCATTGCAGGAGATGGGCGCCGATCCGCGCCAGCCGGGGCTTCAGTTCGCGGCAGCCCTGCGCGACGGCGCCGCCGGCGACGACGATGCTGCGCGAGGCATAGGTGCCAGTCCCGGCGTAGGCCGTCGCCGTGTCGCCGTGGCGGATCGCGGTCTTCTCGGGATCGATGCCGAGTTCGGTTGCCGCAATTTGCGCAAGGGTCGTTTCGAGCCCCTGCCCGTGGGACTGGATGCCGACCGAGGCCCAGAGACCGCCGTCCGGGGTGAGCTTGACGGTCGCCATCTCCATCCCCGGCACCAACTCGATGCCCCAGGCGGAGTAGCCGAAGGGTCCGGTGCCGTAGGCCGTCTGTTCGTAGAAGCAGGCGAAGCCGACGCCGATCAGCCTGCCGTCGGGCTCCGGCGTCTTCTGGCGTTCGCGCACCGCCTGCGGATCGATCGCGGCGACGCACCTGCGAAAAGCCTCGGGATAGTCGCCGCTGTCGAGATGCTTGCGGGTGACGGTGTCGTAGGGCATCGCCTCGGGCGGCACCAGGTTGTCGAGCCGCACCTCCCACGGCTCTCGCCCGACGGTGCGCGCGATGACGTCCATCGTGAGTTCGTCGGTGAAGCAGACGCCCGGGCGGGCAACGCCGCGGAACGGCTGGCTCGGCGGCTTGTTGGTGCAGACCGTGACCGACCGGCCCTTGAGAGCGTCCACCGTATAGGGGCCCTGCAGGTTGCCGACGCCGGTCGCCGCCTCGACGCCGACCGGCCACGGCCAGGGCGAGTAGGCGCCCGCGTCGACCACGCACTCGACCTCCATGCCGAGAATTTTCCCCGTCGCGTCGGTGTAGGCCGTCATCGCGTACTGATGCTCGCGGCAGTCGGCGTCGCAGGTCAGATGTTCGAGCCGGTCCTGGATCCACTTGATCGGCCGGCCCAGCTTGAGCGAGGTCCAGCACACCGCCACGGTCTCGCCGTCGAGATGGGTCTTGAGGCCGAAACCGCCGCCGACGTCGGGGCAGATGACCCGCACCCGGTTGATCTCCAGCCCGAGAAAATGGGCGATGCCGCGCTGCATGGGGTGCGGGAGCTGGTGCGACATCCAGACCACCAGCTCGTCGAGCCGTCCGTTGTAGTGGGCGAGCGCGCCGCGCCCCTCCATCGGAAACGGCGTTTGCCGCGCCATACGGAAACGGCGGTGAACGGTATGGGCGGCGGCTGCCTTTACCGCTTCCAGGTCGCCGTTCTCGAACGCCGTCTCGCAGACCACGTTGTCGGCCCAGCCGTCGTGGACCAGGGCGGCCGACGGCAACCTTCCGTCGTTGAGGTCGACGACCGCGGGCAATTCCTCGTATTCCACCGCGATGGCATCGGCGATGTCCTCCGCCTCGGCGCGGCTGGGCGCGACCGCGATGGCGACCTGCTCGCCGGCGTAACGGACCTTGTCCTTCGCCAACACCGGAAAATCGGACGATTTGAAACCGGGGAACGAGGCCGCTGAACGGATGGGCTTGATATCCGCCATGTCGGCGGCGGCGAACACCTGGCCTTCCGCTCCCCTCGGCGCCGTCACCGAACGCAGGCGCCCGTGGGCAATCGACGCCCTGTGGAACGCCGCGTGCCACATGCCCGGAATCTGGACATCCGGGGTGTACTGCCCGGTCCCCAGGAGAAACCGGTCGTCCTCCTTGCGCGCGATGCTCGCGCCAACCCCGCGGTCGCTCAATGCGTCCTCCCGAGACGATTTCCGTTACGGCCGACCGGTGCGCAGACTAATGCACGGTCTGTCCGCCGTCGACGACCAGGGCTGTGCCGTGGATGTAGGATGCGGCGTCGGAGGCGAGGAAGATCGCCGCGTTCGCCACTTCGTCGCAGGTGGCAAGCCGCTTGAGAAGCGCCAGCTCCTCGACCGCCTTTCCATCCACCATGCCGGACTCGATGTAGTGCCTGACCCGCGGCGACAGGGTGGCGCCGGGGCAGAGCGCATTGACCCGAATATTCTCCGCCCCGTAATCGACCGCGAGTTGGCGGGTGAGCGAGACCAGCCCGCCCTTGGCCGCGCAATAGACCGGCATTTCCGGGTGGCCGATCAGCCCGAAGGTGGAGGCCACGTTGACGATCGACCCGCCGCCCGGCGCGTCCCTCATCATCGGGATGAACGCCCGGCACATGTAGAACACGCTCGTCAGATCGGTTGCGACGATCCGGTTCCAGTCGGCCGTCTCGAGTTCGGTGATCTTCTTCACGAAGTTGGTGCCGGCGTTGTTGATCACGGCCTTGATGGAGCCGTGGCGGGCGGAGAGCGTCGCGCGAAGCGCCTCGACCTCGGCTTCGACCGAAACGTCGACCTCGTGGGACTCGCAGGCCGCGCCGGCGATCAGCGCCTCGGTCTCTTGCAGCTTCGCCGCCGTCTTGCCGACCAGGATCACCGTCGCCCCGAGTTCCGCCAGCACCTCGCAGCACGCCTGGCCGATACCGGAACCCGCTCCGGTGACGATCACCGGCTGTCCGTCGAATTGCAGCTTGTCGAGCATGGCGGCCTCTATTCGGCGGCGGCTGCGGCGCTGTCGAAGCCGCGGTAGGCCTCGTCGCCCACGGGTTGCAGCGCCGGCAGCACCTCGCCCGCGAACAAGCGGATGTTCCTTTCCGTCAGGTCGGCCGGCAGGGTGCCGAAATGGAGCAGCGCGATGAAGTTGGCGAAGCCCAGTTCGCGGTGGCAGTGCAGGATGCGCTCGCGCACCGTGTCCGGGCTGCCCACGATGACGATGCCGAGTTCCATCATCTTTTCCAGCGTCTGGTCGCCGGCAATGGAGCGTTTGTGCTGGCGCACGCGCCTGAACGAACTCATGCCGAGATAGCCCGGCGGGAACAGGATCTCGAAGGGCAGCGCCAGGAACTTGTTGAACAGCGCCTCCATGTGCTCTTTCGCCTCGGCGACGGCCCGGGCGTCGGTGTCGGCGACATAGACCGGGGCGGTCCAGCCGAGTTGGTCCGACGAGGCGGCGTAGCCGAATTTCGTCTCGCACGTCGCGCGGTAGAAGTTGAGGAAGCGGCTCACCGACTCGAACGGGCTGTAGTTCTGCAGATAGACGTAGCGCCGGTCGGGATGGGCGGCCCATTCGATGGTCTCGGTCGAGCCAAGGGAGGGGCACCAGATCGGCGGGTGCGGCTGCTGATAGGGCCGCGGCCAGACATTGACGTATTCGAAGTGGAAATGCTTGCCCTCGAAGGCGAAGGGCCCGGTCTCGGTCCACGCCCGGACGATCAGGTCGTGCGCCTCGACATGGCGTTCGTGCGAGACGGTGGGGTTGGCCCCGAGCGACCAGAACTCGGCCCCGATGCCGCGGACAAAGCCGGTGATCAGACGCCCGCCCGAGATGCAGTCGATCATCGCGTGCTCTTCGGCCAGCGTCAGGGGATGTTCCCGGAGCGCGAAGGCGTTGCCGAGAATCGCGAGCTTGCAGCGTTCGGTGCGCCGCGCCAGCGCTGCCGCCATCACCACCGGCGAGGGCATCAGCCCGTAGGCATTCTGGTGGTGTTCGTTGACGCTGACGGCATCGAAGCCGAGTTCGGCGGCGAGTTCGAGTTCGTCGAGATACCGGTTGTAGAGGGCAGCCCCCTTCTTGGGGTCGAAGTCCGCGTTGGGATAGGTGACCCAGGCGGACTTGTGTTTCGCCCGCAGCCCCATGTCCATGTGCGCATAGGGCATCAGGTGGAACATCGTGATCTTCATGCGCCCGCTCCTTCCCGGGCTGCGCGGTCAGGCGGTGTGCCGGTTGCAGAACCCCGTCACCGCTTCGATGAACGCCCCGGTCTGCTCGATGTTGGGCAGATGGCCGCTGTTCTCGATCATGGTCACCGTGGATCCGGCGATCAGGCTGCCGAACTCGGCCGCGTAGTCGGGCGGGATGATCCGGTCCGAGTCGCCCCAGATCACGTGGGTCGGCACATCGATCCGGTGCAGCCATTTGCGCAGCGCCGGGTTGAACAGGCGCGGCTGCCAGGCGAGGCGCGCGGTCGCCACCTTGTTCTTGATGATGATGTCCTGCTGTTCCTCGCTGGGCTGCATCGCCAGCATCTGCCGGACCAGTTCGTCCGACTTGAACAGCGCGCGGGCGAGTTCCTCGTCGTCCATGATGAACAGATCGGCGGCCGGTTGACCCTTGATGCGGATCCCGGCGGCGCCGACCAGGGTGAGCGACGCGAGGCTGTGCGTCGAGCGGACCGCGATTTCGAGCGCGATCCAGCCGCCCAGCGACTGACCCACGAGGTGCACGTTCTCGAGTTGCCGCTCCTTGATGAAATCGAGATAGAAGTAGGCCAGGTCGTCGACCTTCTCCACCCAGCCGGGCTCGTCCGAAAGCCCGAAGGTCGGATGGTCCGGCGCCATCACGTCGAAATGGTCGGAGAGGGAGTCGAGATAGGGCAGCCAGCCGGGAATGCCGCCGGCGCCGTGCAGGAACAGCAGCGTCGGGCCGCTTCCGCCCCGGCGCAGGAAAACCTCGCTGCCCTTGTAATCGATCCTGCTCTCGCTGCACGATACCATCGCATTCCTCCTGGACGCCGGCCGGCGACGCCGCGCGGTTACGATTCGATCCGCTCGTGCCCAACGAGGCCCGGGCGGTATTTCTTGTCGAGGAAATCGCCGATTCCCTCCTTGCGGAAGGCGTCGTCCTGGCGCCGGGTGTGCTGCGCCTCCATCGCCGAGGCGTAGTTCATCGCCGTATCCCAGTCCATCCCGAGCGAGTGCCGGTAGGCGTCCTTGGTCGCGCGCAGGGCGGACGGATCCTTGGCGGCGATATCGCGGGCGGCTTCCATCACCGTGTCGCGCAGTTTCTCGCCCGGCACCGAAAAGTTGACGAAGCCGATCTCCGCGGCCTTCTTGCCGTCGAACGGCCGGCCCGTCATCGCGTACCAGAGATAGTCGCGCGGCCGCAGCAGGTTGCCCATCGACTTGGAAACGCTGCCGCCCGGGAACATCTTGAAGTTGATCTCGCTCAGCGCGAACCGTGCCTCGTCGGCGGCAACCGCGAGATCGCAGGCCTCGACAATGGTAAACGCCCCGCCGTAGCAGTGCCCGTTGACCATCGCGATCGTCGGTTTCGGAAAATGGCGGATCGTGCGGCCGCGCCATTCGACGGAGACCCGGGTCACCCGGTCGTATTCCGCCGGCTGCGACTGCAGATCGACAAAGAACTCCTTCAGGTCCATGCCGGCGGAGAAGGCGTCTCCCGCACCGGTGATCACCAGGACGCGCGCGCCGTCGTCGTAGCGCAGCGCCTCGAGGGCCCCCGTCACCTCGTCGTGGAGGAGCGGGTTCATGGCGTTCTTTTTTTCCGGCCGGTTGAGCGTAAGGACCGCGACGCCGTCCGCGGTATCGACGCGAATCGTTTCGTATGCCATCCAGCCTTCTCCCGGCGCTCACCGCCCCGCCGCGCCGATCAGTCACCTACCGGCCGCCGTGTGCGCTGTCAATCTGACCCCGGCGCTGCGGCCGGCCCGGCGCAGCGGTTCTCTTGCCGCCGCACGGTACTATGCTCTCCGCCATGCAGTCGAACGATCCGCCGCCGCCCGGGAAGACCGCGGGCGTTCCCCTCCGGGGCGCCGCGCCGGCCCCTGGTGCGGCCCCCGCGGCGGCATGATGGCGGGAGGCCGGCCCGCCGCATGAGCGCAAACGCCGATACCGGCCGGCACCGGCTCGGGTTCATCGCCACCGCGCTGCTTCTCGCCCTGATGATGGCCTCGCTGCCGCTGTCGGTTGACACGACCCTGCCGTCGATGCCGTTGGCGGCCGCCGAGTTCGGGGTGTCCGACGGGACCATCCAGTTCAGCCTCAGCGTCTTCATCGCCGGCATCGCCGCCGGCCAATTGCTTTACGGCCCCATTTCCGACCGCTACGGCCGGCGCCCGGTGCTCCTCGTCGCCTTTGCGGTGTTCCTCGCGGCGGTCGCGGGATGCGCGCTCTCGGCGTCGGTCCAATCGTTCATCGCCCTGCGTTTCGTCCAGGGGTTCGCCGCGTGCGCCGCCTCGGTGCTCTCGCGGGCGATCGTCCGCGACCTGTTCGACCGCGAGGCGGTGGCGAAGATGTTTGCCTACATGATGATGCTGTACGGGGCGGCGCCGATCGTCGGCCCCATTCTCGGCGCGCATCTGACGCTCGCCTTCGGCTGGCGGTCGGTCTACTGGTTCCTTCTCGTCTACGGCGCGGCCGCCCTGGTCGTCATCTGGCGTGCGCTCGGCGAGACCGTGCCGGCGCGTCGGCCGGAGGCGATCCGACCGGGCGCGATGGCGCGCACCTATGCCGGGCTTCTCCGCAACCGGATCTTCGTCCGCTACACCCTGATGTTGAGCGCCTGCTATTGCGGGCTGTTCGCGTTTCTTTCGGCGTCCGCCGCGAGCCTTATCAATCACCTCGGGGTCTCTGTCGAAGACTACGGTTACCTCTTCGCCGGCTGCATGGCGGCCTATACGTTCGGGAGCTGGCTCTCCGGGCGGCTGGTCGGGCGCCGGTCGATCCACAGCATGATCGTCACCGGCGGCGCGATGCTCGCCTGCGCGGGGGTTGTCATGGCCGGATTGGGCCTCTTCCGGGTCGATGCGGCGGCGGCCATCGTCTTGCCCATGGCGGTCTATATGTTCGCCTTCAGTTTCATCGTGCCGGCCGGCCAGGCCGCGGCGATGTCGATCTTTCCCCAGACCGCCGGCGCGGCGTCCTCGGTCATCGGGTTCGTCCAGCTCACGCTGAGCGCGTCGACCGGGTTCCTGATCGGCCATTTTGCCGACGGCACCCAGGTTCCGATGACGGTGGCGATCGGCGTCGTGTCGCTTTGCCCGATCGCGATCTATCCGTTGATCGTGCGCGCAAAGGCCTGAACCGCGTTCCTGTCGCCCGCCGCTTCTGCTAAACCCGGCGCGGGGCATCGACTCGGGACGCAAACCGGATGATTCCACGCTATTCGCGGCCGGAGATGGCAGCGCTCTGGGCGCCCGAGACCAGATTCCGCATCTGGTTCGAAATCGAGGCGCATGCCTGCGACGCCCAGGCTGCGCTCGGTCTGATCCCGAAGGCGGCGGCGGCGGCGGTGCGGGAGCGCGGCGCCTTCGAGGTTGCGCGCATCGAGGAGATCGAGCGCGAAACCCGGCATGACGTGATCGCGTTCCTGACCAACCTCGCCGAACATATCGGGCCGGAGGCGCGCTTCGTCCATCAGGGAATGACCTCGTCCGATGTGCTCGACACCTGCCTCGCGGTCCAGTTGACGCGCGCCGCCGACCTGCTCGACGCCGGTATCGAGGCGGTGATGCGGGCGCTCGAGCGCCGCGCGCAGGAGTACCGGCGGACGCCGTGCATCGGGCGCAGCCACGGCATCCATGCCGAACCCACCACCTTCGGGCTCAAGCTCGCCGGGCACTATGCGGAATTCGCGCGCAACCGGGCCCGCCTCGCCGCTGCGCGCACCGAGATCGCGACCGGCGCGATCTCCGGCGCCGTGGGGACCTTCGCGAATATCGACCCGCGGGTCGAGGCGCACGTTGCAGAGCGTCTCGGCCTTGCCGTCGAGCCGGTCTCCACCCAGGTGGTGCCGCGCGACCGGCACGCGATGTACTTCGCCACGCTCGGCCTGGTCGCGGCCGCGGTCGAGCGCCTGGCGACCGAAATCCGCCATCTCCAGCGGACCGAACTGCGCGAGGCGGAGGAATATTTTGCGCCGGGCCAGAAAGGCTCCTCGGCAATGCCGCACAAGCGCAACCCGGTGCTGACCGAAAATCTCACCGGCCTCGCCCGGATCGTCCGGTCGCATGTCGCGCCCGCGCTCGAGAACGTCGTCCTGTGGCACGAACGAGACATTTCGCACTCCTCGGTGGAGCGCATGATCGCGCCCGACGCGACGGTGACGCTCGACTTCGCGCTGGCCCGGCTCGCCGGGGTGGTCGAGCGGCTCGTGGTCTATCCCGACCGGATGCGCGGGAACCTGGATGCGCTGGGCGGTCTCATCCATTCCCAGCGCGTGCTGCTGGCCCTGGTCGAGGCCGGGATGTCGCGCGAAGACGCCTACACGGCGGTCCAGCGCAGCGCGATGCGCGTCTGGGAGGACGGCGGCGATTTCCGGGCGCTGCTCGAAGCCGATGCCGATGTCGCCGGGCACCTGTCCGGCGACTTACTGGCGGCGCTGTTCGAACTCGACTATCACCTCGCCCATGTCGACACGATCTTCGAGCGCGTCTTCGGCGCGGATTAGGTCTCGTCCGCCACCTGCTCCGCGGCAACCGACATCAGCCGCCCCATCTCGCGGCGGATGTCGTCTGCGCTGACCCCCTTGCTCTCCAGATCTCCGGCCACCTTGCGGACTACGTCCTCGTCGCCCGGTTCCTCGAAATCGGCGATCACGACCTCCTTCGCATAGGCCTCCGCATCGCCGCCCGAAAGGCCGAGCTTTTCCGCGGCCCAGAGACCGAGCAGCCTGTTGCGGCGGGCGGTGGCCTTGAACTGGAACTCCTGGTCGTGTTTGAACTTGGCCTCGTAACCCTTTTCCCGATCGTCGAAGGTGGTCATCGCCCGTTGTCTCCTCGCGGCCCGGTCTGCGGGTCCACAGGGAGACCCGTTCGCCTAATATATGGGGCGTCCTCCCGCCCGCAACGACTCGCCGGCTTTCATGTGCACACTTGTCATCCTGCGCCGCCCGGATCACGACTGGCCGGTCCTGGTCGCGGCAAACCGGGACGAGCGCGCCGACCGCCCCCGGCGGCCGCCCGGCCGGCACTGGCCCGACCGCCCCGACGTGATCGCCGGCATCGACGAACTCGCGGGCGGTACATGGCTCGGGATCAACGACCACGGCGTCGTCGCAGGCGTGCTCAACCGGCGGGGTTCGCTCGGCCCCGACCCGCGGCTGCGTTCGCGCGGCGAACTGGTCCTCGAGGCGCTCGACCACGCCGACGCCGTGGCAGCGGCGGACGCGCTTTCCGCCATCGACGGGCGCAGCTACCGCAGCTTCAACCTGATCGTCGCCGACAACCGGGACGCCTGGTGGCTGCGCGGTCCCGGTCCCGGCGGCGACGGCCGCGTTGCGCTGCGGCAGGTCGGCGACGGCCTGTCGATGATCACCGCCCACGATCTGAACGACGAGACGGGCTCGCCCCGGACCGGGCTTTATCTGCCGCGTTTCCGGGATGCCGCCGCGCCGGCGCCCGAGGCCGGCGACTGGACGTCCTGGACCCGCATTCTGGCGGCGCGGGAAAGCCCGCCGGGCGGCGGGCCGGGCGAAGCGATGACGGTGGTCACCGATACCCCGTTCGGCACGCTGTCGAGTTCCCTGATCGCTCTTCCGGCGCTGCATGTCGAAGGCGCGAGGGCGGTTTTCCTGTACGCGGACGGCCGGCCCGGAGAGGCTCCCTACCGGCCCGTCGAGTGACGGTTTCCGCGGTAATCGCCGATCCGCATGCAGCCCCGCGGCCGTTGTTGCAGCCGGCGTGATTTTCTACAGTCGGGCTGCCCTCGAAACATCCGGCGGGAAAGCATCATGGACATCGCCCTCTACTACGCCCCGTTCACCTGCGCGCTCGCGCCCTACATCACGCTCACCGAGGCCGGAGCGGCGTTCGAGGCGAGACCTCTCAACCTGAGCCGCCAGCAGCACATGGCGGCGGAGTACATGGAAATCAATCCCAAGCACAAGGTGCCGCTCCTCGTGGCCGACGGCGCGGTGCTGACGGAGAGCACCGCGATTCAGATCTGGATCGCGCGCGCGTTTCCCGACGCCGGCCTGCTGCCGGACGATCCGTGGGACGAACTCAAGGCGATCTCGCTGCACTCGTGGTGTTCGTCGGGCATCCACCCCTATCTCAGCCGCATCAACGCGCCGCCGCGGGTCTGCGACGTGCCGGGCACGGACGAGAACGTGGTCGCGCACGCGAGGGACTATCTCAGCGAGGCGTTCGGCATTGCCGAGGGAATGCTGGACGGCCGCGCGTATTTCTTCGACGGGTTTACCGCGCCGGACGCGCATTTCTTCTGGTGCTGCCGGCGGGCGACGCAGTTCGGCTTCGATCTTTCGGCCTTTCCGAATACGGCCGCCCATTTCGAGCGGATGCAGGCCCGCGACAGCGTCCGCAAGCTTCTGGCCTACGAAGAGGAAGTCCTGGACGAGTTCGCCAAAGCGGCATGACGGACACCGGCGGCCGGCCCGCAGCAACCGAACGGCCGGGCACGGCGGTTCCCGGGAGGGCCGGAAAGGTCTTGGTCGATCGGTGCCGATACGGCTACCCTTCGGTATCGGTCGGCCGGGCCGCGGTGCCGGTGCGTGCGGCGGCGATCTTCGGGGAGGACACGCGATGACATACACGCTCGAACAGTTCTGCGAGGACAGCCGCGCGGCGCTCGGCGCCGATGACGGCGACGGCGGGCGCGAGATCGTGCGCACGAATCTGGAGCGCTTGCTGGCGAACGATTCGTTTGTCGCCGCCCATTGCGGGCCGGACGCCGAGCGCGGCATCCACCGTCTGTACGAGGATCCCGATCTCGGCTTCGTGGTGCTGGCTCATATCTACGAGAAGGGTGTCGAATCGCCGCCCCACGACCACGGTCCTTCCTGGGCGATCTACGGCCAGGCGGTCGAGCACACCGACATGACTGTGTGGCAGGAAACCGGCAAGACGCCCGGCGGACCGGATCCCGTTGTCGAGCCGGCGGAGCGCTACCGGCTCGACCCCGGCATGGTCGGCGTCTTCCACCCGCGCGATATCCACTCGATCAGGTTCCCCGACGGCGCGCGCTTCGTCCGGGTTACGGGCACCGACCTCGACAAGGTGGTCCAGCGCCGCTTCGACATGAGGGCGAACACCGTCGACGGCGACCAGCCGGTGCCCGATCCGGTGGATGCCTGAGGGTCGGCGGGCGCTTCGTTTGGGGACCATGCGAGCGGGAGAAACGATGCCATGAACACAGCCCGGCAGACTCCGTTCCAGGCGCCCGTGGTGGACAGTCTGGCGGTCCGGGTGGTGGTCGATTCGCACTACGAACGGTTCCTGCCGCGGGCCGAGCACGACCACGTCGCGATCGAGCATGTGGGCAGCATCCCCGGCCGGCCGATGGCGACGCTGGCCGGCGAATGGGGTCTCTCGCTCCACCTGGAATCGCGGTCCGGCGGCGCAAGCGCCCGGTACATGCTGGATTTCGGGTACACGCCGGAAATCATCAACCGCAATATCTCGCTGCTCGACATCGAGCCCTCCCGACTGGACGGGCTGATCCTCAGCCACGGCCACCGCGACCATTACGGCGGGCTCGACGGATTCGTTACCGAGCACCGCAGCAGGATGCGCGGCGACCTCTCGCTCTATGTCGGCGCGGAGGATGCGTTTGCGGTCCGCTGGGTGCCGGCGGGCCCGCCGGCCGGGCCCGGCGCGAAGCCGGAATTCGTCTGCTGGGGCGCCCCCGACCGGGTGGGGCTGGTGGCGCAGGAGGTGGCGCCTGTCTGCTGCCCCCAACCGCATGCGCTCACCGGGCCGTTCACCACCGGCTACATCACCCGCGACACCTTCGAGACCGTCACCGGCGGCTCGATGGTCGCGCCCTACGACCATTTCTCGGAAGCCGAGCGGCGCGGCGACCTGGTGCGCGACAGCCACCCCGAGGAGCACGCGACCTGCTACGTGGTCAGGGGCCGCGGGCTGGTGGTGATCTCGTCCTGCGGACACGCCGGGATCGTCAACTCGGTCAAGACCGCGATGACGGTCGCCGGCATCGACAAGCTCCACGCCGTCATCGGCGGCTTCCACCTGACGACCGCCAAACCCGACTATATCGAGCACACGGTGGACGAGCTCGAGCGGCTGGCTCCCGACGTGGTGGTTCCCATGCACTGCACCGGCGCCGCCTTCATCGAGGCCATGCGGCGGCGTATGCCGGAGAAGCTGGTCGCGTCCAATCTCGGCAGCCGCTTCACCTTCGGGGTGTAGGGCGCCGGCCGGCGCGGCGGCGACGGACATGCCGGCAGCGCCGGAGCGGTCTTCGCCGGCAGCGGCCGGTTATCTCGCGGTCGATGCGGACGGCCACGTCCACGAGGACGACGCGCTGTTCGACGACTATCTGGAGCCTGCTTTTCGCGGCCGCACGCAGGGCTGGTCGCTGAACGCCGACAGAAATCGCCGGTTTGTCGTCGACGGCGAGGAACATCCCCCGTTCCCGAAAGAAATCTCGGTGCGCAAGCCGATGCCGCCCGAAAGCCGGATCAAGGTTCTCGACAAGGAGCGCATCGGCTTGGCGGTGCTGTTTCCGTCGGCCGCCCTGGTGGCGGGCTATCTCGAACCCGGCTTCGGCCGCGCCGTGATCCGCGCCTACAACAGCTGGATGGCCGACTGGTGCGGCGCCTTCCCCGACCGCCTCAAATTCGCGGCGCCGGTGACGCTCCACGACATCGGCGAGGCGGTTCGCGAGGCGCGGCGCGCTGTCGCCGACCTCGGCGCCGTGGCTGTCACCGTCCGCCCCAATCCGGCCGCCGGCAAGCGTCTCGACCATCCCGACCGGGAGCCGTTTTACACCGCCGTCGAGGAACTGGGCGTGCCCCTGATCGTACACGAATCGACCGGCGATCCGGCGACCGCCGGCGGCGACCGTTACGGCGGGATGATGCGCCCGGAGAGCTACCTATTCCACCACGCGGTCTCCCACCCCTTCGAGCAGATGATGGCGGTGATGGCGCTGATCTGCGGCGGCGTCCTGGAGCGGCATCCGGCGCTCAGGGTCGGCTTTTTCGAGGCCGGGTGCTCGTGGGCGCCCTACTGGCTCGCCCGGCTCGACGACCATTTCGAGCACCCCAGGCTGGGCAGCTATATGGCCGACCTCTCGATGCGGCCGAGCGAGTATTTCGAGCGCCAGTGCGTCCTCACCTGCGATCCCGGGGATCCGACGATCCCGCTCGCCGTCGAGGGGCTCGGCGCCGGCAAGATCCTGTTCGCGACCGACTACCCGCATTTCGATTCCGGCGCCGGTCCGGTCGAGGACTTTCTCGCGGCGGCGGCGCTCGGCGAGGCCGAGCAACGGCGGATCCTCCGGAGCAACGCACTGGAGTTCTACCGTCTCTCCGACGGTTGAACGGCCCGCTCTCAGGATGCCAGACGGGCCTTGAAGAAGGCGATGGTCCGGTCCCAGGCGAGCCTGGCCGCCGCTTCGTCGTAACGCGGCGTCGAATTGTTGTGGAAGCCGTGACGGGTGCCCGGATAGACGTGCATCTCGAACGCCACGCCGTTAGCCTTTAGCGCCGCCTCGTACGCCGGTTTGCCGGCGTTGACCCACCTGTCGTTCTCCGCGTAGTGGATCAGCATCGGCGCGGCGATCCGCGCCACGTCCGCGTCCGCCGGCGCCGGTCCGTAGAAGGGCACGCCGGCGTTCAGGTCCGCCCCCATCTCGACCGCCAGATAGTTCACGATACCGCCGCCGAAACAGAATCCGACGGCGCCGAGCTTGCCGTTCGACAGTTTGTGGGACTTCAGGTATCTGGCGCTGTTCAGCAGGTCGGTGCGCAGCTTGGTCTTGTCGAGGCTGCGCTGCATCGCCTTGCCATCGTCGTCGTTGCCGGGATACCCGCCGATCGGCCACAGCCCGTCCGGCGCCAGCGCGACGAAACCTGCGACGGCGGCCCGCCGGGCGACATCCTCTATGTGCGGGTTCAACCCGCGGTTCTCGTGGATGACGACAACGGACGGGAAGGGGCCGTCGCCCGCCGGCTTCACGAGATAGCCCCGCATCTTGCCGCTCGTCCCGCCCGGCGAGTCGTAGGTGACATAGGTCGCCCTGATCCGGCGGTCGGTGAACGATACGGTCTGGGCCGCCGCGTAGTCCGGCAGCAGGGCCTGCGCCATCGCCAGCCCCGACCCGCCGCCGACCACGGTGAGCGCCGCCGCTCGGGTCAGGAACTCCCGGCGTTCCATCGGTCCGTGGCAATACCGGTCGTAGAGTTCGAAGATCCTGGGGTCGATCCGGGTCCTGTCCATGACTCCGCTCCTCGTTTCGGGCGATACGCGGGCGAACGGGGATCCCCTTCGCGGCATACGGAAAACCGAAAACCGGCGGCCGTTCGGTCCGACGGCAGAATATTACGGCATGTCCGCGAGCGGCTCCATGCGTTGCCGCAGCGGTTGCTTGCCGCGGCTCGCTCCGGCTCACTATGATCCCACCCGGAGGGGGGCATGCGCGATCACAGCGCCGTCGTCGATGATTCGCGGACGCCGAGGGGGATCGCCTTCTCCGGCACGTTCAACGTCTCGGCTGCGTTTCTCGACCGGCATCTCGAGGCGGGAAAGGGCGGCACGCCGCTGCTGGTGACCCGCGGCGCGTCATGGAGCATCGCCGAGATCGCCGAGCGGGTGAACCGGGCCGCCAACGCCTTCAGGGCGCTCGGCATCGGTCCCGGCGACCGCATCGTGCTGTTCTGCAAGGACGGCCCCGCCTTTTACGACGGTTTCCTTGGCGCAGCGCGGATCGGGGCGGTGGCGATCCCGGTCAACTATTTCCTGCGGGCGGCGGACTATACCTACATGTTGAGAGATTCGGGCGCTTGCGCCGTGCTCGCCCACGCCGACATGTTCGTCGAGATCGAACCTGCGCTGGCGGATGCGGGCGAGGCGGTCCGCCACCGTATCTGCGTCGACGGCGAGGCGCCCGGCTGGCTCTCCCACGAGGCGCTGCTGGCAGCGGCCGATCCGTGGTGCGCGCCCGCACCGACGACGCCGGAAAGCGACTGCTTCTGGCTCTACTCGTCGGGTTCGACCGGCGATCCCAAGGCCTCGGTTCACCAGCACAAGGATCAGGTCTACACATCCGTCCTCTATGCGGAGGCGGTGGCCGGGATTGCGGCCGGCGACATCCTGTTCTCGCCGCCCAAGATGTTCTTCGCCTACGGGCTGGGCAACTCGGTGTCGTTCCCCCTCTGGACGGGTGCGACAGCGGTTTTTCTCGAGGAGCGGCCGACGGCGGAGAACACGCTCGACATGATCTCGGACTTCCGGCCCAGCGTGTATTTCGGCGTGCCCACACTGTTCGCGATGCAGCTTGCGGCGATGGAGGCGGGCCACGGAGCCGACCTGTCGAGCCTCCGGTGGGCGGCCTCCGGCGGCGAGGCGCTCCCGGCCTCGGTGTTCGAGGACTGGAAGAGGCGGTCCGGGGTCGAGATCGCCGAATCCATCGGTTCCAGCGAGGCGCTGCATTTCTACACCGCCAACCGGCCCGGAACGGTCAAGACCGGTTCGGCCGGACCGATGATCCCGGGCTATGAGGGGCGCATCGTCGGCGAAGACGGCAAGGACGTGGCAGACGGGGAGCCAGGCGAGTTCGTCATCAAGGGCGACAGCATCGCCGCGTACTACTGGAACAAGCCGGAGCGCACCCGGCGCGGAATGCGGGACGGCTGGTTCTACACCGGCGATACGTGCTACCGCGATGCCGACGGGTACTACTATTTTTGCGGGCGCGATGACGACATGCTGAAGGTCGGCGGCATCTGGGTGGCGCCGTTCGAGGTGGAGTCCGCGCTCGCCGCCAACCCGGGTGTGCTCGAGGCTGCGGTCGTCGGGGCCGCCGACGAGAACGGGCTGGTCAAGCCCAAGGCGTTCGTCGCGCTCAAGGAGCCGCGCGCGGCCGGCCCGGCCATGGAAGCGGAACTGGTGGAGTTCGTCCGCGGCCGGCTCGCGCCGTTCAAGTATCCGCGCTGGATCGAATTCGTCGACGAGCTGCCGAAAACCGCATCCGGCAAGATTCAGCGCTTCCGGCTGCGCGGCGCATAGGGGGAGGGACGGTATGGTGGACGCTTGGGGTTGGCGGATGAAGTTCGGCGTGGTCACGCCCTCGACCAACACCATCGTACAGCCGCACTATGACGCGATGGCGCCCGACGGTGTAACCAACCACATCTCGCGCATGCACATCCCGGACGATCCGGTCGGGTCGGATGAGGACTTCGACGAGCTGATCCGGCGCATCGATGCGGCGTTGGAGGAATCGATCGACCGGGTGATGACCTGTCGTCCCGACCATCTGATCCTCGGTATTTCCGCCGAGAGCATCTGGGGCGGCGGGCTGGAGCCGGCGCGCCGCATCGAAGAACGCATCAGAAAACGCGCCGGCGCCGACATCGGTGTGACCCAAGCGGCCGAGGCGCTGCCCGCGGCGCTCCGCGCGTTCGGCGACGATGTGAGGCGGATCGCCATTGTCTGCCCCTACTACCCGGTCGCGATCCGTCACCTCAGCGCATTCGCCGAGGAAACCGGCTTCGACCTCGTGCGCACCGAGTGCCTGGCCTGCGACAGCCCCGTCAACATCGCCCATGTGACCGAGGACACGCTGCGCGACGCGGTGCGGAAGGTCGACGGACCGGATATCGACGCCATCGTCCAGTTCGGCGCCAACCTGCCGATGGCCCATGTCGCCGTCGAGGCCGAACGGTGGCTCGGCAAACCGGTGATCCCGGTGATGACGGCGACCTACTGGCATGCCCTGCGCCGCAACCGCATCGACGACCGGCAACCCGCGTTCGGCCGGCTGATGACAGAGCACTGATCGCGGCCTCGCCGGCGCCTCGAGAGGGACCGTCGCATGTTCCTGAAGAACTGCTGGTATGTCGCGGCCCAGCGCGAAGAGGTGAACAGAAAACCGTTCGCGCGCACCATCTGCAACGAGTCCGTCGTCCTGTGGAGAACCGAGGCTGGCGAGCCGGTCGCCCTCGAAGATCGCTGCTGCCACCGAAGGATGCCGCTCAGGAAGGGGGAGGTGATCGGCGACCGGCTGCGCTGCCACTATCACGGGCTCGAATTCGACCGCACCGGCGTCTGCCGGCGTGTGCCGGGACAGACCGCGATCCCGCCGGACGCGCGGGTGCGCGCCTATCCGGCGGTGGAGCGCTACAACTGGATCTGGGTCTGGCTCGGCGATCCGGCGCGGGCGGACGAGGATCTGATCGTCCCCTTTCCCTGGCGCGTCAGCGCGGACTGGGGCGACAGGGGGGCGTATTTCCATCTCAACGCCGACTACCGCCTGGTCATCGACAACCTTCTGGACCAGTCGCATCTCGCCTTCGTGCACGCGACCACGATCGGCACCGCCGCTATCGCCGAAAGGGCGAGCGTCCGGACCGTCAGGACCGACGCCTCGGTGACCGTCGCGCGCTGGATGGTCGGCAACCCGGCGCCGCCGACCTACAGGCTGATGATGGGCTGGGAAGAAGATTTCATCGTCGACCGCTGGGCGATCAACGAGTTCCGCCCGCCGTGCGCGGTGCGCCTCCTCGTCGGCGCCGCACCCGGCGCCGCGAAGGGCGAGGATTTCGGCTTCTCGAGCATCGACCATCCCGAACCCGAAGGTGGGTTCGCTTTCCGCAACCTCAACTTCATCACGCCCGAGACCGAGACCACGTGCCATTATTTCTGGTCCAATGCCTGCAACATCAAACCCGTCACCGAGGCGCGCACCGAGTTGCATTTCCGCCAGGTGATGAAGGCGTTTCAACAGGACTGGGAAGTGCTGGAACTGCAGCAGGCGAACTGGGACGACCGGCCGGTCGTCAACACCAACGCCGATGCCGGCCTCATCGCCGCCCGGGCGCTGATCGACCGGGCGGCGGCCGCCGAAGCCGCCGAGGCGTCCCCGGCCGGGGCCGCGAGCGCGGCGGAATAGAGGGAAGTCGAGAACAGGAGCGAACCATGCCGAAGCGGGTCGAGATCAATCCGGACTGGCCGTGGGCCAGAAAATTTCCGTTCCATTCCGCCGTCAAGGTCGGCGATACGGTCTATGTATCGGGCAGCGTCGCCTGGGATCCCGACGGGAATATCGTCGGCGAGGACGACATGCTCGCCCAGTCGCGCCAGACCTTTGCCAACATCCGGCAGGTTCTGGAAGAGGCCGGGGCGACGATGGACGATGTGGTCAAGATCAACGCGTTCCTGACCGATATCGGCCGCTATGCCGAATATTCCCAGGCGCGGTCGGAGGCATTTACCGGCAACATGCCGGCATCGACCGCCGTCACGTCGCCGCGGTTGCTGCAGGACGGGTTGCTGGTCGAGATCGAGTGCGTCGCGGTGATCGGCAGCGGTTAGAGAATTTCGAGCACCGCTTCCGGCGGCCGGCCGAGCGCCGCCTTGCCGCCGGCGACGACGATCGGCCGTTCGATCAGGATCGGGTTGGCAATCATCGCCGCGATCAGAGCGCCGCGGCCGAGGCCCCGGTCGTCGAGCCCGTTTTCCCTGTACGGCGCTTCCTTCCGGCGCATCAGGTCGCGCGGCTCCATGCCCAGCATGTCGAGCAGCCCGTCGAGCGTCTCCGCGTCCGGCGGGGTCTTGAGGTATTCGATCGTCTCGAACGCGATGCCGCGTTCCTCGAGCAGTTTGACGGTCGCCCGAGACTTGCTGCATCGCGGGTTGTGGTAGATCGTCACGGTCATGTCGGTCTCGCTTTTTCCAGGCGGGATCAGGCGGCAAGACGGTCCGGGTTGTCGATCAGCCGCAAGGCGCTGAGCAGCAGCGCACCGGTCGCGCCCGGCCGGCGGGCGCCTTCGCTGAGCGCCCGGCGCCAGGCGCGCGCACCCGGAACGTCCCGATAGAGGCCGAGCGCATGGCGCGTCATGCGCCGGAGCGGTACGCCCCGTGCACGCTGCGCATCGACGTAACCGGCATAGGCCTCGATCGCAGCGGTGCGGTCGGGAAGTGCGTCGCGGCCGTGCAGCGCAGCCTCGATTCGGGCCAGCAGGAAAGGGTTGTCGTAGGCGGCGCGGCCGATCATCACGCCGTCGACCCGCGTCAGTTGCGCGAGCGCCGCGTCTGCCGCGACAAATCCGCCGTTGACGATCACGCGCAGCGCCGGCCGCTCCCGCTTCAGCCGGTGCACGACATCGTAGCGGAGCGGCGGGATCTCCCGGTTCTCCTTGGGGCTCAGCCCGGACAGCAGCGCCTTGCGTGCGTGAACGATAAAGACTTCGATCCCGGCCTCGGCGAGGCGGTCCACGAAGCCAGCGAGGAAGTCGTAATCGTCGCGGTCGTCGATGCCGATCCGGGTCTTGATCGTGACCGGCAGGCCGGTCGCCCCGCGCATCGCTGCGACGCAGTCGGCAACCCGCTCCGGCTCGCCCATGAGGCGCGCGCCGAACCCGCCCTCGCTCACCCGTTCGCTCGGGCAGCCGAGGTTGAGGTTGATCTCGTCGTAGCCCCAGTCCTCGCCTATCGCGGCGCAGCGGGCGAGTTCGTCCGGATCGCTGCCGCCCACCTGGAGCGCCAGCGGGCGTTCCGCCGGATCGAACCCGAGGAAGCGCTCGCGGTCCCCGCGGAGGAGCGCGCCGGTCGGGATCATCTCCGTGTAGAGCAGGGTCCGGGGCGCCAGCAGCCTGATGAAATACCGGAAGTGCCGGTCCGTCCGGTCCATCATCGGCGCCACCGAAAGCCGCCGATCGATCTGGTGCCGTGCGCGCGTCATGAGATGCAATCTAGCATCCCGCCCATTCCGATCGAACCGCCTCGTCGGCCTCTGCGGCGCCGTGGCGTTCCCGCAGCCGGGAGAACGCGCCTCCGGGCAGGAGCCGCGAGAGCGCCCAGACCGCCATCGCGCGGACCAGAGGGGATCGGTCGGCAAGAGCCGATTGTGCGGCCCCGGCCAGCGCCGGGTCGCCGCTGTTGCCGACCGCGATCATGACGTTGCGGACGAAGCGGTCGCGTCCGATCCGTTTGACCGGCGAGCCCGCGAAGACCTGACGAAAGGCCGCATCGTCCAGAGCCGCCAGTTCGGCGAGCCGCGGCGCGGTGAGTTCGACGCGCGGAAAAAGCGCGCTCTGCGCCGCCGCATCCGCGTACTTGTTCCACGGGCAGACGGCGAGGCAGTCATCGCAGCCGAATATCCGGTTGCCCATCGCCGCGCGGAACTCCGGCGCGATATGGCCCTTGTGTTCGATGGTGAGGTAGGAAATGCAGCGCCGCGCATCGAGCCTGTAGGGCGCGGGAAAGGCGTCGGTCGGGCAGATGTCGAGGCAACGCCGGCAGGATCCGCAGCGGTCCGACCCCGGGGGATCAGGCGCAAGCGCCAGCGTCGTCAGTATCTCGCCGATGAACAGCCAGGAGCCGAACCGGCGCGACACCAGGTTGGTGTGTTTGCCCTGCCATCCGAGTCCGCTGCGCGCGGCCAGCGGCTTTTCCATCACCGGCGCCGTATCGACAAACAGCTTGACCTGACAATCGAGCGTCTCGTGCATCCAGCGCGCGACGAGGCGGAGTTTCTTCTTCATCGTCTCGTGATAGTCGCGCCCCCGGGCGTAGACGGAAATCGTCGCCCGGTCGCAGCGTTCCAGCGAGGCGAGCGGATCGTCGGTCGGGCCGTAGTTGAGTCCGACGACCACGGCCGATCTCGCCTCCGGCCAGAGCCGCGCGATATCGCCGCGGCGGTCCCGATTTGCCGCGAGCCAGCCCATGTCGCCGTGATGGCCGGCGGCGACGAACTCGGCGAGGCGCCGCTTCGTCTCTTCGCCGAGCGCGGCGTCCGAGAACCCCACCGCGTCGAACCCCTGCGCGAGCGCGCGCTCCCGGATCGCGTCTCTCGCTTCCTGCCGCAAAGGAGAGGCGGTCACGATGCCGGTTCTTCCGGTTGGTCGCAGGCGGCGAGCCCGGCCGCGAACGCCCCGAGCCGCCCGTCCTCGATGGCTGCGCGCAGCCCCGCCATCAGCCGCTGGTAATGGTAGACGTTGTGGGTCGTCAGCAGGATCGGCCCGAGCATCTCCTTCGCCCTGAACAGGTGGTGGAGATAGGCGCGGCTGTAGCCGGCGCACACCGGGCAGGAGCAGTCCGCATCGATGGGCGAGGGGTCGCCGGCGTGGTGCGCGTTGCGAATGTTGATCGTGCCCGCGGCCGTGTAGCCGCGTCCTGTCCGCCCCGAGCGGGTCGGGATCACGCAGTCGAACATGTCCACGCCGCGCCGCACCGCACCCGCGATGTCCGACGGTGTGCCGACGCCCATCAGGTAGCGCGGCGCGTCGTCCGGCAGCGCCGGCAGGGTTTCGTCGAGGACGCCGAGGGTCGTTTCCTGGCCCTCGCCGATGGCGAGCCCGCCGACCGCGTAGCCGTCGAAGCCGATGTCGATCAGGGCGGCCGCCGATTCCCGCCGCAAACTGCCGTAGACGCCGCCCTGGACGATCCCGAACAGGCCCTTGCCGGGTTGCCCGCGAAACGCCGTCCTGCAGCGCGCGGCCCAGCGCATCGAGAGCCGCATCGAATCCGCCGCCTCGCCGGGCGCGGCGGGAAAGGGCGTGCATTCGTCGAGCACCATGGAGATGTCGCTGCCCAGCCGGCGCTGGATGTCCACCGCACGCTCGGGGGTGAGCCGGTGCCGGGTTCCGTCGATGTGGGAGCGGAAGAGGACGCCGTCCTCGTCGATGGTGCGCCGTTCGGCGAGCGACATGACCTGGTAACCGCCGGAGTCGGTGAGGATCGGCCGGCGCCAGTTCATGAAGCGGTGGAGACCGCCCAGACGCTCGACGGTCTCTTCCCCCGGCCGCAGCATGAGGTGGTAGGTGTTGGCGACGATCATGTCGGCGCCGGCGAGCGCCACCGCCTCGGGCATCATGCCCTTGACCGTCCCGGCGGTTCCCACCGGCATGAAGGCGGGCGTCTGCACGGTGCCGTGAGCGGTCTCCAGCACCCCGCGCCGCGCCGCGCCGTCCCGTGCGAGGATGGAGAACGAGACCCCCATCAGCCGGTCTCCGCGCGGTGGAGAAAGGTGGCGTCGCCGTAGGAATAGAAGCGGTAACCGGCGGCCGCGGCATGGGCGTAGGCCGCCTTCATCCGCTCCAGCCCGGAAAACGCCGCGACCAGCATGAACAGGGTCGAGCGCGGCAGGTGGAAGTTGGTCAACAGCGCATCGACGACCCGGAAACGGTACCCCGGCACGATAAAAAGCCGGGTATCGCCGCGGAAGGTTCCGACATGGCCCGCCCCGTCCGCCGCCGATTCCAGGAGCCGGAGAGATGTCGTCCCGACCGCGACCACGCGGCCGCCTGCCTCCCGGCTGCGGCGGATCGCCGCCGCAGCGCGGGGCGGTATTTCTCCCCATTCGGCGTGCATCCTGTGGTCCGCCACCCGCTCCGCCTTCACCGGAAGAAAGGTGCCCGCGCCGACATGGAGCGTCACCGCGGCGATTTCGACCCCGCGGTCGGCGATCTCGGCGAGCAGAGTTCGGGTCAGGTGGATGCCGGCGGTGGGCGCCGCGACCGCGCCGGGCGCACGGGCGTAAACGGTCTGGTAGTCCGCACGGTCGCGCTCGTCCGTTCCGCCGGATCTGCGGATGTAGGGCGGAAGGGGCGTTTCGCCGAAATCTTCGAGAGCGGCCAGCACATCGGTTTCCGGCGGAAAGCGGAGGCGGATCTCGCCGCCCTCCGCGCGGCCCTCGACACGGGCTTGGAATGACGCCGAAATCCTGAGCACGTCGCCTGCGCGGAGGCGGCGCGCCGGCCGCGCGAGCGCACTCCAGATCTCGCCGTCCGGTCCGCTGTCGACGACCCGCAAGAGCGTCGCCTCGACGCGCGCCTCTCCTCTCCTGCCGACGATGCGGGCGGGAATGACCTTGGTGTCGTTGACCACCAGCACGTCGCCCGCGCGCAACAGGTCCGGCAGGTCGGCGACGCTGCGGTCGCGCAAGGCCTCGCCCACTTCCAGAAGCTTCGCCCGTTCGCGGGGCTCGGCCGGCCGGTCGGCAATGGCGCCCTCCGGCAGGTCGAAGTCGAAATCTTCGGTCTTCAACCCGCCGGTCATTCCTCCCCGGCGCCGGCCTCCCAAAGTTCGGCGATTTCGTCGGCGACCCGCCGGTAGGTTTTGTCGCGCGGCGGGACGATGCGGTCCGCTTCCTCTTCCTCCCGGGTCCGGTTGAGGCTCCATTCGAGAATCGAGTCGCGTAATTCCTCATCGGTGAGAATGAAGCCGAGCAGCCGGTTCTGCACCTCGAGCGGCGGGTCGTCGTCGCCGGTCTCTTCCAGGATGACCGCGCGGAAATAGTCGATCGTGTCGAGGATGAGCTGCGCCTCCTCCTTGCTCCACTGGCGCATCGTTTCGACGTCGTTCGCCCTGAGCGCGTTCATCTGCGCCCGGGTGATGGTGCCGGGCATGCCGAGGCGGGGCATCGTGTTCTGCGGGTTCTCCGCCGGCGTGCTTCCGTTTGCGGACTGCCGCGCCGCCATCTGCCGGCGCGCGCGCGCATAGGCCGCACGGCGCATCAACAGCCAGACGACGAGCCCCACCGCGACGGCAACGAGCAAACTATCCATCGATTCCCCCCTTCTGCCCGCCGCGGCTCAGTCTTCGCCGGCGCCGATCACGCCGATCGCCTCGATCTCGATCACCGCCTCGGGCTTGAACAACTGGGAAACGCAAACCAGTGTCGAGCATGGAAAATCTCCGGTGAAGAATTCGCGCCGCGCCCGCCAAATGTCGGGCTGGTAGCGCATGTCGGTGGTGAACATCGTCACCTTGGCGATGTCGTTCATCTTTCCGCCGGCCGCCTCGATCAATGCCTGCATCTGGGTGAATATGGTTTTCGCCTGAAGATAGGCGTCGCCCACGCCGATTACGTTCTGGTCTTCGTCCCACGACAACAGGCCGGAGATGAACACCTGGTTGCCGACCTTCTTGCAATTGGAGAGCGACTGCGGGCCGAGCTCCGGGGCGGCCGGGCTCGTGATGCGTTCGAATTTCATGATTCCGTCCCTTTCTCCGGATCTGTACGGGGCGAGCCGTCCGGCTGCAGATAGTCCCGCCAGCGGTGCCTTGCGACAAACCCCAGTTCCGCGCGGGCCCGGGTGCTGTCGACCCCGCTCCAGCATCCCGACACACCGCCCCGGACGCGGGTCTCCGGCAGGAACCTGCGGACGAGTTCATCCGTCGGCGTCGGATCGCGGCTGGTTTCGGCCGCGATGTTGAAGACGCGGTGGCCCGCTATATCGGTCTCCACGGCGAGGCGGCAGGCGTCCGCCGCGTCGCGGACGTCGACATAGCTCCAGAAGCTTCCCAGCCGCGCTCCCGGATCGGCCCAGCGCTCCCGTATCGAAGCATAGGACGGGTCGAAATTGACGCCGGTGATGCGCAGGCTGGCGACCGACATGTCTCCCGCGGCGACAAACGAATCGGCCAGTTGCTCCCCGAACACCTTGGAGAGCGCATAGGGATCGAGCGGCCGGCAGGGATGGCTCTCGTCGAGCGGCAGAAGCTCGGGCATCGGCATCTCCGGGGCGTAGAGAAACCCGTACGCCGCGACGCTGGATGCCATGACCACGCGCCGCACGCCGGTTGCCGCCGCTGCCCTCAGAACGTTGTAGGAGGCGTTGACGTTGTTGGCGAAGACGATGCTGTCGGCGGCCTCGTTGGGTGCCTGGTAGGCGGCCAGATGGATCACGGAATCGGCGCCGTCCAGCGCTTCGAACAGGTCGCCCGACCGGGTCAGGTCGGCGGTCCAGCACTCGCACAGCTTCTCGCGGGGCGCCGCCGCATCGAGGCTGAGCACCTCGTAGCCGGCTCCGATCATCGCCTTGACGGTCACCAGGCCCAGCCTGCCGCTGCCGCCGGTGATCACGGTCCTGCGCGCCATCCGGCCGTACCCCGGCTACGCGCTGTCCTCGAGCGCGATCAGCCCCATGCCGGTGGTCATCGGTGCGTAGTAGTTTCGATGCACGCGGCGGACCCGCTGCGACAGCGCGCCGCGCATGGTCAGCCACATGATCAATTCGACCGCTTCCGCCCCGGCGGCTTCCATGATGTCCTGATGGGTCAGGGCAGCCAGCGCCGCGGGGTCGGTCTCGATCCGGTCGAGCCAGCTGTTGTCCCAGTCCGGGTTGAGATGGCCGAACCGGGCGCCGTTCAACTGGTGCGACATGCCGCCGGTGCCGAAGACCGCGACGCGCCGGTCGCCGGGGAAGCTCTCGACCGCGCGGCGCAGCGCCTCCCCCAGCTTCCAGCAGCGAGCGGCGGTCGGCAGCGGGTGCTGGATCACGTTGACCGCGACCGGGACGACGGTCACCGGCCAGCCCCCGTTGTGGTCAAAGCAGAGATGCATCGGCACCATGAAGCCGTGCTCGACCGCGAGCTCCTGGCAAACCGTCATGTCGAATTCGTCGTAGACCAGCGCCTCGGCGAGATGCCACGAGAATGCCGCATCGCCGGGGAAGTCGGGCAGCGGCCGGCGGCCCCAGCCTTCATCGCCCACCGGGTAGAGATCGGACGCGCCGATGGCGAAGGTCGGGTACTTGTCGAAGAAGAACGAACTGCCGTGGTCGTTGTACACGACAATCGCAATATCGGGCCGGGCCTCCTCCCTGAGCCAGTCCTTGACCGGCTGGTAGCCGTCGAACAGGGGCTTCCAGGCAGGTTCCCCGGTGCGCCCCTGGTCGTAGGCGACACCGATCGAGGGGACGTGCGACGTCCCGATGCCGGCAACGATCCTCGCCATCGCCCGGCCTAACGTGCGCCCGAGGCATTGCGCGTGGCGAGAAACTCCTCGTAGGTCTCGCCGCGCTGGTGGGCGCCGATCTGATAGAGGCCGTGGCCGGTGACCGCGCCGATCTTGATGATCATGTAGATGTTGCCGCCGAGGTCGGTCAGGATCGTGCGCCAGTCCCGGCCGCGAACCGCCTGCCTCTCCGCCGGGTCGAGGTCCCACCGCGCCATGTAGGCTTCCTCGTCGGCCTTGAAAGCGTCGCGGTTTTCCGGCCTCGCCAGCGACATCGCGAACTTGTTGATCCGGTATCCCCGGCGCGATTCCTCACCGCCGAAAATCCGGGTGTCCCTGATCGGGCGGCTCCTGTCGACCTGGACCGGCATGGCATTTCCTCGATGCGGCGTGCTCCGCGCAGTCTACCACAATTGCTCCGGCGCGGGGTAATCGCGGCGCGGCGGCTGCGCTAACCGCCGGGAAGTCCGAGCACGCGCTTGGCGATCACATTGCGCTGGATCTCGCTCGACCCGCCGTAGATCGTCGCCCTGCGCGACTGCAGGAAGATGCCGGTCGCATCGACCGCGCCTGCGTCGGTCGCGATAGCGCCGGCGTCCGCACCCGACGGACCCGCCGCCTCGATCAACAGGTCCGTCGCGCGTTGCAGGTTCTCGGTCGCGACCAGTTTCATCGTCGATCCTTCGGGGCCGAGTTCCCTGCCGTTCGCCATCAGGTCGACCGCCTGCCAGAACATCGCCGCCTGTACCGCGATGTCGATGCCGAGGCCCGCCAGGCGGTCGCGCAAGACCGGGTCGCGGTCCATGCCGGTGCGCCTCGCGACCGCCTTGATCCGCTGCACGACTTCGAGCGCATACTGTGGATTCGACGTGAACAGCCGCTCGTTGGCGAGCAGTGCGGTCGCCACCTTCCAGCCGCCGTGGAGCGGACCGACGAGGTTGTCTTCCGGCACCGGGATTTCGTCGAGAAAGATCTCCGAGAACTCCTCTTCCCCGGCGATCGTGGCGATCGGCCGGATGTCGATGCCGGGCGTTTTCAGGTCGATCAGGATGAAGCTGATACCGGCCTGCTTCGCTCTCGCTTCCGGATCGCTCCGCACCAGGGCGAACATCCAGTCGGCGTGGTGCGCCCATGTCTGCCAGATCTTGCGGCCGGTGACGATGAAACGGCCGCCGCGCAGCACCGCGCGGGTCGTGAGGCTGGCCAGGTCCGATCCGGCGCCCGGTTCCGAATAGCCCTGCGCCCATATGACATCGCCGGCGAGAATCGGCGGCAGATGACGGGCCTTCTGCGCCGCGGTGCCGTAACGCATCAGTATGGGGCCGATATGGTTGATCCCCTGGATCGGAAGCTGCGGCGCGGAGATCCGTGCGAGTTCCTCCGACAGGATGATCTGCTCGGTGAGGCTGGCGCCCATTCCGCCGTACCGCTTCGGCCAGTGCGGCGCGATCCAGCCGCGGCCGGAGAGCGCCCGATACCACGGCATGATCTGGTCCGGCGGCGGCCGGTCCGTCCGCCCCCGCAGCGCCGCCGGCAGGTTGTCCTCGAGCCAGCTGCGCACTTCGGCGCGGAACGCCGCGTCCTTCTTTCCATCCTCGCGAAACACGTCTGCCTGCCTCTGCCGGATGCTTCGCCCGGGAGGCCGTTATGGACGCCGTCCGGGAACTGGTCCATGATACTGCCACAACCGGAGCCCGACTCGAACCGGGCGGCGAGGGGAGGATGGAGATGGACGAATCGGTATCGCGCAGGCGTTTTCTCGAAGGTGCGGTCGGCGGCGGGCTCGCGCTCGGCACCGGCGTCATCGCGGCGCCCAACCTGGCCTTCGGGGCGCAGCCGACCACCCTGAAGACGGCGACCCTGGCGGGCGGCTGGTCGAACCTTCAGAACCAGGTGCTGTTCAACAACAGGTTCGACGAGAAACACGATCTCAAGTTCGATTCCTTCCGGGTCTACAACCGGCTCGGCACCTACTACGCCGATATGCTCAAGGGCAATTTCCAGATCGGCGTCGGCACCTGGGATTCGTTTGCCAAGATGCATATGAAGGGCGCGCCGATGCATATCATCGGCATTGTGTCGACCGGCACCCTGGCCGGGATGTTCGCGCGCAAGGACGGGCCGGATTCGCTTGAGGATCTGAAGGGCAAGACCGTTGCCGCGATGCAGGTCTCGGGCACCTTCAAGATGGCCAAGACCTGGGCCAAGGTGTTCGGCAATCTCGACTTCGACAAGGATGTCAGGATCCAGAATGCGCCCAACCCGCCGGCGACGATCAGCATCGTGGCCGCCAACCGCGCGGACGCCGCGATCGTCTGGGAACACTCGCTCTCGGTGGGCCTGCACAAGATCCCGGGTTCCAAGGTGTTCCTCAACATCAATGATTTCTACCGCAGCCATACCGGGCGCGATCAGCCCTATTTCTGTATCGGGGTGAACCGCAAGGCGCTCGGCGACGTGCCGCCCGACACCATCGCGCGGGCGGTCAAGGTCTACACCGACTGCTTCGAGTGGATCATGGCCAACCCGAAAGAGTTCCAGGCCCTCGGGCCGTCGGTCAAGATCGACCCGGCGGTGCTCAAGACGGCGATGGATTCGGGCAGGCTGCAGTTCAAGATGCGCCCGATGTCGGTCGAGAAGAATCGCGAGGACATCCTTTTCGCCGGCGACATCATGCACAAGGCGGGCGCGCTGCCCCAGAAGGTGCCGGAGTCCTACTTCGCGGCCTGATCGCGACGGCACGCCATGAATACGCGGATCGGCCCGGGCGCCGCCGCGGCCGCGGAGGAACCCGGGGCGGGGCGGGGCGGGGAGCGCAACTACTTCAAGCGCGACCTCATCGCCAGCATCGTCGTCATCGGCCTGATCGCGTTCGGCATGGAGGCGTGGAGTTGGTTCGCGCCGGTTTACATCATGCCGTCGACGGTGCTGACCGCCGGCGAAATCGTGACGATCCTGGCCGAGGATTCCATCCACATCGTCACGACCATCCTGCGCCTTCTCGTCGCCGTGGCCTTTTCGCTCGTCGCGGGCTCGCTGATCGGCGTCGTGATGGGAATCTTCCGTCCGGCCGAGCCTTTCATCAAGGCGCTGGTGGTGATCTTCACCGGCGTGCCGGCGCTCTCCTGGATGCTGTTCGCGATCTTCTGGTTCCGCGGCACCGAGGAACGGGTGTTCTTCATCCTCGCGGTCATCCTGATCCCGTTCTACGCGCTCAACGTCTATGACGGAATCAAGGCGCTTTCCACCGACCTGGTCGAGGTGGTGGAGACGTTTCGCCCCGGCAGGTGGCAGGTCTTCCGTATCCTGATCCTGCCGCACATCGTGCCCTATATCCTGATGACCACGAAGTCGATCATCGGCTACGCGGCGCGGATGACGGCGTTCGCCGAACTGGTCAGCGTCAATACCGGCATGGGCGCGCGCATGGGGTTGGCCCAGGACGAGCTCAACATGCAGGGGGTGATCGGCTGGACCATCCTTCTGGTGATCGTCAATCTCGGGGTCCAGGCGATTGTCGCCTGGGCCGAGAAGCGGCTTCTCAAATGGCGGCCCGAGGTCACGGTCCGGTGACCGTCTCGGCGCCGCGCCCGGTGATCGAGGTGGATGGCGTGGACCGGTATTTCGGCGCGCACGCCGCGGTCCTCGATCTCTCGTTCAAGGTCATGGAAGGCGAGATCGTCGCCCTGCTCGGGCGCACCGGGGCCGGCAAGTCGACCGCGCTCCACATGATCATGGGCGTGCTCGAGCCGACCAGGGGGACGGTCAAGGTCGAAGGGCTCGATCCCTATCGGCAGTTCCGCGACCTGCGCGGCAAGCTTGCGGTGAGTTTTCAGACCGACCGCCTCCTGCCCTGGCGGACGGCGTGGGAAAACGTCGCTCTCGGCCTCGAAATCCTCGGCTACGACAAGGCGACACAGCGCCGGCGCGCGATCGAGTGGCTGCGGAACGTGAAGATCGTCGGCGAGGAGAACGTGCGGAAGTATCCGCACGAACTTTCCGGCGGCATGCGCCAGCGCGTCTCGCTGGCCCGCGCGCTCTGCGTCGACCCGGCGTTGGTCCTGCTCGACGAAAGCTTCAGCCAGCTCGACCACGTGACCTCGAAGGCGCTGCGCGCGGACTTCACCGAGTTGGTGCGCCGCCTCGGCAAGACCTGCGTGCTGATTACGCACCGGATCGATGATGCGCTTGAAATGGCCGACCGGATCCTGGTCCTCGCGGCGCCGGCGAAGCTCGCGCTCGAGGTCCGGATCACCGACGCCGGGCGCGCGGATCCCGGCTGGCTGGAGACGCAGCATTCCGCGATCGCCGCCGCCATGGGCGGCGAGGAGGGGGATACCGCGGACGGCGAAGCGGCCTGATCGGCGGCGCACGCGCCGCGCACCGGGTAGACTCGGACAACGCACTCGGACAACCCGCCGACATGCGTATGACAGGAGGAAGACCGCCGAATGGCAAGGAACTATCTCGCAGCGCAGGACGTCTGCATCGTCGCCTACGGAGAGACCGCGATCGGCCGCAGGACCGGCAAGACGGCCTATGAACTCGCCGCCGAGGTCGCGGAGGAACTGTTCGCCAGGACCGGCCTCGCGCCCAAGGATATCGACGGAGTCACCTTCACCGTACCGCTCAGCGAGTGCGGCAACCCGTTCTGGTCGAACTACTGCACCGACTATCTCGGCTTCACGCCGCGCTGGCTCCAGACCACCGACATCGGCGGCGCGTCGGCGATCGGCAATGTCGCCCGCGCGGCCATGGCGCTGCAGAACGATCTTTGCGAGACGGTGATGCTGATCGGCGCCGACGCGCCGTCGACCAAGTGGTCGGCCGTCTACGGCTCCTACCGCAACGAATTCTGGGAGCCGACCGGCATCCAGGGTCCGCCCGGCGCGTTCGGCCTGCTGATGAACCGCTACATGGCGCAGTACGACCTCGATTTTTCCGGGCTCGGCGCGCTGGCGGTTGCCCAGCGAAACGGGGCCGCGGTCAACGAAAACGCCTACGAGAAGTTTCGCCAGCGCATCACGGTCGACGACTACCTCAACTCGCGCCTGGTCTCGACGCCGCTGCGGCTGCTGGACTCGGTGATGTTCTGCGACGGCGCCAACGGGCTGATAATGATGAAGATCGACCGCGCCCGCGAACTCGGTTTCGAGAACCGCGTCTATCCTGTGGCGTATTCGGAGATTTCCAACTTCGCCTGCGCCGACCAGACGCCCGACATCACCGAGACCGGTTTTTCGGTGGCCGGCCCCGAAGCGCTTTCGAGGGCGGGCATGACGCCGGCCGATGTCTCGATGTTCCACCCCTATGACGATTTCCTCATCGCGGTGATGCTGAAGCTCGAGCAGATCGGGTTCTGCGACCGCGGTCGGGGCTCGCAGTTCCTGCGCGACACAGACATCTCGCCGACCGGTGCGCTGCCGATCAACACCGGCGGCGGGCAGATCGGCTGCGGCCAGCCCGGCCTCGCCGGCGGCGGACTGAATCTGGTCGAGGCCGTGCGCCAGCTCATGGGAGAGGCGGGCGAACGCCAGGTTCCCGACCCGGCCAACGCGATGGTCACCGGCATCGGCGTGATTCCCTACGGCCGGAACTGGGGGACCAGCAACGCGATGATCCTGGTCGGATAGAGATCGCAAGAAGGATTTCGGAGATGAACAAGCCAGCCCCCAAGCCGCGTCCGGTCCCGCGCCCCACGGCCAACACCCGGTTCTTCTGGGATGCCGCCAGGCGCGGCAAGCTCGCCCTGCAATACGATCCCGATGCGGACCGCTACCAGTTCTGGCCGCGCGCGATCTCGACCGCGACCGGAAAACGCAACCTCGAATGGCGCGAGACCTCGGGCAAGGGCGCGGTCTATTCCTTCACCGTCACCCACGTGCCGACCGCGGGTTTCGAGGATCGCACGCCCTACATCGTCGGGCTGATCGAACTCGACGAAAAGGTGCGAATCATCGGCAACATCGTGAACGTCGAACCGGATGACGTGAGCATCGGGATGCGGGTCAGAGCGATATTCGAGGAGATGAACGAGGATATCAGCTACTTCGCCTTCGAGCCCGACGAGGGCTGAGGGGCGGGAACACAGAGGTGCGATGAAGCTCGCAACCCTGCTCGCGCATAACGCGCAGCGCTACCCGGCGAGGGTGGCGCTGGTCTGCGGGGACCGCCGCTTGACTTTCTCCCAACTCGACGGGCGCGCCAACCGGCTCGCCAACGCCCTCGCCGGGCGGGGGATCGGATGCGGCGACAGGGTCGCTGTCGCCATGCCGAACGAGATCGAACTGGTCGAGGCGATGGCGGCGGCGCTCAAGCTGGGAGCGCTCATCGTGCCGTTGTCGACGCGGCTGACGCCGCAGGAAATCGCCTACATCGTCGGCAATTGCGAGCCGGGCGCAATCGTCTACAGCGCGGACATGCGCTCAGCCGTCGCCGCGGCAGCGGACGGTCTGCCCGGCGTGCTGCGCCTCGTCGTCGGCGATCCCGAGCCGGGGGAGGAGAGCTTTCCGGAGTTTCTCGATACCGGCTCCCCGGCGCCGCCGCCGAGCCCGCCCGCGGCCCGGGACGATTGCATGATCGCCTATACCTCGGGGACGACGGGGCGGCCCAAGGGCGCGGTGGGAACCAACGCGAATATCGTCTTCGCAAGCCTCGCCAACGTGGTCGAATGGGGGCTTTCCGAGGACGATGTGGTGCTGGCGACCACGGCGATGGCGCACCGGACCGGGCTCGGGCGGCTCGCCAACATGATGGTCACCGGCTGCCGTCTGGTCATGCAGCCGCGCTTCGACGCGGCAGAGGCGGTTTCCCTGATCGAGCGCGAGAGGGTGACCATCGCCGGCGGCGTGCCGACTGTTTTCCGGATGATGGCGCCCGAGTTCGAGAAACGGCCCGAGGCGGCAGCGTCCCTCCGCCTGATCAGCGCGACCGGCGAGGTTTTCCCGGTGGCCCTGAAGGAGCGCCTGGCGGCGGCGCTGCCCCATGTCGGCCTCTACACCTTCCTTGCCCAGACCGAGGCGGGCTTCGTCGCCGGACTCAGGCCGGACGAGCAGGCTGCGAAACCCGCCTCGACGGGGCGCCCCATCCTCGGCGTGGAAATCCGCATCGTCGATGCGCGCGGCGCCGACGCACCCCGGGGTGAGCCGGGCGAGATCCTGGTGCGCTGCGGCGAGCCCGGGCGCAATGCCGTTATGCGCGGCTATTTCCGCGATCCCGACGCGACGGCGGCCGCGTTTGACGACGACTGGTTCCGCACCGGCGACGTGGGATATTTCGACGAGGACGGGTTTCTCTACTTCGTCGACCGCGCCAAGGACATGATCGTGACCGGCGGTCTCAACGTCTATTCGAAGGAGGTCGAGCACACCTTGCTCGAGCACCGGGCGGTGGCCGACGCGGCGGTGGTCGGGGTGCCCGACGATGCGTTCGGCGAGGCGGTTGCCGCCTGCGTCGTCCTGGAGGAGGGTGCAGCCGTTAGCGCCGAGGCCTTGATCGAGCACTGCCGCGCCCTCATCGCGAGCTACAAGAAGCCGAAATACATCCACTTCGTCGACAGCCTGCCGCGCACCGGGACCGGCAAGGTCGTGAAGCAGGAACTCAGGCGGCGCCTTGCCGCGCCGGACGGGGTCTGAGGGCGCGGCGTGTACGCCGATCACACGCCGCTGGAGATCCTGGGCCAGCTTTTCATCACCGTCCTTTTTCTCGGCACGGCGCTGATCAACTCGACGATGAAGGTGAAGCAGCACGCCGACCGGATGGCGGCGCAGGGGATTCCCCGGCCCTACGCCGTCCTCTGGACCGGCTTCGCGATGCAGTATGCCGGCGCGGTCATGATCGGCCTCGACGTGTGGACCGAGGTCGGCGCGGCGATCCTGATCGCGTTCACCGTGCTCGCCTCGGCGATATTCCACCGTTTCTGGGAGGTCGAGGATCCCCTACGCCGGCATCTGCACCAGTCGTTCCTGTTTTCCAACTGCGCGATAATCGGCGGTCTGCTGCTGCTGATCTGACGGTTCAGGGGCGCGGGATTTCCTGCACCTTGTTGGGAACGTCGTAGCCGCGCTGAACCGCGGGCCGGTCGGCGAGTTCGATATACCAGCGTTTGACGTTGGGATACTCGTCGAGGTCCATCGTCTGCCAGTCGTAGCGGGATATCCACGGCCAGGTGGCGATGTCGGCAACGGTGTATGCGTCTCCGGCAAGATAGGGCGTCTCGCCGAGCCGCCTGTCGAGCACGCCGTAGATCCGCTTGGTCTCGTTGAGGTAGCGATCCTCGGCGTAGGGTGCCTTTCCGCTGTTGTATTTTACGAAATGGTGGGTCTGGCCGAGCATCGGGCCCACCGAACCCATCTGCATCATCAGCCATTCCATGACCTTCCAGCGGCCCTTCTCGTCGGCGGGCATGAGTTTGCCCGTCTTGTCGGCGAGGTAGAGCAGGATCGCCCCCGACTCCATCATCGCGGTGCCGGTTTCGCGGTCGACGATGGCCGGGATCTTGTTGTTCGGGCTGATCTTGAGGAAATCCGGCGCGAACTGTTCGTCCTTGGCGATGTTGACGGCGTGCGCCTCGTAGTCGAGCCCGAGCTCCTCGAGCGCGATCGAGACCTTGCGGCCGTTGGGCGTTTGCCATGTATAGAGATCGATCATTCCTTACCCCCGGATGTGTCGGCGCCGCGCGCCGTGCTATGAATGGGCTGCCGCTAACATAGGGTGCGGGGCGCGGGAGATCGACTCCGCGCGGCATTCCATCACCGTTCCGACAAGAGAGGAGAGCGCCATGCCGGCCTACTGGATCGCCCACGGCAAGATCAACACCCCCGATCAGTACATGAAATACGCGGACCAGGTTCCCGCCATCCTCGCCAAATACGACGCCAAGGTCCTCGCCCGCGGCGGCGAGTACAAGGTTCTCGAGGGGCCGGAATATTTCTCGCGCCACGTGGTGATCGAGTTCCCCTCGCTGGAGGCGGCCGAGGCCTGCTTCAACTCCGAGGAATACCAGAGCGCCGCCGCCCACCGCCGCGCCGACGGCGCCGGAGAGGTGCAGATCACCATCGTCTCGTCCTGACGGGACCGGTAACGGAACGGGAGGCTCGGAATGGCCGACAGGGTGCTCGAGGGCAAGGCTGTGCTGATGACCGGCGCCGGGCGCGGCATGGGGCGCGAGATGTCGCTCGCGCTCGCCGAGGCCGGCGCCAGGGTGGCGATGATCGATATCGACGAGGATGTGCTCAAGGCGGCCGCCCGCGACGTCGAGGCGGCTGGGGGGCAGGGATGCGCGCTCGATATCGTCTGCGACGTGACCAGCGCGGATGCGGCGGCGAGCGCAGTCGATACGGTGCTGGCCCGCTTCGGCCGGCTCGACATGCTGGTCAACGACGCGGTCGTCGGCCCGGAGCGGATCAGCGACCAGTTCTTCCATAACCCTCCCAAGTTCTGGGAGCTCGACGATGCGCTCTGGCGGCAGATGCTGGACGTCAACGTCTTCGGCCCACAATTGATGGCGAGGACGGCGGCGCCTGCGATGATCGAGGCGGGGAGGGGGCGGATCGTCAATATCACCACCAGCCTCAACACCATGTACCGCGCCGGCGCCGGCTGCTACGGCCCCTCCAAGGCGGCGCTCGAGGCCCATACGCGGATCATGGCGCACGACCTGGAGGGGACGGGGGTGACCGCCAACATCCTGATCCCGGGCGGACCGGTGAACACGCGCATGATCCCGGAAGCCTCAGGGGTGGCGCGCGATGCGCTGATTCAGCCGGCTGTGATGCGCGCGCCCGTCGTCTGGCTCTGCTCCGACGATTCGGACGGGGTCAACGGTATGCGTTTCATCGCCCTGCAGTGGGATCCCGCCCTGCCGCGCGAGGAGCGGATCGAGAAGGCGGGCGCTCCGGCGGCCTGGCCGCAGCTCGGCGCGCAGTCGGTCCAGCCGGATTAGCCGCGCCTGTCCGCCCGCGCCGGACTCACGCCTCCCGAGTGGCGGGCTGCCACGCGATCATCCGCAGTTCGCCGAGTTCGCGGTCCATCTTGCGCCAGGTTTCGCCGCCGTCGGTGGAGCGGAAGATCTGGCCCATGATGGTGCAGCAGAAGATCAGATCGGGGTCGGCCGGGTTGGTGCCGATCCACCAGATCGTGCTGTTGATCGGCCGCGGCAGCCCGGCATCTTCCCAGGTGAGGCCGCGGTCGCGGCTCCGCAGCAGGATGCCGCGGTCGGTCGACGGCCGGTCGCCCGCCGACATGAACACCACGCCCGAATCGTCGGCGCGCCGTTCGATGCAGCGCATGTAGATCCAGGGCGCGACCTGCGGCACCTCGACCAGTTGCCAGCTTTCCCCGTTGTCGGTGCTCCGGTGCAGCCCTTCCTCGGTCGATATCAGCAGCGTCCGTCCGTCGTCGTCGTCGAAGAAGACGAGGTTGTGGGTGTCGTCCGAAACCAGCCCCCGGTTGAGTTTCTCCCAGCTCTCGCCGAGGTCGCGCGACCGGTAGAGCCCGTCGATCTCGATCGTTACCCACACCGTCTCGGGTTCCACCGGATCGAACCGGATCGATGTCACGCGCGGCGTGTTGATGAACCAGCATTCGGTCAGGTTGCCGAGATCGAGCCGCGTCCAGCGGCCGCCGCCGTCCAGCGACCGGAATATCGCGGCGGGCCGGGTCCCGGCGAAAACGACGTCCGCGTCGTGCGGCGACTGGGCAATCTGCAGGATCTGCAGCCCGTCGAGCGGCGACGGGACATAGACCCAGCGCCCGGCGTCGGGCTGCCAGCGATAGACCCCCTGGTCGGTGCCGGACAGGACTTCGCCCGGCCGGTCCGGATGGACGGAGAGGCACCAACAGCGCGACTCGTTGTAGACCCCGCCGGTGCTGGTGTGCGCCCTGTTCCAGGTCTCGCCCACATCGTGGCTGAACCAGACCGAATGGCCGACCGAAGCGGCGTAGGCGGTAACGTCCATGCGCTTGGCTCCCTTCACCGCGGGCGGGCGCCGCCGGGCCGTTGGCGGCGGGTTGCTTGACAGGGCGCGAGCGCTGCTTCCAAGTTTGCCGCCGGAGGGATCAACAATGACCGATACCGCGGTTGCTGCCAAGCCGCCTTTCGCCGGCACCCCGCTCGCCGCGCCCGCCGTCGAGGTGCAGCGGACCGGGGACGGCGGCTGGCTGCTGTCCCATCCGACGCCGCTCGGCGGGATGCCGGATCATCTGATCGCGGTCCTGCGCGAACATGCGCGCGAGATCCCGGAACGAACGTTTCTCGCCGAGCGCGACGGCGGGGGCGGCTGGCGCCGGCTGGACTACGCGACGGCGGCGGCGAAGAGCGCGGCGATCGGACAGGCGTTGATCGACCGCGGGCACGGCCCCGACCGTCCCGTCGCCGTGCTTTGCGACAACGGGATCGATTTCGGTCTTCTCCTGCTCGGAGCGATGCACGTCTCCGTGCCGGTGCTGCCGGTCTCGCCCGCCTATTCGCTGATGTCGCGCGATTTCGAGAAGCTGAAGGGCGTGATCGCCCACCACGACCCCGGCATTGTCTTCGTCGATACGCCGGCTCCGTTCGCCGCCGCGCTGGACGCCCTCGATCTCGACGGCTGCACGATCCTGAGCCGGGACGGGGCGGACGGCACCGAAAGCCTGGCGGCGTGGGCGGAGACGGCGGTCACGCCGGCGCTCGATGCGCGGCTCGCCCAGGTCGGCCCCGACACGATCGCCAAGATCCTCCTCACCTCGGGGTCCACCGGGGTCCCCAAGGGGGTTATCAACACCCAGCGCATGCTGTGCGGCAACCAGGTACAGACGATCTTCAGCTATCCCTTCCTGCTGCAGCGTCCGCCAGTGATCTGCGACTGGCTGCCCTGGAGCCATACGTTCGGCGGCAATTTCTGCTTCAACACGACGCTGTTCCACGGCGGCACCTTCTATCTCGACGACGGCAAACCTGTGCCCGCCCTGTTCGACAGGACGCTCGCCAACCTGCGCGCCGTGAAGCCGACGATGTATCTCAACGTTCCGCGCGGTTACGACGTTCTGGTTCAGGCGCTCGAAGCCGACCCGGAATTGCGCGACCACCTGCTGGGCGACCTCGATATCCTGTTCTTTGCCGGCGCCGCGCTGCCCCAGTCGCTGCGCGAGAAGCTGGACGCGCTGTCGGTCGCGGCGCGCGGCGCGCGGACGCCGATCGTCACCTCGCTGGGTTCGACCGAGACCGCGCCGGCCGCCACCTACATGACCTGGGATTCGGACGACTGGGGCAATATCGGCGTGCCGCTGCCGGGGGTCGAGTTGAAGGTCGTTCCCAACGGCGACAAGCTGGAGGCGCGGTTCCGCGGGGTTTCGATCTCGCCGGGATACTGGCGGGCACCCGATGTCACCGCGAAGGCGTTCGACGAGGACGGATTCTTCCGCATCGGCGACGCGGTGAAGTTCCTCGATCCGGACGATCCGGCGAAGGGGCTCCTGTTCGACGGGCGGGTGGCGGAGAATTTCAAGCTCCTGACCGGCACCTGGGTTGCCGTCGGCACGCTTCGCCTCGCGGTCGTGTCGGCCGCCGCGCCCGTCCTTCAGGATGCGGTCATCACCGGCCACGACCGGAACGAGATCTGCGTGCTCGGCGTCCCCAGCATCGCCGGTTGCCGCGCTCTCTGCCCCGACCTCGCCGGCGATGCGCCGATCTCGGAGTTGATCGCCCGGCCCGAGGTGCGGGAGCGTTTCGCCGCCGGGCTCTCCGCCCACAACGCCGAGAATCCGGGGAGCAGCACGCGGATCGCGCGCGCGCTGCTGATGGACGAGCCGCCGGTGATCGATGCGGGGGAAATCACCGACAAAGGCTATCTCAACCAGCGCGCCGTGCTCGCCCGGCGCGTCGATCAGGTGGCGCGGGTTCACGCCGACGACCCCGATCCCGCGGTGATCGACCTTGCGAGGAGGGCGGCGTCATGAACGGCGCGGAAGCCATTGCCGAAATCCTGCGGCGCGAAGGGACGGGGTTCCTGTCCTGCTACCCGCGCAACCCGCTGATCGAGGCCTGCGCGGAAATCGGTATCCGTCCGATCCTGTGCCGGCAGGAACGGGTCGGGGTCGGACTCGCCGACGGCTACAGCAGGGTCCACCGCGGCATGCGCAACGGTGTGTTCGCCGCCCAGGCGGGGCCGGGTATCGAGAACGCCTTTCCCGGCATCGCCCAGGCCTATTCCGAGAACGTGCCGATGCTGATCCTGCCGGCCGGACAGTCCCTGTCGCGGCAGTATCGCCACCCGACATTCGATGCGTGCGAGGTCTACGCGCCGGTCACCAAGTGGTCGGCGCGGGCGCACGCGGTGGACGAGTTGCCGGAACTGATGCGCCGCGCCTTCCAGGCGATGCGGACCGGCAAGGGCGGCCCGGTTCTGGTCGAGATCCCGGCCGAGGTCTGGGAGGAGGAGCTCGCCGGCCCGCTCGACTACGAACCCGTGGTGGCGCAGCGCGCCGCGCCCGACCCGGCCGCCGTCCGCAAGGCCGCCGAAATGCTGGTGGCGGCGAAGAACCCCGTCCTGTGGGCCGGGCAGGGGGTGCTCTACGCCGGCGCGAGCGACCGTCTGGTCGCGCTTGCCGAGTTGGTTCCGGCGCCGGTGGTCGCGACCAACCCGGGCAAGAGCGCGATGCCGGAGAACCATCCGCTGGCCTGCGGGTCGAGCACCCGTTCCGGCCCGAAGATGCTGTTCGAATTCCTCGCCCGCGCCGACCTCGTCTTCGCGGTCGGCTCCAGCCTGACCAGGACCCCGTTCGGGCCGTCGGTGCCGCCCGGCAAGACCGTCGTCCATTCGACCAACGACCCCGACGACATCCACAAGGACTACCGCGCCGACCACGCTCTGGTCGGCGACGCGGGGCTGGTGCTGGACGCGGTGATCGCCGAGGTCCGGGCGCTGAAGGGCGGAGGCGGAGATGCGGCAGCGCTCGATGCGCTGTCCCGTTCGGTCGCGGCGGTGAAGGAGGAATGGCGGGCGGAATGGGCGGCCGAGCGCGATTCCGGGGAAATCCCGATCAACCAGTATCGGATCATCCGCGACCTGATGGCCACCGTCGACCGCGATAACGTCATCATCACCCACGATTCGGGCAGTCCGCGCGAGCAGTTGCTGCCGATGTGGGAGACCACCGTCCCCGGGTCCTACATCGGCTGGGGCAAGTCGACCCAGCTCGGCTACGGGCTCGCCCTCGTCATGGGCGCCAAGCTGGCGGCGCCGGACAAGCTCTGCATCAACGTCATGGGCGATGCCGCCATCGGGATGACCGGCATGGACCTGGAGACAGCAGCGCGCAACCGGATTCCGATTCTCACCGTCGTGCTCAACAACGGCATCATGGCGGCCGAGCGCGACGTGCTGATCGTGTCGGACGAGAAATACGGCGCGATGACGGTCAGCGGCGATTACCGCAAGGTCGCCGAAGGCCTCGGCGTCGCCGCGGTCCGGGTGGAGGCGCCGTCCGACTTCGTGCCCGCGCTCGAACAGGGGATCGCGGCGACCGAATCGGGCGCACCCTTCCTGATCGAATGCATCGTGAAGGAGGGGCAGTCCTTCTCGCGCTACTGACCGGCCGGACGGTCCGGATCAGGCGTCGTCCGTCTCCCCCGGCACCACCGGGAGGAGCAGCCGCGACGGGTGTTCGGCGTCGTGGTGGAACGTGTCCGTGCCGACCTTGTACCAGAGATACTGGTGGGTGAAGATCGAGTCGGTCAGCATCGAATCGCCGTTGACGATCTCGAGCCGGATGCGGTGGCCTTTCCTGAACACGTTGGCGAACGGCATCACCTCGATTTCGTAGCGGTAGATCCGCCCCGGCTCGATCGGCTGCGGATCGGTATGCGTGTAGAAGGGCCGGTGGGGGGTGCTGCGCGCCTCGTACCTGGTGCGGTGAGACGCCCGGAGCCAGCCCTTGGACAGGTTCACCGACATCGGCTGCAGGCCCGCCCGCCGGTCGTCCTCGGACTGCGGATACTGGTCCGCGACCTTCACGATGAAGTCGGTATCGGTTGCGGTAGAGGAGACGTAGAGTTCGAGGACCGCCGGCCCGGTGACTTCGAGGTCCTCTTCCATCGGATCGGTGACGAAGGTGAGGACACGCCGGATCGGGTCGGGTCCCTGCGGCCCCATCGCCGCGACGCCGAACTTCCATTCGGGATCGGGATAGGTATAGCCGGTCGCCCCGCCGTCGGCGGTCGGCGCTTCCGGTGCGAGCCGGCCGTCGTTGATCGACGTGAGGCTCCCGGACGGTCCCGAAGCCAGGTGGAAGGGGGTGACGCGGGCGCGGTCGAGCGGCCATTCCCGTTCGTCGCGATACGCCTCGGCGCCGCGCACGTAGAGCTTGACCGGCGCCCGGCGCTCGTAGCCGTTGTCCGCACCTTTCAGATAGCGGTCGTAGAACGGCAGCAGTTCGGCCTCGTGGTAGTCGATCCGGTCGAAATAGTCGTGCGCCTCGAACACGTCGCGGGCGCCGGTGACGACCAGCCTCTTGGGCGCGCGCACGTCCTCGTAGCCGAGGATGTTGCCGCGCAGGTGGAGGCCCATCTTGCCCCAGTGGCCGATCGACAGGACTGGCACCTCGATCTCGCCCAGCCGCTCGTAAGGCGACCGTTCGCGCCACCAGTCGTCGTAGGTCTGGCGCCGCTGGAACTCCCAGGCGAGGTCCAGCGGCATCGTCTTGCCGGCGGGGTCGTTGGCGGCCCGATGCAGGTTGTTCACCCGCACCAGATTGTACCACCAGGCCATGAAATCGCAGTAGATACCGCCGTGATAGGCGGTCCCGCGATAGGGATCGACGGCGCCGTCGTAGGGGGCGATGCACCTCAGGCTCGGCGGGTTGACGATGCCCATGAACCACTGCGACCAGGCATAGTAGGACTGGCCGATCCCGCCCACATTGCCGTCGCACCAGTCCTGGCGGGCGACCCACTCGATGAGTTCGTAGTAGTCCTGCTGTTCCTCCCGGTCGAGGAAGTTGTAGACGCCCTCCGACTCGCCGGACCCGCGAACATCGGCGTGGATATAGGCGTAACCGTGTTCTTCCACGTACCACTGGACCGGCCCGATCTCCCGCCACAGGAAAAGGCGCGAATGCGGGATGTCGTCGGTTGCGTACATGTAGGGCGACGCGGCGAACAGCGCCGGAAATTTCCCGGGCCCGTCCGGCCGGTAGATGCGAAGCGCGATCCGCACCCCGTCGCGCATCGTCGCATAGACGCGCGAATCGACGCGCATGGAATATCGCTTTGCCCCCGTGGACGCGTTTTCCGCCATCGGCCTCCCCGCCCCGTGTCTGTGTCGGCCGGGTTGCTAGTCCCGCATGCCCGGCCGCTTGAACTTCCTGTCGAGGTGCCCCTTGCCGGTCTGGTCGCCCTCTTCGAACAGCCAGCTGTAACCGCCCTCCGGGTTGGTCAGGATCTCCCAGCAATTGTTGTCCATGTCCCAGAAGAAGAAGCTGTAGGTGCCGTGCTGCAACTTGGGTCTGGAGATCCTGTGCAGCCCCCACTTTTCGGCCTCGGCGACCACGGTCTCGTAGGCCGCATCGACCTCGTCCTGGGTGATGACGTCGAGCCCGTTGTGGTTGAGCATCGGCATTTCCTCGGTCCGGTTCTTCTGCTCCACAACGGCGATGGTATTGGGTCCGCCGAGGCGGATCAGGAGCGAGATCGGGCTGGTGCGGACAACCTGGAGGCCGAGAAATTCGGTATAGAATTCACGCGCCCGCTCGAGGTTCTTCGATTCCAGCGTGCCGTGCGACAGGAAGTTGAGCTTGAGCACCGGCTCCGCCGAGGTTTCGACCGCGTGCGCCACTCCTTGGTCTGCCATGGTTCCCTCCGTCTGTCGTGTCCCTGAATGGGTTTCCCGGTTTCGCGGGTCAGAAATACTTGCCCCAGCCGCCGCACACTTCAACCGTCGAGCCGGTCATGTAGCTGTTCCGCGGCGAGACGAGGAAGGCGGCGGCGTCGCCGATCTCCTCCGGCCGGCCCCAGCGCCCGACCATGGTGTTGCCGGCGAACTGCTTGAGAATCTCGTCGGCGGTGGCGCCTCTCACCTTCGCCATCGCTTCGCGGCGCGGCGTCCACCGCGGCGTGTCGACAAGGCCAGGGCAGAGGTTGTTGACGAGGATCCCCTTGGCCGCCAGTTCGCCCGCCAGCAGCTTGGTCAGCGCGTTGATCCCGGCGTTGGGAATCGCCGTCGAGAACGCGCCCGGCATCAACTGCTTGCCGGAGATTCCGGATATGTTGAGCACCCTGCCGGCGTCGGAGTCCTCGAGATGGGGGATGGCGGCCTTGGTGGTGTGGACATAGGCCATCAGGTTGCGGTTCAGGATCTCGTCCCAGTTTTCCGCAGTCAGCGCGTCGAGGTTGCCGGGCGTCATCCCGCCGACGCAGTTGATCAGGATATCGATCCCGCCGAGCCCGGCGGCCGCGGCCTCGACGAATTGCCGGCATCCCGCCTCGCTCGACATGTCGCAGGCGACGCCGACGGCCTTCACCCCCTTCGCCTCGATCGCCGCCGCCGCCCGGTCGAGCTGCTCGCGTCCGCGCGCGGAGATCGCCACGTTGCAGCCCTCGTCGGCGAGCGCGAGCGCGGCGGCGTAACCCAGCCCGTCGCTCGCCCCCGAGATCGCGGCTTTCCGTCCTGCCAGACCAAGGTCCATATCGTCCTCCTTCCGCGCCGGGCGCGGTATTCGATCCAACTTGCGGCGCGGTAGACCTTTCGGTACCGGCCGTCTGCTCCTAATATCGCCGCACAAGGATGCACCGGCAATCCATGAGTGGGAGATACGCGATGATCAAGGTGACCGATATCGCCTATGGGCGGATACGATCGCCGGACCTCGACCGGCAGGAAGAGTTCCTGACCAATTTCGGCATGGTGCGGGCCGAACGGACCAAGACGGCGCTTTACATGCGCGGGACCGACCCCGAACACCACATCCACATCACCGAACTCGGCGAACCAGGTTTCGTCTCTCTCGCCTTCAACGCCGCGAGCGAAGAGGATCTCGAGATCCTCTCGAAGGCCGAAGGCGCCTCGCCGATCGAGGAGATGGACGAGCCGGGCGGCGGCAAGCGCGTGCGCCTGATCGAGCCCAACGGCTACACCATCGAAGTCGTGCACGGGATGGAAAACCTGGATCCGATCGGAACACCGCGCTTCGCCCTCAACATGGGGCCGGAGCGGCTGGCGCGGAAGGGCGAGCTTACCCGCATCGACCGCGGTCCGTCGCACGTCAAGCGGATCGGCCATGCGGTGATGATGACGCCCGACCTGAAACGTTCGATCGCCTGGGTGCGCGAGACGCTCGGGCTGGTCTGCTCCGACGACGTCTACGAAGGGGAAAAGGACAACATCATCCTCTCGTTCAACCGGGTGGACCGGGGCGAGGTGTATGTGGACCACCACGTCTTCCTCTATATCGACGGCCCCACGGCGGGGCTCAACCACATGGCCTTCGAGGTCCAGGACATCGACGATGTGATCATGGGCCACGAACACATGCGCAAGCTCGACAGCTACGAGCATGTCTGGGGCCTCGGACGCCATATCCTGGGCAGCCAGGTCTACGACTACTGGAAAGATCCGTGGGGCCGGGTCCACGAGCACTGGACGGATTCCGACCGGCTCAACAGCGACAACCCGCCCAACCTGATCTCGTTCGAGGACGGCCTCGATTCGCAGTGGGGCGAACCCATTCCCGACGCGTTCGTCAATCATGCCTCGGAATGAACGGGCGGGCAGTGCGCACAGGGTAGACCGCCGATGAAGCTGAGTTACTTCACCATGCCGCTGCACCCGCCGTCGCGGGACTATGCGGAGACCCTGAAGGAGGACCGGGAGGCGATCCTGCTCGCCGACCGGCTCGGTTTCGCCGAGGCGTTCATCGGCGAGCACGTCACCGACCGGGCCGAGACCGTCACCTCGTGTCTGATGTTCATCGCCAGCCTCGCCCACGACACGAAGGACATCGTGCTCGGCAGCGGCACCGTCAACATGTCGCTCAACCACCCGGCCATCATCGCCGGCCAGGTGGCGATGATCGACAACATCCTCGAGGGGCGGTTCCTGTTCGGGATCAGCCCCGGAGCGCTGAAGTCCGATGCCGAGGCGCTCGGCATCGTGTCGCAGGACAGGAACGAGATGTTCCTCGAATCGATCAACCACGTGCTGGCGATCTGGAGCACGGATCCGCCCTACCGGCTCAAGGGCAAGTACTGGAACATCACCACCGAGGAGTCGCTGATCGAGGAGATCGGCCAGGGCGTCATCGTCGGCCCGTACCAGAAGCCGCATCCGCCGATCGTGGTCACCGTGGTGGCGCCCTATTCGCGCGGCCTGACCGAGGCGGCGGCGCGCGGCTGGACATCGATTTCGGCCAACTTCCTGATGCCCGAATGGGTCAAGACTCACTGGCCCAAATATGTCGAGGGATGCGAACGGATCGGCCGCATCGCCGACCCGGCGGACTGGCGGGTGGCGAAGAGCATCTTCGTCGCAGACGACGAGAAGGTCGCACGGGACTATGCGCTGGAGTCGTCGAACAGCCCCTACCGGTTCTACTACAAGCAGCTCATGCACAAGCTGATCAGCGCCGGTCGGTCGAACCTCTTCAAGCACGACCAGTCGATGGCCGACGAGGCGGTCACGCTCGACTACGTGACCGACCGGCTGGTCATCGCCGGCACCGTGGACAGTGTGGTGGACCAGTTGCTCGCCTTCCGCGAACACGTCGGCGATTTCGGCACCCTGGTCTATGCCGGCCACGACTGGGTGGACAAGGCGCTGTCGCTGCGGTCGATGGAGTTGATGGCCAAGGAGGTGATGCCGCGGCTGAACGAGGCCATCGGTCTCGCCAGCGAGGCCGCCGAGTAGGCCGTCGGGGGCCCGGTGACCGCATGACCGCGATCCCCAGCCTGCTCGCCGACCCGCCGGCGACCAACCCCATCTTCAACAGCCGCAAGCTGAAGATGGGGACGTTCTGCAGCAACCTCCGTCATGGCTGCGCCATCTCCTCGATCGACGGCACGCTGGAGGCGACGTGGCCGGCGACGGTGGCGCTCGCCGAACTCGCCGACCGGATGGAATACGAGGCCCTGGTGCCGGTCGGGCGGTGGCGCGGCTTCGGCGGGACCACCGATTTCAACGGCGCCGGCTTCGAGTGCTATTCCTGGGCCGCCGGCATCTCCGGGGTGAACAGCAACTCCGGCATCTTCGCGACGTCGCACGTGCCCACCGTCCATCCGGTGATGGCGGCGAAGCAGGCGGCGACGATCGACCATATCTCGGGCGGGCGCTTCGTCCTCAACGTGGTGACCGGGTGGAACGAACCCGAGTTCCGGTTGTTCGGCATCGACGTGCCCGATCACGACCGCCGCTACGACATGGCGGTCGAATGGGTGGAGATCATCCGCCGCCTGTGGACCGAGGACGAGCTTTTCGATTTCGAGGGCGAGTTCTACAGGATCGGCGGCGGCGAACTTCTGCCGAAGCCGATCCAGTCGCCGCGCCCGCCCTTCATGAACGCCGGCGGCTCGGAACGCGGGCGGCATTTCGCGGCGAAGCATTGCGATGTCGCCTTCATCGTCGTCGCCAACCACGACATGGACGATCTGAAGGCCCAGATCGCCGCCTACAAGGACCTCGCGCGCAGGGAGTACGGGCGCGAGATCGCGGTCTGGACCCACACCTACATCGTCCAGGGCGACACCGAGAAGGACGCGCGCGACTTCTACAACCACTACGTCCACGAGCACGGCGACTGGGAGGCCGCGACCAACCTCACCGAAGGGCTCGGCATCAACGCCCAGACCGTGCCGGTCGAGGCGCTCGACTTCCTCAAGGAACACTTCATCGCCGGCTGGGCCGGGTGGCCGGTGATCGGCACCCGCGAGCAGATCGTCGATACCTATCTCAGGCTGGCCGACACCGGAATCGACGGCGTGCTCACCTCCTGGGCGCGCTACCGGGAGGGGATGGAGGAGTTTGCCGTCGACACCTATCCGCTGATGGTGGAGGCGGGGCTGCGGTAGATGTCCGCCCCGGGGCTTCCCCGCCCCAGCGCCTGACAGCGTCGTGACACCTCTTGGCGCGCCCCCTATTCTGGCCCGGCAGGCGAAACGGCAAGCGGGGCAGGGCGATGAAGGTCACGGCGAACGGGGTCGCGCTCAATTGCGAGATCGGGGGCAAGGAGGGTGCGCCTTGGCTCACCTTCTCGAACTCGCTCGCCACCAACCTCCACATGTGGGATGCGCAGGCCGCGGCTCTGGCCGACGATTTCCGCATTCTCCGCTACGACAAGCGCGGGCACGGCAAGAGCGCCGTGCCGGCGGGCCCCTACGACTTTTCGATGCTGGTCGGCGATGTGATCGGGCTGTGGGACGCGCTCGGCATCGAACGAAGCCATTTCGTCGGGCTCTCCATCGGCGGGATGACCGCGATGGGGCTCGGCATCCACCATGCCGACCGGCTGCGCTCGATCGTCATCTCCAACGCGATCGCCGAGGCGCCGGCTCCGTTTGTCGCCGCCTGGGACGAGCGCATCGCCATCGTCGAGGCCGAAGGGATGGCTGCACTCGCCGCGCCGACGGTCGAGCGCTGGTGTTCGGATGCGTTCTTCGATTCCGGCACGCCGGTGCTCGACGACCTGCGCGCGATGGTGGCCGCGACCCCGGCCGGGGGGTTCATCGGTTGCGCCCGCGCCCTCCAGGGTCTCGACTTTGAGAAGCGGCTCGGCGAGATCCGCACGCCCGCGCTCTTCATCGCCGGCAGGGAGGACGGGGCGACGCCGGCGGCGACAATGAGCAGGATCGCCAAACAGGTCGACGGGGCGCGCTATACCGAATTGTCCCCGGCCGGGCACCTCTCCAATATCGAGCAACCCGACGCCTATACCGCGGCGCTCAGGGACTTCCTGCTGCCGGACGGGTAAGGCCGATGACCCCGGCGCTCGCGCAGCCGTTCCGGCTCGGGCCCCTCGACCTGCCCCACCGGATCGTGATGGCGCCGATGACGCGCAACCGCGCCGGGCCGGGGAACGCGCCGCAGCCGCTGAACGCGGAGTACTACCGCCAGCGCGCGTCGGCGGCGCTGATCGTCACCGAGGCGACGCAGGTCAGCGAGCAGGGCGTGGGCTATCCGCTCACCCCGGGCATCCACACGCCGGCACAGGTTGCCGGCTGGCGTCTCGTGACCGAAGCGGTGCACCACGCCGGCGGGCGCATTGCGCTCCAGCTGTGGCATGTCGGGCGGATCTCGCACCCCGCGCTGCAGCCCGGCGGCGCTCTGCCGGTGGCTCCGTCGGCGGTCGCCGCCGCCGGCGAAGCGATGACCTTCGAAGGGATGAAACCGTTCGAGACACCGCGCGCTCTCGAGATCGGCGAGATGCCGGGCATCGTCGACCAGTTCTGCCGCGGAGCGCGCAACGCGATGGCGGCCGGCTTCGATGCGGTCGAGATCCACGGCGGCAACGGTTATCTGCTCGACCAGTTCGTTCGCGATGGAACGAACCGGCGTACCGACGCATACGGCGGGCCGGTCGAAAACCGCCTGCGCCTGCCGCTCGAGATCACCCGCGCGGTTGTCGAGGTCTGGGGCGCCGACCGGGTCGGCTACCGGATTTCGCCCTACCAGCGCTACAACGACATGGCGGACAGCGCGCCGGAGCAGACGTTCGCCGCGCTGGCTGCAGCGTTGGACGGTATCGGCATCGCCTGGCTGCACGTCGTCGAATCGGACGCGCCCGGCCGCGACACGGAGGAGGGCGATGCGCAGGCTTTCGTTGCCGCGCGTGCGCCGCTGTTCCGGGCGTTGCGCGGGGCGTTCGGCGGCGCCTTCATGGCCAACGCGGCCTATGACGGTCCGCGCGGCGAGGCGGTCCTCGCCGCCGGCGGCGCCGACCTCGTGTCCTATGCCACCCTGTTCCTCGCCAACCCCGATCTCCCCGAGCGGCTGATCGGCAACGGACCCCTCAACGCGCCGGAACGCAAGACCTTCTACGGCGGCGGGGCGGCGGGCTACACCGACTATCCGTTCCGGGACGAATAGACGCCCGCACGGCGCGCGGCCGTCAGCCGACGCGGCGGAAGAATCGGTTGATGTCGATCCGTTCCCACACGCCCGCGTTGGCGAGCGGGTCGGCCGCGAGGAAGGCGTCGATGTCCTCGCGCTTCTCGACCTCGACCAGATAGAGGCTGCCGACGATGGCTTCGCCGTCGTCGGACTGGAGCGGTCCCGACATGACGACCTCGATGGGGGCGTCCTTCAGGTATTCCTGGTGGGCGGGGAGGACGGCCATGCGTTTGTCGAGCACGCCCGGCTTGTCGATCATGTGGAGGACGTAGAGCATCGCGGACTCCCTGCGGCCGACGGTTGCACCCAGTCTACACCGGGACGGCGGCAAGCGTTGACGGATCCGGGCCGGCCCGTTTTCTTCGCGCGGTGTGTGAACAAGGCGGCCCAATCCCAAGCGAATGTTTCACGTGAAACATTGGTCAACATTACTGCCATAAATTTGGGGATTATAACCTACTATTGACTCCGGCGTTCGTTCCCGTCTCGTTCCCCTAGCGACCCTCCCGGCCGCTCCCCATATGTCCGGCTGTTTGCCATCGACGGTTCGTCAGATGTGACAACTCTCGGTTGACATTCGATAAAACTTATGATAGAATTACCTCATCGTTATACAGCGCGGAGGACATCGTCATGGCCCAGGGAGCACCCGGCCGCTCGCACCGAGAGGCCATCAGTATCATCAGGCTCTACGAACTGTTTCCCGACGAGGACTCGGCCCGCGAGTGGTTCGAGGGCGTGGTCTGGCCGGACGGTCGGCACTGCCCCAGGTGCGGCAGCGTCCGCACCCACGAGGCCGGCCACAACAACATGCCGTACAGGTGCTCGGACTGCCGGTCGTACTTTCCGTCAGGACGGGAACGGCGATCGAGAACTCGAACCTGCCCCTGCGGAAGTGGGTGTTCGCGATCTACCTCGAGCTCTCCGGTCTCAAGGGCGTGTCGTCCATGCGGCTGCACAGGGACATCGAGGTCAGCCAGAAGACCGCCTGGCACATGCTTCACCGCATCCGCGAGGGCCTGCTGGGGAGCGACGATGACGACCCGTTCACGGACGCGGTCGAGGCCGACGAGACCTACATGGGCGGGTACAGGAGAAGGGGTCAGGGCGGCAGGGGCAAGACCATCGTCGCCGGCGTCAGGGAGCGCGGGTCGAAGCGCATCAGGGCGCGGGTGATCCCGGACGTGCAGAAGCGGACCCTCCACCAGTTCATCCGGGCGAACGTGGACCCCGCGGCGACCCTGTACACCGACGAGCTGCGGTCCTACCGGGGCGTCCCGAACCCGCACGAGACGGTGAACCACAGCGCCCGCCAGTTCGTGGACGGGAACGCGAGCACCAACGGGATCGAGAGCTTCTGGGCGACGCTCAAGCGGGCCTACCACGGCACCTACCACGAGTTCAGCGGGAAGCACCTGGACCGCTACGTCGCCCAGTTCGTGGCCAAGCACAACATGCGGGACGAGGACACCATCGACCAGATGACGACCGTCGTGAGGGGGATGGTCGGGCGGAGACTGCCCTACCGCGAACTGGTGGCGGAGTAGGACCGTTCCCGCCCGCACCGGCTAGACGACCAGGAACGCGACCAGCAGGAGCGCGAACCACGGCATCAGCAGGCGGAGGAACCGCGCGTCGCGCTCCCATCGGTCGAGCGCACGGCCCAAGGCGTCACGCGCGATAAATACCCGCATGGAACACGAAAACGACTACCTCACAGAACTACGCGAGCGCGCTCACGACATCCTGGTCCGCTACGGGTACAGGGAGCCCCTGGACGAAACGGTACCGGCCTGGGCAGATCGCGCGAGCAACAGGAAACTGGAGCAGCGGGCTAAGCGCGCGTCGCGCCAGCTCACGACCCTTCAGAGAAGCAAGGCCGAGTTCGAGAAGCGAAAGCGAGAGAGACTGAAGTCCGGGTAGCATCCCTCACCAGGGACCGACGTACCTTATGGGATTTGCTGCCCCGGGCCTCCAGACGGAGGGCGGTACGACCCTGTTGACGTACTGATCGGCGACGGCACCGGACACCTCTTTGCCCACGAACTCTGATCTGGGCTTTCCGGGCGGTTTCTTCTCCCCGTTCAGATCCGGTGGGCTTGCCACCCATTCGGTGGCCTTGAACACCCCCACGCAGACCCCGTCGATCACCGCGAGGACGTAGTCCGCTCGTCTCGCCCTGTCACGGCTCAGTATCCAGCTACGACGGACGGCCTCGTACACGCTGCCGTGCTCGGGATCGTCCACGGTCTCCCACTTTGTCTTGATGAGCAGCAGCCTGTGCTTCGGGTCGATCTTCATGGGTTTGGAAGCGTACATGGCCTCGATCTCCTCAACCTTCTTTGCTCCATGCTCGACGCCGTGCCCGCTCACCTGGTTCGTCAAGTACGAGTACGCGTCGATCAGCGCCGCCTCGACCTCAAGGGCGGTCTTTTCGTTCATTCCGTGGCGGTGCACGACGTGTCCTACTTCACCGCCCTCCTCCAGTATCCTTCGGATGGTATCCTGCTTGGTGCTCTCGTGGGTCTCACCTCGTTTCAGCTTCAGTTCGCCGTTGGCGTGGGCAAACACGCGGTTGCCCTGTCCCTTGCCGACGTAAAAGGTTCCCTGCTTATCCTTGGGATCGATGAGCCGGTAGACGTAGTGATCGAGCCTTCTGCTCACTCCCGGTGAGAATCGTTTCATGTCCGCTCTCCCGTGCCGTTGTCACACGGCGCCGGCGGGTGCCGGGCCGTTGCAATCGACAGCGCGTAGAGCGATGAAGCCCCGCCTATTCGCCGGGCGCCGGTGATCGGCCGGCACCCTCGTCCTGTGGCTGTTCTATTCGGCGGGCGACCCGACTCGGCGGGACGCACTGTCGATTGCGGGCGGGAGCGTAGGGAGGGGCCGTCGGGCCGTCAAGCCGTCGCGCCGACGACGATAAATAGGCTCATGCGCCGCGACTTCAAGGATCAGTTTCCCCGTGACGGTTCGTTCTGGTGCCGGACCTGCGGCAACTGGAAGCGGACCGGAAGGGTGCCGGAGGACGAGAACGAGGGCGAGGGGACGTGCTCCGTCGATGGCCGGATCACCCCCGCGTCCCACGGTTGCCCCCTACACACCCACCGCTGGAGCATCAGGGGAGTGACGCGGGGCTAGGGGAACGGAGCGGGAACAGGCCTCGGAGTCAATAGTAGGTTATAATCCCGATAAATTTTGCACGATTTTGCGTCCCCCGGGGACGGAAACGCCGTCTTGCGCCTCGCCGCCGGGTGCGGACCGGGGGCTCCCGAACCCGGGGTGCTGCCGCCGCTGCGCCGTCCGAACGGCTTTGCGCGTGCATTGCCGATCCCATATCATTGCCGCAGGAGGTTTGCACCATGATCCGGTGTTCCGGCGACCGATCCGATATCCGCCTTGCCCGGCGCGACGGGCCGGACGACGGCGACCGCAGCGGAGGCGGCGCCGGGGTCGCGGTCAAGCCTGCCTCCCGGATGAAGAAGCCCTCCATGTACAAGGTCGTTATGCTCAACGACGACTACACCCCCATGGAGTTCGTTATCATGGTGCTGGAGCGGTTCTTCAACAAATCGCACGATGAGGCGACCCACATCATGATGCGCGTTCACCAGAAGGGGATCGGAATCTGCGGCGTTTACACCTACGAGATCGCCGAAACCAAGGTGACACAGGTGATGGATCTCGCCCGCCAGTACCAGCATCCGCTTCAATGCACCCTTGAGAAGGCATAGGTCCCATGCTGTCTCGCAACCTCGAGAAGAGCCTCCACAGGGCCCTCGCCCTGGCCAGTGCGCGGAGTCACGAGTATGCGACGCTGGAGCACCTGCTGATGGCCCTGACCGAGGACCAGGATGCGGTCGCGGTCCTGCGCGCCTGCGGCGTCGAGCTCGAACGGCTGGGCAAAGATCTGAAAACCTATCTGGACAACGAGCTCTCCAACCTCGTGGTCAGCACCGGCGAGGATCCCAAACCGACGGCGAGCTTTCAGCGCGTGGTCCAGCGCGCGGCGATCCATGTGCAATCTTCCGGGCGGCAGGAAGTCACCGGCGCCAACGTCCTGGTTGCGATGTTCTCGGAACGCGAATCGCACGCCGTCTACTATCTGCAAGAACAGGACATGTCGCGCTTCGATGCGGTCAACTACATCTCGCACGGGATCGCCAAGGCGTCTGGCCGGTCGGAGGGCCGCAGCGTGCAGGGTGCGCGCCAGACCGAGGAAGACAAGGGCGAGAAATCCGGCAAGCGCAAGAACGAGGCGCTTGCGACCTATTGCGTGAACCTCAATGAGAAGGCGTCGTCGGGTAAGGTCGATCCCCTGATCGGCCGCGAGGCGGAAATCGAGCGCACCATCCAGGTGCTGTGCCGGCGGACCAAGAACAACCCGCTCTATGTCGGCGATTCGGGCGTCGGCAAGACCGCCCTGGCCGAAGGGCTGGCGCGCCGCATCGTCAAGGAGGAGGTGCCGGACGTCCTGCAGGACGCGACCATCTTCTCGCTCGACATGGGGGCGCTTCTCGCTGGCACGCGCTACCGGGGCGATTTCGAGGAACGGCTCAAGGCGGTCGTCGCCGAACTCGAGGCCTTCGAGGGAGCGGTGCTGTTCGTCGACGAGATCCACACCGTGATCGGCGCCGGAGCGACCAGCGGCGGCTCGATGGACGCGTCCAACCTGCTCAAACCGGCGCTCCAGTCGGGCACGCTGCGCTGTATCGGTTCGACGACGTACAAAGAATACCGCTCCTATTTCGAGAAGGATCGCGCGCTCGCCCGCCGGTTCCAGAAGATCGATGTGATGGAGCCTTCGATCGACGACGCGGTGAAGATCCTGCGCGGCCTCAAGCCCTACTACGAGAAGCACCACCGGGTACGCTATACCGCCGAGGCGATCCGCACCGCCGTCGAACTCGCCGCCCGCTACATCAACGACCGCAAGCTTCCAGACAAGGCGATCGACGTGATCGACGAGGTCGGCGCAGCCCAGAAACTGCTGCCCGAGAGTCGGCGCAAGAAACTGATCACGGTCAAGGATGTCGAGGCGGTGGTGGCCAAGATCGCCCGCATTCCGCCCAAGTCGGTCTCGCGCAACGACCAGGAGACGCTCAAGAATCTCCAGCGCGACCTGAAGACCGTGGTCTTCGGGCAGGACAGCGCGATCGAGGCGCTGACATCGGCGATCAAGCTCGCCCGCGCCGGCCTGCGCGAGCCGGAGAAGCCGATCGGCTGCTACCTGTTCTCCGGCCCGACCGGGGTCGGCAAGACCGAGGTCGCGCGCCAACTCGCGATCACCATGGGGATCGAACTGATCCGCTTCGACATGTCGGAATACATGGAGCGGCATTCGGTCTCGCGGCTGATCGGCGCACCGCCCGGCTATGTCGGGTTCGACCAGGGCGGACTTCTCACCGACGCCATCGACCAGCATCCGCATGCGGTGCTGCTGCTCGACGAGATCGAGAAGGCCCATCCCGATCTGTTCAACATCCTGTTGCAGATCATGGATCACGGGAAGCTCACCGATCACAACGGCAAGAGCGTCGACTTCCGCAATGCCATCCTGATCATGACAACCAACGCCGGCGCCGCCGAACTGGCGAAGCCGGCCATCGGCTTCGAACGCGAGGCCCGGGTGGGCGAGGACGAGGAAGCGATCAAGCGGATGTTCACGCCGGAATTCCGCAACCGGCTCGACAAGACCATCCAGTTCGCCTCGCTGCCGCCGGAGGTGGTGGCGAAGGTGGTCGACAAGTTCGTCATCCAGCTCGAGGCGCAGCTCCAGGACCGCAATGTGACCATCGAACTGAGCGCCGCCGCGCGCGACTGGCTGGTGCGCACCGGATACGACGCGACCTACGGTGCGCGCCCGCTCGCCCGCCGTATCCAGGAGTACATCAAGACACCGCTCGCTGACGAACTCCTGTTTGGCAGGCTTTCCAAGGGCGGTATCGTCGAGGTCGATCTCAAGGACGACCGTCTGGTGTTCTCGTTCGTCGATCCCCCGGCCGGCAAAGGCAAGCGCGCGCGGGCCGACAGCGGAGACTCCGACAAGGTCGCGGAACTCGCCGACTGAGACGGCGGCAGGGGCCGAGAATGGCTGCGCCCGATATACCCGGCCCGCCGATCGACGGCCCGATCGCCGAGGACACCGTCGTTGCCGCGCGGGCGCCGTGGAGCCGGGTGATCGACCGCGGCCAGATGCTCCGCATCGTCGATCTGGAGGGACGCCAGGCGGTCGATTTCCTCTGCTACAACGCGCACGACCGCAGCGACCGCTACGCCGCCGCCGACACGATGAAGATCAACCCGGCCGGCATCTTTCTGACCGTCGGCACAGTGCTCTACAGCGTCGAACTGACGCCGTTGTTCACCATCGTCGCCGACAGCTGCGGCTACCACGATACCATCGGCGGATGCTGCAGCGCGCCGCTCAACGCCTTTCGCTACGAAGCGCCCTGGCAACCGAACTGCCGCGACAACTTCGTCGTCGAACTCGCCAGGCACGGCATGGGCAAGGAAGACGTCGTCGCCAACATCAATTTCTTCATGTACGTGCCGGTGAGCGAGAAGGGCGAGATGGACATGGGGCCCAGCCTGTCGAAGCCCGGCGACCATGTGGATCTGAGGGCCGAAACCGACGTTCTCGCCGTTCTGTCCAACTGCCCGCAGATCAACAACCCGGTCAACGACTACAACCCGACGCCAATCCGGGTCGTCGTCTGGACGCCATCCGCCTGAGCGGTCCCGTCAGCGCCTGTTGAGGGCGTCCCGCAGCACGTGCTTGAGGGTCTTGCCCATCGCGTTCCTGGGCAGCGATTCGACGAATACCACGTCCTTCGGATGCTTGAACCGCGCGAGCCGGCCATCGAACCGGGCGAGAAACTCGGCCGGTTCGATCTCCGCGCCGGGCGAGCGGACAACGAAGGCGACCGGCACTTCGCCCCAGCGCGCGTCCGCCCGTCCGACCACGGCGATGTCGGTTATGTCGTCCATGCGGTGGGCCAGATGCTCGATCTCCGCCGGGTAGATGTTCTCGCCGCCCGAGATCACCACGTCCTTCTTGCGCTCGTTGACGAAGACATCGCCGTCCTCGTCACGGTAGCCGACATCGCCGGTATGGAACCAGCCGCCGCGCAGCGCCCGGCGGGTTTCCGGTTCGTTGTTCCAGTACTCGCGCATGACGTTCCGGCCGCGGATCAGGATCTCGCCCGACACCCCGTCGGCCACTGCGTTGCCGTCGTCGTCGACGATTTTCATCTCGCAGTGCAGGCCGCATTTTCCCGTCGAGCCCGGTTTGCTCCAGGCGTCGGCCGGTTTCTGGTAGATCGCGACCGGCGCGGTCTCTGTCAGGCCGTAGGCCTGGCACACCGGGATGCCGCGCTCCTGGACGGCCTCGATCAGATGAAGCGGGACGATCGAGGACCCGGTCGTGAGTATGCGGAGGCTGGAGAGGTCGGCCTCGGCCCAGCCCGGGAGGGCGATCACCGCCTGGATGGTCGCCGGCACCAGCACGAGGAGCGTCGGCCGGTCCTCCACCATCGCGCGCAGGGTCGCTTCCGCATCGAAGCGGCGGTGCAGGACGACCGTCGCGCCGGCGTAGAGGGCGGGCGAGGTGAGGATGTTGAGCCCGCCCACATGAAACATCGGCAGCACCGTCAGTACGCGGTCGGCATCGCTCAAGCCCGAATAGTGAACGCAGTTGTGGGCGTTGGTCTGGATCGCCTCCTGGGTGAGCACCGCACCCTTGGGATGGCCGGTCGTGCCCGAGGTGTAGACCAGAAGGCACGGGGTCTGCGGCGTCACACCGGGGTTTCGATCGTCGCCCGCGGCGGTCTCCGCGTCGTCGGCGATCCTGTCCGCGGAGACCACGACCGTATCGCCGCCTTTCGCCGCCTCCGCCGCAAGGTCCAGGTGGTCGTTGTCGGCGATCAGGATTCCCGCCGCCGAGTCGCCCAGGATATGCCGCAGTTCGGGCGCCACGAGGCGCCAGTTGAGCGGGGAGAACATCGCACCGAGCCGCGCACAAGCGAAGAACAGCGCCAGCATCGACGCGCTGTTGTATCCAAGGAAGGCGACCCGGTCGCCGTAGCCGACGCCGTGGATGTGCTTCAACGCACGCGCATGGCCGCGGACCGTCTCGGCGAGGCCGGCATAGTCCATATCCTCGCCGGCGAAGCGGATCGCGGTCTTCCGGGGCGCGAAGACGGCGTTGCGCTCGATCCAGAACGACAGGTCGGTCATTCGTCGTCCTCGCCGCGCTCGTAGAGCGCCTCGCGGCCGAGCTTGTCGATGCAGAGTTCCGCCGTCCACGGCAGCATCAGGGAGCCGCAACGGCTGTCCCGGTAAAGGCGCTCCAGCGGCAGGCTCTTCAGCATGGACTGTCCGCCGCAGGTACGGATCGCCTTCTGGCACAGGTCATTGGAGGTCTCCATCGCCGTGTACTGGGTGCAATAGGCGCGCAGCACCGCGTCCTTGGACGGGTTGGGGCGCGCTTCGCCGAGCATCTGGAACCAGAGCGCCTTCGCCTGTTCGAGCGCGATGCGCATTTCGGCGACCGCGTACTGCTTCGTCGGGTACATGCGCCGCTTGACCGGCGGCGTCCCCGGAACCTCGCCCCGCAGATAACGCACGGTGAAATCGTAGGCCGCCTGGGCGATCCCGATGTAACTCGGGGTCAGGGTGGTGAACATGTGCGGCCAACGCGTCGCCGCCTCGAAATACACACCCTTGGGCATCAACGCCGCATCGTCCGGCACAAAGACGTTCTCGAACAGGAGGTTGCGCGAGACCGTTCCCCGCATGCCGAGAGGATCCCAGTCGCCGACCACGCTCACCCCCTCGGCATCGGCGGGAACGGCGAAGTACATCGTGTCCCGACGGCTCAGGTTCTCCTTTTTCTCGGTGCACAGTACGCCGTAATAGTCGGCCGAACCGGCGAGCGAGGCGAAGATCTTCTTGCCGTTGATGATCCAGCCGTCATCGACCCGCTCGGCCAGCGTGCCGAACGGGCGAAACCCCGCCGCCGCCGCGCCGCCCTCGGAGAACGGCTGGGCGTAAATCGCGCCCTGCTCGACGATGCGGGCGTAGTGCAGCGCCCGCCGGCGGTTGTGTTCGCGCCGCTCGGCCTCGCTCATCGGCAGGTCGTCGGCGAGCGCGCCGGTCCAGAGGCACGAACTCACATGCATGTTGAAGGTGAGCGCGGTGGTCCCGCAGTAGCGCCCGATCTCGGCCGCCATCAGCGAATAGGTCTTGAGGTCGGCGCCGTGGCCGCCGTGCTCCTTCGGCACGCACACCGCGAGCAGGCCCGAGTCGTGGAGGTCCCGGTAATTGGCCATCGGGAACACCGCGTCGCGGTCCCATTCCCCGGCCCGGGCGGCGAACCTGTCCTCGCCGAGGCGCCGCGCCTCCGCGCAGAGGGCCGCCTGGTCGCCGGTCAGGCCGTAATAGTCCGGATCGAACATCGGCGCATCGCCGGTCCGGTCGTCAAAGGCCATCTCTCACGCCCTCCATCTGCGCAGGAATGCGCCGACCGCGCGGTTGAACGCCGCCGGGTTTTCCAGGTTGCCCAAATGGCCGGTCCCCGGCATGCAGACGAACTCTGCACCCGGGATCCTGCCTGCCATCTTCTCCATCATCTGCGCCGGCGCATTGGTGTCCGTCTCGCCCGCGAGGACCAGCGCCGGCATCGTGTATCCGGCCAGCGCGCTGCGCCGGTCGAAGGTGACGAGGCAGGCGACCGCCGCGCGATAGGTATCCTCCGGCACCGCCGCCATCGACCGGCGGGCGAGCGCCGCACCCGCTGCGTCGGCCGAGGGGCCGAGCATCGTGGCGACCATTTCGTCGGCGAGGTCGGCCATCGTCAGCCCGTTGTCGAGGGGTGCAATCCGCGCTTCGACAAACCGTTTCTGGAAGTCTCCGTCCGGGCGGCCGAAGGCGGGGCTGGTCGCCGACAGCACCAGTGTGCGGACGCGTTCCGGCCGGATCGCGGCGAATTCCTGCGCCACCATGCCGCCCATCGAATGGCCGACCAGATGGACGCTGTCGAGGCCGAGCCGGTCGACGAGCCCGAGCAGCGCCCCGGCGAGCGCGGGAAAGGTCATCCGGTCGAGGGCGGGCGAATTGCCGTAGCCCGGCATATCCCAGGCGATGGTGCGGAACTCGCCCGCGAACGCCTCGAACTGCGGCTCCCAGGTTGCCGAATCGCCGCCCACACCGTGCAGGAAGACCACCGCCTCGCCGCTGCCCGCCTCGACATGATGGACCGGAAAGCTCATGAGCCGGCGTCGATCAGGCGGCCGTTCTCGACCACGTTCGTTCCGTCGAGGCCGATCGTGCAGTTGCGCATCGGCAGGTCGAAATGCCCGAGGGTGTGACGGTTGGCGAATTCGTTGGCGCCGGTCGAATAGAGGAAATTGCCGGCGAAGGCGCGCAGTTCGATGCCGTTGAAGTCACGCTGGTCGTACATGCTCAGCGCCTCGTAGCGCGCTGCCTCGTTCAGCCCCCAGCCGACATGCGAGGTGGCGTAGGCCTCGCGGTCGCCCCAGGCCTCCCAGTAGCGCCGGAACAGTTCGGCGTCGGTTCCCTCGCCCTTGATGCCGGTGACGTAGTCGTCCTCGATCGTGAGGGCGACCGGCGTCTCGAGATAACGTTTGAAGGTGAGGTTGACGTCGCCCCGGTCGAGCACCAGCCGGCCGTTGACCGAGCCAGCGGGCGGGAAGGCGACGACGATGCCGCCCGGCCAATGGGCGACGGTCTTCGGTCGGTCGCAATAACCCCAGACGCCGGCGCTGGCCGCTCCCTCCAGCGCAATCGCGAGGTCGGAGCCGGCATCGGAGGTCACCCGCATCTCCTTCGCCCCGCGGATTCGCTTGACTGCCGCCTTGACGCGCGCGGTGAGGGCCGGGTCGGGCACCAGCCGCTCGAGCGCATCGGGATGCTCGTTGCTGACCATGAGGAGTCGGGCGCCGTCGGCGATGATGTCGGGCAGTTCGGGCGCGTGCAGCATGCCTTCGACCGTGAGGTCGACGACCAGCGCGCTTGCCGCCAGCGCCTTGACCGCCGGGCCGAGCCCCTGCAGGGCGGGCGAGGCGCCGGTCGAACGCACCGGGACCGGGGCGGTCTGCGGCGGGGAGACAACGGTGATGTGGAACGGCCGCGCACCGCGCCGCAGTAGGGCGAGTTCGGCGAGCTCGACATTGAGCCGCCGCGACTGGGTTTCCGAGAGGATCGCAACCTCCTCCCCCGTTTCGACCTTGCACAGGCCGAAGACGGCGTCGAACGCGGCAATCCAGCGCTCTTCGATACGGTCGGTGAACACGTCCGGTCTGTCCTCCTGTTGCCGACGGTGCATCCGGCTTCTTGTAGCACGAGCCTGGCGTCCATAGACTCGCCCGTCGTGCGGCCGGACCGCGGCGGCGGGCGGGCGGACGAAAGCGATTCCTGCCGCGGGGCGCGGTCCGCAAGGCGGCAACCGGGAGGACCGGCGATGAGCGAACGCTTGCAGGTTCACGACCCTCGTGGAACGCCGCCGAAAGTCACCGGCGAGCGGCTTGCTCCGCGGCTCCGAAGCCTCGATGGCAAGGTGATCTATCTGGTCGACTGCCTCTTCGACAACTCCGACACCTTCATGGGCGAACTGCTGGACTGGTTCGGCGACAACCTGCCGTCGGTCCGGGCCCGGATCATCAAGCCGCGCGAAAGCTGGGTCGACGATCCCGACATGCGCAAGCGCATAGAAAACGACGGCGACGGGGCAATCCTCGGCGTCGGTCTGTGAAGCACCTGCAGCCCGACGGTCGTCGGGCTCGCACTCGATCTCGAACGCGCGGGCGTTCCCTCGGTCGCGGTTCACACAGAGGTGTTCGGCCAACTGGCCAGATCGGCGGCCCTTGCCCAGGGCATGCCGACGGCGCGCCAGGCGTTCGTCCCGCAGCCGGTGGTCGACCGCACGGCGGCGCAGCTCCGCACCTATATCGAGGGGGCGGACGCGGTTACCGGGCGCCCCTTCCTGCACGAGATCGTCGACGGGCTGACCCGCCCGCTCGACGATGCCGACCGCAGCGGCCTCTCGTTCGAGCGCACGACGCCGCGCCTCCTGGAACCCGACAGCGAAGACAATCTGCACGCCCTGTTCGAGGACAATCTCTGGACCGAACACCTGCCCATCGTGCTGCCGACCGAGGAGCGGGTGGAAGCGATGCTGCGCGGCACCAGCCGTCCGCCGGACGAGATCGTCGGCACGCTGCGGCCGACAGCCTACCGCGAAGCCTGGCAATTCACTGTCGAGAAGGTCGCCGTCAACGCCGTCATGGCCGGCGCCCGGCCCGAATACCTGCCGGTCATCCTCGCTTTGGCGGCGAGCGGGCAGACCGCGCGTTCGTCCAGCACCAACTCGTTCGCCGTGATCTCGGTGGTCAACGGGCCGATCCGCAAGGAAATCGGCATGAACGACGGAATCGGCGCGATGGGCCCCTACAACCATGCAAACGCAACGATCGGGCGGGCCTACAACCTCGCCTCGATCAATCTGCAGGGCGGTTCCGTTCCCGGCGATACCTACATGGGCTCGGTCGGCAACTGGTACAACTATTCCTCGACCTTCGCCGAGGCGGAGGAGCGCAGCCCGTGGCAGCCGTTCCACGTCCAGCGGGGCTGCGCGCCGGACGAGAGCACGGCGAGCGTCTTCTTCGGCGGCTGGTACACCCACGCCGGATACGGTCCGCGCACCACTTGGCAGGAAAATTTCCGCCGCTCGCTTGCCGGTTGCGAGCACCATTTCCCGCCGCTTTTCGTCATGGACCCGATCTGCGCCCGCGGCCTCTTCGAACTCGGTTTCGACACCAAGGAGAAGATGATCGAATGGCTCAGCGGCAACGCCCTGCTGCCGGCGCGCGAATATTGGGACAACCAGTGGGTCCGGACCCTCGTCCACCCGCTGGCGGTCGCCGGCGTCGAACCGTTTGCGACCCGGCTGAAGGCTGCGCCCGACGAAATCATTCGGATTTTCGAGCCCTCCGATATCAATATCGTGGTTGCCGGCGGCGAGACGCAAGGCGCGTGGAAGATGATCGCGGGCCGTTACAGCGAAGGCGGCACCGTTTCGGTGGACGCCTGGCGGTGAGGCCCGAGACGGGCGGCGAGCCCGGGAACTGAAGGCCGGCCGCAACCGATGCCGCCGTCGGATCAGATGCCAATTGCCAGGGAACCGGTACGATGGAAACGATCCTTGAAAGAGTGATACCGCCCAAGACCGGGCTCGCGCTGGAACTCGAGGCCGGGCAACGCCTTCGCGTGGTCGACCTGGAAGGACAGCAAGTCGTGGACATGGCGTTGTTCAACAGGGACAACCCGCGCGAAAAGCTTTCCACCTCGTATTCGCGGACCCGCTACATACCCGCGCCCGGGGCGGAATACGTACCGCGCGACACGCTGAGCGTCGGCGACACGCTGATGTCAACCTCCTGTCGCCCGATGATGATCATCACCGCCGATACGCCGGAGCCCAAGGGCGTTCACGACGTGCATAACAGGATGTGCAACCGATACCTCTACGAGAGCCACGGAGTCGGCCCGAGGGACGGGTGTCACGAGATCATCGCGGGCGTGATGGAGCCCTACGGTATCGGTTACGAGGACATACCGGACACCATGGATCTGTTCATGAACTACCACCACGACTGCACGCAGCGACGGTGGATCATCGACTATCCGGTCTCGAAGCCCGGCGACTATATCGAGTTCGAATCGAAGATGCCGCTTCTGGTCGGCCTCTCGAACTGCCCGATGGACGTGCTCGCGCCCTGCAACGCCTACAACTGCACCCCGGTGAGGGCGGAAGTCCGCGGCTGACCTTCAGGCAGGGTCGTTGTCGGTCCTCCGGTAGGGGCCGGCGACGGTCTGTTCGCGCATCTCGTGCTGGATCAGCCCCCGCTCCCGGGTGACGAAATTCGCCACTGCCTCGCGGAAACGCGGCTCGCGGATCCAGTGTACGCTGTAGGTCGGACTCGGCAGGTAACCGCGCTGGATCTTGTGCGGCCCCTGCGCGCCGGCCTCGACGCGGGCGAGCCCGTGGGCGATGGCGTAGTCGATGGCGCGGTAGAAGCAGGCCTCGAAATAGAGCATGCGGTAGCGGCGTTCGGCGCCCCAGTTGCGGCCGTAGAGCGTATCGGCGCCGCGCAGGTTGAGCGCTCCGCCCACCATGCGCCCGGCCTTGAACGCGGCCATCAGGACCACCCTGTCGGAGAGGCCGGTACGCAGCAGGCGGAAGAACTCGCGGGAGAGGTAGGCGTTCGACCACTTCCTGTCGATCGTGTTGAGGTAAAACTCGTGGAACGCGTCCATGTGGCACTGTTCCAGGGCGTCGCCGGTCAGCGTCCTGATCTCGATACCGCCGCCGTTCGCCTCGCGCCGTTCCTTGCGGATGGACTTGCGCTTGCGCGACGACAGGCTGGCAAGGAAATCGTCGAAGGTCTCGTAGCCCCGGTTGTGCCAGTGGAACTGCTGGCCCATCCGCTGCAGCAGGCCCGCCTCGCCTAGAAGAGACCACTCATCCTCGGTGCAGAAGGTGATGTGGAAGGATGAGACCTCGTGACCCTTGGCGAGTTCCATCAAGCCCGCCGCCAGCGTCAGCCGGGTTTCCCGCTCCGCCGCGCCCGGCCGGACGAGCAGGCGCGGCCCCGCCACCGGGGTGAAAGGAACGGAAATCTGGAGCTTCGGATAGTACTGGCCGCCGGCGCGTTCGAACGCATCCGCCCAGCCCCAGTCGAAGACATACTCGCCGTACGAATGGCTCTTCAAGTAGCACGGCACCGCGCCGATGAGCCGGCCGTCGTCGTCTTCCACCGCGAGATGCTGCGGCAGCCATCCGGTGCGGCCGGAAACCGAACCGCTTTCTTCGAGGATGCGCAGGAAGGCGTGCGAGACGAAGGGATTGTCCGGGCCCGCACAGGCGTCCCAGACGGCCGGTTCGATCTCCGTTATGTCGTTGACAACCTTGATCTTTACCGGCTCGCCGCCGTCGGGCATGGTGGCCTCTGGAACTGATCGGTCGAGTGTCTATTGTGGGTTGCGCCCGCATCGGGCACAAGCGGACCGGTTCGTCCGGCCGCGCCGCCGCCCCGCGGTACCGCCGTGCTGGACGGTCGTCGGGACAAGTGCGATAGTCGCCGCTCCCTGCCGCTGTCCGGGTCGCCGGCCGCCGAGAGACAAGATGACGATTGGCATACGCATATTCACCTGGTGGAAGGGCGAACTGGTCGGGCGGGACGCTTCCGGCAATCGCTACTATCGCGAGAAATCCGCCCCCGACAGACGGTGCGAACGGCGCTGGGTCATCTACAACGGCGAGGCCGAGGCTTCACGGGTGCCGCCGGAATGGCATGCCTGGCTGCACCGCACGACCGACGAGGCGCCGCCCGAAGGAGGATCTCCGAAGCGGCCCTGGCAAAAGCCGCACCTTCCCAACGCGACCGGGACGCCCGAAGCCTACCGCCCGCCGGGACATCTTCTCGGGGGCGCAGAGCGCGCCCGCGCCCGCAGCGAGTACGAGCCCTGGAACCCGCCCGCCTGATCGGTCAGGACCGGTCCCGTGCGTAGGAGCCCGGTGGAGACGCTGGTCGGCGCCCTGGTGATCGGCGTAGCGGTCGTTTTCTTCCTCTTCGCCTACAACACCGCGCAGGTGGAAACGGTCGAGGGCTATGCCGTAACCGCCCGGTTCGACCGCATCGACGGTATCCGGCAGGGCAGCGACGTGCGCATGAGCGGCATCAAGATCGGCACCGTCGTCGATCAGCGGATCGATCCCGAGACCTTTTTGGCGGTGGTCCGGATGAGTATCGATTCGAAGATCAGGCTGCCCACGGACAGCTCCGCGGCGATCACCTCCGAAGGGCTGCTCGGCGACAACTATCTGTCGCTGACGCCCGGCGGGGCCGACGAGACCATCGCCGACGGCGGCGAGATCGAGTTCACCCAGGGCGCGGTCGACCTGTCGTCCCTTATCGGACAACTGATTTTCGGCCAGACCGGGGATGAGGGCGGCGAAGCCGGCAAATGAGCCTGCCGCGGGCGTGGTGGACGCGGCGCCCGGGCAGTTCTGGGATCCGGACCGCTATGCCGAGCACGGCCGCTTCGTGGCCGACCTTGCGGAACCGTTGGTCGCGCTGCTCGACCCGCAGGCCGACGACGACGTCCTCGACCTCGGCTGCGGCGACGGTGTGCTGACGGCTGCCGTCGGGCGGCGCTGCCGGCGCATCGTCGGGGTCGATGCGAGCCCGGAGCAGGTCGCGGCGGCGCGCGCCCTCGGCCTCGATGCGCGGGTCTGCGACGGCCACGCACTTCCGTTCGATGGCGAGTTCGACGCGGTCGTGACCAATGCAGCGCTGCACTGGATGACGCGCCCCGACGCCGTGATCGATGGAATGTGGCGAGCGCTCCGCCCCGGCGGCCGCGTCGCCGGCGAAATGGGCGGCGCCGGAAACGTGGCAAAAATCTCCGGTGCGCTTTCAGATGCGCTCCGGCGCCGCGGGATCGACGCGGGAGCGTGCTTTCCGTGGTATTTCCCGGCGCCGGCGGAGTATCGCGCGCGGCTTGCCGCCCGCGGGTTCGACGTACGCGCGATGTCGCTGGTCGAACGGCCCACCGTGCTTCCCGGCGACATCGCGGGCTGGCTCGAGACTTTTGCCGGACCTTTCCTCGGCGCGGTGCCGGACGGCGATCGTCCGGCGGTGATCGCGGAGGTGAGAGACGCTCTCCGGCCCGGACTCCATCGCCCGGGCACGGGCTGGGTCGCCGACTATGTCCGGCTCCGTTTCCTCGCGGTCAAGCCGGCGCCGCCGGGTCGATGACAAGGCTTGCTGCGGCGGGGCTCGCCGTTCTCGCGCTCTCCGCCCCGCCCGCGGCGGCGCAGGAGTCTGCCGTTGCGGTTCTCCAGGGGCTCGACAAGGTCACCGCCCGGATCTCCGCATTCGACGCCCCGGTCGACCGCCCCGTCCGTTTCGGCACACTGCGCATCGTCGTCCGCTACTGCCGCAAGCGGCCGCCCGAGGAACCGCCGGAAACGACCGCCTTTCTCGAGATATACGAGACCCCGCGCGACGGGCCGTCGGCGCGGCTGTTCAGCGGCTGGATGTTCGCGTCCAGTCCGGCGCTCGCCAGCCTGGAACATCCGGTCTACGACATCTGGGTCGTCGATTGCAGGACGGCCTCGACCTCCGCGGGTGCAGCCGCACGCTGAAACGTCGCCGACCTGTCGAGCGCATCGGCCAGCAGTTGCCGATAGCCCGACCGGTGGATCTCGACGGCGCCGAAACGCGCGAGGTGCGGCGTGACGAACTGGATGTCGAGAAGCGTGAAGCCGCCTCCGCGGAGCAGCGCGACCAGATGGACGAGCGCCACCTTGGAGGCGTCGGTTTCGCGCGAAAACATGCTTTCGCCGAAAAACGCGGCGCCCAGCGCCACTCCGTACAGACCGCCGACGAGGCGCCCGTCGCGCCACGATTCGACGCAGTGCGCGCGGCCCAGTTCGTACAGTTCGCAATAGAGTTCGACGATCTCGCGGTTGATCCAGGTCTCGGTGCGGCCGCGGCCGGGCTCGGCGCAGGCGGCGATCACCTCGCGGAAGGCGGTGTCGCAGCGGATTTCGAAGATGCCGCTGCGCACCCGGCGGGCCAGGCGGCGCGGCGCGCGGAAGCGGTTCAGCGGCAGGATCCCGCGTTTCTCCGGGTCGATCCAGTAGAGCGTCGGATCGTCGCGCCGTTCCGCCATCGGGAACAGGCCCACGGCGTAGGCGCGCAGCAGGGTTTCCGGGCTCAGCACCGCCATCCCGTCACCCGTTTCCGGCGACGAAGGCCTCGAGCCATTTGATGTCGTATTCCCCGTTGATGAATTCGGGGTGCGAGACGATCCGCTCGTGCAGCGCCAGTGTCGTGTCGATGCCGCCGATGACGCATTCCTGGAGCGCCCGGCGCAGCCGCATCAGGCACTCGTTGCGCGTCGCTCCATGGACGATGAGCTTGGCGATCAGGCTGTCGTAGTTGGGCGGCACCGAATAGCCGGCGTAGAGTCCGGAATCGATCCGCACACCGAGACCGCCCGGGGGGTGGTAGTCGGTTATCCTTCCCGGCGACGGCGCGAAGGTCTCGGACGATTCGGCGTTGATCCGGCATTCGATCGCATGGCCCGAGAAGGCGATGTCTTCCTGACGGAAGCGGAGCGGCAGCCCGGCGGCGATGCGGATCTGTTCCCGGACGATGTCGATGCCGGTGATCATCTCGGTCACCGGATGTTCGACCTGGAGGCGGGTGTTCATCTCGATGAAATAGAACCGGCCGTCCTCGAAGAGAAACTCCAGCGTACCCGCGCTGCGATAGCCGAGCTTGCCGACCGCGGAGCACGCGACGCGGCCGATTTCTGCGCGCTGGTCATCGTTGAGCGCCGGCGAGCCGGCCTCTTCCAGCACCTTCTGGTGGCGCCGCTGGAGCGAACAGTCGCGCTCGCCGAGATGGATCACATTGCCCGCGCCGTCGGCGAGGATCTGCACCTCGATATGACGCGGCCCGTGCAGGTACTTCTCGATATAGACGGAATCGTCGCGGAAGGCGGCCTTTGCCTCGCTGCGCGCCAGGGCGAGCGCCGCCGACAGGTCCTGCGCCGTCTCGGCGACCTTCATGCCGCGTCCGCCGCCGCCGCCCGAAGCCTTGATCAGCACCGGGAACCCGATGTCCCGGGCGATCCGTTCGGCCTCCGAATCATCGGTCACCGGGCCGTCGGAACCCGGCACGGCGGGTACGCCGAGTTCGATCATCGCCCTCTTGGCGGCGATCTTGTCGCCCATTATCGCGATGTGGCGGGCTTCGGGGCCGATGAAGCAGATCCCGTGCTCCTCGACGATCGCGGCGAACTTGTCGTCTTCCGACAGGAAACCGTAGCCCGGATGGATTGCATCCGCATTGGCGATCACCGCGGCCGAGATGATCGCGGGTACATTGAGATAGCTCTGGCGCGCCGCCGGCGGGCCGATGCAGACGCTCTCGTCGGCGAGCCGCACATGCATGGCGTTCCCGTCCGCCGTCGAATGCACGGCGACGGTCTGGATACCCATCTCCTTGCAGGCGCGGTGGATGCGGAGCGCGACCTCTCCCCGGTTGGCGATAAGGACCTTGTCGAACATGCGACAGCCCCTATTCGAGGACGATCAGCGCTTCGCCGTATTCGACCGGTGCGGCGTCGGCGACCAGGATCCGGGCCACCCGGCCGGCGCGCGGCGCGCGGACCGGATTGAAGGTCTTCATGGCCTCGATCAGGAACAGCGTCTGACCGGCCTCGACCGCGTCGCCGGGCTGCACGAAGGGCGGAGCGCCGGGTTCCGGCGACAGATAGACGGTGCCCACCATCGGCGCGACCACCGCGCCCGTGAGATCCGGTCCGCTCTCTTCCTCCGGTTGCTGGGCGGCGGGCGCGGGCGCGGGCGCCGCTGCAGGTGCGACAGGCGAGACGACGGCTGTCGCGGTCCGGGCGGTCACGCGGATACGGCGATCGCCTTCCGCATATTCGATCTCGCCCAGCCCGGTCTCGTCGAGCAAGGCGGCAAGGCGGCGGATCAGCGCTTCGTCGATCCCGAAATCCGCCATCAGCCTCGCTTCCCGCCGTGCGCCGCCAGCCGGGCTGCGGCTTCCAGCGCAAGCGCATAGCCGTGGCTGCCGAAGCCGCATATCACCCCGACCGCCGCCTGCGAGACATAGCTGAAGTGGCGGAAGGATTCGCGTCGGTGCGGGTTGGAAAGGTGCAGTTCGATGACCGGAAGCTCGCACGCGACCAGCGCGTCCATCAGCGACAGGGAGGTGTGGGTCAGGCCGGCCGGGTTGATGACGATGGCGTCCTCGGTCTCGCGCGCCGCGTGAATCCAGTCGATCAGTTCGCCCTCGCCGTTGGTCTGGCGGAATCCGATCTCGATGCCGAGCGCCCGCGCCTTCTCGCGGCACTGCGCCTCGATCTCTGCCAGCGTCTCGCGCCCGTAGATCTCCGGCTGGCGGGTGCCGAGCATGTTGAGGTTGGGGCCGTTGAGGACGAGGACGCGCAGAGCCACGACCGTTCTCTTCCGGGGTGGGGATCGGCCCGTTTATACGGGGGGCGGATTCGATGCGCAACGATGGCGTGGCCGCGCCGGCGCAGACCGGACCGCCATGCCCCGGGGCCCGCCCCAAGCCCTTTACTCGCTCCGAAACCGTGTCTATGACCGGCGCCCTGTTGCAGCGGCGGTAGGGGCGACGGTATCGCATGACCAGGAAGATTGCCCGCTATCTCGCGGCTCACCGGCCGGCCACGCCGTGCCTCGTGGTCGATCTCGACATGGTGGAGGAGAATTACCGCGCGCTCGCCGACGCGCTGCCCGCGACGGCGATCTACTACGCGGTAAAAGCCAACCCGGCACCGCCCGTCGTCGAACGCCTCGCCCGCCTCGGTTCCGCCTTCGACACCGCCAGCATCCATGAGATCGAGCATTGCCGCACGCTCGGCATTGCGCCGGACCGGATGGCCTTCGGCAGCACGGTCAAGAAGGAGCGGGACATTGCCGCCGCATACCGCTGCGGTGTGGACCTGTTTGCCTTCGACAGCGAGGCGGAACTCGCCAAGCTCGCCCGTGCGGCCCCTGGAGCCCGGGTGTTGTGCCGGATTGCCACGGACGGGGCCGGCGCCGACTGGCCGCCCTCGGAAAAGTTCGGCTGCCATCCCGATATGGCTGTCGATCTGCTCGAACGTGCGCGCGCCGTCGGGCTCGACCCCCACGGTGTTGCCTTCCACGTCGGTTCCCAACAGCGCGATGTCGCGCAGTGGGACATCGCCATCGGGCGGACCGCGGCGGTATTCGCGGCGCTCCGCAGGCGCGGCGTCGATCTCCAAACGGTCAATCTCGGCGGCGGGTTCCCCGCGCGCTACCGCCGCGATACGCCGCCGATCGGGCGGTACGGCGAGGCGATTTCGGCCGCCATGGCCCGGCATTTCGGCGGCAGTCAGCCGCGCACGATGATCGAGCCCGGACGCTGCATTCCCGGCGACGCCGGCGTCATCCAGACCGAGATCGTGCTGATCTCGCGCAAGTCCTACGACGACGCCAGGCGCTGGGTCTATCTCGACATCGGCCGTTTTGGCGGACTGCCGGAGGTTCTCGACGAGGCGATCCAGTATCGGCTCCGCACCAGGCGCGACGGCGGGCCGACCGGGCCGGTGGCGATCGCCGGCCCGACCTGCGACGAGGTGGACATGCTCTACGAGAGCGCGGGCTACGAACTTCCGCTCGCGCTCGAGATCGGCGACAGGATCGAAATCCTGAGCGCCGGCGCCTACACCGCAACCTGCGCCTCGACAGGCTTCAACGGTTTCCCGCCACTCGCGGAGCATTATATCTAGCCCGCATTTCTCCCGGAGTGCGCCGCTGTCGGGCCGGCGGGCCGGGAAAGACGCGCAGTCCGATGCGGGTATCCGGCTTGCGTCAATACTGCCCGTGCGGTTCGAGGCCGAAGCGGTACTGGCCGATCATCGACATCACCGCGTCGTAGTTGAGGCTGATATGGGCGGTGGCGCTGTGAATGTCCCGCCAGGCGCGCGGGATCGGGTGGCTCGCCTGCATCGACCGGCCGCCGACGGCGGCAAGCACGGTGTCGATCGCCGCCTCCGCCTGGCGGGCGATGAAGGACTGGCTGCGCCGGTTGCGCATGCGGGTTTCCAGCGACACCCTGCCGTCGCGGGCGATTTCCTCCTCGGTTTCCGCGATGTCGCGGTAGACGACGGCGATACACGAATCGATCAGCGCCTCGGCCTCGCCGACGCGCTTCTGCACGGTCTGGAAGTCCGATACCTTGCGGCCGCCGGCAACGACCGCCCCGCGGGTCTCGCGCATCCGGTTCTCCTCGACGAACAGGTCGAGGGCGCCGCGCGCCGCACCCACCGTCGGCATCGCCAGCGTGTAGGGGACGCCGGCCAGCATCGGGATGCGATAGAGCGGATTGTCGTGGATCCCAATGCCGGGCGCATTGCCGCTCATCGCTTCGGCGAAGGGGAGCACGCGGTGCGCCGGCACGAATGCCTCGTCCACCAGCACATCGTAGCTCCCGGTTCCTGCGAGCCCGACATTGTCCCAGCTCTCCCAGTCGATCGTGTAGTCGCTGCGCGGCACCAGGGTGAAAGCCGGCTGCAACGCACCCTCCGGTCCGTCCGGCAGCATCGCGCTGCACAGGTTCCAGTCGGCGTGCGGACAGCCGCTCGAAAACCTGAACCGTCCGGACAGGCGGTAGCCGCCGTCCACCGCAGCGGCGCGGCCGGCCGGCGCGTAGGAGCCGGAGATGGCGACGGACGAGTCCGTGCTCCACGCCTCGTCCTGCATCTCTTCCGGGAACAGCGTCAGCAGCCAGTTGTGCACGATGTAGAGCCCGCACACCCAGGCGGTCGAGGCGCAGCCGCGGGAAAGGGCGGCGCTCACGTCGATCAGCGATTCGAAGCCGCGCTCCCAGCCGCCGTAGCGCCGGGGCCGCATGGTGCGGTGGAGTTCGGCGCCCATGAACGCCTCGATCACCGCGTCGGAGACCTTGCGGCTGCGCTCGGCCTCCGGCGCCATCTCGCGAACCAGCGGCAGGAGGGATTCTGCGCGGGACGCGATCTCGTCCCGGCTCGGGACCGCATCGGCAAGCGGTTGCCGCGTCGCTAGGGCCATTCGGGCGTCTCCTTCGCGGACGATCGCAAACGATCCGTTGCGCGCCGCGCGGGGTCAAGGGCCGGACGTTCTTTTGCCACGCCGTTTGGTGCATAGTCGCCGCGCCGCGCCGGCTTCCGCGCGCGGCGGTCCGACGAAAGGGAGAACGATGGACGGCAAGATCGCGCTCGAGGAACATTTCGCGACGCAGGAAACGTTGAGCGATTCGGCGGGCTATCTGCCCGCACATACCTGGGAGGAGTTGAGCGGCCGGCTGATCGACTTCCATGACCGACGGATTCGCGAGATGGACGCGCACGGGGTCGAGATCATGATCCTGTCCCTCAACGCGCCCGCGGTGCAGGCGGTCCACGACCGTGCGGCCGCGGTCGCGCTGGCGCGACGGGCCAACGACTTCCTTGCCGAGGAAGTCGCCAAGCGACCCGACCGGTTCCGGGCCTTCGCCGCCCTGCCGATGCAGGATCCGGACACCGCAGCGCGCGAACTCGAACGCTGCGTGAACGACCTTGGTTTTGTCGGCTCCCTGGTCAACGGTTTTTCGCAGATCGACGAGCCCGACACGGCGGTCTATTACGACCTCCCGCAGTACCGGCCGTTCTGGAGCGCCGTGGCGGCGCTCGACGCCCCGTTCTACCTGCATCCGCGCAATCCGCTGCCGAGCATGGCGCAGATCTACGACGGCCATCCCTGGCTGCTCGGCCCGACCTGGGCCTTCGGGCAGGAGACCGCCGTTCACGCGCTGCGGCTGATGGCCTCCGGCCTGTTCGACGAGCACCCCGGAATCCAGATCGTGCTCGGGCATATGGGAGAAGGGCTGCCCTACAGCATCTGGCGTGTCGACAACCGCAACGGGTGGATCGAGACGCCCCCCGCCTATCCGGCGAAGCGAAAGCTGGGCGAGTATTTCCAGGAGAACTTCTATCTCACCACGTCGGGCAATTTCCGTACCCAGACGTTGGTCGATGCGATGCTCGAGGTCGGCGCCGACCGAATCCTGTTCTCGGTCGACTGGCCGTTCGAGAACGTCGACCACGCGGCGATATGGTTCGACGCGGCGACGATCTCCGAGGCCGACCGGATCAAGATCGGCCGCACCAACGCGGCGCGGCTGTTCGGGATCGCCGACTGAACGGGCGCCCCTTCAGACCGGGTCCGCCGCGCCGCCCGCCGCGCGGATCGCGCGCCAGATGCTTTCCGGCGTGAGCGGCATCTCAAGATCGGCGATGCCTTCCTCGCGGAGCGCGTCGGTCGCCGCGCTGACGATCGCCGCCGTCGCCGGTGTGATCCCGGTCTCGCCCGCTCCCTTGACGCCGAGCGGATTGCTCGCCGTCGGCCGGCTGTCGAGGATGCAGGAGAACGAGGGCAGGTCGGCGGCGCGCGGCAGGCAGTAGTCCATCAGCGATCCCGACAGCAGCTGCCCCGAGCCGGGGTCGTAGAGGGTGCGTTCGAACAACGCCTGACCGACGCCCTGGGCGATCCCGCCGTGGACCTGGCCCTCGACGATCATCGGGTTGATCGGGCGCCCCGTGTCGTCCACCGTCGCGTAGCGGACCAGCCGGAGTTCGCCGGTCTCGGGATCGATTTCGACCTCGCAGGCGGCCGCCCCGTTGGGGTGGGCGTGGAGCCGGGTCGAGATCTCCTCGGTCGCGGCCAGCGGGGTTTCGCCGGCGACCTCGAACAGGCCGATGGACCGGTCGGTGCCGACGATGGCGAAACGGCCGCCGGAGTAGGCGATATCGGCGCTCGATGCTTCCATCAGGCGCGCCGCCGCCTCGCGCCCCTGTTCGACGATGCGCCTGGCCGCGCGGAACAGGATGGTGCCGCCGAGGCGCATCGACCGGTCGGCGTGGGAGCCCGAGCCGGCGACCGCCCGGTCGGTATCGCCGAAGACGATATCCACCTGGTCGAACGGGATTTCGAGGATCCCGGCGACGACCTGGGCGAAGCTGGTCTCGTGCCCCTGGCCGGAGTCCTGGGTGCCGATAACGGCTTCTACCCTGCCGTCGGGCCGGACGGTGACATCGGTCCGCTCGTAAGGCGCGGCGCCCGGCGACTCCAGATACGTGACGACGGCGATACCGGCTCGGCGGCCGCGCTTCCGGGCGGCGGCGCGCCGCGCGGGGAAGCCCCGCCAGTCGACCGCTTGCAGGACGGTGTCGAAGGTCTCCGCGAATGCGCCCGAATCGTAGGTGAGCCCGAGCGCCGAACTGTAGGGCAGGGCGCCGCTCCCGATCAGGTTGCGCCGGCGCAGCGTTGCCCGGCTGCAGCCGATCCGGTCCGCCGCGAGGTCCATCAGGCGCTCGATGACCTGCGTCACCTCGGGCCGTCCTGCACCGCGATAGACCGAGACCGGCAGCGTGTGGGTAAAGGCGCCGCGCACGGTTATCCGCATCGCCGGAATGTCGTAAGGCGGCCCGGCCATCCGGAGCAGGTTGGAGAGGACGGCGAAGGAGATCGGCTGGGCGCCGACATTGCCGACATAGTCGATGCGCGCCCCGGCGATCTTTCCGCCCCCATCGAGAGCCAGCGCGCCTTCCGCATAAATGTCGCGCGCGTGGTAGTCGGAGAGGAACGCCTCGCTTCGGCTTCCGGTCCACTTGACCGGCCGGCCGCAGCGCCGCGCCGCCCAGAGCACAAGCGGGTATTCGTTGGCGCAGGCCGAGCGCACCCCGAACCCGCCGCCGACATCGCCGGTTACGATCCTGACGCGGTCGGGAGCGACGCCGAGGCTTGCCGCCAGCGCACGTTGAAAGCGGTGGACGCCCTGGCTCGGCGCGTGCAGCGTGTAACGCCCGGACGCCGGGTCGAACCGGCCCAGCGCCGAGCGCGGTTCCATCGGACAGCCGTAGATCCGATGGTGGTGGAGGGCGATCCGCACCGTATGGTTGGCGGACGCGAATGCGGCCTCGGTTGCTGCGGCGTCGCCCGACGCTGCGCGGAGGCATACATTGTCGCCGCCCCACACCTTGGGCGCGTCGGGTGCCGACGCCGCCCGCGCATCGGTGACAGCGGGAAGCGGAACGTAATCGATCCTGACCGCTTCCAGCGCATCGAGCGCGGCCTCGCGCGTTTCCGCGAGCGCCAGCGCTACGATTTCGCCGACAAAGCGCACCCGCTCGGCGGCGATCGGCGAGGGCTCCGGCGGCGGCGACAGGGAGTCTTCGAACAACGCCGGCTTGTCGGGCTCCAGATGGTCGGCGACGGTGAGGTACTGAAGCAGGTTGGAACAACCGTCCGCCGTGTAGTCGCGCCCGGTCAGGACGGCGATCGCTCCGGTCCGGGACGCGGCGCCCCCGGCGTCGATCCGCACAATTCGCGCGTGAGCGTGCGGCGAGCGGAGGAACGCCGCGTGTACCTGGCCCGGCGCATTGAAATCATCGGTGAAACGGCCGTTGCCCGTGAGGAGCCTGCGGTCCTCCTTGCGCGGCACACGTTCGCCGATCGTCCCTTGCGCCAATGCGTCCTCCAGCCCGTTTGCCCGAAGGCGGCGGCGCTCAGACCGTCTCCGCTTCAGCCGGGGCGATGTGGCGAAGCTGCGGGGCCACCCGCTCCATGAAGAGCCGCATCGATCGTTCGCGCCGTTCCCGCGTCGCCCAGTCCTTGCCTGTGACGATGAGAAACGTGCCGAACCCGCCGCTCGCGTCGTGGAAGCGCGCGATCTTCTCGGCCACCGAGTCGGGGTCGCCCAGGAGATAGAAGCCGGCATCCGCCAGCACCTCGATGCCGCGCTCGTTGTTGGGGACGTGCAGGCCGTAGATCCGGCTCAGCATCCGGAGGAAACCGCGCTCCGCCTGGATGCCGATCTCGTGGGTCACAGCGGGGCGCAGGTCCTCGATTGCCTGCTGCTCGCTGTCGGCGATGTAGACGATGCGCGACGCGGCGATGTTCCGGCGCGGGTCCGGCTTGCCCGCCGCATCCGCCGCTGCGGTGTAGAGGTCTGCCTTCGCCCGGAGCCGGTCCGCGGATTCGAGGAAGGCCGAGATCAGCGTATAGCCGCGCTCCCCGGCGATGCGGATCATGTCCTCGGAATCGGTCGCTGTCGCCATCGGCATGTGCGTCCCGGCGAAGGGTTTGGGCAGCGAGACGACGCCCTTGCCGGTCCAGTACTCGCCGTTCCAGTCGAACGGCGCGTCGTTCGACCAGCACTCGAGGATGAACTCGAGGGCCTCGTTGAGACGCGCGTGGCGGTCCTCGAAGCTCAGGCCGCGTTCCTCCGAGAACAGGGGCAGGGGAAAGCCCGAGCCGAACCCGAAGATGTAGCGGCCGCCGGTCAGGTGGTCCACGACGGCCGCCTGGATGGCGACGTCGACCGGGTGGTGAAGGTGGATCAGCCTGACCGCCGCTCCCATCCGGATGCGCGTCGTGAGGGCGGCCGCCTTGCACATCATCAGGTCGGGTGCCGGGATGGTGTCGATCCGGTTGATGTAGGTCAGTTCGCCGTGATGTTCGCTGATATAGGCGACGCGGAAGCCGAGCCTGTCGGCGAGAACGATCTCCCGGATGTCCTCGTCGTAGGTCCGCGCGGCGCTGGTGTGCGGGCGGATGCCGTTGGAAAAGATGCCGAATTCCATATCCATTCCCCGAGGATCGCAGCGGCGCCGGCGGGGCCGGGATCATACTCCGTCCGGCCGCCGGCCTCCTCTCCGGCGCGCGGCGGGAGACGGAGGATCAGCCCTTCGGCGGATCGATCGGCCCGCCGGCGTCGATCCAGGCCTGGATCCCGCCCTCCAGATGGGCGACCGGTGCGAGGCCCATGTCGTCCGCCGTCTTTGCCGCGAGCGCCGACCGCCAGGCGCCGGCGCAGTAGAACACGAAGGTCCTGTCTTCGGCAAAGAACGGCTTGTGGTAGGGGCTTTCCGGGTCGATCCAGAATTCGAGCATGCCGCGCGGGACATGGCGGGCGCCGGCGATCCGTCCGGTCCTGGCAAGCTCGCGGATATCGCGGAGGTCGATGAACGCCACCTTGTCGCCGCCGTGCAGCGCGAGCGCCTCGGCGATCGGGAGCCTGCGGACCTGGGCGTCGGCCTCCGCGACCATGTCCATAACCGACTTGCGGATAGTCTGGGGCATCGGCCGGTTCTCCCGTGCGGGTTGGGCGCACTGTGATCGGGCGGCGCCGCCCTGTCCAGCGGCCGCGGCGTATCCGCATCCCCCGCGAGACAGTCAGAATCCGAACAGGACCTCGGGCAGCCAGGTCGCCGTCGCCGGATAGAGCGCCACTAGGCCGAGTGTCAGCATCTGCGCGATCACGAAGGGCGTCACTCCCCGGTACATGTCCCAGTATGTCATTTCGCGCGGCGCGATCGACCGCAGATAGAAGATCGAGGGCGCCATCGGCGGGGTGAGATAGGAGGTCTGCAAGACGATGCACACCATCACGCCGAACCACAGCGGATCGATATCGGATGAGCGAACGATGGGATCCGAAATCGGCAGAACGATGATCAGCACCGAGATCCAGTCGAGCACGAAGCCGAGGATGAAGACCACCAGCAGGAACAGGAGGATGATGCCGATCTGGCTGAGTTCGTGGCCTTCGATGATTTCGGCCACCAACTCGTCGCCGCCGTGGATGATGAATATGCTGGCAAACAACACGCCGCCGACGACGATCAGCATCACCATCGAGGTGATCTTGATGGTCTGCGCCAGCGCGTTGATGAGAACCTGCAGGGAAAACTGCTTGTAGGCAATGCTCAACAGAACCGCACCTGTGGCGCCCACTGCGGCCGCCTCCGTCGGTGCCGCAATGCCGGCAAAGATGCTGCCGAGAACGGCGAGGATCAGGAGCGCGGCCGGAACCAGCGCGGTCAGCGCGAGCCAGATCTTCTCGCCGAGCGTGGCGTCGATCTCCGACGGGTCGAGCCCGGGGCCTGCGTCGGGCTGGATGGCGCAGCGACCGACGATATAGATCAGGAACAGCGCCACCATGACGCCGGCCGGGATGACGATGCCGGCAAACAGGTCGCCCACCGACATTTCGGTGATCGAGGCGTAGACGATGATCACCACCGAAGGCGGGATCGTGGTGCCGAGCGAGCCGCCCGCGCACACCGTCCCGGCGGCGAGATCCTTGCGATAGCCGGTCGCCATCATCGCCGGCACCGCCATCAGCCCGACCACGATCTCCACCGCGCCGACGACGCCCGAGGATGCGGCGAAGATTCCGCACATCACGATGGTGGTAATGGCGAGGCCGCCCCGGAACGCCCCGAACCAGACCTTGATGGCGTTGAACAACTGGGCGGCGATACCGGCGCGCTCCAGCATCGCGCCCATGAACACGAAGAGCGGGATCGCCGCCAGGATGAAGTTCGACGTGACGTCGTACATCCGGCTGTGGAACTGGATCGGCAGGTTCATCCCGTAGGCGAAGATGCCGAAGACGAACGCCGTCGCGATCAGGCTGAACGCCACTGGTATTCCCAGGAACACCAGGACGAACAGGGCCGGGAACATGAAGACGGCGAGCGAAATGTCCATCGGGTTACGCCGTAATGTCGTCGGACGCGTGTTCGAGCGGCGAAGGCTGCAGGTTCAGGACACTGCGCCAGTGGCGGATAAATTCTGCGATCGACTGAAACATCAATGAAACGAAGCCGATGAGTATGCCGGCATAGAGCGGCCAGATCAGCGGCTTCCACGGGCTGACCGGCTCGAGCTGATCCGTCAGGTAGGCTTCCAGCCATCCGGTGTAGGCGCCGTAGATCAGGCAGAGCAGCGCCGGAAAGACCAGGAACAGGTAGACGAACAGGTTGATCAGATCCTGGTTCCTGCGCGGCATGCGGGTCGACAGGAAGTCGATCCGGATATGGCCGTTGCGGCGCAAGGTGTACCCGGCGGCGAACAGGAAACCGACGCCGTTCAGCATGTAGGCGATGTCGTAGGCCCACAGGGTCGGCGCCGAAAAGACGCGGCGCGAGACGACCTCGTACAGCATGTCGCCGATCATCACGAAGAGGAACACCATCGCGATGCCGCCCAGGAAATCGTTGACGCGGTCGATCGCGCGCAGGAACGTGGTCATCGGGAACTTGCGGCCGCGGAGACGCGCAGGGCGGAGGATCCGCCCTGCGCAATCCGGTCCTGTGCCGGCCTAGTTATGCCGGTAGACGCCGAACTTCTTGTACCGGGAATAAAAGCCCCAGTAGGAGTCGGAGACCCGGGTCATCCAGTTGTTGCCCTTGGCGGCCTGCTTCTTGGCCTGCTCCGCGGACCAGGCGCGGCCCAGCTCCTCGATCTTGGCCTGGGCGTCGTCGTCGAGGGTGATCCAGGTGTTCTTGCCGGCCATCAGCTTCTCGACCGCATCGAAATCCTGGACGCCCATAGCCATTGCCGTCCGCAAGGCCGAAAGCTCGCCCGCAGCGGTGATCTGGTCCCGAAGCCGCTTGGGCATCTTGTTCCAGACCTCCAGCTTGAAGACCGCCTCGTTCATGTGCGAGGGGCTGTGGAGCCCCGGCATGATGATGTACTTGGCGACCTTGTGGAAACCCATCTTGATGTTGGTCGCGGGCGTGACGAACTCGTTCGCGTCGATCACGCGCCGCTCTAGGGCCGTGTAGATTTCGCCGCCCGGGAGCACCGTGGCCGAGGCCCCGAGGGATTTGAGGATTTCGGCCCACGGGCCGGCGGTCCGGATTTTCATGCCCTTGAAATCGGCGATGGTCCTGACCGGTTTGTGCGAATGCAGCAGGAACTCGGTCGATCCCATGCCGGTGAGCACCGGGTGAAGCTGCATCTCCTTCTGCCGGAACTCCTCCAGCAGCTTGGTGCCGTCCGCGGCGATGTACCAGTGCATGAACTGCTCCATCGGCATGCCGCCGACCATGCCGCCGAAAATGCCGTTCGCCGGGTCGTCGTTTACCTGGTAACCGGGATAGTTGTAGGAGATGTCCGCCGTGCCCTTCTGCACCGCCTTCAACCCGTCAAACGCCCCGGCGATCACGCCGACGCTGAAGCCCTTGATCTTGACTTCGCCGTTGGTCAGCAGGTCCACCGCATCGATGAAACGCTGCTGATAGTTGCTCCAGAACCCTCCCTTGGCCGAGACGTAGGACGTCATTTTGAACGTGTATTTTTGTGCGTGGGCCGGACCGGCCATCGCGCCCGCGGCAAGCGCCGCCGCTCCGGCGACCATCGCCAGATGCCTGAAACGGATCATGCTGATCTCCCTCTCCCCATCGGGTTTGTCTCTACAGATACCGCTCGACTATACCGCGCATACCCGCCGTGTGCACCCGGCAGCAGGCAGAAAAGACGACACCCTTCGCCGAGGAGTCCGACCCGTACGCCGGTCTATAATTCCCGGTGCGCTTCAGCCCGGAGGCAATCCCGCGATGCCGGCAGCCAGTCTCTATCTGATCCTGGGCGGCGCCCGCTCGGGCAAGAGCCGCTACGCAGAATCCGTTATCGAGGCCGCGCCCGCGCCGTGGCGGTATATCGCCACCGCCGAGGCGCAGGACGCGGAAATGGAGAGCCGTATCCGGTCGCACCGGGAACGCCGCGGCCCGGGATGGGAAACCGTCAAGGCGCCGCTGGAGCTTGCCGCCGCGCTCGACGAATGTCCGGGCGGGATGCCGGTTCTGGTCGACTGCCTGACCCTCTGGCTCGGCAACCTGGTGCTGGGCGACGACCCGGTCGAACCCGCGGTCGATGACCTGATCGCGGCGTTGGCGCGGCGGCGCGGCCTGACCGCTCTGGTTTCGAACGAGGTCGGTCTGGGGATCGTGCCCGACAACCGACTGGCCCGCGATTTCCGCGATGCCGCCGGCATCCTGCACCAGAGAGTGGCGGCATGCGCCGACCATGTGCACTTGGTGGTCGCCGGGATTCCCGTGATCGTCAAGGAACCGTGACGAGGGAGAAACGATGACCGACAGAAACGACGATAGCGCGCGCCACAGGGAAAAGATGGCCCGCCGAAAGGCGGTCCAGGACGCCGAGGTCTCCTCCAAGACCATCGAAAAGGGCCTGCTGATGGTCCACACCGGCCCCGGCAAGGGCAAGTCGACGGCCGCCTTCGGGCTGGCGCTGCGCATGATCGGGCGCGGCCGCCGGGTGGGCGTGGTGCAGTTCATCAAGGGTGCATGGTCGACCGGCGAGCGGCTGGCGCTGGAGGCGATGGCGTCGGACATGGTGGAATGGCACGCGCTGGGCGAGGGGTTCACCTGGGAGACGCAGGATCGGGAGCGCGACATCGCGGCCTGCACCCGGGCGTGGGACACGGCGCGCTCGATGATGGAACGGCCGGAATTCGGCCTCGTCATCCTGGACGAACTCAATATCGCTCTCCGCTACGGCTATCTTCCGCTGGACGATGTGCTCGCCGGGCTGGCCGCCCGGCCCGCGGGCCTGCACGTCGTGGTGACCGGCCGGAACGCCAAGGCGCCGCTGATCGAGGCCGCCGATCTCGTAACCGAGATGACGCTCGTCAAGCATCACTTCAAGGCGGGCGTGAAGACCCAGGAGGGGATCGAATACTGATGTCCGGCCGGGCGATCATGCTGCAGGGAACCGGGTCGAATGTCGGCAAGTCGATCCTGGCGGCAGGGATCGCGCGGGCGCTCTCCAACCGCGGTCGCACGGTCCGCCCGTTCAAGCCCCAGAACATGTCGAACAACGCGGCGGTGGCGGCGGACGGCGGTGAGATCGGCCGCGCCCAGGCGCTTCAGGCGCGGGCGGCGCGGGCGGCGTCCAGCGTCCACATGAACCCGGTGCTGCTGAAGCCGGGTTCCGACACAGGCGCGCAAATCGTCGTTCAGGGGCGGGTCGCCGGTCACGTGCGCGCCCGGGAGTTCCAGACGGTCAAGCGCGGGCTGTTGCCCGCAGTGCTGGAGAGTTTCTCCAGGCTGCGCGAGGCAGCCGACTTCGTCATCGTCGAAGGGGCGGGCAGCGCATCCGAAACCAACCTCCGCGAGGCGGACATCGCCAACATGGGTTTCGCCGCCGCCGCCGATGTTCCGGTGGTGCTGGTCGGCGATATCGACCGCGGCGGGGTGATTGCCGCCATCGTCGGCACGCGCGCGGTCATCGCGCCGTCGGACGCTGCGCTGGTCGGCGGTTTCATCGTCAACAGGATGCGCGGCGACCTTTCCCTGTTCGCCGACGGCGTGGCGGACATCGCGGCCCGCACCGGGTGGCCGGCGCTCGGGCTGGTGCCGTACTTCGACCGCGCCAGGCTGCTGCCCGCAGAAGACGCCTACGATCTCGCCGAGCGCTGCCGCGATGCGCCGACGGATGCCGACGCCTCCGGCCGGCGCCTGCGGATCGCGGTACCGCATCTGCCGAGGATCGCCAATTTCGACGACCTCGACCCGCTCGAGGCGGAGCCCGGGGCGGAGGTCGTCATGGTCGAGCGCGGCGCACCGATCCCGGCCGATTGCGGCCTGGTGATCCTGCCGGGCAGCAAGGCGACCGTCGCTGATCTGGCGGCGCTGCGGCAGGAAGGATGGGACATCGATGTGCTCGCGCACCGCCGGCGCGGCGGCCGCATTCTCGGACTGTGCGGCGGATACCAGATGCTGGGGCGGACGATCGAGGATCCGCACGGGCTCGAAGGACCGCCCGGTTCGGTCGCCGGGCTGGGCCTCCTCGAAGTCGACACCGTGCTGGCCGCGCCGAAGACCGTTGCCGAGGTCGCCGGGGAGGCGGTCCGGAGCGGCTGCGGTTTTTCCGGCTACGAGATTCACATGGGAGCGACGACCGGACCCGATACCGGCCGGCCGGTCCATCGCCTCTCCGACGGCCGCACGGACGGCGCCCGTTCGGCGGACGGCCGGGTCGTCGGCACCTATGTGCACGGGCTGTTCTCGAGCGACCGCTATCGTGCCGAATGGCTGCGCGAAGCCGGTGCGGAGGCCGGCATCGCCGATCACGACGGTCTGGTCGACTCCACGCTGGACGCGCTCGCCGACCATCTCGAAACGCACGTCGACATCGACCGCCTGATCACCATCGCGCGATAGCGAGGAAGAGCGCGAGAACCGCCGCGATCTGGACCGAACAGGCCCTGCGGTAGAGACGGAGCGCGCGGTCGATATCGTCGGCCGTTGCCCCGGCGCGTCCGTCGCCCATCCACGCGTCGTCGACGAACCGTCCCGGGTAGCGCCGCGGTCCGCCGAGGCGGAGGCCCAGCGCTCCCGCCATCGCAGCCTCCGGCCAGCCCGCGTTGGGCGAACGGTGGCGGCGGGCATCGCGGTTGACGGAAGCAAGGGCGGCGACGGAGGAGGCGCGCGGCAGCGTCGCGGCTGCGAGGGCGATCCAGAACGCGGCGAGCCGCGAGGCCGGCAGGTTGACGACATCGTCGAGCCGGGCCGCGAAACGGCCGAAGTGGCGGAAGCGCTCGTTGTCGTGACCGATCATGCTGTCCGCAGTGTTGACCGCCTTGCAGGCGACCGCGCCCGGCAGGCCGAGGGCGGCGCACCAGACGGCGGGCGCGACGACCGCGTCGGAAAAATTCTCCGCCAGACTTTCGATGGCTGCGCGCGCGACGCCGGCCTCGTCCAGCGTTTCGGGATCGCGGCCGACGATGTGGCGCACCCGTTCCCGACCCTCGGTCAGGCCGCCGGCAGCCAGACCGTCCCGGACCGCCGCGACATGCCGGTGGAGGCTGCGCTGTGCGAACAGGGACGATGCGGGGACCGCGAGCGCCAGCCCCGCCGCCCACCACGGGGCGGCGAGGGTTGCCGCGGCGTGCAGGACGACGGCGCCGCCCGCCGAGACAATCAGCACCGACAGCACGCAACACGCACCGTTGAAGAAACGCCGCCGATTGGGCAGGGTCGCTCGGTTCCAGCGGCGCTCCATCCGGTCGATCGCGGCGCCGATCCAGACCACCGGATGGGCGAGGCGCTCGAACAGGGCTTTCGGATATCCGAAAGCCGCCTCGATCAGAAGGGCGGCGGTCAGGAGCAGCAGGTTGATCTCGAAAGACATGGCGATGGTCACGCGGGTTGCCGCCGCATGATCCGCCACGGCGGCCAACTGTCGCTCTTGCGGCGGCGGTATCCCGGGGCGCCGGAACCGCCGATCGACCTGTCGACGGGCATCAATCCGTTTCCCTACCCGTTGCCGCCGATTCCGGAGACAGCCTATACGCGGCTGCCGGAGGACGCACAAATCTGCCAACTCAAGGAGACGGCGGCGCGGGCGTACGGCGCGCGCGCTGCCGACCTGGTTGCCGTCGTGCCCGGCACCCAGCTTCTCATCTCCTGCCTGCCGCGCATCCTTCCCGCACGGCGGGTATCGATATTGTCGCCGACCTATGGCGAGCACGCGGCCGTCTGGTCGGCTGCGGGTTCGGATGTTGCCGAGGATCCCTCTCCGGCGGTGCTGGAGGAAGGCGATGTCGCGGTGCTGTGCAATCCGAATAATCCCGACGGCCGCGCATTCGGCGCCGGCGCACTCCTGTCGCTGCAGGAACGCAGGGCGCGGCGGGGAGGGCGCCTGATCGTCGACGAAGCCTTCGCCGAGTTCGCCGAGGCCGGTCTCAGCGCGGTTCCCGCCGTTCCGCAGGCCGGGTTGATGGTGTTGCGATCGTTCGGCAAGGCTTACGGACTCGCCGGCTTGCGGCTCGGGTTTCTGTTCGCCGAGCGCAGCGTCGTCCGGCGGGTGGAAGAGGCGCTCGGGCCGTGGCCGGTCTCCGGCGCAGCAATCCACGTCGCCGGCGCGGCGCTCGACGATGCGGCGTGGCGGGAAGAGACGGCCGCGCGGTTGGCGCGGGAGGGGAGGCGGCTCGATTCCCTTCTGGCGTCGCACGGGTTCGAAGCCGTGGGCGGGACTTCCCTGTTTCGCCTGGTCCGCCGCAACGATGCGGGCGCGGCGGCGGCGGCGCTGGGGCGCGCCGGCATCTTGGTGCGGGATTTTGCCGAGCGGCCCGACTGGCTGCGCTTCGCCCTGCCGCCCGACGAGGTCGCATGGACCCGGCTCGCCGCTGCCCTCGCGGCGGCTGCCTGAGCGATGCGGCGGCCTGCGGGCGCCGCTTCACAGGCTGGCGAGCAGGCCGAGATAGACGCCGGCTTCGCTGACCTGCTGGGTCGCGCCCAGCGTATCGCCCGTGTAGCCCTTGAGCTTCGGCTGGAACGCGGCCCGCGCCGCCGCATGTCCGCAGGCAAGGCCGACGAGGACGCCCGCGGCCGGCCCCGGCCCCGCCGCGAAGGCCACGACTACGAGGCAGGCGGCGGCGGTTCCGCCGGCGACGGCGTGGGTGGCGGGCGATACCGCGCCGGCGACCGGGCTCGCGGTTCCGCTGGTGCGGAGATAGTCCGCCGTGGCGATGACGAGGAGGATGCTCCACCGGCTGAGGCCGTGCGCGGCGACAAGAACAGCGGCGCCGATCCAGGGCGAAAGGCCGGCGAGGGCGAAAATCTTGACCGCTGTAACCATGACGAGGGCGAGCACGCCGTAGACCCCGATGCGGCTGTCGCGCATGATTTCCAGTGCGCGCTCGACCGTTCGCCCGCCGCCGATCCCGTCCGCCGTGTCTGCGAGCCCGTCCTCGTGCAGCGCGCCGGTCGCAAGCGCGGCGGCCGCGACCGCAAGGGCCGCCGCCAGCAGCCCGCCGAACGGATGGTGCGCGGCCGCGAAGACCGCCCCGCCGGCGAGGCCGACAAGGATCCCGACTGCGGGGTAGTATCGCGCCGCGGCGGCGTCGAGCGCCGGGTCGTAATCCACCCCGCGCGCCGCCGGAATGCGGGTCAGCATCTGGCATGCGAGCCGGAACAGGATCCACTGGTGGGAGATGACGAACTGCATCGCGCCGCCGGAATTCAGGCCGGACCGCTGACGCCGGCGCTCTCGAAACTCGCCATGTTGCACAGCATGGCGGCGGCCGACCGGACGATCGGCCACGCGAGCAGGGCGCCGGTGCCTTCGCCGAGACGCATGTCGAGATCGAGAATCGGCCGCGCGTCCAGCGCTGCCAGCATCTTCGTGTGGCCGGGTTCGGCGGACCGGTGCGCGAATATCAGGGTTCTTTCGAGGCCCGGTTCCATCCGGGCCGCCGCGAGGGCGGAGGCGGTGGCGACGAAACCGTCGACCAGAACCGGCCGGTTCGACAGCGTCCCTTCGAGGATTGCTCCGGTCATCATCGCGATCTCGAAACCGCCGTATTCGGCGAGCGCCTCCGCCGCGCCGAGGGTCGGCGCCGTCCGCGCTGCTGCCGCCTCGAGCACGGCCGTCTTGCGCGCCAACCCGGCATCGTCGAGTCCGGTGCCGCGTCCCACGAGATCGATGAGCAGAACATCGAGGAGTTTGTGTGCGACGAGCGCCGCGGCCGACGTGTTGCCGATCCCCATCTCGCCGAAACACAGGGTGTCCGCCGCACAGTCCGCCGCGGCCTGCCGGCCGGCTTCCATTGCTTCGCCGCACTGCGCGGCTGTCATCGCCGGCCCGGCGCGGCTGTTGCGGGTCCCCGGCCCGATGCGTCGGCGCAGCAGTTTCGGATGGTCGATGGGGTCGCCGGCCATACCCGCGTCCACGACCCGAACGGTCGCTCCCACGGCATCGGCGAAGACATTGGCTGCCGCCCCGCCGCGCAGGAAATTGAGCGCCATTTCCCGGGTCACCGCATGGGGATAGGCGGAGACGCCCTCGGCGGCGAGCCCGTGGTCCGCAGCGAAGATCGTCAGTTCGCACGAGCTGAGCGACGGTGCGGCCGTCCGCGTCGCCCGAGCGAGGCGGAGCGCGATCTCCTCCACCCGACCCAGAGCGCCGAGCGGCTTGGTCTTGTTGTCGATGATCTCGCGGACGGTGCTCTCGAAGTCGGCCGGGGCGGGCGCCGGTCGGTCCGTGGCGGCGGTCATGGCGGTCTATTGCGCGCCATCCGGCGGCGCGCCGTCCTTGCCCTGGAGCCAGCGCGCGAGCGCCTTCGAGGGATCGGCGATCTCCTCCACCGAGCCGTACCACCAGTCCTCCCAGCCGGTCTCGGGCAGGCCGGCGAACAGCATCAGGTTCAGCGGGTAGACCTCGCTGTCGGTGCAGCGGCGGAAGTCGTCGCGGAACAGGAACACCGGCTTCTCCCAGGCGATCGCCATCCTGAGCTCGACCATCACCCCCTCGTCGGGAGGGCAGCCGTTGACCACCGCGAATATCCCGTCCGCATCCCGCACATCCCGCATGTCGGCCCGGGCGATCCGCCAGGCCCAGCCGGGCTGTGCACGGTCGATCTGGTTGTTGCGGGCGAACGGCTCCCACACCTCGGCGCCCTGGGCTTCCAGCGCGGCGGCGAGGTCGGCCAGGGGCCCTTTGCTCTGCTGCGCCGAGAACCCGTAGGGATTGGCCAGATACAGTGTCCTGCGCGCCCCCATGCCTGTAGTCCTTCCCCTCATCGGCGCCGCATCGCGGAGCCTCGCCGGCGATCCCGGCCGGCATTTCAGCGTCGGCAAGTCGCGGCCGCGAGTCAACGGAGCGCGGGAGCGGCGACGAACGGCAAACCGCCCGCGCCGATGCGGAGGCCGGGCACGGGAGAAACTCCACCCGCACCGATTGCCCGATACGCTGCGGCAGACGGGGGAAATGGCGGCCCCGTTTCCGATCCTTTACTCTGACGGCTCGGCGTTTTCCGCTCTGAACAAAAGGCGGGGAACGGTATGCCAGTGCTTCATAATTTCTGCAGAAAATACGGTACAAAACCGCGTTCTTGTTGGCGGAAGAATGGAATTATCACCGCGATTGTTTCGCGCTTCGGAATGGGAAGGCCCCTTGCAGGGGTTTGACCGTTCGCCCAAGATCGGGCGGCATCCAGTCGAGAGGGGAGCGTCGTCTTGGGCAAGCGCGAGATCCATCTTTGCGGCAGCATTCCGCTGGCCGATGCGGGCGAGGTGTTCGCCGCTGTATCGGACAGGCTCGGCGGCGCGGTGAAACGGATTCCCGACGGGGAAACCGGCGAGCGTCTGACATGGATTCGATGGCAAGACCATGTGTTCGAGGACCATCCCCAGTTCGAGGCCATTGCGTCGGAGGGCGATTACCGCAACGCCACCGCCTTTATCGGCGGCAAGAACGTGGCGCACACCACGTGGTGGCGGATCGCCGACGGCGTTTCGCCGGACGAACTGGAAATCCCCCCGCTCGGCTACGCAGCCTGCGCGATCGAGAGCTTCGGGACGTTCGACGCGCTGAAGAAGGCGGGCCGGGTCGCCGACGGCACCCGGTTCCTGATCGCCGTGCCGAGCCCGTTCAATGTCATCAACTCGGGCATCGCGCCGCACGACCGGATTCGCGTCGAACCCGCGTATGCCGCCCGCATGAAGCAGGAAATCGATGAGGTTGCCGCTGCGCTGCCGCACGACGAGATCGCTTGGCAGTGGGACAACGCGCACGATATGCAGGCGTTCGACGGCGCGCGGCAGAGCTATTTCCCCTTCCACCTGGACGGAATCGCGGAGCGCCTGGTCGCCTGCGGCGAGGCGGTCCCGCACGACATCGAGATGGGCTATCATTTCTGCTACGGCTCGTTCGGCGGAAAGCACTTTGTCGAGCCGCGCGATACCGGCGCCATGGTCGATCTCGCCAACCGTCTCGCCGCCGGGGTCTCGCGGTCGGTCGATTGGATCCACATGCCGGTGCCGGTCGAACGGGACGACGACGCCTATTTCGAGCCGCTGCGCGGCCTTGCGTTGAAGCCCGAGACCAAGCTGTTTCTCGGCCTCGTCCACGATACCGACGGCGTCGAGGGAACACGCCGCCGGATGGCGGCCGCCGACAGGTTCGCCGCCGGATACGGTATCGCGACGGAATGCGGCTTCGGCCGTCGGCCGACCGAGACAATCGGCCCGCTGCTCGATATCCACGCGGCCGCCGCGGAGGCCTGAGTCCCGGTCCATGACCAACGCCCTGCCGAGACTGACCACCGGCGAGGCGGTCGCGAAGTCGCTGATCCGGCACGGCGTCGACACGGTGTTCGGAATACCCGGCGCCCACATGTACCACTTCTCGGATGCGCTGGCGCGCGAGGGCGGCCGCATCGATTTCATTACCACCCGGCACGAACAGGGCGCCGGCCACATGGCGTTCGGCTACGCCAAATCCACCGGCCGCACGGGGGTCTACACCGTGGTTCCCGGACCGGGCGTCCTGAACTCGTCGTCGGCGCTCGCGGTCGCCTACGGCGCCAACGCCCCGGTGCTCTGCGTCACCGGAAACATCATGTCGGACCTGATCGGACGCGGACGCGGACAGTTGCACGAACTGCCCGATCAACTGGCGACGCTGCGCGGCTTCACCGGATGGGCGGAGCGGATCGACCATCCGACGCAGGCGCCTCGCGTCGTTGCCCGGGCGTTCCGGGAGATGCGCTCGGGCCGGCCGAGGCCGGCGGCCATCGAGGCGCCGTGGGACGTGTTCGGTCAGGCGGCGCAGGTCGATCTCGATGTCGACCGTACGGTTCCGGCGCCGCCGTTGCCGGACACCGACCGGATCGAAGAGGCGGCCGCGCTCATCCGCGAAGCGAAGAACCCGCTGATCGTCGTCGGCGCCGGCGCCCAGCACGCGCCCGCCGAGGTCGCGGCGCTCGCCGAACTGATCCAGGCGCCGGTGACCGCCTTTCGCAGCGGCAAGGGGGTGGTGAGCGACGACAGCCCGTACGCGCTGCTCTCCGCCGCCGCCTACGAATACTGGCCCAGGTGCGACCTGTTGATCGGTATCGGCAGCAGGCTGGAGCTCGTGCACTTTCGCTGGCGCTGGATGCCGGACGGCATCAAGACGGTCCGCATCGACATCGACCCCGTCGAATTCGTCCGCGTCCCGCCCGATGTCGGCATCGTCACCGACGCCGGGCTGGGCGCCGCGGCTCTGATCGACGAGCTGGAAACCACCATCGACAGGCGCCCCTCGCGGATAGAGGAGTTCCGGGGTTACAGGGCGGCGGCCGAGAAGGCGGTGGAGGCGGTGCAGCCCCAGGTCGATTTCCTTCGGGCGATCCGCAGCGTGCTTCCCCGCGACGGCTTCTTCGTCGAGGAGATCACGCAGGCGGGTTTCACCGCGCGTTTCGCCTTCCCGGTCTACGGCCCGCGGCAGTATGTGACCTGCGGTTATCAGGAGAGCCTGGGCTTCGGGTTCCAGACCGCGGTCGGCGTGAAGATCGCCAACCCGGAAAAATGCGTGGTCTCGATCACCGGCGACGGCGGCTTCATGTTCGGCGTCCAGGAACTCGCGACCGCCGTCCAGTATCGCGCCAATCTGGTAACGGTCGTCTTCAACAACCGCGCGTTCGGCAACGTGCACCGTGACCAGATGACGGTGTTCGAAGGGCGCCTGATCGGCGCCGAACTGGCGAATCCGGACTTCGTCAGACTGGCCGAAGGGTTCGGCGCGAAGGGTGTTCGGGCCGCCACCCCGACGGCGCTGCGGACCGCAATCGAGGAAGGTTTCCGGGAGGACGGGCCGGTCCTGATCGAGGTTCCGATCGAGACCGGGAGCGAGGCGTCGCCGTGGCCGTTCGCCCACCCGCGGCGGCGATAGCGCGGAACGGGGCCGGCCTGTTCCCGCGTTCTGACGCCGTGAAACGCTTTCTCACCGTCCTGCTGGCGACGGGCTCGGTTGTCCTGCCGGCGGGCGCCGAACCCCTCACGCTGGGCCGGTTCTCGTCGGGGGATACCGAGGGCTGGGGGGTCCGCGCGTTCGAGGGCGAGACCCGCTACCGGATCGTCGAGCGCGGCGGGCGCCGGGTCCTGGAGGCGGACAGCGATGCGTCCGCATCGAGTTTCTATCTGAAGCGCGAGATCGACCTCGCGGCGTCGCCGGTGCTCGAGTGGCGTTGGCGGATCGAGCGGACGGTCTCGGCGGCGGGGGCCGAGGCCGACGAGCAGAGCAAGGACGGCGACGACTTCGCCGCCCGCGTCTATGCGGTCGCACCCGGCGGGGGCCTCTTCGGCTGGCCCATCGCCATCAGCTACGTCTGGGCGGGCCGGTCGGAGGTGGGCGATGCCTGGCCCAACCCGTATACCTCCCGGGTGATGATGCTCGCGGTCGATTCCGGCGACCGGGAGGCGGGCACATGGCGAACCCACCGCAGGAACGTCCGAGCCGACTTCCAGCGCCTGTTCGGGCGGCGGGTCGACCGGCTCGAGGGCATCGCGGTGATGACCGATACCGACAATACCGGGTCGAAGGTGCGGGCGTGGTACGGCGACATCGCCCTCTACCCCGAATAGCCGCCCGACCCGTGTCTACATACCGGTGACTGTCGGTGAGCGCTCCGGGTCGTGGAGTATGTCGATAGCGTGCATCAATCCGGCGCGGCCGTGTCGCCCGTGTAAAAGGCCGCCGTACGCTGCGCCGCTGCGCGCGCAACATCGGGGTCCGCTCCCGCTCCCTCGGCCGCCCGACCCCACGCCGCGCTGCTTCCGACGATGAGCGCCTTTCCGTCACGAGTCGTGTGGAACGTCGCCCCGTCCAACTTGGGTTCGTTCGGCCGCGTAAGATGCAGTTCCATCCCCAGCAAGCCCATCTCCCAACCTACGCCGACGGCACTGGGGCCGAACTCGTGCCAGTGGTCCGACACCAGCGCGGTATGCGTAATCGCAAGGCGTGAGCGGCCGGTACCATCGTTACCCAGACGCGCCTCCACCCAGCTCACGTCACCGCCGAACTCCCACGTCAGCCCGAGATACGATGGACGCTCGCAGTGCGTAATCGTGCCGCCTGCGTTTCCCTCCAGTTGGTAGCGACCGCCGAGTTCGAGGCGGCCGCTGATGGGCAGGAACCAGCGTGGGATTCGTTCCGCGCTCGTCACGGCGTTCCAGAGGTCCTCCACTGTCGTCGCGTAGCTGCGGGCGAGGGTGACCGCGCGGGCCGCCCGTCCGTCGCGCTCCAGGGACGACACTGTACGCTCCACGGCGCCGAGGAGGCGTTCGACATCCAGGTCCATGGCTTCCCCGTTTCGTCAAGCAGGCGATTATCCGAGTACAGGCCGCTGCGTACAGCAAATCAAGCCGCGCGGACGATGGCTCGGACCGCCCCGCTCCGCGCCAATGCATGCGCTACCCGGCACTTCGCACCCGTGACAACGACTCCGGCGGCTGTCATGCCGTCCCGCATTGTCTCGTTAACTCGTGCTTCCTATACTGACCCCCGGAAGCCGCGCAGCGGTTCGGGACGTGTTCCCGCAAGTGCGCGGCGGGCGCTGCCGCTCAAGCGCCGCTCGGGCTAAATCCTCGACCCGCAACGGTTTGCAGTGCGCGGTCGCTTGGTTGGTCAGGAAGCGGGTTGATGACGCCCTGCGGCGTTTGTTCTCACACCGGAACGCACCGACATGGCCGATAAGCCGACCAGCGCGGACATGACGGGCAGGATCTGCCTGATAACCGGAGCCAACGCCGGTATCGGCAGGGTGGCGGCGCAGGATCTCGCGCGCCGGGGCGGGACAGTCTTGCTGTTGTGCCGCAGCGGGGAGCGGGGCCGGACCGCGCTGGAGGAAATCCGGCGGAGCAGCGGCAACGATTCGGTTTTCCTGATCGCCGCCGACCTCTCTTCCCAGCGGCAGGTCCGGGGAGCGGCGGAAGAGTTCCTGCGCCGGTTCGAACGCCTCGATGTGCTCATCAACAACGCCGGCGTGCTCGCCGGGCGGCAACGCCGGGTGAGCGAGGACGGGCTGGAGATGACCTTCGCGGTGAACCATCTCGCCCCGTTTCTGCTCACCGGCCTGCTGCTCGACCGGCTCCGAGCGAGCGCGCCGGCGCGCATTGTCACCGTCAGTTCCGGAGCGCACCGGCGCGGGGTCATCGATTTCGACGATCTGCAGGGCGAGCGGCGTTATTCCGCCGTCGCCGCCTATTGCCAGTCGAAACTGGCGAACGCGTTATTCACGCGCGAACTGGCGCAGCGTCTCGAGGGAACGGGGGTCACGGCCAACTGCCTGCATCCGGGCCTTGTCTCGACGTCCCTGTTCCGGGCCACCGTGCCGTGGCTGCGCACCGTCTTCCGGTTCGCGCGGCCCTTTATTCTGACCCCTGAACAGGGCGCGGATACCGTGATTTATCTCGCGAGTTCTTCGGAGGTCGCGGATGTATCGGGTCTGTATTTCGAGAAGCGGAAAGCCGTCCAGCCATCGGATGCCGCGCGGGATGCGGAAGCGGCGCGCCGGCTCTGGGAGGAGAGCGAGGCCTTGACGGCGCCGTCCGGCCGCTGACCGTGGCGGCGGCCTGCCGCGCGGGTCTCAGCTCCGCCCGACAAGCCGCCATACAGCGATCCACGCCGGCAGGCTGAGCGCCGCGGCGCAGGCGGCGATTGCGAACGGCCCGAGCAGCCCTGCGACCAGCGCCGCCACCACCGTCGCGGCGCCGAGCCCGATCCCGGCCGTCGAGGCGCCCCATCTGTGGCCCGCCCGCCACAACCGGCGGCAGGCCAGCGCGAGCGGCAGCCCGGACGGTGCGACGACGATCAGCGAATCTGCCGAGGCGATCAGCGCCACTAGCCACCGGACGGGTTCCACCCATACCCCGGCCTCGACCGCGAAGCGGCCCGCGCCGGTCGTGGCGATCCCGACCGGCAGCCAGAGAAGCGCGAGCAGCCAGAAGCCGTACCGCGCGGTGAAATCGCGTTGCTTCACGCGCGTTCGGCAGAATCAGCGCGGTGCCTGGATGTGCGCCTCGACCAGCCACAGGTTCTTGTCGATGTCGCGCGAGACGCCGACGAACAGATCCTCGGTATCGGCGTCGCCCGCTTCTCCGGCTGCCGCGATGGCGGCGCGAACGCCCTTACCGAAGGCCGCGAGGGCGGTGCTTGCCGCATCGAGATGTTCGCCGCCCGCGCTTATGTCGAGAGGGTAGGCGGGCAGCGTCGAGGCCGCCGCTGCCGCGGCCGCCGTGCCTCGTGCGGTTCCGCCGAGTGCGGTGATGCGCTCGGCGATGTCGTCCACGTGGGTCTGAACCGCCGCGTGGATGGCGTCGAACAGCTCATGCAGCGCGATGAACGACGGTCCTTTCACGTTCCAGTGGGCCTGTTTCATCTGACTGGACAGGTCGACCGCTTCGGCGAGGCGGGCGTTGAGGAGATCGACCATTTCGGAGCGCACATTGTCGGCGAGGTCGATTTTCGTGGGATGCAGTGTCTGCGGCATGATGAACCGTCCTATATTTAGAATGATTCTAAATATAGGCGAGAACGCGTCGGGTTCAAGGGGCGGCTGTCCGTTTCTTACACCCCTTGCGGCGCCCTGCCAGGTGGACAGCAGAGTTGCTGTTACGTTATATAATAACAGTTTCGGCGGGGAGCACCGCGCCGTTCCGAACAAACGGGAGGTACTATGTAGCCATGCGCAGGAGAGCAATATTCGCCGCGTGCTGCGCCATCCTGTACGTGACGGAGGCGCGCGCCCTCGAGGTAGTCGTGAGCATCAAGCCGATTCATTCCCTGGTCGCCGGCGTGATGGGCGAAACCGGGAAGCCCCGGCTGATCGTCAAGGGCCAAGCGTCGCCCCACACCTATCAGATGCGCCCGTCGGAGGCCCGGGCGATCGGCGAGGCGGACCTCGTGGTCTGGGTCGGCGAGACCATGGAAACCTTTCTCGCCCGTGCAATCGCCAATCTCGGCGCCGGCGCGGCCGTGGCAACGCTGCACGAGGCGGCGGGAGTGCGGCTGTTGCCGGGACGTCCGGGCGGGATGTGGGAAAATGACCATCGGGAGGCCGGGCACGACGATCACGCCGACCACGGTCATCGGGAGTCCGGGCACGACAAGCACGACGGTCATGCCCACCGCGACCATCGGGAGAGCGGGCACGACGGGCACGAGGATCATGCCGACCACGGCCACCGCCACGGCGCGTTCGACATGCACATCTGGCTGGATCCCGACAACGCCCGCGGGATCGTCGCTGCCGTCGCCGACGCGCTGGCCCGCATCGACCCCGATCGCGCCGGGATCTACCGCGAGAACGCGGGCGCCATGCGGGCGCGCATCGATTCGCTGGACTCGTCGCTGCACACGCGGCTGGAACCCGTGCGCGGGCGCGCGTTCATCGCGTTCCACGACGCCTATCAGTATTTCGAACACGCCTACGGGCTGAACGCCAAAGGCACCATCGCCGTCAGCCCGGCGCGGCCGCCCAGCGCGGGGCGGATCGCCAGGCTGCGCGCCGGCCTCGTCGAACACGACATTCGCTGTGTGTTCTCCGAGCCCCAGTTCGAGCCCGATCTGGTGCGGACTCTGGTCGATGGAACGAAAGTCCGTACCGCGGCGCTCGACCCTCTGGGCGCCGGTATCGAGCCGGGCCCGGACGCATGGTTCCGGATGATCCGTGAACTCGGCGAGACGATGGCGGACTGTCTCGGAGGGAAGTGACCGCGTCGGCCGGTTATCCGCGGCGCGGGCGGCCCCGCACGGGGACGAGGAGGCTCGCGGCGAATACCGCGCTCGCGACGAGTACGATCGCGGGCCCGGCCGGGATGTCCCACTCCAGCGATGCGAACAGGCCGCCGACCACCGAAAAGACGCCGATCGCCGCCGCCGCGGTCGCCATCTGCTCCGGTGTCGCCGCTGCGCGGCGCGCGGCCGCCGGCGGAATGATCACCAGCGCCACAACCAGCAGCATGCCGACAATCTTCATGCCCACCGCGATCACTGCCGCGATCAGGAACAGGAGCAGAAGGCGCATCCGTTCCACCGGCACACCTTCCGCCGCAGCCAGATCCCGATCGACGGCCAGCGAGAGCAGGTTGCGCCACTGCCATGCAAGCGCCGCGGTCACGACGACTGCGGTTGCGAAAATGAGCCAGAGGTCCGCGGCGCCGATCGAGAGGATGTCGCCGAAGAGATAGCCCATCAGGTCCACGCGGATCTGTTCCATGAAGGCGACGACGACGAGGCCCGCCGCGAACGCCGCGTGCGCCAGCACGCCGAGCAGCGCATCGGCCGATACGAATCGCTGGCGCTCGAGCAGGACCAGGCATCCGGCGACCGTGAGGCACATCGCGAAGACCGCCAGGATCGGCGCGATATCGAGCAAGAAACCGAGAGCGACCCCAAGCAGCACTGCATGGGCAAGCGCCGCGCCGAAATAGGCCATGCGCCTCCATATCACGAAGCACCCGACCGGGCCGGCGGCGAGCGCCGCCCCGGTCCCGCCGAGGAGGGCGCGCAGGAAGAAGTCTTCCATCACGGGCGCGGGCCGGCTTCCTGCGCTTTCCCCGGCGGGTCCGAAGGGACCGGAAGCGGTTCTCCGAGCGCGTCGTGGCGATGGTCGTGCAGGTGCCGGTAGACGGCGAGCGTGTCCGGCAGGTGCGGGCCGAAAAGGGAGAGAAATGCAGGGTCGCGCAGCACCGCCTGCGGCCGCCCGGTGCAGCACACGTGCCGGTTGAGGCACACCACCATATCCGTTGCCGCCATCACGAAATGCATGTCGTGCGAGACCATCAGCACGCCGCAGCCGCGCCGGTCCCGGATCGTCGCGATCAGCCGGTAGAGGTCGCTCTGGCTGGCGACATCGATGCCGGACAGCGGCTCGTCCAGAACGAGCAGGTCGGGCTTGCGCAGCAGTGCGCGGGCCAGCAGCACCCGCTGCATCTCGCCGCCCGATATGTCGGCCAACGGATGGTCGAGAATGGGGCCGGCACCGACCTCGCCGAGCACGGCATCGACCTCCTCGCCGTCCGCCCGTGCACCGAGGGTAAGAAAACGCCGCACCGTCATCGGCAGAACCGGATCGCGGTGCAAGTGCTGCGGCGAATAGCCGATTCGGAGATCGGGAGCGCGTGTCACATGACCGCGGTCCGGCCGGACGATGCCGAGGATCACGCGGATCAGCGTCGACTTGCCCGCGCCGTTGAGGCCCAGCAGGGTGACGATCTCTCCCGGGTGGATCGCAAGATCCACCGAATCGAGCACGTTCCGCCGCCCGAAACGAACGCAGACCCCCGTCGCTTCGACGAGCGGCAGGGCTTGCGGGGGATCGCCGGGAGGTGAGGGGGCCATGAAAAACCCTATCAGTGCGGCATCTTGCGCGGCAAGCGCGGGCGCGCCGGAAGCGCCTCGGCTTGCCGCGGCGCAGACGCGGACCAGGTTCAGGCCGCGATCGGCGCCTCCGCCGCGGTTCCGCCGAATGTCAGCCCGTCCGCGCCCCGGCGAATCCGCACCGTGTCGCCGTCCTTGACCCCGCCCTCGAGGATCAGGGTGGCGAGGGGATTCTGCAGAGTACGCTGGATCGTCCGCTTGAGCGGCCTGGCGCCGTAGACGGGATCGTAGCCCTGCTCGGCGAGCCACGCCCGGGCGTCCCCGGTCACATCGAGAGCGATCTTGCGATCCTGCGGAAGCCGCTCGATCCGGGCGAGCTGGATGTCGACGATCGCCGCCATGTGGTCCCGCCGGAGCCGGTGGAAGAGCAGGATTTCGTCCAGGCGGTTGAGGAATTCGGGCCGGAAAGCGGCGCGCACGATCTCCATCACCCGGTCGCGGACGAGGGCCTGATCTTCGCTTTCCGCCTCGGCGGCAAGCACCTCGCTGCCGAGGTTGGACGTGAGCACGATCAGTGTGTTGCGGAAGTCGACCCGGCGTCCGTGCCCGTCCGTCAACCGTCCGTCGTCGAGCATCTGAAGCAGGATGTTGAAGACGTCCGGATGGGCCTTCTCCACCTCGTCGAACAGCACCACCTGGTAGGGCCGCCGGCGCACCGCCTCGGTCAACGATCCGCCTTCCTCGTAGCCGACATAGCCCGGCGGGGCGCCGATCAGCCGGGCCACGGAGTGCTTTTCCATGAACTCAGACATGTCGATGCGCACCATCGCCGCCTCGTCGTCGAACAGGAACTCGGCGAGCGCCTTGGTGAGCTCCGTCTTGCCCACGCCGGTGGGGCCGAGGAACATGAACGAGCCGAGAGGGCGGTTCGGATCCTGCAGCCCGGACCGGGCGCGCCGGACGGCATTGGCGATGGCTGAGATGGCGTCTTCCTGGCCGACCACCCGGCGGCCGAGCGCCTCCTCCATTGCGAGCAGGCGCTCGCGCTCGCCTTCCATCATCTTGTCGACCGGAATGCCGGTCCAGCGCGAGACGACGGCCGCGATGTCATCGTCGGCGATCTCCTCGCGGAGCATTCGCCTGCTTCCGGCCCCCGCCTCGTTTCCCGCCTCGGCGAGCGTGCGCTCGAGTTCGGGAATGAGGCCGTAGGCGAGTTCCCCGGCGCGCGCCAGATCGCCGTTGCGCTGCGCCGCCTCGAGTTCGGAACGCGCCTGGTCGAGCTGCTCCTTGATCTTCTGCTGTCCGCGATCTTCTCCTTCTCGCGGGTCCACAGGGCGGTCAGTTCGGTCGCCTGCTGTTCGAGATCGGCCAGTTCCCGCTCCAGCGCCTCGAGCCGCTGCCGTGTTGCGTCGTCATTCTCCTTGCCGAGCGCCTCGCGCTCGATCTTGAGCTGGATGATTCGGCGGTCGAGTTCGTCGATTTCCTCCGGCTTGGAATCGACCGTCATCCTGAGCCGCGAGGACGCCTCGTCGACGAGATCGATGGCCTTGTCCGGCAGGAAGCGCTCGGTGATGTACCGGTTGGCCAGGGTTGCAGCGGCGACGATGGCGCTGTCGGTGATCCTGATACCGTGGTGCAGTTCGTATTTTTCCTTGAGGCCGCGCAGGATCGAGATCGTGTCTGCGACCGTCGGCTCGCTGACATGGACCGACTGGAACCGCCGGGCGAGCGCCGCATCCTTCTCGATGTGCTTGCGGTGCTCGTCGAGCGTGGTCGCGCCGATGCAATGCAGTTCGCCGCGCGCGAGCATCGGCTTGAGCATGTTGGAGGCATCCATCGCCCCCTCGGCTGCGCCGGCGCCCACCAGGGTATGCAACTCGTCGATGAAGACGATGATGTCGCCTTCGGCCGCCTTGATCTCTTCCAGCACGGCCTTCAGGCGCTCCTCGAATTCGCCGCGGTACTTGGCGCCCGCCACCATGGAGCCCAGGTCGAGAGCCATCAGCCGCTTGTCGCGCAGCGACTCGGGAACGTCGCCGTTGACGATCCGCTGGGCCAGACCCTCGACGATCGCCGTCTTGCCGACCCCGGGTTCGCCGATCAGCACCGGATTGTTCTTCGTGCGCCGCGCCAGTACCTGGATGGTGCGGCGGATTTCCTCATCGCGCCCGATCACCGGGTCGAGCTTGCCCGAACGGGCCTGTTCGGTCAGGTCGGCGGCATAGCGTTCGAGCGCGTCATAAGCCTGTTCCGCGTTCGCGGTATCGGCGGTCCGCCCCTTGCGCAACGCTTCGATGGCGGTGTTGATGGACTGCGGCGTGACCCCGCTGGCCTGGAGGATCCCGGCCGCGTCCGAGCCCTTCGCGAGTGCGATGCCGAGCAGCAGCCGTTCGACGGTGACGTATCTGTCCCCGGCCGTTTCGGCGGCTTCCTGCGCCGTCGACAGGGCCTGCGAAGCCTCGCTCGACATGTAGAGCTGGCCGTTGCCGCCTTCCACCCGGGGAAGCTTGTCGAGCGCCGCCTCGGTGCGGGCGAGGGCCGCCCCGGCGTCGCCTCCGGCGCTTTCGATCAGCCCTGTGCACAACCCTTCGCGGTCTTCGAGCAGGACTTTGAGAATGTGAGCCGCGACGAGGCGCTGGTGGTTACGGCCGACCGCCTGGGCCTGGGCCGCCTGAACGACGCCGCGCGCGCGTTCGGTGTAGCGTTCGATATCCATTTTCTGCAACTCCGATCACAGACATTGCATCCGGCACCCCCCGATTCGGGCAGGTACGAGGCGAACCCCGAAGGCGTTCGCGAGACATTCGATATGTGGGAACGGCGCCCGGGCCCGGCAAGATCCAGGGCCCGGGAGATGTCGGGCAGCGAGTCTGTGTTCGAGTGCGGCCGGGGGTTTTCGAGCGGCCGCGGCCCTATTCCTGGGTCTGCGGTTCCGGAGGCGGCGGTCCATCGGCCACGGGCGCCGTCGTCACCCCGTTCTGGGCCGGTTGTTCGACCGAAGCGCCGTTGGCCGCGGCGCCGGCCGGCGGTCTTTGGGCGCCGCCGTTGCTCTCGGGCGCGGCCTCGTGGGGGGTATTCTGGCGTTGGAGCTGGGGCGTGCGATCCTCGCCGCCGCCGTTGGCCGTCATCACCCGGTAATAGTGCTCGGCGTGCTGGAAGTAGTTCTCCGCCGTGATGCGGTCTCCCACCGAGGACGCATCGCGGGCCAGCGCCAGATATTTCTCGACCACTTGCTGGGCGTTACCCCGAACCTTGACGTCGGGACCGTTGCTCTCGAAGGTCTGCGACCGCGGATGCGGATGTTTGCGTCCCGTGCGGCCGCGCAAACGCTTCGGATTGGATCCTTGTCTCATGGGTCCCGTTTCTCCGTTCAACCAGATTTTGTTCTTCCCCTCCGCAAGGCGCACAGTCCCGCTTCACGGAAACGTCTACCTTGGTGCCCGGCGTCGTACTGGAGGGGTGCGCCGTCTTGCGGTCCGCAAACCCGGACCTTCGGCTCTCTGTTCCGCCGGTTCGGCAGACTAGACCGTGAGCCCCTTCCGTCCAACCGTAATCTTCCCGGCATTATCTCCCCGGCCGGGCGTTGATCAACCCCGGCCGGCGAAGCCGAGGCAGCGGATGCCGCCGCCGAGATCGGCTTCCCGCGCGAATCGCTGCAGTCCGCTGCCGGCCATGATCGCTTCCACGGCCGCAGCCTGACCGGCGCCGATCTCGAGGAACGCCGCACCGCCCGGCGCCAGCCGCCGCGCCGCCGCGGGCGCCACCGCGCGGTAACAGTCCAGCCCGTCGGCGCCGCCGTCCAGCGCGGCCCTGGGTTCCCACACGGCGACCTCCGGCTCCAGCGCAGCGATCGCTCCGGCCGGGATATAGGGCGGGTTGCAGAGGATCAGATCGAAGACGCCCGCTACACCCGCATCCCAGTCGCACCGGACGAAGGACGCGCGCTCCTCGAGCCCGAGTGCCGCAGCGTTTCGCGCGGCGGTTGCAACCGCGCCCGCCGCGATGTCGGTGCCGACCCCGGATGCGTCCGGCCGCGCCTTCAGGAACGCCAGCAGGAGACACCCGGTTCCGGTGCCGAGGTCGAGCACCCGGAGCGGCCCGTTGCGGCCATCGCACCATGCGAGCGCGGCGGCGACGACGGTCTCGCTGTCCGGCCGGGGGTCGAGCGTGTCCCCGGCGACAGCGAAATTCAGGCTCCAGAATTCCCGCTCGCCCAGGATGCGCGATACAGGTTCGCGGCCGGCCCGGCGGGCGACGAGGGCGAGAAAACGGTCGGCAGCTTCCTTGTCGACCGGCGTGTCGGGCGCGCGGACCAGCGCCTCCGTCGACCGGTCGAGGACCGCCCGCAGCAGGATTCGGGCCTCTGCACGCGGCGACGGGATACCTGCCGCCGCGAGTCGTGCGCCGGCCGCGCGCAGCAGCGTCTCGAAGGTTGGGCTCAAGCGATTTCGGCGAGGCGCTCAGCCTGGTCGCGGGTGGTGAGCGCGTCGATCACCTCGTCCAGCGCCTCTCCGGACAGGATGCGGTCGAGCTTGTGAAGCGTAAGGTTGATCCGGTGGTCGGTGACCCGGCCCTGCGGGAAGTTGTAGGTGCGGATGCGCTCCGATCGGTCGCCCGAGCCGACCTGGGACTTGCGTTCGGCGGCCCGTTCGGCATCCCGCGCTGCGCGTTCCGCCTGATAGAGCCGTGCGCGCAGGACCTTCATAGCCTTGGAACGGTTCTTGTGCTGCGACTTTTCGTCCTGTTGCGAGACCACGATCCCGGTCGGGATATGGGTGATGCGCACGGCGCTGTCGGTGGTGTTTACGGACTGGCCGCCCGGGCCGGAGGCGCGGAAGAGGTCAATGCGCAGATCGCGCTCGTCGATATCGACGTCGACCTCCTCGGCTTCCGGGAGGACGGCGACCGTAGCCGCCGAGGTGTGGATGCGGCCGCTCGATTCCGTTTCCGGGACGCGCTGGACCCGATGGACGCCGGATTCGAACTTGAGTCGGGCAAACGCGCCGGCACCGGAGATTTCGGCGACCACCTCCTTGAACCCGCCGATGCCGGTCTCGGTCGTCTGCATCAGCGCCAGTCGCCAGCCGCGAAACTCGACGTAGCGCTGGTACATGCGGAACAGGTCGGCGGCGAACAGCGCCGCCTCGTCGCCCCCGGTGCCGGCCCGAATCTCCAGGATCGCGTTCTTGTCGTCCGCGGCATCCCGGGGCAGCAGGAGGATTTTCAGATGGTGCTCGCACGCCGCGACGGCATCCCGCGCCGCCGGCAGCTCGTCCTGGGCGAGCGCGCGCATCTCGGCGTCGGTATCCCCGGCGGCAATGATTTCCGCGAGCCCTTCGGCCTCGCGCTCGACGGTGCGCAGCGCTTCGATCGCCTCGACCACCGCACCGAGTTCGGCGTATTCCCTGGCGGCGCGGACATATGCCTGGGTGTCGGGGAAATCCTGGCGGCCCATCTGCTCTGCCAGTTCCCGGTGGCGCTCCAGAAGCCTGTCGAGCTTGTCCCTCATATCGATGGCTGGCTCCGGCGGATCAAGAAAACCGCTCCAGACGATCCGGCAGTGCGTCGAGCGAAACTTCTTCCTGGGCGCCGCTGTCGAGGTCTCGGATTGTCGCCGCGCCGCGGCTCATCTCGTCCTCGCCGAGGATCACGGCAGCGCGCGCGTCAAGCCGGTCTGCCCGGCCGAGCCGGCGCTTCAGATTGCCCCGATAGCCGAGTTCGATAACATGACCGCTGCGCCGCAGCGTATCGGCCAGAACCAGGATCTTCGCCTCCGCCTCCGGTCCGACGGGGATCAGGGCGATCGGACGCGGCGGCGGTTCGGGGTCGCCCGCCAGCATCGACAGCCGCTCGATGCCCCCGGCCCAGCCAATTCCGGCTGTGTCGGGTCCGCCCATCTGGCCGATCAGACCGTCATAGCGTCCGCCGGCAATGACCGCGCCCTGGGCGCCGAGTGCATCGGTCGTGAACTCGAACGCGGTATGGCAGTAATAGTCGAGCCCGCGGACGAGGCGCGGATTGACCGTGAAGGCGATCCCCAGCCGATCGAGGCCGGCGCGGACGGCGGCGAAGAAATCCGCCGACTCTGCGTCGAGACTGTCGCCCAGCGTCGGCGCCCCGGCGATCGCGGCGCGGTCGCCCGCATCCTTCGAATCGAGAATCCGCAGGGGGTTGCGGGCAAGCCGCGAGAGGCTGTCCTCCGACAACCGGTCCCGCCGAGCCTCGAGATAGTCGACCAGCACCTTGCGGTAGGCCTCGCGGCTGCCGCTGTTGCCGAGCGTGTTGATCTCGAGCCTGGTCTGGCCGGAGATGCCGAGCGCATCCAGGATCGCCGCGGCGAGTGCGATCGTCTCGACATCGCCCAACGGTTCGGCGACGCCGAGGAGTTCGACCCCGATCTGGTGGAATTGGCGCAGCCGCCCCTTCTGCGGCCGTTCGTGGCGGAACATCGGGCCGGCGTAATAGAACTTGAGCGGCAGGTTCTGGGCGAGGCCGCCCGATATGACCGCACGCGCAACCCCCGCGGTGCCTTCCGGACGCAGGGTGATCTCGGCGCCGCTGCGGTCCGTGAAGGTATACATTTCCTTGGTGACGATGTCCGAGGTATCGCCGAGCGTGCGTTTGAAGACCTCGGAAAACTCGAAGATCGGCGTCGCCATCTCGTGATAGCCGTAGCGTTCGGCGACCTTGCGCGCGGTCTCCGAGACCCGGCGGAAGATGCGCGCCCTTTCCGGCAGAAGGTCGTGCGTGCCGCGGACAGGTTGCAGTTTCGCCATGCCGGTGTGCGGCCCTTATGCCGCCGCGGTGCGCCGACGGAGCGTCCGCGGTCGGGAATTTCCGGTCGTCTGCATGGTCATCCGGTATGCGGGAGGCCCAGGAACCGGCGGGTTATAACGCAAATGCCGGTGCGGAAAAACGAGCGTCCATCCCGCCTCTGCGCGCGCGGCGCGCTAACGGTTCGACCGGCTGCGCAGACTGTCGGGATCGAGATCGATGTTGCGCCTGACCAAACCCATCGGTCCGAGCGGCGGGATGGGCTCGCCATCGACGAGGATGTCGAGTCCCCCGGCGTTGCCCGTCACCATCTTGAGCCCTCGCTGGTCGGGTACGGTATAGCTTTCGCCCGCACGAAGCAGCCCGGTATAGACCGGCGGCGCAGTACCGGCGCGGATTTCGATCCAGCTATCGGCTGTAGCGCGGAGAACGATCCGCGGGACGGCCGCCGGCGTTTCGCTCGGTGCTTCGGCTGTTGACGCTGCGCTCGGGGTTTCGGCTGCGGCAGGTTGATCGCCGGTGTCTTCGGGCGCGCGCGGCTGCGGGGAAACAGGCGTGGCCTCGCCCGACGCGTCGGCTGTCGTTGCCGGCTCCGTCGCCGGTACCGTTGCCGGTTCCGTCTCGGGAAGGGCTTCCTCGGGAAGGGTTTCCGTTTCGGGGGGCGGTGTCGCGTCGGCGGGCGGGGAGACGAATTGTTCGGGCTCGGATTCGCCGGTTTCAACGACCGCGTCGGCCGCTGCGCCGTCACCGTCATCTGCCCGATCCGGCGCAGCCGGCTCCGGGGGTGCGGCTGTTGCCCCTGCGTTGTCGTCGGCGTCCGGCCTCGGATCGAGCAGTCCCGCGATCCGGTCGGGAAGCGCCGTCACTTTCTCGATCGGGTCGAGGCCGGCGTCCGACATGAAATACCACGCGCCGTAGACCGCGACCCCGAAAAGGCCTGCGAGCAAGAGAACCGACCGGGTCGGACGTTGCCGTTCTTCGATCGGCGTGAACAGCTGCAACTGGTCCCGGTCGGTATCGGTGTCCTGTGCGGCCCTGAGCTGTTCTGCGAGCTCTACCCCGTCGAAGCCCAGATAGTTGCCGTAGGCGCGCAGGAAACCGGTCTGGTAGGCGCGCCCGGGGAGGTCCTCCAGCTTCCCGTCTTCGATCGCTCGAAGATAGACATGACGGATACGCAGCTCCCGCGCAGCGTCCGTGAGGTCGCATCGCAGGGCGGTCCGCGCCTCGCGCAGCCTTTTTCCGACCTGGACAGCATCGAAGCTCACCGGCACAGCATCCCTGAACGTTGGCTGGCCGGACGAGGCAGTGTGCTGCACCCCGGTCGGGCACAGCGCCGCTGCTGACGTGGCCCGCTGTAACTCACCGATACGCTGTCCTTCGCATGCGCAGTTTCCTACTATAACAGCGGCCGTCGGCCAGGGAAGTCGGAGTTGGCCGTCGGGGCGTGCGGTTCAGAGTTCGGCCAGTTCGATCCCGTGGTCGACCGCGTAGTCCCGCAGGCATTCGCGGATACTGCGGTCGGGCAGGTGGAGGAGCGTTCCGATGAAGCCGGAGAGGGCGCTTGTGTCGAGCCCGCCGATCATCGTCTTGACTGCGCCGATGGCGCCGGCCGGCGCGGACAGGCTGCGGAAACCGATGCCGATCAAGGCCATCGCCTCGATCGGCCGTCCCGCCATCTCGCCGCACAGCGATACCGCGACCCCGTGTCCGGCGCACCGCCGCGCAAGGCTTTCGAGCGCCGACAGCAGCCCCGGGGAGAGCACGTCGTAACGGTCGGCGACCCGGGGATTGCCCCGATCGACCGCGTAGAGGAACTGGAACAGGTCGTTGCTGCCGACCGACAGAAAGTCGACCTGGGGCAGCAGCGAGTCGAGCTGCCACATCAGGCTCGGGACCTCGAGCATCACACCGACCTCGATCGGGGCGGGAATGGGCCGCCCGCGTATGCGCGCCCGATCGATCTCGATGTCGAGAATCGCCCGGGCGGCCTCGAACTCGGCGACCTCGGCGATCATCGGAAACATGACGCTGAGCGGGCGTCCGTCGCAGGCCGAGATGAGGGCGCGAAGCTGTTGCCGCAGCATGCTCGGCCGGTCGAGCGAGACTCGGATCGACCGCCAGCCCATCGCCGGGTTCTGGTCCGCCGAGTCCCGGAAATAGGGAAGGCGCTTGTCGCCGCCGATGTCCAGGGTGCGGAACTTGACCGGCTTCCCGCCGGCGCCTTCGAGCACACGGCGGTAGAGCCCGGTCTGCGCCTCGACGGTCGGAAACTCCGAATGGACCATGAACGGGATCTCGGTGCGGTAAAGCCCGATTCCATCGGCGCCGCTCGCCGCCAGCGACTGGAGATCCATGAGGAGCCCGGCGTTGATATTGAGGCTGATCCGAATCCCGTCGCGGGTGACCGCCGGTTCGTCGCGTCTGGCGCTGTAGGCTGCGAGCCGGCGCCGGCGGATCGAGAAATGGTCCGACACCATCTCCTGGATGTCCTCGCCCGGGCGGACATAGACCTGGGCTTGATCCGCATCGACGATCACCGGGTCCAGGGGATCGACCTGCGACAACGCATCCTTGACCCGGCCGATCACCGGGATGTCCAGCGCGCGGGCGACGATGGCGACATGCGAATTGGATGATCCCTCTTCCAAGATCAGGGCCTTCAGCCGTTCGCCTGCATAGTCGAGGAGTTCGGCGGGGCCGATCGAGTGGGCGACCAGCACCATAGCGTCCGGCTGTTCCTCGGGATCGGCGGCCCGCATGTTGCCCGACAGGTGGTGGAGCAGCCGGTAGGCGAGGTCCTCGAGATCGGCCATCCGCTCCGCGAGATAGGGATCGGTGATCTGGCGCATGCGGGCGCGGGTGTCGTCGAGGACTTTCTGGACCGCGGCCTCGGCGGCGAGCCCGCTATCGATGGCTTCGCCGATCCGGCGCAGCCAGCCCCGGTCTTCCGCGAACTTGCGATAGGCCTCGAGCACATCGACATGTTCGCCGGGCCGCCCGAGAGCGCCGAGCGCCAGCATGTCGTCGAGCTCGTCGTGCATCGACGAGAGCCCCTCGGCGAGGCGTGCGTGCTCGGCCTGCGGGTCGTCGGCAAGGAGTCGGGGGACGCTGACCCGCGGGGTGTGATGGACCGCCTCGCCCATCGCGAGGCCCTCGTTGATCCTGATTCCCTCGAGGCGTATGGCGAGAACCGCGTTGCCCTGCGCCGGCGCGGTCTCGACCGGGCTCACCAGCCCGCCCGAGGCAATCAGTTCGGCAATGATGACGGCGATGACCTCGAGGGTCTCGACCTCTTCTTCGGTGTAGAGCCGCCTGGCCCGGTTCTGCACCGCGAGGACGCCGCGGACCCGTCCGCCTCGCAGCACTGGTACGCCGAGCAGGGACCGGTAGACCTCTTCCCCGGTCTCCGGCCGGTAGCTGAACAGCGGGTGGTTCCGGGCGTCGGGCAGGTTGAGCGGGCGCGCCCTGGCCGCCACCTCTCCGACCAGCCCTTCGCCGACCCGCAGCCGGGTCAGGTGAACCGCCGACGGGTTGAGTCCCTCGGTGGCGAAAAGTTCGAGCAGTTCGCCCGCGCGCATCACGTAGACCGAGCACACCTCGGCGACCATCTCGGCCGCGATCACCTTGACGATCTCGTCGAGGCGTTCCTGGGCCGTGCCGCCGCCGGCCATGATCGTTCTCAGGCGGCGGAGCGCCCGGCGATGACCGCTGATGCCGGTCTGGGCCATCGGTTCAGGCCCGGAACGCGGCCTTCGCCTCGATGGCCGCGAGCGCCTGCTCGACCAGTTCGCCGATGATCTCGGCAATCGGCTGTTCGTGCTTGACCATCCCGACGCTCTGTCCGGCCATGAGCGATCCGAATTCGACGTCGCCGTCGATGACGGCGCGCCGGAGCGCGCCTGCCCAGAAATGTTCGATCTCGAGCTGCGCCTCGTCCTGCGCCATCTCGCCGGCGCGAAACCGCGCGATCACGCTCTTCTGCGTCTCGACGAAGGCCTGGGTGCCCTCGTTCCGGAGCGCCCGGACCGGCGTCACGGGAAAATCCGGATCGATCTGCACCGAGGTCACCGCGTCGCGCGCCGAGGCGCGGATGAAGGCGCGCTTGAAGTCGGGGTGGGCGATCGATTCGGTTGCGCAGACGAAGCGCGTGCCGAGTTGGCAGCCCGAGGCGCCAAGCTCGAGATAGGCGAGGACCGCATTGCCGCGTCCGATTCCGCCGGCGACGAAGACCGGCGCCCGGTCGAGATGGGGCAGGATCTCCTGGGCGAGGACGCTGGTTGCCACGGGGCCGACATGGCCGCCTGCTTCCGCTCCTTCGACAATGATTGCATCGGCCCCGAGACGGACCAGCCGGCGCGCCACCGGGAGCGTCGGCGCGAAGCACAGGACGCGCGCGCCGGCCGCCTTGATACGCCCGATCGAGGGGCCCGACGGCAGACCGCCGGCGAGGATCACATGCGACACGCGGTGGTCGGCGCAGACATCGATCAGCGCATCGAGTTCCGGGTGCATGGTGATCAGGTTGACGCCGAACGGCTGCGCCGTAAGGCCGCCGGTGGCCTCGATCTCCGCGCCCAGCATGTCGGGCGACATGGCGCCGCAGGCGATGACCCCGAAGCCTCCGGCGTTGGACAGCGCCGACACCAGGCTGCGTTCGGATACCCAGGTCATCGCCCCGCCCAGGATCGCGTATTCGACGCCGAGAAAATCGCGGCCGCGGCGCCACAGGGCATCCAGTTGCGTCCGCGCCGCGCGCCGGCTCATGCCCGCTCTCCCCGCTGCCCCGGCACCGCTCGGTTCATGCGCTCCCGCCGTCGTCGAGTCCGTAGGCAGTGTGCAGCGAGCGCAGGGCGAGTTCGGTGTATTCCTCCGCCAGGAGAACGCTCACCTTGATCTCGGACGTCGATATCACCTGGATGTTGATCCCCTTCTCGGCGAGGGCGGTGAACATCTTCTGCGCTATGCCCGCGTGGGAGCGTATGCCGACCCCGATCACCGAGATCTTGACCACCTCGGGATCGCCCTCGACCCGGAGAAAGCCGATTTCCCCGCGCGCGCCCTCGATCAGCGCCAGCGCGCGGTCGTAATCGGCCTCGGCGACGGTGAAGGTGATGTCGGTCTGCCTTCCGTCCGCCGAGACGTTCTGGACAATCAGGTCCACGTTGATGTTGCGGTCGGCGAGCGGGCCGAAGATGGCGGCCGCGACCCCCGGCCGGTCGGGCACGCCGACGATGGTGACCTTGGCCTCGTCTCTGGTATAGGCGATGCCGCTGACGACCTGCTGTTCCAATTCCCCGTCCTCGTTGACCACAAGTGTCCCCGGCGCGTCCACGAAGCTCGACAGGACCTGCAGTTCGACCCCGTGATTCATCGCCATCTCCACCGACCGGGTCTGCAGCACCCTGGCGCCCTGGGAGGCCATTTCGAGCATCTCCTCGAAGGTCACCCTCGCGAGCTTGCGGGCTTTGGCGACGATGCGCGGATCGGTGGTATAGATCCCGTCCACATCGGTATAGATGTCGCAGCGGTCGGCGCCGAGCGCGGCAGCGAGGGCGACCGCGGAGGTATCGGAGCCGCCACGCCCCAGTGTGGTGATACGCCCGTTCCCGCTGATCCCCTGGAAGCCCGCGACCACCGGAATCTGACCGTCTGCCATGCGCCTGGCGAGCTCGCCGGCGTCGATCTCGCCAATGCGCGCACGGCTGTGGACGTCGTCGGTGAGGACCGGGATCTGCCAGCCCAGCCAGGACCGTGCGTCGACCCCCGCCGCCTGGAGCGCGAGCGCCATCAGCCCCACGGTCGCCTGTTCGCCGGAGGAGACCACGACATCGTATTCCCGCGCGTCGTGCACCGGTGCGATCTCGCGCGTCCACTGGACCAGCTGGTCGGTAGTTCCGGCCATTGCCGAGACCACGACGGCAACCTCGTTGCCGGCCTCGACCGCGTCCGCGACCCGGCGCGCGGCGGCGCGGATGCGATCGAGATCGGCGACCGATGTCCCACCGAATTTCTGGACGAGACGCACCGCTGAGCGTTCCTCCGTCCCGAGGCGTCCATGCCGGATGCGCTGGAGATCGCCGCCGGGGAGCCGTGCGGTCCGCCGCCGCGAGGACAGGCGCCGCATCGGGCTGGCCCTTCCGCCAAGGCGCGCATACATATACACGAGATGAACGGCAAGCAAACAGGACCGGCGGCGCCCATCGACGCCGACGAAGTGGCGCGGTTCTCCGCCCTGGCCGACGCCTGGTGGGACCCGGCGGGCGACTTCCGCGCCCTGCACAGGCTGAACCCTGTCCGCATCCGCTACATCCGCGATGCGTTGTGCGCGATGACCGGGCGTTCCGCCGAACGGCCCGCGCCGCTCGAGGGTCTCGATATCCTCGATGTCGGCTGCGGCGGCGGGCTGGTCTGCGAGCCGCTGACGCGCCTCGGCGCTCGGGTAACCGGGATCGACCCGAGCGCCCGCAACGTCGCGATAGCCGCCGACCACGCTGCCAGGGCCGGACTGGACATCGCCTACCGGGCGGCCGCGGTCGAAGATCTCGCCGCCGAGGGGCGGCGGTTCGACGCGGTGCTCGCGCTCGAGGTGGTGGAGCATGTCCCCGACCTCCGGGCTTTTGTCGCGGCCTGCGTGGCCGTCGCCAAGCCCGGCGCAAGGCTCTTTTTCGCGACCCTGAACCGGACGCCGCAATCCTTTCTTTTCGGGATCGTCGCCGCCGAATACGTGCTGCGCTGGCTGCCCCGCGGCACCCATCGATGGCAGCGCTTTGTCCGGCCGTCCGAACTGTCGCGGGCGCTTGGCGCCAGCGGCGCCAGGATCGGCGCGCTCGACGGGATCGGCTACCACGTGCTGACCGATGAGTGGCGGCTCACGCGCGACGTTTCGGTGAACTACATCGCCGTTGCCGAACGCGCCTGATCCTCCGGAAGGGAGGTTCCCGGTTCAGGCGTCGTCGCGGGGGACCCAGGGGATGCGCTTGAACGGGACGTCCTCGTCGATCAGCGTCTTCGCTTCTTCGTCGGTCGCCTCGCCGTAGATGTTGCGCTCGTCGGTCTCGCCGTTATGGATCTTCAGCGCCTCGGCGGCAAAGTCGGAGCCGACATAGTCGCAGTTGGCTTCGACCTGGCGGCGCATTTCGCGGAGCGCCTGCATATACATGCCCCGCGTCATGGACGGTGCGTCGGCGCCCTTTTTTGCCGCGCGAGACAGGCGGGGCGCCATGATCGCCTTTCCCACGCGGACATCGCCGCAGACCGGGCAGGCGACCTCTCCGGCGCCCACCTGATCGTCGTAGGTTTCGCTATCCTTGAACCACGCCTCGAACTCGTGATCCGCAGCGCAGCGCAGGTTGTACAAGATCATCGAAGACCCGCACATTGTGACCGATGACCAAACGGCGAGGGGTAATGTGGGCGATATGGCCGTTGCGGGCGGTGACCGCCGTCGACCGGTACAACGCGGGGGTGGTCGATCTCCTCGGGCGCGAGGAATTCACCCTGATCGAAGCCGATCTCGAGAACGGCGGGGAGTTCCCGACCGGAGCGCGGAAATTCGACGCCGTGGTGGTGACCAACTACCTGTTCCGCCCCATCCTGCCCGACATCGTGGGCGTCGTGGCCGACGGCGGGATTCTGATCTACGAGACCTTCGCCGAGGGAAACGCACGGTTCGGGCGGCCGCGCAATCCGGATTTCCTGTTGCGGCCGGGCGAACTGGTGCGGGCGGTCGAGGGTGTCCTGACCGTCGTCGCCTACGAACACGGCGAGGTGGCGCGCCCGGCGCCCGCCCTGGTGCAGCGGCTTTGCGCCGTGCGAGGGTCCGGCTATTCCGCCGCACGGAGGCTCGACGGCGGGTCGTAGGCCCGTTCGTTGCGGAGCGCCGGCACGGCGGCGCGGGCCGCGCGCACCCTCGCGGGGTCGATGTCGGCGAGGACGAACCCCGTCTCCTCGCCGCTTTCGGCGACGATTTCGCCCCACGGCCCGACGACCAGGGAGTGGCCGTAGCTCTCGCGCCCGCCCCTGTGGTCGCCGCACTGGGCCGGCGCGATCACGTAGCAGCCGGTCTCGATGGCGCGCGCCCTGAGCAGGGTGTGCCAGTGCGCCCGCCCGGTGGTGCGGGTGAACGCCGACGGGACGGCAAGAAAGTCCGCGCCGGCATTCGCGAGATCCCGATAGAGGATCGGGAAGCGAAGGTCGTAGCAGATTGTCATGCCGAGGCCGCCCCACGGCAGCGGCGCCACGACGGCGGCGGACCCGGCCTCGTAGCGGTCGGACTCGCGCGACTGTCGGCCGTCCGGAAGATCGACGTCGAAGAGGTGGATCTTGTCGTAGCGCGCGGCGATGCGGCCCCGCGGGTCGAGCAGGAACGACCGGTTGGCGAACCGACCCCCGCCGAGGCCGACGGTGAGCGAGCCGACAAGGAGCCAGGTCCCAGCGGACAGGGCGAACCCGGCGAACGCGGCGAGCGCCCGGTGGCCGCTCTCGCCCGCCGACTGCGCGGCCAGCGACGCGCGGTCCGGTTCGATCAGCGCCACCACCTCGGGAAAGGCGATCAGGTCCGCACCGGCCCTGTGCGCCTCGCGGGCGAGCGCCAGCGCGGAGGCGAGATTTGCGGCAAGGTCGTTGCCGGCGTTCGTCTGGATGCAGGCGGCCGTGAACGGCGCCGCCACTACCCGCCGACCCCCAGCAGGGTGTCGAGTTCGCCCGCGCGGTCGAGCGCCGCGAGGTCGTCGGATCCGCCGATGTGCCGGCCATCGACGAAGATCTGCGGTACGGTGCGGCGCCCGCCCGCCCGCTGCATCATCTGCTGGCGCAGGTTGGGATCGCGGTCGACGTCGATTTCCCGATACTCGACGCCCTTGTGGTCGAGCAATGTCTTGGCCCGTCTGCAGAACGGACACCAGAGGCTCGAATAGACCTCGATTCTGCTCACCGTTTCGTCCCTCCGGTGGCCGATACGTTTACCTGTCTCCAATATGCGTTTTGGCGCACGAGAATCTACCCTCGGCTTGCCCCGCCGGCGGTTGCGACCCGCGCAAGCGTGAGCACGTCCACACCGCGGGCCCCGGCGCGCCGCAGCGCCCCGGCGCACGCCTCGACAGTGGCTCCGGTGGTCAGCACGTCGTCGACCAGGACCACCCGCCGTCCGGCGATCGCAGCCCGGCCGGACGCCGTCACGGCAAACGCCCGGCCCACGTTGCGCCGGCGCTCCGCCGGTCCGAGGCGGCCCTGGGACCGTGTCCGGCGGTGTCTCGCGAGCCCGACGGCGAGCCAGTCCCGCCCGGTGATCCGGGCGAGGCGCGCGGTCAGCAGCGCCGACTGGTTGTAGCGCCTCGCGAACAGGCGGGTGCGGTGGAGCGGTACCGGCACGAGCAGCGGAGCTCCGTCGAGCAGGCCGCCCGCCGCGTTCGCCAGCCAACGTGCAAACGCGGGCGCCGAATCGGTGCGGTCGCCGTGTTTGAACGCCAGGACGAGATCGCGCGATGCCTCGTCGTAACGCAGCGCCGACCGCGCCCGGTCGTAGCGGGGCGGGCGGCGCAGACAGTCCGCGCACACCGTATCGTCCGGCGCCGCGTAGACGAACGGATCGCCGCAGACCGCACAGAACGGCGCCGAGATGAAGGTGAGTTCCTGCCAGCAGCCAGCGCACAGTGTCTCCGGATCGATCACCGGAATACCGCACGCGAGACAGCGGGGAGGGAGGATCAGGTCGATCAGCGTCCGCACGGCCGCGGCCGGCACGCCTGCTGCGCCGGAAATGCCGGCCCTGCGGAGGCCGGACCGGGCGGCGGTACTCAACCGTCGAAGCGGCGAAACCGTGCGGTGCCGTCCGCCTCGATCTGCGCGACCAACTGCAACTCCCATTCGAGGTATGCGTTCATGGCCTGGGTGACGTCGCCGCCCCGGTCGTAGGGTCGGAGCCAGACGTCGACAGGATCGTCCAGCATCCACTCCTCGCCCTCGGCAAGCGGCATCCCGGCCGCGGTCCAGGCCTCGGTCCCGCCCTCGAGAAAGGCGAAACCGTCCCCGCGTTCGGCGGCGGCCAGGCGGGCAAGCGCGCCGTCGCCGGAAACCAGCACCACGGTTTCCGCCGCGGGGAGCTTGTCGAGGACGAGGTCGAGGCGCGCTCTCAGGGCAAACCCGGCGCCAGGGACATGGCCGGCGCGATAGGCGCGGCTGCCGCTCAGATCGACCGCGGCCATGGTCCCGCCGCGGAGGCCCGCCGAGAGCGCCTCGACACCGACCCGCTTGGCAGAGGCCGTCTCCAGGCCTGGCGCGGCCGGCGTCCACGCACCGGTTTCGATTTCGTCCGCGGCGGGATCGAGGCGGTAGACCGCGACCTCGGGCCAGCCCATCTCGACCAGCCAGGACGCCGTCATCGCCGCCCGCACCCCGGTATCGTCGATCAGCACCACCCGGGCGTTGCGTGTCCCGATCACCGCGTCGGTGGTCTGGACCAGCTGACCGCCGGGAATCGGGCGCGATCCGGCGAGGTGGCCGGCCTCGTATTCATCCACGCTGCGGACATCGAGCAGGAACAGCGAGCGCCTGTCCGCCTCGCTGCGCCAGGCGTCAAGGCGGTTGCGGTCGATCCTCTCGATGCCGCGGCGCGCCGCCACTTTCGCCGCCCCGTCCTGCGCGCGGGCGAGCCCTTCGGCGCTGACCGGGGGCGGCGGCCGTTCGTTTCCGCGTTCGAGGACGAACCCGGCGAGCTCCCAGCCCATCGTGCCGTTGCGGAGCGCCATCACCGGGTTGGGGATGCCCGCCTTTATCAGCGACTGGGCGCCGATGATGCTGCGGGTTCGCCCGGCGCAGTTGACCACCACCGTGGTGTCGGGGGACGGCGCTATGTCGTAGACCCGGTATGCGAGTTCGGCGCCCGGAACGTCGATCGCGGTGGGAATGTTCATGCGCCGGAATTCGTCCATCGGCCTGCTGTCCAGGACCACCAGATCGTCGCCGGAATCGAGCCGCGCCTTGAGTTCCCCGGCGGTTATGTTGGGGGTGTGGCAGGTCTCTTCGACATATTCGCCGAACGCCTTGCTCGGCACATAGACCCCGCTGAACAGAACATGACCGGCGCGCTCCCACGCCCCGGTGCCGCCGTCGAGAACCGAGACATCGGCGTATCCCAGTTCGGACAGCCTGGCGGCGGCGCGCTCGGCCAACCTGTCCCTGCCGCCGTCGCAGACGACGACGCGCGCGCCGCGCCGGGGCACCAGCGCGTCGATGCCGAATTCGAGGCGGCTCAACGGCAGCGAACTCGCGAACAGGAGATGCGATTCCGAGAATTCTCCCTCCTCCCGGACATCGAGCAGCGCGAGTTCCCCGCCGTCGAGGAGCATCGTCCGCAGTTCCTGCGCCGTGACAGTCTTCGCCATCGCTTTCCACCTCGTTGCCCGGCCCAACTTAGCCCATTTTGCGTCCCGCGTTGAACCGCGGCGGCGCTGTCTGGCCGTCCCGTCCTGTTCCGGCGATTGAGACGGACCCGCGCGAGTGCGATAACGCCGCAATGGCCGGACCGACGAACGTCTTCGACCGCCCGACGGTGCGCCGGCGGCGGGCACGCGCCTCCCGGCCGGGCGCACGGGCGGCTTTTCTCCACGACGAGATCGCCGACCGGCTTGCCGACCGTCTCGACGACATCGACCGGCGGTTCCGCCGCGTTCTGATCCTGGGTGCGCTGAGCGACCGGCTCTGCGCGCTCGTCGCATCGCGGCCCGGCGCGGCCCGGATCGTGGTGGCCGATAGCGCCGAGGCGCTGGTGCGGCATCGCAGCGGACTCCCCGTCGTCGCCGACGAGGAGGCAATCCCGTTCGCTCCGGCGAGCTTCGACCTCGTTCTCGGCGCGCTCAGCCTGCACGCGGTCAACGACCTGCCGGGCGCCCTCTTACAGATCAGACGGGCGCTTACGGCGGACGGGCTTTTTCTCGCCGCCTGTTTCGGCGGCGAGACCCTGCACGAACTCCGGCGGGCCATGCTCGAGGCGGAGAGCGCGGTCGAGGGCGGAGCCAGCCCGCGGGTCGCGCCCTTCGCCGATATCCGCGACGCCGGCGCGCTGCTCCAGCGCGCCGGTTTCGCCTTGCCGGTCGCCGACAGCGACACGATCGCTGTCACTTGGCCGGATGCGTTCGCCCTGATGCGCGACCTGCGCGCGATGGGAGAAGCCAACGCGCTCGCCGCCCGGCGGCGGACGCCGACCCCGCGGGCAACCTTCGCGGCGGCGGCGGAACGCTACCGGGCGCTGTTCGGCGATGCCGACGGGCGGATACCCGCGACCTTCCAGGTGCTGTTCCTGACCGGCTGGGCGCCGGCGGAGACCCAGCAGAAGCCGCTTCGCCCCGGTTCCGCAGCCGCCCGTCTGGCCGATGCCCTCGGCGCCGAGGAACATTCGGCCGGTGAACCCGCTCGGGCGCCGCGGTCGGGGAAGGACCCCCTCTAGGCCGGAACCGGAACGCCCAGCCGGGGTCGGTCGTCGTCCGGCTTTTCGCGGACGAGAATGGCGAAGACGGCGGCGGTCAGGGCGAGCGCCAGCGAGATCAGCCACACCCCCTCGTAACGCGCGGTGAGGTCGTAGAAGTAGCCGCCGAACATCGCGCCCGCCGCGGCGCCGATCGAATGCGCGCCGAAGATCAGACCCATCGACAGCCCCATGATGCGGATTCCCACATGCGAAGCGATCAGGCTGGCGATCGGGGCGAGGGTCGCGAAGTTGAGGATGCCGAAGGCGACGGTGAAGACAAACAGGAGCGGCAGGCTCCCCGTCGTGTTGAGCAGCAGCACGAACAGGAGCGCACGGGCCGCGTACATCGCCGCCAGCAGCCGCGCCCGGTGCACCCGGTCGGACAGCCATCCGAAGAGGATCAGCCCGATCATGTTGCCCACGCCGTGGGCGCCGTGCGCCGCCGTCGAGTCGACGAGGGCGAAGCCGCAGCTCACCGCGTAGGGCACGAAATGCACATCGAACACGCCCGCAGTGGTATAGCCACAGAGCACGAACGAGCAGGTCAGCAGGACGAAAGTCCGGTTGTGCGCCAGGAACCGCAGCCGGTCGCCGAAGGTCTCGACGCGGGACGACGGCCCGGCATGCCGACCGCCCGTTTCCCTCCCGATGCCCTTGAGCATCAGCCAGGCCAGCGGCATCAGGGCCAGAAGTCCGAGCCCGAAGGCCAGGTAGGCCCCGCGCCATCCCAGGGCGGTGACCAGAAGCGCCAGGAGGGTGAGGACCGGAAGCTGCCCCGCCGTCGAGCCCGACAACGCGAAACCCGTCGCGATCCCGCTGTGCCGCTTGAGCATCTGCGCCATCATCGTGGTCACCAGCGGCAACGAAATCGCGCCGTGTCCGATCCCGCCGATCACGCCGAACAGGATCAGGAACTCCCATTCGCGCGATACCCACGAACTGGCGACGATGGCCGAGCCGAGGAAGACGAGGCCGCCGGCGAATACATGGCGCGGCCCCACACGGTCGATGATGTCCCCGGCGAGCGGCGAAATCAGCGCCATCATCACCAGCACCAGCGAACTGCCGGTCGAGCTCAGCCCGCGCGACCAGCCGAGATCGACCTCCCAGATCGGCATGAGCACGCCGACCGAAGATCGCGCGGCGAAGGTGAGGCCGAGCGCGCAAAAGCAGAGGGCGACGATGGTCCATACGCGGACCGGCGTAGGGCCGCTCACAGCAGGTCCCGCAGCATCGCGATCAGGGGCCGGTCGGCGGGCGGCATCGGGTAATCGCGGAGGCGGGCAGGGCGGACCCATTTGAGGGTCTGGCCCTCGAGCGGCCGCGCCGATCCGTTCCAGACCCGGCACACGTAGAGCGGCATCAGCAGGTGGAAACCGTCGTAGCCGTGCGAGGCGAAGGCGAACGGCGCGAGACAGTTCTCCGCGACGTCGATCCCGAGCTCTTCCGCGAGTTCGCGGATCAGAGCCTCCTCCGGCGTCTCTCCGGGAGCGACCTTGCCGCCCGGAAACTCCCAGAGCCCGGCCATCGCCTTGCCCTCGGGGCGCCGGGCGATCAGGACCCGCCCGTCGCCATCGACGAGCGCCGCCGCGGCGACCAGGACGATCGGCCGCTCAACTTCGGTAGTCGGCATTGATGTCGATGTAGCCGTGCGTCAGATCGCACGTCCACACCGTCGCGCGGCCGCGTCCGACGCCGACGTCGACGGCGATGTCGATCTCGGTGCCGGCCAGGTGGGCGGCGACCGGGGTCTCGTCGTACCCGTCGATCACCGATCCGCCCTCGGTGATCTGCGTGCCGTCCATCGAGATGGCGAGCGCGTCGGCGTCGATCCGCTCGCTCGTCTTGCCGACCGCGGCGACGATCCGCCCCCAGTTTGCGTCGCTGCCGGCGATCGCCGTCTTGACCAGGGGGGAGTTGGCGATCGTGAGACCGATTCGCCGCGCCGCAGCCTCGGAGGTCGCGCCGGTAACCCGGATGGTGACGAATTTCGTCGCTCCCTCGCCGTCGCGGACGATCTGGTGGGCGAGGTCGCGGCAGACTTCGGTGAGTGCGTCGCGGAACGGGGCGAGGCGGCGGTCGCGCGCATCCTCGATCGCATCGTTGCCCGACCGGCCGGTCGCGAACAGGAGGGCCATGTCGCTGGTCGAGGTGTCGCCGTCCACGGTGATTGCGTTGAACGACCGGTTCACCGCGCGGCGCAGCAGCCGGTCGAGCACCGGCGCCGGCAGACGTGCGTCGGTGAAAAGAAAGGCGAGCATGGTCGCCATGTCGGGGGCGATCATGCCCGACCCCTTGGCGATCCCGCTGATGACGACGGGGGTATCGCCGATCCGGGTCCGCGCCCCGGCGCCCTTGGCAAACGTGTCCGTGGTGCGGATCGCATTCGCTGCGGCTTCCCAGGCATCGTCGCTCAGCGCCGCGGCGAGGCCGGGAATGGTCCGGACGATGCGCTCGACGTTCGGCCGCTGGCCGATGACGCCGGTCGAGGCAATCGCCACTTCGTCGGTGCGGCAGCGCAGCGCCGTGGACACCGCCCTCGCGGTGGCGGCGACGCAGTCCTCGCCCGCCGGCCCAGTGAAGGCGTTGGCGTTGCCGGCGTTGACCGCCAGCGCTCCGGCGCGGCCCGAGGCCAGCATCTCTCGGGTCCACAGAACCGGGGCCGCGGCGGTCCGCGACCGCGTGGTGACACCCGCCGCGCTCGTGCCGGGCGCGAGGTGGACCAGCAACAAGTCGTCGCGCCCGGCGTAGCGTTCGCCGCTTGCTCCGGCAGCGAGGCGGACGCCCGGGACCGGATCGAGCGCGGGAAACCGGTCCGGCGCGAGGGGGGATATATTCGCCAAGGCTTGGGGTCCCGATGAATGGAGCCGTCGGATGCGAGGCTTATGCCGCGCGGCGGCGGCCGTGTCCATCGCGGAGCCGCGGCGCACCGCCGTATCATGGCCGCCGCGGGCTTCGTTGACAGGGCTGCGGGGTCTCCCTATCTGTTGGGAACTCCGGGACTGCGTCCGCCCCGATATACCCGACCGACAGGTCCGAGGAGCGCCGATGTTCGACCGTATCGCGCAAGCCGTCATGGGCAGCGCCAACGATCGTTTGGTGAAGCGTCTGGCGCGCGAGGTGGAGGCGGTCAACGCGCTCGAGCCCGAGGTCGAAGCCCTTTCCGACGAGGCGCTCAAGGCGCGCACCGACTGGCTGCGCGAGCGTGTGGCGGGCGGCGAATCGCTCGACGCCGTCCTCAACGACGCCTTCGCGACGGTTCGCGAAGCGGCCAAGCGTACGCTGGGCCAGCGCCATTACGACGTCCAGCTCATGGGCGGCATGGCGCTTCACCGCGGCATGATCGCCGAGATGAAGACCGGGGAAGGCAAGACCCTGGTGGCGACGCTCCCGGTCTATCTCAACGCGCTCGCGGGCGGCGGCGTCCACGTCGTAACCGTGAACGATTACCTCGCCCGGCGCGATTCCGCCTGGATGGGCCAGATCTACGAGTTTCTCGGGCTTACGGTCGGTTGCATCGTCCACGGGCTCACCGAGGCCGAGCGCCAGGCAGCCTATGCCGCGGACGTGACCTACGGCACCAACAACGAGTTCGGCTTCGACTATCTGCGCGACAACATGAAGTTCCAGATGGACGAAATGGTCCAGCGGCCCTTCAACTACGCGATCGTCGATGAGGTCGACAACATTTTCATCGACGAGGCGCGGACCCCGCTGATCATCTCCGGCCCGACCGACGACACCACCGATCTCTACCGCCGGATCGACAAGCTGATCCCCCGGCTCGGCCCCGACGATTACGAAAAGGACGAGAAACAGCGCACTGTCGCCCTGACCGAGTCGGGTTCGGAGAAGATGGAGGAACTGCTCGTCGAAGGCGACTTCCTGAAGGGCGCGGGATTCTACGACATCGCCAACATCTCGCTCGTCCACCATGTCAACCAGGCGCTGCGCGCCCATCTCCTGTTCGAGCGCGACACCGATTACATCGTCAAGGACGGACGCATCGTCATCATCGACGAGTTCACCGGCCGGATGATGGAGGGGCGGCGTTTTTCCGAGGGCCTGCATCAGGCGCTGGAGGCCAAGGAGGGCGTCGAGGTCCAGGCCGAGAACCAGACGCTCGCCTCCATCACCTTCCAGAACTATTTCCGCCTCTATCCCAAGCTCGCCGGAATGACCGGCACGGCGATGACCGAAGCGGCCGAACTCGGGGAGATCTACGGCCTCGAGGTCGCCGAGATCCCGACCAACGAACTGTGCGTCAGGGACGATGAGGACGACGAGGTCTATCGCACCGTCGAGGAAAAGAACAAGGCCATCCTCGCCATGATCGAGGACTGCCGCGCGCGCAAACAGCCGGTTCTCGTCGGCACCGTATCCATCGAGAAATCCGAACAGCTTTCCGGCCTGCTCGGGCAGAGCAAGATCGAGCACAGTGTGCTCAACGCCCGGTATCACGAACAGGAGGCCTACATCATCGCCCAGGCCGGTCAGCCGGGAGCGATCACCATCGCCACCAACATGGCCGGGCGCGGCACCGACATACAGCTCGGCGGCAATGTCGAGATGCGGGTTGCCGAGGAGCTCTCGGCTCTCGAGTCGGAAGCCGAACGGGAGCGCAAGGAACCCGAGATCCGCGCCCGGATCGAGACCGAGGTCGAGGCCAACCGGGAGATCGTGATCGGCGCCGGCGGGCTCTGCGTGATCGGCACCGAGCGGCACGAGGCGCGGCGTATCGACAACCAGCTCCGCGGCCGTTCCGGCCGGCAGGGCGATCCCGGCCGGTCGCGCTTCTTCCTGTCGCTCGAAGACGATCTCATGCGCATTTTCGGCTCCGAGCGGATCGACGGCATGTTGCGCCGCCTCGGGCTGGAGGAGGGCGAGGCGATTGTCCATCCGTGGATCAACAAGGCCCTGGAGAAGGCCCAGAAGAAGGTCGAGGAGCGCAACTTCGAAATCCGCAAGAACCTGCTTCGCTTCGACGACGTGATGAACGACCAGCGCAAGGTGATCTACGACCAGCGCAAGGATCTGATGACCGCGAAGGATGTCTCGTCGACCGTCAGCGACATGCGGCACGAGGCGCTTCGGGGCGCGGTTGCGCGTTGCATCCCTGAACGGGCCTATGCCGAGCAATGGGATGTCGAGGCGCTGCACGAGGAAGCGCTCCGCCTGCTCGGGCTCGACCTGCCGGTCTCCGAGTGGGCCGGCGAGGAAGGGATCGCCGACGAGGAGATCGCCGAACGCCTGATCGCCGCCGGCGACCGGCTGATGGCCGAGAAGGCGGCGAATTACACGCCCGCGATCATGCGGCTGGCCGAGAAGAGCATCCTGCTCCAGCTTCTCGACCAGACCTGGAAGGAGCACCTTCTGGCGCTCGACCACCTGCGTCAGGGCATCGGGCTGCGCGCCTACGGCCAGAAGGATCCCCTCAACGAATACAAGCGCGAGGCGTTCGACCTGTTCAACGCGATGCTCGAGCAACTGCGCGAAACGACGACGACGGTGATGTGCCATCTCGATCTGGAAGTCCGGAGCCCCGACGAACTGGAGCCGCAGGGCGGGGCAGCGGCCACGATCGAAGGCCGCAGCGACCCGGCTCTGGCGGGCGCAGCGCCGGCCGGCGGGGCGGCAATGGAAAGCGCTCATCCTGCGGCGGCGCTCGCCCAGGGGCCGCCGGCGCGAAGCGCCGCATTCGCCGGCGCTGTGGACGAGGTGCCGCCGGGCTGGACCTTCTACGAGCCGCTCGGCCGTCACCTCGACCCGGAGCTTCCGGAGACCTGGGGCAAGGTGCCGCGCAACGCCGCCTGTCCCTGCGGATCGGGCAGAAAATACAAGCACTGCCACGGCCGGGTGAGTTGAGCGCCCGCGGCGGGGCCCGGGGGCTGCTCAGGCCGGCGCGGACGTCCCCATCTCGAGGAACTTCTCGCGCCGGTGCCTGACCAGAGCGTCGGCCTCTATCCCCGACAGCGCGTCCAGAGCCGCCGCAATGGCGTCGCCGACCCGCGTCATCGCCTCTTCCGGGTTGCGGTGCGCGCCGCCCACCGGCTCCTCGATCACGGTGTCGATGACGCCCAGCCTGTGCAGGTCGTCAGCCGTCAGCTTGAGCGCCTCGGCGGCGTCGCGCGCGTGGGTGCCGTCGCGCCACAGGATCGACGCGCAGCCCTCGGGCGAGATCACCGAATAGATCGAATGCTGCAGCATCAGCACCGTGTTGGCGGTGGCGATCGCGATCGCTCCGCCCGAGCCGCCTTCGCCGATGACCGCGCTGACAACCGGGACGCGGAGCGACAGGCTGATCTCGATCGACCGGGCGATGGCTTCGGCCTGTCCCCGTTCTTCGGCGCCGATCCCGGGATAGGCGCCCGGGGTGTCGACGAGCGTCACCACCGGCAGTCCGAACCGGTCGGCGAGACGCATGAGCCGCTGCGCCTTGCGATAGCCTTCCGGCCGGGCCATGCCGAAATTGTGCTTCACCCGCGATTCGATCTCCGCGCCCTTCTCCTGGCCGATGACGACCACCGAGCGGCCGCGAAACCGTCCGATCCCGCCGACGATCGCCGCATCCTCGGCGTAGAGCCGGTCGCCCGCGAGCGCCTGGAATCCGTCGAAGAGCGTCCGCAGATAGTCGATGCAGTGCGGCCGCATCGGATGGCGCGCGACCTGCACGATCTGCCACGGCGTGAGCTTGGCGTAGGTCTGGCGCAGCAGGCGTTCGATCCGTTGCTGGAGCCGCTGAACCTCGTCGGCGATCCCGATGTCGTTGGCGTCGCTGAGGTGGCGCAGCTCCTCGATCTTGCCCTCAAGCTCGGCGATGGGGCGCTCGAAATCGAGGAAGCTCGGGATGCCGCGGTCCATCGCCGGTCAGTCCCGGTTGGCGAGAGGGTGGCTAGTCTCGACCAGGCGTTGCAGCCGGTCGTCGACGAGATGGGTGTAGATTTCCGTGGTCGCGAGATCGGCGTGGCCGAGCATGCGCTGCACGCTCCTGAGGTCGGCATCGTGGGCCACGAGATGCGTGGCGAACGCGTGCCGCAGTACATGCGGCGAGACCCGCGCGGGGTCAAGACCGCAGGCACTCGCCAGACCCTTCAGTTCGCGCGCGAATTGGCTGCGGGTGAGGTGTCCGGCGCGGGACCGCGAGGGGAACAGGAACGGCGACGGCCGGCCGTCTGGCGCGAACTTGCGGCGGTGGGGGAGGTAGGATGCCACCGCCGCCCGGGCCGGTTCGCCGATCGGCACCAGCCGTTCCTTTGCCCCCTTGCCGCGGACCGGAACCACGTCGCGGTCGCCGGCCAGAGCGCCGACCGGCAGGGAAACCAGTTCGCTCACCCGCATCCCGCTGGCGTAGAGCAACTCGAGAAGCGCATGCAGCCGGAGGCCGCGTATCCCCGGACGCGACCCTGCGGCGGCGATAAGGCGGGCGACCTCGTCCTCGCTCAATACTTTCGGCAGCGGCCGGCCGCGCCGCGGTGCGTCGATCCGCGCCAGGGGATCGATGCTGCGCATCCCCTCGACGATCAGGAACCCGAATAGCTGGCGGAGTGCGGCGATGCGGCGCGATACGGTGCGCGCCGACAGGCCGCGGCGGGCGAGCCATGCGAGATAGAGCCGAAGATGGCGATCCTCCGCCTCCGACAGCGCCGGCGCATCCGGCAGGGTGTCGAGAAACCGGCGCAGGTCACCCACGTCCCGTCGATATGCGGCAATCGTGTTGTGCGCGGCGCCGCGCTCGGCCGCCATCATCTCGAGGAACGATTCGACGTATCTCCCGTCGTCGTCCATCCGGTTCAGAGCCGGTGCGCCACGGCGGTCTCGAGTGCGAGCGCCCTGGCTTCCGCCTCGAGGCCGACGCGCCGCAGGCTCCGGACGACGACCGTCACTGTCGCCGCATCCGGCGGACCGGCGGCTGCGCCGTCCAGCCCGAGGAGGGCGATCAGCACCGTCTCGCCCAGGCGTTCGCCGGCCGCCGCCTCTTCCAGGGCGCGCGCCCAGGCGATGTCGGGCGCCGCAGCCTGCGGCGGCTGTCCTTCCGCGAGCAGTCCCGCCCACCTTCCCGGCGCCGCTTCCACGCCGAGCGCCTCCAGCAGCGAAAGCGCAAGAACCGTCGCTTCCCGCCCGGCTGCCGTATCGTCTCCGTAGGCGGCGCGCCGCCAGGCCGTCAGAGCGGCCTCCTCGACCGGCGCGGCATCGATCTCCGGCGCGGCGAGTCGGGCGACCGCCCACAGGCGCGCCGCCGTCTCGCGCGCCTCCGGCGTCGTCTCGTTGTTGCCATCGACGAGGCCGAGCCAGCCCTGCGCCGTCTCCGCGCGCCCTGCCGCCAGCAGGGCGGACACCGCATCGTAGGCGAACCAGCCGACGGCGGGCTCCTGCGGGATCGAGGCGAGAACCGGCATGCTCGCGCCGGCCACGACGTCATAGCCGCCCTTCTCGCGGGCGAGACCGAAGGCGCGGGCGAGGATCGCGGCCTTGGCGGGCGGGGTCTCGGCGGCCGCCGCGGCGCGCAGGAGCAGCGCCCGCCCGCGCGGGCCCCAATGGCTCTCCGCCACGGTCGCCGCATCGGCGAGATCGGCGTCTTCCCACGGCGCTGCGGCGTAGAGTTCGAGGAGCGTTCCGGCGTCGATCGCGCCGTAGAGCAGGGCCCGCTCTGCCGCCTCCAGCCGCAGGTCCAGATCGGCGTTCGGGCTGGCAACCACGCTGCGCAGGACGGCAGGGCGGTCGGAACTCAGCACGTCGGCCGGCAGGCGGATATTGGCCGCCCGCATCATCGCGAGATCGAGGCCGGCGGGATGGGGCAGGCTCTCGACGACCGCCGCCTCCCCGCCGTTCAGCGTCTCTATCAGCATGGAGAACAGGGGCGCGCTGTCATCGTCCCGCTCGGCGAGAATGTCGGCGATCATGTTGGCTTGCGCTTCTTCCCCCGAGAGCAGCAGGCAGAACGCAGACGCGCGCTGCCAGTAGGCGTCGAGGGACCGGCGGACGAAACCCTGAACCCGCTGGCAGGCGCCGGCGTTGTCGTTCCTGAGGAAGAGCGCTTCCACCGCGCTGCGACTCGGCGCTCCGCCGGCTTGCTCAACCGGGATCTGGTTCGCCAGCCGTCCCGCCGCATCGAGTTCGCCGAGCTCGACCAACCGCGAGATTCGCGAACCGAGAAGGTCGGGTCCGCCGGAATCGCCCTGCGGCGCCCTGGCCCGGGTGGACAGGAGCCTGACGGCGAGAGCACGCGCGGCGGTCGAACGGATCCTGGCCGGCAGGCGGGCCAGGAGCTTCTCGATCAACGCACGTTTCGATCCCTGCCAAAGCGAGATATCGAACCCGCCCTCCGCCGTGTCGATAAGCCCGACGGATGCCGCGTCGGGTGCGCTGAGCGTGCTCGCCGTCACCCCGTCCGAATCGGACGGTCCCCGATTCGGGGATTCCGGCGACGATTCAGGCGCTTCCGCATCGGGCGCTTCCGCAGGTCGAACCGATTCTTCGGGGGCCTGCCCGGCGGCGCCCGGCGGCACAAGACGGACCGGCGCGGCGCTATCGGTCTGGGCGAGCCGGAAGGCCGCATTCCCGCCGATTGCGCGGCTGCCTGCGGCCCCGTCGGCGGCGGCGGCGGGCACATCGACAGCGAACGCCGCCGCGGCCAGAGCCCCGGAAAATGCAATGAGTACAAGCGTTTCAGCGCGGAAAGCGCGCATCGGGGATAATCTTTTCGACCGTCGTAACCGGAGGTTCGATGTTCCCGACCGTGATCCAAACCGCGCCAAGGAGTACCGCGGCCGCGACGCAGACAAGCAGGACTAGGGACAGCCTGTGCATCGATATCTTCGAACCTCGAAGAAGGCCCCCGGAGCGGACACCAACGACAATGGACAGGATCCGTATTATAATCGGCTGGCTAATGTGTGACTGTGGCAAATTTGCGGCGGATCGCACCGCGACCGGGGCAGTCCGCCGGGGCCTTGTGTTTGCCGGAAGGCCGTTTCGTTGACCGATAGAGAACCCGGGGAGATTCCGCGTTCCATTGTCCTTGTCGGGCTCATGGGGGCCGGCAAGACGTGTATCGGCCGCGAACTTGCCGACCGTTACAAGGTGCCGTTCGTCGACGCCGACGAGGAAATCGAGACCGCGGCCGGTTGCTCCATCGAGGACATCTTCGCGGTCTACGGCGAGCGGGAGTTCCGCAGCGGCGAACGCCGAGTGATCGCGCGGCTGCTCGACCAGCCCACCCAGGTGCTGGCGACCGGCGGCGGCGCGTTCATGGACGCCGACACGCGCGCGGCGATTCGCTCCAGGGCGATCTCGGTCTGGCTGCGCGCGGATATCGAACTCCTGCTGCACCGGGTGGCGCGGAGGAACGACCGCCCGCTGCTCAAGGCCGGCGATCCCCGCACGGTCCTGGAACGGCTGATCGCGGAGCGCTACCCGGTCTACGCGGAGGCCGATCTCGCGGTCGACACGACGGAGGAAAAGCCGCACGAGACGGCCTCCCGGGTCGTCGATGCGATCGGGAGATTTCTCGCCGGAGAAAAGGCGGCGCAGCCGGCGGCATGAGGGAGACCTTTCGAGTCGATCTCGGCGAGCGTTCGTACGACATCCTTGTCGGCGACGGGCTGATCGATACGGCCGGCGCGCATCTCGCCCCGCTTGCCGGCGCAGCGCCGCTGCTTGTCGTCACCGACGAGACCGTGGCCGGGCTCCATCTCGGTCGGTTGGAAGCATCGCTCGATGCCGCGGGCCTCGACTGCCGCCGCTTCATCCTGCCGGACGGCGAGGCAACCAAGAGCTTTGCGCACCTGCAAGGGCTGGTCGAGGAGATCCTGGAGACCCGGCCCGAACGGTCGTCGATCGTGGCGGCCCTCGGCGGCGGGGTGGTCGGCGATATTGCCGGTGTCGCGGCGAGTCTCGTGCTTCGCGGCATCGGCTTCGTGCAGATCCCGACCACGCTGCTCGCCCAGGTCGACAGCGCAGTCGGCGGCAAGACCGCGATCAACACCCCGCACGGCAAGAATCTCGTCGGCGCCTTCTACCAGCCGCGGCTGGTGTTGTCCGACACCGGCGTACTCGACACGCTGCCGCGGCGGGAACGCCTCGCCGGCTATGCGGAGATCGTCAAGTACGGGCTGATCGACGACCGCGCGTTCTTCGGCTGGCTCGAGGATAACGGGGGCGCCGTGATCGACGGGGCGGGCGGTGCCCGGAATTACGCCGTACGCAGGAGCTGCGCCGCCAAGGCCGCCGTCGTCGCCGGCGACGAGCGGGAGCAGGGCGCCCGTGCACTGCTCAATCTCGGCCACACCTTCGCCCACGCGCTCGAATCGCGGGCGCGCTATGACGGGGCATTGCTCCACGGCGAGGCGGTCGCGGTCGGCCTGGCCCTGGCATTCGCGCTGTCGGCCGAACTCGGTCTCTGCCCTGCCGCCGACGCGGACCGCGTCCGCCGCCATCTCGGGGCGGTCGGGCTGCCCGCATCGATCGGCGACCTGGACGTCGATCCGGGCGACCCGCAAGATCTCGTCGCGGCGATGAAGCGCGACAAGAAGGTGCGCGCCGGCAAACTCACGTTCATCCTTGCACGCGGCATCGGCGAGGCGTTCGTCGCCCACGATGTCGAGGAGGCGGCTGTCCATCGCCTGCTCGCCGGAGCCTTCGCCGAATGACCATCGCGCTGGCCGCGACGCTCGCCGGCATCGCAGTCCTGCTTCTCCTTTCGGCATTCTTTTCCGGTTCGGAAACCGCCCTCACCGCCGCTTCGCACCCGCGCATGCACCAGCTCGAGCGCAAGGGAAACCGGCGCGCGGGCATCGTCAACCGGCTGCGCCAGCGCAAGGACCGGATGATCGGCGCCATCCTGCTCGGCAACAACCTGGTCAATATCCTCGCGTCCGCGCTCGCCACCAGCGTCCTGATCTCGGCCGTCGGCGAGGCGGGGGTGATCTACGCCACCGTCGCGATGACGCTCCTGGTGCTGATATTCGGCGAAATCCTTCCCAAGACCTACGCCTTCCACAACCCGGACCGCGTCGCCCTTCTCTTCGCCCCGGTATTCCGCGTTCTCGTCGCCGTGCTCGGGCCGGTCGCCGACAGCTTCCAGATCGTTATTCGCGGTCTGCTCGGCGCCTTCAACGTCTATTCCCGCGAGGGCCAGGACCGCGCCCGCGCGCTCGAGGAATTGCGCGGGGCGATCGAGCTTCACCCCGGCAGCGGCCGTTCCGCCGACCAGGAGCGGGACATGCTGCGCAGTATCCTCGACCTGAACGACGTCGAGGTCGAGATGGTGATGCGCCACCGGAAGGATGTCGCGGCGTTCGACGCCGACCTGCCGGCGTCCGAGATCGTCGATCAGGCGCTCCGGAGCCCGCACACCCGTATCCCGCTATGGCGCGGAAACCCGGACAATGTCGTCGGCGTCCTCCATGCCAAGGAACTCGCCCGCGCCGTGCGGGCCCATGTCGGCGACCTCGATTCGCTGCAGATCGACCGCATCACCAGCCGGCCGTGGTTCGTGCCCGAAACGACCACCCTGCTCGATCAGCTCCAGGCTTTCCGGCGCCGACACGAGCATTTCGCCCTCGTCGTCGACGAGTACGGCTCGCTGATGGGCATTATCACCCTCGAGGATATCATCGAGGAGATCGTCGGCGAGATCACCGACGAGCATGACGTCGTCCCGATCGGGGTGCGGCGCCAGCGCGACGGCTCGTGCCTGATCGACGGCGACGTGACCATCCGCGATCTCAACCGGCGTTTCGGCTGGGCGTTGCCCGACCAGGATGCGGCGACCATCGCCGGTCTGGTCATCCACGAGGCGAGAATCATTCCGGAGGTCGGCCAGATCTTCGTCTTCCACGGCTTTCGCTTAGAAGTGGTGGGGCGCGAGCGCAACCAGTTGACCAGAGTCCGCGTCTCTCCCGCCGATGCCGCCGTCTGAGACCCCGGCGCCGGCCGTCTCGATGCAGGGCGTGAGCAAGACCTACGGCCGCGCGCTCGCGGTCGACGGCCTCGACCTCGAGGTGCCGGTGGGCCAGTGCTTCGGCCTGCTCGGCCCCAACGGCGCGGGCAAGACGACGATCCTGCGGATGGTCTACGGCGCTACCCGGCCCAGCGCCGGCACGGTCGCCGTGTTCGGCCTCGAGGTGGCGCGGCAGACCAGGGCGGTGCGCGCACGGCTCGGTGTGACCCTCCAGGACAACGTGCTGCTCGAGACCGCGACAGCGCGCGAAAACCTGCGAATCTTCGGGCGCTACTATCTGCTCGACGAGGACGCGATTACGCGCCGGGCCGCCATGCTGGTTGATTTCCTCGAACTCGGTTCGCACGCCGACGCCGTCGTCCGCAGCCTTTCCGGCGGGTTCAAGCGCCGCCTCGCCATCGCCCTGTCGCTGATGAACACGCCGGAACTCCTGATCCTCGACGAGCCCACGACCGGGCTGGACCCCAGCGTGCGCCAGGCGCTGTGGTCCCGGATCAGGGCGCTGCGGGCGGAGGGGACCACGGTCCTCATCACTACCCACTACATGGACGAGGCGGAGAGGCTATGCGACCGGGTGGTGATCATGGCGCGGGGGCGGGCGATCGCCGACGGCGCCCCGTCCTCGCTGATCGAGGCCCACCTCGCGCGCGAGGTTATCGAGTTCGATTGCGGCGCCGACGAGGAACGCCGGTTTCTCTCCCGTTTCGCCGACGATGTTCCGCATCTGAGAGCCGGCGACCGGCTGATGGCCTTCGCCGACGACGCCGGGCGCTTGCAGGATGCCCTTCGCGCGCTCGACGGCGGCGACCGCAGGCCGATCGTCCTGCGCCCGGCCAATCTCGAGGACGTGTTCCTCTCGCTCAGCGGGGCACGCCTCGACGGAGAGGGCTGATTTTGGACGTCTCGCTTCGTCACGCATGGTCGGTCTGGCGCCGCAACGCGACCCTCTACCGGCGCACGTGGAAGATCACGGTCCTGCCCAACTTCTTCGAGCCGGTGTTCTATCTGACCGCGATCGGCATCGGGGTCGGCGCCTACATCTCGGACATGGGCGGGATGAGCTACATCGAGTTCCTGACGCCGGGGATGCTCGCGGTCGCCGCGATGCACGGGGCGAGTTTCGAGGTGACGTACAACGTCTATGTGCGCATCCATTTCGAGAAGGCTTATGACGGCATCCTGACCACGCCGGTCGGACCGGACGATATCCTGGTCGGGGAGGTGCTGTGGTCGATGACGCGGTCGCTGCTCTACGGCGGCGGTTTTTTCGTCGTCGCGGTGCTGTTCGGTCTGGTGCCGTTTCCCGACGGACTGCTGGCGCTGGCCGCGATCCCGCTGGCCGGGATCCTGTTCGCCGCGATCGGTTTCGCCTTCACCATCCGCATCTCCGCGATCGATCTGTTCAGCTTCTATTTCACCCTGTTCCTGACGCCGCTGTTCCTGTTCTCCGACGTCTTTTTTCCTATCCGCGAACGCCTGTCCGGCGTCTGGCTGATTCTCGCCGAGGCGCTGCCGCTGCTCCATCCCGTGCGCCTCGCGCGGTCGGCGTTTCACGGCGAGTGGGGCTGGATCGCACTCTGGGATGCCGCCTATATCGTGGTCGTCTCGGCGGTGCTGCTGGAGCTTGCCCGCCGCGGCATCCGGAAACGCCTGCTGCGCTGACGGTGCGGCTTTTCCGCCGGCCGGCCGGTTCCCGCATGCCGGTCCTCAGATTGCCCGCCGCAACGACGCTGTGTAGCATCCGGGTGTTCCGATTCGCAGGGGAGAAACCGACATGGACGGCAGCAGCGCGGGCATCGGCGAGAAGGTCGTCGCCATCCGGGAGGCTTGGCACACCAAGAAGCACCCGTTCTTCCAGGCGATGACCGACGGGTCGCTGCCGCTCGAGGCGCTCGGAGTCTACATGGCGAACCATTACAAGTTCGTCGAACAGGCGCTTCCCTCCTTCGGCCTGCTGTTCTGCCGCGCTCCCAGGGATGTCGCGGTATCGCTGGTCGAGAACATCGCCGAAGAGGAGGGCCTGATCGCCACCCCCGGCGAGGACAAGGAGCCGCACAACCACAACCAGATGATCTTCGACTTCTGCAACGCCGCCGGGCTGACCACCGAAGAGGTCAAGGCGACCAGGATGAGCCCGGCCTGGTGGGCGCGGACGCTGCATTATGTCCAGTGCCTGCGCGACGAGCCCGTCGGCGTTGCGTTGGCGATGCAGTCGACCCAGGAAGGCCAGCAGGTCGCGCTCAATACCGAGATCACCATCCCCGCCCTCGTCAGGCACTACGGCTATGACGAGGATGCGAAGGAAATCGCCTTCTTCGTCGAGCATGCCGAGGCCGATCTCGAGCACTCCAACCGCCAGATGGCGCTCTGCCAGAAATACATCACGCCGGATCTGGAGGAGCGGACGCTCGAGGTCTGCGAGGAATCGGTGCGGCTTCGCTGGGCCTCGATCACCGAGATTTACCGCCAGCACGTGCTGAACGAGGCCGACATCCTGCCGCCCGGCATCGCCGCCTGAGCGCGGGCGCAGCGCCGCCGCCGGTCACGGCAGGAAATCGTCGAGGTTCACGCTGTCGAAGTTCTTGGGGATCGCGCGCTCGAAGCGGGCGCGCGCATCGACCTGCGTCGGCGCGGGCATGGTGGCGTCGACCATCCACTTGGTGCCGATCCGGTGCAGGCTGTCCATCCCCTCGACGATGGGCGAGATGTTGTCGAGCGGGAACACCCGGGTGTTGGGGATGAGCACGATATCCCGTTCCGCGTGCACCCGGGTGGTCATCGACCACATCACCTGACGGAGGTCCGAGGCGTCGATGTCCTCATCGACCGCGATCGCGACCTTGGGATGCAGATAGGGGCCGGACAGCGCCGCCATCAGCGCCGTCTTGGCCTGGCCCTCGACCCTCGGCCGGATCTTGAGCACCAGCATCATCAACCCCGCCGCCGTGACGCAGCGGATATCGCGCAGGTCGAGGCCGCCCTCGACGTTGCGCAGATGCTCGCGGGTCGCGATCTCGATCCCGAGCGCGGTGGTCTGCTGCGTGTCGGTGACCGGGAAGCCGCAATGGATGGCGTAGAAGATGGGATCCCGGCGCCGGGTGATGGCCTTGACCCTGAACACCTCGGCATGACCCTGCATGGCGTAGGTGCCGGGCACCTCGCCGAACGGCCCCTCCGGCTCGAGATGGTTCGGCAGCACCTCGCCCTCGATCACCAGTTCGGCCTCTGCCGGCACCTCCACATCGATGGTCTCGCACTTGACCATGCGGACGGCCTCGCCGAGCAGCCCGCCGGATAGTTCCAGCTCATCCACCCCGAAACGCGTCGTGTAGGCCGATCCGAAGAAGATCGCCGGATGCACGCCAAACACCATGGCCACCGGGGTGGGTTCGTTGCGCGCGCTGTACATGTCGTAGATCCGGCGCGCCTGGCGATGCAGCATCAGGAAGCCGGTCTTGTCCTTGCCCATGATCTGCTGGCGGTGGATCGACATGTTGCGGATCCCGGTCTCCGGATCCTTGATGATCGCCATGCCGGAGGCGAGGAAGCGCCCGCCGTCCTTCTCCGACGTGATCATCGCCGGGATGTCGTTCAGGTCGAATGCGCCCTCGCGCTGTACGACCTGCTTCACTGGTGCGTCGGACGGGTCGACGTCGTCGGTCGGGATCGGCTCCCGCAGACGGAGGCCCATGACCTCGAGCAGATCGTCCTCCGGGATGCCGAGGCCGATCGACCACTTCCTGCGGTCGGCGAGGATCTGGCTGCACGCCTGCCAGCCTTCGTGCCCCCTGATGTTGGTGAACAGGCTCGATTTGCCGAGGTCGTTGTAGGTCTTCCACTCGACCGCCGACATGTTGGCGAGAGGGTCGACCTCCTTGCCGAAATGGATCATCTCGCCCTGCTGCTGCAGGTTGGCGAGGAAGGTGCGGTAGGACTGGTCGGGCATTGGGGGACTCCGGAGAACGCGCGGCGCGGCCGCCTGGCAGACCGGGCTTCGGTGCGCTTATCGAGGAACGGGAACGGTGCGGGCTACTGCCCCTTGAACTTGGGCTGGCGGCGTTCGGCAAACGCCTTCAGCCCCTCCGCCCGGTCTTCCGACCAGGCCAGCATGTAGGCGAGGTCCGCCTCCTGGAGGAAGCCGTGCATGAGCGGCAGATCCATGCCGCGGTTGATCGCCTGCTTGGTCATCATGATGGCGAGCGGCCCGTTCTTGGCCATCGCCGCGGTGATCTCGCGGGCCTTGGCGAGCGCCTCGCCCTTGGGCGTGACGTGGTTGACGATGCGGTAGGATTTCGCCTCCTCGGCGCTGATGCGGCGCGCCGTCCAGATCAACTCCTTGGCCAGCGCCGCGCCGATCATGCGGGGCAGGTTCTGGGTTCCGCCGGCGCCCGGAATCAGGCTGTGGCGGCCCTCCGGCAGGCCGAACCTGGCGTCTTCCCCGGCGACGATGATATCGCCGAACATGGCGAGTTCGAACCCGCCCCCGAGGCAGTAGCCTTCCACCGCCGAGATCACCGGCTTGGTATAGGCCTGCATGAACTTGTAGAGGACCCGGTTGCGGCGGACGTTGTAACGTGCGCGGTAGTTGTCGTAGCGGTCCTCGGGTTCGTCCTTGAACCCGCTGAGGTCGGCGCCGGCGCAGAACGCGCGCTCGTTCCCCTGGAGGATGATCGCGAGGATCCCGCGGTCGAGTTCGACCGCCGCGAGCGCGTCCATGATCTCTTCGGCCATCGGTTCGTTGATCGCGTTCATGACCTCCGGCCGGTCGAGCGTCACCTCCAGGACGCCCTCGCGCCTCTCGGTCCTGATCGTCTCGTAACCATCCGCTTCGGTCGTCGTGTCCGTCACGCCTGCCTCCGGCCTGCCTTGAAACCGGCGGCATTATAGCCGTGCGACCGGGCGCCGCCACGGACCGGCGGTCTGTCTGGACCGGCCGTCCGGCGCCCGCTATATGTCCGCCCGACCGGCCGGCAGGGCGCCGCGGAGGGGATCGCGAAGGATGGAAACATATCGACTGTATATCGGCGGCGCGTTCGTCGATGCCGAAGGCGGCAAGACGCAGCCCACCATAAACCCGTTCAACGGCGAGGCCATCGCCCAGGTGCCGGTGGCGGCCCCGGGCGATGCGGAAAAGGCGATCCGGGCGGCCCGCACGGCCTTCGACGAGGGCCCGTGGCCCCGCATGAGCGGCGAGGAGCGCTCGGAGTTGATCGGCAGGCTCGCCGCGATCATGAAAGAGCGGCAAAAGGACCTTGCCGCCAACGAAGCGCGCGATTCCGGGGGGACGATCGCCAAGTGCGGCGCCGATGCCTATCTCGCCCAGCGCCAGATGGCCTATTTCGCCGGAATGGCCAAGCAATACAACGCCGAGGCGAGGGAGATCGAGGGCATGTCCCGGCCGGGGCGGTCCTACAACTACACCATCCGCGAACCGATCGGCGTCTGCGCCTCCATCATCCCGTGGAATTTCCCGCTCCTGATGGCTGTCTGGAAGCTCGGCCCGGCGCTCGCCACCGGCAACACCATCGTTCTGAAGCCGGCGAGCGACACGCCGCTCAACGCCCTGGAGCTTGCCCGTATTGTCGACGAGGTCGGTTTCCCTCCGGGCGTGGTCAACATCATCTCCGGCCCCGGCGGAACCATCGGCGAGGTGATGACCGCCAGCCCGCTGGTCGACAAGGTCGCCTTCACCGGCTCGACCGAGGTCGGCCGCGACATCATGGCGAGGGCCGCCGGCACGCTGAAGAAGGTCACCCTCGAATGCGGCGGCAAGTCGGCCAACATCGTGCTGCACGACGCCAACTGGGATATCGCGGTCGACGGCTCGATCTTCGCCTCGTTCTACCATCAGGGCCAGGTCTGCGAGTCCGGCACCCGGCTGCTCCTGCCGGGCGGCCAGCATGACGACTTCGTCGCGCGGATGGTGGCGCGGCTCGAGGCGCTGCCCCTGGGCGATCCCCTCGACCCGGCGACCAGGGTCGGGCCGGTGGTGTCCGAACGCCATATGGAGACCGTGCTCGACTACATCGAACTCGGCAAGAAAGAGGGGGCGACGCTCGCCTGCGGCGGGGCGCGGGCGACCGACGGACCGCTCGGCAAGGGGTATTTCATCGAGCCCACCGTCTTCGTCGATGTCACCAACGACATGCGGATCGCCCGCGAGGAGATCTTCGGGCCGGTGCTCTGCGTCCTCAGATACGAGGACGAGGACGAGGCCGTGGCGATCGCCAACGATTCGATCTTCGGCCTCGGCGGCGGCGTCTGGAGCGAGGATCTCGACCGCGCGCGGGCGGTCGCCGCGCGGATGCGCACCGGCACGGTGTGGATCAACGACTGGCACCTGCTGAGCGAGCGCATGCCGTTCGGCGGCTACAAGCAGTCCGGGGTCGGGCGCGAGTTCGGCGAGGAGGGGCTGAACGAGTACACCGAACTTAAGGCGCTCCATGTCGACGATACCCGGACGCGCGAGAACAAGCCGTGGTACGACATGCTGGTGCCGCGCGAGAAGACGGACGCCTGACCGTGATCGATGCGGCGATCGTCGGCCTCGGGCGCTGGGGCCAGGCGCTGGTCGATTCGCTGGGCGACGGTTCCGGCGCGATCCGCTTCACCCGCGCCGTCACCCGCACGCCGTCGAAGGTCGAGGATTACGCCGCCGCCAAGGGGCTGGCGCTGGGCGCGGATTACGCCGCCGCGCTCGCCGACCCGGATATCGACGCCGTGGTCCTCGCGACGCCGCATTCCCTCCATTGCCGGCAGATCGTCGCCGCGGCGGCAGCGGGCAAGCACGTCTTCTGCGAAAAGCCGCTGACGCTCACCGCGGCCGAGGCTGCGGCCGCCATCGGCGCGGCGGACGAGGCCGGGGTCGTGCTGGGCATCGGCCACAACCGGCGGTTCGCGCCCAATTTCCTCGCTCTGCGGTCGATCGTCGACGAGGGTGGGCTGGGCGAGATTCTCCACTTGGAGGGTAACTTCTCCGCCGACCTCGCGCGCGCCGCCGATACCTGGCGGGCCGATGCAACGGAGAGCCCGGCCGGGGGCATGACCTCGCTCGGTATCCATGTGGTCGACGCCTTCATCGCGCTCGCCGGGCGTGCGGCGTCCGTCCGGGCCAACAGCAAGCGCATCGCGATGCCCTTCGGGGTCGACGACGCGACGTCGGTCCTGATCGATTTCGAGAGCGGCTGCACGGGTTATCTCGGCACCGTGGCGGCGACCGCCCATCTCTATCAGGTGCGTGTCTTCGGGACCCAGGGCTGGGTGCAGATCGACGGTCTCGACCGGCTCGACTCCGATCTCGGGGACGGGCGCGGCGAACGGCGCTGGGACGGCTATCCCTATCCCGGCTACCGGACCATCCGGGACTGCCTCGAGGCGTTCGCGGCCGCCGCGTCCGGCGGACCGGCGTTCCCGATCCCGCCGGCCGAGATCGGCCATGCCGTCGCGGTGCTCGAGGCGGTGGTCCGCTCGGCGGAGACCGGCGGGGTTCAGACGGTCTGACCGCGGTTCGGCGCGCCCCGTTCGGCGCGGGAAGTCGCGGCGTAGACGCCGGCAAAGACCAGGACGATCCCCGCCCCGTGATACCAGCGCGGCGCTTCGCCGAGGAACGCCATCGCCATCAGCGCCCCGAAAGCGGGCACGGTATAGATGAAGTAGCCGGCCGTGTTCGCGCCCACGCGGGCCACTCCGGCGACCCACAGGATCTGGGCGATCAGCGACGGAAACAGCGCGATAAATCCGACCGAGACGAGCGCGCGCGGCGTCCACTCGGCGCTGCGGCCGACCGCGGCGGCTTCGACGAGGTAGAGCGGCAGGCAGGTGACGACGCCTATGGCGCAGAGAACCGTCATCAGTTCTGCCGGGGTCAGCGCCGCCGGCGCCCGCCTGAGGTTGGTGGAATAGAAGGCGTAGCAGAGGGTGCTCGCCCACAGCAGCGGATCGCCGATCTCGACCGACAGCGTCAGCAGGACCGACGGCTCGCCGCGGACGATGATCGTCAGGATGCCGAGGAAGCCGACCGCCACGCCGCACATCTGCAGCCGCGAAATGACGACGCCGAAGAAGAGCCACGAGACCAGGACGATGTTGACGGTCATGGTGGCGAGCAGGATCGAGCCGTTGATCGCCTGGGTGTGCTCGAGCCCGAGGAAGAACAGCCCGCCGAAGGCGGTCATGTTGAGGACGCCGAGCAGCAGGAGGTCGCGCCAGTGCGCACCGAGGATGGCGCGCTTGCCGGCCAGGGCGCGCGCGGTGAACGGCAGGACCGCGACCAGCGCGATCAGCCATCGCCAGAAATTGATCGCCATCGGCGGCACGTCCGGCGTCGCGGCCCGGCCGGCGACGACCGTCCCCGCCCAGCAGAACGCAACGAAGACCAGCATCGCAAAAGCGAAGGTCCGCCCCGGCAGGGCGTCTTCGATACGCGCGATGAGGGAGGAGCCGGACACGGCGGCGATCATACCGGCGAAGGCGGGGCGTATTCAGGTCGATTTCGCGGCACGGTTTCCGCTCCCCGCGGCGGCCGCCTTCGTCATCCGGAGGTCGGGAGGCGGCAACGGCAGTTTTCTCAGGATCGCCCGCACGGGCGACGGTTTCAGGGGTACGCTGACCGTCGGGCTTCCCCCCGCCTGACCCGGCCGTTCCCCTGCATCGGCTGCGGACAGTCCGCTCGGTCCGGACCCGGCGCGGCTGCGATTCGCGAGGTCTTGACGATCGGATTTTCGCCTTCCAGTGTCGACAGAGTGCGCGTCCCGAACCAAGAAAGGCGAACCGATGTTGAAGGACATTTCGAAAGCTGCGCGTTGTCTGGCCGCGGCCGGCGTTCTGGGCGCCGCGCTGGTGGTTCCGGCCGTGGGGGGTGCCTTGGCCGGGCCTTGGATGCCGATCAGCCCAGGAGTTTGCCAGTACGTACCGATGTTGTGCTCGCCCTGAGGATTCCTGTCGGTTGTCCGCACCGGCCATCGGTTGTTCTGCGCCGCTTGTTGTCGAAAGGACATCCCGGCCGGACACCCTGCGCCGGTTTTGACGGCCGTCTGCGGCCCGCCTGAAAGGCCGGTCCGGTGTCCCGCCGGCCGGGGCAGCCGCGCCGTTTGGGAGACCAGACCATGACGTTGCCGCCGAGGACCGGTTTCCGCACCTTGACCGGCGGTCTCGCCGCCGGCTGCGCCGCTCTCTTTCTCCTGTTTGCGGGCGCAGCGGCGGCCGATCCCGGCCAGTGGCAGCGGTTCTGGCCGAAGACCGATTTCTCCAGGCACTCGGTTCCCTTCGCGGAGATCGTTTCGGGAGGCCCGCCCAAGGATGGCATCCCGGCGATCGACAATCCGAAATTCGTTCCGCTCGCCGAAGCGACGGATCTCTCCGACAGCGAACCGGTGGTGAGCGTCAAGATCGCGGACGACGCCCGCGCCTATCCGCTGCGCGTACTGATCTGGCACGAGATCGTCAACGACACGGTGGGCGGGGTTCCGGTGTCGGTCACCTACTGTCCGCTCTGCAACTCGGCGGTCGTCTTCGACCGGAGGGTCGACGGGCGGCCGCTCGACTTCGGCACCACGGGCAAGCTGCGAAACAGCGACCTCGTCATGTACGACCGCCAGACCGAGAGCTGGTGGCAGCAGTTCACCGGGACCGGGATCGTCGGCGAGATGAACGGCAGGACGCTCGGGATGCTGCCGGCGCGCGTCGAATCCGTCGCGCTGTTCAGGGAACGCCACCCCGGCGGGCGCGTCCTGGTGCCGAACGATCCCCGGCTGCGGCCCTACGGGATGAACCCCTATCGCGGCTACGACACCTCGGCGCAGCCCTTCCTCTATCGCGGCGAACTGCCGGCCGGAATCGCACCGATGGCCTATGTGGTCCGGGTGGGCGATGAGGCATGGCCGTTGTCGGCGATCAGGGAAAGGGGCGAGGTGACCGCGGGAGATCTTCGCCTGCGCTGGGCGCCGGGGCAGAATTCGGCTCTCGACAGCGGCGTCATCGCGGAGGGGCGCGACATCGGCAATGTGATCGTCCAGCGCCGCCGCGGCGACACATGGCAGGACGAGGTCCACGACCTCACCTTCGCCTTCGTGTTCCACGCCTTCGTGCCCAACGGGACGCTGCACGGCGGCTGAACCCGGCTCCGCCGTCCAGTCCGCCATTGTCGCCCGAACCGGCCGACCCTATATTCGGACCGGCGGTTTTGCGAGGATTCCGGCACCCGTATGACCCCGAGAGACCCGTGAGGATCTCCCCCGGCGACAGCGAGCGGGAGCGATGGCGAAGCATGTGACCCGCAGGCCGGGCACCGCGGCGGACGGAACGGCCGGCCGCGATGTCGCGGATTTCCTGACCAAGCTTGCCCGGACGCCTGCGCTCAAGACTGCGGGCGGCAAGGGGCGGCTGATCTTCGCGATGGACGCAACCGCCAGCCGCGAGCCGAGCTGGGACCGCGCCTGCCATATCCAGGCCGAAATGTTCCGCGAGACGGACTCCCTCGGCGGGCTCGAGGTTCAGCTTGTCTATTACCGCGGGTTCGGCGAATGCCGGGCGAGCCCGTGGGTCGATTCTCCCGGCGCCCTGGTACGCCGGATGACCGCCGTCCGCTGCCTCGGAGGCCAGACCCAGATCGGCAAGGTCCTCAGGCACACCCTCAAGGAAACCGGCAAGAGGAAGGTCAACGCGCTGGTCTTCGTCGGCGACTGCATGGAAGAGGACGTGGACCGGCTGTGCCACCACGCCGGACGGCTGGGCGTGCTCGGGATACCGGCCTTCATGTTCCAGGAGGGCGGCGAGCCGCTCGCCGCGAGCGCCTTCCGGCAGATCGCGAGGCTCACCGGCGGCGCCTATTGCGGCTTCGATTCCTCGTCCGCCCGCCAGCTCAGGGAACTGCTCGGCGCGGTCGCCGTGTTCGCCGCCGGCGGCCGGCTGGCGCTCAGCGACTACGGCAAGCGCACGGGCGGCGCTGCGCTGCAGATCACCAAGCAGATCGGATGAAGGCGGTCGGGGGCCGGCGATGCCCTATCTGATTCTCGCCGTCGCAGTCGTCATCGGCCTCTATTTGTTGGTCCGGGGAATCCAGGGCGCCGATCCGAAGGCGGTGCTCAGGATTTTCAAGTGGACCGGCGCGATCATCGGCATCGGCGTCGCCGTCTATCTCATCGTGACCGGCCGCCTCGGCTTTGCCGCTGCGGTTGTCGCCGGCCTGCTCCCGCTTCTGCTGCGCGCGCGCCGCATCGCCCAGATGGCGCGGAGCCTGGGCGGACCCTCCCCCGGCCAGTCCTCCGATGTCGAGACGGCCTATCTCCGCATGTCGCTCGATCACGACACCGGGCAGTTGAACGGCACGGTTCTGCAGGGGCCGTTCCGCGGCCGGCTGATCGAGGAACTCAGCCTCGAGGAGTTGCTGGCGCTGCTGCGCGACTGCCGGGTCAACGACGAGGAGTCCGCCGCCCTGATCGAATCGTATCTCGACCGCGTGCACGGCGCCGAATGGCGGGGCGGCGACGGCGGCCCCGGCGGCGCGCACGGGGACGCCCGCGGGGGTGCGCGGGACGCCGCCGGCGCCCCCGAGGGGCGGCCGATGACCGTCGACGAGGCCTACGAAATCCTCGGCGTGCGGCGCGGCGCCGACGCCGATGAAATCCGCGACGCGCACCGCCGGCTGATGCTGAAGATCCACCCCGACCAGGGCGGCTCGACCTACCTCGCGGCCAAGATCAACCAGGCCAAGGAAGTCCTGCTCGGGAGCTGATCCGCGGTATGACGGCCAGGCTGCTCGACCCGACGATCCTGCGCGCCAACGACATTCGCGGCATCGTCGGGGAAACCCTGTCGGCCGCCGACGCCGAGGCGGTCGGCCGCGCCTTCGCGACGATTGTCCGCGGGGCCGGCGGCCGGCGCATCTGCGTCGGCTACGACGGCCGTCTGCACTCGCCGATGCTCGAGGGGGCGCTGGTCGACGGGCTGACCGGCGCGGGGGCCGATGTCGTCCGGGTCGGTCTGGGTCCGACGCCGACGCTGTACTTCGCGGTCCATGAATTCGCCGCCGACGCCGGCGTCATGGTCTCCGGTTCGCACAATCCGCCCGATTACAACGGCTTCAAGCTGACCGCCGCCTCCGGCCCCTTCTACGGCGAGGACATCCGGCGGCTCGGCCGCATCGCCGCCGCCGGCGCGTTTGCTGGCGGCAGCGGAACGCGGGAGGACCGGCCGGCGCTCGATGCCTATGTCGAGCGGATCGCCCGCGGCTTCGACGGCGACCGGCCGCTCCGGGTGGCGTGGGACACCGGCAACGGATCGGCCGGGGAAGCGGTGCGGATGCTGACCGCGCGGCTGCCCGGCGTCCATGTCCTGCTGAATGCCGCGATCGACGGCACGTTCCCCGCACACCATCCCGATCCCACGGTGCCGGAGAATCTGCGGCAGCTCGTCCGCGCGGTCGCCGATGAGGCATGCGACCTCGGTTTTGCCTTCGACGGCGACGGCGACCGGCTCGGCGTCGTCGACGGGACGGGGCAAATCCTCTGGGGCGACCGGATTCTGCTGCTGCTGGCGCGCGACATCCTCGCCCGCCGACCCGGGGCGACCGTGATTGCCGATGTCAAGGCGAGCCAGACCCTGTTCGACGAGATCGCCCGGCTCGGCGGCGTCCCGCTGATGTGGCGCACCGGGCATTCGTTCATCAAGGCGAAGATGGCCGAGACCGGAGCGCCGCTCGCCGGCGAAATGAGCGGCCACATCTTTATCGCCGACCGTTACCTCGGCCATGACGATGCGATCTATGCGGCGGTCCGGCTGCTCGGCTGCATCGCGCGCTCGGGCCGGACGCTCCGCGCACTCCGCGACGAACTGCCGTCCGCCGCGGCGACGCCGGAACTCCGTTTTCACTGCGCCGAGGCGCGCAAGTTTGCCGTGGTCGAGGAAATCCGCTGCCGCCTGCGCGAGGAGGGGGCGGCGGTGAACGAGGTGGACGGGGTCCGCGTCCGCACCGGGGACGGCTGGTGGCTGCTCCGCGCGTCCAATACCGAAAACGCGCTGGTCGCGCGCTGCGAGGCCGCGGACGGCGACGGGCTCGAGCGGCTCAAGACATCGCTTCGCCGCTATCTTGCGGGATGTGGCGTCGCTGCGCCCGACATGTAGACTTCCCGCGTTCCGGGGGGCTGCGGAGGTAGGGGATGAGCGCGGACATCGACGCCCTGTTGCAGGGATTGCAGACGCACATGCCGATCGCGCTGGCGCCGTTCGACGCGGCGGCGCAGCGCACTGGTCTGGTAATCGTCGACGAGGTCAACGGGTTCGCCACCGTCGGCGCGGGGCCGCTCGCCCCGCCCGCACCCGATGCGCAGGTCGCCCGTATGGTCGCCGAGACCGATCGGCTGGCGCGCCGTTTTGCGGCCATGGACTGGCCCATCGCCGCCTTTCTCGACACCCACGTCCCAGGCAGGCCCGAGCCGCCCTACCCGCCGCATTGCGAACGCGGCACCGGGCAGGAGGAACTGGTGCCGGAACTCGCCTGGCTCGGCGGCTGCAGCCGCGCAACGCTGATCGAGAAGGACTGCATCAACGGCTTTGTCGGCGCCATCGACCCCGACAGCGGCGCCAACCGTATCGTCGAGTGGGCGCGCGCGGAGAGCATCGAGGCCGCGCTGGTGGTCGGCATATGCACCGACATCTGCGTCATGGATTTCGTGTTGACCATGCTGTCGGCGCGCAACCACGGGCTGATGCCCGACCTGGTGGACCTGGTGGTCTACGAGCCGGGCTGCGCCACCTACGGGCTCGACCGCGAGACCGCCGCCGCTGCGGGGCTGCCGGAGACCGCCTCCCACCCGCAGGGCCTCGCTCACCATCTCGGGCTCTATTTCATGGCATCGCGCGGGGCGAGGCTTGCCGCCGAGATACACTGAGACCCCGCCGCCTTGCGGTATTTCTTCTACGGCACCCTGCTCGATCCCGATGTGCGGGCGCACATCCTCGGGCCGTGGATCGACCGCCGCACGCTGCCCCGCGCCCGCTTGCCGGGTTATCGGCGGGTCTATATCCGCGGGCGCAGCTATCCGGTGGCGGTGCCGGCGCCGGGTGCGTCCGTGGATGGCGTGCTCGCCGAGGGACTCGACCGCCGCGCCGTCCGACGGCTTGCGTGTTTCGAGAGCGATGAGTACGTGGATGCCGAGCGCACCGTGGCGGTGGACGGCGGCCGGACGCTGCGGGCGCGGGTGTTCGTCGCCGGCCGGCTGGCCCGTCCGTCGCGGACACCGTGGACGATCGAGGCATGGCAGCGCTGTCACAAGGCGGGGTTCGCGCGCCGCCGCCGAGTTCCGCTTCGCCGCATGCAGCGGTCCCGGATGGATGAGGACAACCGTATCAACCGGCAATGGGAGAAGACGATGGCTGGACCGAAAGTGAGCAAGGACGACGTGATGAACGCCTGTGCGGGCATGTTGCAGAAGCAGCTCTACGTCGTCGCCACCACGCCGACCGACGGGCTGGGCCCGGTGATGGAGAATCTGGAGGAGCATCTGAAGTTCCAGGTCTCGCTCGAGGAGCGCGGCATCATGTTCGGCGCCGGGCCGTTCTGGAACGACGACGAGACCGAGTGGCTGGGCGAGGGGATGGTCATCATCCGCGCCGGCAGCCTCGCCGAGGCGAAGGAGATTGCCGCCTCCGACCCGATGCATTCGTCCGGTGCACGCTCGTTCACCGTCCGCCCGTGGCTGATGAACGAAGGGACGGTGACGGTGAAGATCCGCTATTCCGACGGCTCCCGCGAGGTGATCTGACGGCGGAGAGGGGAGCCGGACGTGCGCCGGGTTGACCGGCGAGGCGTTCGCGGGCTTCGCACAGCGCGGCAGCACTCCGGGCCGGCCGGTCTCGCGACTGTGGACCCCTGGACGGAATAGAATACGGTTGGCATGCGCATGGCCGTGCATCGCGCGTTTTGCGGCCGGCGGTCGAACCGGCGCGACGCCCGGCGCCGAGCCCGTTCTGCCGCAGGTTCCACTATGCTACCCTGCGGGAAAGGGAGGACGTTCATGGCAAACCCGGCGATGGAAAGCCCTGTCACCCTCGAGGAATACCGCGCCATGGACATGGCGCAGCGCCGCGGGGTCTGGCTCGAGATCTCGGATATCACCGAGGCCGAGTTCGATGCCCATATGGAGACGGAGAAGGGGCGGGAGGCGCTGGTCCCGCAGCCGGGTTCGATGGCGCCCGATTTCGTCGCCGAACGGCTCGACCGTCAGCGCAAGCGCACCGGCGAAACGGTGCGTCTGTCCGACCTGCGCGGGAAGCCGGTGGCCATCGCCTTCGGCTCGTTCACCTGACCCCCCTTCCGCGGAAAGGCCGTGCGCCTTAACGAGCTCTACGATACCTACGGGGACCGGGTCGCCTTCCTGATGATCTACATCCGCGAAGCGCACCCCGCCAACGGGTGGCAGGTGCCCAACAACCTGATCGAGAACGTCATTTTCGAGGAGCCGACGACGGACGACGAGCGCGCCGAGGTCGCGTCAGCGTGCCAGATCGCGCTCGATATCGAGATGCCGATGTTTCTCGACAGTATCGACAACGACATCGACAGGAAGTATGTCGGCCTGCCGATGCGCCAGTTCCTGATCGATGCCGAGGGCAAGGTCGTCTATGCCGGCGACAAGGGGCCGTTCGGCTGGAACGACGAGGCCTTCGAGGACGCCTTGAAGACGCTGCTGTAGCGAAGTCCGGCCGTTTCCGGCAGGCGGGGGAGTCCGGGATGCCGACCATCGCCGTATCGGATGAGGTGCTGAGGAAGCTCCGCGCGCTGCGGCGGCCGGGCGAGGTTACCGACGACCAGGTGCTGGAGCGCATCGTCGACAGCGCGGCCGGCGAGCGCGAAAGGCGGCTCCGCGCCTACGAGGCGGCCGAACAGGACACGCGGTCGACGAACTGAGCTGCGCGTCCCGGCTCGCGCCCCGCTACACCCCGACAGACGCGGCGGCGAGGGTGTCGGTCTCCATGTCGTCGTCGCGCACCGCGCCGATCAGGTCGGTGATCCGCGCGATGCCGCGCGCCTCGCACCACGCCTCGAGGTCGTCGATGATCGCCGTCAGCGCCGTCGGGTTGCGGAACCCGGCATAGCCGATACCCACCCCGTGCGCGCCGGCCAGCATGTACTCGACCACGTCCTCGGCCTTGGTCACCCCGCCGATGCCGATCACCGGCACGGTGACTTCCTTCGCGACCTGGTAGACCATCCGCAGCACGATCGGCTTGAGGGCGGGGGAGACGAGCCCGCCGAACTTGTTGCCGAGGGCCGGGCGGAAATTGTCGGTGCGGATCTTGAGCGACAGGAAGGTGTTGGCGATGACCAGGGCGTCGGCGCCGCCCTCTTCCGCGGCGACGGCGATGGAGACGATGTCGCCCGCGTTGGGCGAGAGCTTGGCCCATACCGGGTGGTCGGTGGCCGCGCGGATGTCGCGCATGACCTTCGCCGTGTGCTCCTCGTGGAGGGCGAAGTTGCCGCCCGTCGCATTCCGGGTCGGGCACGAGATATTGACCTCGAGCACGTCGATCTCCGGGACGCTCAGGATCGCGCACATCTCGGCGAATTCCTCCGCCGTTTCGGCCGAGATGCTGGCGATGAAGGGCGGGGTGAACTTCTTGTACTCCGGTACGATGTTGTCGAGGAAGTAGTACACGCCCTTGCCCGGCAGGCCGATGGACTGGATGATCCCGGCCTCGGTTTCCGCCATGCGCGGCGTCGGATTGCCGTTGCGCGGCTCCTTGCAGATGGTCTTCGCGACCAGCCCGCCCAGCCGGTTGAGGTCGATCACGTCGGCGTATTCCCACGAGAAGGCGCCCGAGGCGGGCATCACCGGGTTGGCGAGGGCGACGTCGCCGATCCTGATGGAAAGATCTACCATCCGACGGCCTCCTGGATGTCGAACACGGGTCCTTCGCGGCAGACCCGCCTGAGGATGCGTTTGCCGTCCACCTCGAAGGTGCGTACGCAGATGTAACAGGCGCCGAGCGCGCAGCACATCAACTGCTCCAGCGCCACCTGGCCGGGGATGCCGTGCGCGGCGCCGAGCCGCTGCATCAGCATCAGCAGGCGGTTCGACCCGCAGGTGAAGAAGGCGTCCGCCCGGCCGTCGGCGACCAGACGTTCGACGATCGCCTCCACGTTCTCGACCGCGCTCGATCCGTCGCTGTCGACCACGGTGATCACGTCGGCGCCGAGTTCCTCGAAGAAGGCGCGCGACATCAGCAGTTCCGGAGTCCGCGCGCTGAGGATCGCGGTGATCCGGACATCGTGTTCGGCGGCGAGCTGCGACAGCGGGGCGAGAGTGGCGAGCCCCACCCCGCGGCCGAGAACGACGATGTGCTTCCAGCCGGGTTCGAGGCTGAAGCCGACGCCGAGCGGCCCTGCGATGTTGAATTCCGCGCCCGGCTCCAGCATCGCCATGCCCTGGGTGCCGCGCCCCTCGCGCTTGTAAAGGAACTCGAGGCGGCCCGCCGGCCGGTCGATCCGGTAGATGCTCATCGGCCGGCGCATCCACACCTCGGCCCCGTCGGGCGTCGGGCAGAGCAGGTGGAAGAACTGGCCGGCCTTCGCGCTCAGGGCGCGCTCGGGCGCATCGAGCACCAGCAGCTTGTTGGCCTCGTTCACCCACGCGTTCGATACCACGCGGCACACGAATTCCCCCGCCGGGCGGTCGGCGTGGCGGTCCGCCTCGCCAAGCCGCACCGGGGCGGCCGTGTACTTGTCGGTCGCGGTCAGATCCTGCATCGCCTCGCTGCCGATCCGGTGAGCCCGGAAGACTACACAGTGAGAGTACAAAAATAAAGAATATTACCAAATTTGGCACGGTGCCGTCCGCCGGGCGGGCGCCGGCCCATGCCGCCGATGCCGGTTCCAGCGGACTACCGCGCGCGGGATATTCGGACTAACCTCCCGCCGGGACGGGTTCCGACCGGCGGGGCGCCAAGCCATGAAGCTCGACAGCGGGCAGATCGACCGGTTTCACGAGGCCGGCTACCTGATGCTGCCGAATCTTTTCTCCGCGGAGGAGGCGCGAATCCTTCGGCAGGCGGCCGCCGAGGTCTACGCCATGGAGCGCGAGGAGATCGTGCGCGAGAAGGACGGGGTCTCGCCGCGCACGGCGTTCGCGGCGCACCGCTATCACGAGGCTTTCCGGCGGCTCGGCCGCCATCCCCGGCTGATCGGACCCGTCGTGCAGCTGCTCGGCGGGCCGGTCTACATGCACCAGTACAAGGTCAACGCCAAGGTCGCCTTCGACGGCGATGTCTGGCAGTGGCATCAGGATTACGGCACCTGGTCGCGCGACGACCTGATGCCGGAAGCGCGCGCCATGAACATCGCCGTGTTCGTCGATGACGCGACCGAGTTCAACGGCCCGCTGTGGATCATCCCGGGCTCGCACCGCGGCGGCGTCTACGATGCCGGCCACGATCTCCAGACCACCAGCTATCCGCTGTGGACGCTGGACAAGGCCACGGTGACCGACCTGGCCGCGCGCGGCGGCATCGTCTCGGCCAAGGGGGAGGCGGGCAGCGTGCTGCTGTTCCACGGCAACATTGTGCACGCCTCCTCGCCCAACCTGTCGCCCTGGGGCCGCATCATCGTCTACCTGTCGCTGTGCCGTGTGGACAACCACATCCGGCGCTTCAAGCGGCCGGAATGGATCGCACACCGCGATTTCGCCCCCATCGAGCCGCTGTCTGACGATTGCCTCACGGCGCCGGCGCCCGGGGCGCCGTGAACCTCCACCGGCTCCTGCTCCGCCGTCAGGCCGAGGACAATCCGGTCCGGGTGGGCATCGTCGGCTGCGGCAAGTTCGCCTCGATGTTTCTCGCCCAGGCGATCCGCACGCCGGGGATCCACGTGGCTGCGGTCGCCGACCTGAAACCGGAAGCGGCGCGGGGCAATCTGGCGCGCATCGGATGGCCGGCCGAGCGCTGCGCGGCGGACGATTGCGACGCGGCGCTGCGGTCCGACGGCACCTGGATCACCGACGATGTCGAGGCCGTGTTCCGCAGCGGGCCGATCGACCTGGTCGTGGACGCCACCGGGGATGCGCCGTCGGGAGTGCGGCACGTCCTGCTGGCCTGCCGGCACGGCAAGCCGATCGTCATGGTCAATGTGGAGGCGGATGCGCTGGCCGGGCCGGTGCTGTCGGCCAGGGCGCGCGAGGCCGGCATCGTCTATTCGCTCGCCTACGGCGACCAGCCCGCCCTGATCTGCGATCTGGTCGACTGGGCGCGGGCCAGCGGGTTCGAGGTGACGGCGGCGGGGCGGGGCCACAAATGGCTGCCCGAATACCAGTTCTACACCCCCGACAATGTGTGGGACGGGTACGGGCTGACGCCGCAGCAGGCCGCGCAGGGCGGCCTCAACCCGAAAATGTTCACCTCCTTCCTGGACGGCAGCAAACCAGCGATCGAGAGTGCGGCGGTGGCCAACGCCACCGGGCTCGCGGCGGCGCCCGACGGGCTCTCCTACCCGCCCGCCGGCATCGATGCGCTGGCAAATGTCTGCCGCCCCCGGTCGGACGGCGGGATGCTGCACCGCAGGGGCCAGGTCGAGGTGGTCTCGTCCCTGCAGCCCGACGGGGAGGCGATCGACCGCGACATCAGGTTCGGCGTGTTCGTCGTCTTCGAGGCGGACACCGAGTACATCGCCCGCTGCTTCCGCGAGTACGGCTTGCAGACCGACGACAGCGGGCGGTATGCGGCGATGTACAAGCGCTGGCATCTGATCGGCCTGGAACTCGGCATCAGCGTCGCCAGCGTCGCGCTGCGCGGCGAACCGACGGGCGCCGCCGACGGCTGGCGGGCCGACGCGGCGGCGGTTGCCAAACGCGACCTGCGGGCCGGCGAGCTGCTCGACGGGGAGGGCGGCTACACGGTCTCCGGCCGGTTGATGCCGGCGGCGCGTTCGCTGGTCGAAGGCGCCCTGCCGATGGGGCTGACCCACGGGGTCCGCATGATCAACCCGGTTGCCAGGGGGACGATCGTCCGCTGGTCCGACGTGGCGGTCGATGCCGGCCACCCGGCCGTACGGCTTCGCCGGGAGATGGAGGACGCCTACCGGCCCGCGTTGCTCCAGGCCGCCGGGTAGGGCGGGCGGCGGGTTCCCCGGCCGGCCGGCCCGGCGCTCTCCGCCCGCGCTCCCGCCCGACGCTGCCGCCGTTTCGCCGGGCCGGTTTCTTCATCCGCCGTGTAAAGAAGGCGGCCCAGTCTCATGATCGATGTTTCACGTGAAACATTGGTCAACATTACTGCCATATTTTTGCACGATTTTGCGTCCCCCGGGGACGTAGCCGCCCTGCCGCACCGCCGTGCGCCGGGGCTTGCCTCGGTGCGCGGGCATGCTAGGGTTCCGGCCGGGATGCCGCCTGGAGGAGACATGTCATGGCCACCGCCGTCAAACTTGCCGTGCCCGAGGATGCCGGGCTCGCGATCGAGAAGCTGGGCGTCTTCTGCGGTGCGCAGATCACCGGGGTCGATCTGCGGCAGCCTCTGTCCCAGGCGCAGGCGGATGCCATCCTTGCCGCCCACGCCGAGCACGGGGTTCTCGTCTTTCCGGACCAGGATCCGAGCGCCGAGCAACTGGTCTCCTTCGGCCGGCAGATGGGCGAACTCACCGTCCATCCGTTCTCGACCAACGACGCCGACATGCCGGAACTGATCGTCTTTGACAACAAGGAAGGCAACCCGCCGCCGTCGACCGACATCTGGCATTCCGACGAGACGTTTCGCGAATGCCCGCCGATGGGGACCGTGCTGAGCGCGAAAATCGTCCCGTCGCCCGCCGGCGACACCGCGTTCTGCAGCATGGCGGCGCTTTACGAGGGGCTGTCGGACCGGATGCAGCAGCTCCTTTCCGGCCTGGAGGCGGTGCATGATTTCGTCACCTTCAAGAAGCTGTTCCCGAACTCCAAGCACGGGCGCGACCGGCTGCGCCATTACGAGGAAGTCTACCGGCCGACGACCCATCCCCTGGTGCGGGTCCACCCGGTGACCGGGCGCAAGGCGGTGTTCGTCAACCGGTCGTTCACCACCCATATCAAGGGAATGGACGAGGACGAGGGGCAGACCATTCTCGAGTTCCTCTACCGCCGGACAATGCGCCACGAATATCACTACCGCCACCGCTGGCAGCCCGGCATGGTGGTGTTCTGGGACAACCGGTCGGTGCAGCACTCGGCCCTGCACGACTACTATCCGCAGCGCCGCATGATGCACCGGGTGACGATCAAGGGCGACCGCCCGATGGGCGACGGGCCGCCGGCCGACATCTCCGAACTCCGGCGCTACCTCTCTCCGCCGCTCAGCGAGTTCGAGGCGACCCGTGCGAAGCGCGACAACGACTGACGCGGTTCAGCCGGTCCGGTCGGTCCCGGCCGCCTGGGTGCGGTAGCGGAAGACCGCGTCGAACCTGCCGCGGATATACTCGCCGCAGACGACCGGCGGATAACGCGGCGCCTCGCCCGGGGCGAGGCATGTCGGCAACGTCTCGATGACCGTGTCGTAGTCGGGATCGAAAAACACCGCCATCGAATACCGCTCGCCGCCCGAGCGGTTGATCACCCGGTGCCGGTTGGATGCGAACACGTCGTTGGTCCAGCGCGCCATCAGGTCGCCGATATTGACCACCAGCGCGCCCGGAACCGGGTCGACGGGCACCCATTCGCCGGCCCGGTTCTCGACTTCGAGACCGCCCGTATCGTCCTGCCAGACGAGCGTGATACCGCCGTAGTCGGTATGCGCGGCGGTGCCGAAGCTCCGCCCGCCGGCACCCTCCGGCTGCGGCGGATAGCGGACCAGCGATCCCCGCGCCAGCGGCTTCGCGAAGCGTCCGGCGAAATAGCCTGCCGGCAGGCCGAGCCCGACGGCGAGTCCCTTGAGCACGTTGCGCGCGCAGGCCCCGGCCGCCTCGAACCAGGCGTAGACCGGCGGGCGCATCTCCGGCATGTCGTCCGGCCACCGGTTGGGCCCGATCAACGGCTTGCCGGCCGCTACGTCGGGGTCGTCGGGCCCCAGCTCGAGCCCCCAGACGAAGCTTTCCTTGCGGTCCGTTTCGGCATCGCCGTCGAGCCGCGCCTCGCCCATCTCGATATAGCCGCGGTGGAGCGCATTGACCGCGCTGCGGCGCTTGCGGTCGAGCGGCAGGGCGAAGAACCGGCGCGACGCCCGGACCGCGGCCGCGCTCAGCGCCTCCGCGACCCCGTGGTTGGCGATGCAGAAGAACCCCGCGGTTTCGGATGCCGCGCGCATCGCCGCGGCGGTCCTGCGTATCGCCGCCGTGTCGTCGCCGGCGAGCGCACCGACGTCGATCACCGGGATCCGGTCGAAGCCTGCCCGCGGGCTCATCGGTGCCGCCAGTCGTCGAGGTCGGCGGAGGTCGGCGGCGATTCGCCCAGCACATCGCCCTCGGTGGTGACGCCCAGTCCGTTGAGGAGCCGGTTGGAATAGGCGAAGTAGGCCGCGACCTGGTTGGTCTCGAAGATCTCCTCGTCCGATGCGCCCGCTTTGCGCGCCGCCTCGATGTCGGCCGCGGTCATGTCCCCGGGCGTGCGGGTGAGCCTGGCGGCGTAGGCGAGAAGCGCCAGTTCCCGCCCCCCGAACACCCGCTCCGGGGCGCCGTCCTCCAGTGCGGCGAGGATCGTTTCCGCCCGCGCCCTGTCGTCGAGCAGCCGGGCGAGCCCTGCGAAATGATGCGCCACCGAATAGGCGCAGCGGTTGATCAGGCTGGTATAGATGCCGACCGTCTCAAGGAACCAGCCGGGCAGCGTGTTGCCGGAATGGTGGAGCACCGCCTTGTAGAGGGCGCTGTGCCCTTCCATGGTGTGGGGCCTGAGGCTGTGCGCCTTCATGACGTTGTCGATATTGCCCGCCGGCCCCTTGACCCGGTCGTAGAGCGCCCGCAGGGGGCCTGTCGACTCGTCGTATTCGATGCGGCGGATCCAGCTCATCGCGCCCGGTCTCCGGAGCCTCAGACGGGCTGCCGCGGCTTTCTGGCGAACAGGCGCCGGACCATCGGCTCGAACGCCTCGGCCGGCATGTTGTCGTAGTTCGGGTCCATCGCCCCCTGGTCGAACAGGGCGACGAACTCGGCCGTCATCTCGAACGCGGGATGCCCCCGCCACCGGTCGCGCGCGAAGCGGTCGATGGTCGGGTGATGACGGCAATGCAGGTTCTGGAATGCCGCGTGATGGACCAGCATCCACTCGATCTCCGGCGAAACGTAGGGGCCGACCAGCGCCGCGGCGAAGCTGCCGTGCGTCGAGGGCGCGATGTCGAAACCGATATCGTGGAGGAAGGCGACCGCGACATAGTCCTCGTCCTTGCCGGCGCGGTGGGCGAGGGTGGCCGACTGGAGGCAGTGACGGAAGGTGTTGATCTGGTAGCCGAAGGAGGGGTCGTTCTCCATTCCGCGCATGATCCTGAGCACCTGTCCGGCCTGGCATTCGGCGTAGAAGGCCGGGCGCTGGGCGTCGAGACGGGCGAAATCGACCGGTCGAAAATCGTCGAGCGGGACCGCCTCGACATAGGCCCAGTCGGGGCGCAGGAGCCGACTCCTGGTCCCGTTGGCCGCATCGGACCGTCCGCCGGCGCCGCTGTCCATGGTCGAATTCCTTTCGTGCGGCCGCGGGAGCGCCCGGGCCGCGGCCGGGTTCCGCTCGTCAGCCGGCCGCGGCGATCGCGTTGCCGAGGATGTCCACCATCTCGCCGATCTGCGCTTCCGAGATGATCAGCGGCGGCGACATGGCGATGGCCTCGCCGATCTGGCGCACCATCAGACCGTTGTTGAAGCACTCGAGGTAGATGTCGAAGCCGCGCGCGCCCGGCGCATCCGGGCGGGGCGCCAGTTCGACCGCGCCCATCAGCCCGATATTGCGGATGTCGATGACGTTGGGCCGGCCGCGGAGACTGTGCAGGGCGTCCTGCCACACCGGCTCCAACGCCCGCGCGCGCTCGAACAGGCCTTCCTCGGTGTAGATCCGGAGCGTCGCCAGCCCTGCCGCGCAGGCCAGCGGATGGCCGGAATAGGTGTAGCCGTGGAACAGTTCGACCCCGGCCGGGCCCTCCATCATCTTGTCGTAGATTTGGCCGCTGACGCCGACCGCCGACATCGGCACCGTCGCGTTGGTCAACCCCTTGGCCATGGCGATCATGTCGGGCCGAACCCCGAAGCGTTCGCTGGCGAACGCGTCGCCCACCCGGCCGAACCCGGTAATCACCTCATCGACGATGAGGAGGATGCCGTGGCGGTCGCAGATCTCGCGGAGGCGGGGCAGATAACCGTCCGGGGGGACCAGCACGCCGGTGGATCCCGCGACCGGCTCGACGATCACCGCGGCGACGGTCGAGGGGTCGTGCAGCGCGCAGATGCGCTCCAGCTCGTCGGCCAGATGCGCCCCCCAGTCGGGCTGGCCCCTCGAGAACGCCATCTTTTCCCGGTTGTAGGTGTGCGGGAGATGATCGACGCCGGCGATCAGATTGCCGAACTGCTTGCGGTTGTTGGAAATCCCGCCGACCGCGGTGCCGCCGAACCCGACCCCGTGGTAACCGCGCTCGCGGCCGATGAACCGGGTGCGCCCCGCCTCCCCGTTCTGGCGATGATAGGCGAGCGCGATCTTGAGCGCGGTGTCGACCGCCTCGGAGCCCGAGTTGCCGAAGAACACGTGGTCGATGTTGCCGGGAAGCATGGCGGCGAGTCTGGAGGCGAGCTCGAACGCGCCCGGATGGCCGCACTGGAAGGCCGGCGCGTAATCCATTCTGGCCGCTTGGTCCTGGATCGCGCGGGTGATCTCGTCGCGGCAGTGGCCGGCGTTGACGCACCACATCCCGGCCGATCCGTCGAGGATCCTGCGCCCGTCATCCGCGGTGTAGTGCATGTCCTTTGCCGACACGACGATCCGCGGCGCCGACTTGAACTGCCGGTTCGCGGTGAATGGCATGAAGTACGGCTCGAGTGTGTTGACCGTGGCGCGGCCCGAGTCTGGCATGGCGGCCTCCCGTCGGGGTTCTGGGGTCCGAGGCAAGCTATCAACCGGCAATATCCGCGGCAAGGCGGCGCCGCCCGATGGCCTCCCGACGCCCCCGATTGGTCGGTCCGGCCCGCCTCTGCTATCGTCGGTGTCTCCTCGCGAAGACCCGCCCATGAAATTTCCGGCCCGCCTCGAGCCTATTCGGAGCGCCCTGGCGCACCGCGACTTCCGCTGGTTCTCGGGCGGCAACGTGGCCTCGCACATCGGGACCTGGGTCCAGCGGGTGGCGGTCGGCTGGCTCGCCTGGGAGTTGACCCATTCCGGGTTCTGGCTCGGCATCGTCGCCTTCGCCGACCTGTTCCCGACCGTGCTGCTCGCGCCGATCACGGGCGCTGTCGCCGACCGGGTCGAGCGGCTGCGGGCGACCAGGACGATCCAGGCCTGCAACCTCGTGCAGGCGGCCTTGCTCGCGGGGTTTACCCTGACCGGGGCGATCACCATCGAGATTCTGCTGGTCCTGGTTCTCGCCGGCGGGGCCGTGCTCGCCTTCGGCCAGCCGGTGCGTCTCGCCATCATCCCGAGCCTGGTCTCGCGCGACAGCCTGTCGGCGGCCATCGGGATCAACTCGCTGATCTTCAACGGGGCGCGCTTTGTCGGGCCGATGATCGCCGGCGTCCTGATCGTCCGCTACGGGGTGGGGTGGGCGTTCGCCTTCAACGCGGCGACGTTCGTCATCTTTCTCGCTGTGCTCTCGCAGGTCCGCCTGGAGCACGGCGAGCCGCGCCCCGTGCCGGGCGGGGTTCGCAACCTGCCGGGGGAGATCGCCGAGGGCTACGGTTACGCCGCGCGCCATCCGGGGATAGGACCGATGCTGGTCGTGCTGACCGTCGTCGCGCTGTGCGCCCGGCCCTTCATGGAACTGCTGCCCGGTTTCGCCGACGCGGTGTTCGGGCGCGGCGCCGAAGGGCTCGCCATGCTGACCTCGGCGACCGGGCTGGGCGCGATGCTGGGCGGGCTGTGGCTGGCGCAGCGCGGGGGCGTCGCCGGACTGACCGGAACGACGGTCTCGGGGATCGCGCTGCTTGCGGCCATGCTCATCGGTTTCGCCGCGACCGACATCTTCTGGCTCGCCATCCCGTGCGTGACGGTCGCCGGCTTCGCCATGATCGTGGTCGGCGTCGGCGAACAGACGCTGATGCAAAACGCGGTGGCGCCGGCGCTGCGCGGCCGGGTGATGAGTCTCTACGGCATGATCAACCGCGGAGCGCCGGCGCTCGGCGCGCTGGTCATGGGCGCACTGTCGAGCCATCTCGGCTTGCAGTGGCCCGTCCTCGGCGGTGCGGTGATCTGCCTCGGCGTGTGGCTGTGGTCGCGCCGGCGGCTGAAGCCGATGGCGGCGGCGCTCGAGACCGGCGCGCGCTAGCAGCCGGTCCGGCCTTGCGGGAGAATTCCGTACCGGGCGTTCGGTTGGCGGAGGCAAGCGCCGGTCCGCCCCGGCCCGTCGGTCCGTCGGAATCCCGCCGTGTCTCTGGACAGGTTTCTGTGGGCGTGCGAATTTCCCTGTCTTGGAGAACGGGATTGACATCGCGCTGCGGGTCAACGGCGTCGCTCGCGGGACGACGGTTGCGGCCGACGAGACGCTGCTCGAGACCCTGCGCGCCGGGCTCGGACTGACGGGCGCGAAGCGCGGCTGCGACCAAGGGGTCTGCGGCGCCTGTACCGTGATGGCGGACGGGCTGGCGGTGCGCGCCTGTCTGTCGCTCTCGGTCAACTGCACCGGCCTCGAGATCGTGACCGCCGAGGGGCTCGCACGGGACGGTATCCTGGATCCGGTGCAGCGCGCGCTTGTCGAGTCCGGCGCGATCCAGTGCGGGTTCTGCACGCCGGGGTTGGCGACCGCCGCGCGGGCGCTGCTGAACGAAAACCCGCAGCCCACGACGGACGAGATCCGCGCGGCGATTTCGGGCAACATCTGCCGGTGCTCGGGTTACGTGAAGATCGTCGAGGCAATAGCGATGGCGGCGCGGCGGTAGGATGACGGGATCCGCGGCAACTGGGGACGTCCGGGCGCTGGGCGCCCGGCTGCCGCGCGGCGACGCGGCGGAGAAGGCCGCCGGCGCCGCGCAATATCTCGACGACATCCAGCTTCCGGGCATGCTGCATACGGCCTTCGCACTGTCCCCGCTGGCGCATGCCCGGATCGCCGCGGTCGACATCGAGGCGGCGCGCGCCCATCCGGGTGTGCATGCGGTGCTGACCGGCCAGGACCTGCCGGTCCTCGGCGGCGGGGCGATCAAGGACATGCCGTTTCTCGCCCGCGGGAAAGTGCGCTACATGGGCGAGCCGGTGGCGGCGGTGGCGGCGGAAACCCCGGCGGCCGCCGAGGCGGCGGCGCGTCTCATCGACATCGCGTTCGAGGAGCTTCCGGCGGTCCTCACGATCGAGGATGCGCTGGCGCCGGGCGCGCCGCTGGTCCACGAGGATATCGGCGCCTACGAGCATTCCCATCCGGTCGAGTACGGCGGGAATGTCCTGTCCCGCCAGGAGATCGTCGAAGGCGATGTCGATGCAGCGTGGGCCGGCTGCGACGTGATCGTCGAGAGCGCGTTCGCCACGGGTGCGCAATACCACCATGCGCTGGAGCCGACCGGCGCGGTGGCCGCGTTCGATCCGGGCGGCAAGGTCACGGTGTGGTCGACGACCCAGTCGGTGTTCCGCGTGCAGGCGGAGGTCGCACAGCTGCTCGGTATGCCGATGTCGAAGGTCCGCGCCGTTTCGCCCCGTATCGGCGGGACCTTCGGCGGCAAGGGCGGCGCCCACCTCCAGCCGGTCGCGGTCGAGCTTGCGCGCCGGACCGGCCGGCCGGTGAAGGCGGTGCTTGCGCGCTCGTCCGACTTCATGCTGATGCTGCGGCGGCACCCGGCGAAGGTCTCCATCAAGACCGGCGCGAAGGCGGACGGGACGCTGATCGCCCGCGAGGTCGACGTGACGCTGGAGGGCGGCGCCTACTGCAACGAGAGCCCCGCCGTACTCGGCTTCGCGCTTCTGATGGCGCGGGGTCCGTACAGGATCCCCAATGTCCGGGCGACTGGGCGCGCGGTCTACACCAACAAGCTCCGCGCCGGCGGTTTCCGCGGCTTCGGCAATCCGCAATCGACCTTTGCCGGCGAGTCGCAGATCGACGAGCTGGCCGCCGCGCTCGACCTCGACCCCTTCGGCATCCGGCTCAAGAACGCGCTACGCGCCGGCGACAGGTGGCTCGGCGGCCAGACGGTGGAGGCCTGCGGTCTGATCGAGTGCATCACCGAACTGCGCGCGGCAACCGCCGGACGGCCGCGCAAGCCCGCCGCCACCGGCAAGAAGCGGGGCCTCGGCATCGCCTGCGTTGCCCATGTCTGCGGGTTGCTGTCGACCGCCGCCAATGTCCGGCTGCTGGAGGACGGGTCGGTAACGCTGAGCACCGGGGCGGTGGACTGCGGCCAGGGGTCGGACATCGCGCTTGCGCAGATCTGCGCCGGGTCGCTCGGCCTCGACATATCGATGGTCAACGCCGTCAACCCGGACACCGACGCCTCGCCCTACAACTGGAGCACCTCGGGCAGCCGGACGACCTACATGGTGGGGCGCGCGGTCGCGGCGGCATCGGAAGAGGTGAGGGAGCGCATCTTCCAACATGCAGCGGAAATGCTGGAATGCGCGGCCGAGGATCTCGAACTCCGCGCGGGCGGGCGGGTCGGCATCGCCGGCGTCCCCGACCGGGAGGTCGGCTTCGCCGAGGTCTCGCGCCGCGCCCATTGGGGCGTCGGCGGCCCGATCATGGGCCAGAAGGCGCTGATGTACGACGGCGAACGGTTCGACCCCAAGCGGGCGGTCGTCAAGGGCTTTCCCTTCGCCAATATCGGCACCTACGTATTCGGCGCCCAGGCGGTCGAGGTCGAGGTCGACGAGAGCACCGGCCAGATCGCCGTGGTCGAGGGGTGGTCGGCGCACGATGTGGGCCGCGCGATCAACCCGCTGGGGGTCGAGGGGCAGATCCAGGGCGGTTTCGTCCAGGGCATCGGCTACGCGCTGACCGAGGAGATGGTCTGGGAGGACGGCGCGCTGGCCAACTCGTCGATGATGGACTACAAGGTGCCGTCCGCGATGGACGCCCCTCCCGCGATCAACCCCATCATCGTCGAACATCCCGAACCGTCGGGTCCGTTCGGTGCGAAGGCGATCGGCGAACCGGGCCTGATCGGGGTGGCGCCGGCGCTCGCCAACGCCGCGGCGAGGGCGACGGGCGTGCGGCTGCGCGAGATCCCGTTGACGCCGGAACGGGTGTTGCGGGCGCTCAAGTCTCGCTGACGTACGGCCCGACTTGCATTGCGCGGTGTCCTGCTGCGGGGGCGGCCGGGCTCAGCGGTAGACCGCCTGCGCGCAGCCGGTATCGAAGCCCTCGATAGGCGCATAGAACACGCGCTCCGCGCGGCGGCCCGCGAAGGCGCCCGCGAGGACGATCCACGACCGCACTTCGCCCGTCGAACTGCCGGCCGCCGTCATCTCGGCATCGCTCAGCCCGGCGAGCGCTGCGCCGTCGGCGGCGCACAGCCGGTCGAGGAACCATTCGTCGAAACCGACATCGATGCGGCCCTGATCCGGCGTGCCGACGGAATGCGACAGCCCGCCGGTGGCGACGATGCCCACCCTTTTGGGCGTCGGCCAGCCGGCGATCGCATCGGCGAGCCAGCGCCCCACGGCGAAGCACCGCCGGGCCGAGGGCATCGGGGCCGAGGCGCAGTTGACGAAGACCGGGATCATCGGCACCCGGCCCTCCGGGTCCAGCTTGTGCAGCGGGATCATGATCCCGTGATCGGCTTCCCAGAACTCCGACACTGCCCAGTCCACGCCCTCGTCGAGGCCGCGCTCGATCAGGTAGCGCGCCAGTTCGGGATCGCTCGGCACCTCGCGCCAGGGGTATCCGACATCGCGCGACTTGCCCTCGACCGGGCCGGAGAAGCTTGGCAACAGCCCCATGCAAAAGGCCGGCATGTTGTCGATAAAGAACTTGTTGACGTGCTCGGCAGTGACGATGAGGCAGGCGTCGAGAGCCGCCTCGCGGAGCGCGCCGGCAAGCCGGACATAGCCCGCATCGAAGGCGGCGACCTCGACCGGATCGCCGGCATCCCGCATGTTGACGATATGAGCGAGATGCGAGGTCGCCGCCCCGAGACAGAGCTCAGCCATCTCCCTCCGCCTCCCCGGCTGCGGCGGCGAATGTCTCGGGCGGGTGGCCGTGCATCACGAAGTACTTGAAGACGAGGTTGGGAAGCGCCCCGCAGTCGAGCAGCGCCTGCCACCCCGGAGCCTCGAGGGCGGCGCGCGCGTCCGCGTCCAGCGGGTAACGGTCGAGATACGATGCCCGGTCCGCGCCGAATTGCCGCCGGCAGGCCGGATCGCCGAGATCGAACAGCGCACGGTTGATCCAGTAGCGCGCCGACGCCGGCGGGCCCCGGGTCACGAGCCGCCGTCCCCCCTGGCCGATCCGCGGCTCTGGATGCCGCGGTTGTGTTTGCTGGCAAGCTTGCGCCATTCGGTGACCACGATGTCGGGGCGGTAGAGCCGCTCGCGGTTCCAGCCGTCCTCCTCGCTGTAGAACCGCTCCATCGCCTCGCGGGCGAACACGTCCTCGTCGTTGAAACGGTCGACCACCATCTCGCGCCAGTACGTCTCGACCTCGCGAGCGAAGCGCTGCTGCCCGGCCGGGTCCGAGACCCGCTTGCCCCAGGCGACCATGTAATAGTGCGAATGCTCGTCGATCGGGACATACCATTCGAAATGGGTCATGCCGCGGGCCGGGAAGGGATCGACCTTGAGCCCGCAGGGCATCCAGAGCGACGTGTCGGTGACCTTGGAGCCGGCGCGGTCTTCTTCGGGCATGGTTCGGGCGGCGATTCTCTCGCCTTCGATCTCGGTCTCCCAGACGGAGATCTTGCGCCCCGCCCCCTTGACGACGCCTTTTGGACCGCCGGGCGCGTTCACCACCATGTCCTCGCGGGTGACGAAGTAGCTCGCCAGCGGAACGGCGCGGCCGAGGTCGCTCAGGAGCCGCGAGTTGCGGTGGATGTAGATATGCGACGCATCGACCCCGTTCTCCGCTGCGAGGCGCCAATTGCTCTTGACCACGCCGCGGTCGCCGTCGGGCGCGATATAGAGATCGTCGTCGAGAAAGCCCGGCTGGACGTCTTCGACCAACGGCGGCGGATCGCCGTCGCCGATGAAGACGAAGACCACATTCTGCCGTTCCTCGACAGGATAGGCCTTGAGCGCGACCTTGCCGATCAGGGGGCTCTCCGGATCGGTGACGATCGCGACCAGCTTTCCGTTCCTGAGATCGTAGGTGAAGCCGTGATACCAGCAGGTCACCGTGTTGGCCGTGTAGCATTCGGGGCGCGCCGAGAACGCAACCCCGCGATGGGCGCAACGGTCCTCGATCGCATAGACGCGGCCGTCGATGCGCTTGAACAGCACCCGTTCGGCAAGCAGTTCCAGCCCGAGGCATTGCCCTTCCGCGATCTCCCTGGAGAAGCAGGCGGGGTACCAGTGGTTTCGGAAGCCGAGCGCCGCCTTGAGATAGGGCCCCCAGGGCTTGTTGACGAAGTCCTCTTCCGGTTGGGCCGCCGCGCCCGTTCCGGTGTCCGCCATCCCGATCCCCTTCAATCCGACATGAAGCCCACCACCAGACGGTTGAACGCGTCCGCGTGTTCGACCTGCGCCCAATGGCCGCAGCGCGCGAAGATGTGCATCTGCGCATGCTTCATCAGCCGGGTCATCTGAAGCCCCACATCGAGCGCACCGAACCGGTCGTCCATGCCCCACACGATCAGCGTCGGGGACTCGATCTTGCCGAGATCCGGGTACAGGTCTTCCTTCTTGTACCGGCCCTGGCGCCTGGCGAAGAGGTCTAGGTTGTCGGGCTCGATCGTCGTCAGAAACCGTTCCTCGACGATCTCGTCGGTGAGGAAGGAGGAGTCGTAGACCAGCGTTTCGAGGAGCTTGCGCAGCTTCTCCCGGGTCGGCCCCTCTCCCTTGTAGTAGTCGGCGATCAGCTTGACGCCCTCGAGCGGGCTCGGCGCGAAGATCGGGTTGTTGATGGCGCCGGGACCGAGCACCACCAGGCGGTCCACCCGTTCGGGATTGTCGATCGCGAGCTTGAGCGCCGCCTGCCCGCCCATCGAATTGCCGATGTAATGCGCGCGTTCGATCCCGGTTTCCGTCATGAAGGCGTCCAGCACCCGGGCGTTGAAGCCGAGGCGGCCCTCCGTGATCGGAACCTTTTCGCTCCTGCCGAATTGCGGCATGTCGACCAGCACCGCGCGAAAACCTTCGGAGAGCGCGCCGATATTGCGCCGGAAGTTGCTCTCGCTGTTCGCGCCGGGCCCCGCACCGTGGAGGCAGATCACCGGATAGCCCTCTCCCGCCTCCTTGTAGTGCACGCGCACGCCGGCTGCGGTCACGAAATGGCTGTCAGACAGGTCTCCGCGCGGCGCCATGAGCCGTTTCTCCTTCCGCTGGCCCCCTATGATACCATCCCGCACAGATCGAGCGCGATCAGCGCGCAAGGTCGGGCGTCGGGGTACTTTTCCGGCAGATCGTTCCGACCCGAGAGGGCCGGGCCTTGCCGGCGCGGAGAAGAGAAATGGCGCACCCCGGGCTCGAGCCCGAACGACAGGCGTGGTTCGACAAGGCGGCATCCCTGATCGACGAGAGCCGGATCCACCGCATGGTGCTCGAACTCACCGGGATTCACAGCCCGACCGGGCGCGAGCGCGCGGCCAGCGAATTCATGGTGGCCCGGCTGGCCGAGGCGGGCCTCGCCGCGTGGTACCAGCCGATGGGGGAGGCATCGGGTAACGCGGCCGCGCGCCTGCGGGGAAGCGGCGACGGGCCGAGCCTGCTGCTCTACGCGCCGATCGATACCCATCTCGAGGCCGATCCCGAGATCGACGTTCCCTGGGTCGGCCCGAGGCTCCGGCAGGACATGATACCCGAGCCGGTCGTACGCGACGGTTTGGTCGTCGGGCTGGGCGCCGCCAACCCCAAGGCGATGGTCGCCGCTCAGGCGGAGGCGGCCCGCGTCGTCGCCGAGGCCGGCATTACGCTGACCGGCGATCTGCTGGTCGGCTTCGCCGGCGGCGGCATGCCGGTCGACCTCGCAGCACCCGGGAACCGGGGACTGTCCGACGGGGTCTTCCACCTCCTCACCCGCGGCGTCTGCGCCGACTTTGCGCTGGTGATGAAGCCGGGAAACGCGGTCTATCACGAGGAGCCCGGCCTTTGCTGGTTCAAGGTGTCGGTCCGGGGCACGATGGGATATGCCGGAATCGCACGGGGCGTTCCGGGCTTCCGGAGTTCGATCGTGCCCGCGGCGGCGGTGATCGCCGAACTGGAGGCGTGGCTTCCGGGCTATACCGAGCGCAACAGCTCGGGTCAGGTGATGCCGCAGGGCTGGGTCGCGGCGGTGCGCGGCGGCTGGCCCGATCGGGTGGCGTTTCCCTCCGCGACCACCGAAATCTATCTCGACATCCGCTGTAATCCGCGGACGCCGCCCGCGGACGTCGCCGCCCAGTTCGGCGCGGCGGTCGCCGGCATCCGCGCGAACCATGCCGATTTCGATCTCGACTGGGAGATGGTCGCAGCGATCCCCGGAGCGAGCACCGACCCGGACAACTGGATCGTCCGCTCCGCGGTCGCCGCGTGGGAGGCGGTCGAGGGGCGGCGCCACGAGGCGCCGCGCCGGACCAGCGGCCAGACCGACATCTCGACCATCCGCAATCTCGGCATCCCGACCGCGCGCACCGGCTGGATCAGCGTGCCGGAAGCGACTCCCGAGGAATACCGGGAGGGTCTGGGCGGCATGGGGGTCGCCCGCGCGTCCGACCTCGCACATGCCTGCCGCAAGCTGGTCTACTCCATCATCGACACCTGCACCCGGACGCGCGGAGAGGTGGGCTGCATCCGCCGGCCGTGAGGGGGCTTGCCGTCCCGGCCTCGCCGGCGGCGTTGTCGGTCGGGTGTCGGCCGCTGTCCCTGCACCGCGTCGGTACAGCGGCGGCGGCGCGCTGCTCCGTCCTGCCGCGGTTTTATTGCTTCGACAACGGGCAGCGGTCTCCGTGTTGCGTCATTCCTGCGTGACGTGGCAAATTTTTGCATCACGGGGATAGCCCGACCGGCGCGCGGTGGTCACGATCTCACCGACCGACCGCACGCGGGTTTTCCCGCCCAGGCGTGCGGCGGCATGGACGGCCCCGCCGAGACCGCCGCGGCCGGCGGGCATGTTCGGGAGGACATCATGGAATTCGCGCCTGATCTGATCCTGTTTAACGGCAAGATCGTAACCGTCGACGGGAAGTTTTCCGTTATCGAGGCGGTCGCGGTGTTCGATGGAAAAATCGTTGCCGTCGGCAGCGGCCCGGATGTTCTCAACCTCGCCGGACAGCGGACCCGTACCGTCGACCTGCAAGGGCGCTGTGTCGTTCCCGGCCAACTCGACAACCATGTGCATTTCATGCTCGCCGGCCTCGATGCGCTCGGCAATGAAGCCAAGGTCAATATCGCCAGCCTGCAATCGATCGACGAAATGATGGCGGCCATCGCCGAGCGCGTCAAATCCACGCCCAAGGGGCAGTGGCTGGGAACGTCCTGCATGTATCGCGGCGCCCTGAAGGACGGGCGGTTTCCGACACGCGCCGATCTCGACAAGGTCGCTCCCGATCATCCTGTTTATATTTTCCAGTCCGGCAAAAATATAATCGTGAACAGTTTCGCCCTGAAACTTGCAGGCATCGATGCGTCGACCGAACACCCCGGGGAACCGGAAGGCTGGATCGTAAAGGATGAGAACGGGCAGCCCACGGGACACCTGATCGCCGGCGCCGGCGATCTCGCACGGAAGGTATGGTGGGAGAAGGCGGATCTTCCGATCAAGAAGTGGGATTTCCTTTACTTCGACCAGGAAACCCAGATGCGGGCGATAAAAGCGCAGCAGGACATCTATCATTCGTGCGGGGTCGTCGGGGTGCGGGATATGGGAGTCTCCGTCGATGAGCTGGATTCCTATATCGAGTTGCATCGTCGAGGCGAACTGAAAATACGGACCGACCTCATCCTCGGGCTCCCGCTCAGATACATGGCCTCGGACGATATCGAGGACGCTTTGGACCGTTATTTCGGCCCCAAGCAGCATATGGGCGACGATATGCTCAAGATCGGCGGCATAAAGATGGTGGTCGTCAACGACGGGTGGTGGGCCTACAGCCCGGAAAAGGTGCGCTTCATCGTCCGCCAATGCAACAGGCGAAACTGGAACATCATGACCCACATCAATACCGGCGGCGCCGACGAGTCCAGCGAACTCGTGATTTCGGCGCTGGAGGAAGCGGATCGGGACCGGGCGATTGCCGGACGGCGATTCTGCTTCGAGCACGGTTTCGGACTGGGGCGAAAGGACCACATAGACCGGGCGGGGAAGCTCGGCGTCATATTCGGCGCCAATCCGCTCCTCGCCTATTACGCATCGGCACGGTCGATGCGCATGAATGAAATCATGGAACAGGTGCGGATCGCCAAGATGTCGGAAAGCAACGCCTGGAAGCGAACTGTCCGCGATTGGGGGCTGCCGCTGCGCGACTGGTTCGACGCCGGTCTCATGGTAACCGGCGGATCGGACAATCCGGCGGTATTTTACGACCCGGAACAACCGTTTCTCAGTCAGTATTCGGCGCTGACCGGAAACACGCTGGCCGGGGTTCTGCTGCCGGGGCAGCAGATTACGCGGGAGCAGATGCTTCGTATGTACACGATCAACAACGCCTACGCATGCTGGCAGGAAAATGTGCGGGGCTCCATCGAAGTCGGCAAGCTGGCGGACCTCGCAGTCCTGGACCGCGACATTCTCGAATGCGAGGACGAGGCGGTCAGGGATATCCAGGTCCTGCAGACCTACATCGACGGCGAGCTGGTCTTCGAAAACCCGGCGTGGTCGTGACCATGCTTTCCCGGGACACCAGGGCGGGCGATCAGAGACTCCCGGTCACCATCCTCACCGGATTTCTCGGCAGCGGAAAGACGACGCTTCTCAATCACTTGCTCGGTAACCGGAGCGGGCTGAAAATCGGCGTCATCGTCAACGAATTCGGCGCGATTTCCATCGACGACCGCTTGATCACCAAACGCACCGACAGCCTGATCGAGCTTGCCAACGGCTGCGTCTGCTGCACCGTCCAGGGCGATCTGTTCCGGGCGCTGCGGCAGTTGGGCGACGACGACATCGAATACATACTGGTCGAAACGACCGGGCTGGCCGACCCGCAACCGCTGGTGGGGGTTCTGGCAACCGGCGATACCGGAGGCCGGTTCCGCCTTGACGGCATTGTGACCGTCGTCGATGCAGTCAACTTCGACGATAATCTGGACCACGCCGAAGCCGCTTTCAACCAGCTCGTCTGCGGCGACATGATCCTTATCAACAAGGTCGACCTTGTAGAAGAGGAAGTGCCGCGCCTGATCGAAACGGGGATCAGGACGATCAACGGACGCGCCGCGATCATGACCTGCGTCAGGGGAGAGGTCGATCCGAGGTTCCTGCTCGGCGCACTGGACGGAGGCGCCGCGGTCTCGCCGGTTGCGCAGCGCGACCGCCCGACGCCGTCGGTTTTCCACGGGACGATTTCGTCCGTTTCGTTCCGGTTCGATCGGCCGCTCGACCCCGTACTGTTCGAGGCCTTCATCGCCGACCTTCCCTACGGCGTCATCCGGGCAAAGGGTTTCCTGAACGTCGCCGGCGAGGATTGCCGGCGCATATTCCACCTGGTCGGCGACCGATGCACCGTCACGCCCGGGGCGCGGTGGTCGCCGGCGGACGATCGCCAGACGGAACTCGTGTTCATCGGCCATCGCTTGGATCGGGAGCGTCTCGATTCGGCGCTGAGAAAATGCCTTCTCGGCGGGACCCGGCGCTGCGGGATGGACGAAGGCGCGATCGACAATCGCTAGAATTCCATGGACGTTGACTTTCAACTGAACGGCGCCCACGCCCGCTGCACGATCAGGCCATCGGATACGTTGCTCGGTGTACTGCGCGAACAATTCGGATTGACAGGGGCGAAGAACGCGTGCGGCAGGGGTGAGTGCGGTTCATGCACCGTTCTGGTCGGAGGCCGTCCCGTCATGTCGTGTGTGACCCTGGCCGCGTGTGTATCCTCCCCCATCGAAACCATCGAGGGGCTCGCGGGAGAGGAGCGGGAACTCCGCGAGGCTTTTGCCGACCGCGGAGCGTTCCAGTGCGCCTACTGCACCCCAGGCATGGTGATGCGCTGCGTTGCACTGCTGCGTGACGGGCTTCCGGGATCCGACATCGCGCTGCGCCGCGCCCTGTCGGGCAATCTCTGCCGCTGTACCGGATACCAGGGCGTGATCGACGCGCTGCGTTCGATCGGCGAGAAAGGCGTTTCATGAACGTCGGGGTGCATATGCGGCATCCCGAATGGGATGAACGAACTTCGGGCGCGATCGGCTACACATCGGATCTCGACAGTGCGCCTCCGGGCGAGCCTCTGGTCGGCAAGATCCTGCGCAGCCCCCATCCCCGCGCGCGGATCCTCGAGATCGACGCCTCGGCCGCGATGCAGGCGCCCGGGGTCGCCGCGTTTCTTACCGCGCGGGACCTGCCCGAGCGCACCTATATCGACTACGGTTCGAACGACCGGTTTGCGCTCGCCCGGGACCTCGTTTCCCACTTCGGTCAGGAAGTCGCGATTGTGGCCGCGGAAACCGAGGAACAGGCTCTCGATGCGCTTCGACTGATCCGGGTGCGCTACCGTGTCCTGCCCCCGGTCAACGGCGCCGGCGCTGCGCTGCGCAGACGCGCCGGGAGTGTGCGGCCCGAGCGGGGTGTCTCCAATATCGCCGCGTCCCTCGACAGAAAGTTCGGCAACCCCGAGATCCCGGACGGCCTCCGTCGTTTTCGCAACCGCTACGAATACGGGATTCAGGCCCACGCCTGCATGGAACCGCAGGCCGCCCTTGCGGCGTGGGACGACGAAAACCTGATGCTGCATTTGTGGACGCCGACGCAGAGCGCGAGAAACCTGCAGTTCGAGATCGCGCACATGACCGGCCTCCCGGTCAGCCAGGTGCGCCTGCATCGTGTCGCTGTCGGGGGCGATTTCGGCTCGCGCGTTCGGGCGTCCGAAATCGAGGTGCTGGCCGCCTACCTGTCCATGCACGTGTCGCGGCCCGTTCTGATCGCCCTGACCCGAGCCGAGGAGTTCGCCCATACCAAACATCAGCACGGTTCCCTCGTCGAACTGGAGACCGTTGTCGACGGCGAGGGGGTCATGCGTGTGCGCAACGCCGAAATCACGGTGGAAAACGGCGACTTCACCCACGGCGGCGCCAACATGATGAGTTATTGCTCCCTGTTGCTCGCTTCCCAATACCGTCTCGCCGGTGCGGCCGTCACAGGCCGGGCCGTCTATATCAACCGGAGGGCAGGCGGCTCGTTTCGGGGCGCCGGCGGGCCGCAAGCGGTCTTCGCCATCGAGTCGCAGGTCGACGAGATCGCCGAGGCTATGGGTATCGATCCGGCAGAACTCCGGCTCCTGAACATGAACCGCCCGGGCGAGACGACAATTTCCGGATGGGAGATCGGCAGCGCCCACATCGCCGACTGCATTCGCGCGGTGCAGGAGCGCCTGGACTGGAAGCGGGCGCGAGAGCGCGGGGGGAGCGGACGCGGGGTCGGCATCGCGATTGCCATGCACCTGTCGGGCGCCGTGGTGTCGCCGGCGACATCGCGCGCCGAGGCCGTGGTCGAGGTCGGTCAGAACGGGGGAATCTCCCTCGCAAGCGGTTGCTCCGATCCGGGCACGGGAGAAATGGCAATGGTTGTCGCCGTTTGCGCCCACGAACTCGGGGTCAGGCCCGAAGATATCAATGTCGAGGTCATGGACACGGCGTTGACGCCGGTCGATCCCGGCGCCGGCGCGAGCCGAGCGACCTACATGACGGGCAACGCAGTGCGGACCGCGGCTGCGGCGATGGCGGATGCCCTGCGCGGCCGGGCGTCGCAACTGCTGCGCGTACGACCGGACGAGGTTACCCTCTGCAACGGGTTTGCCGATGCGGGGGGCCGCGGACTCCCGATCGGGGAACTGGCAGCCGGGCACCCGGACAGCGTGAACGGGGTGCTGAGACTCCAAAGGGAGCACGTCGCGGAAATCGACATCGTTCCTATGTCCGCGTCTGACCCGGGCTCCGGAAACCTGTCGCCAAGCTATAGTTTCGCCGCCCACGGCGTCGAGGTCGACGTGGACCCGGGAACGGGACAGCTCCGTATTCTCAAGGTCGTGGCCGCCCACGATGCCGGCACCATCATCAATCCCGTCGGCGCCCGCGGCCAGGTCGTCGGCGGCGTCGCGATGGGAATCGGCGCCGCCACGGGCGAACAACTGCTTTTCCAGGACGGGCGGCCGGTGATTACCGGCTTCGGCGATTACTTTATGCCGCGGGCGTCCGACGCACCGCCGGTCGAGGTCGTGTTCGTGGGGGAGGCCTCTCCCCGCGGCCCCTACGGCGCCAAGGCGCTGGCAGAAATCGCCCTGATGCCGACAGCGGCCGCAGTCGCCAATGCGGTCGCTCACGCTACCGGAGCAAGGATCACCGCGCTGCCCATCACGCCGGACAAGATAATGACGGCGTGGGAGCGGACGAGGAGCCGCACCCTGTGGCGCCGCCCCGGCCGCTGGTGGCCCGAAGCGGTCCGGCGGGCCTATCCGAGGGGTCTGCACCACATCCTGCACCGATGGGGCACGCGTCTCGCCCGCATGCCGGAAGCGCCGCGGGAGATAGAGGCCGTCCGGCGTCCGGCGGATGCAGCCGCCGCCTGCAGGCTTCTCGCCGAGGAACCGGAGGCAACGCCCGTCGGCGGCTGTACCGACGCGATCGTTGCCGGCCAGCAGAAACTGCTCCCGTCCCGCATCCTGGTCGATCTCACCGGCTGCAACGATCTCGCGCGGCTCGAGCGGCCCGCCGGCGACACTGGCCGCGATCGAGCGCGAACTGGCCTCGTCGCCGCTGTCCGGAGACCGCGTGATCGCCGAGGCGGCCGCCGCGATTGCTTCGGTACAGATCCGCGAAACCGCCACCGTCGCCGGCAATCTCTGCCAGGCCAACAGGTGCTGGTTCTTCAGGAGCGGTTTCGTCTGCTACAAGCGGGGCGGCATCACCTGTCCCTGCTACGCGATCACCGGCGACCACCGGTATTTTCATGCCGTCCTCGGTGCGCGGCGCTGCCAGGCGGTCACGCCCTCCGATCTCGCGGCGGTCTTCACTGCGCTGGACGGGGTCGCGCTCATCAGAAGTTCGGCCGACCGGCGGCATGTCCCGCTTGCGAGGCTCTATTCCGGCCCCGGCGAGACTGTGCTCCGGGACGGAGAGATCATCGAGTCCGTGGCGATTCCCGAAACGGGTCGGCAACGCTTCTCCAGCTTCGAAAAAATGGTCCTCACCGAGGGCGGGTTTGCCGTAGTGTCGGCCTGTGTATCCGTGTCCTGCGCTTCCGATGGCACTGTGACGGAGGCCCGCATCGTCCTGGGAGGCGTCGCCAATACGCCGTACCGGGCGCGCGCCGTCGAGCGCGCCGTGATCGGCGCGCCGCTGAACATGGCGGAACGTATGTCGGATGCATGGACCGGCGAGGCGCATCCCCTGCGGTGCAACGGGTGGAAGGTCGAGGCTGCATCGCGCGTCCTCGCCCGGGCATTCGAATCCGTTGCAGAGCGCCGGCAGGGAGTTGGCTGAACCATGGAATCCGAAGACCTGATTGTCGACCGGCGCGGCAAGGTGGCGAGGGTGGCCATCAACCGGCCCGAGCGTATGAACAGCCTGCGGATGACGGTTACGGATCGCGCGATCCTGAACATCCTGCAGGAACTGCAGCAGGACGATTCCATCAGGATCGTCCTGCTGACCGGGACCGGCGAAAAGGCGTTCTGCTCGGGCTGGGACATGCGGGAGATCGATGAGACGTCGCTCGCAGATCTGGAGGGGCTTGTCCGGTCGAATCTGGAGCTGTTTTTCGGTATCTGGAACGCGAGCAAACCGATTGTTGCGGTCATCAACGGCTATGCCATCGGAGCGGGATCGGCGCTCGCGCTCGCCTGCGATCTGGCACTCGCAGCGGATCATGCCCGGCTCGGAGAGCCGGAGGTTCGCCACGGTGCACTGTCGCCGTTCCTGGTTCTGCCCTTTTTTTCGCACAGCAAGGCAGTTCATGAAATCTATTACAGCGGCGACCTGGCGGACGCCGCAGAACTGTACCGGCTCGGTCTGGTTAACCGTGTCGTCCCTGCATCCGAACTCGAGGAAGTCAGTTGGCGCTACGCGGCAAGACTGGCAAGGGTCCCGGCCTTTTCCCTCCAAATGACCAAGCGCAGTCTGCGGGCCACCTACGACATCATGGGATTTTCGTCCGCCATGCGTCAGCACGGGTTGGCCGATACACTCGCCATCGGCGCCGACGTACCGGAGCAGCGCCAGTTGATGGAAATCCTTGTGAAACAGGGCATGCGGGCCTTCCTCGATGCGCGCGACGGTCCGTTCCGGGACGCCACATAGGGCATGGCGGCTGTCGTCGGCCGTATGCTCGAGCGCCGCGCGCTGCTTGACGGGTCGCGCGAGGCTGTCGTCTGTAACGCGCGCCGTCTGACCTACCGCGATTTTGACAAGCTGACCGGACAGGTCGCTGCTCTTCTTCGCAAACACGGAATCACCGCGGGCGACCGGATCGCGGCCCTTCTGTACAACGGGATCGAATACGCCTGCCTCTATCACGCAACCGCCCGCCTTGGCGCTGTCCTGTGCCCCCTGAACTGGCGTCTGGCAGTGCCGGAAATTGCGTCGATCATCGACAATTGCGGCGCCAGGCTCCTGTTCTACGACGTCGGCTTCGGGGAAGCTGTCTCGCGGCTGCCCCCGGTGCAGAACGGACGAATTGCAATCGACAGCAGTACCGAAGACGGCTTCGAAATCGCCGGATTATCGCCGTTTCGGGATGTCTGTCCGGTTGGCTCCGACGCCCCGCTTCTGATCATTCACACATCGGGTACGTCGGGCCGCCCCAAGGGGGTCGTCTTGACGCAGGGACAGATGGCGTGGTCGTCGCTCACGATGGCGACCACGCTGGACTACCGCTCTGGAGACAGGGGGTTGATATCCGCACCGATGTTTCATGTCGGCGGCCTGTCGTTTGCGACACTCTTCGTGCATATGGGCGCGACCGCCGTTTTCACGCCGGTCTGGAAGGCCGATCGAGCCCTTGCCCTGATCGAGCGGGAGGGGATCAACCACTTCTTCGCGGTTCCGGCGATGCTCGACGGGCTCGTGCGGTCCGAATCGTTCGATACGGCCGATCTGGGCAGCCTGCGATGGATCATGTCCGGCGGCGCGCCGCTGCCGGCGTCCCTCGTCGGGGCCTGTGCCGCACGCGGCGTACCGGTCATCCAGTCGTACGGAACCACCGAGACGGCGGGTCCCGCGACCGTCGTTCCGGTTGCCGGGGTTGCCGCCGGTGCGGGATCGTCCGGTCTCCCGTTTTTCCACACCGATATCCGCATTGCCGATCCGGCGGGCAACGCGGTTGCCGCAGGCGCAAGCGGTGAGGTTCTTGTCAAGGGGCCGCACGTTTCTTCGGGATACTGGGAGGATGCGGAATCCACCGCAGCGGCGTTCCGCAACGGCTGGCTGCGGACCGGCGACAGCGGTTTCCTCGATCCCGCAGGCCGCCTCCATATTGACGGGCGCCTGAGGGAAATGATCATCACCGGCGGCGAGAATGTCTTCCCGGCGGAAGTCGAGACGGTGCTCGAGTCCCACCCGCACGTCGCCGAAGCGGCCGTCATCGGCGTTCCGGATCCCCGATGGGGCGAAGCCGTCTGCGCCGTTGTCCGTCCGGGCGGCGGCAGCCCACCGACGCTCGCCGATCTGATTGCCCACTGCAGTGATCGGCTTGCGCGATACAAGCATCCCCGCAGACTCGTCCTTCGTTCCGATCCGTTTCCGCGAAACCCGATGGGGAAGCTGCTGAGAAATGTTCTGGGCGATGCAGTCAGACCATCGGTAGGCGACGGGGACGACGGGCGATCGTGACCGCAGGCGCGCGCCTCAGGTCCGCGATCGGCGTTTCAGCGGCGGATTGCGCGGTTCCGGGAATCCTTCCCCGACTCGCCGCAATATGGATCGTTCGGGGCCATGATCGTGTTGGCCGGGGCCGACGATGCGGGTGTGCGGCCCTATCGAAGGTTCAGCATCAGGTCCGGCAATAGCAGCGCGATGCCGGGGAATGCGACGATCAGCGCAAGGCCGATAAGTGTCGCCGCCAGGAAAGGCCAGACGCCGTTGAAGATGGTCCAGATCTCGACATCCTGCAGGACCGTCTTGACCATGAAGACGTTCATGCCGATGGGCGGGGTTATCAGCCCGATCTCGACGACGACGATGATCACGATGCCGAACCAGATCGGATCCACGCCGAGCGAATCGACGATGGGAAAGAAGACCGGAACCGTCAGCAGCAACATCGCCAGGCTGTCGAATACGCAGCCGAGCAGGATGTAGATCGCACAAATGATGAGGATCACGCCGATCACCGGTACGTCAAAGGCCTGGATCGTTTCCACCATGGCGTCCGGCAGCCCTGCCAGGTTGATGAAATTGGAGAACACCAGCGCGCCGAACCCGACCATGAAGATCATGGCCGTGGTGCGCCCGGCGTCGATCAGGGCCTCGATCGTCGATCGGAGCGCGAGCTTCCGCCGCCCCATCGCGAAAACCATCGCCCCGGCGGCGCCGATGGCGGCGGCCTCGGTCGGGGTGAACACCCCGAGATAGATGCCGCCGAGCACCAGCATGAAGAGGACGACCACCCCCCAGACCTTGCCGAGGGCGCGCCAGCGCGCGCTCCACGAGACCCGCTCGCCGGGCGGCCCCATCTCCGGCTTCAGCGCGGTCAACAGGGCGATAGCGCCGAAATAGAGAACGACCAGGAGAAGCCCGGGGATCACGCCGGCGACGAAAAGCTTGCCGATATCGGTCTCGGTCAGGATGCCGTAAATCACCATCGGTACGCTCGGCGGAATCAGAATGCCGAGGGTGCCGCCGGCGGCGATGGTGCCCGCCGCGAGGCTGTCGTCGTATTTGAACCGGCGCATGGGCGCCATGGCGACCTTGCTCATGGTTGCCGCCGTTGCCAGCGAGGAGCCGGAGACCGCCGCGAAACTCGCGCAGGCGCCGACGGTCGCCATGGCGAGCCCACCCCGGCGGTGGCCGAGCCACGCATTGGTCGCGTCGTAGAGCTCTTCCGACAGCCGGGCGCGATGGATGAACGTCCCCATCAGGACGAACAGCGGCAGGACAGTGAAACCGTAGGTGGTCGAGAGGTCGAGCACCTGCTGGCCCGTCATCGACAGCGCCGCCGTCATGTTGCGGACGAAGAAGAACCCGGCGATTCCCACCAGCAGCATCGAGACTCCGAGCGGAATCCCGAGAAAGGCGAGACCCAGAATGGCGCCGAAGCCGATGAGAGATTCGACCACGGCTAACCCGACAAGTCGTCGCCGCCGTCGCTGTAGGACGGGTACGGGCTCCCGGCGACGGCCCGCCACAGCAGCATCGCGATGAGCATCGTCGACAGCCCTGCCAGCACCGACATGAAATAAGCGATCGGCGCGACCGGCCATTCCAGATAGCCGGTGATCGCCTGGGTTCGGTCGAGCCGATCGCCCTGGTCCCACATGCGCCAGCAGACGATACCCATGCCAAGCAGACTGGCGAGTTGTATCAGCCCCTGCTGCAGCCGGTATCCGGAACGCCGGAACAGGGAATCGAACAGGCTGACAGTGATATGCCGGCGGTCCCAGGTAACCAGGGGAAGGGCGGAGAACACCACAATGGCGAGGCAGAACTCCATCACTTCGAAGCTGCCGGGGATGGGGTTGTTGAACGCGAACCGCCCGGTCACGTCGACGACGGTCAGCGCCATCATGAAGGCGAGCGTGACCGCGACCATCCAGCCGAGGAGCCGCCGGACGAGCAGATCCGGCCGGATCTCCCCGCCCGCGCCCGGAAGCCGCGGGGCGCCGTCACCCATCGCGGCGCGGCCGGATCGCGAAGGGTCCGGCTGACCGGACCTTTGCGATCACTTGTGAGCCGTCTTCGATTGCTCGACGAAATAGTCGTAGGCGGCCTTGCCGTCGATCCCCTTGCCGTTCGCCATCGCGATCCATTGGTCGTGCTGCGGCTGTGCGGCCCTGCGCAGCGCGGCAAGGAAATCGGCGGGTGCGGCGACCGCCTGCTTGCCGGCCTTCACGAAGTCGGCGCGCTGTTTCATCGCCAATGTTTGCCAGTGCCGCGAGGTGCGCGCCAGGGTCTCGCCGGAAGCCGCCATGACCTGCTCTTGTTCGTTCCTCTTGAGCCCGTTCCAGACGTCCCTGTTCATCATGATGGAAAACGTCGCCTGGCCGAGCCCGCCCTCCAGCAGGGTGCAGGATTTTGTGACGTCGAGGATGTTGAAGGTGTAGGCGTCCATCACCGGGAGAGATGCCCAGCCGTCGACCGTGCCCTTGGAGACAATCGGATACATCCGGACAGCCGGCCCGGGCACGACCGCAACCTTGAGCGCCGACAGAGTCTTCGCCGCACCGCCGGGCAGCGACCAGAGCTTGAGCTTGCGCAAATCGTCCAGGCTGCGGATCGGCTCCTTCAGGCTGCACACCTGTCCGCCCATGCCGGAGAAGAACCCGAGCAGCTGGACGTCCGCGTATTCGTGCGACTTTGCCTTGTCGAAGAATTTCTGCTGCGTCCGCCATAGCGCCACGGCGTGGGCCTCGGCGTCGGTGAACAGGAATGGCAGCATCGAAATCTGCACCAGCGGCGCCCGGCGCTGGATGAAGGCGTTCATGATCACGGCGGAATCGGTGACGCCCTGGGTCGTCGCGTCGTAGAGCCGGGGCGGCGGCGCAACCGACTTCAGCAGTATCTTCAGCTTGACCTTGCCGCCGGTCGCTTCTTCGACGCCCTTGGTCCACTCGGGAAGCATGACCGAGTTCATGACGTGCTTGGGCGCTCCGATGATGCTGAACAGGAGTTCCTTGGCATTAGCGGTCCCGGCTACGGCGAGCACCAGAGCCGCCGCCAAGCCTGTCGCGAGAGGTTTGCTCATGAGAGAAGTCCTCCTCGTCGGTTCCTGGGGTGAAGGCGAAGTATCGATATCGCGTTCTTTCGGAGCAGGTTAGCGCCGCAGGCACGACATCTTCAATTGCTTCTGCGGCGCCGTCCCTCCGGACCGGTTTCGCGAAGGTCCGATGCCCTCGATTCCGGATGCAGCGGAAGCCGTCGGGGCGCTTCGGCATGCGGTCCATCGCCTCGGCCGGGCCGGCGTGCGGTCGGCAGGAAGACGATCGTTTCGCTGTGCCGGGCGCTCGACAATGCGTTAGCATCCGACCTGACCGATCGGGGGCCGGTGGGATGAAAGGACGCAGGGGGGCAGGTGCTTTCCGTCTCGCCGCGGCGTTGGCGCTGGTCGGCGGTACACTGACCGGGCCGGCCGCCGCAATGGAGGCGGTCGACCTCGAACTCGTCATCGCGACCGACGTCTCGCGAAGCATCGATCGGGAAGAGGCGCTGTTGCAGCGCGAAGGGGTCGCCGGGGCGTTCCGCAACCCGGCGGTCGTCCGCGCGATCGCGTCGGGTTTCCTCGGCAAGATCGGCGTTGCCTATATCGATTACTCGAGCCGCGCCTTCAACAAGGTGATCGCCGACTGGACGGTGGTTCGCGACCGTCAGAGCGCCGAGGCCTTCGCCGCCCGCCTGCTCGCGGCGCCTCTGACATTCGGTAGCCGGACCTCGATCAGCGACGCTATCGAAATGGCGCGGGAGATGATCGAGAGCAACGCGCTGGAGGGGACGCGCCGGGTGATCGACGTCTCGGGCGACGGGCCGAACAATTTCGGGCGCCGGATCGATACGGTCCGCGACGCCACCGTCGCCCGCCGGATCGCCATCAACGGGCTTCCGATCGTCAACGATCGCGGTGCGTTCAACACGAGGTTCTACCTGCCCGACCTCGACGAGTACTATTTCGGCTGCGTGATCGGCGGCCTGGGCGCGTTTCTCGTGGTCGCGAACAGCTTCGAGGACTTCGCCCGCGCGATCCGCCAGAAGCTGATCCTGGAGATCGCGGGCGCCGCACCGGAGCCCGACGGGCGGCGCTTCGCCAGCTTCGTGCGGATATCGTCGCCCGGGCGCCTGCGCCCCGCGCCGGGCGGCCATGTCTATCCCCGGGGCTGCGACATCGGCGAGCGCATGCGGAGGAATCTCTGGGGCGATCCCTGACCGCGTCCCGGTCGCCGCGCCCGCACCACCAGGCGATCCCGATGGATCCGCGCTATCGTCTCCTCAACATGGCACATCGCGAAATGGCTGCCGCGTGCGCGAACTTGCCGGGGCGGCCGCCTGATCGTCGCGCTGCGGGCCCGACCGTGCTATACGCTCGATGAACTGCTGGCGCAGTGCGACGAAACCGCTCCGGTCGAGGACGGGGACCGGGCGTGGCTCGATGCCGGACCGGTGGGCAACGAACCGCTGTAATGCAGCGGGGCGAGATCTGGCTCGTCAGCCTCGATCCCACAGCCGGCCACGAACAGCGGGGAACCCGGCCGGTCGTGATCGCATCCCCCGCGCCCTTCAACGATTTGACCGGGGCGCCGGTTGTTCTCCCGATCACGACGGGAGGAAACGTCGCGCGCCGGCGCGGCTTTGCGGTTTCACTGGACGGCGCGGGCACCCGCACGGTCGGTGTCATCCGTTGCGACCAGCCGCGCGTTTTGGATCTCGGTGCCCGGAACGGGAAACGTCTGGAAACCGTTCCGGAGCCCATCATGGACGAGGTTCTCGCCCGCCTCGCTGCGATCCTGTCATAGTCGGCGAAGCGTGAACTCGACCGGATCGCAATCTCGATAGCCCGCTCCGGGCTTGGAGGGCGTCAGCGCCGAAGTTTGATGGCGGTATTGTCGATGCCTGGCGTGGCCGACGCCGACTGCGAACCGCCGCGTATGGGTATCGCTGCCTCTACGCCCGACCTTTCCCGATGGGTAGTGGGCGAGAACTTGCCTTGCCCCGGGCGGGCGAGTTTAGCAGCATCTTCGGCCGTCTCCACATGTCGGGCGGCAACAACCCGAACGCTTCGTATCCGGCCGCATCGTCGGGGCCGAAGAGTGGGGCCGAGCGGCGGGAACGGTTTCCCACGCCCCACTAGCGCAAGACGGCGAAACCGTGTCAAAACGGTTCCGAACGAACAAAAACGGGGGAATTTCGATGGTACGGCGTCTTACAGTGATGCTGGCCGCGGCGGTTCTGATGCTGGCGGGCGGTGCGGCGAAGGCCGCGGACTATTTCGAGGGCAAGACGATCACCGTCCTCAGCCCGGTACCCGGGGGCAGCGGGCTCGATCGGCTGACGCGCGCTTTCGTCAGGCACTGGCCGAAGCACATCCCGGGCGAGCCGAAGGTGATCGTGAAGAACATGCCCGGCGCGGGCGGCGCCAAGGCGCTGAATTTCCTGCAGGAACGCGCCCGGCCCGACGGGTTGACGCTTTATCTGGGTCCCTGGGCCGCGCCCGGGATCATCGCCGGCGATCCGGCGCTGCGCTACGTGCCGGAGGAGCTGGTCATGATCGGCGCCGGCGGGCTTGACCGGGTAACCCTGATGCGCACGGATGTCGCACCCGGTATCAAGACGTCGGCGGACGTCATGAAGGTGAAGTCCTTCAATGTCGGCGGCCGGCGACCCGACCAGATGCTGGACTTCCTCGGCAACCTGTCGATGGAGATGATCGGCGCGAATTACCGCTTCATCGGCGGATATCGAGGCATGGCGAAGATCCGCCCGGCTTTTATGTCCAACGAGGTGCAGGCCGCCAACAGCGGCAGCATCGGCTATTACGTTTTCTTCAAGGACACGATGCTGAAGGACGGGTCGGCCATCGCGCTCTGGTCGCATCCGAACTTCGACCAGGAAGGCAATATCGTCAAGGCACGGTCGTTCCCGGGCGTGCCGAGCTTCGAGGAGGTCTACAAGGAGGTGCACGGAAAGATGCCCTCCGGACCGCTCTGGAAGACCTACAAGTGGTATTCGACGGCCCTCAGCAATGCCACGATGACCGTGTTCGCGGCACCGAAGACGCCCAAGGGAGCCGCCGACATCCTGCGTGCGGCCTACCAGGCGGCGGCCAGCGATCCCGCCTATGTCGAGCCGGAAGCCAAGCGCCTGGGAGGCACCGGGGTCAATTTCGTCAGCACCGAGGAAGCGCTGCAGATCCAGAGTTCGTTCCGCAAGGTCGACGACGAAATCCTAGCGACGCTCAAGAAAGTGAGCAAGATCGGGCAGAACTGACGCACGTCTTGTCGGGTGTGCGGATCGGCGGGGCCCGCGGGGCCCCGCCTTCGTTTCCGGCGCCCGATCAGCCGAACAGCAGGGGCTGGTGCCAGAAGACGTTCATCACCCTGCCGTAGAACAGGTAGAGGAACGCCCAGCCGGCCACCGCGTAGCCGATCGATACGGTCCACCCGTATCCGCCCCAGCGCCGCAGATAGAGCGCGATGAACAGAGGCAAGGCCACCATCTGGCCGAACAGATAGCCGACCGCAAGCAGGCCGGCCAGGTAGCCGAAGAAGATGATGGCCCGTTCGAGGATCGCGCGTTTCGCATCGGCCGCCGCAACCGCGCGAATACCCGAGGACTGACGGATGACGGCGCGCAACTCTCCGCCCTCCAGCCACAGCACCGCCAGGCACAGCGCCGCCGCGGGGATTGCGGCGGTCAGCGGGAACTGCCGCACCGCGGCGGGCCAGGCCAGCGCTTCGACGGCTGCCCACAGGAACAGCGCGGCCAACGATGCGGCCATGGGGACGGAAATAGTGAGATTGCGTTCCGTGCCCTCGCCGATCGCCGGGCCGTCGGGGCGGCGTTTGGACTGGGTGTAGCGCCAGGCGGATAGCGCCAGCGTCAGCACGACCAGGGCGACGATCACGAGCACGATCGGCCGGCCGAGCCATCCCGGCCCGTCATGCACCCGCATGCTGATGTGGTACGCGTTCTCGAGGATGGGCCCGAGGATCAGGGCGAGCACCAGAGGCGGCCGCGGCCAGCCGCCGCGCTTCATGAAGAAACCGACGATCCCGAGCCCCAGGCAGGCGATCCAGTCGCCCATCGACGCCCCGCCGAGCCAGGCGCCCATGAACACGAACAGGATCACTCCGGGAACGATCAGGTGGCCCCGGATGAACGCGACCTTGGCGACCTGGTTGCTCCAGATCATCAGCAGCCCGGCGACCAGGATGTTGGCGATGACGATGGTCCAGATCATGCTGAAGGTGAGGTCGAGCTTGTCGGTCAGCATTTCCGGGCCGGGCTTCAGGCCCTGGATCAGCAGCGCCCCCATCAGGATGGCGGTCCCGAGGCTGCCCGGTATGCCGAACGCCACCATCGGAAGGAGGGCGCCGCCGCGGGTGGCGTTGTTCGCCGCCTCGGGCGCGATGACGCCGCGGACGTCGCCGCGCCCGAACATCGATTGATCTTTCGACGACTGGACGGCGTGCCCGTAGGCAAACCAGTCGACCACTGCCGCGCCGAGCCCCGGCAGCATGCCAACATAGGTGCCGAGCGCGGCGCAGCGCAGCGTCAGCCACCAGTGCCGGAATGCGTCCTTGACGCCTTCGAGCATCCCGCCGCCCTGGCTCTGCTCCCTGGGGATCCGGGAGATGGAGGAATCGCGGATCGCGAGCTCCATCAACTCGGGAATCGCGAACAGGCCGAGCACCACCGGTATCAGCGGCAAACCGTCGAGTAGATAGGTGGTACCGAGCCAGTAACGCGGGATTGCCGCCATTTCGGCGTAGCCGATCATCGACATCATCAGCCCGAGCAGCGCGACGATCAGCCCCTTGAGGATCGAGCCGCCGCTGAGCGAGCCGACCATCGCGAGACCCAGCACCCCGAGCATCAGCAACTCCGGCGATCCGAAAGCGAGGATGATGGGAAGCACCAGGGGGATCGACGCCGCCAGGATCAGCGCGCCGAACACGCCGCCGAAGGCAGAGACGGTGAACGCGGCGCCGAACGCGCGCGCGGCCTTGCCCTGCTGGGCCATCGGGTAACCGTCGAGGATCGTCGCCTGCGACGCCGCGGTCCCGGGAATCCCCAGCATCACCGAAGCGATGGTGTCGCTGGTCGAGGTCACGGCGAACATGCCCAGCAGCAGCGCGAAGGCGGAAACCGGATCCATGCCGTAGGTGAAGGGCAGCAGGATCACCAGCCCGATGATCCCGCCGAGCCCGGGCACCGCGCCGAGCCAGATCCCGAGAAGAACCCCGAGCACCAGAAAGCCGATTGCCGGCCACTGGAATACCAGCACGAGGCCATCCAGCACCGCATCGATCATCGGCCGGATCCTTCGTCGGCGGGTGTATCGTTGGGGTCGCGCCTGTCGACGTCACGCACGGGAAGGGCCGCGAGTCAGCACGTCCCAAGGATAGCCGTTTCGAGGATGTCGCGGAACCGAAGCCCGCGAAGGGCGTTGAAGCGACGGCTGTCCGGCGCAAGCCGCGCATCGGACCGGGCGGACGCACCACCGTCTGCGGAGGGCGGTCCGACGGATCGAACGGCCGCTTCACACCGTCCGCATCGACCGATCCTCTCCATTTGCGGGTAAATTTGTGCTAAGAATTAAGCTGATGCCATCGGCTCCAGTTCGTTGCCTCGAGCCGGAAAGGGCTGGATGTGGGCCCGGTTGCACGGCACCCCTCCGCCTTCATCCGCGAAGCCGGCGAAATCGGCGGCAACGGAACGAAACCCGAATAACGCAGTCGGAGGAACCATGAGACCATTGCACAAAACCATGACTGTCGCCGCGCTTGCCGTTGCGGTTGCCGCATTGGGGGCAACGGCTTCGGCGGAGGAATACTACGCGGGCAAGACCATCAAGGTGGTCGTGCCGTTCTCCAAGGGAGGCGCCACGTTCGTTTCGGCCAAGTTCCTGGAGCCGTATTTCGAGAAACATCTTCCGGGCAAACCCGACATCGATGTGGTCGATCGCCCGGGCGGCGGATCGATCCTGGGCGCAAACTGGTTTGCCCGGAACGCCAAGCCCGACGGGTTGACGATCCTGTTCACGACATCGTCGACGGCCAACCCCTACGTTCTCGGCAAGAAAGAGGTCAAGTACGACCTCGCGAAGATGCGTGTGGCCTACAGCCACCCGTTCGGCGCGGTGGCCTATACCTCGCCAAGTACCGGGGTGAAGTCGGCCAAGGACATTCTCAAGCCGCAAAAACCCCTAATCTACGGCGGGATCGCGGCGGCCGCGAGCGATCTTCCGGGGCTGTTGTCGTTCGAGGTTCTGAAACTCAATATCAAGAGCGTGCTGGGCTTCCCGGGGCGCGGCCCGATCCGCCTTGCCTTCGAGCGCGGTGAAACCAACCTCGACTACCAGTTCACACCGGTCTACCTGACCCAGGTCCGCACCCTTATCGACGCGGGCAAGGCGATACCGCTGTGGTCCGGCGGTTCCGTGGGGTCCGACGGCCGGCTGACCGAGCGCGACAGCGTCAACTCCGGCGTCCCGTCGGTCTTCGAGGTTCACAAGATTCTCTACGGCAAGGAGCCGAGCGGCCAGGCGTGGGAGGCGTTTCAGGCCATTGCCTCGGTCACCTACGCCTTCGGCCTCACCGGCTACATGCCCGAAGGCACGCCGGACAACGTCCTCGCGATCTTCGAGAAGGCGGTGGCTGCCATCAACGCCGACCCCGTGTTCCAGCGGGAAAGCAAGGAGGTCACGGGCGGCGCCAAACTGTTCCCGAGTTCGGTCGCCGAACCGGCGATCAAGAAATCGCTCCAGGCGTCGCCTGAGTTGAAGGCCTATCTGCGAAACCTTCTCTCCAAGAAATACAACGTGAAATTCTGAGTGCGATCGTCCGGCGGGTCTCCCGCCGCCCGCCGGACATCTTCCCTGCGATCGACCGGTTCGCCCGCGAGGCTCGAGGCCCGCCATGTTCGAGCATGCCGCCGTCGCCCTCGAAATATTGCTGACCCCGGCGCGGCTGCTGGCGCTGTTCGCGGGCATGGTCGCGGGAATGGTGTTCGGCATGCTGCCGGGCCTCGGGGGTGTGGCGGCCGTCTCGATCCTGCTCCCCTTCATATATCTCCTCGATCCCTTCGCCGGCCTCGCGCTGTTGCTGGGCGCCATCTCGGTGGTCTACACGGCGGACACGATCACCTCGGTTCTGATCGGCGCCCCGGGTTCGCCCGCCTCCGCGCCGACGGCGATCGAGGGACATGCCCTGGCCAAGCAGGGCGAGGCGGCGCGCGCGCTCGGCGTCGGGTTTCTTGCGTCCATGGTGGGCGGCATTCTGGGCGCACTGATCCTGCTGTTCGCCATACCGGTGGCCGGCCCGATCGTGCTCTCGCTGGCCACGCCCGAGCTGTTCATGTTCGCCGTTGTCGGCCTCTACTACGCCGCCAGCATGATCACGCGGAATTGGGCGAAAGGGCTCGGTGCGGCCTGTTTCGGACTTCTTCTCGGGGTGGTGGGGCCGGCCCCGGCCGCGGCCGATTTCCGCTTTACTTTCGACCAGGCGTATTTGCTGGACGGTTTCTCCCTGACCATCGTCGCCCTCGGCCTGTTCGGCGTGGCCGAGGTGATCGCGATGCTGGCGGCCGGCGGCGGCATAGCCGTCGGCGGGACCGCCCTGACGCGGTGGGGCGCCGGCTTTTCGGATTTCTGGCGAAACAGGTGGCTCGTCTTGCGCGCGTCCGTCATCGGCATCTTTGGAGGCTTCGTGCCGGCCGTCGGCGCGAGTGCATCGACCTGGGTGGCCTACGGGCACGCCCGTCGTTCGGCGAAGGACAAGTCGCGCTTCGGCCGCGGCGAAATCCGCGGCGTGGCTGCCGCCGAAGGAGCCAACAACGCCACCATCATCTCCGATCTTGTCCCGACGGTGCTGTTCAGCGTACCCGGCGGGCCGGCCGCCGCGATCTTTCTCGGCGCCCTGTTCACCTTCGGCTACTACCCCGGCCCGCGCATGGTCAGCGAAAATCCCGACCTGATGTTCCTGATCGTCTGGAGCGTCGCGCTGACCTCGGTCGTCGGTGCTGCCCTCTGTTTTGCGATTACGCCCTATATCGCCCGTCTGACCACTATCCGGTTCGCGCTTCTCGCCGCGCCCCTGCTGCTGGTGATGATCATCGGCGCCTATCAGGCAACCAACACGACCGGAGATATCGCGATGCTGATCGTGCTCGGCGCGGTCGGCTGGATGATGAAACAGGCCGACTGGCCGCGCGCCCCCGCCCTGGTGGGCTACGTGCTCGCCAAGCCGATGGAGCAGTATTTCTGGCTGTCCAACCAGCTTCACGGCTGGTCGTGGCTCGTCCGTCCAGGAGTCCTGATCATCGCATCGTTCATTCTCGTTCCCCTGATCATCGGGCTCTATCGCCGCTCCACCGCCGCGCCGCCTGCCGCAGCGGGCAGCGGGGACGGAAGACCGACGACGGCTTCGCCGGGGGCGGGCCACCCCGAACGCCCGGTCGTCGAAGTGGCGCTGGCCGGCGCGATGGTCGTGGCGTTCGCCTACGCGTTTTTCGAAATGCTCGGCTTTGCCGCCGACTCCAGGCTCCTGCCCGCGTTGGCAATCGTCCCCGGTCTGGTATTCGCCACGGTCGTCCTGATCGGGCGCCTGCGCCGGCTCGGGGCTGCGAAACGGCCGCCGAGCACCGCGCAGTACCGGGAACCCTTCTTCCTGCTCGCCCTCGCGGTTTACGGAATTCTGGTCTGGGCTTTCGGTTTCAACATCCCGACCGCCGCGCTGCTGGTATGGATGCTCTTCTATTGCGCGAAAATGAAACCGGTGACCGGGCTGGCCTACGGCGCTGTCATCCTCGCCGCAGCCCACGGGTTGCTGACCCTCATGAAGCTCGACCCCCCGGCCGGTTCCCTTCTGCACATCATCTGATCCCGGAGACAAGAGCCGCCATCCGTTCCGCACGCCGGCAACCGCAAGAGCGTGCGGACCGCCCGCCCAGGCTCCCGCCACGCCCGCCGTCTCATCCTCTCGCCGTCGGGACTAAAGCGGGCTAACCCCCGCCGCCGTTGACACCGGCCCGGCAGCCCGTACTCTGGGAAAACCGCGGCCGAGGTGGCCTCGAACGGTAGCCCCAGCGCTACGCTGTCCCACCGGAGGAACCCCCATGACCCCAGACACCTGGTGGACCATCGTCGGCACAGGGATCGGCTTGGCCGCCCTCATCATCACCTCGAACCGCACCCCCCCCGCACGGGTAAGGAGGGACACCGCGCTGCCGGAACCCGGTCCGGGCGGCGCTTTCCGATTCGCACGAAGACCGGGCCTGGGCGCGGCGGCGCTTGCCGTGCTCGCGATGGGGTTGGCCCTGACACCGCCCGCATCCGCGCAGACGCCGCTGTACCCGGCGCCCATCGAGGATCTGACGAGGCCCTGGGCCGTCGTCACCGGCCTCACCAACGGCACGAGCTACAGCTTCCGGGTGCGCGCGGTGAATGCGGCCGGGAAGCGCAGTCCTTGGTCGGATACGGTCCATGCGACGCCCAAGGGCCCGCCGAGCGAGCGCGCCGCCCCGGGTCATATCGAAAAACCGGATGTCGTCGAGGCCGAATACGGCCTTGTCGTGGTCAAGTGGTCCCGGCCCTCCAGCGGGGGCCGGCCCGCGACCTATGACCTTCAGGTCGCCAGGCGAGGCTAGGGCTGGACCCTGGGCCCCATCACGGGCCTGAAGCGGCTGGCCCACGTGGTCGACGGCCTTGCCCCGGGGGTGGAGTTCGCCTTCCGGGTGCGCGGGGTGAACCGCTTTGGCAACGGCCCCTGGTCGAGACCGGTCTATGCGACGCCCAAGGGCGAGCCGACGATGGCGCGCGCTCCCCGCCCGGGCTTCAGGACGGCGCTGACGGCCCAGGCCCGGGGGGTGCGCGCGGTGAATGCGGCCGGGAAGCGCAGTCCTTGGTCGGATACGGTCCATGCGACGCCCAAGGGCCCGCCGAGCGAGCGCGCCGCCCCGGGTCATATCGAAAAACCGGATGTCGAGGCCGAATACGGCCTTGTCATGGTCAAGTGGTCCCGGCCCTCCAGCGGGGGCCGGCCCGCGACCTATGACCTTCAGGTCGCCAGGCGAGGCTAGGGCTGGACCCTGGGCCCCATCACGGGCCTGAAGCGGCTGGCCCACGTGGTCGACGGCCTTGCCCCGGGGGTGGAGTTCGCCTTCCGGGTGCGCGGGGTGAACCGCTCTGGCAACGGCCCCTGGTCGAGACCGGTCTATGCGACGCCCAAGGGCGAGCCGACGATGGCGCGCGCTCCCCGCCCGGGCTTCAGGACGGCGCTGACGGCCCAGGCCCGGGGGCTGCTGGAGGAAGCCTCGGGGGCCATCGGGCAGCGTCTCTCGTCGGCCGGGCGGGCCGGCGGTCCACTGACCGCACTGGCCGGTCTGTTCGGCGTCCCGGGCCCCGGGCGCTGTTCCCTGGAGGACAGTCTCGGGGCGTGCGCCGCGCACGACCTCGGGCGGCCGTGGCCGGGCAATCCGGGCAGAGCCGGCGGCCTCGAGGACCTTCGAGACGCGGTGCGCAGCCAGGGCCTTGCCATGTCCTTCGGGCGGTCCGGCGCAGACGGCGCGGCCGCGGCGGACGACCCGCAACTCACGTTGTGGGGCGACAGTGCATCGCACGGCTCGGGGAGCCTCTTCCTGGGCATGGACGCCGATCTGGGCGGGCGCTGGATGGCCGGCGTCGCCTTTGCCGGGAGCGACGGCTCGTCATTCTGGCAGGATCCGGAGAGCGCCGTCCGCCTGTCGGGTCGGGTGGAGAGCGAGGTCTTCGGGGTTTATCCCTATGTCCGGGGCCGTCTGGGCAGGGGGGTCGAGGTGTGGAGCCTTGCCGGATGGGGCACGGGGACCTTCGACAGTCGCTGGTCGGATGCCGGTCCCGGTCTCGAGGGCCGACGTTCCGGCGCCCTGGACTTCAACCTGGGGCTCGTGGGAGCCAAACGGCAGCTTTACGAGCGGGGAGGTTTCCATCTCTCGGCGCTGGTTGACGGCGGCTGGTCCACGCTGACGGCGACGGGCGGGGAGACGGTGTTCGTGCATCGCACCCGGGCCGGTCTCGAGGGCCGCCATTCGTCGCAGGACGGCTCCCTCACGTCCATGCTCCGGGCGAGCGCGCGGTTGGATGGCGGCGAGGACGAGGCGCGGGGGCTCGAGCTGGCCGGGAGCATGCGCCGGGTCCAGGGTCGTTACATGGCCGGACTGGAGGGTCGCTGGTACGAAGCGGATGCGACGGCGCTTGAGGGTCTTCGTGAACAGGGCATTCGGGCGACCCTCGCGCTTCTTCCGCGGGCGGACGGGACCGGGTTCGGTGCGATGCTGTCTCCGGGCTGGGGGACCGATGTCACCGGAGGTGCCGGTCTTCTGGACGCCTTCGAGGAAGATGACGCGGCAGTGTCCGAGCCCGCACTGCGCCTTGACGGTCGGATTTCGTGGGGCGAGCGGATCCGGGGCGGGAATTTGCTGCGACCTTACGCGGAGTTCTCGTTTGTCGACGATTCATCCCACCGGGTGCGCGGCGGCCTCGCCCTGGAGGAGGGCCCGGTGCATATGGGCCTTGCGGTGGAGCGCAGGGGAACCGCCGGCACCCCCGCAGAACACGGCATCATGCTGCGGCTTGACGCGCGGTTCTGATACCTGACGGGCGGCGGCTGTGCCCGCCGCCGCCCGCTAGCCCGGAAATTTCATGAACGGTCACGTTTATTTTTCGGGGCGTTGTGTTCGACCGCCGTCGCCGACCGCGCGCCGCAAATGCCGCAAGCGCATGCGGTAAGGCGTCTGCCGGCCCTCCGTCCGCCACGAGACGGCCCCGCCCGCGGCGGTTCGCACGCGGCTTGATGAGAAGCAGCGGCGCGGTCGATAAGATCGCCCGTTGCAAGAGCCGGGGGGATCGTCATGAACGGGAACGATCTGTGGGGCCGGGGCCGGATGCGCCTCATGGCGGCCGTCCTGTCGACAGCCGCCTTGCTTTTGGCTGCCGTTCCCGCGCAGGCCGGCGGCGGAGACGCCGCGTTCCAGTGGAAAGAGGGCTATGCGGGCGTCTTCATCGGCTCCGGCCGGTCGCACAACCGGATCGTCGATGTCGAGGGCTTCGCGAACTGGGGCAATCCCGGTTGGACGGTCGCTCACGAACGGTCCGGTGCGGTCGGCGGCGTGCTGATCGGGCAGACGCTCGCGATCGGAAACACGCCTCTCAGGTTGGAGATCGACGGCACGATCGGCAGCGGCGGCTTGCCGGCCAGCGCCGACACGCTCGATCCGGCCGGCCGGGACGAGACGGTGAGGACGTCGTTCGAATGGATGGCGACGGCCCGCGTCGGCATCGGGGAAGCCTTCGGCCTGGCCGGCGTGTTCGTCACCACGGGGCTGGCGTTGGCCCGGATCGACCGTTCGGTGACCGACATCGATTACGGTGCATCCGCGCCGCCCCGGTTCGATCCCGACGACTCGTTTCAGGATCGCTCGACGGCGCTCGGCTGGGTCATCGGCGTCGGCCATGAGACGAAACTGTCGGATGCCTGGATGGTGCGGTTGGAGGCGTCCTACATGGACTTCGGCAGCAGCACCCATTACGTGAACCGGTCCGGCAACAACCGCTGCGGACCGGAAGGGCTCAACAGGCCGTGCCCCTACGAGGTCGCGCATTCCGTCGGAACGATCCGCGCGGCCATCGTCCACCGCTTCGGTCTCCAGTGAGACGGGCCGGTGGGTGCCTGCGTTATCGACAGCGCGCTTCTGCGCCTTTGCGGTTCTCGGCGACAGAGCTTCCGAGGCAGTTGAGCGGCATCCGCAGGCTCGAAGTCTTGCGCTTCAACCGCCGTGCGCCGCTCCTTCGGGTTCGGTCCGTTGCCAGCGGGCAAGCAGATCGACCGACTCGACCACCTCGCCGAAATGCATCTCGACGCAGCGCAGCGTCTTGTTGTGCAGATCCCGGTCGAACGAGCCGACACAATCTCCCGGAACGACGACGTAGTAGCCGCGCGCCGACGCGTCGCGCAAGGTGGATTCGACGCAGACATGGGTCTGCACTCCTGCCATCACCAGCGTGCGGATACCGCGGTCGCGCAGCACCTGGTCGAGTTCGGTGCCGGCGAACGCGCTGTGGCGGTGCTTCTCGATTACGAGGTCGCCGTCTTCCGGGCTCACCCGGTAGAACTCCGCTCCCCACGTTCCGGAAACGCAGTACGCCTCCTCGATGCCGCGCGCGACCTGACGCGCGTGGATCGGCGGCGACAGATAGGCGCGGTCGTAATCCGCCTTGATCCAGACGACGAGCGCGCCGGCGCGCCGGGCAGCGGCGGCCAACCGTTCGACGGGTTCGACCACGGCCTGGCAGCCGGCTACGTCCTTGCCGAGATTGCCCTCGGTGTGTCCGCCCGGGGCGCAGAAATCGTTCTGCAGGTCGATCGCCAGCACCGCCGTGTGGCCGGGCGCGACCACCGCGGACAGGCCGGTCAGCAGGTCTTGCGGCACGGTTGTTCTCCCCGCGGCTCGATCGTTCAACGCGCATACCTGCCGGCGATGACGTCGTCGGTTACCTCGTTCCCGATCTGGCGCAGCCGGTCGCGCTCGGCGGCGGGATCGTTCATCTCCGGCTCGACCATGATCGTGTCATGCGCGAAGGTGCGGATCGGCCCCTCGGCGCGCTGCGCGGGCGGCACCGGATCGCGGCCCTCGGCGACGTCGCGGATGCCCCGACGCACTAGGCGGCGGAACAGGCTCACGCCGCGGTCCGTCGCGCCCAGATGTTCGCGCGCGTGGATCGCGGTCGGGCCGATGCTGACCTGGGCGTCGTAGTCGCCGGGCAGACGCTGGCGCTCCTTGTAGGGCCGGTCGGGCATCTGACCGAAATCGGTGCCGAGGTAATACTTCTCCATGTCGGGCGGTTCGATCTCGTCATAGTGGTTGAAACCGATATTCATCGTGTGGGTGTCGTCCAGCGGCACCGCCCAGATCGACTGCATCGGCCGCGAGAAGGTCTTGGGCGTCTCGCCGGTCTCGAAGGTCGGTGCGAGCTGGTGCAGGTTGGGCATGATCATCTCGGTAGAGCGTACCCAGACATTGCTCCCGATCCGGCGCACCCCGACATACATCATGCCCAGCGGATTTTCGCGGAAATCGAGTTCCGGGATGACGCCGAAGGATTCGGTGAAGTTGATGCTGTGCAGGAACGAGGTGTGCACCGGGTCCATGGCGTTTTCCTTCACCTGGATCCAGTTGCACGGCAGGACGTTGCCGCCCCAAGGCTCGAGCCGGTAGTTGTCGAGTTCGAAGGAATCGTAGATCGGAAACGGAGGACGGTGCTCCGGCGGACCCATATAGGCGAAGATCAGACCCTTGAACTCGCGGACCGGATAGGCGCCGTGCCACAACCGGTCCTTGAGCGTGCTGTCGGCGGGTTCGCCCGGGGTCTCCAAGATCCGGCCGTTCACATCGAATACCCAGCCGTGATAGCAGCACATGATGCCGCGCTCCCGGACGATGCCGAACTCGAGCGACGTGCCCCGGTGCGAACAGTTGAGCGCGAGAAGCCCGATGCGGCCCGACTTGTCCCTGAACAGCGCGAGGTCCTCGCCCAGCACCCGGACGCGCCGCGGCACGTCCTCGAGTTCGGCGGTAAACGCGACCGGATGCCAGAATCGGCGGAGATATTCGCCTCCCGGCGTGCCCGGTCCGACCTGGGTCAGCTCCTTGTCGATGGCGAGCGTGTCGAGCGCGGCTCGGTATCCGGCGTACTCGCCCTTCAGGTAGGTCACGCGTTTCGCCATCTCGATCCCTCCCGGGAATGCCCCTTCCCGATGGGTGCGGGCGGGGTTCGCCGCCCCAGCCGCGATGCTATCCTGATCGCCGATCATATTGTCGGGAGGCTCGAATGCCCAAGCGCAGCTACATCAACCCCGAGAGCATCGTCGCACCGCCGGGCAACTTCTCCTGGGTCGTGCAGGCCGACAAGACCCTGTATCTCGCCGGCCAGGTCGGGATCGACAAGGACGGCAAGACCGTCGATCCGAAGGACGCGGGTGCCCAGGCGAGGCAGGCGCTCCTCAACATCGACGCGGCGCTGCGCGAATTCGGCGGCACGCTCGACAACATCGTCCGGACCACGACCTATGTGGTGGGGCGGGAGAACCTCCCCGGCGTCCGCGCCGGCCGCAAGGCGGTGATGGACGAGGGGTTGATGACCGTCGTCCCGGCCAACACGCTCCTGGTGATCTCGGGCCTCGCGGACGAGAACTGGCTGGTGGAGATCGAGGCCACTGCGGTTCTCGACTGACGGCGCTCAGTGGAGCGAGCGGATCATTCCGCCGTCGACGATGACGGTTGCGCCGTTGATGTAGGACGCGCGCTCCGAGGCCAGGAAGGCGACGACATCGGCGATCTCCTCGGGCCGGCCGATCCGTCCGAGCGGCACCGTGGTCCGGTGCTTCTCGGCATAAGCCTCCTCCGTCATCCCTGCGTTCTTCGAGCCCGCGAGGAAGCGTTCGGTCATGACACGGCCGGGCGCGATACAGTTGAACAGCACGTTGTCCTCGCCCATGGTCACGGCGAGCGATTTGAACAGCCCGACGATCCCGGGCCTGAGAGCGTTGGAAAGCTCGAGTTGATCGACCGGCTGGCGCACCGATGACGAGACAATCGTCAGCACCCGGCCCCATTTGCGTTCCCGCATGCCGGGCAGCACACCGCGGATCAGGCGGACCGTCGACATCATCGTGACATCGAAGCCCTCCTGCCATGCCGCGTCTTCGAGCGCGTCAAAGCCGCCGCGCGGCGGGCCGCCGTTGTTGGCAAGCAGGATGTCGACGGGCCCCACGGCGTCCGAGACCTCGGACAACAGGCGGTCTATATCCTCGCCGCGCGACATGTCCGCCACGAACGCTACCGCCTCGCCACCGGTTTCTCGAGCGATCTCCCGCGCGGCCGCCTCGATCGCTTCGCGCCCGCGCGCGCAGATCGCAACCCGCGCACCCTCCGCCGCCAGCGCCTGAGCGCAGGCACGCCCGATCCCCCGGCTCGCACCGGTCAGCAGCGCGACCCTGCCCTCGATTCCAAGATCCATTTTCGATCTATTCCGCAGCGGTTTCCGGCCGCACGCCTGTCATGGCGGCGGCCGGCCAGCGCCTGATTCAGTCAGGGATGCGCCGGGGCGGCGCGCGTTCTCGACCATGAATTTCCGCCAGGCAACCACGCCTGCGTCGCTGCGCGACAGCTGTTCCGCATCCGAACGCACGCCCTCGACGATCCTCTTGTCCTGGTCGGAAAACACCCAGTCATGGACCCATGATTGCCAGAGCGCCCAGCCGACTCGGTCCAGCAATGTCCCGAGCGCATGGCGCCGGCGGAACGCGTTGAACGAGTAGAACAGCGTCGTCTCTCGGTCGATCGGCGTCACCCATCGGCACATGAAATAGTCTCCGGCGGGCCGGCCCACCAGCGTCACTGCGGGCAGGCGCGACATGTGCCGGTACTTGATGCCGTAGCGCTTGGTCGCCTCGGCCGTCTCCGGGTCCATCTCCTTGCCTCGGCCGCGCGGTTTCAGCCGGCGCCGGAACGCTTCCTGTGGCGGCGGAAAGGGGCCGAGGCCGGGAAAGCGGGCCTCGGTGATGCCGTCGCGCGCGGTGTAGCCGAGACCCTTCCCGTCCTCCAGCCTCGTCGTCGACACTCGACTGGCGAAGGGGAAGATCGGCTGGAGGATCAGCTCCGGCGAGTTCCTATGCACGAACGGCGCATGCAGGTCGTAGCAAAGGTTGTCATTGAGCACGCGCCAGTTGCAGCGGTAGGTCCGCCAGGTCGAAATCGTGTGCCATTCTTCGGTATCGGCCAGACAGTCCGGCAGGTCTTCCTCCAGCGGCACGGCCTCCATGTCGCCGACGAACAACCAAATCACCCCGCGATGTTCGCGAACCGGATAGGCCCTCACCCGCGCCTCTTCGGGAATGGCGGTATCGGGGCCTTCCATGAGCTTGGCGACGCATCGTCCGGTGTCGCCCGCATAGGTCCAGCCGTGATAGGGGCAGGTCAGCGTGCCGGTGCCTGGATAGAGGCTTCGCCCCTGCGACAGGCGCGCGCCGCGGTGTGCGCACTGATCCTTCAGCGCATGGATTTTTCCCCCGTCGCGAAAGAGGGCCACGTCCTCGCCGAGCAGCGTCACCGTCCGCGGCCGCCGGCGCAGCCCCCACGCCGCGAGTATGGGGTACCAATAGTTGCGAAAGCCCAGTTCCGGCAGATCCGTGCCGACATAAACGTCGGTTTCTGGTCGGTTATCTGTACCCACTCGGACTCCCCGCAAGGGGTCCGCGACGCGAACCTCTTCTCCGGAAAGATGATGCCGCTCATCGAACCTCGGTTCAAGAACTCGCGGTTCCGGCAATCGGCGAGATCGACCGGGCCTTCGATCTCAAGCCCGGCAATCCCGGGATGCGTTTCAACGACGGACGGTCGGACCGCCAGGGGCGGTTCTGGATAGGCTGATCTGCCCGAACGGCCTTGCTTTCGGCCCGGACGGTTCGACACCGCGCTGATCCGTCCCTGGAACTGGACGTTCAACACACCGGACGAGGCTCCTCAGACCAGATAGAGAGCGGTCGCTATGTCCTCGGCGGTCCAGTCGATACCGGTCGCATCGAGCCGGTCTGCATAGAGCTGGATGCGGAATCCGTCGGGATCGACGATGCACAGAGCGTAGCGGGACGGGTGGTCGGTCTCCGCCGCGATTTCGATACCGGCATCAGCCAGCGCCGCACGCGACGCCTTCAGGTCATCGACGCTCCATGCCGACAGCGCGATGTGGTGGAAACCGGGCGCGAGGCCGGTATCCGCGCGGAACAGCGCGAGCGACGGTATGCCGAGCCCGCCGGCGAGCACGCAGAACCGCGCCTCGCGTCCGCCCGATCGGGGCGGGAGACCGATGACCTCGGTGTAGAAGTCGAAGCACGCCCGGTAATCGGCGGCGATCAGTACCGCATGCGTGGTCTTGACCGGATGCAGGAGCGCATCCTCCAGTCGGCGGATCTCCGGGGCCTCGAGATACATCGGCTTGGTCGAGGGCTCGCCCCCGCCCGGCTTCCAGTCGTCCAGGGGGGTCGTCATCGCCCCGGTCTTGAGGTGCCACCACTCCTTGATCGTGTCGCAATAGACCTCGATCTGGATGCCGTCCGGGTCGTGCATGTAGCAGGAATGGGTATTGCCATGATCGACGGTACGATGGATATCGGCACCCTTGGTGATCGCGGCCCGATACCACCGGTTGAGTTCCAGATCGTTCTCCATCTCGAAGGCGAGATGGTTGAGGCCGATCTTCCGCGCCCGTTCGCGCTTTCCAGCGTAAGTCTGGCCGTATTCCATCACCGCGATGTCGTGATGCGAGTTGCCGTTGGTCAGGAAACCGGCGCGCAGATTGACCCGCCGGTAGGATTCGTCGAGCCCAACCACCGATCGGTAGAAGTCCATCGAGCGTTCCATGTCGGCGACGAACAGGTTTGCATGGGTGAGCCGCCGGGGCCTGGTCATTCGCGGAGCTCCTCCAGGGCCATCTCGATCGCGCGGATTATCCCGATATAGCCGGTGCAGCGGCACAGATTGCCGCTAAGCTCGAGCCGGATGCGGTCGCGGTCGGCATCGGGAAGCCGGGTCGCGATGTCGTGCGCAGTGATCAGCATGCCGGGCGTGCAATAGCCGCATTGCAGCGCATGCGCCGCCGAAAAGCAGCGCCGGATGACCGCCATTAAGGGATCGTCCTCGAACCCCTCCACGGTGCGGACGGCGCGGCCGTCGCAGGCCACCGCAAGACTAATGCAGGAGCGCTCAGGCGCGCTGTCGACCATCACCGTGCAGGCCCCGCATACCCCCTGCTCGCAGGTCAGATGCGTGCCGGTCAGCCCCTCGCGGTCGCGGATGAAATCGGCGAGCGTGAGACGGGCCGGGAGGTCGGCCTCCACGGCGCGGCTGTTGATCGTCAGGCGTACCATGCTCATGGCGCCAATGCCCGCCGCGCCGCGCGGGCCACGGTCACCATGTGGTACCGGCGCTGCACCGGATCCGGATCGGGGTTCGGCTCGGCCGCCAGGTCGGCCGCGGCCGCCGCGCGGATCTCGCTGTCCAGGGCCTCGGACCAGCCGGCGGCCGCCGCTATCGCGGCGCCCGCACGTTCCATCAATAGCGGCGGCGCGGACGGGCGGGCGATGGCTGCGCCGTGGTGCCGCCGCGCGCGGTCGGAGACCACGACGGCGATGGCGTCGGCGAACTTGCCGGGCTTCCGGGTGAGCTTGTAGTGGCCCCAGCGCGCGTCGGGGCTCAATGCCGGCACGTTGACCTCGACGAGCACCTCGTCGGGCGCGAGGACGGTCGTCATGACGTCGGTGATCAACTCGCGCACCGCAACCTCGCGCCGCCCGGCGGCACCTTGGATCACGACCGAAGCGCCCAGCGCCATCATCACCGGCGCCCAGTCGCCGGCCGGGTCGGCATGCGCCAGGCTGCCGCCGATGGTGCCGCGGTTGCGCACCGCGCGATAGGCGATCTGGGCGGCGACGAAGTTGACCAGCCCGTTGGTGACGTCGGGTACCGCGCCATCCTCGATCGCGGAATGGGTGACCGCGGCACCGATGCGCACACCCTCCGGAACCGTCTCGATCCGCTTGAGCTCAGCGAGCCGCGAGACATCGACCAGGAGGTCCGGGCGGACCACCCGCAGGTTCAACATCGGCCCGAGCGACTGGCCGCCGCCCAGCGGCCTCGCGCCCTCGCCCGCCCGGGTCATCGCGGCAATCGCCGCGTCGAGAGTTTCGGGTCGGACATAGTCGAGCGGCGGCGGCTTCATCCCCCCGCCTCCTCGAGCGCCGCCATGATGTGCCGGGGTGTCATCGGCGACTGTGACAGCTCGACCCCGAGCCCGGCCAGCGCGTCGTTGACCGCATTGCCGATTGCCGCCGGCGGGGCGATCGCGCCGCCCTCGCCCATTCCCTTGATGCCGAACTCGGTCCAGGGCGAGGGGGTGCACATATGGGACAGCCGGATATCGGGGACTTCGGTCGCGCCGGGTATCTGGTAGTCGGCAAGCGTGCCGTTGAGCGGCTGGCCGCTGGTGTCGAACGCGGCCTCCTCGTAGAGCGCGGTGCCGATCCCCTGTACCGTCCCGCCGATCACCTGGCCGTTGACGATCATCGGGTTGACCATCTGCCCGCAATCCTCGACCACGACATAGTCAAGGATCTCGACCGTGCCGAGTTCGGGATCGAGGGCGATGACCGCGGCGTGGGTCGCGTACGAGAATACCCCGGAATCCGGTTCGGGACGGTAACCGCTGGTCGCCGTGAGCCCCTCCCGGTCAATATCCGGCGGCAACTCCTCGGGGTGGACGTACCAGGCCCGCGCGACCGCCTTGAAATCGACGCTGCCGCCAGGGCCTCTGACCTCGGCGTTTTCGACAGTGACCTCGGCGCGGTCGCATTGCAGCAGATGCGCCCCGATACGGCCGATCCGCTCGGCCAGCGAGCGGCAGACCACGGCGACTGCGCCGCCGGCCATGACGATGCTGCGCGAGGCATAGGTTCCGGTCCCGTAGGGCGATACCGAGGTATCGCCGAAGCGGACGGAGATCCGGGTGGGATCGAGCCCCAGCACCTCGTTCGCCACCTGGGCGAGCGTCGTCTGCATTCCCTGGCCATGGGAATGGACCGCGACTTCGAGCACCAGTTCGCCGTCCGGGGTAAGACGGGCGCGCGCGGGTTCGAACCCCGGAACCAGCTCGACCCCCCATTTGGATAGCACCGAGGTGCCGTGCGCGGTCTGCTCGGTGTAGCAGGCGAAGCCGACCCCAATCAGCCGCCCGTCGTCTTCGCCCGCATCCTGGCGCGCGCGGATGGCCGGAATGTCGATCATCTCGGCCGCCTTCCTGATGCAGGCCGGGTAGTCGCCGCTGTCGTAGAGCTTGTTGGTCACCGTGGTGTAGGGCATCTGCTCGGGCCGGACCATGTTGTCGATGCGGACCTCGTGCGGCTCGCGGCCGACGGAGCGCGCGATCGCATCGATCAGCAGTTCCTCGGAGAAGCACACCCCAGGTCGCGCGACTCCGCGATAGACCACGATCGGCGGCTTGTTGGTCGCCACTGTCGAAACCGTGGCGCGGAAGTGGCGGAAATCGTAGGCCGAGGTCAGGATGCCGGCGGCCTGGGCTGCCTCGACCGCCGAGGTCCAGGGCCAGATCGAATAGGCCCCGGCGTCGACGGTCACGTCGAACTCGACGCCGAGAATCTTGCCGGCCCCGTCGGTATGCGCGGTGATCGTGTAGCGGTGTTCGCGGCAATTCGCATCGGCGGTCAAGTGCTCGAAATTGTCCTCGATCCAGCGCACCGGCCGTCCGAGCTTCATGGCAAGCCAGGCGGCAACGACGCATTCCGGCTCGACATAGATCTTCAGCCCGAAGCCACCGCCGACATCGGGCGAGACGACCCGGATCCGCCGCTGCTCGATCCCGAGGACGTCGGAAAGCCCGGACTGGATGAGATGCGGCATCTGGTTCGAGTTGTAGACAACGATCTCGTCGAGCCGGCTGTCGTAATGTGCAAGCGCGGCCCGGCCTTCCATCGGCATGTGGGCCTGGCGGCTGATTTTGAACGACCGCGTGACCGCATGCGCCGCCTCGCCGGCGATGCGGTCGATCTCGCCGGCCTGGAAGACGCCGGAATGGACGATGTTGTCGCCCCAATGCTCGTGGACGAGCGGTGCGCCCCGCTTGCGCGCATCCAGGGACTCGACCGCCGCGGGCAGTTCCTCGTAGTCGAAGCCGATCTGCTCGATCAGGTCCTCGGCCTCGCCTCGGGCTGGCGCGACCGCCACGGCGACCGGCTCGCCGACGAATCTCACCTTGCCGGCGGCCAGAACCGGGTAGTCGGATGCCTTGTAGCCAGTGAGCGAGGCGATCGCGCGAATCGGCTTGACATCGACGAGGTCGGCGGCGACGAACACGCGATCGCGGATCGCGTCGGGGATCTCCACCGACTTGATCCGCGCGTGCGCCACCGGGGAACGCAGGAACGCGGCGTTCAGCGTGCGCGGCAGCGCGATGTCGCCGACATACTCGCCGCGGCCATGCAGGAAGCGTGCGTCCTCGCTGCGCAGCACGCTCGCCCCGATTCCCAGGTCGCTCATCGCTCCGTCCCTGATCCGTGCAGACGTGACAATGGTTCAATTCGCCCGTGGCGACAATCATCTTCCGTCGTGCTCCTCGAACGGATGTCCGGGAACCGCGTTCCTTAGCCATTTCGCGGGAAACGGCCTTGATTGCGGTGCGCGCCCATGTGCTTCTGTGCATGCGCGCCCACTACGTGGAATGGCATATGCGCTGACGCCTGGCGCCTCTGTTGTTCGACGATGAAGCCCGGACGACGCCTGTGGCGCCCGCGCCGTCGTCGTGGCGCCGGTAAAGGTCTCGCAAGCCGCCCGCCGCAGGGCCGACCGCAAACGCGTTTCAGGTGAGCTGCGGGCATACGAACCGACCGTCGGCACCGCTGGAAAAGCTGGTCAGGGCGTTGCTTTTGCAGGTGTTCTATTGTTTTGTGGCGAACGTCTGTCGTGCAAGTGTTCGGATCACAACCCGCTGTTCTTGTGGTTCGTGGGGCTTTCGATGGACGATGCGGTGTGGGACCACTCCGCATTCTCGAAGAATCGGGATCGCTTGATGCAAACGGACGACGCTTTCGTGTTCCGCTGCACGCCGGAATGACCGGCCGATGCAGGTCCATGTCGAGTCTTACGCGACCGACGGCCCCGGCGACGTGGCCGGACTGGAAAGGATTTTGTCCGGGCTGCCGCTTTGCGACATCCGGCGTCTCGCGCTCGTCGCCAAGACCGAAGGCACCGCGACGATCAACGATTTCTCGCGTGAACTCGCCTGGTCAGCCTCTACGCGAGCGATAGAACGGATGGGCGGCGGCGACCTTCTGGACAGGTCCAGCCTCATCTTCTCCACCGGCTCGGAAGGTGTGCTGAGCCCGGTGGTGTACGCGCTGGCTGCGATCGACGACGACCGCGGCGGCGATCAAGAGCGCCTGGTTATCGGCGGTGCGCGGACCCGGGCGATGGCGGCGAGCGAATTGGTCACGCCGACCCATACCCGCCTGATCGCCGGCGCGGTGGAGGAAGCGATGGCCGAGGCCGGGCTGGCTCCGGATCAGATTGCCCTCGTCTTCGTCAAGAGCCCGATTCTCAGCCACCGCGACGCCGCGGCGACCGGCGATCCCGCGGTCGTCGCCCGGGCCGGGTCAAGCGGCCAATCCCGGGGCGCCGCCGCACTCGGCGTCGCGATGGCACTGGGCGAATTGGCCGAGGATGAGATCGAAGACGTTCGAATAGGCGTTGACCTTGACCGCTATTCGAACCGGACGATGAGTTTTTCCGGCACCGAGGTCGAGGCTGGCGAGGTTCTGGTTCTGGGAAATCGGCCGGGGGTTGGCGGCTCGACCCAGGTTTTTTCCGGGCCGATGACAGATATTCTCGATGCACGTTCGATAAAGGCCCTGTGCCGGGGTGCGGGCTGTGGTCTCGACGAAGCCGGCGAGATTGCCTCGCCCGAACGGATGCGGGCAGTCTTCGTCAAGGTGGGCGTCGCGCCGGACGGGCGGGTGCGCGGCGAACGAACGACCGTCTTCCACAGCGATCTCGATCCCGACAAGCATATGCGGGCGGCGGCCAGCGGGGTGATCGGCGGGATCCTCGGTACCGGCCGGGTCTTCGTCAGCGGCGGAACCGAGCATCAGGCACCGCCCGGCGGCGGGCTGTGTGCCTGCATTGCCGATGTGGGCGGGACCGATGGCCGATAGCCTCCCGCCCGCGGGTGCCTATGCAGGGCTCGGCAAGATCGGACTGATCTGCCCGTCGACCAATACCAGTATCGAGCCCGAGTTTTACCGGATGGCGCCGGCCGGTCTATCCATCCACGTCGCGCGCGCCTTTCAGGACGGGCCGCAGGCGCCGGCGCTCTACCGGCAGATCGCCGAGCATGTCGAGGGTGCCGCCCGCGATCTGGGTTCGGCGGGTGTCGACGTAGTCGCCTTCGGCTGCACTTCGTGTGCGTATTTTTTCCCCGGCGACGTCCTCACCGAGGCGATGACCCGGAAAACCGGCGCGCCCGCGGTACTGACGTCCGATGCCGTCGTCGCGGGCCTGCAGGCGCTCGGCGCGCGGCGGATCGCGCTGGCCACGCCGCGGACCGATTTCGTCAATCGGCGCGAGACCGAATGGTTGACCGAACAAGGCTTCGAAGTCGTATCGGTCGAAGGACTCCAGCTCGGCAAGACTGCTGCTGAACGCGCTGGCATCGGGCGTGTCTCGTTGGAGACCACGTATGAATTGGCCAGGAGGGTCGATCGGCCCGATGCCGATGCCGTCTTCATAAGCTGCACCAACCTGCCATCGCTCGACCTGATCGAACGTCTCGAAGACACTCTCGGCAAGCCGGTGGTGACCAGCAACCAGGCGACGTTCTGGCGCTGCGTGCGGGCGATGGGATCGATGGTCACGCTGGAGGGTTGCGGGCGACTGCTGGCGCGGCATTGAGCCGTTCGCCGGCGCCGCGCGGCCGCGTGTCTTCAGCCGAACAGATCGAGGCTCCCGCCAAGGTCGCGCCCTTCCGCTTCGTTCAACGCGTGCCGGGCAAGGGCCAGATCACAGATCGCCATTCCTTGGATGATCGCGAAGATGCGCTGCTCGTCGTTCTGGCGGAACGGCTTGGTCCCTGCGACGACATCGCCGATATGTCCGTCGATCCGGGCCTCTAACGCGGCGCGGTCGATCCGGCCCGTTCGAAGCCACGCTGCGATATCGCCCAACACCGCGGCATAGTCGAAGTCGTCCACGACAAACCGGTCAATCTCGTCAAGCACGCCGAACGCGACTTCCTCGGTTTCGCCCATCGAGCAGAGAAAGGCGCCTGGCGACAGCATGCCGGGCCCGATCACCGGGGCTTCCGCCAGCGTCAGGGTGATCGCGATTTCGGCGCCGTCGAGCGCCTCCCGCGGGTCTTCCATGGCGATAAACCGGGCGGGCAGATCGGAATGCTTGCGGCAAAACTCCTCGGCGCTCGCACGCCGTCGCGCGACGACTCGGATTTCGTCGAGGTCGAAGATCCGGGTGATCGCCGGAAACATCTCCGCCGCGATCGAGCCGGCGCCGATCAGCGCCAGCACCCTGGAGTCGGGCCGCGCCAGGTACTTGGCCGCCACCACCCCGGTGAGCGCCGTGCGGAAGCGGTGCAGCCAAGTCTCGTTCAACAGCCCGATTGGTGCGCCGGTCTTATCGTCGAACACGACCAGCATGTGGTGCGAGCGGAAACCATGCGTCCTGGCGACATCGCTGATCAGCCGGATCCCGGTCACGCTCTCGGAAATCAGAGTCGCGCCCTTGGATTTGTATCGCGCGGCCGTGCCGATACTGGAGCCGCCGAACAGGGCAGCCGGCTCGGACCGACGGAAGATGTCCATGGTGCCCAGATCGCGGAACGTGCGTTCGACGATCTCGAGCCCGGTCTCGACGTCGAGCACCGCCTTGAGGTCCGCTTCCTTGAGCACCCTCAGCTCCGACACCGTCAGCGTCCCTGTTTAGCGGCCCCGGCTGGACGGGAGTAATCCGGATCGCGAGTATAACAGGGGGCATGCGGGGGAGAGACGCTTTGCGCAACCGGCGGGGCATGGCCGAAGCGTTCAGCGGCGAGTGGAAGAAGCTCGGTTTCCTGATCGGGCTCGCAACGACCTCCTACTACCTCTATGTCGCCACCTGGGGCACATTCAGCCCGGCACTCGACCGCAGCCTGTTCATCTACGCAGGCGTGGCGCTGGCGATATGCGTCCATCCGCTGGCCCGGACGATCCAGGCGCGGGCATTCGATGTCGTCTTCCTCATCGCGGTAACCTACGCCACCTTCCGGTTCAACGACCGTTACCTTTACTTCGCCGAGAACGAAGGGTTCGCCATCGGCGATTTCGACATGGCCGTCGGCTGGATCATGATCCTCGGCGTAATCGAAGGCGGACGGCGCGCGCTCGGCATGGCCATGGCGATCATCTCGGGCGCGTTCCTGTTGTTCCTCTATTTCGGCGCATGGGTTCCATGGCCGTTCGTGCACGGCGGGTTCGACTTGCGCCAGATCGCGACCGCGCTGTATGCCCAGACCGACGGGCTCTATGGCTCGATCACCTATGTCCTGGCCTCGAACCTGTTCCTGTTCTTGGTGTTCGGGACGTTCTTGATCCGCTCGGGGGCGTCGGACTACTTCACCGATCTCTGCCTCTCCTTCCTCGGCACCCGTCCGGGTGGCGGGGCGAAGGCCGCGGTCGGGTCGTCCTTCATCACGGCCAGCATCTCGGGCTCGGCCTCGGCCAATGTCGCGATCACGGGCAGCATCACCATCCCGATCATGATGAAGACCGGCTACCGGCCGGCAGTGGCTGCCGGCATCGAGGCCGCAGCCTCGACCGGCGGGACAATCATGCCCCCGGTGATGGGGGCGTCAGCCTTCATCATGGTGGCGCTGACCGGCTTCTCCTACGGGACGATCGTGATCGCGGCGACGATTCCGGCGCTGCTCTATTTTCTCAACGTCTATCTGCAGGTTCATTTCTACGCCCGGCGCAATGGCCTGAAGGGCCTACCGGCCGAGGACTGCCCATCCTTTCGCGCCGTGCTGAAGCGGGGCTGGGCCTATCTGGTGCCGATCGCGGTGGTCGTCGTCATGGTGTATCTCGACTATTCGCTGCGACGCATCGGAATGTTGGCCATCGTGAGCGTCATCGCGGCAAGCTGGCTGACTCCCCGGCCGATGGGCCCGCGCGCGATTCTCATTGCCCTCGCAGAGGGCGCGAAGAGTTCGCTGCCGATCATCGCCATCGCCGGGCCGGTCTCGATCATCGCCGGCGCGGTGCTGCTTCCCGGAACCGGGATCCGCATCACGGGCATGATCATCGACCTCGCCGAGAGCAATCTCGCCTTCACGGTGATGTTCATCTTCGTGATTGGCTACATCCTGGGCATGGGGCTGTCGGTAATTCCGGCTTATGTGATCCTTGCGACGCTTGCGGCTCCCGCCCTGATCCAGCTCGGCATCCCGGTAATGGCCGCCCACTTGCTGGTGCTGTGGTGGGGTCAGGCCTCGAACGTCACCCCGCCGGTCGCGCTTGCGGCCTACATGGCGGCCGGGATTTCCAAGCAGCGACTATGGCCGGTCTGCAATGTTGCCATGGTCAAGGCGATGGCGATCTTCTATCTGCCGGTGCTGTTCGTCTATCAGCCGGGATTGCTGCTGCAGGGAAGCGTGTGGAGCATCGTCATCACCATAGCCTCGCTGGCGCTCGGCGGGCTGGCCATCTCTGCCGGTATCGAGGGCTTCTACTACGCCCGGCTGTCTCTCGTCGCGCGGGTGCTCTCGATCGTCATCGGAATCGTCCTTGTGCTGACCCACGGTGTCTATGCGCTGATCCCGGTGACATGTTTCGCAATTTTCACCATCTGGCAGTTCCGCAAGAGCAGGGCCGAAGGCGCTCCAGCCGCCGCTTGATGGACGACGCTGTTCCTGCCCGTGAGTCCGGTGCTAGTGTGACGCTCGGAAATTCGAAAAAGGGGACCAGACGATGAGAAGAATCGTTGCGACTGCGTTCGCCTCTGCGGCGGTGCTTGCGCTGGCACAGGGGGCGGCTGCGCAGAGCCTCGTCATCGGCACCAGCTCACCCGGCGGCAGCTACTTCCTGATGGGCGGCGGGCTGTCCACCGCGATAACCCGTGATCTGGACGGCATCACACTATCGACTCGGACCACCGCGGGTTCGACCACCAACATGCGGATGCTCAGCCGCGAAGGCGGCGGGCTCAACCTCGGCCTTGCCAATCTCGGGGCGGTTTACAACGCGGTCACTTCGACCGGTAAATTCAAGGACAAGCCGCCAGCCAAGAACGTCCGCGCGGTCATGGCGCTTACCATCTCGCCGATCCATTGGGTGACCCTTGCCAAGGACAACATCAAGTCCTTCGCCGATCTCAAGGACAAGAGAGTCTCGCTCGCCAAGGCGGGCAGCGGCACTGCGGCCAATGCGGACCTGATCCTGAGGACGGTCGGTGTGCGCGACCAGATCAAGGCGCAGTTCCTCGGATTCAGCGAGGCCGGCAACGCGCTGAGAGACGGCAACATCGATGCCTTCGCTGTGGCGTCGGCCGTCCCGGTGCCGGTGGTCAGCGCGATGGCGGCGACCCGCAAGATCCGCCTGATCCCGCTCGCACCGGCGGAACTCAAGGCAGTGCTCGGTAAGAACCCGGCCTTCGCCCCCTATGTCATCAAGGCCGCAGACTATGGCGGTGGCGTGGTCGCGGATGCCCAGTCCTACGGCGTTCCGTCGACGATCATGGCCCAGGACAGCGTCCCCGATGAGACCATCTACCGGATCGTCAAGTACGTGTTCACCGACAAGACCAACAAATACATGAAGACGGTCTACAAGTCTTGGAACCCCAGCGCGGGTATCGCGGTGTTCAAGAACGCCGGAATCAAGCATCATCCCGGCGCGCTGAAGGCTTATCGTGAACTCGGTATGACCAAATAGCGCGCGGCACCGACGGGCCGATGGAAACGGGGTCTCCGGCCCCTTTTCCATCGGGGCGCTCGCTGCAGATTGCGCTCGCGCCTCTCCGGGATGCGCGGCGCGGTCTTCGCGTGGTAACGATGACCACCATCGCCGGCATCGAGGAATTCCTCCGTAAGCGAGCAATTCTTTGTCGCAAAAAGGACTTTCTTGCATTCAGAGCCCCGATGCACATTCCCGCGGTGAAATCCACGTTTGCAGATAGCCCGTGCGAAAGGTCTTGACCGGCGTCACACAGCTGACGGAGAGTCTGGGGACCGGTCGCGCGTGTCGCGAACAGGATGGCGGCGTCAGGAGCGTGCCCGACTCGACGGCCAGTCATCGGCGGAGCCGTTTCGCAGCGGGGAGGGGAGTGCGACGATGACGCCGGCCGCGCGGCCAGCCGGGAGGAGCGAGGTACAGGACGCCCGCAGGGGCGGCGGGGCCCCCTTCATCGAGATCGAGTCGCTCAACAAGACCTTCGTCGGCCAAGACGGCGAGCCGGTGGTAGCGCTCCAAGACCTCGACCTCGACATCCGGCGCGGCGAGTTCGTCACCATCGTCGGACCGAGCGGCTGCGGCAAGTCGACGCTGCTCTCCCTAGTCGCTGGGCTTTTGGAAGCGACAGCGGGCGAGATCCGCATCGGCGGCACCGAGATCGTCGAGCCCTATACCGATCTCGGCTTCGTGTTCCAGAGCGACCTGCTGCTCGACTGGCGGACCGTCACCGGAAACGTGCTGCTCTCGTGCGTGATGCGCGGGCTTAACGAGAACGCTTATATCGACCGCGCGCACGAGCTTCTGGCCTCGGTCGGGCTGGAAGGATTCGAGGGCAAGCGCCCGTTCGAGCTTTCTGGCGGCATGCGCCAGCGCGTCGCACTCTGCCGCGCGCTGCTGCTTGACCCGCCGATGCTGCTGATGGACGAGCCGTTCGGTGCACTCGACGCGCTGACCCGCGAGCAGATGCAGGTCGACCTCCAGACGATCTGGCACCGGACACAGAAGACCGTGCTCTTCGTTACCCACTCGATCTCGGAGGCGGTGTTCCTGTCCGACCGGGTGATCGTGATGACGCCCCGGCCCGGCGCGATCCGCGCGATCCTCGACGTCAATCTGGAGCGGCCCCGCGATCTCAACATCCACGACACGCCGCGCTTCACCGGGATCGTCCACGAGATCAGGTTGATGTTCCAGGAGATGGGGGTGATCAGCCGCTGACGCACGGGGTTTCGGCATATCTTTCCGTTTGCTCGCGAGATTCCCGCGCGCCCTGTCTCGTCATGCCCGAAACAGGTCTGGGCGTGACGAGATGAGAACTGGATGACGTTCAGGGACTGGCAAGAATGAATTTCTGGAACCGGAAATGGACCCGCGACGCGTTCTGGATGACGGTTTCGTTCGGCGCGCTGATCGGGCTATGGGCGGGCACTGTCTGGCTGTTCGAAACCCCGAGCTATTTGCTGCCGAGCCCCGGCGAGGTGCTGGGATCGGGGCACGACAATTGGCTCCAGATGATTCCCCATTCGGGCTGGACGATCCTGTCGGTACTCGCCGGCTATCTCCTTGCCGTCGCCGTCGGCGTGCCGCTCGCCATAATCGTCGTCTCCTCGCAGACGCTGGAGCGCATCCTCTACCCGCCGATGGTGGCGACCCAGAGCATTCCGAAGATTGCGCTGGCACCGCTCTTCGTGGTCTGGTTCGGTTTTGGCATGTTCCCAAAGGTGGCGGTGGCCTTCCTGATCTGCTTCTTCCCGATCGTGGTCGACACCATCGTGGGGCTCCGCAGCATCGATCCGGCGCTGGTGCAGCTCGCGCGTTCGATGGGAGCGCCGCCTCGACGGATTTTTCTCCGCCTCCGCCTGCCGGGCGCGCTGCCGAGCATGTTCGGCGGGCTCAAGGTGGGTTCGGCGCTCGCCGTCGTCGGTGCACTCACGGGCGAATTCATCGGCTCGGATAACGGGCTTGGATACCTGCTGCTGAGCGCAGCGGGCGAGCTCGACACCGCGCTCCTGTTCGCCATCCTGTTCGTTCTTTCGCTGCTCGCGATGGCGTTCTTCTACGCCATCGAGATACTGGAGCGGCTGATGATCCCGTGGCACGTATCGCAGCGTGTGCATTCAGGATAACCGTGTAAACGCACAAGAAACCAAGGAGGAAACCATGAGAACCGCACTTACGGCCGTGGCCGCGACAGCGCTGATCGCCGTCTCGATGTCTGCTCAGGCGGCTGACAAGGTCTCGCTCAGGACCGACTGGGTCAAGAGCGCCTATCACGCGGTCTGGTACCACGCCAAAGACCACGGAATCTTCGCCAAGAACGGCATCGACGTCGACATCCGCGACGGGCGGGGCTCGGTGATTACCGCCCAGACCGTCGGCAACAAGACGGTCACCTTCGGGACGGCGGATGGCGGCGCCGTGATGGTGCTGGTCTCCAAGGGGTTGCCGGTGAAGATCGTCGCATCATACCTCCGCACCAACCCGGTCGCGATCATCTTCCCTAAGAAGAACGGCTGGAAGAACTGGAAGGACCTCGCCGGCTCCCGGATCGGCTTCTCCGCGGGGGGCGCGACGGCGGCCTATTTCAAGGCGCTCGCGAAGAAGAACGGGATCGAGGGCAAGGTCAAGCTGGTGTTCATGGAGCCCGCCGCTAAGCTCGCTGCGTTGTTGCAGGCCAAGGTTGACGCGATCGATTCATTCGGCTTCCTTCAGGCGCCCAAGGCGACCGCGGCTGGCATCCCGTCAACTTACTTCAGCTATGCTTCGGGCGGCATTGTGGTTCCCGGTCTCTCTCTGATCGCCCATAACGACACCATCGAGGGCAACCCGGACTTGGTGCGCCGCATGGTGGCGAGTGTGCGGGAGGCGCTGATGCTCGGCCAGAAGGAACCGGAGGCGGCGATAAAGTCTCTGCTCAAGGTCGCGCCCAACCTCAAGCCCGGCATCTCGCTCGATATCCTCAAGGCGTCGTTCGACCTGTTCGAGAACGAGGCCAGCAAGGGCAAACCGTCGGGCTGGACATCGCCAGGCGACATCGAGAAGGCGCAAAAGACGCTGATCGAGTTTAATCGGATCAAGAAGGAGCTCCCGATCGACGCCTACTTCACGAATGCGTTTGTTCCGAAGTCGTGACTGGAGCGGCTATGAGTGAAAAAGTAGCGCGGCACGAGCGTCCACCCGAGGTTGCCGGCCTCGGCTTGGAGGAAATCGCGAAGCGTTACGTGGCCCGGTTCGGCGACCGCAAGCCGGACTGGGCGGCCTTCGCCGATGCGCTGATCGACGGCTACCGCCGGGCGCAGCACCGCTTCATCGGCAACACCAGCGGTAAGCCGGACGCCGGTGTCATCCCGGCCCGGGCGTTTACCTTGAGCGTCATGTACGTGCCGCCCGGCGAGGGCAACGCGCCGCACACCCACGAGGTCGAGGAGGTGTTCTTCGTGCTCAGGGGACACCTCACGGTTTTCTTCGAGGAGGAAAACGGCAGGCGGCTCGACGTGGCGCTCGGCCCGTGGGACTGCGTCTCCTGCCCGGCCGGCGTGATCCATGGCTATTCCAACGACACGGTGGAGCCGGTCTATTTGCAAGTCATGGCTGGCAAGGCTAACCCCGAGTTCATGGGTTACGCCGACCAAGCGCTGTTCGACGAGCGCGACCGACACGTACGCGAGGGGGCGGCGGGATAGCGGGGGTGTTCCTCAGGCCACGATACATGGATCGCAGAAGTCGGACCGGCCCAGATTGCCGATGAAGTCTGTGAACGGGGCAGGTGTGCTCGCTGCGGAGCCGACAGAGGAATAGGGGCTGGGCCAAGGGGATACGGGTCCGCTAGGCACAGCCCGGACGCAGAGCCGGATAACCGTGTCACAGGCGCAGGCCGGCGCGGTCGTTGCCGGCGGGTTCGCGCTCGCGCCCGGACGCTTTGCTGCCGCCGCGATCACCCCGTCGGAAAAGCCTGCTCCGCCCCGGCGATATCCTTCCGCTGCCCGGATCACGTCTTCGCAGGCTTCGACGTGAAGTTCTGCAGTCCCGACGAGATCTTCGAAAAGCCTTGCGATCCGGTCGCGGGAAAAGCCATAGGCCCGGTCGAGGATCCACGAGAGCTCCACCGCAACTTCTCTGCAGACAAAGCCCGGCCGTTTCAGCGTAAGCGCCGAAAGGAGCGCGTGGGTGGCTCCCGCCCGCCGCAGGTCGTCGACGCCGGCCGATGCGCCGGATCGCAGGGCCGGGAAGACGCTGACCGCCTCGCCGAGAATGTCATCGGGAACGCCGAGCCGCGGCATGGAGCATGACAGTCTCATGCTGCCGGAGCGGATCGCAGACACCTATTTCCATCGCGCGCGCCAGCACCGCTCGGCCCGGACCAACGAAATCGACCTGCGGTCGTTCAACGACATGCCTTGGTGGAACAGCTACCGCCTGCGGACCTCGAGCCGCGACGGCAGCGCTACCCGGCGGGCACCCGGTGCTGCGGGGTCAGCACGAACCCTTCATACCCGGCCGCCGCGACGGCGGCGCATTTCTTCATGTATGCCGGCATGCCGCCGATATAGGGCATGAAGACACGGGGTTTGCCGGGCACGTTGGCGCCGAGATACCAGGAACTGCAACTGTAGCGCAGCGTCTTGGACGCGACCTCGTTGCCGTGCTCCACCCATGAATCCTGCGCCTCGAGATGGGGCTCGATCTCGCGGATACCGTTATCGCGCAGATAGCCGATGCATCCGGCGATCCACTCCACATGGTGTTCGATGGTCGGCATCATGTTCGACAAGACCGATGGGCTGCCCGGTCCGGTCACGGTGAACAGGTTCGGGAAGCCGTGCGCCATGAGGCCGAGATACATGCGGGGCCCGGCCTCCCAAGCGTGCCTCAGGGTTGTGCCGTTCCGGCCCCTTATGTCGATCCGGCTGAGCGCCCCGGTCATGGCGTCGAACCCGGTCGCCAGGACAAGGTCGTCGAGGAGGAATTCCCTGCCGGCTGCGATCAACCCGCCCGCGGTGATCCGACCGATCCCCGTTTCGCCGAGCGGCACCACGTCGACATTGGAGCGGTTATAGGTTGCGTAATAGTCGGTGCCGAGACAGAGCCGCTTGCAGCCGATTATGTGATGAGGCAACAGCTTGTCAGCGGTCTCAGGATCCTCGACGATTTCACGAATCTTACCGCGGACGAACTCCTGCGCCCGTCTGTTGGCCTCTTCGTCGACGCCGAAATCGATATAAGAGTTGAGGAAGCCGATTCCGCCATCATTCCAGGCGCGTTCCAGCGCCTGGCGGCATTCCTGCTCGGAAATCGAGAGCGCCGAATCCCGGCCGGTCGGCACCGCGAACCCGCCGAACGTTTTCCTGGCAGCGGCTCGGAGTTCGGGGTAGCGCGCCTTTATCTCGCGCTGTTCCCCGGGGTCGAGAGGCCGATTGTTCGCCGGAATGACGTAGCTCGGGGTTCGTTGAAACACCGTCAGACGCGCCGCCTGCCTGGCGAGTTCCGGGATCGCCTGCACCGCCGACGAGCCGGTGCCGACCACGCCGACTTGCCGGCCGCTGAAGTCGACCGGCTCGTGCGGCCAGTGTCCGGTGTGGAATACCCGGCCGGCGAAATCGTCGAGCCCCTCGAATTCGGGTTTGTTCGCTGCCGAGAGGCAGCCGGTCGCCATGATGCAGTGGCGCGCCGCGAACGTCTCGCCGGAGTCAGTCGCGACCTGCCAGGCGGCGGCGATGTTGTCGTAAACCGCGGAGACGACGCGGGTGTTCAGTCGAATGTCCTGCCAGAGATCGAACCGGTCGGCCACATGGTTTGCGTAGCGCAGGATCTCGGGTTGCGAGGGATAGCGCTCCGTCCATTCCCATTCATGCGACAGGTTGTCGTCGAACTGGTAGCAGTAGAACATGCTCTCGACGTCGCACCGTGCGCCGGGATACCGGTTCCAGTACCAGGTGCCTCCGACGCCGGAAGCCGTGTCGACCGCCCGCGCGGTGAACCCCATACCCCGCAACTTGTGGAGCATGTAGAGGCCGGCGAAGCCGGCGCCGACGATCAGCGCGTCCAATTTCGTCGTGTGAACCATCGCGAGCGACTCTCTATCCCTGGAACGGGTTTCGCCACGCCATATCGAGGACGGTTTCCCGCCCGATTTCGACCGGACCAGAACCTTCGCCGCGATTGACGCCCCGGTCAACAGCGGCACCGGCGAGGCCGCCGGGGTGCACGACGGCAGGGTCACCTTCCGCCTCGCGGATGGACACATGCTCGATCTCCGCCCGGGCGGTCCACCGCGCTCCGCGTCGTCAGGGTGCGCGGGAACGTGGCGGAGCCCGAGATGGGCGAGGACGACCGCATCGCGGTCGATACCGCCCGGCGGGTTCCTGCCGCCGGCGGTCTGTTCGGGCTGCGGGACGGCGGCAGGCTGGCCGAGCGACCGCGACCGCGGGCATGTCGAAAGGTGCCGCAAATCTGTAGTCTGACTTCGGTGAGACGCTTGCAAGCGAAGATCGGATCGAGACTCCCGCGGCTTCGGCCGGGAGAGAGCGGCAACCCGTCCGATCCCGGAATTCGCCCGTGAAGTCGCAGGGCGGCGTCGGCATCTCGGCCCTCCTCGCCTTGACCGCGACGGCCACGGCGATCGGCATAGACGGCACGCTTCCCGCCATGCCAGCCATGGTCGAAGGGCTCGGCGCCACCCGGACCTCGGTGCAGCTCAGTCTCAGCCTGTTCATGGTCGGCGTCGCCGTGGGCCAACTCTTTCCGGGTCCGCTGTCGGATCGTTTCGGCAGAAAGCCCGTCATCATCGGCGGGCTGTTGCTCACCGCCGTTGCCGGGCTGGGCTGCGCATTCGCCCAGACTGTCGAGGTCTTGATGGGGTTCCGGTTCCTGCACGGCGTGACGGCGGCATCGGGGTTTATCGTCGCCCGCGCCGTCGTCCGGGACCGCTACGAGCTCGCAGAGGCCGCGCGGGTGCTCTCGCTGCTGCTGTTCTTCTTCAGTGTCGGACCCCTGGCGGCACCGATCGCGGGCGCGCATATCGCGGTAACCTGGGGCTGGAACGCGGTGTTCCTGTTCATCGCCGTCTACAGCGTGTTGACCGCGATACTGTTCTGGCTGGTGTTCCAGGAGACCCTGGAGCGCCCGGACCGGGGCGCGCTGCGCATCGCACCGATGCTGCGGAATTTTGCGGAAATCTCCCGCAGCGTGGCCTTCTGGGCCTACACCGCCTGCGCGGCCGCGTGTTACGGGATCCTGTTCTCCTTCCTGGCTGCCTCGCCGCACGTGATCATCGCCTCCTTCGGCGAGACCGAGATCGCCTACGCCTACATGTTCGCCGGCTGCATGATCGGTTCCATGGCGGGGATGCTGGCGGGGGCGCGCCTGGTGAGGAGCTTCGGCGTCGATCGCCTGCTGAGATGGGGAGTGTGGAGCGGGTCCCTGTTCGGCCTGTTGCTGGCCGCGCTCGCGTGGGCGGGGATACACCACTGGTTCGCGGTGATCGGCCCGATGTTCTTCTGCATGTTCGCGTTTTCCCTGATATATCCGCAAACGGTCGCCGGCGCGTTGCAGCCCTTTCCGCACGTCGCGGGTGCGGCGTCGTCGCTGGTCGGCTTCGCTCAGCAGATCGCCGGCGCCGCGGTCGGGATGGTCGTCGCCGCGCTCACCACCGACGGCACCCAGGGGGCGCTGGCGCACGGCGTCCTGCTCTCGTCCCTGTTCGCGCTTGTCGTCTACCAGTTCGTGGTGCGCCGCCACCGAACGGTGTAGCTCCGAACGCCGCCCTGCTGAAGCATCTCCGGTTTCGGCGGCGAAGCAGGTGTGGAACTACGCCGGGTCTGCCGCATCGGGTCGGTAGCAGATCGCGTCCAGCTCCACCTTCATTCCGGGCAGGGCGAGGCGGTTGGCGCCGAAGAGCGTGCTCGCCGGCTTGCACGACCCGAAATATTTCCTGCGAACCGCGTCCAGATCCCGGCGTTCGTCGCAATCGTCGAGATTCGCCGTGACCTTGGCAACGTTTTCGAAACCGAAGCCGGCCTCGGCCATGATGCGTTGCACGTTGTCGTGCATTTGCGTGGCCTGCACCGTCATCGTACTGCCCGGCAGTCCGAAGGCGTCGTCGAACGGGCCCTGGCCGGAAACGAAGAGAAAATCGCCCGCCCGCACGGCATCGGTGTAGTGGCTGATGGGTTCGTGGACGCCGGGCGCGCGAATTTCCCGCCGCGGCGGGGCTCCGCCCGTCGGTTTGTACGCGATCGCCTCGATCTCGTGGTTCATCCCCGGGATCGCGAGCCGCCGGACCTCGAACAGGGTGCTGCAGGGCCGGCTGCCGCCGAAGAAGTGCTTGCGCGCGACGTTGATCTTCGGCCGGTCCCGAACGTTCTCCAGGTAACAGACCACCTTGCAGATTTCCTCGAAGCCCATGCCCGCTGCATCCAGCATGACCTCCATGTTCTCCATGGTCTTGAAGGCCTGCTTCCCGGGGTCGCCGAAGAACACCGCGCTGCCGTCCGCGCCGACCGGCCCGGTTCCGGAAATGAAGGCGTAGTCGCCGCATTTCACGACATCGATATAGTGGCTGGGCGGCTCGAACAGGGTCTCGCAGCGGATTTCCTCTCTCGGCGGCGCACCGTTCGTCGGCTTGTAGGCGACGCACTCGATTTCGAGCAGCATGCCGGGAAGCGCGAGATGCCCCACCCCGATCCGGGTGCTACCGGGACGGGCGCCGCCATGAAAGTCGATGCGGACCGGATTGATCCTCGGTCCGTCGGACACCTCTTCCATCAGCACCTTGAAATAGACCACGTCCTTCGGCGACATATCCGCCGCCGAGAGCATCCGGTCGATATTGGCGCAGGTCGCTTCGCACTGCCGGACCACGTCGCCCTCGCCGATCAGGGCTCCGTCCCCGTCGAACGGCCCAGCCCCCGACATGAAGAGAAAGTCGCCGCAGAGCACCGCATAGGTATAGTGGCTTATCGGTTCCATCAGATCGTCGAGACGGATCTCCTTGCGCGGTGCTGCCATGCCATTCTCCCTTGTGCGGTATCCGGTCCGGAACCTTGTCCGCCGGCTCTCTCCCCGACCGCCAAGCGTCGCCAATAAGTCCGTGGTCCGCAAGCCGTGCGGCCATCCTGCCCGCAATCGGGACGAGACCGCGGGAAAAGGGCATCACCCAGACACACTTCCGAAGATCGTCCGGGTCGCGCCCGGATGGCGGGAACGCGTCAAATCAGGCGGCAGGAGAGACGAGCGAGGGGCCCGGAAGCGTTCCGGCCGCCTGATCTGATTGTGGAATTTTGTCATTGTGAGTGCTTGGGAAGTGGGCACTCGGCTGATGTCGGTTGCCGAGGGGAGGCCGAGGCCTGAGGACGGTGATGAGGCTGGCTGCATCGCGGGCCGATTGCGCTTCCCGCCAATCGTTCTCAAGTCCGGCCTTTCGGAAACGCCTGCGGACGAGTTCCCTGTTCGCCTCCTCCAGCTTGCCGGCTTCGAGCCTTTCATGGTCGCGGGCGTTTCTGTATTCCCGAAGCGCCGATCCGACCGTGCGCCATGCCTCCCGCAATGCCTCGAAGCCCCGGCCGGACGATCTTGCCGCGAGGTATCCGTTCCAGGCTGCCGAGACCGCGCGAATGGCGCTGTCGCGCTCGACCCGGGCGGCGCCCAGTGCCGCTTCGGCCAGCCTCACTTCGGTCTTCGCCGAGAGGATATCCGTCGCCAGACCCGCCAGACCGCTTTGGTATGTCTCCCTGGTCAGCCAGCTGTAATCGTGGTTCCCGGCGCGATAGAGGCTGCCGGAAGCATCGGCCGAAGCGCCGGAAGCCGACAGGCGTTTGAGCGCCAGCATGCCCGCGCCCGCAGAAACCGGCGCAACCCCGAACATCGTCCGCAGCACTCCGCTCATGCGGTTTCTCCCTGTCTTCGACCGGATCGAATGGTTTCTGGCAGCCGGCTACCGCCGCCAACGCAGAGCGATGTGGAGACCGACATCGGGTGCGGCGTGGCGGGCGCCGTCGTCTTCCGTCACCCTGAAGCGCCCGAAGGCGACGAGGCGGCTGCCGGTCTGCCCCAGGCTACCCGGCGCCTCGCCCACCAGCGCGCCGAGGGCTGCGGAATACAGCCAGTCGCGCGAGCCCGCCGCGAAACGGCTGTACCAAGCGGCGCCCGCCGGTGGGTTGGGGCCGGGGCCTGTGCGGCACAGCCCCCGTGCACAGGGGAGAGTGCGGTCCGAACCCCGCCAGGCAGGTCCGGTTACACTCGATCGACGATGGGAGGTGTGAATATCGTCCCGCCGGGACGACGAAAGGCCGGCGGCCCCGGGTCCTGCCCGGTGTCAACCGGCATTGAGGGGTGCGGGCCGGCCGGTGCGCGGCCGGCCCGCTGCTCGTGCGTATTCCTAGAAGGTGTAGAGAACGCCGAGCTGGATGCGGGAAGCGCTTTCCTCGCTGGCTGGCATCGATGCGTCGTGCGGGTCGCTGTCGGTCGAAGTCTGCCGGAACTCAAGGCCGATATTGGCCTGCGGCACCGGGCTCCACCACACGGTGGCGTGCAGCGAGTTCGCCGTCTTGTCCGAGCCGCCCTCTGCACCCTGGGCGTCCTCGTGCTTCAACCAGCCGTAGTAGAGGCCGGCCCGCACCGTGTCGCTGAAGCGATGGCTGATACCGAGCAATCCGCCCATCGTCTCCTGCAGCTGCAACTCGCCGTCCACCACCGCGCCGGGCGCGTCGCCGCTCAGCCACCCGGAGAAGCCCTTGGTCGAATTGATCGTGGCCATCACCGTGGTGGCGTCGGACACGTTGAGATGAGCCCCGAAATGGAAAGCCTGGGCGCCTTCCTTGTCGTCCATGTAATCGGCCTGACCGACCGCGGCCAGCGCCTTGACCGCGCCCCACTTCGAGCTGTAGCTCAAGGCACCGATCAGGGTCGGCAGCTTGTTGTCTGTCATGCCCTTCGCCGCACAGTTGTGGATCCCGGTCACATTGACCTCATGGCCATTTTTAACATGTTCGTTTTCCGCTTCGCGGACATCTGGATCTTCGGCAGCGCTGCAAGCCGGTGTCGGCTGCAGGGGCGTGAAATTGGCGGTCTCCTCGACCGACGCCTGTACGGTGAAGCCGTTGCCCACGTCCTGGGTGAAGCGGAGTTGCGGCCTGCGCCCGATGTAACCGCTCGTCCCCGTCGGTCCGCCGAAGTCCACCGTGTCGGCGGCCGTGTTCAGGTTCGCGAACAGCGACCACTCCTGCCCCGCCAGCACCGGACCCAGCGATCCGTAGGCGCGGCGCAGGCGCAGCAGGTTGCCGCTATCGCCGCCATAGAAGTCGGTCTCTATCCGGGTGTTCAGGGGGCCGTAGGCGGTCGGCGTGCTGCTGTCGAAGCGAAGCCTCGACTGCTTGGCGTGGAAGGTAGCCTTGGTATCCCCGTCGTCCGGCTTGTCGAGGATGAAATCGCCCTTGACGTATCCGCTGAACGAGATCGAGGTGTTGGAGCCGGGCAGCTTCCACGAGCCTGCGGACGATCCGGCGGTCACCGGCTTGGCTTCCTTGGCCTTCTTCTGCGCAACTTCCTGTGCGGCCTCGATCTTGGCCAAGCGGTCGCGCAAGGCATCGATCTGCGCCTTCAGGTCGGAGACCTCGTCCGCGGCCGCCGGCAGCGTACAGAGCACCAGCGCTGCACCCGTGCCCAACAACAATGCCTTCAAGCCTCTGCCTTTCATTTCATTTCTCCTTTTCATGATTGGTCAATCCTTGTCATTCAAACGCCAATCGATCCCGCCGCCGACCGGCCGGAACGATGCCGCTCCGTACGCTTGGAACGATCGCACTGTGCCGATCGTTTGCTGCATCGAGAGAACCGGTCTGTGCCGGAAGGGCGGGAACGGGACCGGCCTGCGGCCCCGTTCTCCAGTGACGGACTACTGCTGTACCGCCCCGAATGCGCCTGTCATCCGTCCGACGTGCGGGATCTTGGTATAGAAGGCGCCACGAAGACCTTCGGCGTCGGAACCCACAAAACTCCCGGCCCACCAGGTACTCTCGTATACGTCGGGACGAACACGCGCCCCGGGGATCGTCCACTCAGCACCAGTTCCGTCTGCAGGACGAGCTCCAAAGTCTGTTGATGACTTCCTGAAATTGGCGGCACCGGCGGTGATCGCGGTCTCGTACAATTTGACGGTCCATCCATCCTGCACATCGAACCCGTCGATCATTCCGGAGATGGTTCCAGCCCCGAAATCGGCGTTGAGCGTAGCGTTCGCGGTGAACTCGCCGCTGTCCACCGTTCCGCCCAGGAGGCTGACTATCCCGTACCTGCCGGCAGCCTTGCCGGTATAGGTTGCCGTTCCCGTCATCCCGGAAATATCGTCAACGGGACCCAATGAGGATCCTGACAAACTGGCGGCGAAGGATTTGACATGCGGAGACGGCATATCGGAGCTGCCCGTCGTTCCTCGCTCCCACCAGCCGAAATACAGATAGCCGTTCTGAAGCTCGGTCCGGTAGATGACCGCCATGTCGTTGCCGGACTCTGAACCGTCCTCGGTTGTCCATGCTCCGCTGAACCTCACCCCTGTCCAGTCCCCCAGATTGGCAGGCGCATCGTCCGATCTTGACAAGATGTTATCCGGTCCGTTCTCCTCGGGATTCGTCGGGCTGATGGTGAGTGTCGAATCGTCTTCAGCCATCGAAAAACTGTAGCCCGTCCTACCTGACAGGTAACGGCCGCTCGTCAGCCCGAAATAAGTGCGCCGCGCGGCCCCCTCCCTTGCGTCCCGCATTTCCTCGGCGGCGATTACGTCGGCGAAATCCTTCTTGCCGTCGCCGTTCACATCCTCGGTATCCTCGGGAAGCGTGGCGTCGCCGAGCGTCTTCTCCAGTTCGGCGACCCGGTTGACGTTCCCGTCGTTCGAACCGCAGGCGCTGAGCACAAGACCCGCCGCGGCGATCGCAACGACCCCGAGACGCGCTGTGGCTCCGGTCTCGGCCATCGATCTCCGTACTGTGATGCCGCTCATCTCTTGTCTCCTTTCATCATCCACCCGGTAAACACTTCACTCCCGACAATCGCCACACGGGCCCGGAAGCCCATGCGGTTGCGTCCGATCCCCGTTCAGAACAGCCGGACGAAGCGGAGTTCGCCGGAGGTTCGTTCGTATCCGTAGAGCTGCGCGTTGCTGGTCCGGTCCTCGCGCACCAGCGAGACCTGCGGGCTGAAACCCTCGAACGAGAACGCCCGGTTGTAGGCCGACAGCCGCAGCGACCGGGTGATGTCGTTCCTGGACGCTCCTGTGGTGGTGAACGGGAACCAGTTTCCTTCGTAGTTGGCCCAGCGCAGGGTGCCGCTGCCGCCCACCGTGAAGCCTCCGGGAAGGTCCACGGTGACACCCGCCTGCAGCCAGTAGCGCTTGTGGCGGTAGCGCTCGGTCTCCGGCTTCTCGTAACCCCAGCCGAACGAAGCGTCGGCTAACACGGTTGGGGTGAGCGCGTGGCGTCCGGCCAGGGATATGTCGGCGGTCGGACCGTCAAGGTGTTCCTGTCGGTCGTAACTGCGCTCGTGCCACGAGGTGCGCAGGCTGGCGGTGGTCCGCCGGTCGAGCCGGTGCCGCGCCTCCAGGCGCAGGCCGAGGTCCTGGTGGTCCGGTTCGCCGCCGATCCAGTGTTTGCGGGCGCTGGCCAGCGCGCTTGCCTCGGTGTTGCGGTCGATCAACCAACGGGGCCCAAGGTGGCCGGCGATCGTCGTCCGATCGAAGCGGCTCTCCTTGTACTCTCGTATGGCGACGTCGCCGCCCGCGCGCAGGCGCCAGCGGTCCGCCAGCGGCTGCTGGTACTCGCCGCCGGCCCACGCCGACAGGCCGATGCCCGAGGTGGTCAGCTCCTGCGCGTCGCGCCGGAACGGCAGGCCGTGGATGTAGATGATCTCCTCGTCGGACCCGGCCCCGATATTGGTGTCTGGGGCGAGGGCGAAGCCGACATGGAGGGACCACCGCTTGCGTGCGCGGATCTGAGCGAGGAAGCGGTTGACGTTGAGAACCACGGGGGCGGGCGGGCTGCCGGCGAAGACCTGTTGGAAGTGGCGTGCGGCGAGTTTGTCCTCGCGCTTGAGGAAGAAGGCGCGCGCGAGTTCGAGGCGGACGCGGACCAGATCCGGTCGGTCGACCAGGATGGCGCGGAAGGCGTCGATCGCCTCGTCGAGGAGGCGGTTGCGTGCATCTTCCTCGGCATCCGGCTTCTGCGCTGCGCCGATGGCCGCGAGGCCTGTGAGGAAGCGGGCGTTGGTGCCCGCCGTTCCGTTCCGTTCGGCCAGCGGGCGGAGAATGGCAAGAGCCTCGTCGTAACGGCCCCGGTTGATCAGCGCACGCGCCGCCGCCGTGCTGTTGCTCCCCGTGACCGACGGAGCGCGGAACTCCTGGCCCTCATCCGTGGCCGCTACCGCCGGAATCGCGAGAACGAGGCCAGCGGCAAGTGCGAGGCAGGCCAGGCGGAACCGGCAGTGAAGATGACGCAGATGCTGCACTCGGAATGTCATTGAGTGTCTCGGACGAACAGGGACCGGAGTAACGTCCGATGCTCTCTCAACGCTTACCGTGAAGACAGGTCGAGAGATCGGTAACGATTGGAGAAGGCGAGGGTGGCACTGATACTCCGCGCCACCCTCGTTGCTCTTACTCCAACCCCATGCTCAGATTGTTGGGGCAGGAAGACGGACGATGGCTAGTTGCCAGCCGTACTTACCGGCATCACCTTCCGGGCTCCGAAGACACCCAAGACATGTCCGTTGGTGAAGTGGCCGTCGAATTCGCCAACCACGGCGCTGGGCTGCAACATCATCGGCATACCATCGTCGCCCGTCATCGTGTGCTTACCGTGGAACGCGCCACTGAATTTACCAACTACCTCCTTGCCAACCATGGTGGTGCCAGAGAATTGGCCTGGGCGAATGTTTCGTACAGCCACCATCTCCCGCATCACAATCTCATGCATGATCTTCTTCACGCTTAGACCCAGAGACCAACCGGCATCAATGAGCTCGCCGCCGTCCATGAAGTTCTCCACGGTGCCAGTGATGCTCCATTCGTCTTTCGGCGCAATGCTTCCTTTATCGTCCTGCCCGAAATACACTTGTAGGTCGGCATCGGCGGTGAATTGACCGGACGCGACGGGTATCTCCATGCCGTCTCGTGCGAACTCCTTCCTCACATACAGACCTGTCGCCGGACCGGCATAGTTTGCACTGCCCGTGACTCGGGTTTCATCAGCTCCATCCATGTCGATGTCCCTAGCAATAGCACCAAAGGGCAGAGAACGACTGTGGTGGGTATTGGCTCCGTAGGAGATCTTGCCATTCGCACCCCTCGTGGCTACAAGCCAGTAGCCGAATTGCAGGTGATCACCGTCGTCGTCATCTGCCTTGTCGGTATAATTAACGACAGTGCCGCGCGCCTCTCCGATGTGTGGCTGGACCTTGTAGGCCTGACCGGTCCAATCATCGCCGAGATTGGCAACCGACATCTCTACCGGCATCAATTCGACGTCAACATCGCCATCATTGTCCTCATCCAGCGTCGGCTCGAGCATTCCTTGCTTACCCACCGCCATGTAGGGCAAGGCCGGCCTATTTGGCATCACAGGCCTGACAGCACCGACCATCATCTTGGCCATCGGGTCTTCGTCGGCAGGCTTGTACATGGCGACTTCATCTTCGAGAGCCTTGATCGCTGCCGCATGAGCAGTGTTGAGGCTCTCCATGGCGGTCATATGCTCGTTTTTGAGGGCGTCCATGGCCCTCATGTGCTCGGCCTTGAGGGCATCAATGGCTGCCGTGTTATCGGTTCCGAGAGCTGCGAGCGCCGCCGCGTGATCAGACTCCATGGTCGCAATCGCCGCTGCGTGATCGGCCTTAAGGGCCTCGATTGCGTCCATGTGCGCGGTTTCGGTTTCGGACGCCTGTTTTTGCAGCTTGTCTATCTTTGCGCGCTCACCGTCGTTGCTGCTGCACGCCGCAAGGCCCAGCGCCAGCACCGCGATAGAGCAGGTTGTCATCAGCTTGTTCGGTTTCATTATACTTCCTCGGTTCCTTGTCTTCGTTGAAGTGACGGGGCCGTTTGTGCCGGTCCCGGTGCAGGTCGGCGGCTAGAAGGCGACTGAGATGCCGCTGGTCAGGACGACACCGGAGTTCTCCTGCTCTCCGTCATCGCTCTGTGACTGATTGACGAACAGGTTCACATCCATCGACACGCCCGAGCCGAGCGTGCGCTTGTAGGCAGCCTTGGCCGCCGTGTACGTGGCCTGTGTGTTCGCGAGCTCGCCGTAGGAACCCACCAGGCTGAAGCTGTTCGCGCCCACGGTGTAACGAACGCCGGCCGTCGTGAGAGAACCTTCGAGGTCGAGGGGGCCGGTTACGCCGCTGGTGGTCCGCTGGTGCGCGACCGCAACCCGGAAGCCGCCTCCGAAGTCGAGGCGGCCGGCAACCAGCCACTCGCTCAGGTTCTCGTCGTCCTCAGCGCCCTGCATGATGCTGACGCCGGCGCCGACCGCGATCCCGACATCGCCGAACTTGCCATTGTAGGAGATCGCACCCGCTCCGCCGTCATGGCGCCCTTCGTCGACGTTGTGGGTGACGTGATGATCCTGTTCGGCGTACGGGATGTAGGACGCACCGACTTGGAAGCCGCCGAAGTTCGGAGAGATGTAGGTGATCTTTTCGGCGGCACCCCCGCCGCCGTGCTCACGGATGCGCTCATCCTGCAGGACGTGGAACCTGCCTGCGCGCGTCCCGGCAGCAGATGGTATCCACTCCTGCGAGTTGAATTGGAAGTTCTGGCCGACATTGGTCGCCCATGCCCCGCTCATCCCGGTAAGCATCTGCATGGGCGCGTTGGCACTGGAACCGAGGACGATCTTGCCGAACGACCCCGAGACCGTGACATACACTTGGTCGATCTGGTCGTTTCCGTTCGCCGGAGAGGGTTTGCCCCCGCTGGTGTGCGAACTCCCTTCCAGTTCCCAGCGGACGGCGATCTTCGTCCCGTTGTCGAGTGTGGCGCTGCCGTTGAAGTGAACCTCGCTGTTGTCGCGAAAGTCGACGGCCGGGGGATTGAGCTCGGCCGTATCGAGCTTCTCATCGACGATGACGCTGGCGTGCGCGGAGTAGAAGCCGTTCACGCTGATCGATGGCTTCATCTTCTTGTCGGCAGCGAGCGCGCCGCCGGCTGCCAGCATTCCCGCCGTTATCAGCGCTGTACTGGCAAATAGTCCTTCGACATCCGATGTGCGCTTGCCGAAGGCGTGCAACCGGTTGTTTTTGCGATGATTTCCTGATCCGCCCTGTCCCGCCCGGGGCGAACGCCGCGCTTGCGTAATCAATCCGAAAGCGGATTCGGCGCTTTCCCGACCGTCGGGAGCAGCGCGGGGCTGCGCCGGCGGTTATGCTCCCCGCTCGATATTTCGAACGAACCGCGGCCCCCCGAGGGGCTGCGCGCTTCTGTCCCGTATGGCGTGAACCAGGTCGGGCCGCACCTGTTGCGAACAGAGGCGTCGGGTCAGCCGGCGGCAAATACCTTGATGCCGAGCGGCGCCGACTTGCCGCCGTTGGTGGGCGACGTGTCCGCCGGGCAGGCCGATACGGCGGCGAGAACGTTCATCTCCGCCCGCAGATCGATGTAGTCGTCCGCCCCGACCGTCGTCGGCAGAATGGCAAATCCGCCGTCGGCGTCGAGTGCGACGTTCATGAACACGTTGAAGACATCCATCACCTCGTCGCCGGTCAGCCCGTAGGGAGCGAGCGCCTCGGCGAGGTTCTCCTGGCACGAGCGGTGACCGCCGATGCCGTCGCGGCGCTCGTAGAGCCGGGTCGAGCAGCGCCCGCCCATGTTGCCCCAGTGGTTGGCGCAGGTATCGGCGACCGTGGTGAGCATCACGTTCTCGCGCGGCGGCTTGGAATAGAAATGGCGGAACGCCTTCGATGTCCCGGTGCCGAGGATCACGTTGGTCGCCCAGCTCTGGCCGACGTGGAACCATTCCCGGTAGTCGTCCGCGTTGTAGAAGACGCAGTCGCCCACCTGGCCGCCGGCGATCTGGTGAATCCTGAGCACCTGGCCCTTCTCGACGCGAACGGCGCGGCCTTCGCGCGGCGGGATCACGAATTCGTTGACGAGTTCCAACATAGTCCTTCCCGGCGCTTCAGCCCCTGCGCTTCAACGTCCATTCGTGTTCCGAGATGTCGAAGACCACGCCGTTGGGATCCTTGAACTTGGTCTCCGCCTCGACGCCCGGGTAGCCGCCCGGAAGCTCCATGAAGAAACGGCCGCCGTTGGCCTCGATGCGTCCGGCGGCGGCGGTCTTGTCCTCCACCAACATGCCGAAATGATGCAGCCCGGCCCAGTCCGGCCCGTTGATCCCGCCGACCGTGCCCTCCGGAAAGTGGAGGAGCGTCAGGTTCATGACCCCGTCGGACAGCATGACCGCGTTGCCGATCGGGCTTTCCGCCTCGGCAACCCGGTCGAGGTCGAACACGTCCTCGTAGAAGGCCGCCGCCTTTTCGAGATCGGGAACCTGCATCGCGATGTGCCGCAGCTTGCCCATGGCCGTTGCTCCCGTTTCCCGTGGCCCCGTTTCCTGTGGCATTTTGGCCGCCGGTTCCGGGACTGTCCATCGCGGGGCGCTTCGAGCAGGGGCGGGTTGCGGCGCATGCGAATCCTCGAGATCAGGGAAACGTCCATTCCGGTCGCCGCGTCGATGGCCAACGCGGCAATCGGCTTCGACGAGATGACGGCGAGCGCGGTGGCGCTGCGCACCGACCGGCGGGTGGGCGGCGCACCGGTTATCGGCTATGCCCTCGATTCGGTGGGCCGCTACGCGCACGGCGGGTTGTTGCGCGAACGTTTCATTCCTCGCCTGGAAGCGGCGGACGAGGGCGAGATCGTCGATCCGGCGACCGGCATTCTCGATCCGATGCGGATCTGGCCGATCCTCATGCGCAACGAGAAGCCCGGCGGCCACGGCGAGCGTTCGGCTGCCGTCGGGGTGCTCGATGCGGCGCTCTGGGATGCGGCGGCCAAGGCTGCCGGCGCGCCGCTGTGGCGGCTGCTGGCCGAGCGCTTCAACCGCGCCGCCGCAGACCGGACGGTCGAGGTCTACGCCGCGGGCGGGCACTACCGCCCCGGCAATCCGGCCGCCGCCCTGGCAAGCGAGGTGGCGGACTGCAGGGCGCAGGGCTATCGGACGATCAAGATCAAGATCGCCGGCGCACCGCCCGGCGTCGACCGCGAACGGATCGAGGCCGCCATCGACGCGGCCGGCGCGGGCGGACGGATCGCCGTCGATGCCAATGCCGTTCTCGACCGGGGCGGCGCGCTCCGCTGCGCGGTGATGTTGGCCGACTATGACCTCGCCTGGTTCGAGGAGCCCTGCGACCCGCTCGACTTCGAGACGATGCGGGCGGTTGCCGCGGCCTGGCCGGGCGCTCTGGCGACGGGAGAGAACCTGTTTTCCGCCGCCGACGCCCGCAATCTCCTGCGCTACGGCGGGTTGCGGAAGGAGTGCGACCTGCTCCAGTTCGACGTCTCGCTGTCCTACGGCATCCCCGAATACCTGCGGATCGTCGCCGCCGCGGAAGCCGCCGGCTGGGCGCGCCGCCGGCTGGTTCCCCACGCTGGCCACCTGTTCGCGTTCAATGTGGTTGCCGGCCTCGGGCTCGGCGGCCATGAGGTCGCGCCCGATGCGACTCTCGTGCTCGGCGGCCTGCCCGACGGCTGGACAGTCGAAGACGGCCGTGTCGCGCCGGGCGCCCTTCCGGGAACCGGGTTCGAGGGCAAGGCGAACGCCATGGCCGTGCTCGGCGGCCTGCTCGACTGACGGTCCGCCCGCCGGCTTGCGCCGGTCCCGGAACCCGCCGGCGCTGCACCGACACGGATTGCACCGACAGGCCACTTGCCGAATCCGCTGCCGTGGTTAGAGTGTCTTTTCGACAACCGGAACGGGAGGCTGCAAGTGAAGGCGCCGCGTTTCGCCTATGCTCGGCCCGATAACCTCGACGAGGTCCTGGCACTCCTCGCGGAACACGGCGATGAGGCCCGTATCCTCGCCGGCGGGCAGAGCCTGATGCCGACCCTCAACATGCGGCTGTCGCGGCCGCGCCTCCTGATCGACATCAACCGGATCGATGCCCTCCGGGGCATCGAGCGGGCTGGAGACGCGATCCGGATCGGCGCGCTGGCCCGCCATGTCGAGGTGATGAACTCGCCGCTCGTCGCCGAGCACCTGCCGCTGATCGCCGAGGCGATGCCGCACGTTGCCCATGTCGCGGTGCGCAACCGCGGCACCTTCGGCGGCAGCATCGCGCTCGCCGATCCGGCCGCCGAATTGCCCGCCTGCGCGGTCGCGCTCGATGCCGCGTTCGTGCTTGCCAGTACGCGCGGGCGGCGAACCGTTGCGGCGCGGTCCTTCTTCCACGGGCTGTACGAGACCGAGCGCGCCGACGATGAGCTTCTGGTCGAGACCCGCATTCCGGCGATCGCCTCGGGCTACCGGTCTTCCTTCATGGAACTGGCCCGGCGCCACGGCGATTTCGCGCTCGCCGGCGTGTGCTGCCATGCCAGGGTGGAGGGTGGTGTGCTGAGCGACCTCCGCCTCGCGTATTTCGGGAGCGAGGACCGCCCCCGTTTCGCCGGCGCGGCCGCCGCCGCCGCCGAAGGAAAGGCGTGGTCGGAGGACGTCAAGGAAGCGGTCAAGGAAGCGCTTGGCGACGATCTCGACCCGATCGGCAATTTCCATGCCTCGGCCGCAACCCGGCTGCACCTTGCGCGGGTGCTGACGGGGCGCGCCATCGATCGCATGGTCGCGGCAAACTGAAGGGCGGAACGATGGACGAATTCGCCGATATCACTCTCACGGTCAACGGCGAGACGGTGACCAAGCGGGTCGAGGCGCGCCAGCACCTGGTGGATTTCCTGCGCATCGAGCTCGGCCTCACCGGGTCCCATCTCGGCTGCGAGCACGGTGTCTGCGGCGCCTGCACGGTTCGCGTCGACGGCAATATCGTGCGCGGATGCCTGATGCTGGCGATCCAGGCGGACGGGGCCGAGGTGTGGACCATCGAGGGCCTGTCGGACATCGGCGAGATCGCCGACCTGCAGGAGGCGTTCATCAACCGCAACGCGCTGCAGTGCGGCTACTGCACGCCGGGCATGCTGCTGACCTCGGCAGAGATGCTGGACGCCGGCCGCAAGATGACGCGCGCCGAGATTCGCGAGTTCCTCTCCGGCAACTACTGCCGCTGCACCGGCTATCACGCGATCGTCGATGCCGTCGAGACGGTGATGGAGAGCCGCTTCGGTGGCTGATCGGCCGGGCGCGGTCGGACAGCGCCTTCCCCGCAGCGGCGCCCGCCGTCTCGCCTTCGGCCGCGGAAAGTATGCCGACGACCTTCGCTTTCCCGGACTGCTTCACCTCGCCTTCGTAAGAAGCCCGTACGCGCATGCGCGGATCGCCGGCGTCGATCCGGCGCCGGCGCTCGCCGCAGCGCCGGGCGCGCGCATCATTACCGGACGCGAGATCGCTTCCGTGTGCGCGCCCTGGCAGGGGACGATGGATCACCTGCCGAGCATGGTCTCGCCGCCGCAGCACGCGGTGGCGGTGGACCGCGTCGTCTGGCAGGGCGAACCGGTGGCCGCGGCGGTCGCCGCCAGCCGCGCCGAGGCCGAGGATGCGGCGGCGGAGGTCGTCGTCGAGTGGGAGCCCCTGCCGGCGGCGGCGGTGCGCGACCGCACGCTCGAGGACGACGCTCCGCTCGTCCATCCCGGAACCGGCAGCAACCTCAGTTTCTCGACGGAGATCGGCGCCGGCGATGCCGACGCGGCGCTCGCCGGGGCTGCACATGTCGTCGAGGGGAGTTTCTCGTTCGCCCGCCATACCGGCGCGCCGCTCGAGATGCGCACCGTCATCGCCGACTACGATCCGGGCGAGGGGACGCTCACCGTCCACGGCAGCCACCAGTCGCCGTGGCATCAGCAGGACACGCTGTCCCGCTATCTCGGCATTCCCGAGCACCTGGTCCGCGTCGTCGCCCCCGATATCGGCGGCGGCTTCGGAATCAAGCTCCATGTCTACGGCGACGAGATCGCGGTCTCCGCGGTCAGCAAGTTGCTGGGCCGGCCGGTCAAGTATGTCGCCGACCGCATGGAATCCTTCGTCGGCGATATCCATGCGCGAGACCAGGCGGTCAGCGCCCGCATCGGGGTCGGCGAGGAGGGCGCGATCCTGGGCCTCACGGTGGATGCGGTGAGCACGCTCGGCGCCTACGGCTCTCTCGGCCGCCCGCCGGTCAGCGAAGGCATGATGACGATCATGATGGCGGCGGGCGCCTATGCCAACCGGGACTACGCCGCCCGGTTGCGCGTGGTCTTCCAGAACAAGCCGCCGTCCGGCATGTACCGCGCCGTCGGCCAGCCGATCGCCTGCGCGGTGGCCGAACAGCTTCTCGACTGGGCCGCCCACGCAGCCGGCGTCGATCCGGTCGAAATGCGTCGGCGCAACTACTGGAGCGACGACGCCTATCCGCTCAGGACTGCCGGCGGCCTGGCGGTCAAACGGCTCAGCCCCCGGCAATGCCTCGACAAGCTGGTCGGGATGATGGATTACGATGCCCTGCGCGCCCGGCAGGCGGCGTTGCGCGCGCGCGGAATCCACCGCGGGATCGGGGTCGCAACCTTCCTCGAGATGACCTCTGTCGGCCCCGCCTATTACGGCCCGTCCGGCGCTCATATCAGCACCCAGGACGGAGCCACGGTCCGGCTCGAACCGTCGGGCGCGGTGCGCTGCGTCACCTCGGTGATCGAACTCGGACAGGGTACCTACGGCGCGCTCGCGCAGATCGTCGCCGACCGTCTGGGCGTCGCGGCGGAGGATGTCGGGGTGGTAGGCGGCGATACCTCATGGACGCCTTACGGCGGCGGGGCGTGGGCATCGCGCGGATTGACCATCGGCGGCGAGGCGGTGTGGCGGGCCGCCGACGGGCTGCGCGCCAATATCCTGGAACTCGCCGGGTCGATCCTGCAGGCCGACCCGAGCGATCTCGATCTCGGCGGCGGCGCGGTCCGCGACCGGAGCACCAGCGAGCCGCGGATCGCGCTCGCGGAAATCGCCCGCATCGGCCATTTTCGCCACGACACCCTGCCACCCGGGGTGCAGCCCGAACTCGCTGTCACCCGGCACTACGTTCCCGACGCCGCCCCCTTCGCGCTCGCCAACGGCGTACAGGGCTCGTCGCTCGAGGTCGACATCGAGACCGGCGAGATCCGGCTGCTCGACCACTGGGTGGTCGAGGATTGCGGACGGATGGTCAATCCGCTCCTGGTCGAAGAGCAGATCAGGGGCGGCGTCGTGCAGGGGATCGGCGGGGCGCTTTTCGAGGAGTGCCACTACGACGCGGAAGGCCAGATGCTCAACGCGAGCTTTGCCGACTATCTGGTGCCGATGGCCGCGGGGCTGCCCGACATCCATGTCGGCCATGTCGAGACACCGCTCGACGAGACCGCGCTCGGCACCAAGGGGGCGGGCGAAGCGGGAACGGTGGGTGCTCCGGCCGCCATCTTGCTGGCGGTCAACGACGCGCTCAGGCCGTTCGGCGCCAGGATCGCGCGGCTGCCCATCACGCCCGAAACCGTCCTCGACTCCCTCGCCGCCGCGCGCCTCGGATAATCCGCGGTTCAGCGGCGGCGCAAGCGGTCGGCGGCTGCCGCAGCGACGATCACCAAGCCGATCGCCACCTGCTGCCAGTAGGAGTGGACGTTGGCGAGGTTGAGCGCGTTGGCCAGCACCACCATGATGAACACCCCGATGATCGACTTGTAGAGCTTGCCCTCGCCGCCGAACAGCGAAGCTCCGCCGAGAACGACGGCGGCGATGGCGGTTAGCTCGTAGAACGCGCCCGCGGTCGGCTGACCGGATTGCAGCCGGGATGCCAGCATCACGCCGGCGAGGCCGGCGAGCGCGCCGCACCAGACATAGGCCGAGGCGCGCACCCGGCCCACCGCAACGCCGGCGAGATAGGCCGCCTCGGTATTGCCGCCGGTCGCGAACACGCGAATGCCGTACGCGGTACGGTGCAGCAGCCAGTGGAACACGGCGAACAGCAGCACCGGCAGCCATACCAGATAAGGGATGCCGAACAGGCGTTCGATGGCGAAGTCGAGAAAGAGTTCCGGCAGCCCCTCCTCGCCCACGATCGGCCGGCCTTCGGTGATCAGGAAGGTCACCCCCCGGAACAGAACCATCGTCCCCAGCGTTGCGATGAACGGGTTGACATCGAGCCGGGTCACGACGAGGCCGTTGATGAGGCCGACCAGTGCGCCGACGGCGATGCCGGCCGCGACCCCGGCGACGATGCCGGCCTCCTGCATTGCCATCGCCGCAACGCAGCCGGACAGGGCGACCACCGAACCGACGCTCAGATCGAAGCCGCCGCAGACGATGACATACGTCATGCCGATGGTGATGACGGTCATGACGGCGCCCTGCATCAGTACGTTGTTGATGTTGATGGGCGAGAAAAACCGGTCCGACAACGCGCTTGCGATCAGACAAAGGACGATCAACGCGAGCAGCGGGATCTGTCCGGCCAGCCAGTCGAGCCGCGCCCTGTTCGCGCCTTCCCCGGTGCGCTGCATACTCACCCTCCCAACGCCGCTCTGAGCGCGCCTTCGGTGTACTCGCCGGCGCGGGAAAACCGGCCCGCCACTGCGCCGCGGCGCAGTGCGAGCACGGTATCGCTGACCGCCAGCAGTTCCGCCATTTCCGACGAGGCGAGAGCGATTCCGCCGCCCTCGGCAACGAAGCGGCGCATCAGACGGTGGATCTGCGCCTTGGCGCCGATATCGATTCCGTGGGTCGGCTCGTCCAGCAACAACACGTCGGCATGGCCGGCGAGCCAGCGCGCGAAGATCACCTTTTGCTGGTTGCCGCCCGAAAGCTGGCGAACCGTGCGGCCCGGATCGGGCGGTCGGATATCGACGCTCTCGATCAGGTCTTGCACCAGCCGGTCGATTTGCTCCCGGTCGAGCCTGAGCCCGCGCGACAGCAGGGGCAGGTTGGGGAGGACGATGTTCTCGCGCACTGTCAGCCCCATCACCAGGCCGAGCGCCCGTTCGCCGGGCACCAAGCCGACCGCGGCCCGGATCGCATCGGCCGGTTTCCGAAGCCGGACCGCAGTCCCCGATTTTTCGATGTCCGCGCCGGCTCGTCCGGCGCGTCCGTCGCCGAACAGGCGGTGGAGGAGTTCGGCGGTGCCGCTGCCCAGGAGGCCGGCGAGTCCGAGCACGCGGCCTTCGCCGATTGCGATCTCGGTCTCCGCGCCGCGCGGGCCGAGCAGGAGCGTTCGGGCGTCATCGCCGCCCTCCGGCCGTTCGGTGCGATGGCCGGCCTCGATGTCGCGCCCGGTCATCAGTCGGACGATCTCGGCGCGGCTCCCTTCGCCGCGCGCGAAACGGGCGACTGTCCGCCCGTCGCGCAGCACGGTACAGGTGTCGGCGAGGGCTTCCACCTCGTCCAGCCGATGCGAGACATAGACGACCGCCACGCCGTCGGCCTTGAGCGCGTCGATCACCCGGAACAGACGCTCGACCTCGCGCGCCTCGAGCGCTGCCGTCGGTTCGTCGAGAATGACCACGTGGGCTTCGCGGCTCAGCGCGCGCGCAATCATGACCAACTGGCGTTCGGCGTAGCCCAGCCGGTCCACCCGCACTCCGGGGTCGAGTTGGATGCCCAGGCGTTCCAGCAGCGCTGCCGCATCGCGCGCCATCGCCTTCCGATCGACCGAGGGGATGCCGAGAATGCGCCGCATCGGCACCGCCTGGATCAGCACGTTCTCGGCAACGCTGAGCGCCGGAACGACGCGCATCTCCTGCGGGATGACGACGATGCCGCAGCCGAGCGCCTCGCTCGGGCCGGCGAAACGACGGACTCTGCCGTCGATCTCGACGTCGCCGCGATCCGGCCGGAGTGCGCCGCCCAGGATCTTGATCAGCGTCGATTTACCGGCGCCGTTCTCGCCGACCAGCGCATGGACCTCGCCGGGCCGGGCGGAGAACGACACATCCTCCAGCGCCCGCGTTGCATGAAAATGTTTGAAGAGGCCCCTGGCTTCGATGGCCGGCGCCGAGCCGCCGGTCTCGCTCCGCGTTTGCCGCGGCAGAGTGTTCTCGATTTGCATGGCAGTCTCTCAGCCGGCCGAACCGCCGCGGGGCGGCCCGATCGAGGCCGGTTCTTGAGTCGAAATATTCTGCCTCGAAACTCTATCCTCGCCAATACCGCCCGGGAACGATACATCTTACTCTGCGGCCGCTGTTTCGCTCCGGGGCATCGTCCGGTTCCGACGGGCGCGCCCCAGCCGGAAAGGAACGTCAATGAAGCCTGGCAGCAAGAACCCCCCGTTCCGCGCCGACCATGTGGGCAGCCTGCTGCGCCCGCCGGAGCTTCTTGCGGCGCGCAAGAAATGGAAGGACGGCGCGCTCGACGCGGCCGCGCTGCGTGCGATCGAGGATGAGGCGATCGCCGATGCCGTCCGGTTGCAGGAAGAAGTCGGTCTCGGCGCCGTGACCGACGGCGAGTTCCGGCGCGAGAACTGGTGGATCGACTTCGTCAAGGCGTTCGACGGGATCGAAATCTCCACCCCCGACGAGGAGGTCGGGTTCCGCAAGGCGTCGGGCCCGGCGCCCGTCTATGTGCCGATGATCGTCCGCACCGCGGGGCGACTCGGACGGCCGCACGACATCATGGCAGACGATTTCCGTTTCCTCGACCGCACCACCTCGAAGACAGCCAAGGTGACGATCCCCTCGCCCACGCGGGTCCATTTCCACGGCGGCGACACAGCCGTGGACGATGCGGCCTATCCCGACATGGATGCGTTCTGGGACGATCTCGCCCGCGTCTACCGGGAGGAAATCGCGTCTCTCGAGGCGTTCGGATGCCGCTACATCCAGATCGACGATCCCGTCATCAACTACTTCGTCGATGACGGGATGCGCGGCCATCTGCGGAGCCGGGGCGAAGATCCCGACACGCTGATTCGGAAGTACGCGCGCCTGCTCAACGACTGTATCTCGGAGCGCAGTCCGGATACCTGGCTCGCCATCCACCTGTGCCGCGGTAATGCGCGGAGCGCCTGGATCGGGAAGGGCGGGTACGAGCCCCTCGCCGAGGCCCTGTTCCCGGTCATCGATGTCGATGCCTGGTTCCTCGAATACGACGACGCGCGGTCGGGCGGGTTCGAGCCGCTGCGCTTCATGCCGGACGACAAGTGCGTGGTGCTCGGGCTGGTGACCACCAAGCGGGGCGATATGGAGGACCGCGACGACCTCAAGTGCCGGATCGAGGAAGCATCGCGCCATGTGCCCCTGGAGCGGCTGGCGCTCAGCCCGCAATGCGGTTTCGCCAGCGTCGACCTCGGAAACCTGATCACGGCGGACGACCAGGCAGCCAAGCTGTCGCTCGTGGTCGATCTTGCCCGCGAGGTGTGGGGCGAAGCCTGAGGCGTTACTCGGCTGCCTGCGCCGGGTTCTCCATCGGCGCTCCGAACGGGGCTGCGAGCACCGTCTTCAGCGCATCGCCGTCCGGGTCCGCAAGCGCCGCGGTCCGCGCCGCCTTGAGCGCGGCCGCCGCTTCTGCCGTATCTCCTTCCGCCCGCGCCGCCGGGCGCGCGACTTCCTCGAATACCTTGCGGTAGTTGGCAACGCCGCGCCGATGGGTGTCCGAATAACCTTTGCGCAGGTTGGGGAGTTCGGCGATCTCCAGCGCGAGTTCGTAGCTTTGCCCCGAAGCCGCCTCCAACGCCTCGAGCCACGCCTCGATCTCCGACCATTCCTCGGCGAAGCGGTAGGTATAGGGGCGCCAGAACCGCAGTCTCGAGAGCGTCCGAAGGCGGGCATAACCCAACACGGTGTTGGTCTTGACCCGCATCGCGAAGTTGAACTTCTGACGGCTCGGCTTGGCATCCTTCCAACGGGTCAGCGCGCGGCCGAGCATCGGCGGCAGCACCGAGGCGATCTCGTCGAATCCCGGCTTTAGGAACTCGGTGACGACGACCGGCTCGTCCGCCTTCGCACCGACCTCGCGGCGGACGCGTTCCATGCGTTCGGGCCGGCTCTTGAGCGCAGCGACGCGGATGATGTCTTCGTACGACATCCAGAGCGCGAGATAGCGCCCCCCCTCGATCGTCAGCCGGAATCCCTTCTCGGCCCCGCCGTTCGCCTTGTCGGCGGCGAGGATCTTTCCGGCGTTGTCGAGATAGCGGCTGCCGTAGCGCGGGTTCTGGTAATCGACAACCCGGCGGACACCGTCCTGGAGGATCGTGTGGGTCTCGGGCGGAAAGGTGTCGCTGACCCGCGCCAGCAGGGCATCGATATCGGCGGGCGGGCGGCGTTCCACCGCCGGTTCCTCTTCCGGCATCGGGATGTCGCCGCGGATATAGTCGAGCCCCGCCTTGAAACCGCGCAGGTTGCCGGCGACGGCAACGCCGGTCTTCCTGATCGCCTCCTCGAACGCCCCGGCCGGGATCGGCGCCTCGCCGGAGCCCGCGAGGATACCGAGGATGACCGCATTGACTGCTGCCCCGCTGGCCTGTGCAAGACGCTCGATGTCGATCAGGATCGGGCGCCGAGCGAGATGGTTCGCCGTCTTGACGAGATCCGAGGGATCGAACCGGCCGTCGCCCATCGCCGATTTCTCAAGGATCGAGTAGACCCGGTGGGACGATGAGATCAGCGTGGTCCGGTCGGGAGTAACCCAGCCGAGTTCGAGCGCGCGCCCCGCCTCTATCAGTTCCGACGTGACCACCACGTCCATGTTTCCGGGTGTGGCGTAGAGCGCCATCGTCGGCGACCGTCCGCCGAGACGGTCGTGATGGACGGGGTAGATCTCGACGTAATAGGTGGTCGCGCCGGTGCGTTGGGCAACGCCCGGGATCGAAGTGCTCTGGCTCGGATAGCCGAGCGATTCGGCGGCGGCGACGACCCAGCTGGTCAGGACGCCCCCGCCCTCGCCGCCGAGCGCGCCGATGACCATGGTGAACGTGCGTTCGGGGAGGGCGTCGCCGCCGCCGGAAGAGCCGTTCGCCGCACCGTTGGCGGCGCCGTTCGCCCCCGCACTCATGCCGCGGCTCCGTTGTCGCTCGTGCTCCTAGCCGCGGCAACGCCGTTGCCGTAGCCGCCGAGCTTGCCGATGATGCGCGTGCGCCATTTATCGAGGAACAGGTCCACGCCCTTCGGGTTCTGGACGATATCCGCCCGGTAGAAGGACGGGCAGAGAACCGCCGCGTCCGCCACCTCGCCGCACAGGCCGCAGCCGACGCAGCCGTTATTGACGTGCGCCACCGGATCCTTGCGCAGCGGATCGGGGTTGGACTTGACGGTGAGCGACGGGCAGCCCGAAAGCCGGATGCAGGAATGATCGCCGGTGCACGTGTCCTCATCCACACCGAAGCGGGTGCGCACGACACGGTTGCCGGCGTCCAACGCCTTGCGTACCAGCGGGCGCAGCCGGCGCTGCTTGGCAATCTGGCACTCCGCCTCGGCGATGATCACCTTCAGCCCCTTCTCCGGCGTCGTCAGCGCCTCGTGGAGCAGCCGTTTCATCTTGCCGACCCGGTAGGTGTACTGCTTTCGGACCCACTTGACACCGAGCCCCTTGATGGCTCGTTCGATCGGCATGACTGTATCGGCGGGCACATTGCCGCCGGCGGTGGTGGACGGTAAATGCTGCTGCCCGGTGGCGGATGAATAGCCGTTGGCCATGATCACCAGAACGGAGTCGTGGTCGTTGTAGGCCGCCCCGCTGATGCTGGTCGAAAGTCCGTTATGCCAGAACCCGCCGTCGCCCATGATCGAGATCATGCGTCGGTCGAAATGGGGTGCGACACCGGCGGAACTGGCGAGTCCGAGCCCGTAGCCGGTCACCGTATTGCCCAGCCCGAAGGGCGGCAGCGCGGCGAAGGTGTGGCAGCCGATGTCGGCCGAAATATGAACTTCTCCCACGTCTTCCTCGCGCTGGACCAGCTTGATCGCGCTGAACACCGGGCGTTCCGGGCAACCGGTGCAGAAACCGGGCGGCCGCTTGGGCACCGGACTGCCGAGCATCTCTGCTGCCGTCGCCTTGGTCTTGTCGAGCCCGGCGACGACCGAGGAGACCGTCCCGATATCGACTCCGCGCGGGACCGATCCTTCGATGAAGCCGGCGAGGCCGCGCAGCATCACCTCCGCCTGGTACTCGCCCGCCTTGGGGAAGACCCCCTTGCCGACCACGTCGGTGTTGAGGTCCGCCTTGCGCAGGAGCGCGTTGATCGCCTGCTCATGGTATTCCGGGAAACCTTCTTCGACGATCAGCACCGAGCGCTTGGTCGCACAGAATCCTGCGATCTCGTCGTCGACCAGCGGGTAGGTGACGTTGAGACAGAGAATCGGGATGTCGGAATTGCCGAACACGTCGGCGAGACCAAGCTGCTGCAACCCGCGGATCACCGAGTTATAGAGCCCGCCCAGGCAGATGATGCCGACGTCGTCATGCTTGCCGGGGAAAATTTCGTTGAGCTTGTTTTCGCGGATGTAGTCGATGGCGGCGGGAAAGCGCTCCTCGACCTTCTTCTTCTCCTGGGCGTAGGTCGCCGGCGGCAGGGCGATACGGTCGAGGTCGAACGACGGCTTCTCGAGTTTGTTGTTGGTCGAATACGTGCCGGGCCTGTTGTCCCGGGTCGCGAAACGGCCGGTGACGTGGCAGGCGCGGATACGGAATTCGACCATGACCGGCGTGTGGGAAGCCTCGGAAAGCTCGAATCCCTTTTCGATGAGTTCGACCATACGCGGATGGTGGGGGCGCGGGTCCATCAGCCAGGCGGAACATTTCATCGCGAAGGCATGGGTGCGCTCCTGGATGATGCTGGCGCCTTCGCCATAGTCCTCGCCCAGGATGATCAGCGACCCGCCCATCACGCCGGCCGAGGCAACATTGGAGAGCGCATCGGCCGCGACATTGGTGCCGACCGTCGATTTCCAGGTCACCGCGCCGCGGATCGGATAGTTGATCGATGCTGCCAGCATCGACGCCGCCGCCGCCTCGTTGGCGCAGACCTCGGTATGAACCCCGAGTTCGGCCATCAGGCCTTTCGAGTCGGAAGTCAGCACATCCATCAGGTGGGACACCGGCGCGCCCTGATAGCCGCCGACATAGCTCACACCCGATTGCAGCAGGGCCTTGGTGATGGCGAGAATGCCCTCGCCCTCGAAATATTCCCCATCTCCTCTGCGCAGAAGCTCGACTTCCTTGGCAAAGCTCCGTTCCATGGCGCGTCTCCACTCGCATGAGTCATGGTTTGTCGAAAGGGTAGCCGCTTTCGCCCTCGCCGGCCACCGTTGCACCGCACCGCGCAGGATGTCGGGTATTTCGCCCGCGGCTATCTCTCCATCCTGTCGAGGAGCCGCCGGGCCTGTTCGCGGTGGCCCGGTTTGAGGTTGTTGCCGATGGTCTTGATCGCGGCCATCAGCACTGCGGCGTCGTCGGTATAGCCAAGGGCGGCGATGAAATCGGGAATGGCGTCCGCAGGCGTGACGAAGTAGGCGACCGCCGCCATCAGCACCGCCTTGACATAGAGAGGGGTTGTCGAGTCGACGGCGCAGTACCAGGCAGCGACTGCATCCTCCACGAACGGCACCTTGCCGATGGTCCGGCGCAGCTTGCGCCGGAACCCGCCGCGGACGACCGTCTCGTCGTCGGCCAGCCTTTCCCGGTCGACGGGCGGCTCGCAGCCGGTGCGCTGTTCGCTGGCAGAGGTCATGCGGGGCCCAAACAAAACGTCCCGGCCAGGCCCTGGCCGGGACGTCCGTCGAAGAGCCTGCTCAGGCTATTTGCTGGCGAGCAGCGCGCGCGCCTTCTTGAGAATGGCGGGCGAGACTTTGAGGCTCTCGTTCACGACTTTCTGGATTTCCTCGCCGGTGCTCGCCGTGACCTCGATCTTGCTCTTCTTCATCGACGCCGCGAAGGAAGGCTGGGCAACGACCTTGGCAAAGGCCTTGCGCAGGAAGGCGATCCGGTCTGTCGGCACACCCGGCGGGGTCGCGAGGCTGCGGCCGATGGTTACCAGCGTCGACATAAAGCTCACGATCGGCTTGTCCGCGGGTGCGACGAGATCCTTCAGCATCGGCACGTTGGGCAGATCGGGTTCCGGTTTCGGACCCATCTGCACGACGGGCACCGCGAATCCGTTCTTGAACCATTCCTGACGGTTGGTCTTGAAGGCGAGCCACGACAGGTTGATGCCGGCAACCTCGCCCTGCTCCATCGTCAAGAGCATTTTGCGCGAGCCGCGATAGCCCTTCACGATCTTGATCTTGGTCCCGAGAAGCCCGTTCATCAGCGCCGGGATCTGGTAGGTCTGGGAACCGATTCCGGACGAGGCGAAGGGAACTTCCTTGGTCTTGAGATCGGACCACGTCTTGACGCCGGTGTCGCTCCGCACGGCCGCCAGCGAGTTCACCCGTACCGCGCCTCCGAGGAAGGTGAACTTGTTCGCCTCGTATTTCGCCGCCTCGGGGCGCGTGAGCTGGGTGATGACCAGCGTGTCGGGCAGCATCAGGATGACGGAGCCGTCCTTGGGCGCGACGTTGTAGGCGTAGTTGGTCATCTTCAGGCCGCCGCTTCCGGGCCGGTTCTGAACGATGACCGAATCGGTGCCCAGAATCGGCTTGAACGCTTCGGCGAGCGCAAGCGAAGTCTTGCCGTAGGTGCCGCCGACGCCGAACCCGTGCAGGATCGTCACCGTTCGGCCCTTGTAGAAATCGGCCGGGCTTTGCGCTGCCGCCCCGCCGGTTGCCGCGATCGCGCCGGCCGCCGCGGCCGCCAGCAACCTGAAACCTCTCATCGTCGATTCTCCTCGTTCCCGCGCCGGTCCGATCCGGTTGCCGGCTTCTTTTCCATGAAAACAGATCGGGCGGTCCGACTCAATTCCTCCGGACCATGCGGACATGCGGGATCCCGGCTTCCTCGAACTCAGGGCCCTCGACCGCGAAACCGAGCGCGCGGTAGAAGGTCTCGCTGTGCGTCTGGGCGTTCAGGACCGCGGCATCGCACCCGGCCTGGTCGAGCGCCCCGAGCACGTGGCGCATGAGCGCGGTTCCGAGGCCGCCGCCGCGATGCGCCGCGCGGACCGCCACGCGCTCGATCTTGACGGTCCGCGGCCCGATCGGCCGCGTGCGCAGGGTTCCGACCAGCCTGTCGTCGATCCGCAGCAGGAAGTGCCGGCATTCGAAATCCCTGCCGTCCACCTCGATATCTTCCGGTACGCCCTGTTCGATGCAGAACACTTCGCGCCGCAGGGCGAGACACGCCTCCAAGTCGGCCGGACCGACGGCTTCGGCGATGGACAGGCCGGTCGCGCCGCTGGCCGGACGTGGACCGCTTCGCGCGCCGCCGCTATTTTCCGCGGCAGACATACAGTCGCGTCTCCAAGGAGGACAATCGGGACATGAAAGTATTGGCGTTCGCCGCTTCGCTGCGCAAGGAGTCCATCAATCGGCGGCTCCTCTTGCTCGCCGAGGACATCGTCCGCGAATGCGGCCACGAGGTCGATCACGCCGAGTTTCGCGAGTTCGACATGCCGCTCTACGACGGCGATCTTCAGGACAGTTCCGGGGTTCCCGCCGGCGCCGAGGCGCTGGGTGCGCGGATCGCCGGAGCGGATGCGTGGCTGCTGGCCTCGCCGGAATACAACTGGACGATGCCGGGCACGATCAAGAACGCCATCGACTGGTTGTCGCGCATGCAACCGATGCCGCTGGACCGCAAGTCGGTATTCCTGATGTCCGCCTCGCCGTCCCTGGTCGGCGGCGCCCGCGGTCTGACGAGCCTCCGCCTGCCGCTCGAGATTCTGGGTTGCTGGTGCTATCCCAAGATGTTCGCGCTGGCCCAGGCGGGCAAGGCGTACGGCGACGATGGCAAGCTTGCCGATCCGGCGCTCGCCGGGATGTTCCGGACCATGATCGAGGACTACCTGTCGGCTGCGGCAGCTCTCGGCGCTCGATGAGCGTGGAGGGCCGCTGGGTCGGGGCCGCGGTCCCGCGCAAGGAGGACGAGGCGCTCCTCACCGGGAACGGGCGCTTCATCGACGACATGGAGCCGATGCCGGGGATCCGGCATGCGGCCCTCCTGCGCTCGCCCCACGCCCACGCCGAGATCGGCACCATCGATGTTTCGCATGCGGCCGCCCATCCGGGCGTTTACGGCGTGCTTACCGGCGCCGAGATCGCGGCTGCAACCAGGCCCATCCCGAGCGCCGTGCGGGTACCCATCGACTACTATCCGATCGCGGTGGACAAGGTGCGCTATGCCGGAGAGCCAGTCGCCCTGGTCGCTGCGGAGGATCGCTACGTCGCCGAAGACGCGCTCGAATTGATCGAGGTCGACTATCGGCCGCTGCCGCCGGTGATCGACCTGAAGGAAGCGGCGGACAGCGATGCGGTCCTACTCCACGATGCGGTCGGCTCGAATGTCGTCCACCGTCGCGGTTTCCGCTACGGCGACCCGGAAACCGCCTTCGTCGAGGCCGACCGCATCGTCCGCCTCGACTGGACTTTCCCGCGCTACGCCTCGACCCCGATGGAGACCTGCGGCGCCGTCGCCCACTTCGAAGCCGCCCCCGACCGCTACACGATCTGGTCCAATTTCCAGGGGCCGTTCATCCTGCACGCGCTGATGTGCGGGGCGCTCGGGGTGCCGGGCAACCGGCTGCGGCTCATCACTTCTCCCCAGAGCGGCGGCAGTTTCGGCATCAAGCAGGGAATGTTTCCCTACATGGTGCTGCTGGCGGCGGCGAGCCGGCTGCTCGGAGTCCCGCTCAAGTGGATCGAGGATCGCCTCGAGCATCTGGTCGGCTCCTCGTCGGCGTCCAACAGGGAAGATGCGATCGAGGCCGCGTTCCTCGACGACGGCACGCTCACCGGGCTGAGATTCCGCAACACGGTCGATGTCGGCGCCTATATCCGCGCGCCCGAGCCGGCCTCCGTCTACCGCATGCACAGCGCCTCCAACGGCGCCTACCGCGTCGGAAATATCTCGGTCGACAACCGGCTCGTGGCGACCAACCGCATGCCGATCGGGCTCAACCGCGGTTACGGCGGACCGCAGTTCTATTTCGCGCTGGAGCGGGCGATGGATGCGGGCGCCCGTGCGCTCGGCATCGACATCGCCGAGATCAGGCGGCGCAACTTTGTCCCGAAGGACGCGTTTCCCTACCGCACACCGGCCGGGGCGGTCTACGACGCCGGCGATTACGAGGCGGCTCTCGACAAGACGCTCGACCTCGCCGGCTACGCGGAGCTCTGCGCCGAACGCGACCGGGCGCGCGCCGAAGGACGGTTGTTCGGCATCGGGATGGCCGCTGCGGTGGAGCCGTCGGGCTCCAATATGGCCTATGTCACCCTGGCCCAGACGGCGGAAGAGCGCGCCCGGGCGGGCGGGCGGTCCGGCGGTCTCGGGACCTGTACGATCGCGATCGACCCGTCCGGGTCGGTAACCGTCAAGACGGTCTCCACACCGGCCGGGCAGGGCCACGCGACGGTGGCCGCCCAGGTGGTGGCCGATGCGCTCGGTCTGACGCCCGACGACATCGATGTGGTCACGGAAATGGACACGCTGACCAGCGCCTGGTCTCTGGCTTCCGGAAACTACGCGAATCGATTCTCGTCGGTGGTGGTCAGCGCCATCGGCGACGCCGCCGGCCGGGTCGCCGACAAGGTCCGGACCGTGGCCGCGGACGATCTCGAAGTCGCGCCGGAAGACGTGGAGCTCGTCGGCGGCGCGGCGCGCGTCGTCGGCGTGCCCGAGAAATCGCTGCCGTTCCGCCGCGTCGCGGCCAAGGCGCACTGGCACCCGGCGGGTCTGCCGGACGGCATGGCGCCGGGCGTGTTCGAAACCGCGATCATGTCGCCGCCCGAGCTCGGCCCGCCCGACGAGGAAGACAGGGTGGCCTCGGCGGTTACCTTCGGCTTTATCTGCGATCTCGCCGCCGTCGAGATCGATCCCGGGACGGGACGGACAGAGGTCAGGAAGTACGTCTCCATCCACGATGTCGGTACGGTGCTCAATCCGCTGATCGTGGAGGGACAGATTCTCGGCGGCTTCGCGCATGGCATCGCCGCCGCGTTGATGGAAGAACTGGCCTATGACGCCGACGGCAACCCGCTGTCCGGCACGTTTGCCGACTATCTCTGTATCACGGCTCCCGAAATGCCCGCGCTTACGGTTGGCCATGTCGAGACCCCGTCGCCCCGCAACGCGCTCGGCTCCAAGGGGATGGGCGATGGATGCTCGATGCTGGCGCCCGTGGCGATCGCCAACGCGGTTGCCGATGCGCTCGGGCGCGAAGACGTAGACCCGCCCTTTACCCTCAACAAGGTCTGGGAGATGGCCGCCGGCGTCGGAGACGCGGGGTGAAACCGGCGCCGTTCGAATATTGCCGCGCCGACACCCTCGACGAGGCTCTCGATCTGGCAGCGGAGTTCGGCGCCGACGGCGCGGTACTGGCGGGCGGCATGTCGCTCGGTGCAATGCTCAACATGCGGCTCGCACGGCCCGCCGCAGTCATCGACATCAACCCGGTCGCGGCGTTGTCCGGTATCCGGGTCACCGAGGACGGCCTCGAAACGGGCGCGCTCTGCCGCCAGGTCGATGCGCTCGATTCTCCGCTGGTCGCCGAAGCGGCGCCGCTGCTCGCCTGCGCGCTGCCGTTCGTCGGGCATTTCCAGACCCGGAACCGGGGTACGCTCGGCGGATCAGTCTGCCACGCCGATCCCAGCGCGGAAATCCCGCTGGCCCTGGTCACGCTCGGCGGCGAGGTGGCGTTGGAGCGCAAGGGCCGGGCCAGGACGGTCGCGGCGCGGGATTTTTTCGCCGGGATATTCGCGACCGTGCGCGAGCCCGACGAGATCGTGACCGCGCTGCGCTGGCCGCGCGCTGCAGAGGGGACCGGCCACGCCTTCGAGGAGATCGCTCAGCGTCACGGCGATTTTGCGATAGCGGCCGCCGCCGCGGTGGCCGCCGTCGGCCGGGACGGGCGAGTCGCCGCCCTCTCGCTCGGCCTCGGCGGGATCGAGCCCTGCCCGGTGCTCGCCGATATGTCCGGTTTTGTCGGCGCCCCCGCCACGCCCGCGACGGCGGCGGCGGCCGCTGCCGCGGCGGCGGCGCGAGCCGATCCGATCGAGGATCCGAAGGCGAGCGCCGCCTACCGGCGCCAGCTTGTCCGGGTTCTCGGCGCGCGCGCCCTCGAACGCGCCTTCGAGCGGGCTGGCCCCGGATCATGCTGAGACTGAAACCGGGCGAGAAACGCCGCGTCACCGTCACGGTCAACGGGACGGCGCGCAGCGGTTTCGCGGAACCGCGAACCCTGCTCAGCGATTTCCTGCGCCACGAACTGAAACTGTTCGGAACCCATGTCGGCTGCGAGCACGGTGTCTGCGGCGCCTGCACGGTCAATATCGACGGGCGCGCGGTCCGTTCGTGCCTGCGCCTCGCGGTGCAGGTCGACGGCGCCGAGATCGGCACCGTCGAGGGGCTCGCGGCCGGCGGGGTGCTGAGCCCGCTGCAGGAGGCGTTTCGCCGCCGCCACGCGCTGCAATGCGGGTTCTGCACCCCGGGAATCCTGATCTCCGCCGCACAATTCCTGGAGGCCAATCCGGACCCGACGGAAGCGGAGGTGCGCGAGATGCTGTCCGGCCATATCTGTCGCTGCACCGGCTACGAGGGCATCGTACGCGCGATCCTCGATGCGGCGGGAAGCGGTTCTTGACCGCCATACCGCTCGGCGCCGTCTTCGACCGCGCGGTCGCGCGCGAGCCCGGCACGCTGGCCGCCGTCGACGGCGCGGTGCGGCTGTCTTACGCAGAGTGGGATGTCGAGATCGACCGTCTCGCCGCCGGCCTGGACCGCCTCGGGGTCGGCGGGGGAGATGCGGTGGCGGCGGTGCTGTCCAACCGCATCGAAATGGCAAGCCTGTTCTGGGCCTGCCAGCGCATCGGCGCCGTCTTCGTTCCCTTCAACTGGCGCGGCAGCGGAGACGATTTCGCCTTCGCGATCGAAAATTCCGGGGCGGCGGCCTTCTTCTACGAACCCCGGTCCGAGGCGGCGGCGGTCGCGGCGCTGCAGACGACGAACTTCACCGCCGACCGCTCCGTACGCGTCGGCGGGGCCGCGGGAGCCGGGCCGGCTTTCGAAGATCTCGCCGCCGGGGCGGGCTTCGCTGAGGCCGGGGCCGAACGCCGCGCAGTCGATCCCGCATCGACCTGCCTGATGCTCTACACATCCGGAACCACGGGCCGCCCGAAGGGTGTGCCCCGGTCGCACGAAGCCGAACGCAACGCCTCGTTCAATTGCGTTGCGCAACTGCACTACGCCTACGGCGAGCGGCAGCTCGGCGTCATGCCGCTGTTCCACACCATGGGGGTGCGAACCCTCGAAATGGCGGCAGCGCTCAACGGCGCGTTCGTCTGCATGCCAAGCTTCGATGCCGGCGATGCCCTCCGGCTCATCGCGGAGGAGCGGATCCAGGCACTGTTCCTGGTGCCGACGATGTTCCACGACATGGTCCGCCACCCCGATTTGGCTGCCGCCGACATCTCCTCGGTGCGGCATATCGCGTTTGCCGGGATGTCGATGACCTCGGCGCTGACCCGGACCTGCCAGGAGGTCTTCGCGCCCGAGGCGTTCGTGAACTTCTACGGGTCGTCGGAGATCTATTCCTTCGCCGCCTGCGACCATGTTGCCGACAAGCCGGGCTGCGCCGGACGCGCGGCGATGGGCCAGACGCTCCGCATCGTCGCCGCCGATCCCGGGTCCGGCAGCGGCCCCGACGATATCGTGCCGCAGGGGGAGATCGGCGAGGTCATCGCGCCCATGCAGTGCCTCGACGCCTTTGCCGGCTACTGGAAACGGCCGGACGCCGACGCGAAGGCGATCCGGGGCGGTTGGTATTTCACCGGCGACCTCGGCTATTTCGACGGGGAGGGCGAGCTTTTTCTCGTCGGCCGGGTCGATGACATGATCATCTCCGGCGGCGAGAACATCCACCCGGAAGAGGTCGAGGATGTGCTCGATGCGCTGCCGTTCGTCCGCCAGGCGGCGGTGGTCGGCATGGCCGACGACCGCATGGGGGAGAAGGTCGTGGCCTTCATCGAGCCGGCCTCGCCGGAAGCGGCGGCCGACAGGCTCGATGCGGCCTGCCTCGCGAGCGATCTCGCCCGCTTCAAGCGGCCGCGGGCCTATGTCTTCGTCGACAGCATCCCGCGGTCTGCCTCCGGCAAGCTGCTGCGCCGCCTGCTGCGTGAAGGGGCGTATACGGTCCTGCCGGATTTCGACAGCACTCTTTGACAGTCCAGACAAGCCGGAAGGGGAAACCATGGAGAGGGACTACGCCGCGCGCCGCGCCCGGCAGCTGAGCGAACTCGACGGTCTGCGCGTCGATATCGACACCGAGAACCGGATCGGTCACCTGATCCTCGACCGTCCGCCGCTGAACATCGTCTCCTACCGTGCGCGGGGCCAGATTCGCGCCCTGCTGGAGGAAATGGACGAGGACGACGATGTCGGCGTGATCTGCATCCGGGGCGCCAACGGCGTGTTTACCTCCGGCGGCGACGTGAAGTCCTTTCCGTCGATTCCGAGGAACCGCATGTCCGATCTGGCCGACGACATCGGAACGCCGGACCGCTGCCGGAAGCCGGTGATCGCCGCCCTCGAAAAGTATTGTTTCGGGGTCGGGTTCGAACTCGCCATGGCATGCGATTTCCGCCTGGCGACTAGGGATTGCCTGGTGGCCCTGCCGGAGAGCGCGATCGGCCAGATGCCGGGCTCCGGCGGCAGCGTCCGGGTCGCCCGGATCGCCGGCCTGACCCGGGCCAAGGACATGGTGATGCTCGGCAAGCGGATCGGGGCGGAACAGGCCATGGACTGGGGGTTGGTGACCGATGTCGCCGACGACGCCGACGGGCTGACAGCGCTGGTTGTCGACTACGCGGCGAGGCTGAACGCGCTGGCGCCGATCTCGTTGCAGTCGCTCAAGCGCGTGCTCAACAGCGCCTACGACACCAGTCTCAAGGTCGCCCTCGATGTGGAGGGGCATTCCTACGAAAAGCTTCGCACGACGGAGGATTACATAGAGGGCATCGCCGCATTCGCCGACAAGCGCAAGCCCGTCTACCGCGGCCGCTAGGGATCGGTTCCGGGCGCTTGAAGCGGTTCGAACGGTCAAGTATTGAGACGCAGGCTGGCAGGGAAGACGGGCCAGGTGGCGAAGGCGGCTGATACCATCCTAATTGCGGGCGGCGGGCCGGTGGGAGCCACGGCCGCCTATCTGCTGGCGCGCGCCGGCCTGCCGGTCGCCGTTCTCGAGAAGGAGGCGGGGGTGGTCATCGACTACCGGGCGTCCACCATCCACCCGCCGACCCTCGACCTGCTGGAGGAATGCGGTGCGGCCGAGGCGATGATCGGTATGGGGCTGGTCTGCCCGGTCTGGCAGTTCCGCGACCGCGAGCAGGGCAGGATTGCCGAGTTCGACCTGTCGGTGCTGGCCGGCGACACGCGCCACCCCTACCGCCTGCAATGCGAGCAGTTCAAGCTGGTCGGTTGGCTCTACGACAGGCTTGCCGAATACGGCGAAGCGGCGCTCAGGTTCGAGCACGAGGTGATCGGCGTCGCCCAGGACGAGAACGGGGTGACTGTCGTCTGCCGCACGCCGGACGGCGAGACCGAACTCCGCGGCTCCTGGCTGATCGCCGCCGACGGCGGACGCAGCGCCGTCCGCAAACTCCTCGGCATCGGTTTCGACGGCTACACCCACCCCGAGCATTTCCTGGTGTCGGGAACCACCTTCGACTTCAAGTCGGCGCTGCCCGACATCTGTTCGGTCAACTACACCGCCGATCCGGTGGAGTGGTTCCTGCTGCTCGAGATACCGGACATGTGGCGGGTGGTGGTTCCGGTCGAACCCGCCGTCGAGGCCGACGACGCCGTCTCCGACCGCTATCTTCAGGGCTGCCTCAACAATTTGCTGCCGCGCGGCGAGCCTTACGAGATCGCGGTGCGCGCGATCTATCGGGTGAGCCAGCGGGTCGCCGAGACCTACCGCGGCGGGCGGGTGTTCCTCGCCGGCGACGCCGCGCATATCAACAACCCGCTGGGTGGGATGGGGCTGAACGGCGGGCTCCACGACGCGATCAGCCTGAGCGGCCGGATCGCCGCGGTTGCGCACGGCAGGGCCGGCGAGGACGTGCTCGACGGGTACGAGGCGCAGCGCAAACCCGAGGCGGTCAACGCGATCAACGCGATCACCGAACGCAACAAGAAGCTCATGGAGGAGCGCGATCCCGAGGTGCGGGCGCGCAATCTCGAGGATTGGCGGGCGCTCGCCGCCGACCCCGCGCGCTGCTACCGCTACCTGCTCGACACGTCGATGATTTCCTCCCTCCGCCGGTCGGGGATGCTCGCGTGAGCGGGACCGCACCATGACCGGAGCGGCCGACTGGCCGGATACGGTGTTCGGCGTCCTGGCCGACGCCGGGGTGCGGCAGGTGTACTACGTCCCGGACAACGGGCACCGCCGGCTGATCGAGCGCTGCCACGCCGACAACACGATGCTCACGACGAGGCTGACCGGCGAGGAGGAAGGGGTTGCCGCGCTCACCGGGGCCTGGCTCGGCGGCGACCGCGGCGTCCTCCTAATGCAGTCGAGCGGCGTCGGCAAATGCATCAACATGCTGGGCATCGTGCAGGAATGCCGGGTGCCGCTGCTCATGCTGGTGACGATGCGCGGGCAGTGGGGCGAATTCAATCCGTGGCAGGTGCCGATGGGGCAGGCGGCGCGGCCCGCGCTCGAAGCCGCCGGCGTCATCGTCCATGAGGCCGGCGAGCCCTCCGTCATCGGCGAAACCGTCCACGCCGCGGCCCGGCTCGCGTTCGGTTCCTACCGGCCGGTCGCGGTGCTGATCGGCCAGCGCGCGGTCGGCTTCAAGGACTGGACCCGGTGAGCGCCGCCATGCTCGACCGGCGCGCGGCGGTCGCCCGCATTCTCGCCGCGCGCGGCGACGCGCTGGTGGTGACCGGCCTCGGCTCGACCACCTGGGATGCGGCGGCGGCCGGCGACCATCCGAACAACTTCTATCTCTGGGGCGGCATGGGCGGCGCGGCGATGGTCGGGCTTGGTCTCGCCAACGCCCAGGCGCCGCGCCGCGTCCTGGTGATTACCGGCGACGGCGAGATGCTGATGGGGATGAGCGGTCTCGCGACCATCGGCGCGGCGGCGCCCGCCAATCTGGCGATAGCGGTTATCGACAACGAGCGCTACGGCGAGACCGGGATGCAGGAAACCCATACCGCGCACGGTGTCGATCTGGCGGCGGTGGCGGCGGGAGCCGGTTTCGCCGCGGCCGGGACGCTGCGGACGATGGCCGATGTGGAGGCCTGGATCCCGAGGATCTACAGCGAGCGGGGCCCGCTCCTCGCCGCCGTCAAGGTGGGCGCCGATGCGGCGCCGATGATCCTGCCGCCGCGCGACGGCGCTTGGATCCGCGCCCGCTTCCGCGACGCCGTGCTGGGCGCGAAGGCGCAGGAGTAGAACGCGCGGGCACGGCGCGGGCAGCACGCCCACCCCGCCCCTCCCCGCCGCCGCGTTCCGGTTCATCCCATACGGGACAGAAGCGCGCAGCCCCTCCGGGGGGCCGCGGTTCGTTCCAAATATCGGGCGGGAAACGTAGCCGCCGGCGCAGCCCTGCGCTGCTCCCGACCGTCGGGAAAGCGCCGAATCCGCTTTCGGATTGATTACGAAGAAGCGGCGTTCGCTCCGGGCGGGACAGGGCGGATCGGGAAATCATCGCAAAAACAACCGATTGCACACCTTCCGTAAGCGTACATCGGACGCCGGCGGCCTATTTGCCAGTACAGCGCTGATAACGGCGGGCATGCTGGCGGCCGGCGGCGCACTCGCTGCCGACAAGAAGATGGCGAAGCCTTCGATGAGCGTGAGCGGCTACGCCGAGCATGTCGTCGGCGGGATCATTAGCCGCACCGAGGAAAAGAACGGCGAGGACATCTCGGTCGACACGAATGCGCTGGATAAGCGCAATAACGTCGAGGTCTTCTTCAACGGCAACGCGACGCTCGACAACGGGATCAAGATCCAAGCCCGCATTGAGCTCGAGGGCAGTTCCCACACCGGCGGGCCGACCGGAGTGGATGCGGACGGGAATGCGGTAGCCCCGACGCCGGGCGCTCACCTTCAGCCGAATGCGGCGAATTCGGATGACCAGATCGACGAGATGTTTCTCGCGATCTCCGGCTCCTTCGGAAAGATCGTGCTCGGCCCGACCGAGAACGCACCGGTCCAGATGCTGACGCGGCCGCTGCCCGCCGCCTCGCCTCTCCGGCCGGCATGTCGCCGTGCACACCCAGCTTGGTGCGCTTCGGCCCGGCCGGCCCGCGGGTCTGCGCCACGTAGATCTTGCGTCCGCTGCGATAGACCCGTACACTGAAGCCCGGCAAGTCGCGGTCCCAGAACACCGTGTCTCGGCCGTCCGCGACCAGCGCATCCACGGTCCGTTTGGTGAGTCTGAGAGCGTCTTTCCTCGGCATGGCGATCTCCGGCGTCGGGTTTTCGATTCGAATGTCCATTGCGAGACCGTAATCGGTGCGCAACCATCCGACGGCGAAACGCGGCGCAATCGGATGCGTATCCGAGTGTAATACAACCATAACGATAGAATGGCGAGAGGCATAGGCAAATGGTGCGGCCGACAAGGCGCGGGAGTTGGTTCCGACTGTGGCAGAATTGCAACAATCGACGAATATTTTCCCGACAGAGCGGCGATTCGGCCTTTTTCCCTTTGCGCTTCGTCCGGTTGCAGGCTATCGGACGCACGTTCCGGGTGCTTGCTGGTACTGGGGGCCGCCGTTCGGTACGCGGCGTGTGGACTACCAACTCCATGGAGGAACCATGAAAAAGCAACTATTTGCCAGTACAGCGCTGATAACGGCGGGAATGCTGGCAGCCGGCGGCGCGCTCGCTGCTGACAAGAAAATGAAGCCGAGCATTTCGGTGAACGGCTACTACGAGGGCGTCGTCGGCGCCATCCTGAGCGAGAGCCAAGAGACAACCAACGTCGACGGCACCGTGACGGACAATGCCGTCGACACGTCGGCTCTGGACACCCGAACCGACGCCGAGATCCACTTCAACGGCAAGGCTACGACCGACAACGGCATGAAGATCCATGCCCGCGTCGAACTCGAGGGGCAAGATCATCACAGCCAAGCTGCTTCCGCCGGAGATCCAATCGACGAGTATTTCATTTCAGTCTCGGGCGGGTTCGGCAAGATCATCCTCGGCGGCACCGGCGGCGCCCCGGTCAAGATGCTCACCGGGCTTTCCGGTTCGTGGGCGACGGGCGTCGGCGAGACCCTGAGCTTCAACAATAACTGGACGCCGACCGCGAGCAGCCACCCGGCCGACTTCTACAACCTGCAGCACTCGCGTCTGGACACCGGCGATGCCGAGAAGATGACCTACATCTCGCCCAACTTCGGCGGCTTCCAGATCGGCATGACCTACTCGCCGGATCGCTCGGGCAGTGGCACTACCAATGGCCGGATTGATGCTACCGGCGTCACTCATGACGGTCTCGAGGGGGCGATCTCCTATTCCGGCAAGTTTGGCGATGTCGGCATCGGGCTGGGCGCTGGCATGACCAGCTATCAGGGCGCCAACGCCGGGATGGACAATGACCTGAGCGACTGGCTGGTTGCCGGGCGTCTCGATTTTGGCGGCGGCTTCCGCGTTGCAGTGGCCCATAAGCGGGTGACCGACGACGACGACGCGAACAAGAGCCAGCTCACCGACGTGGGGGTTCGGTTCGTCACCGGCGCGAACTCGTTCAGCTTGGTGGGCAGCCATGGCGAGATGGACGAGGGCGAAGCCGAGCACACGGTGCTGATGGGCAGCTATGCGAGGGCCCTTGGTCCTGGCGTGAAGCTTCACCTGAACCTGATCTGGAACAACTCGCAGAGCGACGACGGCATGACGCAGAACACCGGCATCGCCGGCGTTGGCGGCATCTTGGTGAGGTTCTAGGCGCAGGTCCTACTGCTCCTCGACCGAACACGAAAGGAACGAGAGAAAGCATGATGAAACCAAACAAGCTGACGACAGCCTGTGCCGCCGCCCTACTGGCGCTCGGGCTGGCTGCGTGCAGCAGCGATAACGACACGGTAAAGGCGCCGGTCGAGCCGGTCTCGCCGTCGCTGACCGAGCTCCAGATCGCCCAGAATGCGGTGAAAAAGGCAAAGGAAGCGGCAACGACTGCGGCAACCAACGCCAAGACGGCGGCCGACAATGCGAAGGCCGCGTCGAACGGCCGGGCCTCCATCCAGACCAGCGACCTGGCAGGGAAAAACGCGGATGGCGTTCAGATGAACGCGGCCGGGTATGCAGACGCGGCTGGAAAGCACGCCACCATGGCGAAGGCGGCAGAAACCAAGGCAATAGAAGCGTACAACGATGCAATGGCTGAAGATGCAACGATCACCGATGCGGTGATGGCCCAGGCTAAAGCCAAAGACGCCAAGATGGATGCCGAAGAGCACGCCGGGATGGCTGCCGCGAAGAAGGCCCTTGCGGAGAACGCCGCCGCCATGGATCTCAAATGGTCCGGTCCCGGCGACGATCTAGTTGCGACCGTCGGTACCACGTCCATCACGTTCGATGGTATGACGCGCAAAGAGCTTATCGGTGGTGAGGCAGTTGACGTGGGCATGATTGGCGCAGTCACGAGAACGGGCAGTAGCTCCGGAGCGGCCGATCGTGACCTGGAAATCGGTGAAAAGTACCTGTCAAACGACGGTAGCACCCTCTTCAAGGTGGTGAATCATTACCTGACCACAATGGACGTGGATACCTTCTCTGATAATGGACCGGCCGGGACAGGTACGAAACCAAACGAGATCGTCGTCAACAATGCAACATACACCCTGACGGAAGAGGGCTTTCACTGGAGAACCAGCAACGACGTCATCGGCTCAGATGAGGAAAGGCAAACCCTCTATTCCTACAAGATGGGTGGGACGACGAAATACGTGTACTGGGTCAGGACGAATGAAAGGACGACACACACAGCGAATAACGACCCGACAACAGTAACGACGTACGTTTATAGGCATGCCAATGTGGGCAACATGCCGACCAAGCTTCCGGTGGCGAAGCAGTTCAGTCACGTCGCATACGGTCTGTGGGCGCCTTATGACGGCATGAATCCGTCGAACCTTGGCATTGCCTTTGCCGATGAGCGGCGGAGTGGAGACGGCATGACGGAGGCCGCCGACATGCCCAATTTCGGCAGCGCCATGTACATGGGCGGTTACCTCGCCACGGTTCGGGACGCCACGGAGCACAAGGTGGTTCAGAACGAGGCGATGTTGAACGCGGACTTCGCGATGAACACTGTCATGCTTGACCTGACGGGCTTGGCCACAGACCTCAAGGGCACGATTTCCGACGGCAGTTTCGGCGGGTCCGGCATGGCCACAAAGGACGACATTGATTACGCCGGCTCGTTCACCGGTTCCTTCTTCGGTTCCATGGCAACGGAAGCCGGCGGCGTGTTCAACTACATGAGCAAGGCCGACGGGAGCGATGGCAACCTCGTGGATGGCGAAATGGGCGCCTTCCGCGGTTCCTTCGGCGCTGCCAGGTAACAGGGCCGATCGCACCGGATAGCATGTAACTTCGGCGCCCGATCCGGTAGCGGCTCGGGCGCCTCCCCTTCCCATGATCCTTCCGACGACGCTGCGGATGCGCCCACGGATGCGGATACGTCCGCGCACGAAGGCGCTGTGCGCACTGCCGCCTGCGCTGACGCTGCTGGCGGCGGTCCTCGCGTCGGCGCCTGCAGGCGCGCGCGAGCGGGCCGCCCCGCCGGTCACCCCCGACCGCATGCTCGAAGCCGCCCGCCTGGCGCTCGCCGCCGGCAAGCCCGACGATGCCGCCTTCATCCTCCGCGGTGTGCCCCCCGGCGAGGCCAACGCCAACGAACTCGACTTCCTGCACGGCACCATCGCCGCCGCCCGCCAAGACTGGCTGGCCGCCATCGACCGCTTCCGGTCCGTGCTCGCACGCAACCCGAACCTCCTCCGCGTCCGCCTCGACTTGGCATTGTCCTACTTCCGCACCGGCGACGACGACAGCGCCGCATACCATTTCCGCCAGGCGCTCGGCGCCGACGACCTGCCGCCCGCCGCGCGCGCCCGCGCGCTTGCCTTCCTCGACGAGATCAGACGCCGCAAGTCGTGGTGGGTCACCGGTTCCATGGCCGTCGCCCCCGACAGCAACATCAACGCCGCCACCGGCGCCCGCCTGGTCGATCTGTTCGGATTGCCCGCGCAGCTGTCGGACGATGCACGGCGGACCAGCGGCGTGGGCCTGAGCGCCAGCGTGCGCGGGGGATACGAGGCCCGCCTCTCCCCCGATCTCAGACTGCGCCTCGACGCCGGCCTCCACACCCGCACCTACCGGCAGAGCCAGTTCAACGACCGCACCGTATCGATCGGCGCCGGTCCCCGAATACTGTTCGATGACTTCGAACTGCGCCCGCGGCTGACGACCCGCATACGGCATCTCGGCGGCGCGGCCTACAGCCAGGCGGCTGGTGCGGATATCGCCGGCGACTGGATGGCAGGGCCGGCCTGGCGGGTCAGCGCATCGGCCGGGGCCGAACGCATCCGCTACGAGAGCTTTCTCGGGGCGGGCATCCTGTACAGCACCGGGCTCGGACTCGCCCACGCGCTCGGGCAGGCAACGCTGCTGCGCGCCGATGGCGGCATGCGCCGGGAAGAGCTCGACAGCGCCGCCCATTCGTGGCGCGAGTACAGCGTCGGGCTTTCGGTGTCGCAGGAGCTGCCGCAGGGCTTCGTGGTGAGCGGCGGGCCGTTCTACAGCCGCCGGAGCTACGATGCTCCACAGTTGATCTTCGGCCCCGAGGCGCGCAAGGACCGCACCCTGGGGGGCCGGGTGACGGTATCCAGCCGGCGCCTCGACCTGTTCGGCTTCATGCCGGAGATCACGGTCCGCCACGAGTGGCGGCAGAGCAGCATCGACCTGCACGACTACACGCGCACGGCGGCGGAACTCGGGGTGGTCCGGGCGTTCTGACCATAGGCATTCCATTAGACAAACCATGAAGGGAGACAAGAGATGAGAAACGGAAGATCGAAGACGGCGCTGCTGGGCGGCGTCTGTACGGCACTCGTGCTCTGTACGCTGCCGGCGGCCGCGGACGAGGTCTCCGACCTGAAGGCGCAGA